>JAYRJE010000026.1:0-44453 GCA_041906465.1 Candidatus Didemnitutus sp. | reverse complement strand
CTCCTGGCGTTCCTCGAAGCCGTTCGATAATCCCGACAAGATTGACGCGACCACGGTCGCCACCCACTCGGAGTTTTGCGTAAGCCTCACCTCTGGACTCGGAGTTATCGGCAGGTCGGGATAACGGGCTTAATCCCGACATCGGGATTAAGTCCGTTAAACTGCTTGCGCATGTCCACCGGCTGCACCGCCACGTAGATCCGCACCGCCGCAGGGAACGCGAGCATCGCTTCAGCTCCGCAACGCCCGCACCAGCACGGCGAGCTTCTGCACATCGTCGCCGCGCACGACCACGCCGTCGGCCAAGCGCACCTCGAGGCTGGCGGTTGTCGGCACTGCTGGTGCCGGCAACTGCACCTGCGCAAACTGCATCGCGCCCTCGCGGGGTGACGACATCGGCCTCACGCGCAGCTCTCCTTTCGCAGCCTTCTGCACCCAGTGCGCAAACGTCGAGTAGCGCAGCCCCTCCCGCTTCGCGAACGCCATCTGGTTCAAGCCGCTCTCGCGATACGCCCGCACGTAGTCGGCGCGTTGTGCTACCGACATCCGTCGCCGGCCACGCGAATCGCGCTCTCCCGCATCAATCACCTCCGCCACAATCGTTCCCATCCCGCCACTTTACCGCGCTCAATCATCCGCGCCTAGGAGGACGCCGACCGGACGCTTACCACGCAAACGCGACCTGCGCCACTCCGCCTCCTTGGCGGGTGACGCTCCGTCGTCGTCGCCCATCATGCGCCACTCCGCCGCGCGGTAGGGCGAGGCGTCCGCCGAGCCGCGGCTCACCGAGGACGGTTCGCCCTACCTCGATCCTAAGTGCTCAAATCGTTCAGCTCTTCGGCGTGGGCGCAGATTTTTCGTCCGCCGGCGCTTCCGCTTTCGGTGCCTCGGTCTGCACCGGCACCGAGCGGTCCTGCCAGAAATACCGCGCCTGGCCGTGCTCGTCCGCGTGCTTGATCGCGTCCCAGCGCACCCACGCCGCCGCGCCGCCGAGCACGAAGACGATCACCCAGAAAATCGCGAGGCGCTTGCGGCGCGCCGCGTCCTTGTCCTCGTAAGGATCCTCGAACGACAGGCGCGACCCCGCCGGTTTGCGCGCCATCTCGGTCAGTGCGGAGCCGAGCGGCATGTTGATCTTCACGCGGCCGTTCACCGCCCAGCCGTTCGCCTCGAGCAACGGCCCGAGCGTGCGCTGGCGGAGCTTCATCCAGGCGATCGCCATCGACGGCAGCGAGATCAGCAGCATCGCGCCGATGATCACCAGCGGGAGCTGCCACAGCGGCATGCCCTTGAAGAATCCCAGGAAATACCCGAACGCCGTCGTCAACGCACCGAACGCGACGCCCAACGCGGCCACCGTGCCGACATCGACTTTCTTCGCGGGCGCCGCCGCCGGAGCGGCATGCGCATCCTTGCCGATGTTGGCCGTGTGCTCGGCCGCCGTCGCGAGCTTCGTCGACGAAGCCGCTTCCGCCGCCGCCGCGCGCTTCGCGATCTGTTCGTCGACCATGCGCACGAATTTCTTGTAGGGCGACCAGAACGCCTGCCGGATGCTGATCGGACTATCGATGATGTTCGTGATCACCGCGTCCCAATCGTTGCCGGCGCGGTCCCAGAATACGCCGTGGCGACCGACGAAGAGGTAGTCGCTGTCGCCCTGCGTGAAGCAGGCGGCGATGTTCATCGATTTCCCCGGCCGCGTGCAGGTGCAATAGGCGATGTAGGTCTTGCTCATCGCGGCCAGCGGACTCGGCCCGTCGACCCGCACGCACAGCTCGGTGCTGCGGCTGTCGAGGTAAAGCGTGCCGGCCTGGAAAACCGCCCAGCGGTCGCGCGAGTAGAAATCCGCGAAGTTGACGAAATTGTGCAGCAGCGCGCGCAGGTCGCGATAGTAGTGCACGAGACGGTCGACATCGCTCAACGCCTTGAACTGCGGCTCGAGCGCCTGGTCCTTCGCCACGAGCGCGGCGAGCTTCGCGCGGCCGTCGCCGGCGAGAATTTCCTTCACCCGCGCCAGTCCGAGTTTTTCCACGGTGCTGCCGCCCTTCGTGCCCAGCCACGTCTCGTAGGCCGCGAATTGCGCGCTCAACGCGCGCCACTCCTCCTCGGTGAGAGAGCGTTTGTCCGCGCCGTGCACCGGCGCCACGGCGGTGCGATGCAGCGTCGCGAGTGCTTCCGCCCACGCGGGATTGACGCCCTCGAGCAACGGCAGCGGTTGCGCGGGCGCGATGCGCGCGAGCGGGAAGCCGGCGACCTCCTCCGCCCCGAGCTTCAGATCCTTCGCCGCAACCGCGAGGTAGTCCGCCTCGGCGCGGTTCAGCGCGCCGATCGCGCGCGCATCGAAGGCCGCGAGCCGGCAGCGGGCGAAATAATCCTCCACCTTCGCCCGCACCGCGCGGATCGCCGCGACCGCCGCATCCGTGTGCTCGCCGAGCACGGCGATGTCCTTGGCTGAACTTTTCCCGACCCAATCGACGTAGGCGGCGAGTTGCTTGAAGAACTCATCGATCTTCTCGTGGGTGACGCCCTGCGATCCCGCGCGATCCGCCGCGCCGCCGACCGTGCCGAGAATGTCCTTGATCAGCGTTTGCACCGCCGCGTCGTCGGTCGCATCGGGCGGGATGACGCCGTCGCCGTTCACGGAGCTGCTCGCGAAAATTTTCGCCGTGTCGCTCGTGTCGGCCGGTGCGATCGCGGTCGCGTCGGCCTTGCCCAGGTTGGCCAGCACGCGGCGCGCGGAGGCGACCAGCGCCTGGCCGTCCGGCGTCGCGTCGTTGATCGCGGCGAGCGGGAGGGCCGCCTCGCCTCGGAGCAGTTCGGCCGGCTCCTTCAGGCGCGCCGACGCCCACTTGATCGCGGCGAGCAGCTCCGGCACGCGGATGCGTCCGTCGTTGTCGGTGTCGATCAGCCCCAGCGTTTTCTCGGGCAACTCGAGCCCCTTCACCGGACAGCTCAGCGCCACCCAGAGCTTCGGGTCGAGTTGGTCGAGATGTTGGAGATCGGCGGTCGTCTCGAGGGCCACTTGGTCGAGGCCGCCGGTGCGGAAGAATCTCCAACTGTGGGGCGTTGTGTTTTGGTCCATGATAGGTGTTGTGCGGAGCGATTTTCCGGGACTTCGATCCATTGGCAAACGCGAAGCAGCGCGCTTCGTCCGGGTCCGGCTCGGGTTCCGGCCCGGCGGAAGAAAACGAAACTCACCGCAAGAATTGCGGTGCATGCGGGCCGTCCCGGAGCGATAATGGGGCATGAAAACGTTCCTCGTCCCCATCGACTTCTCCGCGGTCACCGAGGAAGTGATCGACACCGCCGTGAGCTTTGCCCGGGCGTTCCAGGGCAAGGTTGCGTTGATCCACGTCGTGCAGCCGCCGGTCGTGACCAGCGAGTTCGCGCTGCCCGTCGAAGTGTTGCAGGAGGCCGTGAGCGCCGGAGAGCGCGCCGCCATCGGCAAGCTCGAGGCCTACGTGGCCATGTTCCGCAACGCCGGCATCCCATGCGAAGCGAAGGTCACTCATGGGCCGCCAGTGACGATGATCCGCGAAGAGGCCGCGCGCGTGAACGCCGACTTCGTCGTCATGGGCTCGCACGGCCACGGGAAGCTCTACGACTTCCTCGTCGGCAGCACCGCCAGCGGCGTGATGAAGCGGGCCACGTGCGGCGTCATCATCGTGCCGCACGCCGACAAAAACACCTGACACATCGCGGCGGGTTCGGATGCCCGCACCGCGGCGTCCGGTGGCAGCGCCGCGCGCACCACTTTGTTCTTTTCCGCGGGTTTCGTTCCCGCCAAACGAACAGGGCGGGCTCCACGCTGCCCGCCCTGTCGTTTGGTGCGCAGTTACACTGCGCTAAATTCTCCCGTCAAAATGTTCCCCTCGCGCATTGACCGGACTGAAGAGGGGTGAAGAGAACGTTCTGACAACGCGCCCATGTTAGCCTATTCGCGCCGGCCGCGCCTCGCATCGGTTGGTGAACCCCACGCGCAAATTGCCTGTGCAATTCTTGCGACGGGCTGTCGGGCGAGAAAGCGTGCTACTTGCCCTGCTCAGGCCGGCGGGCCCGGACGACGCACCTGGAAGTCCGCGTAAGCCGCCACGTCCGCCAGCATCGCCTCGATCGTGGCCACCAGGGGATCGAGCCGCACGAGTCCGGAAAAAACCGCGCGGTCGCCGATCGCGTCCTCGATCACGAACGTCGGTCGCTGCGTCACTTGGAGGGCATGAAACTCCGCCGTCGTCCGCTGCATCCGTGCGGCCACGACACCCGAGTGCGCGCCCGCCTGCAGCGCGGCGCAGTCGAGGCCGCTCACCCGCGCGACGATCTCCGCCGCCACGTCCAACCGGCCGACCTTTTGTCCCTCGCGATACGCGGCGTGCGACAGCGCGCAGCGCACCTCGTCACCCGTCGCGCCGAGATCTCGCGCCGCCTCGGCCACGGCGCTCGCCGCCGGATAGCCACCGGGCAGCGGCCACTCGTAATACGTGGAGTCAGGCACAAACGCCGCCTTCGTCACCGCCGCGCTGCGCTGGAGGAACCAGTCGTATTGCACGTTGTTCGTGGGAAAGTCGGCGCGATCCATCAGCGCGGTCTTCCACTGAAAAATCGCCCGGCCGGCATAGCGGCGCTTCAGCTCCGCCCAAGTCGGCTCCGCCCAGAAGCACCACGATGACGTCACTTCGAGATAATAGGTGATCTTCACGCCGCAGCGTCGGAGTCCGGGTAACGCCGCGTCAATCCACCGCGCCGTCCGGTGCCGGTGCAGCCACTGCTCGCGGCGGCCGGCACAGCCCTCGGCCCCCGCCCGATTTTCAATGGCTACCGCGCGGTTCGGCACTCAAGCTGCCGGCGTTCGCGTCGATTAATTTACCTTCGATTGACCACTTCTCGTCGCGCCCTCCGCCCGCAACCCTGGCTGCTCTCCGTCGGTGCAGGGTTGGTGGCGCTTGGCATTAACCAATTCGCCCTGCCGATCTTCGGCGGCACCGAGATTGTTTTCGGCGGCTGGCTGCCGCTCATCGTGGCGTATGCGTTCGGCCCGTGGTGCGGCGGACTCGCGGCGGCGATCGCATTTTCCGCCACGGTTATCACCTGGGGGCATCCGTGGGGTCTGCTCTGTTTCGGGCTGGAGGCCGTCGCCGTAGGCTGGGCCGTGCGGCATCGCGGCATGGGCGGCGCCCGCGCGAGCGTCTATTACTGGTCGGGGCTCGGACTGCCGTTGGCGGCCATCGGCATCTTCGGGTTCACGGACATTCCGTTCCCGAGCAATTGGGCCATCGTCACGAAGTATCCGCTGAACAGCCTGCTGATGACGATGGTGGCGCTGCCGATCTATCAACTGTCGGCCGTGAACCGCTGGCTCGGCGGGGAAGACCGCGACGCCACGGACTCACTCGAGCGCGTGCTCTTTCGCCGCTTCAGCGTCATCATCGGTCTCGCGATCGCCGCACTCGCGATTTTCATCGGCCACAACCGCGACCTGGGGCTGCGCCGCACCGCGGCCGAATCCCTCAGCCGCGACGCCACGGAGGCCGCCCGCGACCTGGCACGCGACATTGCCCGACATCGCGACGCCCTCAGCCTCGCCGTCCGGGAGTCGCGCCCGGACTCCACGCCCGCGGAGTTGGCGGCCCGCCTGGCCGCCGTCCGCCATCAATACGATGGCTTCCTCACCCTGCTCGTCGCCGGACGCGACGGCGTCATCATCGCCGGCGCGCCCGACCTGACCGCCACCGGCGAACGGATTACCGACCACCGCATTTCCATCGCCGACCGCGACTACTTTCAGCACCCGATGCGCGACGGGAAACCTTTCATGAGCGCGGTGTTTCGCGGCCATGGTTTCGGCGCCGACCTCATCGTCGCTCTCAGCGAACCCGTGCTCGACCCCAGCGGGCAACCCGCGCTGCTCATCGAGGGATCGCTCAACCTCCGCGGCCTCGTCGAAATGCAGCCCGCGCCAAGCTATTTCAACGAGCGCAGCGTGCTCATCCTCGATCACACCGGACAAGTCGTCGCAAGCCGCGGCGACCTCGGCCGCCCGACGCTCGCCAACCTCCGCCGCGACGCCCTCGTGCTCGCGGGCGATTCCGCCCCGGGCGACGTCTACCTGTTCAACCAACCCAGTCGCGACCACGCGATGGAGCGCTTCATCGTCGCCCGAGCGGACGTGCCGGGCAGCGACTGGCGCATCTACCTCGCCGAGCCCATCTGGCGAACCCAGCAGGCGATCGCCGGCTATTACGCCATCACGACCCTTACCGCCGGGTTGGCGATTGCGATCGCCCTCCTCCTCGCCCGCGCGACGGCCCGGACCCTGACCGCGCCGCTGGAGCGCCTGGTGACCTCCGTCGAAGCCCTCAGCCGCGGCACGCCTCAGCCGCCGGGCGACCGGCGCTACGCGTCCCGCGAACTCGCTCAAATGGGCAGCGCCGTGGAAAACGCCACACTCGTGCTCAGCCGCACCAACGCCGAGCTGGCCGCCGCCCTGGAACAACAGAGCAAAACGCATCAGCAACTGCGGCAGGTGCTCCTCCACCTCGACGACAAGGTCCGCCAGCGCACCCGGCAGCTCGAGGCCGCCCTCGAAAGCGCCGAATCCGCCAATCGCGCCAAGAGCGAGTTCATCGCCAGCACCAGCCACGAACTGCGCACGCCGCTCAACGTCATCCTCGGCATGTCCGAGGTGCTCCTCGAACGTTCGCTCGGCGAACTCACCCCCCGCCAGCAGGAAAGCATCGCCGCCATCGACGAGAGCGGCCGGCATCTCCTCTCGCTGATCAACGACCTGCTCGATCTCTCCAAGATCGAAGCCGGCAAATTCTCCCTCAGCGTGCAGGAAACCGACATCCGCGCCACCTGCGAAGCCAGTCTCCGCTTCGTGCGCACCGCGGCCGACCGCAAGCGCCACCAGCTCGAGCTGCATTGCCCCCCCGAGCTGGATTTTGTCACCGCCGACCAGCGCCGCCTGAAACAGATCCTCGTCAACCTGCTCTCCAACGCCGTGAAGTTCACCGCCGACCAAGGCCACATCCGCCTCGAAGTCGCCGCGCCCCCCTCGGCCACGGAGGTGATTTTCCGCGTCATCGACGACGGCATCGGCATCACCCGCGAACAACAGGCGCTCCTCTTCCGACCGTTCTACCAGGTGGACGGTGCGCTCACCCGCCGTCACGGCGGCACCGGCCTCGGCCTAGCCCTCGCGCGCCGCATGGCCGAATTGCACGGCGGCACGCTCACCGTGGAAAGCGAACCCGGTCGCGGCTCCTGCTTCACGCTCACCCTGCCCCGGCGCGCACCGACCGCGACGACGACCCTCGTTCCGATCGTCCCGGCCGCCGCCACCTTCCGAGCGCCGCCCGGCACCCGCGTCCTCATCGCCGAAGATAACGAAGTCAACGCCCTCATCTACGAACGCAGCCCGGTGTTCGCCGGCTGCGGACTCCGGTTCGTGCGCAACGGCCAGGCCGCGATCGACGCCGCACTCGCCGATCCGCCCCACTTGATCGTGATGGACGTGCAGATGCCCGTCCTCGACGGCCTCACCGCCACGCGCCGGCTGCGCGCCGACCCGCGCACCGCGAACGTGCCGATCATCGTCGTCACCGCGCTCGCGATGGCCGAGGACCGCACGCGCTGCCTCGAAGCCGGTGCGACCTCCTACCTCAGCAAACCAGTCGACCTGCGTGAACTCACGCGTCATGTTGCCGAGGCGCTCACTCCTGTCCCTTCCGCCTCATGAAGACTGTTTCCACCGTCCTCGCCGTCGACGACGAGCCGAAGGCCCTGATGCTCCTGCGCAACGTGATCGAACCCGAAGGTCACCGCGTCCTCACCGCCAGCGACGGCCTCACCGCGCTGCGCCTCGCCGCCCAGGAACGCCCGGATGCGATCCTCCTCGACGTGATGATGCCGGACACCGACGGCTTCGAAATCTGCCGCCAGCTCCGCGCCACGCCCGAGCTGGCCACGATTCCCATCCTGCTCCTCACCGCCCTCGACGATCGGGAATCGCGCCTCCAAGGGCTCGCCGCCGGTGCGGACGACTTCCTGAGCAAGCCCTTCGACGCGGTCGAGCTGCGCATCCGGCTGCGCACGATTTTCCGCCTCAACCGCTACCGCCGGCTCTACGAGGAAAGCTCGCGCTACGAAGCCGCCATCCGCCACTCCGAGGAAGGCATCGTCCTCGCCGAGCTCGACGGCACCATCCTGCTCCGCAACGCCGCCTTCACCGGCCTGCTCGAGCCAGCGCAGGGCAATCTGCCGGATTTTTTCGAGTATTTCCACGCCGCGGACGCCGCCCGCCTGCATCCGGAAAAGGAGCGCGACCAGATTCTGCGCGCCGTCGAAGTGCCCCTGCTCTACGGGCGCGCCCAGCCCACCACGGTGGAAGTCTCCGCCGGTCTCGTGCCGTGGGAAGGCCGCACGCTCGCGCAGTTTCACGTTCGTGATCTCACCGAAAAGAAAAGCCTCGAGGCCCAGCTGCTCCGCTCGCAACGCATCGAGCTGCTCGGCCAGCTCTCCAGCAGCGTGGTGCACGACATGAACAACATTCTCGCCGCGATCGGCGGCAGCGCCGGCCTGATCGAGTTCGACCCCGCCAGCCCGAACACGCCGCGTCACCTCACCAACATCCGCACCGCCGTCCAACGCGGCGCGAACATGCTGCGCCAGCTCCTGCACTTCGCCCGCGGCAGCGACGGCCCACTCGAACAGCTGCACCCGGCCGAGGTCGCCGGCGAGGTCGCCAGCCTCGTGCGCGAATCGTTTGGCGGTTCCTATCTCGTCTCCTTCGAAGCCGAGCCCCACCTCCCCGATATCGCGGCCGACTCGACTCAAATCCACCAGGTGTTGATGAACCTCTGCGTCAACGCCCGCGACGCCATGCCCGAGGGCGGCGACCTCGCCATCCGCGCCTCGCGCCGGCAGATCTCCGCCGAGGTGGCGCCCACGCTCAGCCCCGACGCCCGGCCGGGCGACTACGTCGTCCTCACCGTGCGCGATGGCGGCACCGGCATACCGCCCCACGTCCGCGCGCGGCTCTTCGATCCGTTCTTCACCACCAAGCCGAAGGGCAAGGGCACCGGTCTCGGTCTCGCCACCGTGCTGCGCCTCGTGCGCCGCCACGGCGGCTTCGTCGAAGTGCAGACCGCCGTCGGCACCGGCACGGCCTTTCATTGCCACTTCCCCATCGTGCCGACCGCGCGATAATTTCAGCGTGGACGCGCTGATGGCGGGCCTGCCATCGTGCTTTCCCTTGCCGCTTGGCGGAACGTGGAAACATGAAAAACGCCTCCATCCTGATTGTCGACGACGACGCCCTAACGCGCGAGATGCTCGAGGCGTGGTGCCTTCATTTCGGAGCGCTTTGCGAGGTGGCGGGTTCCACGGTCGAGGCGGACGCGGCGCTTCAACGCCAGTTGTTCGACGTCGTCCTGTGCGACGTCCATTTGCCCGGCAATCAACGCCTCGGCTGGGTGCGCGCGCTCGTCGCCCGCCCCGAAGCGCCGGCCGTGGTCATGATCACCGGCAA
This sequence comes from Candidatus Didemnitutus sp., assembly GCA_041906465.1. Taxonomy (GTDB): domain Bacteria; phylum Verrucomicrobiota; class Verrucomicrobiia; order Opitutales; family Opitutaceae; genus Didemnitutus. The sequence continues at coordinate 34,927 of JAYRJE010000026.1, read as the reverse complement.
TCCCGAACTCGAGTCCACGCTCAGCGCCGCCAATCTTCCACTCGCCGGCTATCTGGTGAAGCCGCTCGATTTCGCCGTGCTGGGCGAACTCGTCAGCCGGTTGATCGCCGAACAGCAAGCGCGCACTGAACTCCGCGCCCTCGCCCACCAGGCCGCCCTGCTGCTCGCCGACCCCGAGCTCGACCGCGAGCCGACCGGCAATCGCGACTCGTTGCGCGAGCGCCTGCTGCTTTTGACCCAATGCCTGGCCCGGGAAACCGCCCGCAGCGCGCGCAGCGTGGTGCCCACGGCGCCCGCCGACCTGCCCCTGCGCTCCGCGATCGTGGAAACGATCTCCGTCCTCGAAAAGACGAAGCGCAACTTCCGCTCCAAAGAGCTCGGCGAACTCCGCCAGCGCCTCCAGCAGATGCTCGTATCGCAACCGGGACGCTGAGTCGCGCCGTCCGCGCGATTTTTTTCGAAATCCGCCTAAAGTTCGTTCACCGGCGGCCGATTTCTCGCCCCAACGTTGCGGTGCATCTTCCTGATGCGACCGCCTCTTTCGGACCGGCAAAAGGCCGGTAAGCAGAAGAGCAACGTTCGACTGGGTCGCGTGCCGATCCGGTGAATCGTCTTTCATGCTCACTTCCGAACGTCCCTCTCCCAGCTCCGCTCCGTCCGGTGCTTCCGCCGCCCGCGCTCTCTTCTCCGCTCACGCGCCCTTGCCGCCGCGCGTCCGCCAGCTCTGCCCCGCCGGGGTGACTCCCGGCGCGCCGTGGCGCAACGGCGTGGTGCCCCTCGCCGCCTACATCATCTACACCCCAACTCACGCACTGGGCGCCCGCTCCTGATCGGCCTCCGGACCTGTCATGAAGATCAGCACGAAGATCATCATCGCCGTCATTGTGACGGTGGTCGCCGTCGCCGCCGGCGGCACCACGACGGTGTATTTCCTTTCCCAAGCCAACCGCATCGACGCGCTCCACGAACAGATGAACGTCGTCCTGCGCCAGGCTCACACCATGGCGCAAAACATGGACCGCATGCATCGCGCCAAGTCGTTCGACCTGCCCGGCCTCGTCGCCGCCGCCAAAGCGGAAAGCGGCGGCCGCCCGTTGAACGAAACTTACCGCAGCACCGCCCTCTACAACACGATCCCCATCGTCGCGTCATGGCAGGCCGCGGCCGAGTCGGCCAGGCAACAGGGCTTCGAGTTCTACACGCCCTCTGCTCCCGGCACCACCGCGCGCAATCCGAAGAACGACACCAGCGCGCAATACGCCGAAGCGTTCAAGGCCTTCGCCGCCGGCCAGGAGGAATACTTCGTGCAGGATCGCGACACGAACACGCTCATCCTCGCTCGTCCCGTGCACCTCTCCGAGAGCTGCCTCTCCTGCCACGGCGATCCGCGCCTCAGCCCGACCCACGACGGCAAGGACGTCCTCGGCTTCGCCATGGAAAACATGAAGCTCGGCGACATCAAAGGCGCGTTCGTGCTCAAAGCCCCGCTGACCTTTGACGGTGTCATGGTGCGCACCATGAAGAGCATGACGCTCGTCAGCGGCATCCTGCTGCTCGGTGCCATCGGCGGTTTCTACGTCTTCAATCACCGCTTCATCAACCGGCCGCTGGATACCGCCATCGAACACATCGACGCCGCCAGCACGCAGACCGCCGACGCCGCGGTTCAGATCGCCGCCTCGAGCCAGACCCTCGCCGAAGGCTCCACCGAACAAGCCGCCTCCCTTGAAGAAACGGCCGCCTCGCTCGAGGAGATGTCCTCGATGACCAAGCGCAACGCCGAGAGCGCCGAGCGCGCCCGCAAGGCCGCCGCCCAAGCCCGCACCTCGGCCGAAGCCGGCGCCCGCCAGATGGCCACGATGCAGGAATCCACCCAAGCCATCCAGGCCGCCAGCGCCGACATCGCCAAGATCCTCAAAACGATCGACGAAATCGCTTTTCAAACGAACATCCTCGCGCTCAACGCCGCCGTCGAAGCCGCCCGCGCCGGCGAGCACGGCGCCGGCTTCGCCGTCGTCGCCGACGAGGTCCGCGCCCTCGCCCAACGCTGCGCCAGCGCCGCCCGCGAAACCGCCGCCAAGATCGAAGACTCCGTCGCCAAGACCCGCCAGGGCGTCACCATCACGGCCGACGCCGCGCGCAGCTTCGCGAATATCCAGCACGACATTCAGAACCTCGACGAACTCGTCGCCGAGATCGCCAATGCCGCCGGCGAGCAAAGCCAGGGCATTCACCAAGTGTCGCTCGCCGTCTCGCAGATGGACCAGGTCACGCAATCCAACGCCGCCACCGCCGAGGAAAGCGCCGCCGCCGCCGAAGAGCTCAGCGCCCAATCCGCCGCGCTCAAGGACGCGATCACTGAACTCCAAATCCTCGTCGACGGCGCCGCGTCCACGAACGTGGCACACGTCCCCCCGCGCGCCGCGCGAGCCGCGACCGCTTCGATCAGACCAACCGCGTCACCCGTGCGCACCGCATCCAGCCCGGCCCGCACGAGCCGCGCCGCCGCGCCCGTCGTCACCACCGCCGCCGGTCACGACGCCGATCAGTTTTTCGAGAATTCCTGACTGCACAGGGACCAGAAGTGAACACGGAGCGCCGCGGCCGGTTTAGCCTGTCGCGGCGCTCTCTTTTGCGGCCCCGGACATCGGCCACACCTCAACGCGGAGCCACCCACGCCAGCCGCACGGCCAGCGCACCGAGCACACTGCCCATGACCCAGCGCTGGATCTTCAAGCCCCACGGTTTTTCCGCCACCGCACGCCCGAGTGCGGCCGCGCCGAGGATGATCAGAAAATTGCAGACAAAGCTGATCGAAATCTGCACCCCACCGAGGACGATGCTCTGCCCCAGCACACCACCGCGCTCAGGATGGATGAACTGCGAAAAGATCGACAGGTAGAGAAACGCCGCCTGCGGATTCAGCGCATTCGTCATGAAGCCCATGAAGAACAACTGCCGCGGCGTCGCGTCCGGCAGTTGACTGGTCTGCAACGCGCCGCCAACCGGCCGCACTGCTTTCCAGGCGAGCCAGAGCAGATAGGCCACGCCCGCGTAGCGAATCGACTGGTAAGCGGCCGGCGACGCCCGCAGCACCGCCGCCAGCCCGCTCGCAGCCACGGAGAGATGAATCAGGAAACCCACCGCCACACCGCACAGCGAGAGGATCGCCGCCCGCCGGCCCTGGCACAATGCGCGCGAGGTCAGATACATCATGTTCGGCCCGGGCGTGAGCGACATCGTCACGCACATCAGGAGAAACACCGGCCACTCGCTCGACTGCATGCAGGAAGGGAAACGCCCCCCGCCCGCGCGTCGAGTGGCCAACACCCCGACGGCAGCACAGCCCGCACCACCAGCCGGCGACACAGCCGCCCGGCCTTAACCGGCCGCGCGTTTCATACCCCCGGGGCCGCCGATGTGCCGACGCCCTGCCTCGCGGCCAGCCGATATCCGTCCGGGGTCGTCAAAATGAACTGGGGGCGCGTCGGCGCCGGACAGATTTTCCGCCGCAGCCGCCAGATGTAGGTGTCGACCGTCCGCGACGACGCGTTGGGCGCGTAATGCCACACGCGCTCGAGCAATTCTTGTCGCGTCAGCGATTTTCCCGGCTCGGCGGCCAGCGTCTCGATGAGGCGAAACTCCGTGCGCGTCAGCGCCACGCGCTGCCCTTGCGCCTCGGCCGCGCGCGCCGCGAGGTCGATGAACACCTCGCCCAGCTTCAGCACACTGCTGCGCACGGGCGGACGGCGCGTGCGTCGCAGCACCGCATTCACGCGCGCCGCCAGCTCCCGCAACTCGCACGGCTTCGAAATGAAATCGTCCGCGCCTCCCGTCAGCGCCCGCACGGCATCGTCGGTCGTATCGGCTCCGGTCAACACGATCACTGCGCCGCGGAATCGGCGCTCCTGCAAGGCCGCCAGCGTTTGCCAGCCGTTCAACTCGGGCATGTCGATGTCGAGCACCACCACCGCCGGCTCCTCCGCGGCGACGCAGGCGAGCCCTTCCCGACCGTTCGCCGCTTCCGTCACGACATAACCCAGCGCACGCAGCAACGCCACCAAGGCGCGGCGGCCGTCGACATCGTCGTCGACGATCAAGACGCGCGGCGCGGTGGTCTCCGGAGCGTTCATGGGGCCGCCCCATTATCGGCGCACCGCGGCCGAAACGAAGAAACTTTTTTGACCGTTCTGTGACTCACCGGCCGCCCGTCCGCGACGATCTCTCCGCTACCTGTCACCCCTATGAATATCGGCACCAAGATCATCGTGGCCGCGATCGTCGCCATTTTGCTCACCGCCTCCGTGGCGCTGGTGGTTCAGAATGTCGTCATTCACCGCCAGGGCACCGACCTCACGATCGAAACCATGCGGGCCGCCATCGTCGAAGCCGAGAATGTCCGCGAAAGCATCTCGCGCCTCGGCCAGGGCGGCGCGTTTGACCGCGCCAAGCTCCTCGCCGAATACCGCGCCGGCGGCGACCTCCGCAGCTCCACGCTCTATCGCACCATTCCCGTCGTCGCCGCGTGGGAAGCCATCGCCCGGGCCGCCCGGGAAAACGGTTTCGAGTTCCGCGTGCCCAAGCACCAGGCGCGCAACCCGAAAAACAACCCCACGGCCGACGAAGCCGCGATTCTCGCCGAACTCGAGCACAGCCAGCGCGCCGAATACATCCGCATCGACCGCGCCGCCAACCTCATCGTCTACGCGCGCCCGATCAAACTCAGCGCCGATTGCCTCACCTGCCACGGCGATCCGGCCCAAAGTCCGACCCACGACGGCAAGGACCTCCTCGGTTTTCCGATGGAGAATTGGAGGACCGGCGAAGTGCACGGCGCTTTCGTGCTCAAATCCTCCCTCGACCACGTCAACGCCGTCTCGCGCGCCGGCATGTTCACCGCGCTCGCCTGGATTCTCCCGCTCACGGCGCTCCTCGCCGGCGGCTTCGTGCTCGTGAACCGCACGCTCATCGTGCGCCCGCTCCACCGCTCCATCGCCGCGCTGCAAAGCGCCAGCCACGAAACCGCCGCCGCCGCCCGCCAGATCTCCGACGCCAGCAACGGCCTCGCCACCGGCGCATCCGAACAAGCCGCCTCGCTCGAGGAAACCTCCGCCTCCCTCGAGGAGATGGCCTCGATGACGCAACGCAACGCCGACCACGCCACCGAAGCCCGCCAGACCGCCGCCACCGCCCGCCAGTGCGCCGACAGCGGCCACACCCGCATGGAACAAATGCAGACCGCGATGCGCTCCATCGAGGCCGCGAGCCAGGACATCACCGCCATCCTGAAGACGATCGATGAAATCGCCTTCCAGACCAACCTCCTCGCGCTCAACGCCGCGGTCGAAGCAGCACGCGCCGGCGAGGCCGGAGCCGGCTTCGCCGTCGTCGCCGAAGAGGTGCGCGCCCTCGCTCAGCGCAGCGCCACCGCCGCGAAGGAAACCGCCGCGAAAATCGACGAGAGCGTGCAGCGCAGCCAGCACGGCGTGCAGATCAGTCGCGAAGTCGCGAGCGGCTTCGAAGATATCCTGCGCCACGTCCGCCAACTCGAGACCCTCGTGGGCGAGATCGCCACCGCCTCCCACGAGCAGCGCACCGGCATCGGCCAGGTCAACACCGCCATCGCCGCCATGGACCAGGTCACGCAAGGCAACGCCGCTCACGCCGAGGAAACCGCCGCCGCGGCCGCCGAACTGCACGCGCAAACCACCGCGCTCGACGACGCCATCGGCCAGCTCCGCCAACTGATCGGCGGCCGCGCCCCGGCCGCGCACGAGGCGTCACCTGATTTTCCCTCTCCGGCCATCGCTCCACGCGCGTCCGCGCCGCGTCGCCAACGCGTGCCGGCTACGGCCGAATGATCTTGGGGTGACTGCAAAACGACGGGGCCGATTGTCACGCGACATCGGCCCCGTTCGCTTTCCGCGCCGCGTCCGCGACAATTGACTCGGAAAAACTCCGCCAGCGGCCTATCTCTTTGCCCGCTGGCTTCGCGCTGCTCGGGCTGCGTTCCCTTTTCCGCTGCAGATCGCCATGACTTTCCCTGCCCCGCGTCATGTGTCCACCGACCGCCCTGGCGGGCGCGGCGCGTGGGCGTTGGTCGCGATCGCGGGCTGGTTGATCGGTCTCGGCGCGACCGGGCTCTCCGCTGCGCGTCCCTACCAGCCCGTCAGCCCGGATCCGCTGCTCGAGTCGTGGCGCTGGCGGATCTTCACCGAGTTGAGCGGACTCGACGCGCAGTGCGTCGCGGCCGCGCCGGACGGCACCCTCTGGTTCGGCACCGGCGATGGCATCGCCTCCTACGACGGCTTGGAATGGAAACGCGAGCTGGCCGACAACAACGCTCTCATCGGCTGGGTCGCGACAATGTGTTTCGAAAACGATGGCTCGCTCGTGACCGGCGGGTGGTGGGGCGTGAGCCGGTTTCACGCGGGCCGGTGGGCGCGGCTGTTTCCCGCCGTCGGCCTGCCCGCCCCCGACGTGCGCGATCTCGTCACAACCGCCGACGGCACGATCTGGGCCGCGACCTCGTGGGGCGCCCTGCGCTGGCAGAACAACACCTGGACCCTCTTCACCGACACCACCACCCTCGCCCGGCTGCGTCAGGATGCGCGCTACCCGACGCTGCGCGTGGAGTCGCTCCCCGACTCGCTGCTCCGCAAGACCCGGCCGACCGATCTGCCCACCGAGCGCGCCAATCTCACCGACGCGTGCGTCGATGCGCAGGGCGCGGTATGGTTCGGCACGAAAGGCGGCGAAGTGCTCCGCCACGTCGGCGATGCCTGGACGCTTTTCAACGAGGACGACGGGCTCGTGAGCGGACGCCTCGCCTCGCTCCTGCCGCGGCGCGACGGCGCGCTGTGGGTCGCACACGGAAATGCGGCCGCGCTGAGCGTCTTCGTCGCCGGGCACTGGACCCAACTCGCCCTGCCCGAGCCCGGCACCGGCCCGGGGAGCGGCCTCCTCCTCGAAACCCGCGACGGCGTCGTGTGGCTCTCGACCCGCTACTCGTTGCTCGCTTATCGGGACCGCGCCTGGCGCACCTACGACCGCCCGCAAGTGCCGGTGCCGGTCGCAACCAACCACCTCGCGCAATCACGCGACGGCGCACTGTGGCTCGTCGGTCCCAACACCGATGTCGTCCGCATCGACTACCAGACACCGCGCTGGCTCACGCTGCGCGACCTGAATTTCCAGTGCGAAACCGCCGACGGCACCGAATGGTTTCTGCACCGCGCCGATCGCGTCGTGCGGCGCCGCGGCGACAGTTGGATGAGCTTCGGTCCCGAAGACGGTTTGCCGGATCGCCCCGTGGCGCTTCTGTTGGCGCGCGACGGCACGCTGTGGGCTGCCGGCAGCCACGAGGGCATGGCGGCGACCGCCCGCTATGACGGCCGGCACTGGCAACGCGAGACGCACCCCCACTTCGCCTGGGGCATCGACTACCGCGCCACCTACGCCGCACGCGACGGCTCCCTGTGGTTCGGCGCCGCCGTCGACTCGAGCGGCCCGCGCGAGCATCGCAACGGGCTTCTCCAATACCGCCACGGCGCCTGGATCGCCCACCGCCAACCCGACCGCGCCCCCGCCCCCGCCGACCCGCCGACCACGCAACTCCCCGCTTCGCACCGCGTGGAGCCGATCGAGAAATACACGGCGCTGGGCGAGTCGCGCGACGGCAAGATCTGGGCCGGGCGCAACGTGCTCGTGCAGCACGACGGCACCCGATGGACCGAGGTCCAGGGCAACCCCGGCCTGCGCTTCGGCATCATCGAAACGATGTTCACCACGCGCGACGGCGATCTCTGGCTCGGCACCCGGCAATACGGCGCCCTGCACCACGACGGTCGCGAGTGGCGCCCTGCGCGCGGGCTCGTCGCCAACAGCGTCCGCAGCTTCGCCGAAACCCCCGACGGTTCGCTCTGGGCCGCCACCGAGCGGGGCGTGAATCGTTGCGATGGGCAGTCGTGGACCACCGATGTTTTGCCCCCCGCGATGACCCTCCCGCATGAAGGCGGCGCGCTGAAATCCGCGGCGAGCGGCGCGCTGTGGATCAACCGGCACAGCATCGCGTGGAACCGCCGCGGCTGGTCCAAATCGCCTCCGCCCGACCCGAACGAGGAATTCTGGACCATCCGCCATCTCCCCGGCGGCACCCCGCCGGAGACGATCATCACGTCCCACATCGATCGCGTCTCCCAACCGGGCAACGCGTCGATTCTCTGGCGCGGCATCGCCGCCTGGCGCGATCCGAAGGACGCGCCCCTGCAATTCTCCTACCGCCTCGACGACCAGCCCTGGTCCCCGTTTTCGTCGGCCGGCGGCGAAGCTTTCTTCACACTCCCCGCCGGCGCTCATCGACTCGCCGTCCGCGCGCGCGATTCCGATTTCAACGTCGATCCCACCCCCGCCACGCTCGAGTTCATCGTGCTCCCGCCCGTCTGGCAGCAAACCTGGTTCATCGTCCTCGTGCTGGTGCTCGTCAGCGGCGTCGCCGCGCAGACCGTCCGCGTCTGGCTCCATCAGCGACGCTTGCAGCGCGCCCACGGCGAACTCGAAGGCCGCGTCCGCCAGCGCACCGCCGAACTCGAGGCCGCCAATCGCGAACTCGAAGCCTTCTCCTACTCCGTCTCGCACGACCTTCGCGCGCCCCTGCGCAGCATCGACGGTTTCAGCAAGGCCGTGCTGGAGGACTACCACGACAAACTCGATGCCGACGGCCGCGACTCCCTCCAGCGCGTCCGCGCCGCCGCGCAACGCATGGGCCATCTCATCGAGGCGCTCCTCGGCCTCTCCCGCGTCACGCGCAATCCGCTGCGCACCGCTCCCGTCAACCTCTCCGCGCTCGCCGCCGAGATCGGCGCGGAGCTGGCCGCCGCGCATCCCGACCACCACCCCGCACTCGTCATTGCCCCCGGTCTCCTCGCGCACGGCGACGCCGCGCTGCTGCGCAACCTGCTCGCCAACCTGCTCGGCAACGCCTGGAAATTCACCACCGGCCGCGCCGACGCCCGCATCGAGTTCGGCGTCACCGACCGCGGCGGCCAGCGGACCTATTTCGTCCGCGACAACGGCGCCGGCTTCGACCGCGCCGCGGCTCGCAACCTCTTTGGCGCCTTCCAGCGCTTTCACACCGCCGCGGAATTTCCCGGCACCGGCATCGGCCTCGCCACCGTCCGCCGCATCGTCCACCGCCACGGCGGCCACGTCGACGCCGAGAGCCGCCCCGGCGCCGGAGCCACCTTCTCTTTCACCCTGCCCACGCCCCCTCCGTCTCCATGAAGGCCCGCCCCATCCTCCTCGTCGAAGACAATGACGACGACGTCCGGCTCACCCGCCGCGCCCTGCACAAGGCCGGCATCGCGAACGAACTCGTCGTCGTCGGCGACGGCCTCGCGGCCCTCTCCTACCTCCGCGCCGTCGCGGCCAACAACGCCCTGCCCGCGCTGATGCTGCTCGACCTCAAGCTCCCGCGCCTCGACGGCCACGGCGTGCTCCACGCTCTCCGCACCGATCCGCAGCTGCGCTGCCTGCCCGTCGTCGTGCTCACGACGTCTGAAGAGCACGCGGACATCACCGAGAGCTACACCCGCGGCGCCAACAGCTACGTCCGCAAACCCGTCGACTTCGAACACTTCGCCACCGCCATCCAGCAACTCGGCCTCTACTGGCTCGTCCTGAACGAGCCGCCGCCCGCGGTCCCGGCCGCCGCTCCATGAACACCCCGCTCCAGCTGCTGCTCGTCGAAGATTCGGACGACGACGCGCGCCTGCTCGTCCGCGAGCTCACGCGTTACGGCTACCGCGTGACGTGCGAGCGCGTGCAAACCGCCGACGAGCTCCGCCGCGCCTTGAAAAGCACAGCATGGGAAATCGTGCTCAGCGACTACGCGATGCCGCATTTCACCGGCGCCGCCGCGCTCGAGATCGTGCGCGCCGACCCGCGCGACCTGCCGTTCATCTTCACCTCGGCCACGATGGGCGAAGACCTCGCCGTCGCCGCGATGAAGGCCGGCGCCAACGACTATGTGATGAAGGACAACCTCGCGCGCCTCGGCCCCGCCGTCGCCCGCGAGCTGCGCGATGCCGCTGAACGTCACCAACGCCGCGTCGCCGAGGCCGCGCTGCGCAATGTCCTGCGGCACGCCCGCACCATCGTCGTTCACGCCACCCTCACCACGCCGCCCGGGCCCGCGCCCGGATCGCCCGAATTCGACGCGCACACGCTCGTCTGGCAGTCGCAGATCGCCGACGAGATCGCCGCGCGCGAGGTCCTGCCGATCGTCGTGCCCGCAGGCACCGACTTCACCACCGCCTGGCTGCAAGCCACGCACCCCGACGACCGCGCCCGCCTGCTCCGCACCATCGCGCTCGCCCTCGCCAATCGCCACTCGAGCTGGCGCACGGAGTTCCGCGCCCTCGACCGGCACGGCGCCACGCACTGGTTCAACCAGGTCGCCTATCTCGAAGTGCTCGGCCCCGCCCGCTGGTGGGTCACCACCGTCAGCACCGACATCACCGAGCGCAAACTCGCCGAAGAGGCCCTGCGCACCAGCGAGGAACGGCTGTCCACCATCTTTCATCTCAGCCCCACGGCCATCTGCGTCCTGCGCGAAGCGGACACCCACATCGTCGATGTGAACGAAGCCTTCTGCGCCGCCACCGGCTACACGCGCGGCGATTTGATCGACCACAACCCGCTTGAGCTCGACCTCTGGCCCGAGGCGGCGGAGCGCGAGGAGATCCTGCGCCAGCTGCACGACCACGGCACCGCGGTGGCCGTGCGCATCACCGGCCGGCGCAAATGCGGCGCGATCGGTGTGAGCCTGGCCTCCGCCGCCCGCATCACGCTGCACGGCGAGGCGCACCTGCTCTGGCTGTTCCTCGACATCACCGATCTCGCGCGCGCCCAGGAGGCGCTGCGCGTCAGCGAGCTGCGCTTCCGACAAGTCACCGAGAACATCGACGAAGTGTTTTGGCTCACCGACGCCACGCGCCGCGAGTTCATCTACGTCAGCCCGGCCTTCCGCTGCGTCTTCGGCCGCGAATGCGCCGATCTCGCCACCCGTCCGGAGACCTGGCTCGAGGCGATCCATGCGGATGATCGCACGCGCTACACGGCTGCGCTGGCGGAGCTGCCGGAGCGCGACGGCTACACGCTGGACTATCGCATCGTGCAACCCGGCGGCGGCGTCCGCTGGGTGCACGACCGCGCCTTCCCGATTCGCGACTCCGCCGGCGCCGTCACGCGCATCGCCGGCGTCACCACCGACGTCACCAACGAGCGCAAGCTCGAGTTTCAGCTGCGCGAGGCGCAAAAGATGGAGTCCCTCGGCACGCTCGCCGGCGGAATCGCGCACGACTTCAATAACATTCTCACCGGCGTCCTCGGCTCGGCGGAGGTCGCGCGCCTCGAGCTGCCCGCGGGCCACGCCGCCATCGGCTGGATCGACACCATCGTCGGCGCCGGCAATCGCGCGCGCAACCTCGTGCAACAAATCCTCACCGTGGCCCGCAAACACGAGAGCGTGATGGTGGCCCGCAGCCTCGAGCCGGTGCTCGACGAGGCGTTCCGCCTGCTGCGCTCGACCATCCCCAGCATGGTGCAGCTCGAATTGCAGATCGCCGCGCATTGTCCGCCCGTCGTCGCCGACGACACGCAGATTCACCAGGTGGTGATGAATCTCTGCACGAACGCTTGGCACGCGCTTCCGGAGCAAGGCGGCCGCATCGAACTCAGTCTCGCGCCGCGTGAAGTCGACGCCGCCTTCGCCGCCTCGCACCTCGGCCTCTCTCCTGGTCCGCACGTGCGGCTCACCGTGCGCGACAACGGCCGCGGCATGCCGCCCGAGGTGCTCGCCCGCATTTTCGAGCCGTTCTTCACCACCAAGCAACCCGGGCACGGCACCGGGCTCGGGCTCGCGGTGGTCCACGGCATCGTGCAAAGCCATCGTGGTGCGATTTTCGTCGAAAGCGTGCCCGGCCACGGCACCACCTTCGAAATTTACCTGCCCGCCCTCGAACCCGCCGCCATCGCGGCCAACCGGGCCGCCAGCACGCCGATGCCGCGCGGCGCCGGCCAGCACATCCTGCTCGTCGATGACGACACCGTCGCCCGCGAAGGCATCCGCAGTCAGCTGCAACATCTCGGCTATCGTGTCACCGCGATCGCGGATCCACGGGTGGCCCTCGCGCACTTTCTGACGCGGCGCCGCGAGTTCGATCTCGTGCTCACCGACTACGCGATGCCGGAGCTCTCCGGCGCCGACCTCGCCGCCCGCATCCTCGATGCCGCGCCCGGCTTCCCCGTGCTGTTCCTTTCCGGTTACGTCGACGCTCAACTCACCGAGAAGGTGCGCGCCCTCGCCGGATGCGAACTGATCCGCAAGCCGGCGGAACTCGCCGAGATCGCGCCCGCCCTCGCCCGGCACCTCCCGCCGCCGCCCCCTCGCTGAACGGGATGGGCCTCCGCTGAGGTCTGCAGCTCAGCCGGAGCCATGCGGAAAACCTCCGGCGAATTGCGCGAATCGTCGCGAACTCCGAGCAGGAATTCCGATCCGCTCGCTCGAACGATCGCCCCGATCAGTGCCCGCGGAATCGGGGAGGCTTTAGTGCGAGTGAATTCGCGAGATTCGCAGGCCGCGGCCTCGTCCCGACTCAGGGCTTGCCGCCGAAAATCTTTTTGATGCTCTCGCCGGCTTTTTTCGCCGCGTCCTTCGTCTGCTCCAGCGAATTCGCGCCGAGCGTGCCGGCCGTCTTGCTCAGCGCCTCCGCCGTGCCGCTCACGATTCCGCCGAGCACGTTGCGCATGATGGCACCGGCGGCCTGATCGGGCGTGATGCCGCCCTCCGCCGTGCCGAGGTTGTCGATCGAGATCGGCGGCAGTGGCACCGGCACCGCCGCCGGGCCGACGCCCAGGCGGGCGACGCCGTTCGTGAGTCGGAATTTTTTGATCTCAAACTTGATCGGCCGGCCCGCCTTGTCGGCCGGCTGCGCCGCGGGATTTTTGCCGCCGGTGAATTGCTCGATGTTCTTGAGCAGGTCCTTGATGTTGCTCGAAACGATCTTGGTCTCGTAGAGAAACTCCGGCCCATCGACCGTGATCTCCTCGATCACGATGTGGTCGCCGAAGAGCGACATCGGCGCGATGTCGACATGCACCTTGCCGAGTTTGAACGCATCGTTTTCCGACCAGCCCTTGGGGTTGCCCACGGCAAGGCCGCTCAAGGTGCCCGAGCCGGTCAGCGGCGAGATGGTCGCACCCGCGAGCTCGACTTTGGTCTGCGTGAACTTCGGGCCGAACGTGTTCACCCCGGCCTTCACGACCGAGCCGAGGAAAAACATGCCGCCCACATAACCGACGAGCACCAGCACGAGAACGACAAGGAGGAGTTTTTTCATGGGCAGGGAAGGATTGGCCCGCAACCTAACCCCGCCGCCCGGTCCTGCAAGCCACACCTCTCACGTCTCCGGGCTTAAGTCCCGGCCCACCCGGCCGATATACCCGGACGTGGGGTCGCGCCCCGCACCTCTCGTCGTGCAAGCCTCCGTTTCCTCCCCGCCCTTCCCCAGTGCCGCCGCTCCCGCGCCGGCCAGTTCGCTCGTCGATGAACCCGAAGTCGTCGCCATGAGCGCGTCGCACATCACGATCCACGCCCCCAAGGGTCGCTGGATCACAATCATGTGCCCCGTCGGTTTCTCCCCGGGCAGCGTGGAGGGCATCGGATTGGACAAGCCGTTGTTCGCACGCGTGCGCTACCTCGCGGGCTAGAGTTTCCGGCGCCAGCACTCCTGTCATCCCCGGACGCGCGCCCCCCGCGGCGGCTTCCACCTTAACCGCCCGCGGCGCGTGCCGATACCTAGCGATGACGCATCCGCGGCGTTCCCTTGCCTCCGCACTGGAATTCGGCGGCCGCATCCCACCTCTCCACCTCTCTCAACCGACCAGCGAACGCGGTGCCACGGCCGTTTCGTCGTGCGGAGCCTGCCTATGAACCTACGCCGTGTCTTCTCGGTTTCGCGCATCGGGACCAAAATCACGCTCCTGGCGGTCTGCCCGGTGCTCACCGCACTGGCGGTCACGTTTGGCACTCTGTTTTTCCTGCGCCAACAGCTCGACAAGCAGATCACCGAAAGCGTCCACAACCAGGCGAAGAGCGAGTGCGCCAAGATCGCCCAAAACGTCCAGATCCTCTGCGCCAGCGTGGAAGCGCGCAACCAGCGCGAACTCGCCCACGGACTCGGCGTCGCCCACGACTTTGTCGCCCAGGCCGGCGGCCTGCGCCTCGCGGATGAAACGGTGACGTGGCGCGCGGTGAACCAGTTCTCCCAGGAAACCCAGCCGGTCACCCTGCCCAAAATGTTTCTGGCCGACCGCTGGCTCGGCCAGATCAGCACCACGCGTGAGCCCGTGCCCGTCGTCGACGAGGTCCGCCGCCTCACCGGCCACTTCTGCACGATCTTCCAGCGCATGAACGAGGCCGGCGACATGCTGCGCGTCGGCACCAGCGTCGTGAAGGCCGACGGCACACGCGCGCTCGGCACGTTCGTGCCGGCCCGCAATGTTGACGGCACGCCCAACGCCGTCGTGCAAACCGTGCTCCGCGGCGAAACCTACCGCGGCCGCGCCTTCGTCGTGAACGACTGGCACGCCGCCGCCTACGAGCCGATCTGGGATGCCGACCACAAACGCGTCATCGGCATGCTCTACACCGGCGTCGCCCTCGGCGTCATCAACCGCGAGCTGGAGGACGCGGTCAAAACCATGACCGTCGGCAAGACCGGCTACGTCTTCGTGCTCGGGGGCAAGGGAGACCAACGCGGCCAATACATCGTGTCGCTCAAGGGCCAGCGCGACGGCGAGAACATCTGGGAAACGCGCGACGCCAACGGCCAGTTTTTTATTCAATCCCTCGTCGCCAGGGCCCTGCGCCTCACCGGCGCGAACGCCATCGATTTCGATACGTATTGGTGGAAAAATCCCGGCGACGCCGCGCCCCGCCAGAAAATCGTGGCCCTGGCCTACTACGCCCCGTGGGACTGGGTCATCGGCGCCGGCGCCTACGAGGAGGACTTCGCCGCCGTGCGCGCGCAGATTGAAGACGCCGAGACTCACGTGGTCACCTCGCTCGCGATCACCGCCAGCGTGGTGGCGTTTCTCGCGACGATTGCGGGCATCCTTATCGCCGGCAGCATCACGCGCCCGATCATCGCGATCATCGCCAGCCTCCGCGGCAGTTCCGACGAAATCACCGTCGCCGCCGGTCAGATGGCCGACTCGAGCCAGTCGCTCGCGCAAGGCGCCAGCGAACAAGCCTCCGCTCTCGAGGAAACCAGCGCCTCGCTCGAGGAAATGCGCAGCATGACCGAGCGCAATGCCGAGAACGCCGCCCAAGCCAACACCCTCGCCACTCAGACCCGCGCCTCCGCCGACACCGGCGCCGTCGACATGCAGGCGATGGACCAGGCCATGCGCGCCATCAAGGCGTCCTCCGACGACGTCGCGAAGATCATCAAGACGATCGACGAGATCGCGTTTCAGACGAACATCCTCGCGCTGAACGCCGCCGTCGAAGCCGCGCGCGCCGGCGAGGCCGGCGCCGGTTTCGCCGTCGTCGCCGAGGAAGTCCGCGCGCTCGCCGCGCGCTCCGCCGCCGCCGCGAAAGAAACCGCCAGCAAGATCGAGACCGCCATCACCACCACGGCGCAAGGCGTCACGCTCAGCGAACGCGTTGCGAAGGCGTTGAGCGAAATCGTGCAACAGGTCCGGACGCTCGACCGCCTCGTCACGGAAGTCGCCACCGCCAGCAAGGACCAGAGCCAGGGCGTCGCGCAGATCAACCGCGCCGTCACCCAAGTCGACCAAGTCGTCCAGACCAACGCCGCCAGCGCCGAGGAAGGCGCCGCCGCCGCCACCGAACTCAACGCCCAAGCGACCGCCCTGCGCGACGCCGTGCAGGCATTGCAGGAGCTTGTCGGCGGCGCCGGTATTGTTGCCGAAACCGCTACCCGTCCCAACGCGGCCCCGCCCCCAACTCCGCCCGTCCGCACAACGCGCGCGTCGAACCGCTCCGTTTCTCACGCGACTGTGACCTGAGTGAATGCACGCGGAGGCACGCCGACTCCATCGCTCCCCGGTGCGCATCGGTTCGCGCATCTCCGCGTCGAGTTCCCGCTATTTTCCCGCCCCGCATTTGCCCCCATTTCTCCATGAAAACCAAGCTGAAGCTCAGCACCCTCCTTCTCCTGGCGTTTGGCGCCGTCGCGACGATCGCCCTCATCATCGGCGCGGTCGGCTATTACGGCGCCGCTCGCAATCAACAAGCCATGCACGAGACCGGCTCGGTCCGCTTGGCCAGCGTGGAGAACTTGCTGCTGGCCAAAGCCAACATCGAAAAAATCCACGGCGTGGTCGAACGGCTCGCTCGCGCCGACCTGACGCCTGACGTCCGCAAGCGGTTCCTCGACGAACTCACCCAGTTGCGCACCGACTACGACGCGGCCCTGAAGACTTACGAGGCGCTGCCCAAAACGCCCGAGGAATCCGCCCTCGTCCGTGAGTTCCAGGCGTCGATCGCGGCCTGGCGCGCCGAAAACAACAAGTTGCTTGAGATGGGGACGCAGTTTGAACAGGTCGGCATCGTCGACCCGCAAATGCTCGCCACCAAAATCGAACAGCTGACCAAGGATCACTACGTTGTCGTGCAGAAGGTGCTCTCGCTGCTGCGGAACAAAGAGGGCGCGTTCTCCGGCGGCGACGATCACACCGCCTGCAATGCCGGCAAATGGCTCCCCACCTTCAAGACCGACAGCCCCCAGCTCGCCGCCGCGATCAAGGATATCTTCGAATCCCATCGCCGGTTTCATGCCGCCGTCGGGAACATCAAGCATCTCACTGCCGGCGGAAAAATCGACGAAGCCTCCGTCGTCTACCAGCAGGACATGGTTCCGGCCATGACCGAGGTCTTCAAACAATTCGACACGATGCGCGCCGCCATCGCGGAGGCCGTCACGCTCCACGAACGTATGGAGCAACACGTCGACCGCACCGTGCACCGGGCCCAGGAAGCCGCCATCGCGGCGCTGGACAAGCTCGTTCAGCTCAACCGCGACAACGCCGCGCGCACCGTCCGCGACTCCACTGCGCAAGGCGCGTTTCTGAAAACATTCTCCCTCGTCGCCATGCTCACCGGCACCGTCGTGGCCGTGACTCTCGGCCTGCTCGTCACGCGCGCCATCACCCGCCCGATTCAACGCGTTACCGCCCAACTCTCCGCCGGGTCCGAACAAACGGCCGCCGCCGCCGCGCAGGTGTCCTCCTCCAGCCAGTCCCTCGCCTCCGGCGCGAGCGAACAGGCCGCCAGCCTCGAGGAAACCGGCGCTTCCCTCGAGGAACTCTCCTCCATGACCAAGCGCAACTCCGACAGCGCCGCCGAAGCCAAAACGCTCTCCGGCGAAACCCGCAGCGCCGCCGAGACCGGCCACCGCGACATGACCGAGATGCGCGAGGCCATGAACGCCATCAAAACCTCCTCCAACGATATCGCCAAAATCATCAAGACCATCGACGAGATCGCGTTTCAAACCAACATCCTCGCCCTCAACGCCGCCGTCGAAGCCGCGCGCGCCGGCGAGGCGGGCGCCGGTTTCGCCGTCGTCGCCGATGAGGTCCGCGCCCTCGCCCAGCGCTCCGCGCAATCCGCCAAGGAAACCGCCTCGCAGATCGAAATCGCGATCCAGAACGGCGAACACGGCGTGCGCATCTCCGACAAGGTCGCCTCGTCTCTCGACGTCATCGTCGGCAAGGCCCGCCAGGTCGACGAGATCGTCGCGCAGATCGCGACGGCCTCCAACGAACAAACCCAGGGCATCGGCCAGATCAACGCCGCCGTCCGCCAGATGGACAAGGTGACCCAAGGCAACGCCGCCAACGCCGAGGAAACCGCCGCCGCCGCCGAGGAACTCACCGCGCAATCCGTCACGCTCGCCGAGAGCGTCGAGGAACTGCACGTGCTCATCGACGGCGGCTCGCGCCGCACGACGTCGATCGCCAAGACCGCCGCACACGCCCACTCCCCCGCGGCCACACCGCGCGCCGTGACACGCCCCGTCGCTGCGCGCCCGAGCCCCGCCCCCGCCCCTCGCTCAGTCGCTGCAACTCCGGCCACCGCCGACACGCAGAAGGATTTCTTCGCCGACGCCTGAGGCAGGGACACTGAGCGGGCGCGTCCGTCACGCCACCGCCAGTGCTTTCGCCGACAGCTTCCAGCCACGCGGCAGCGTCATCGCGCGGCGTTCCACCGCGCCGCCCTCGCGTCTGAATCGCGCTTGCCAGTCCGGCGCGCGGGCTCTCTCTATTTTGCACACCTCCACGCGCGTCCGGACGCGATCCCGCATTCGTTCCCGACGCACGCTCACTCTCCCTCTCACTTTCATTCTCACCGATGGCGTCCAATTACACCGAAGCCAGCATCAAGACCCTCAGCTCCCTCGAGCACATCCGCCTCCGCCCCGGCATGTATATCGGCCGGCTCGGCAACGGCACGCACGCCGAGGACGGCATCTACGTCCTGCTCAAGGAGACGATCGATAACTCGATCGACGAGTTCACGATGGGCGCGGGCAAAAAGATCGAGGTCGAGATCGACGAGGAGCGCCGCCGCATCCGCGTGCGCGACTACGGTCGCGGCATCCCGCTCGGCAAACTCGTCGACTGCGTCTCGATCATCAACACCGGCGCGAAATACGACTCCGAGACCTTCCAAAAAGCCGTCGGCCTGAACGGCGTCGGCCAAAAAGCCGTCAACGCCCTCGCGCTCTCCTACCGCGCGCAGGCCGTGCGCGACGGCGAGACCAAGATCGTCGAGTTCGAGAAGGGTAAACTGAAGTCGCAATCGAAGGTCCAGAAGTGCGACGAGCGCAACGGCACGATCATCGAGTTCACGCCCGACACGCAGCTCTTCGGCGCCGACTTCCGTTTTCGCACCGAGTTCATCGAGGACATGCTCTGGAACTACGCGTTCCTCAACCGCGGCCTCACGCTCACGCTCAACGGCAAACCCTTCAAATCCGAGAACGGCCTCAAGGATCTCCTCACCAAGGAGCTCTCCGGCGAGCCGCTCTACCCGATCATCCACCTCGAAGGCGAGGACATCGAAGTCGCATTCACGCACGGCAACCACTACGGCGAAGAGTATTGGTCGTTCGTCAACGGCCAGCACACGACGATGGGCGGCACGCACCTCGCCGCCTTTCGCGAAGCGCTCGTCGAGACCGTCCGCAATCACTTCAAAAAGGACTTCGACGCCGCCGACATCCGCCAGTCGATCGACGCCGCCGTCGCGGTCCGCGTGCAGGAACCGGTCTTCGAGTCGCAGACGAAAACCAAACTCGGCTCCACCGACATGGGCCCGAAAGGCCCGAGCCTGAAGGAATTCGTCGGCAAGTTCATGCAGCAGTCGCTCGACGTCTACCTGCACAAGAACCGCGAGGTGGCCGAAACCATCAAGCGCAAGATCGAGGAGAACGAGCACGAGCGCAAAGAACTCGCCGGCATCCGCAACATCGCCCGCGAGCGCGCGAAGAAAGCCTCGCTGCACAACAAGAAGCTCCGCGACTGCCGTCTCCACCTCGGCGACCGCAACGAGCGCGCCGAGCAAAGCACGCTCTTCATCGTCGAAGGCGACTCCGCCGCCGGCTCGCTCACCTCGTGCCGCGATGTGCAGACGCAGGCCGTGTTCGCGCTGAAGGGCAAACCGCTCAACACCTACGGCCTCTCGAAGAAGGTCATCTACGAGAATGAGGAATTCCACCTCCTCCAATCCGCGCTGAACATCGAGGAAGGTCTCGACGGCCTCCGCTACAACCGGATCGTCATCGCCACCGACGCCGACGTCGACGGCATGCACATCCGCCTGCTGCTGATTTCGTTTTTCCTCCAGTTCTTCCCCGACGTCATCCGCCAGGGTCACCTCTTCATCCTCGAGACGCCGCTCTTCCGCGTCCGCAACAAGAAGAAGACGATCTATTGCTACGACGAGCGCGAGAAGCAGACCGCCATCGCCGAACTCGGCGCCGGCCACGAGATCACGCGCTTCAAGGGCCTCGGCGAAATCTCCTCGAACGAGTTCAAGGACTTCATCGGCGAAAACATCCGCCTCGAGCCCGTGAACCTGAACCACCTCTACAGCTCGGAGGAGCTCCTCGCCTTCTTCATGGGCAAGAACACGCCCGAACGGCAGGACTTCATCATCGAGAATCTCCGCGTCGAAAAAGACCTCGTCGAGGTCTGAGCCAGAGCGCTGAGCGCCGCGGTGGGAGCGCGCTTGCTCGCGGCTCCGAAACTCCACCGCGCGCAGCAGTGCGCTTCGCCCAAGGGAGCCCTTCGGCCCTGAAGCGCAGCGCCGAATTTCCCCGCCGACCGGGAATCCATTGACGTCGTCGTCCGGCTGCGCAGCCTGCCTCGCGTGTCCCCTCGCCCCACGCTCCTCCGGCGACTGAGCCTGTCCGCGCTCGTTTTGGCGGCGCTGCTTCTCTCGGGCACCGCCCGCGCCGCAAACGACATCGTGCTGCGCATCACCACCGCGACCGGCGGCGCCATCCTCGCCGGCGAATCGACCGTCACCAACCACGGCGGGGAGATCGACGTGCTCGGCTTCTCCTGGGGCGTCAGCGCGCCGAGAGCCCCGACGGGAGGCGGCACCGTCACCGCCACGGCCAACTACCTGACCATGACGAAGCGCGTCGACAAGGCGTCGCCCACGTTGATGGTCGCTGTTTTTTCCGGCGTGCACTACCCCACCGCGGTTCTCTTCATCCGCAATCAAGCCGGCACTGCGCTCGATTTTTTCAAGGTCACGATGACCGACATCGTCGTGAACAGCTACGACACCTCCGCCGCCGGCGACGGATCGTTGCTCGAAACGGTCTCGATCAGTTTCGGGACGATCAAATTCGATTTCCAGCCGCAGAATGCTGACGGCACCGCCAACGGCGCGGTGATCTCCGCAGGGTGGAACATCACGCAAAATCGCTCGCTCTGATGCGCGGCGCCAGCCCAGCCGCACGGGCACTGCGGCGCGCCGGCGCATTGGCATTGCTCGCGCTCGCCGCCACGTCGGCCTTCGCCGCACTCGAGGGCTATTATCGCATCTCCGGCATCGGCTCATCGACTGACGCCCTGCTCGTGAACTGGCGGCCTTTCCTCAGCTTCTCGACGCAGGTGACCCGCCCGAACAATGCCCTGCGGCCAAACGCCTCGGAAATCTCGCTGCAAAAATTGGCCGACAAACAATCGCCTCCGCTGATGCAGAATGTGTTTTCGGGCCGGGCCGCTTCCAGCGCCGTCCTCTACTTCCGCAACACCGGCGAATCTTTCCCCGTCTTCGTCCTGAACCTGAAGAACGTCAGCGTGACGGGCTACCGCCTGCAGTCGGAAGTCCTGACCCGGGGCCTTCTCGTCGAGCGAATCGCTCTGTCCTACGACGCGATGGAAGCCAGTGTGACGAAAGCCGGCGCCAGCCAAACTCTCGTCAGCACCACCACGGCGTGGAACTTCGCGACCAACGCCGCCGTCACGGGCACGCCGCCCACGCTCACGCTCGCCGCCACCACGCTCGCGACAAACGAGGACGCGCCGGCGACGATGGGCATCACGCACACCGATGATTACAGCGACGTCGAGACTCTCACGCGCACCGCGACGTCGTCCGACGCCAACGTCGTCGCCCCGAGCGGTCTGACCTTCAGCGGCACCGGTTCCACCCGCACGCTGACCGTCACGCCGGTCGCCAACGCGTCCGGCACCGCCACGATCACCGTCACGCTCCGCGACACCGCGGGCCTCACCTCGAGCTCCAGCTTCGCGCTCACCGTCAACGCCGTGAACGACGCCCCCGTCGTCGCGCCCCTCGCTCCGCAAACCACCACCGTCGGCACGCCGCGCGCCATCACCGTCACCCTCAGCGACGCCGACACGCCGGCCACCGCGCTCACGCTCGCCGCCACGAGCGACAACGCCACCGTGCTCCCGCCCGGTGCGCTCGTCCTCACCGGCTCGGGCGCCACGCGCACCCTCACGCTCACTCCCGCCGCCGCCGGCAGTGCCACGATCACGCTCATTGCCAACGACGGCACCGCCGGCTCCGCGCCGGTGACGTTCACCTTCATCGCCAACCCCGTCGGCTTCGGCATCCCGAGCGACATCACGCTCAGCGCGAACTCCGTCGCGGAAAATTCGGCCGCGGGCTCCGTCCTCGGCACGCTGGGCGTCGTCGACCCCGACAACGCCTCCGGTCACACCTACGCGCTCGTCGACGATGCCGGCGGGAGATTCGCGCTTTCCGGCACTTCGCTCGTCGTGGCGAACGGCAGCTTGATCGACTACGAGTCGGCCGCCTCGCACGCGATCACGGTGCGCGCCACCGATCCGGACAATCACGCCTTCACCCGGCAGCTCACGATCGCCGTCTCCAATGTCAACGAGCCGCCCGTCGTCGCGATCGGTTCGCTCGGCGCCGCCGCACCGGGACACGTGCTCCCGCTCACGGCGATCAGCCTCGCCGATCCCGATGCCGGCAGCGCCGATGTGCGCGTCGAGTTCAGCGTGCTCCACGGCACGCTGTCGTGCGACACCGCCGGCGCGCTCGGCGGCAAGGTCACCGGCAATCAGACCGCCACCCTCATCCTCACGACTTCGCTCGCTGAGCTGAACGCCGCGTTCGCGGCCGGAGCGGTCACTTACGCACCCGCCGCCGGGTTCACCGGCGACGATATTCTCCAAATCGTCTGCGCCGATCTGGGCCACACCGGTTCCGGTGGCACGCTCACCGACACGCGTCTCGCCGCGATTGCGGTGGCGGTCGACTCGTTCGCCGCCTGGCAGGCGCTCCATTTTTCCAGCGACGAACTCGCCGACCCTGCGGTCAGCGGCCCCCACGCGTCACCGCTCGCCGACGGTTTCACGAATCTGCTCAAATACGCGCTCGGCCTGGATCCGCACGTCCGCGCAACCACCGGACCGCAGTTCGGCCAGACCTCCACCAACTGGACTCTCACCTACTCCCGCCCCGCCTCGCGCCCGGACCTCACCTACGCCGTGGAAATCTCCACCAACCTGGCAGCCTGGACCACCACCGGGGTGACGCACGAGTTGATCGCCAGCGATCCAAACACCGGCGCGCAAACCTGGCGCGCATCATATCCCCAAAACACCGCGCCGACCCTGTTCGCCCGCCTCCGCGTCGAACTCGCGCTCCCCTGAGTCGCTCGAGCCGTCAAATTCAGCCTCGCGGTGGAGCGCATGGACCTCAATGCGCGCGAACAACCGATCGCTGGCGGAAATTTCAGAGCGCGTTGAGGTCAACGCGCTCCACCCATCGGCGGCCCTTCCGGTCCCGTCCGACCTCACGGCAACAGCCCTTCCAATCCCGCGGCGGCAAACTTGCTCCGCAGCTCCGCCAGCGCGCGCCGGCTCGCGCTGAGCGGCGACACCGGCACGTCGAGGTGAAACACCACCTCGTCGTCGCCCCCGCGCTCGATTTTTTTCACGCGCGCGAGATTGACGAGCACCTGCCGGTGAATGCGCACGAAGTGCGCGTCGGGCAGCGTCTCCTCCCACAACTTCAGCGTGCGCAGCACGAGCAGCGTCTGCCCGCGGTCGAGAATCAATTCCGTATAGTTTTCCGCGGAGCGGATCGCGCAGATCGAACGCACCGGCACGAACCGCGTGGTGCCGTCCGTTTTCACGAACACGCGATCCTCCATCGTGAGCCGCTGCCCCGAGGCCGCGATCGCTGACGCCGGCGCGACCGCCAGCGTGCGCACCTCGCCGAGGCGTTGCAGCGTCGCCGCCAGCCGCGCCGCCGAGACCGGTTTCAGCAGATAATCGAGCGCGTTCACCTCGAACGCGCGCAGCGCAAACCGATCGTAAGCGGTGACGAAAACGATCTGCGCGTCGTGTCTGATGCTGTCGAGCAGGTCGAAGCCCGTGCCGCCCCGCAGCTGGATGTCGAGGAAGACGAGATCATACTCCGCCCGACCGAGCAGCGCGCGCGCGTCGTTCATCGTGCCCGCCTCGCCGGCGATCTCGATGCCCGGCGTCGCGCCGAGCAAACGCCGCAACTCGAGCCGCGCCAGCGGCTCATCATCGATCAAGAGAGCACGACGAATCGGACTCATGCGGTGTGATCGGAGGTGGCACAATCAACGCTATTCGTGCCAGCGGTGTCCGTGCGCGTGGATCGCGCGGCGCCGCTGGGGACAGCGACGTCCACCTTTCGTTCTCCCACTCGATGTTCGTCGCGCCCGCTCACACCATCACCTCGCTTCCGCTCCGCACCTTTTGCGGCAGCCGCAGACGCACGCGCACCCAGCCGTCCTCCGTCACGATGTGCGGCCGGCACGGCGGACCGTAATAGCGCGCGAGCCGCCGGCGCAGATTCTCCAAGCCGATGTGGGTCGACTCCGGCGTCGGCGCGGCGCTGCCAAACTTTTCGCCCACCCACGAGCCCGTGTTTGCCACTTCGCACACGAGCACGTCGCCTTCGAGCCTGAGCGTCACCGCAACTTCGAGGACCGCGGGACTCGTTTTGCCGCCGTATTTGATGGCGTTCTCGATCAGCGGGAGAAACAGAAACTGCGGCACCGCCACCGCCCGCGCCGCCGGATCGACGGTGACGCGGGTCAGCAATCCCTCCTGCCAGCGCGTGCGCTCGATATCGAGGTAGGCGTGCAGCATCTCCATTTCCTCCGCGACTGTCGTCATGCCGTCTGCGCCGCGCGTGAGCGTCCAGCGGCAGAACTCCGACAACCGCGTCACCATCTCGCCCGCGGCCTCCGCGTTCGAGTAGACCAGCGCCCGGATCGAGTTGAGCGAGTTGTAGAGGAAGTGCGGGTTGAGCTGGTAGCGCAGCAACTCGAGCTGCGCCTTCTCCTCCGCGAGACGCGCGGCCAGTTTTTCGTTTTGATCGAGGCGGTGCAGGCGCTCGAGCTCGGCGTTCTTGCGCGCCAGCTCCGCCGTGCGCTGCGCGATGACGTCCTCCAGTCGCGTGCGCTCCCGCACCAGCCGCCGAATCCGCCAGCGCACGTAGGCGAAGATCCCGCCCGAGCCGAGCACCAGGTAACCGGCCACCGCCCACAGCGATTGCCACCACGGCGCGCGCACGATGAAAGCCAGCCGCGCCGCGTCGGCCCAGCGTCCGTCGCTCGTCCGGCCGCGCGCCTCGAAGACGTAATTCCCCGGCGGCAAATTCGTGAACGTCCGCTCGCCGCGCGGCTCGCGCTCCACCGCCCCGTCGCCCAAGCCCCGCAAGCGCGTCTCGTAAACCGCGCCCGGCTCCCCGGCGAGTCCGGGGGCGCTGAAAGCGAACCGCACCGTCGTCCGCCCCGGTCCGGCCTCGATCTTCGCGGCGTCGGTCACCGCAGCGCGTTCTCCGTCGCCGAATGTGACCTCGCGCAGCACCGTCGCGCCCAGCGCCGCCGGCGTCCGCTCGCGCCAGCGCGCCAGATCGAGGCGCAAAAACGCCGTCGGCCCCAGCACCCACAACGCCTCGCGCCCGTCCGCGCGATCGAGAAACAGCGCCGCCTTGCCGGAAATGCGCTCCATCTCGGGCAACGGCACCTGCATCCACACGCCGTCGCGCCCATAGCCGAGTTGCAACGTCGCACTGTGATCCGCCGGTCCCGCGGGCGACGCGATCATCCACACATCGCCGTTCGCCGCCTCGGTGATCGCCCGCGAGGTCATCGTGCCCTCCGCGAACTGCTTTCCGAATGCCGCTTCCGGCACGAAGCGCTGCGTGGCTCCCTCGAACCGAAACAGCCCGCGCGGCGTGCTGAACAGCGGCGCCCCGCCGATTTCGAGCACGATCACCTTGCCGTCGCCGAGCGGCCGACCGGCGTCGCGTCCGAAATTCTCCACGCGCGGCTTCGCCTCGGCCTCCGCCGGAAACTCCACGCGCCACACGCCTTGGTTGTCCGTGCCGAGCCAGAGGCGGCCGGCGCGGTCCTCGACGAGGGAGTTCCCGCGCACCTCGCGCAAACTGTCCGCCTCCTTCCACTCGCCGTTCACCCGCCGCCAGCGGATGAGCCCGCGCAACGACGCCGTGTAGGCGAGATCGCTGGACCACCGCGAAACCACGACGTCGAACTGGTTCGTGACGTTGGAGATTTTCTTCGGCGTGCCGCGCGCATCGATCTCCCAGAGCCCGCCGAGCGCCGCCACCAGCAGCGTGTCACCCGCGGGACGCATCGCCCAAATCTTGTCATCGATCGCCGACCAGCGCTGGAAGCGCGCCAGTCCCGGCAGCGCCATCGGCGCCTCGAGCCGGTGCAGCCCGTCCGCACCGCTCATCAACAGGCGGCCTTGCCAGCGTTGCAACGCCGGCGAGGCGTGCCGGCGCAGGCCGTTCGCGGCGCCAAACCACGTGTAGGCCGGATGCAGCTCCACGCGGCTCACGCCCCACTCCGTGCCGATCCACACCGCATCGTGCCGATCCGGTGTGACGCTGATCGTCGCACTCGAATCCAGCCCCGTGTCTTCGTTGAGCAGCGCGCAGAAATTCAGCTCGCGATCCAGCACCGCGGCGCCGCCCTGCAAGGTCGTGAGCACATAGCGCCCATCCTCGAGCTGCACGCCACCGTAGAGGCGCCTGGCTTTGAACCAATCGTCGAGCGCGTGCGGCTCGAGCGTGAGCTTGCGGCCATCCCAGCGGCCGAGTCCGACCACCGCGCCCCGCGCGCCCTCGAGGCCCATCAACCAGCCGCCGCGCGGATGCGGCACGGCGAAATGCGGGAAGTAATCGCCCAACTTGTCCGCCGGATCGCCGAGTTGCTGCCACTGCCCGCCGTCCACCGGCTTGAACCAGCCGCGCGTAAGGGCGACCAGCAGGTGATCGCCGAGCCAGAACGACAGCACGATGCCGCGCTCGTTTGTCGGCCAGTAATCAAATCTGCCGTCGCGCCAGCGCAGCAGCGCGGCGTTGCCCTGAAACCACACGCCCTGCGGCGTCACATGCACCTGCCACAGCGTGCCGAGATCGCCGGCCTCCTTCGGCACCAGCGCGCGCAGCGAGGTGAAGGTGCGCCGGCCATCCGCTCCGCGATCGATGCGGCCGAGTTCGTTCACCCCGCCGACCCAGACCGTGCCGGCCTCGTCGATCGCCACGCCGCGCACGTGCGCCGCATTCGGCACCGGAATCTGCCGCCAGGTCTGGCCGTCGTATTCGAGCACGCGATCAAAGTTGCCGAACAGCACCGCGCCATCCGGCGCGCTCACGCCGCTCCACACCTGGTTCAGGCCGCCGTTCACGCGCGGCGGAAAATTCCGCACCAGCGGCAGCCCCTGCTCGAACTCCACCGCGCCCGCGCCGGCGATCAGGCCGAAGAGCCAGAGGAGGAGGGCGGAGGCGGGACGCACGGCGTGAGAAAAAGAGAACCGCGCCTGAGCGCGAGCCGGTTCGCGCCGCCGTCCCGGACGTTTCGGGACGGCGGCGCGTGCTCAGGTGCTGACCGGCATGAGCAGAAATCCGCGCAGCGCGCCATCCCGCAGCCCCGTGCCGGCGATCCAGCCGGCGGCATTCACCGCCACCGCTTTCTGCAAGACCCAGTCGGGCGCGCCGCGCACCAATTCGCCGAGCGCGCGGAAACCGTCGACCGGCGTCCAGCGAAACGCCTCGCGCCGCCCGCTGTCGTCCATGAAGCGACCCACCACGACGCGCGCATCGTTCGCACCGAGTGCTTCGCTCTGAAAGGTCGACGTCGCGTTGAGGTCGTAGGTGCGCCCGCCCTCGTGCAGAAACGCACGGATGTTGCCCTGCGCGGTCATCATGCGCCCGCACACGCGGCCGCCGGGCGTCAACGCCGTGCCCCAGATCCCGCCGCCCGGCTCGGGCTTGATCATCGTCACCGCGTCGCCCCACCAGAGCGCGACCTGCGATTGCGTCTCGAAGAGCCCGCACGCCACGTTGGCGAGCACGGTGCCGGAATCGTTCAGGGCCATCGCCACCGCATTCGCGCCGCTCGGCACCGGCAGCAGGCGCGGCGCCCCCCCGTCGTAGAGAAACACCCGCCGCCGCGCGCGGCCGTTGGTCACGAACGTCACGTGCCCGGCAACTTCGCCGACGCTGTTGACGCCGCTCGCGCCGCTCTCCGCCTCGGGCCACCACTCCGCGCCAAATCCCTCGCGGTGCGACGCCCAGGCGTGCAGCGGCCCTGAGCCGACGCGCTGCTGTCCGGCCACCAGACCGTTGCCGCTGAGACTGGTCAGCGGCACGCCGCCGAAGACACTGCCGCGCTCCAGCCGCGCACCGTCGCGCCACACATACCCGCGCACGCAGGACAACTTTGCCTGCCGCTCGGGCGCGTGGCCGTAGAGGGCGATTTGCCCCGCGTCGTTCAACGCCACCGGCAGCAGCGGCACCCCGGGCGCGAGTTCGCCGAGATCCTGCAGCCGATAAGTCGCCGGAAAATCCGCCGGCTTCTCGCGCGGCGAGGCCGTCGAAAACGGCGGATGGGAAGTGACCAGCGTGGAAGGCATGGCGGCGCGGCGTTCAAGCTGCGCCCGCCGGCCGCCCGCTCGACGCGGCATTGACCAACGGCGCAGGCCAGCTGACCAGCGGTGGCCGGGGGAAATTCAGCTCGTCGCAGGCCGCGCGAATCGCATGCTTCATGGTTCAGTCGGCTCCGCTTCGGCCGATGCTGCCCCATGAAAGTCGAACAGCTCCTGTTTACCGTCGCCGACGGCTGGCAGACCCGGAGCGACGTCGTGCCCGACCTCCAGCCGCAACTGGTTCTGGTTTTCGGCGAGCGCGCCCTGCTCACCGCACTGCACATTGCCCCGCTGCGCACGCGCTACGCCGGCGCCCAGCTGGTTTTCTGCTCCACCGCCGGAGAAATCGCCGGCACCGATGTCTTCGAAGGCACCCTCACCGCCACCGCCGTCGCCTTCGCGCGCAGCACGGTGCGTTGCCTCACCGCCACGATCACCCAGCCGGCCGACAGCCGCGCCTGCGGCGCGGCGCTCGGGCAACAGCTCATCCGCGACGGTCTCGCGCACGTTTTCGTGATTTGCGACGGCGCATTGACCAACGGCACCGAGTTCGCCGCTGGTCTCGCCAGCCAGCTGCCCGCGAGCGTGAAAGTCACCGGCGGCCTCGCCGGCGACGGCGACCGCTTTCAGAAAACCCTCGTCGGCCTCGACGAACTGCCCGCGGACGGCCGCATCGTCGCCATCGGATTCTACGGCGAACGTCTGCGCCTGCATTTCGGCTGCGAGGGCGGCTGGTCGCCTTTCGGTCCCGAACGCGTCGTGACCCGCTCGGCTGGCAACCAGCTCTTCGAACTCGACGGCCGCTCCGCGCTGGCACTCTACAAAAGCTATCTCGGCGACCAGGCCCGCGGATTGCCGGGCACCGCCTTTCGTTTCCCGCTCAGCGTTCATCCCGTCGGCAGCGCCGCGCCGGTCGTGCGCACCATCCTGTCGATCGACGAAGCCGTGCCCAGCATGACCTTCGCGGGCGACATCCCGCTGGGCGCGCGCGTGCGCTTCATGCGCGCTTCCTACGAAGACATCCTCGACGGCGCCGCCCGCGCCGCGGCGGCGGCGCGCGGCGATGCACCGGAACTGGTGCTCTGCGTCAGCTGCATCGGCCGGCGCATCGTTCTCGGCCAGCGCGTCGAGGAGGAAACCGAACTCGTGCGCGACGCCGTCGGGAGCGCGGCCGTCATCGCCGGTTTCTATTCCTACGGCGAACTCGCGCCCCAAGGCGACGGCGCCTGCCAGCTGCACAATCAGACGATGACGATCACCTCGATCGCGGAAGCATGACGCCCAGCCATCGCCTCCTCGCCCGCCAGCTGCGCAAGCACTTCGGCGCCGCCGCGCCCGCCGACGCGCGGATGGAGGCGTTCCTGCTCGCCGTGCAGAGCGCCTACGAGCAGTTCGACGCCGATCGCCAGCTCCTCGACCGCGCGATGAAACTCAGCTCCGACGAACTCAGCGCCGCCGTCGAATCACTGCGCCAGCAAAACGCGCTCGAACGCGACGTCCTCGAGAAACTCCGCGCCTCCATCCGCGCGCTGGGCGCCCCGGATCTCGCGGCGCACGGCAGCGACGACCTGCTGGAACTCGCAGCCGTCATGCAACAGCTCGTGGCCGAGCGCAACGCCAGCAAGGCCGCGCTCGAAGCCGCCAAGGAGGCCGCCGAGTCATCGAGCCGCGCCAAGAGCGAATTCCTCGCCGTGATGAGCCACGAGATCCGCACGCCATTGAACGCCGTCATCGGCTTCGCCTCGCTGATGGCGGAGACGCCCGACGCCGACCATCGCGAGCACGTGGCGATCATCCAGCGCAGCGGCGAACATCTGCTCGCGATCATCAACGACATTCTCGACTTCTCCAAAATCGAAGCCGGCCACCTCGAACTCGCGGACGCTCCCGTCGAGTTGGCCGAACTTTGCGAGGATGCGCTCTCCTTCGTGCGCCAGCCCGCGCGGGCCAAGCGTCTCGCACTCCATGCCGAAGGTCTCGAGCGCCTGCCGGCCGCCGTGATGGGCGACGCCGCCCGCCTGCGGCAGATTCTGGTGAACCTGCTCAACAATGCGGTGAAGTTCACCGCGACGGGCAGCGTGACGCTGCGCACCGAAGCGGCCCCGGCCGGCGACCGCTGGCTGTTTCGCTGCGCGGTGGTCGACACCGGCATCGGCATCCCCGCGGAGTATCTGCCGAAACTCTTTCGCGCGTTTTCCCAGGTCGATTCCTCCAACGTCCGGCAACACGGCGGCACCGGCCTCGGCCTCGCCATCAGCCGCCGCCTGGCGGAGCTCATGAGCGGCACGCTCGAGGTCGAAAGCGCCATCGGCATCGGCTCCAAGTTCACGCTCACCGTGCCGCTGGGCCGCATCGCCGATCTGCCCGATGCGCCGCCGCCCGCCGTCCACACGCCGACCGGAGCGTTGCGCATCCTGGTCGCCGAAGACCACGCCCACAACCGCACGCTGATGCGCTTCGGCCTCGAAGCGGCGGGCTACGCGCCCGTCTTCGTCGAAGACGGACGGGCCGCGATGGCCGCACTCGCACGTCCGGAGGACTTCGACGTCGTCTTCCTCGATCTCCAGATGCCCGAGGTCGATGGGTTCGGCGTCGTCTCCGCGTTGCGGAAAAGCGTGCCGCTCGATCGCCCGCCTTACCTGATCGCGCTCACCGCCAGCGTGCGACCGGAGGATCGCGACCGCGTGCTCGCCGCCGGCATGCACGAGTTCATCGCCAAGCCCGCCCCCCTCGCGGAAATCCGCGCCGCCCTCGAACGAGCCCGTGTCTGGCTCGCCGCGCGGGCCAGCTGACGGATCGATCGGTCCGCGCCTCCGGTCAACCGACCGCTTGACGGAGCCACCGGCGCCGCCAAACCTGCGCACTTCAGATTTCCACTGCCGAGTATCGCGCCCCGCGCACGGGGGTTCGTCTTGGCACTGGGCACCCGTCACTCCCCACTTTTCAAGTAGATGGCCAAAAAGAAACCGTCCAAGAAACCGACCGACCAGCCCGAGCTCCCGCTCGATGCCGCCAGCGCCGCTGACGCGGCGCCGGAGGACAGAGGACCGAAGACAGAGGGCGGAGATCTGAAGACAGATACCGCTTCATCGGATACGTCCTCCGTTCTCAGTCCTCAGTCCTCCGAATCCGCTCCGGCCTCCGCTACGCCCTCCGACCTCCCGCCTAAACGTCCGCAAGGCCAGAAGGTTTACGACGAAGACGCCCCGCTCTCGAAGCACTACAAAAACTGGTTCCTCGATTACGCCAGCTACGTCATTCTCGATCGCGCCGTCCCGCACATCGACGACGGCCTGAAGCCCGTGCAACGCCGCGTGCTCCACACGTTGTGGGACATGGACGACGGCCGCTTCCACAAGGTCGCCAACGTCGTGGGCGCCACGATGAAGCTCCACCCGCACGGCGACGCCTCCATCGGCGCCGCGCTCGTCGGCATCGCGCAACGCGGCTGGTTGATCGAGCCACAGGGCAACTTCGGCAACACGATGACCGGCGACGACGCCGCCGCCCCGCGTTACATCGAAGCGCGCCTGACACCGTTCGCCCGCGAGGTGCTTTTCAATCCGAAGACGACCACTTGGCAGCTCAGCTACGACGGCCGCGCGAAAGAGCCCGTCACGTTGCCGGCCAAGTTCCCCATCACGCTGCTCGAAGGCGCCGACGGCATCGCAGTCGGTCTCGCGACGAAGATTCTCCCGCACAATTTCAACGACCTCTGCCGCGCGGCGATCAATCACCTCCAAGGAAAAACGTTCCGCATCCTGCCGGACTTCCCGACGGGCGGCACCGCCGACTTCTCCGAATACAACGACGGCGAGCGCGGCGGCAAAGTGAAGGTCCGCGCCAGGATCGAAGCGCGCTCCAAATACCTCCTCGCCGTCACCGAGCTGCCCTTCGGCGTCACGACGGAATCGCTCATCGAGTCGGTGCTCGCCGCCAACGCCAAGGGCAAGATCAAGATCAAGCACGTCGACGACAACACCGCCGATTCCGTCGAAATCCTCATCCACCTCCCGCAAGGTTCCGAGCCCGAAAAGGTCATCCAGCAACTCTACGTCTTCACGAGCTGCCAGGTGCAGCTCAACCCCGCCGCGTGCGTCATCGTGCGCGACGAAAAAACCGGCGACGACAAGCCGGTGTTCCTGGGCGTGCGCGAAATCCTCAAACGCAGCGCCGAGGCCACGCGGGAACTCCTGAAGCGCGAACTCGAGATCAAACTCGGCGAACTCGAGCAGCAGTGGCACTGGGATTCGCTCGAACGCATCTTCATCGAGAACCGCATCTACCACCGCATCGAAAAATCGAAGACGTGGGAAAGCGTGCTCGAGGAAATCCGCACGGGCTTGAAGCCGTTCGTGAAGAACCTCCGCCGCGAGGTGACCGACGAGGACATCACGCGCCTGACTGAAATCCGCATCAAGCGCATCTCCGCCTACAACCGCTTCCAGGCCGACGAAGCCATCAAGAAGATCGAGGACGGCATCAAGGAGACGAAGGCGCATCTCAAGAACCTTACCGGCTACACCGTCGCGTGGTTCGAGATGCTCCAGGAAAAATACGGCAAGGGCATCAAGCGGAAGACCAGCTACGACGAGATCGAGCAAATCGACGCCGCCTCCGTTGTCTCCGCCAACCAGCGCCTCTACGTCAATCGCGACGACGGCTTCATCGGCCTGAACTGGCGCCAGCACGAATTCGTGCAGGAGTGCACGATCCTCGACAGCGTGCTCTGCATCATGCGCGACGGCACGCTGAAGGTGTCGAAGGTCGCCGACAAAACTTTCATGGGCCGCGACATCATCCACGTCGCGATCTGGCCGAAGGACGGCGACCAGAGTTTCTACACGATGGTCTATCAGGACGGCGAAACCGGGAAGGCCTTCGCGAAGAAGTTCCAGATCGGCGGCCTCAGCCGCGACAAGCTCTACCCGCTGACGAAGTCCGACGGCTCGAAGATCGTCTACCTCGACATCGCGAAGTCAGAAAAAGAAATGCCGAAGAGCCTCCACGTGAGCCTCGACGGCCGCAGCGGCGCCCGAGTGCGCGAACTGGATTTCGATCTCACGCCCGTCCCCGTGAGCACCCGCACCGCCAAGGGCCTCACGGTTACCAAGTGGACCGTGAAAGAGGTCAAACCCAACGACCTCTCGCTAAAGTGAAGGTAGGGGCCGTTGTCCTCAACGGCCCTTGGTCAGTCCGTCCGCCTCCCCCGCGCGCGCCCTCACCCGGCGCGCTTTTTTGTCGGCGCGATAGGGCGCTGCGCCGACACAGCACGAACGGTCAAGCGCCGGCAAAATGATACTCATAGTCCGTGGCCTCATCGCCTGTGTTCCGATAGTGTCACGAGGTGCGCTCCGAACCACCCGTCCGTCCCGCATTCGCGATCTTCATCACAACGACCTGTGAAGGCACCAGTCCGGTTTGGCGGGACGAGAATGATCTACCCGTTACCTACGCCACGGAACGCGAAGCACAGCTTGAAATCGTGGACGATCTCGAGGAGCGTCTCCGCCAATTCATCGCTGGTGAGCGGGACTTCGAAAGCGCGATCACTGTTGAAGAGTTCATTTTGCCGGTGGACGTGTGGCCGGATGGATCAATCTCAACTGAAGACGGCTCGGTATTCCAGAAACGTTAGTTCAACACGGGAACACCAAGCTCCGCCAAATAGGCAAAAGTCGCGTCGTAGTAGCTCGGAGGGCGGGTGTGGTCCTGTGGATCCCCGGGAGGCACGAAGATCACCATGCCCTGCCGCGCGCGGGTGAGCAGCACCCGGTAGGCATTCCGGAGGTAGTTTCGATTGTCGGCATTCTTCACGTTCTGCCACTTCGAACCGCGGAAATCGTGATACGCCCAACCGCTGCCTGTGAAGCGCAAGTCTGCATCCCACGTAACACATGCCCAATCGAGCTCGAGGCCCTGCACCTGAAATTCCGTTGCCACATCCTCCATGAAGTAACTCGAGCGGGTGTCGTTTTTATCGTTCAAAAACCACTGCACGGGATCTGTCTTCACTCGCACATCGATAGCGTGCGGCTTTAGTCGTTGTGCTCTCGATGATGCGATCACGCCGTAGCGCTCGCTACCTCTCGCTCGTGCACGAATCCATCGCTTCGCGGTGTCTAAATCCCGGGTCAGCACCACCGGATAACGGGTCAGTTTTCCGAAAACCTCACGCGCACGCTCGCGTTCGCAATCAAGCAGCGCCTTGACGAAAGCCGAAACGTGCTCTGCCCGAAACGACCGCATTGATACTGACGTGACCTCGAATTTTTAAGCCGCTCTGGGAGTTAGTCTGGGCCAAGAAAGGACCCAGACATGAAAGGCAAGAAGTTCAAAACTGAGGAGAAGATCCGCATCCTGCGCGAAGCCGATGCCGGCG
>JAYRJE010000008.1:0-275280 GCA_041906465.1 Candidatus Didemnitutus sp. | reverse complement strand
GGCTGACACGAGATGCAGAGAGCATCGAGCGATTCATGGTTTATCTCAAACGTCGGCACCGCGATTGGCGGGCGATTCGGTTGCTCGACGTTGACGGCTTCCTGCTGGGGATGACACAACGGCTCGCCTATACCCGCTTTCGCGGCGGTGGCGGCTGGCTCACCTTTGGCGGAAAGAAGCACGAAGACCTTCTCGTGCGCGCTTTTCGCGCGTCGCGACCGGTGGCGCTTTCCACTTTGGCGCACGAAACGGTCCACCGCTTCAACGACAATATGAGTTTGTGGGGCGCGAGCCGTCATCTCGTGGAATTTTTTGGTCGACACGATGACGCCGCCATCGCGGTAGCGATGTGGGACGAAGCGTGTGCCGTCATCGCACACCGGTTGCCCCGCCACCAGAAGGAGGGCGGGCCCTATCTGCCTTTCGAACCCGCCGCCGTGCCGGCGTGGTCGTTGGAAGACGCGGCCGCTTTTCTGGTGTTCGCGCGCTTAGGACATCCAGAGAAAAAGCGGAAGACGGTAGCGTTGGCCTCTGCCGCATGGATGATCGCGCATTTCGCCGAACGCTGCGCCGTGGCGTTCCGGGCTGTTCTCGCGAGCGGCCCGGCGTTCGGTCACCAGCTCACACTGTTGCAACTCCTATCCCAGTTCGAACCGAAGCCCTATGCCCTGAGCCGCGCGCTCGCCCCTGAACTGAACCGCTTCGTCGGCTCAGGCCGCCTAGGCCCCGAACTGCTCGCCCTGCTGCTCTTGCGGCGCGCCGAGATTCCAGTGAGCGGACAGGTTCTTCGGACGGTTCCCCTGATCGCGGCACCAGTTTCCAAATCCAAGGAAGACGCAGTCCTATCTTTGGACTTCAATGAGCGGATCAAAAAACTGGCGGAACTCTGGCCGGAAATCGGCACCTTGGTGGCGGGGCGATTTGATACCGTTTATCAGTCATCACCCGAGCACAGGGAGCGTGCCCGGGACCGGCACGAAGCGGCCCATCCCGGCCCGCGGAAGAATTATCCGCGCGCGGCCTTCACCCTTTGGGAAAAGGAATTGTTCGAGGAGTCACTGCATGAGGTCGCTACGGGGCTCGAGAAGCATCTCTGGGCGAAGGGCGGATGGGATGACGACATTCCGCCCCAGGTGCTTTCACTTTTGATGCCGAGCCTGCGCTTGGCCGTCGCCAACGGTTTCTCGCGCCGAGTTCGGCCGTCTTGGGCTCTGCCTGAAACCTTGACGACCGGAACCGCCGAAGTGACGCATATTCCCGACGGCGAATTCACCGGGTGGATCCGACTCGCGTATAGCGAGACACACCTCGACCAAGGAGATCACGAATACAACGACCTCAAGCAACGGACTACCGTCTTGGCCGGCGTGGTGATCGATGAAGAAATGGCGATGCCGGCCGACGGCGGGCTTCCTCTGACCTATCCGCACCCGGCCGCGTGGCGTCGGCCCTTCGCCCGCACGGCATCGCTGACGAGTTTCCGTGGCCCTTTCGCCAGCTTGGATGCCGTCGGGCACCGGTTTCACTACCACGAGGTCTTTGGGCTTTCCCCACGGCTCCTGGCCGCCCTCGGACTTACACCGCGTCACGACATCGGTCCCTTGGATCTTTTTGACGACAAGGGGCAACTCTCCGTCGCCCATCGCTGGTGGAGCGTGCGACCGCTCGGTGGGCACAATTTCGCCGACGAGCATCCCCGGCTTGGTGGTGCGATGTTGGTGATACGGCCTGACCTCTTTGAGGAGATCGTAAAGGCGAGCGGTGCGAGGGTGTTCGAGGTGCGCTCGATTAAATCTGTCTCGCCGGTTCCAGACGAAGAGGACTGATTGCAGATATCTGATCCTTTCATGAACGGGCCAGCCGCCCCGGGGGCCACAGGGCGGTATTTTTTATCCACACCGTGCGCGATATTCAGTGGGAGTGAGTTACGTTGACCGGGCGTCGAACGTTTGCCCAGACCGCGATGGACGCTCTACAATCTGCGGAAAATCGACGCGGCCAAGCGGCGCGCCGCCGAGGATCAGCTCCGGAAGCGGCTCGGGTTGAAATTCAAAAAAAGCATTTCCGCCACCTAGGGCAAAACTTGCAGGCGAGACACGACCTCCCCTTGAAGAGGCAAGGGGCGGACACTTCAGATCGAAGCAAAATCCGTCATTTTCCTGAATCTCGAATTCATCCTCCTGAGGACAGAAATTTAAGAATTGTTTTCACGAATAATTCCCGATCACGCCTAAGCCCCCCACCGGACCGGGCGCTCGCGCCCGGTCCGGTGTTATGCGGTAGGGTTAACATGTGTGTTTGGCATTCAGCGACGTCTCCGTGGCGCAGCAGCATTTGCCTGAATACTGCGCCGGAAGCTCGTCTCCACTTCCCGATGGGCGAGGTCCCTTTCAGGCCCCTCGCCCACACTTCTTACCTGTGCGCTGCGCTACTGCGGCGCACATATGAACAATATAGAAAACGTTAAGAAAAACACGCAACTCACACCTGCAAAGAAGCCACGCCGATCCAACAAACTAAAACCCTTCACCCTTCGGAAAATCAAAAACCCAGGAGGAAGCGATTCATTCCAAGTAACCGGAATGCTTCGTGGGCACCAAATACGCCGCCAATTCCGGCTCCGCGAGGAAGCGATCCGAGAATGCGACCGCCTCAATCTTGAGGCGGCGCAAGGCCCAGCTGAAGAGGCACGTCTCACCACCCTGTCGAAATCCATGATTTCTGATGCCGAGGCGGCCAGTGAGATACTGCGCCGTAAATTCGCCCTAGAGAAACATACACTTGTCGAAGCCGCTCACTACTTCGCTATGCACTTCTTCAAACCAGAAACCCATCATACAGTGAGTTCGATTAAACCAATCTATCTTGGTGTGAAGATGAGGGAAGGGACGTCGCAAGTCCAGCTGCGGAACATTACTACCCGACTTGGCGGACTGGAAGCAGCGTTCCCCATGACCTTGCTCCACAAAATCACCAGCAAAGAGATGGAAGCGTGGATGGAGAAGCGCCACGGCGCACTCGCACCAAAATCGTGGAACGTAACCCGAGGCGACATCAGCGCATTCTTCAATTGGTGTCTGAAGCAAGATCCACCGCTGATTTCGAAATCCCCGATGTCTACGATAATTCGGAAAGGGGTAGCCCAGAAAGTCCCCGAAATTGTCACGTTGGAGACTGCACGCTGTTACATGGCGGATCTTGAGAGCATCGAGAATGGGCGGTATGCGCTCGTCGGCGCCTTGATGCTCTTCGCTGGAATTCGTCCGCAAGGGGAAATGCAGCGCATCGAGGGACAGGTCGAGGCCGGCGTCGTAGATGACCGCCAGCAACTAGTGATGCGGCCGCCCCAGATATTCTTGGGGCCGGAGTTGACCAAGACCGGTCGTGCGAGGTGGATTGATGTCAGGCCCAATCTACGGGCATGGTTTACGGCGTATCCTATCAGCCAATTTGGACTGCCTGTGCGCCGCTACACTGAAAAAATCATGCCCAATCTTCGCAAGAAGCATGCAATCGGCCAAGACGCGCTGCGACACAGTTTCTGCAGCTATTACGGACGAGCATTTGGTCCGAAGGACGCGGCTATTGCAGCCGGGCATACCGAAACGGTTCAACAGAGGGACTACGAGAATTTCTCCATGTCGAAGGAGGAAGCCTTGGCATTCTTTGAAATCGTCCCGAAAGGCAGTGGGCTATGAAGGAGCAACTCATTTCACCGGCGAAGCTGCTCGCAACAGGCCTCTGGACTGAACGCGATAGACCATCTGTTCGCACGCTCCAGAATTGGATCAGCCGTAGGATACTGCCGAGCACGCATCAGGGGCGACGTCGATTTGTGCCACTCGTCGGGTTGCAGCAATCACTCCAATTGAAGCATCGATGGCCAAAATCGGTAGCGGGGGTGGCTGCCAAGCCCCTGCTTCAACGGGGGTTGATCAAGTTCAGTTCATTGCTGTGCTCAGATATTTGGCACCCGACGTCGCGTCCATGTGCAAGAACTCTCCGCACAAGGGTGCGCCTCGGCGATATCCCGCACTACCGAATTGGGCGGTCAGTATATTTCGACTACGATGAGGTGGTTCATTGCGAGATAACCGCAAAGCTGGTCGCTGCTGCGTGATTGACGATAGCAAGCGCTCCGGAGAGAAACTTCGGGGCGCTTTTTGCTATTCGTCTGCTAATCAGCGCTACCTCGAAATCATCTGCGTCGCGCGGATTGCCTCAACTTGCGCAACACAACTAATTGTGCTTCAGCGCTAAGTGCTAGATAACAACGGAATGCAATTTTCTGTCCAATCCTTAAGGCAGCCGGTTCGAATCCATGCCGGGCAGCCAAAATGGTTAGGGGTGGGGTGTTCTCTCCTAGAACCCCATCGGGGTTACCATTCCGGGCATTTCGATCCGATAGCCCATTTCGCCGTAGCCGGCCAGACGGCGCCGAAACATCGCTTGGGTGATGGGGTGGTTCTCGTCGAGGTAGTCGAAAACGACCGCGTCGCGCTTCGCTTCATGGCTGCGATGCAGCCGCCCGGAGTATTGCACCAACCTTCCTTTGAACGAGAGAGGCATCGCTAACACCAGCGTGTCTAGTTGCGGGAGGTCAAAACCCTCGCCAATCAAGGACGCCGTCGCGAACAGCACGAATAGACGGCTTTCGCTGTAGTGGCCGTCGAGTTTGTATTTTAACGGGAAACCGGGCGCTGACAGTATAGGAATATGAAACTCGCCCATACGCCCCATCGTTTCTACAAGTTCGACAATCCGCACCACGCGCCCTTCGACCAGCCTGATACGCGGTGGCCGACAATCGGGGGCAAGTTCTTCGCGCCGATTTGCCGGTCCAAGGGCGTGAAGGCGTTCGTCTTCCTCGACCATGGTGACACCGACCTTGAGTTGCGGATAGCCTGCCGGAACTACACGGCCATCGAGGAGAAGATGGACCGGCTCGGGACAATCCTGGGGATCACCCGGAGGACCAACACCACCACTCCGGGGCAGACAATCGGTAACGGCGCCTATCATGGGCCCGATTGGATCGAAGATGGCCGGGGGAAAAGCTGGGCGCGGGCCCAACGGCGGTCGGAAATGCTCTTCCGGTTTCTCCACGGGGGCTGCGCCCTGTATTTGGATACGCTCGTGCCTACCGGCGTCCACTACCAGACCGAACAGATCAAGCAGCTCACTACGGAGAACCTTTTCGAACGGGGCCTGCATCTGGTCGCGAATTACTCCAAGGCGAAGTTCGATGCCACGGTCGGGCTTGTTCAAGGCAACCGCATGGCTGCAACGGGCGGGATGACCTATTTCGCTCCCGCGAAGATCAACGCGCAGGGCGCGGAGGTCTATCGCCTTCACCTCTGAGAGGACGGGCGCGGAGGAACTGCGGCTTTCGCGAGAAAGCCGTGATCGCTACACCGTGACCAGTTCCGCAAAGCCGGTGAGCGGGCCAACCTCGACCGTCACGGCTTCCAACTTGGCGATGGGAGTGCGGAGGTGACAAAGAATCCGCTGTTCCTGTTGGTAGATGTAACGCATGTGCTTCGCCCTCGGCAGGAGGATCGGCTCGTCGCCGGGATCGTCCGGATCAATGTAGCTCAT
Source organism: Candidatus Didemnitutus sp. (assembly GCA_041906465.1). Taxonomy (GTDB): domain Bacteria; phylum Verrucomicrobiota; class Verrucomicrobiia; order Opitutales; family Opitutaceae; genus Didemnitutus. The sequence continues at coordinate 269,682 of JAYRJE010000008.1, read as the reverse complement.
GCCGAACGCGGTCACAAACCAGTCGGGGAACCGGGCCTTGAGCGCACCCAAGAGCCGCCGGCCGAATTCCTGCGCGTCGTAGATGATGAGGCAGCTGCCTCCCGGAAAGTCATCGAACAGCCGGGGGGCGAAGCGCAAGCTCAGGCACTGCACGTAGAAATTGCTTGGGTGTCGCAATTTCACCCAGTCGGAGCCTGCTGGATGCGGCAGTTTCGAGAGCGGCGGCCCGGCCCTGCCCGGGTAGTAAGTGAAGCTGAGTTCGTCGTCCCGTATCGCCGCGTTCAAACTGGCGTCGTTGTAGGTTGACGCCGGCGCGAACCGGATGGAGCCCTGTTCGAGCATAGGGAGAAGCCATTGACGTTCCCCGAACTTGAAGAGTTGGCCGGGCTCCGGCCGTTTGCGGGAACGGTAGGCTGTCACACCCAGCGGAATGTGCGGATGCGTCAGCTTCGGGAGTTCGGGTTTGATCCCTGCCGGAATCCCTCCCCGCGCGTTGAACTCCATGAAAAGGTGAGTGAGACGCGAGAGATGCCAGATCGCTAAGCGCGGCTCGGCCTCTAAGCCCAGCTGTCCGCTTTCGGTCAGCGTGGCATAGCTGGCAACCAGATAACGGAAACGTTCGATGAGGTGCGCTTCGGGCTTGCCCGCAAGATACGGGTGCTTCCGGTATTCCTCCTCCCAAATCTCCTGCCGCTTGCGGGTCTGGCCGGGCATGGCGATTAGTTGCTCATCGCTTATCGCAGAGTCGCGCCGGTGACGCAGAGCCCATCAGTCCCGGGTGGCCCGGCGCTTCGTGACGGGTGGTTCCGGCACGAGGCGCGCGGGCTCTTCGAGGATGTCCAGAATGGCGCGGGCGCAGAAGACGCGGTCGCGCTTGCTTTCCCCGACCTTGGTCAGGACGCCGCCTTCTTCCAGTGCGGTGATGGCGCGCATGACGGTGTTGTAGGCGACCCCAAGGCGGCGCTCGGTCTCGCGGGGCGTGAGGAAGGGGTTCGAGCCGACGAGATCGATGAGCTGCAACGGCACCTTCGACCCGCTCCCGGCAAAGGCTTCTCGCCAGTCGGCCAGCTGCTGATTGATGCGCTCGGCCCGGCTCAAGGCGTCCTCCGACTGCCGCGCGACGCCGTTGAAGAAATACTCCAGCCAGCCGGCCCAGTCGCCGCGCTCGCTGATAGCGCGCAAGCCGTCGTAGTAGTCGTTGCGCGTCGCCTCGAAGAAGGCCGACAGGTAGAGGAGCGGTTCGGTCAGGACTCCGCGGGCACACAGCGAGAGCGTGATGAGCAGGCGTCCGACGCGACCGTTGCCGTCGATGAATGGGTGGATGGCCTCGAATTGGTAATGCATCAAGGCGGCATGGACCAGCGGCGGCACCGATTCGTCGTGCAGAAACTCCTCCCAGCGGCCGAGGTGATCCAGCAGGTCGGCCGGGGGCGGCGGCACATAGGAGGCCTCGGCCAGGGTGCAACCCGGGCGGCCGATCCAGTTCTGGGTCCGGCGGAATTGCCCGGGCGTGGCGTGGTCGCCGCGCACCCCGGTCATCAATTTTTCATGCAATTCCCGAACAAGCCGAAGCGACAGCGGCAACGCCTCAAGGCGCTTGAGGCCGTGCTCGAGGGCCGTGACGTAGTTGCCGACTTCGCGCAGGTCTTCCGGACTGCGCTCGGGGATCACGCCGGCGTCGGCCGCGAGCAGTTCGCCGAGCGTCGCCTGAGTGCCTTCGATGCGGCTCGAATAAACCGCCTCCCGCTGCACGAACGGACGTATCAGCAAGTGTGGATTGGGCAGCCGCCGACCCTCGCCTGCGAGACGGCCAAGCAACCGATCCGCATGGGAGAGCGACCGGACCAGCTTGGGCGTCCAGACGATTTCCGGTGGCAGCGGACTGGGATGAAAGGCTCGGTAGCCTTCCAGCGTCTTGACCCACCGGCCGGACGGGCTCCCTGCCGAGCTGGATTTCATGGGTGGAAACAAGCAGGCTGCTTATTTCCATCAAGCTCAATTAATGGAAATAATGTCGTTCACTATTTCCGTGGGTCGTTAGGGCAGAGAACGAGCCCGTTAGGGTGAAGATTTTTGAAGCGAATGGAGCGAATTCGCTGCGCCAAAATGTCCGGAGAGCCGCCGCATTCGCTCCAGCGATTTGACCGATCTGGTGCACATCCGAGGGAGACACCGGCGAAAACACCGGGATTCGCTCCAAAAAGTTCGGGGTGCCGCCCACCGAGGGCAGCCATTCGACGCGTTGGCCAAGCCAACTGCGCCCGTGGCCTGCGGCCGGCAAACACGAAGATCACGAACGCCCTCGTCGCCGGAGCGCGGCGAATGGCGGTCGTGTGTTTCCGGGGATGCGGTCTGGAATGCTCTACGCCGGCCTCCAGGGATATCTCCCCGACGATCGGAGCCCACGCGTCGAGCCACGGGACCTCTGTGCCCTTGAAGAGCCTCGGCCGATCCCCATCGCGGCCGAGATCGGCTCCTTTCAACCGCGCCTGGCCTCCGCGCCGGAAAATATTTTGTCACCCTCCCGCGGATTTCCGGCACTTTGTTTGAAACCAAGCATGTCCACGCCTGAATCCAACGCTTTGGCGGATGCCGTCAGCGACGCCGAATTGGTGTCCGCCTGCCTCGCCGGCGAACGCGACGCCTTCGGGCGGATCGTGGAGCGCTACCAACGACTGCTCTGCTCGCTCGCCTACGCGGCGACAGGCAACGTGGCCGAGAGCGAGGACGCGGCGCAAGAGACGTTCGTCGCCGCGTGGCGCAGCCTGCGCGAACTCCGCGAGCCGGAAAAACTCCGTCCGTGGCTGTGCGGCATTCTCCGTCACCAAGTCAGCCGCCAACATCGCCGCTCCGGGCGCGACGCGGTGCACGGCGCCGAATCAATGGAGGCAGTCGCCGAGTTGGCGACCGACGAATTGCCGGTGGCGGACAAGGCCATGCAAGCCGAGGAACAAACCATTCTGTGGCGCGCCCTCGAACGCGTGCCCGTGCTCTATCGCGAGCCGCTCGTCCTCTACTACCGGGAAAACCGCTCGATCGAACACGTCGCCGCCGCGCTTGACCTCACCGAGGACGCGGTCAAGCAGCGCCTCGCGCGCGGCCGCAAGATGCTGCAGGAACAGGCGCTCGCCTTCGTCGAGGGCGCGCTTGCCCGCACGACGCCGGGCCGCGCGTTCACGCTCGGCGTGCTCGCCGCCCTGCCGGCGATGACGCCCGCGCCAGTGCAGGCCGCCGGACTAGGCGCCGCCACCGTGGCGCAGGGCAGCGCCCTCGCGAAGACCACGAGCCTCGCGGCCCTGCTCGCCTTCGTCGCCGGCGGTGTGAGCGCGCTCATGCAATTGCGGATCGGCCTCGACCAATCGCGCACACCGCGCGAGCGGCGCGCCGTGGTCGTGACGACGATCGCCTGTTTCTTCGGCTGCCTCGCCTTCATCGGCGTGCTGTGGGGCCTCACGCAAGCGGCGCTGCGCTGGTGGGAACTGCGCGCGGTCTTCGCGGTGATGTGCCAGGTGCTTGTGGTGAGTTTCGTCGTCGCGGCACCGCTCGGGCTGGTGCGACTGATGGCTTTTTTTCGGCGGCTGCGCTCGAGCGAACGGCAACGGCACCCGGAACGCTTCGCCGCGGAGCGCGATCGTGTCGGTTCGCGCGCCGGGATCTTCCGCAGCCGCGCCACCTTGTTCGGCGTGCCGCTGGTGCACGTGCGGTTCGCGTCGCCGGACGTGGGCGACGGGCCGGTCGTGGGTTGGATCGCGGCCGGCGATCGCGCTTACGGATTGCTGTTCGCGTGGGGCGGCGTGGCGGTGGCGCCGGTGAGTGTGGGCGCGTTTGCCGTGGGCTTTCTGTCGGTCGGCGCAGTGAGCGTGGGCGTGATTGGCCTCGGCACATTCGCCACAGGGTTGCTCGCGATCGGCGGCATCGCCGTCGGCCTCAAGGCCTACGCTTGGCTGAGCGCGCTCGGCTGGTTCGCGGCGCGCAGCGGCGGCTTCGGCATCGCGCACATCGCCGCGGAGGCGCCGGTGGCATTCGCACGCCATGCGAACGACGCCACGGCGCACCGGCTCCTCACCGACCCGAACGGCCAACAACACGAGATGTGGTTCTTCATTGTGGTGGCCGTCGCCACGCTGATTCCCGTGACGCTCTACACCCGCGCCGTGCGCCAGCGGCTCGGGCCAACCTCGCCCGCTTCGCCACCGCGCGACGGCTGACCTGCGCGGCCAACTCCATTTTTCCACCACCGGCCCGACCCGGGGACAGCTACCGCTTTATCCATGACCAACAATCTCTCCACCTCCGCGACGCTCTCGCATTCGCCGCACGCGACCCACCCGCCGGACGTGCCGGCGCGCGACGCGGCGCTCGATTTCGCCCGCGCGTCGATCACGCTGCTGGTGATCACGCATCACGCCGTGCTGGCCTATCACCGCTACGCGCCGCCGGCTGGGCCGTTCACGCGGGAAAACATGATCTGGGGCGCGTTCCCTGTCGTGGATCCGGCGCGCGCGCCCGGCGTGGATGGACTGACGCTGTGGAACGATTCGTTTTTCATGGCGATGATGTTCCTCCTCGCGGGGCTGTTCGTGCCCGCGAGTCTGGCGCGCAAGGGCGCCGGGCGATTCGTCGGTGATCGTGCGCTGCGTTTGGGCGTGCCGTTCGTCGTGAGCGCGGCATTGCTCGCACCGCTCGCGTATCTGCCGGCGTATTTGTTGCGCGCTGAGGCAACGGGCAACCCGGGTTTCTGGCCGGCGTGGCGCGCACTTGGGGTCTGGCCCGCCGGGCCGGCGTGGTTCCTGTGGGTGCTGCTCGCCTTCAGCGCCGTGACGGCAATCGCGTGGCAGGTCACACCGCGCACGCCGGAGAAGTTGGCGCGGTTCGGCGCGTGGTGTCGCGCCCGGCCGACGCGCGCGTGCGTCTTGCTGGCGATCGCGGCCGTGCTCGCCTACCTGCCGACGCTGAAGTGGGTGAGCGCATTCTCGTGGTTCACCTGGGGACCGTTCACGGTGCAGACGGGGCGCGTCGCGCTCTACGCGATCTATTTCGTGTTTGGGTGCGCGCTCGGTGCAAACGCTCGCGGCATCTCGGACACGTGGATGACGCCGACCGGATCACTCGCACAGCGCTGGAAGACGTGGGCGTCGGTGGCGGGCGGAGTGTTCGTCGCCTTCGCGGCGGCGCTGATCGCGTTCTTCATCGGCCTCGGCAAAGGCCAGCCGCAGCCGCTCGTCGCCCTCGCGGCCACGATCCTGTTCGCAGTCACCGGCGTCACGACGACCTTCGCGCTGCTCGCGTGCTTCGCGCGCTACGGACACCGGACGAGCGCGCTCACCGCCAGCCTCACGCGCAACGCCTTCGGCATGTATCTCGTGCACTACGCCATCGTCACGTGGCTCCAGTTCGCGTTGCTCGACGTGGCGCTGCCGGGAATCGTCAAGGCGGTGCTCGTGACGTTGCTCGCGATCGGCGCGAGCTGGGGTGCGACGATTCTCCTCCGGCGTCTGCCGGGCGTGTCGCGTGTCCTCTAGCCATGCGTTTCGCTCATGAACCTTTCATCCATCCTTCCGCCGCTCTTGCACGACGCCGCACCGCCGGGCTTGCGCTGGACCATCGCGCGAGCCCGCGGCGCAGATCACCCGCAGACACCCCTCGTCGCACGGCCCGAGGCCTTGCTCGACACCTTCTCACCCGACTGCGCCTCCCGCTCCGTGAGCACGAAGCGGGAAGCCGGCCCAAACTGAACAACCGCGCACCAGCGCGGACTCCGCCTCGCCTCAACCCCCTCCCTCCCATGCCGAACGATATCGCTCACTTCGCCATCCACGCGACGGAGTGCCGGCGCGCGAAAACTTTCTACGAAACGGTTTTTCAGTGGAAATTCCAGCCGTGGGGGCCGCCGGAGTTCTGGCTGATCGAGACCAGTCCCGGCGCGATTGGCGGATCGCTGCAAAAGCGACCGCAGCCCGCGGTCGCCGGCGGCCAGAACGGCTATGAATGCACCATCGCCGTCGCCGACATTCATGCGACCGCGGCCGCCATCACGCTGGCCGGCGGCCGGCTGCTCCTGTCCCCCTTCACCATCGAGAACGTCGGCACGCTGGTGGGTTTCCACGATCCGGAGGGAAACTCGGTGTGCGCGATGCAATACGAACCACGCGTCCGGCCCTGAGCGGCGCACGCACCGCGCTGCCACTCCGCGCGGCGTTGGCGCGAAAGCGAACCCATCGAGCACCGACTCGGCGAACCGCCGGCGCGTCCGCTTGTCTGGATGGAACCATGCTCAAGGAAGTGCTCACCGTGCTCGTGGTCGATGATCAACCGGAGATGCTTCGCGCGCTCACCGACTGGTTGATGCGGGCGGGACACGTGCCGATCACTGCTCGCTCGGGTCACGAAGCCGGCACCTTGTTGCGCGGCATGCGGTCGCCGCACTCGTCACGGATCTGGTCATGCCGAACGGCAACGGCTCGGAACTGATCGTCGAAGCGCGAGCGGCCTTGCCCAATCTCGCGCATCGTGCCCCTCTCGAGCGCCGAGCCAAGCGAAGCCGCCACCGCCTCGGGGGCCGACTCCTGGCTCCGCCAACCGCGCCGCGCCGACGCGCTCCTCCACGCCATCGCCGCGTGAGGCGGAGTCCTCACACTACGTCCGCAAGTGAGCCCGGGCTTCCCGCCGACGCGATATCCTGCGGCAGGCGCAGGGTGAATTCGCTGCCGGCTGGCTCCACCGTGCGGTAGTAGAGCGCTCCGCCGAGCAACGCCATGTAGGCTTTGGTCAGGGACAACCCGAGACCGTAACCGCCGTTATCGCGACCGCGGCTGGGGTCTGGACGGTAGAAGCGCGTAGCGATCCGCCCCCGATGCTCCGGAGCAATCCCTGGTCCCTCATCACGCACGGTCAGCTCGATCCGGCCGCCAATCGCCCGAACGCGCAGCAGAATTGTCGAATCTGCGGGCCCATATTTGAGCGCGTTCTCCACCAGATTCTGAAACGCCTGACGCAGCAACACGGGGTCTGTCGCGGCGACGCACGGCTCCAGCTCGAGCGCAAAACGCTGCTGCCGGTTCTCCGCCAGCAGCGCGAAGTCGTTCGCACACGCCGTGACAAACTCGTCCATGCGCACCGGCACGCGTTGCGCGGCCGTGGCGCCGCCCTCGGCGCTGGCAAGTTCGAGCAGGCGCGTCACAAGGTGTTCGAGCCGCTGCGCTTCCTCGAGCATGCTGCCGATGATATCGCGATATTCCTCCGCGGTGCGGCCGCGGCGGAGGCCGACTTCGCCGACGCTCCGCAGCGTGGTCAGTGGCGTGCGCAACTCGTGCGACGCATCCGCGACGAAACGATCCAGCGCCCCGAACGAGGCCTCGAGTCGATCGAGCGTCAGGTTGAAAATCCCCGCCAGGCGCCCGAGTTCGTCGTGCGGATTGTGAATGGGCAACCGGCGGTTGAGGTGCTCCGCGCTGATCCGCTGCGCCTCCGCGCTCATGTCGTCGAGCGGCGCCAGCCAGTGCCGCGCGAGGAGAAATGCCCCGAGCGACAGCAGGATGGTGACGACCGGCAGCGCGAGCACGATGATCCAGCCCAGTGCGCCGAGCGCGTCCGCGACCGGCTCATGGATGCGCATCGCGCGCAACATCCACGCGTGGCCGGTGCCCGGCGGCGTGTAGGGCACCGACAGAACCCGCAGGCGAATGTCCGCCGCCACGGGGAAAATCGACAGCGTCTCGGTGTCGCGCGCCGGAGCGATCGGAGTCTGCTGCAGCCGATTCTCGGTGAACGGCCACAAGCGACGCACGAGTTGGTTGTTCTCGTCCCAGATTTCGAACCACGGATACGTCGTCGTCCACGGGCGCGCCGGCTCGAGCGGACGGCCGTCCCAGCGCAGCTCGCCCTCGGCCGTGACTTGCAGCCGGCGCTGGATTTCGACGATGTCGTTGCTCAACTGATGCGCGAGCGGCCGGGCCATGACTTGCCGCACATAGAGATAGAGCGTCGCGCTGAAACCCGACAGCAGCAGCACGCCGGCACCGGCAAAGAAGATCGCCAGCCGCAGGCGGATCGGCTGCCGGAGCCACCACTTTTTCACGTCGCTTCGCCTCCGAGCCGGAAGCCAATGCCGCGCACCGTGTGCAGGAGCCGCGGGAAGCCTTCCGGGTCCACCTTGCGACGCAGCCGCATCATTTGCACGTCGATGACGTTGTCGAGCGACGTCATGCGCCGCGGCTGCTTCCACACCTCACGCTCGAGCATTTCGCGCGTCACGTTCTGGCCGAGATGTCGGAAGAGAAACTCGAGCACGTCCACCTCGCGCGGCGTCAGCGGAATTTCCTGACCGGCCCGCCGCGCCACCCGCGCGCGCGTGTCCAGCTGCAGATCACCGCAGCTGAGCAACCGATCGTCGGCGGCCGTCGGGCGCCGCAGCAGCGCACGACAGCGCGCGAGCAGTTCGGCGAACGCGAAGGGTTTCGCCAGGTAGTCGTCGGCGCCGCTGTCGAGCCCGACCACGCGATCGTTCAAACTGGTGCGGGCCGTCAGCACCAGCACCGGGCGCCGCTCGCCGCGTTGGCGAAATTCCCGCAGCAGGTCGATGCCATCGCGATCGGGCAGCATCCAGTCGAGGACGATCAGGTCGTAGGATTGCTCCCGCAGGGCGCGCGCGGCCTCATCGCCGCTCGCGGCCGACGAAACGCTCCATCCTTCCAGCTGCAGGCCTTCCGCCAGCGAAGTGCGGGTTTTGGCCTCATCTTCGACGATAAGAATCCGCGGAGGGGCGGGAAGATCGGGCGGGAGAGTCATGTCGGGAAATTGAAGGACACACTAACCGACGTCGGCGAAGCGTGCCTAGCCACGGATCCGCGCCGCGTCGGTGCCCGCGATCTTCGGCAACACGCTGAAATGCCGCAAGCCTTCGACGACCCCGTCCGCTGCGGACAATCGCGCGCGGTGAAAGTTCGGCCCGTCGACCTCGCCGCGCAACTCCGGGAGCGCGTTGCCCACGATGATCCCGCACACGTCGGGGAGCTGAAACATGCTGGTGTCGTTCCCGGTGTCGCCGGCGACGAGCACCTGTGCGAGCGGGATCCCCAGCCGCTGGGCGAGCCAGGCGAGCGCATTGCCCTTTCCGCCCTGGGCCGGCAACACATCGAGAAAGCGCCGCGCGGAATACACGAGGTGCGCCGCAATGCCGCCCGACGCGAGCCGCCCCGCCAACGCCTGGAGGTCCGCCGCACTGGCGTCGTCCCAGAACCAGCTCGATTTGAAGGCCTGGCAAAACGCCTCCGGCTGCGGTCGGACAGCCGGGATGGTCCGCACGATCCGCTCAATCCGCTCCAAGCTCCACCCGGACGTGAATCGCGCGGAAAACTCGCGCGAGTAGTCGTAGAGATTCGAAAACAGCTCCGTGCCAACGCCGCCCACAATGTAGTCGCATTCGGGCAGCACACCGGCGCGCACCAACCCGCGCACGTCGTCGACTGTCCGCCCGGTGTTGTAGACCAGCAGCGGCCGCACGCCGGGCTCCACGGCGGCCCACGCCGCCGCGAAGCGCGACGTGGCGCCCGCCTCGCCCAGCAACGTGCCATCGAGATCCGTCGCGAAGAGGAGCACGCGTGGCTTCTTCATCATCGGACCGGGAGTTTTCCGCTCAGCGCCAGCGCGGCCGGGGGCATCCGGCGCTTGAAGATCATTTGAAAAAACAGGTTGTTCGGGATCATCGCCGTTTCGCCGTCCGCCGTCTCGATCACCGTGTAGACCGCGGTGAGATCGAGCACGCGGCCCTTGATGCCGGCCGAGGGCAATTCGACGTCGTCGCCCGGATGAAACGGCTTCAGCACCACCAGCACGAACGTGCACAGGAAGTTGCTGAGGACGCTCCACACGGCGACAAACCCGATCGCCACCAGGCCGAGCACCGTGCCAAGGAATGCGATGATGCCGTTGATCGGAAATCCCCAGCGGCCCAGGATCAGCAGCAGCGCACCGCCGAGGATCGCGTAGCGCAGCCCGAGCCGCACCGGCGTCAACGCCAGGCGCGGCAGCCGCGCCCATTCAGCAAACCGCTGAATGCGCCCCTTGAGTCCGAAGAAGAGTGTCAGCGCGATCCCGGCGATGACCGCCGTTTGCACCAGGCGCGAGACGAACTCGGCATCGAATAACTGGATGAATCGTTCCGCCATGGCTTAATCTCCGTCGTGCGCGGGCTCGTCCCACTCCGTGTCGTTGAGCCGCACGGCCGCGAGCGAGCGGTGCTCCACCGCCGCCACCAGCTGATGCGCGATGCCGGTCCACGTGAAAAGGCTTCGCGCCTTGTGCGCGCCCATGCGCGAAAGCCGCTGCCGGAGGCGCGGATGGCGGAAGATCTTCGCGATCGTGATGCCCAGGTCTTCGCGATCGAACGGATCCGCGAACAGGGCGTGCCGGCCGAACGACAGCGCCCGATACAATCCGCCGTGCACGGTCACGACCGTCGGCGTGCCGCATGCCATCGCTTCGATCGCCGTCATGCCGAACGGCTCGTAGCGGCTGCACAGCACGAACGTGTCCGCCGCGCGGTAGTGATCCGCCAGTTCCTCGTCCGGGATGAACGAGCCGAACTGGATGCGATCTCCGAAACCGGTCGCCACCGCGCGCTCTTTCAGTTCCGCGAGGATCGTGCGCTCGTTCGCGTTCATCTCCTGTCCGCCCACCGCGAGACGCAGCACCGCCGCCGGCACGCGCGGGGCCACGACCGCAAACGCATCGATCAGCAAATCGTAGCCCTTGTTGCGCGCGAGTCGGCCGATCGCGAGAATCACTTCGCCGCTGTAGCCCAGCCGCTGGCGAATCGCCTGCCGGCTGCCCTCGCCCACCGCAAAGAAACGATGGTCGTCGTAGCCCGGCGGCACCACCTGCACCTTCGCCGCCGGAACGCCGTAGTCGGCGGTGACGAGGTCGAATTGCGGCGGCGTCGTCGCCACGACGATATCGCAATCGGCATAGAGTTGGCGCTCTTCCGCGATGCGACGCGCGAAATTGTAGCGGCGCTCGAACTCTGCCGCGGTTGCGGGCGTGTCGGTCTGCATCTGCCGCTGCTTCCACAGCCCCAGCGAGTGCGGCGTGTGCACGTGCGGCACCGCGAGCACCGTCGCGAGGTGCTGCGCCGCCAGGCCCGCGTCCCAATAATGACTGTTGATGAAACGATAGGACAGCCCGTGCTCCGCGATGAAGCGCAGCGCGTTTTCGTTCCACTCGGGCAGGGAGTCGCAGAGATATTCCTTGGGGATGAAATTCGGACCACCGCAGCACATCCGGATGACCCGCACGCGCTCCGCCACCGGCTCGATCTCCGGCTGGTCCTCAAAACGACGCGTCCAGATGTCCACCTCGTAGCCGAGCAGCGCCAGCTTCTTCGCGAGTTCCAGCACATACACGACCTGCCCGCCGGTGTCCGCCGCGCCCAACGGCGGGTTGGCCGCGACGTAGCCGTGCGTGGAGATCATCGCGATGCGGGGGAGCACGCTCGTGGCGTTGAGCAGGCGTGCCACCTCCGCGCGGTCGCTCCGCCCAGGCGAACGCGTGACGCGCTGCAGCGGTGTTGCCGTGAGGGATCGGGAGGTTGGATTGGGTTGAACCATGCTCCGAACAGACCACCGCGATGCGCCGCCGCCGAGTTTTGCGCGCTGACATTTTCGTCAGATAAATTCCGAGAACCAACCCCGGTGGGCCCGGTCGGGAACTCGCGGGGCCGCCGCCCGGGCGTGCGTTCCACGCCCGGCGCCGGCGCGACGTCTCGGGTCGGGATCCCTCGCGCCCCCGACGGGCAGCTCACGTGGAGCCGGCTCTAGGCCACCGGTCGGAGCGCACGCGGCGCCGCGAACCGCGTGCCGAACGCCGCCGGCGTCTCACAACGCCCGGCCCAGCGCCGCCAATCGTTCGCGCAAATCCGGCAAATACCGAAAACTCGCCCGCACCGGCTCGGCGAGCCCATCCAGGTGCAGCTGCGCGGTCTCGTAGCTCGGGCGATCGGCGCCGCGGTAGCGCGCCAGGTTGATGATGGCGGTGCGGTGCACGCGCACGAAATGCGTGGCCGGCAGCGCTTCCTCCCAGGCCTTCATCGTGCGCCTCACCAGCAGCCGCGTGCCATCGCCCAAGTGTGCCTCGGAATAGTTTTCATTCGAGACGATCAGCGCGAGATCCGCGAGCGCCACGAAACGCGAGGTGCCGTTGCCAATCCGCACATGGACGAAATCGCGCGGCGTCAGCGCCGGCGTCGGCGCAGCGACCGACGCCGCACCGCCTCCCGCCACCCGGCGCAACGCCTCGTCCAGCCGCTGCGGGCGCACGGGCTTGATCAGATAGTCGAGCGCGTTCACCTCGAATGCCCGCACGGCGTATTGATCGGAGGCCGTGATGAAAATGACCCGCGCCTCGGGCCGCACGAACGGCACCAGATCGAACCCGGTGCCGCCGCGCAGCTGCACATCGAGAAACACGAGATCGTAATCGGCGCTGCCGAGCCGGCGCGCGCCCTCCTCGATCGTCTCGGCTTCACCGACGAGCGCGATGTCCGCGCGCGCGCGCAGCAATCCCCGCAGCGCCGCGCGCGCCGGCGCTTCGTCGTCGATGATGACGGTTCTCATGGAATCGTTCGTGCGGTCATTCAGTCGTCCCGATCAGGCTACGGTGGCGGGCGACGCGACCACCGGGGCGGGGACCACGCCGGCGATTTCGAGCCGCGCCGTCACCCAACCCTCCGTCGCCTCCGTGGTGAAAGCGTGCGCGTCCGGATAATAGCGGCGCAAGCGCTGCCGCAGGTTTTCCAGGCCGATGCCGGTCGATTCCGGTCGCGTCACCTCCGGCGCCAGCCAGCGACCGGTGTTGGCGATCTCGATGCGCAAGGTGCCGTCCGCACGCCACGCCGCGATGCGCAGCCGCAACACGTCGGGCGAGGTGCGGCTGCCATACTTGATCGCATTCTCGACCAGCGGGAGCAACAGGAACGGCGGCAACCGCACCGCCATCACGTCGGCCCCCACGGCAAATTCGAGCTGCAGCTTCTCGCCCCAGCGCACCTTTTCCACCTCGAGATAGCTGCGCAGCGCCTCGATCTCCGCCCCGAGGGTCGGCAAATCGTCCGGCGCGCTCGTGAGCGTGGCGCGGCAGAAATCCGAGAGCCGCAGCACCATTTCGCCCGCATCACGCGCGCTCTCGAAGAGCAGCCCGTAGATCGAATTGAGCGAGTTGTAGAGAAAGTGGGGGTTGAGCTGGTAACGAAGCACCTCGAGGCGCGCCTTCTCCTCGCCGAGCTGCGCGGCGACCTTTTCGTCGAACTCGAGCTGCCGCAGGCGGGCGAGTTCGGCGTTGCTGGCCGCGAGACGGGCCTCGGCCTCATTGCGCCGCGTCACCACCGTGCCGAGCCCGAGTCCGACCCCGGCCACCGCGACCACGAACAGGAGGAAGACATACGAGTAGGCGGCGGTCGTGCCCGCGAGGCGCATGCCGACCAGGCCGACGATCATCGTCGCGAGCGTCGCCAGCGTGGCGCCGGGCAGTCCGTGATGCACACAGATCCACACCAGCGGCAGGAAGCACAGGTAGAACGCGCGATGCTCGCGCAACACGGGCACGATCAGCACCAGCAGCAGCGTGCCGAGCAGCACCGTCCCGCGCAGCACCGCGAGACCGACTTCGCGGGCCCGCCACGCGCGGGCTCCCGCCCCCCCGCGTTCGCCGTCAAGCCACGGTCCGGCGAACACCATCGCAACCGGCACCACGGTGAGCAGCCCGCTCGCATCGCCGATCCACCAGTCGCGCACCGAGAGCAGAAACTGGAGCCAGCTCGCCGACGTTGGCGCCGGATGCAGCGCCGAACTCACGCCGGTGCCAATCGTCGCCGCCACCAAGGGCGCCCCGATGATCGTCGCGCAGAAGACAAACGTGCCGCGCGCGCCTCCGGGCAGCAGCCGCGGTCCCAACCAACGGCGCACCGCCCACGCGGCCACCGCGTAGGTGGCGGTGAGCAGCCCGGGAAAGAAAACCGCGGTCCACAGCGCACCCGCCGACGCGCCGGTCCAGGCCGTGGCGAAGTTGGTCAGAAATACGACGGGCGCATACCGCGGACCGAGCAGCACGAGCAGCGCGAGCGCGAGGCCGCACGGCGGATACCAGATCGAGATGGAGATGCCCGGCTCCACTTCGAACCATCCGGCCGACCCATGCAGCAACAGATGCACGAGCACGTAGCCGGTGCACAGCCGCCGCGGTTTGGTGAGAAAATTCCGTTCGAGGCCCAAGGCGCGCGGCAGGTTACAGGGCGAAATAATACAGGAACGAATCATCGCTGCCGCCGACCACCGCGCCACCGTGGGCGGCGATGACGATCGGCCAGCTCATGTTGCCGGTCGGACATTGCCAGCGCGGCGTGCCACTGACCGGATCGAAAAGGCAGAAGCAACCCGGCGTGCCATCCGGATGCCCGTCCGCGACCGCGAAAAGCCGGTGCGCGGCGTTCAGCGCGGCGCTGTTCGGATTGTGCGCGAGCGTGAAGCGCCGCGCGACTCCGGCACCGGATCCTGGCCGCGGGTTCACCCAGGCTTCGCCGGCCGAACCGCGATTGAAGACGCCGGCGAACAGACTGCCGTCCTCCGCAATCGCGACGCCATAGACCGCGCCACTCACCGTCGTCGTCGCGGACGACGCCGGCGCGCCACCGGCGATGAAGGCCGCGACATCGGAGTAGTAGAACGTGCCGTTCGCTCCACCCGCCACGAAGGTCTTTCCGTCCGGCGTGAGTTCGAGCATGTGACAGAAATCCGTCGTCTTTCCGCCCGGCACCTTCCAGCGCGCACGCAGCTGGAGCTTGCCGGCGGAGTTGAAGAACGCGCCGATGTGGCCGCTGTAACCGGCATAGATCACCGTGGCGCCATCGGCCGAAATCGCCGCGCTCACCACGCCGTCCTGTCCTTCCGGAACGAATTCGTCGGTCTGCACATACTGTCCCGTCGTCGCGTCGTAGCGGAACAACAGCAGCGTTTCCGCCGCGGAAAGCAGCCAGGTGCCGTCAGCGGACAGAGCGACCTGGTTCACGCGTTGTTGCGTCACGCGCGCGAGCACCAGACGGCCGTTGCTCGCGTCGTAGGCGCGGAGGAATCCTTGCGGCGCCGTCGCGGAAATGAAGCCGCCCGCCGCCGCGCGCGCACCGTTGGCCGATAACGCCACCCAATACACGCCCTGCCAGCCCGCAAACTCGTCCTGCCACTCCGGTTGGCCGGCGGCGTTGTAGCAATAGACGCCGAACGTGCCATCCTCGGGCGAAGGCGCGGCGGAGTGCGGCGCAGGTGCCGCCGGCATGCCGGGCGCACGGCGCAGTTCGCCCGGGCCGTAGTGGTGATAAAACGTGCCGCCGAGCACGCGCGATCCGTCCGCCGACACGGCGACCGAGTTGATGTAGTATTTGTTGCCCGCGGGAGAAACTTTCCACGTCGGGGCGCGTTGGACGACGCCGGTGGAAGGGGCGGAATCAGAGGGGCGGTTCATGCGTGGAGGGATCCCCGCCGATCGCTTCGCGCAACACCGAAGACTCGTGGCCGAGCAGGGTGACCTGAAAAGCGGCATGCTCTCCAGGGCCGGCCAAGGAGCGGAGCGGACGAAGTGCGGAGGGGCCCGCCGATGCATTGGCAGGCTCAAGCCTGTCAGGCCAGCCAGGAGTAGCTTCTCCGTGCAACGTGCGGCGCACACCAGCCCGGCACGCTTCACTCCGGCATTTCCACCTCGAGCCCGCTGCTGCCGCCCGCGCTCGCGTCAGGGCCGACCGGCCTATTACCGCGGGAGCCGAACGTCAGCACCGGCCCGGCACGGTATGGCGTTGGTCACAAAGCCGCCGTCGTTTGTCACCGGCGGTTTGCGACCGCGCCGGTGCGACGACAGCCCTGCCCCGGCGCCCCACCTTCCACGCTTCCCCGCCCCCGGGCGCCGTTTGGTCAACTGTCCACACCCATGATCCACACCCATCCCACCACGCGCTCCGGCCTGGCTTTGCTCGCCCGGATCGTCACCGGGGCCGCGCACACCTCGCGTGCTGCCCTTTCGTTCATTCGTTCAGCGCGCCACGAACACGGAATGAAATTCCCCGCGCCGCTCTCGGCCCTCGCCGTCGGCTCCCTGCTGGCCGTCGCCGCCCACGCGCAGCCCAATCTCCTCCAGGCCGGCAATTTTGAAGGCATCAGTTCGTTGACCACGTATTCCCCGACCACGACCGGCGTATGGGGGACCGAAAGCGCGGCGCTGAGCGGTGCGGGCAACGGCATCACGCCGCTCGGCAGCCAGATGCTGCAGCTGAATCACGCCGGCGGCGGCAGCGCGGCGCAAACCAACCAGATCGTCGCCGGCCCGTTCGCCGCCGGATCGGTGGTCACCTTCACCGCCAAATTCAACACCTGGCTGGCGGATCAGTCGGTGGCGCTGGTTATCCAGACCAACACCGGCGTGGCTCTCACCGGAACGCGGTCCGGCTCTCCCAATCTGGCGCTGGATACGGATCCGTCCACTTGGGAAACGGTCACGGCCACGATCACGCTGCCGAGCGACACCAACTACATCTCGGCGGAGATCGTGCTCTGGCAAAGTTCCAACGGCGCACTCTATGGCCAGCCCCGCGCCTACGTGGACGACGCGTCGCTCACCGTGGTGCCGCGCGTCTACGCCAGCGGCCTTTCGCCCGTCATCGCCTACGATCCGATCTACCCGCCCGCCGCGTATTCGAATTGGACGCTGCTCGCCACGCCGACTCCGGCCGTCGGCTACAACGCCAACTGGGTGAACCCGCACCCCGCCACCGCGTTCCCGATCGGCACGCATCCGTGGGAGTTTTATCCCAACTACGATTTCACGGCCAACTGGATCAACGCCTGGAGCGACATCAGTTCGCGCGGCCCCGGCGGCCACAGTTGGACCAAATACACCACGACCGTGTATGGCACCGGCCAGTTCGTCCTCCAATTCCTCGCCGATAACGCCTCGTGGATCTACATCGACGGCCAGCTCGTCGGCTACCAGGACCTCAACTGGAATACCAACGGCACCGGGCGCTACACCATCAACCTCACCGGCTCCGGCCCGCACGAGCTCTGCTTCATCATCCTCGACGGCGGTGGCGCCGCCGGCGGCAAGTTCCGCCTCGAGACCGCCCAATCCTACTCCGAAAACAATCCCGGCGAACCGCTCCCGCCGCCCCCGCCGGTCGACAACACCGCGCCTGTGATCAGCGCCCCGGCCGACATCGTCGCCGAAGCCACCAGCGCCGCCGGTGCGACCGTCACCTTCAGCGCCAGCGCGACCGACGACAAGGACGGCAACGTCCCCGTCACCGCCGCGCCCGCCTCCGGCAGCACGTTCCCGCTCGGCACCACCGCGGTCGGCCTCGCCGCCAGCGACTCCGCCGGCAACACCGCCACCGCTGAGTTCGACATCACCGTGCGGGACACCACCGCACCGGTCATCGCCGCCATCGCCAACCTCACCGCCGAAGCCACCGGCCCCGATGGCGCCGCCGTCACCTACGGCCTGCCCGAGGCCACCGACGCCGTGAGCTCGTCCTCCGTCAGCGGCGCCCCCGGCTCCGGCAGCATCTTCCCGCTCGGCGCCAGCACGGTGACCGTCACCGCCACCGACGCGGCGAACAACACCTCCCACTCCACGTTCACCATCACGGTGCAAGACTCCACGGCTCCGGTCATCAGCGCGCCGGCCAACATCGTCGCCGAGGCCACCAGCGCCGCCGGTGCCGCGGTGAGTTACAGCGCCAGCGCGACCGACCTCGTCGAGGGCAGCGTCGCCGTTAGCGGCTCGTCCGCCTCCGGCAGCGTGTTCCCGCTCGGCACCACCCCGGTCACGCTCACCTCGGCCGACAGCCGCAGCAACGCCTCCTCGGCTTCGTTCTCCGTCACCGTGCGCGACACCACCGCCCCGGCGCTCACGGTGCCCGCGAGCCAGACGGTCGAAGCCACCAGCGCCGCGGGCGCCGTCGCGAACTTCGCCGCCTCCGCCACCGACGTCGTCGGCGTCACCTCGCTCGCCACCAGCATCGCCTCCGGCAGCACGTTCCCGCTCGGAAGCACGACGGTCTCCGTCTCCGCCAGCGACGCCGCCGGCAACACGAGCTCCGGCTCGTTCACCATCACCGTCGTCGACACGACGGCCCCCGCCCTTACCGTGCCCGCCAACCAGACGATCGAGGCCACCAGCGCCGCGGGCGCGGTCGCGAACTTCGCCGCCACCGCCTCCGACGCCGTCGGCGTGACCTCGCTCACCACCAGCGTCGCCTCCGGCAGCACGTTCGCGCTTGGCACCACGACCGTGACGGTCATCGCCAAGGATGCCGCCGGCAACACGAGCTCCGGCTCCTTCACCGTCACGGTGCAGGACACCACCGCGCCCGTCATCGCCAGCGTCACGCCGTCGATTCGCACGATCTGGCCGCCGAACAAAAAGATGGTGCCGGTCACCGTCAGCGTCTCCGCCACCGATGCCGTCGGCATCGCCTCCGCCAGGATCGTTTCCGTCGCGACCAACCAACCCGACCGCCGCACGCAATGGCAGATCACCGGCCCGCTCGCGGTTAACCTCCTCGCCGATCGCGAGGGAGACAAAAAGGACCGCATCTACACGATCACCATCGAAGTCCGCGACGCCGCCGGCAACGTCACCACCGCCACCACCACCGTCATCGTCCCGCACGATCAGCGCGACCGGGATCACGACCACGGCAAAGACTGCGATGACGACAAGGACAAGGATCACGGCAAAG
This sequence comes from Candidatus Didemnitutus sp., assembly GCA_041906465.1. Classification (GTDB taxonomy): domain Bacteria; phylum Verrucomicrobiota; class Verrucomicrobiia; order Opitutales; family Opitutaceae; genus Didemnitutus. The sequence goes on along the minus strand of JAYRJE010000008.1, from coordinate 250,910 downwards.
ATCGCGACGACAACAAGGGCCGCGACGACGGTCACGGCAAGGGATCCGACAAGGATCACGGCAAGGGGAAGGGCAAAGGCTGAGCCTCCCCTGCGAAAAAAGCTGTCAGCTGTCACACCGGGCCCGCCAAAGTTGGCGGGCCTTTTTTTGCGCCGACCGACACGCGAAAATCTCGAAGGTTGACGCCCCTTTTCCGCACCGGTTTGCTCGCCCCCCAAATGGGAGCCAAGACCACCGGCCAAAGCGAACTGAAGTTCAAGCGCATCGTGCTCAAGTTGAGCGGCGAAGTCCTCCGCGGACGCGGCACCGAGCCGATCGACGACGCCACCCTCGAGGCGATGTGCACCCAAGTGAAGGAGATTCACGACCTCGGCGTGGAGGTCTGCATCGTGATCGGCGGCGGCAACATCTTCCGCGGCCTCCAAGGCGCCAAGCGCGGCATCGACCGCACCACCGGCGACTACATGGGCATGCTCGCCACCGTCATCAACGGCCTCGCGCTGATGGATCGCCTCGAAAAACTCGGCGTCAGCACGCGCGTCCAGTCCGCCATCCCGATGAACCAGATCGCCGAGCCGTTCATCCTCCGCCGCGCCATCCGCCACCTCGAAAAGAAACGCGTCGTCATCTTCGTCGCCGGCACGGGCAACCCGTATTTCTCGACCGACACCACCGCCGCCCTCCGCGCCTCCGAGATGCACGCCGACATCATCATGAAGGCCACCAAGGTCGACGGCATCTACGACAAGGACCCGAAGAAGCACGCCGACGCGGTCAAATACGACACGCTCACCTTCATCGACGCCCTCAAACAGCGCCTGAACGTGATGGACTCGACCGCCTTCTCGCTCTGCATGGACAACAACGTGCCGATCCTCGTGTTCGACCTGAACGACGAGCACGCCATCCGCAAAGCCGTCCGCGGCGAAAAAGTCGGCACGCTGGTCAGCAACTGAGCGCGACCGCGCCGCGCATTGCCAATCCGGCGCGACCCCGCTACCGTCCGGCTTCTCGCAATCTCCGCCCCCGGCGCGCGTCCGCGCGCCCAATCGAAAATCAAGAATCCAAAATCGAAAATTCCATGACTTCCCAAACCCTCGCCGAAGCCCAAGCCCGCATGAAGAAGGCGGTCGAGCACACGCTCCACGAATTCTCCACCATCCACACCGGCAAAGCCTCGCCGGCCATGGTTGAGTCCGTGATGGTCGAAGCCTACGGCTCCATGATGCCGCTCAAAGGCTGCGCCGCCATCACCACGCCCGACCCGCGCATGATCCAGATCCAGCCGTGGGACAAGGGCCTCACCCGCGCGATCGAAAAGGCGCTCCAGATGGCCAACATCGGCGTCAACCCCGTCGTCGACGGCCAGGTCATCCGCCTCCCCTTCCCCGAACTCTCCAAGGAACGCCGTCAGGAATTCGTGAAGACCGCGCACCGCCTCGCCGAGGAAGGTCGCGTCGCCGTCCGCCACGTCCGCCGCGACGCCATGGAAGCCACCAAGAAGCTCAAGAAGGACGGCAAGATTTCCGAAGATGACGAGAAGCGCCTCGAAAAGGACGTCCAGACCGCGACCGACAAATCAATCAAGGACATCGACGCCCACCTCGCCCACAAGGAAAAGGACCTGATGACGGTCTGAGGCGCGACGCTCAGCCCTGACTGGAGGGCTCGGATCCCGCCGAGCCGCCCCGCCCACGCCACCCGCGCGGGCTTTTCTTTTTAAACCGCAGAGATCACAGAGGCGAATCTGCTCCGCCGCTCTCTGCGTTCTCCGCGTCCTCCGTGTTTAATTTCTCCTGTCCTGCCCTCACCGCGCGAAGCGCACGCCGATCAACCCGTTCACGCCCGGAATCGGATAACCCGGCGCATAGGCGAAAGCGCGATCGGTGAGATTCTCCCCCGCGACGAACACCTCGATCTGCGTGCGTCCGTCCGCTCCGAGCGCGAAACGCCGCACGAGGCGCGCGTTGAGCGCGAATTGCGCGCCCACCCGCACCGGATTCGTCGCGCCGGCCGAGCGGTTCGCCGCCGCGACGTTCATCGCCGACACGTAAGCCGCGTCGACGCTCAGCAGCCAGCCGCCCGCGAAATTCCAGTTCACACCTCCGGTGTAGGTCTGCTCCGGCGCATACGGCAGCGTCGCCGGCTCCGCATCGAGCCACGTGGCGCCGACGAAGAGCTTCAGGTCGTCACGCGGCGAAATCTCCGCCGACAATTCCGCACCGCGCGAGCGATACGCGCCGACGTTGGTGTAGCGCGGCGGCGGAGGCGGCGGGAAAGCGATCACGTAGCGGTTCGTCACGTCGTTCTGGAACACCGTCAGCGTCGCGGCCGCGCGCGTCCCGAGTTCCTGGCGCACCGCCACCTCCACCTGCTCGGCCTCCTCCGGCTGCAGGCGCGTCCAGCTGTCGCCGAGCGGCGGGATGAACGTCGACAGCGTCTGCACCTCGAGCCCGGGGAAATTCACCGCGCGGCTCGCACCGATCCGCAACTGTGTCTCCGGCCCGGTGACGACGAGCCCCGCTTGCGGCGACCAGTGCGAGCCGAACGTGTCGTGCTGATAATAACGCGCGCCGACCGACGGCGTGATCGTCACGCCGCGCACGCGCCACGCGTGGTTCACGCCGGCGTAGGGCGAGAACAGCTCCGTCGTGCCCGAACGAAACGTCACCACCGGTGCCGGCGCGAGCGGCTGCGAGATCGACGTGCCGCGCTGCGTGTCGAAATCCGCGCCGAGCAGCACCTCGCCCGCCTCGGCGAACTTCACCGTCTGCCGCCAGCGCGCGCCTTCGAGGCGCCATGTGTTGAAATTATCCGCCTGACCCGAGAACGCGCGCCGCACCCAGTCGCCGTGCCCGTCGTTGCGATAAACGCGCAACGCGCCGCTCGTCGCCTCGTAGTTCCACTCGACGACGCCGAGATGAATCCAGCTGCTCGTCGCATAGCTCTCGCCCTTCGTGGAGCCCACCGTCGCACCGAGCGCGCCGGGATCGCGCGTGCGGTTGTCGGAACGGTTCACGCGATAGCTGACTGACCAATGCTCATTCAGCGTCTGACCGGCGCGGAAAAACCAGTTCGCGAGGCTGCCCTCGGCGTCGGCCCGCGCGCCGTCGGACCGGCGATAGCCCTGGCTGAAGAAATAATTCGTGCCGCCCGCCGTGCGTTCGCCCGCCGCGACGCTCTCGAGCACGGTGCCGAAGCTGCCACCCGCGAGCGACGCGCGCAGCAAGCGACCGGTGTTCGCGACGCGCGGCGTGGCGATGTTCACCGCGCCGAACGCGCTCCCGAAATCCAGCGGCGCCGCGCGGTGGTGCACCTCGAGCGCCGCCGCCGCATCGAGCGACATCAAGTCGAGCAGCGGGTGGTTAAACAGGCCGTTCATCACCGGCACGCCGTCGAAGGTCGTGCGCACCTCGCCGCCCGGACGGCTCGCGCCGAGCCCGCGCAGGAAAATCGCGCCGCCCTCGCTCCCGCCAAACGCGCCCACCTGGTTGTAGCGCGTGATTGTCACGCCCGGCGTGCGGCGCAGCGCCGACGCGAAATCGAGCGGCGCGAGATCCTTCAATTGCTCCCCCCCGACCGTCGTGACCGCCCCCGCAAACCGATCCGCCGACGGCAGCCCGGCCAGCGGAGTCGCCACCGCGTCAAAATCCGGCAGCTTCACCACCGGCGCATCGGCAGTCTGCGCCGCCACGCGCAGCGCCGCTGCGCTCAAGAGCGAGAGAACGAGGACCGCCCGGAACGGACGGCGAAACGAGGAACAGAAAATCATCACGTGAGCCCCGCAGCCTGCCAACCCCGCCGCCCCGCTCACGCTGATTCTGTGTCCAAAAAATGCGGCCGGCCGGCGCGGATCTGCCTTTTTTAACACAGAGACCACAGAGTTCACAGAGACCGAACTCAGCCATTTCCATCTCTGTGCTCTCTGTGTCCTCTGTGCTTAATTTCCGATCATCCGATTCACAATGTGATCTTCGCCGTCGCGCGCACATCGGCCGACGACGCGCCCGCGCGGATTGTCCATTCGCCCGTCTGGATCGCGTAATCGTTCTTCGCCGCGCTCCAGCGCCGCAACGCCGTCGCCGGCACCGTGAGTGTGACCGTCTTCGTTTCGCCCGCCTTGAGCGCGACGCGCGCGAAGCCGCACAGCGACTGGTTCTCGCGCGCCGCCGGCGGCACCGCGTAGAGCTGCACGACTTCCTCGCCGTCGCGCGAACCAACGTTCGTCACCTCGACCGACACCGTGAGCGCGTCCGCCCCGGCGCGCGACACCGCGAGCTTGTGATACGTGAACGTCGTGTAGCTCAACCCGTGACCGAACGCGTAGAGCGGCTGGCCCTTGAAAAAGCGATACGTATGCCCCGCTGCCATCGTGTAGTCCTCGAAACCGGGCAAGTCCGCTGTCGCGCGGTAGAACGTCACCGGCAGGCGCCCCGCCGGATTGTATTTCCCCAACAGCACGTCCGCCACCGCCGTGCCCGCCGCCTGCCCCGGATACCACGCCTGCAAGATCGCGTTCGCGTTCGCGTCGGCCCACGGAAACGCCACCGCGCTGCCCGACAGGTTGACGAACACCAGCGGCTTGCCCGTCGCACGCAGCTTCTCGAGCAGCGCCTGCTGCACCGCCGGCAACTCGATCGCGGTGCGGTCGCCGCCCTTGAAGCCCTCGACCTCCACCTTCATCGCCTCGCCCTCCAGCTGCGCCGAGATGCCGCCCACGAAGACGATCGCGTCGGCCGCCGCGGCGATACGCAGCGCATCCGCGTAACCGGAATCGGCCGCCGGCGGTTCCCACTCGAACGACAGCGCGCCCGCGCCGTCCGCGAAATACTCCAGCTGCACCGGCAGCGCGGCATTCGCCGGCAACGTCAGCGTGACGCTCCGCGTCTTCTCGCCCGGCGTCCACTCGTCGAACAGGCGCTCGCCGTTGAATTCGAAACGGAACCCGCCGCGCGCCTTGATTTGCAGCTGATACTGGCCGCCGAACGTCGTGACTAAATTCCCGCGCCACCGCGTCGAGAAATCCGCCGCCGGCACGCCGCGCGGCGCTTTGCCCTTCGCAAAATCGAATGCCAGCGTCCGGTCGCGGCGCGAAACCAGGGGAGCACCGCTGAGTTGCGCGCCCGCGAAATAGTCCCCCATCAACCCACCGTTCACGTAATCGTCGTATTGCCCGGCTCGCTCGGTAAAGCGCAGCGCGGACGTCGGCACGGTCCGCAATCCCGCGGGCGCCGTCGCGTAGTCGCAGCCCTGCGCGTAATCCACCTGCACGTTTGCGCCGAGCGCCGTGCGCAGTCCCGCGAGGATCGTCACCGGCGCCGCGGGCGTGCCGTTGTAGTTGCCGAGCAACACCGTGACGGAGTCCGCGCTCGGCCCGATCACCGCGACGCGCTTCAGCTTCGCTGCATCGAGCGGCAGCGTGCCGTCGTTTTTCAACAGCACCAGCGACTCGCGCGCAGCGCGCAGCGCGAGCGCCGTGTGCGCCGGCGACAAATTTTCCTTCGGGTCGATCTGGCTGAACGGCACGCTCGCCGCCGGATCGTAGAACCCGAGCCGGAACTGCGTGCGCAGCAGCGCCGCCAGCCGGTAGTCGATCTCCGCCTCGGTGATGTGGCCGCGCTGCACCGCCGCCACGAGTTGCGACGGCTCCTCGCCGCACCGCAGGCTCAGGCCCGCCTTCAACGCCATCGCCTCGCCCGCCGCGTCGTCGGCCGCGACCTTGTAGGTGCGGCTGAGATCGGCGATCGCCTGGCAATCCGACGTGACGTGACCGTTGAAACCCCACTTCGTCAGCAGCGCGTAGAGCAGCGACGACACCGCGGCCGGCTGGCCGTAGAGCGAGTTGTAGGCGGTCATCACCGACTCCACGCGCCCCTCGCGCACGAGCGCTTCGAACGCCGGCAGGTAGGTGTCGTGCAAATCCTCCGCCGACGGCGCGACGTCGAAGTTGTGCCGCAGGGGCTCCGGCCCGCTGTGCACCGCGAAGTGTTTCGCGCACGCCGCCGCGAGCAGGTAGCGCGGATCGTCGCCCTGCAAGCCGCGCACGAACGCCACGCCCGTGCGCGCCGTCAGGAACGGATCCTCGCCATACGTCTCCTGGCCGCGTCCCCAGCGCGGGTCCCGAAAGATATTGATGTTGGGCGTCCAGAACGTGAGCCCGTAGTAGCGCTTGCCGGCGTTCTTCGTGCCGGCGGCCGCGTTGAACTTCGCGCGCGCCTCCACGCCGATCGCGTGCGCGATGTCCTGCATCAGCGCCGGGTCCCACATCGCCGCCATGCCGATCGCCTGCGGGAACACCGTCGCCTCGCCCGCGCGCGCGACGCCATGCAGCGATTCATTCCACCAATCGTATTTCGGGATGCCGAGCCGCGGCACGCCGTCCGTCGTGTTCTTCAACAGCGACGCCTTCTCCTCCAGCGTCAGCCGCCCCACGAGATCCTGCACGCGCGCCTCGAGCGGCGCCGCCGGATCGAGGTAACGCGCCTGCGCCGGCTCAGCGGCGCGGGCAACGAAAGCAACAGCCAGGGCAACGACAACCAATCCGACGCGAGGGGTGTTCATGCAGCAGCGGGGTAGCTGGCCGCGACGCTACGTCGCCCCGCCGACCACGCCAGCCCACCCGCGCTCGCATCGTTGCACGGACCAGGCCGGCAATTTTCCAACACAGAGGTCACAGAGAACACAGAGACCCAAACATCAGCTCCTGCCTCTGTGAACTCTGTGTCCTCTGTGTTTAAAACCTGCCCGAGCTCGCATCGCGCGCCACCTGCGCGGGCCTTTTTGCCCACGGATTCCACGGATGAACACGGATCAAGGCGCCCCGCCCGTCGCGTCATCCGTGAAATCCGACTTCATCCGTTCCATCCGTGGTAAACAAAACCCGCGCACGCGGCGTGCCCCGCTCTTCGCGCCTTCGCGTTTAATGGTAAACCTCCTTTTCCCTTCCCTCTCCGCTCTCCGTCCTCTGTCCTCCGTCTTCCGTCCTCCACCGCCTTGCCCGATTTGCTCCTTCCGCGCCCGGAGGGCACCCGCGTCAGTCACCCTCCGCTTCGCTCCGGGCCACGCCTGCCGGCGTGACCATCTCCGCCTCCCGGCTCCGTCGAACTTCCTTCGCGGACACTTTGGGCTTTCGTCCGCACGCATCTGCACTCTGGATTCAGCCCGCTTGCGTGACTTCGACCTAGACTCCCCGCACCCGACGCCCGGCTCGCACATGCCCGCGATCGACTTCCGCGCGTCGCTCAACGACGAGCAGTTCACCGCCGTCACCGCCGAGCCCGGCCCGCTCCTCGTCCTCGCCGGCGCCGGCTCCGGCAAGACCCGCACGCTCACCTACCGCGTCGCCTACCTCCTCTCCCAGGGCGTGAAGCCGGGCGAGATCCTCCTCCTCACCTTCACCAACAAGGCCGCGAAGGAGATGCTCCACCGCGTCCACGAGCTCACCGGCGTCGAGCCCGCGCGCTTCTGGGGCGGCACCTTCCACTCCATCGGCAACCGCGCCCTGCGCATGTTCGGCGACGCCATCAAGCTCCCGAAAAACTTCTCCATCCTCGACGCCGACGAGTCCGAATCGCTCCTCAAGCAGTGCGTCGAGTCCATCGACAAGCTCTTCTTCAAGGACAAGACCAACCCGCGCCCCAGCCCGCTCTTCAGCGTCCTTTCCCTCGCGCGCAACAAGCAGTGCTCCGTCGTCGACCTCGTCGAGCGCCAGTTCCCGCACTACCGCGAGATCGCGCACCTCTTCCCGAAATTCTCCGCCGCCTACGACAAGGCGAAGCGCGAGCAGTCCGTCGTCGACTACGACGACCTCCTCGAGCTCTGGCTCAAGCTCCTCACCGACGCACCCGACGTCGCCGCGTATTTCAACTCGCGCTTCCGCCACGTCCTCGTCGACGAATACCAGGACACCAACACCATCCAGGCCCAGATCGTCGACAAGCTCGCCTCGCACCACCGCGTGATGGCCGTCGGCGACGACGCGCAATGCATCTACTCGTGGCGCGGCGCCGAGTTCGAAAACATCATGACGTTCCCCGACCGCCATCCGGGCACCGTCATCCACCGCATCGAGGTCAACTACCGCTCGACGCCCGAGATCCTCAATTTCGCCAACGGCGTCCTCAACACCGCGCCCAAGGGCCAGCATTTCGAAAAGGAACTCCGCGCCGCCCGCAAACACGGCCCGAAGCCGTCCGTCATCCAAGCGATGGACGACCGCGAGCAAGCCGCCTTCGTCCTCAAGCGCATTGAGTCGCTCGTGCAGGACGACGGCGTCTCGCCCAAGGAGATCGCGATCCTCTACCGCTCGCACTTCATCGCGCTTGAGATGCAACTCGCGCTCTCCCGCGCCGGCATCCCCTACGTCATCACCAGCGGCGTGAAATTCTTCGAACGCCAACACGTCCGCGACCTCATCGCGCTCATCCAATTCGTCTACAACCCGAGCAACACGCTCGCTTGGCAACGCTTCGCGATCCTCCTCCCGAAGGTCGGCGAAAAAGGTGCGCAGAAGATCTACAGCGCCGCGCTCGACCACGCGAAGCTCATGCAGAAAAACTTCATCGACGCCCTCGCCGAGGACGACGTGAAGACCAAGGTCCCGAAGGACGCCAAGGACGACTGGGCCAACTTCTGCGCCTCGCTCCAGCAAGTCGCCGCCGCGATGGACGAGGGCAAACCCGCCGACGCCGTGAAGGTCGCGATCGACGGCTGGTATGGCGACTACATGCGCGGCGCCTACGCCGACTACCTCGACCGCCTCGAGGAATTGAAAGGTTTTGTAGGCTTCGCGTCGCAGTTCACCGACATGCAGGAGATGCTCACGCAAGTCGCGCTCCTCAACGGCGAGACCGCCGAGAAGGAAGTCGAGCCCACCGACGACGCCATCCGCCTCACGACGGTGCACCAAGCCAAGGGCCTCGAATACGACGTCGTCTTCGTTATCGGCGCCGCCGACAACCAATTCCCGACCCGCCGCTCGATCGAAGACGGAGACGTCGAAGAAGAGCGCCGCCTCTTCTACGTCGCCGTCACCCGCGCGAAGAACGAACTCTACATCAGTTACCCGCGAGTAGCCACGCGCGCAGGTCCGGGAGGAATGATGCTGCAACCGTCACGCTTCCTGCTCGAACTGCCGAACGACCTCTACGACGAATTGCGGATTAAGCGGTCGTGGGGTTGGTAAGGGAGGACGTGACCGCTGGGCCCGCCGAATCGAACGCCCGCTTTACGCCGCGCCCTTATGCGTTCATCTTCACCGCCGACCGATGCCCGCCGCCAAACAACCCGTGTGCCTGATCATCGCCGGCCCGAACGGCGCCGGGAAGACGACGTTCGCGCGCGAATTCCTCCCTCACGAGGGTGGCATCCTGAACTTCGTGAACGCCGACCTCATCGCCGCCGGCCTCTCCCCGCTCCGTCCCGCCGCCGCTGCACTCGGCGCCGGTCGCATTTTCCTCGGCGAACTCGATCGCCTCGCCGCATCCGGTGCCGACTTTTGCTTCGAAAGCACTCTGAGCGGCCTGACCTACGTCGAACGCATCAAACACTGGAAGGCACGCGGCTACCGAATCGAAATCGTCTACCTTCAACTTCGCACGCCCGCTATCGCGCTGAAACGCATTGCCGCCCGCGTGAAAGAAGGCGGCCACGATGTCCCGGCAGCGGACGTCCGGCGCCGCTTTGTTCGGAGTTGGCGGAACTTCGAGAGTGCGTATCGTCCGCTCAGCGACGCTTGGTGGCTCTACGACGCCAACGTCCGTCCTCCCGTCCTGCTCGAAAAATCTGCATGAAGACCCGCCCCCTCGACGCCCGCACGAAAGCCATCAACGCCGCCATGCGCCGCGCTGCGAAAACTGCAGCCGCGCGGGCCCGCGCATCCGGGACGAAGCTCTACGTGCTGCGCAACGGGAAGGTCGTCGCAGAGGCGCCCTGAATTTATGCCGTCGTCGTTGTTTAAGTATCGGGCATGGACACCGACGCTCAAGCGAGAGCCCGACGGTCGCTGCGCTCAGATAAACTACACCGAGCAGCTCCTTACAGATCGCTCTTTTTTTTGCCAGGAAGCCCGAGCATTCGACGATCCGCACGATGGCCACACAGGCGCAGTGCCGACGGGAAGCCCGCATGACATCGATCGATTCGTCCTCGAAAATATGATGCCGGTGGCAGCGGCCATGAAAAAGCACCGCCTTTCGAGCATGACCCTACTAACCAGCGTGGACTCCGTGGAAGCGAAGACCGCTCTTCAAAGTTTGGGAGGACAGGCGTTCCGCCGCGCACAATTCATCTGCAGCCTGTCCGCCGTCGAAGATCATGATCTGATGTGGACTTTCTACGCCGATCAGCATCGCGGTATCTGTCTTGAATTTGACGGCCAACACCCCTGTTTCTCGGCGGCAAGAGAAGTTAAATACGGAGCAACTCCGCCTCCAGAATCCGACGGATTCGACGCGCGACTATTCCACAAGTCATCTGCGTGGGCATTTCAACAGGAATGGCGGATGTTGAGCAGCGAGCGCAAATTTTCGTTCCCGCCCGACGCATTGAAGCGCGTGATTCTCGGATATCGGTTCCCAGAAGCACTATTTGAGGCTGTCACGCGAACTCTTGTTCGCGGTGGCTATCGAGTGGTGATCGACCAAATGAACAGGCGACCTCATTCCTACGCGCTGGTCACAACAAATCGTGGAGAGATCGGGGAACGCAATTAAGTGGTCTGGAGGACAGAGATAGCACGACCCTCCCCCTTCTCTGGATGCGATTTATCTGATCGACGCTGCTAGGCACGCTTCCCAAGGCCTGGTGCTCCGCCTTGAACGAATCGAACCCATAGGCGACGCCTCTTAGGGTGCAAGCCGACGGGGTCAGGCCGTTGTTTGTTGCAAGCGGGTCAGCCGGACAGGGGCAGGCATCCTCCGAGCGGATTCCGATCTCGTCACAGAGAGCACCGAGGCAAACCGGAGTTCACGGAGAATTTCGCCGCGCCCGCCACCGCTGCAGGCCTCCCTCTGCTCTGTGCCTCCTCCGTGCCCTCTGTGTCCCAGCGCTTCTGCGCCGGTTCGCAGACGCGGAAGACGTCACGTCTTGACTCTTGACTTACCGAGCGGCGCGCCGAGTTCGATGCCGTTTCTTGGCCACGGATTTCACGGAAAGATTCGGATTAGCCGGATCCGTTGCATCCGTCCCAATCCGTCTCATCCGTGGTCAAAGAGGGTAAACCGGACGGGGTCATGGCTTGAATCTTGACTGACCACCGCAGCGCGCCGCGCTCGACGCCGTCTATTTTCACCACGGATTTCACGGATGACACGGATTCGTTTTGCGAGGGCCACGGCCGACACACTCGCGCGCCGCGGCATCCGTCCGTGACATCCGCGTGATCCGCGGTCGAAACACGGACGGTGCCCGCGGCTCGATTCCCGCGCGTCCGGTCGCCGCGAGACGCCGCCCCAATCTCGTCACAGAGCACACCGAGCCCGACGCCGCGCCTGCGGCCGGCTTCAGCCTCCCTTCGCGCGGTGCACCCTTCGTGTCCCCGGTGCCACCTGTTTCCGACCGAAACGGGATTCCCAGCACGCCACCGCGGCGCGGCATTGGTCACAAACCCGCCGTCGCTCGTCACCGCCGACTTGCCGCCACGACGTGCGCATTCCAGACCCGGACGCGAGGCGCCCCTCGCCCGCTCTCCCTATGAAAACACTCCGCCATCTCGTGTTTCTGTCGCTCGCCCTGTTCGGTTTGCATCAGGCCAGCGCGCAGGTGTTGCTCACCGTCGACTGGTCAAACGTGTCGGCGGTGAAATTCACTGCGACCGGCAACGCGTCCGCGATCAACTACCCCGGCGGAACCAGTTGGAGCTTTTCGGAAGGCGTCGCCCTGCTCGGCTTTCTTTCCACGCCGCTCAATATCCAGGATCTCGACAATGGCAGCCCGACCGGCACCTCGACGCTTACCGACAGCGCCAACACTCTCATCGCGACGTCGACCTTCAATCGCCTCTCATCGTGGGACGACGCCAATCCCTACAATTATCCCAACGGCGGCAACGGTTCCGATCTTACCTTGTGGAACAATTCCTCCGCGACCGGGATGAACTTCACCACCTCCGGGCCCGCCTTCTACGGCGAGGCGGTCTTCGATCTCAGCACCTACGCGACCTTCACCAATGCCTTTCCGACTCTCGGCGCGACCGGCAACTTGGTTATCTGGAACGGAAACGGCACGCTCGGCACATGGCAGGTGGTGGGAGCCGCCAGCGCCGTGCCAGAGCCGTCGACCTATGCTGCGCTCGCGGGCCTGGCCGCTCTCGGCTTCGTCGCCTACCGCCGGCACCGCCGCGCGGCCACGACCTGAAGTCGTGCTCCGTATAGTGTTTCCCCGGGGCGCCTGCCGCTGCATGCGCCCTTCCTGTTTTTTCAGCCGAGGCGAAGGGGCCACGTCTTGACTCGTGACTGAGCGAGTGGCGCGCCGCGCTCGCTCACGTTTCTTCACCACGGATTTCACGGATCACACGGATCAGCCGTGACGAAGGCTCAGGCCGAGCCGAAGGGGACATGTCATGACTCGTGACTAAGCTCCCGCGCGCGCCGCGCTCGACGCCGTTTCTTTGCCACGGATTTCACGAGCAACAGACGGGGGCAGGTCGTTGTTTGTTGCAAGCGGGTCAGCCGGACAGGACCATGCATCCTCCAGGCAAATTCCGATCTCGTCACAGAGCGCACCGAGGCAAACCAGAGAACACGGAGCACGACGCCGCGCGCGTAGCCGCTGTCGGCCCCCCTCTGCTCTGTGTCTCCTCCGTGCCCTCTGTGTCCCAGCGCTTCTGTGCCCGTTCGAGATTTGACGCACTCCCCCTCGCGGGCATCGTTCGCCTCATGCCACGCCGCAAGGTCCAGCAACTCGTCGAGGAGGCCAAGCAACTGCCTTACGGCGAGCGCGCCGAACTCATCGAGCAGCTGATCGCCGCCTCCGCGCAGGATATCGACCCCGCGGTTGAGAAAGCCTGGGGCGATGAAGTCACGCGTCGTCTCAAGGAAATCGAGGACGGCAAGGTGAAACTCATCCCCGGTGAGGAAGTGATGGCGCGCGCACGCAAGATCATCGGCCGGAAGTGAAGCCGTTTGCCTTTCATCCCGAGGCCGACGCAGAGTTCATCGCCGCGCTGGAGCGTTATGCTAGCATAGCTCCCGAGCTGGGCGATCGGTTCTACGATGAAATTTACCGTCTCGTCGCTGAGGCGCGCACCATGCCGAAAGTGTTTCGATTCATCCATCCTCCCGCCCGGCGCGTGCTCTCCGGCGACTTCCCTTTCGGCCTGATCTACGTCGATCAACCCGACCGTATCTGGATTCTCGCCGTGATGCACCTTCACCGCGCGCCCGGCTATTGGCAGCACCGCCTTCCCCGCTCATGACGCAACGCCTCGATCCGCACACGAACGCCATGAACTCAGCGATACACCGCGCCTTCAGAACTGTTGCCCGCACCGCCCGAATCCATGGCCCGAAAATCCGGGTCCTGGTTGCATTGCTCTTGCTGGGCTCGCAATCGGTTCAGGGTGCATCCGAGGCCGCTGGGCGGGAGGTCCAGATTGACCGATCGCCCGCAACAGTCGCGGAGGCGCAACCTTCGCGGGCGTCCCTCCGGTTCACCTCCGGGATTCGCGCGATTTTTGAGGATAGCCAGGGACGCTTCTGGTTCGGCAGCCACAACGAGGGCGTGAGCCGTTGGGATGGGCACGAGTTTTCCTACTTCACGGTGGCCGATGGCTTGAGCGGAAATCAGGTCCGCACGATTGAGGAAGATGCGGACGGAAACCTGTGGTTCGGGACCGGACACGGGATCAGCCGCTTCGACGGCAAATCGTTCACGACCCTGGTCGGACGAAATCAGGACGCTGGGAACGTCGCGCTGGGATCAACCTGGCGCAAGGACGCCGGTGATCTCTGGTTTATCGGCGACAGCGGACAACCAGCGGCCCCGTTCGATGGCCAGGGGGTGTATCGCTGGGATGGCCGGAGGATGGAATTTCTCCCCCTCCCCCGCCCGGTGTCGGCCGATGCCGTCGCCCGTGGCGACTACCGCGTCACCGCCATCAGCCGCGGGCGCAACGGGATGATCTGGTTCGGGACGTATCCGGAGGTGTTTGGCTACGACGGACGAAACTTCACGACCCTCGACGGCCGGACCTTGGGCCTCACGGCGGAAGACGAACCGTTTCACGTCCGCAGTGTTTTCGAAGACAGCCGCGGAGTGCTGTGGATCGGCAACAACGGCCTCGGCGTGCTGCGGTATGACGGTCGATCCCTGACCAACTTCACCAAAGAGCACGGTCTCAGTCTCAAGGACAAGGGCCCGGCGGAATCCCTGGGTCGGGTGTTCTCCATCGCCGAAGACGCGGCCGGCGCTCTGTGGTTCGGCACCCGCGACAGCGGGGTGTGGCGCTACGACGGTGAGCGGCTGACTCACTTCCCCCCCCGCGACGGACTGACCGGCGCCATGGTGTGGACCATCTATCGCGACCGACGAGACCGGCTCTGGTTCGGCCTGGGTGACGGCAGTGTCTTCCGGTTCAACGGCACGTCCTTCGACAAAGTCTTTTGATCACCCGCTGCGCGCATCGGTGGGCCGAGCGGGAACCGAGAACGTCGGCGGAGCGGAAAACGTCAGGCAGTAGTCTGGATTTTTGACTGACCGAGCGACGCGCGGCGCTCGACGCCGTCTGTTTCACCACGGATTTCACGGATGACACGGATCCACCTCCGCCAAAGCCAAGGGCTGATGGGGCCACCATGCCTCAGCGCTCCATCCGTGACATCCGCGTCATCCGTGGTCAAAAAAACTCCGACTCTGCTCGCCGCCCGATTTTCACGACTCACTTTCCACTCTCGTCCACTCATGCCTCTCTCCAAATCCCCCGACGCCTTCAAACTGCGGACGCTCTTCATGGGCTCGCTGGGCGAGATTCCCGAGAGTCATGCCCGCACCGCGGGCCAGAAGCAGCTCACCGCTTGGATCAGGGAAGGCCTCATCGAGCATCGCCGCGCCGAAAAACTCTACGCCCTCACATCGAAGGGCGAAGCCCGCATCCGGTAGCGCGGTGCACCGCGCCATTGTTTCAACACAGAGGACACAGAGCGCACAGAGGGCTCGATACCGTCCGCGTCGTCTTTCTCCGGGCCGAGGGGAAGACGTCAGGCCCTTGACTCTTGACTGACCGAGCGGCGCATCGCGCTCGACGCCGTTTGTTTCACCACGGATTGCACGGATCATACCAATCGACCTTCGCCAAGGGTCCGGCCGACAAGTCCGCCCTGCCCCATCCTCGGTCCGCCCTCCGCGACTGAAGAGCGCTGGACTCCCGTGATGACATTATGCGTGGAAGCGCGCCGTTGAGTTTGCACCGTCGGCGGGCCCTACTGGAGGGTGACGCTTCTATCCCCCCACCCCTTGCTCTCGTGAAGACACTCCTCGTCTGCCTCGCACTTACATTCGCGCTGACCACCTCGGCGCTGGCCCGTGGCGGCCCGCAGATCGAGCGGGGTGCCGTCTTTCGCTGGAACATCCACGGCGGCCAAAACGGGCTGATGCGAATCGTCGCCGTCGACGGTGCGTTGCTCGAGATCGAGCAGACCAACGAGCACAACCGGACCGCGGGAGCAGTGCGGATGTTTGGCGCGGTGACCGACAACGGACGGAAGCTCGTCCTGTTGAACGTCGGCCAGTGGAAGGAAGTGTGGGAGGGTGAGTTCGAGCGCGACCGGATCGTCGGCACGGTGTCCAGCGGCTCGGCCCGCCTCGACTTTCAGATGGTGCCTGCATCGCATCACGAAGAGGGACCGGCGCCGTTCATCACGGGCCGGGTGCTGCGCTGGGAGACCAACGCGCTGGGCAGCCAAGGCGGCACCTTTATCGTCAGACGCACCGAGGGCTCTCGCTTTTTCCTGGAGCAAACCAACCGGAAAAATCCCGGCGCCGGCGTGGTGCGGATGGAAGGCGAGGTTAAGGACGGCCGGGTCTATATCTACAACCGGCAGTGGAACGAGACCTGGGTCGGCGTCCTCACCCGCGGCGCCGTGGTCGGCAAGGTGAACGGTCAGGCGGATTTTCGGATCTTCGAGTAAACGCTCAGCGGCCCCCGGCGCTCATCCCCAGGGCGAAACGCGGATCGATCAACCAGCCCGAACGCGCGGTCCTTTTCTCAACATAGAGGACACGGAGCGCACAGAGGTCTCAATCGCCTCCGCGTTGCCTTTCGTCGCGTCCGCCGCGACCTCTGTGTTTGAACGAATCGGGCCACTGCCGCGCGGGGCGGTCAGCGGCGCCCCGGTGCCTCACCCCGGTCCGGGATCGTGCCGACCGCAAAGCGCGACAGCACGCCGTGGTGATCCGAGGCCCACGTGCCGTTCGCGTCGGGCTGCGTGAACAGGATTTCGGAATGCAACGGCTCGAAGCGGTTGCGCTCGAAAAAGAGGTGGTCGATTCGCCGCGGTTGATCGAAAAAAGCGCGGTTGAGCGTGGTGGTCTCGGGCCCCGCGTGCGGATGCAGCGTGCCGAAGCTGTCGACGAAGTGCGCGGTCAACGCGGCGAGTTCGGGCGCATCGGCCACGGTGTTGAAATCGCCTCCGACAAGGCTGGGCGCATCCCCCGCCGTGCGCTGGATGAAGGCGACGAGGTCCGCCACCTGGCGTTCGCGCAGCGCCACGCCTTCGCCGGTGTGGTGCAGGTGCGTCACGTAGACGTTGATCAGCGTGCCGCGCACGTCGAGACGCAGCATCCCGGCCGTGCGCGAGTCGCTCCGCGGCTCCAGCGCGATCTGATCGCGCTGCAAGATCGGATGCGCTGTCAGCAAGGCGTTGCCGTAACGATGCACGCGATCGGCCGGATCGACGCTCACGAAATGCGCCGCGCAGCCGATCTCGCCCGCGAGCCATTCGGCCTGATTTTGCAGCTTCTCGTGCTGCAGCACTTCCTGCAGCAGAACGACATCCGGCCGCAGCGCGCGCAGCGTCTCCGCGATCTGCACGCGTCGCTTCGGCCAGTCCGCGCGATCGTGATAAAGATTCAGCGTGACCACCGACAGGGTGGCGCGGGTTTCGGGAGTCGCCGCGAGCGGGCAGGCGGGAGCCCAGAGCATTCCCAACCAAGCGGCGAAGAACAGGCGATGCAGCAGCAGGCGCATGAGAAGCGGACTAACAGGTGATGGCCGCCATCCGCAAGACCGTCGGACCGAGGTGATGCATCGGGCCTTTCCGCCGAAACCGGATTCGTGGTGAAGGCGGGTCCCGAGGCTCTCTTCCCCGGTTCTCGCACGGTCCCGGCCGCCCCGGTCAGGGGGCGATTTCGATGCGGACGGGCAGCGCCTTTTCGATCTCGGCATGGGCGCTCAGGCGCGGCGGGCGGCCGCTGGCGGTCTTCAAGCCGCGCACTTCCACCCGCTCCGTCGGGCGATACGGAAACGGTGCCCGCGCGCCGAGGGCGCCGCGCGGATTGTCGAAGTAGGTCACGCCTTTCACCGCCGCGTCGTCGACGATCAGGCCGTCGATGCGGATGACCCGCGGCATCGCGCATGCGTAGCCGAAGTCGTGCGTGCCGTCGTTGCTCACGCTGAACATCGCGGGCGTGTGGCCGGGCTTCGCGGGAGGCACCCAGCGGGAGTTGCGAATGCTCACGTCGCCGTCCCACGTCGCGCCGTAATCGCTGCGGAAGGTGATGAAATTTTCGCAGTGCACCGTGGAATCCTCGACCTCGAGGCGGCCGCGTCCGATGGCCTTGATGCCCATGTAGCCGAGGGTGCTGCGGCGGATCGTGTAGGCGCCGGAGACTCCCTGGTGCACGTCCATGCGCGAGAGCACGCAGTCTTCGAGGAGGACGTTCTTCATGAAATTCGTCGCCGCGACGCCCCAGCGCGACGCATCGTGAATGTTTTCCATGCGACAATCCTGCATCGTGAAATTCACGACGAGATCGGCGCGATAGCCGTAGGTGCCCATCGACACCGGCTCGCCGGCGGCGCCGATGGTCTTGTAGACCTTGCGCGGATCGATGCGGCAATGGCGGAACGTGATGTTCGCCACCTGCACGGCGTGCAGGAAGCCCGAGTAAGGGTGCCCGAACTCTCCCTCGTCGACGACGCGCGAGGTGATTCCGTCCACGATCGTGTTGGAGCGGCTGATGCGAATGTTGCGCGCCCAGTAGTTGTAGCCTTTCGGCTGCTGCATCCGGTTGCCGCGGTTGGTGAAGACGCCGCCGCGCAACGTGAGCGGCGCCGCATCGATGGGCCGCGCTTCAAGGCGGGTGACGGCGTCGTAATCCCACTCGATGGCGCCCTCGATGGAGCCGTCCTTCCGCAGGATGAAGACCTCGTGCTGCGGCGTGCCGTCGTTGGCGTTCAGGCCGCGGCGGATGAAGCGTCGACGTTGGGAGTTTTCGACCAGCACCAGCAAGTCCGTCGCCGGATGCACATCGAGGCGCTCCTGCCCGGCGGAGAGGCGAGCGATCGCCAGCGGCACTGGCGCGAGCCGCGAACGGACCTCGAAGAGCGGCAGCTTGTGATTCTCCACGCCCTGACTGTCGTCGATGATGAAGCGCGACGTGCTCCAGTCCGTGTCGGTCTCGATGATCGCGGTCAGCGCGCGCCGGCCGAGGTGATAAGTCGCTTGCGGATTCGAGCGCACCGGCCAGCCGCGCTCGTTGGCGAAAGCGTGCGCCTGGACGATGGCCGGCAAATCGTCAGTCGCTCCGTCGCCCACGGCACCGAACTGCTCGTAGGTCACGAACCCCGCCGCAGCGTCGGCCGGCGTCGGACCGGCCGCACCGCGGCAAAGAGCCCCCGCCAGCGCCGCGCCGACGGCCAGCAAGAAAAGGAAACGCGAGAGGAGAAGGGATCGGGACATTGGGTGAAGGACAGCGCTGTGACCGGGATGAAGACTCGAGGCAGTTTGGAGACTCACACGATTCAGAACTGCACGTTCGGCGCTTCCTTCACCGACGGCGGCACGCTGAAAAAATCGGCCGGCTGGAAGCCGAAGAGCCGCGCCACGAGATTGCTCGGGAAGGTTTCGCAGCGGTTCCGGAAATCGCGGACGTTGCCGTTGTAGAAGCGACGCGCGGCCTGGATGCGGTTCTCGGTGTTGATCAGTTCAGCCTGCAACGCGCGAAAGTTCTCGTCGGCCTTCAGCCGCGGGTAATTCTCCACCACGACGAGCAACTGCTGCAGCGCGGCGACGAGCCCGGTCTCGTCGGCGGACTGCGCGGCGACCGGACCGTGGTTGGCGGCGCAGCGGTTGCGCAGCTCGATCACGCGTTCGAGCGTGGCCCGTTCGTGGGCGGCGTAGCCTTTGACGGTCTCGACGAGATTCGGGATGAGGTCGTAGCGCCGCTTCAGCTCCGTATCGATGTTGGCCCACGAGTTGGCGACGTAGTTGCGCAGCCCGACGAACGCGTTGTATTGCAGCGCCACCCAGAGCAACGGCGCGACGACGAGGACGAGGAGCAGGACACTCATGAGACTTTGGCGAAGAGATACGCGGGCAACAGGCGGCGGAGTTCCAGCAACTGGTGCAGGCGGCCTTCGATTTCCAACGGCTCGAGGCGCGGCTCGAACAACAGCGCGAGCACGTTGCCATCCAGCTCGATCGTGAGGTCGCGGTGCCGCAGCAGAAACTCCATCATCAGCGCGTGACAGACGTCGTAAGCGAATTTCTTGTCGGGACTGCGCACGCAGAACGCGCGCGAGAATTCCGCCGACTCGAAATCGATGTCCTCGTAGCCGACCGCCTGCGCGAGCTTCGACAGGAAACCTTCCGCTGAGATCAGCAGTTCGGGAAACGTGCGCGGCAGGACCAGCATCGCCACCGTGAAGCGATGGTGCTGGGTGTGGCGACCTTGTTTGGTCTGGAAGTGGTAATCGAAGATCATCACCGGCTCGCCTTGATAGACACCGTCGAGGCAGTTGAAGACGTAGCGGTTGGAGCCTTGGTCGAGCTTGTCGAGAAACTCCAGCCGGCGCGCGAGATCGCGGTCCTTGTCCTCGCGGAACTCTAGGCCGAGCCGCGCGGCGATCGTCGCCAGCGCAGCGGCGCGGCGTCCCTCGGCCAAATAGCCGAACACGACGAGCGCCACGATCACGAGCGCGACCAGGACAACGACCAGAATTTCCACGACGGCGGTTGTAGCGAATTTTTCTCCGCCGCGATATTACAAATCGTCCCTGCCTTCAGCGAACCGCCCGCGCCACGTGTCGTCGGTGCACACTGCGGCGGCAATTCACTCGACCCGCATCGCGCGGCGCCTTCTCATCGCGGGATGCGGAACCTGCCCCGGTTCAAGGTGTGGCTCAGTCTCGGCTGCGTGTGGCTGGCCTGGTGCAACAGCGTCGTGACACGCGCGAACGACGCACCGACGCCGGCCGCGGTCGCATTTCCCGGCGCCGTCGGCTTCGGCGTCGAAACACCCGGCGGTCGCGACGGTCGCGTTATCGCAGTCACGAACCTCCATGCTTCCGGCCCCGGCTCGCTCGCCGCCGCCGTGAACGCGAAAGGCGCACGCATCGTCGTCTTCGAAGTCGGCGGCGTGATCGATCTCGACGGCACGGTGCTGTCCATCACCGAGCCATTTCTCACCCTCGCCGGCCAAACCGCCCCGAGCCCCGGCATCACGCTGATCCGCGGCGGCGTGACGATCCGCACGCACCACGTTGTCATCCAGCACTTGCGCGTGCGCGCCGGCGACGTCGGGCGCGCGAAGAGGAGCGGCTGGGAAATCGACAGCCTGGCGACGACCGCGGCGCGGAATGTCGTCATCGACCACTGTTCGCTCGCGTGGGGCACCGACGAAAATCTCAGCGCCTCCGGTCCGCGCTTCGCCGGCGGCGAAGCTCCCGAAGCCTGGCGCGAACATACGTCGCACGACATCACGTTCAGCCACTGCATCATCGCCGAAGGCCTCAGCCAGTCATCGCACAAAAAAGGCGAGCATTCGAAGGGTGGATTGATCCACGACAACGTCCGACGCATCGCGATCATCGGCAATCTCTACGCGTCCAACATGGAGCGAAACCCGCTCTTCAAGGGCGGTGCGCAGGGCGTGATCGTCAACAACCTCATCGATAACCCCGGCCGCAAAGCCATCCACTACAACCTCTGGGCCGGCGAGTGGAGCGGACATGATTTTATCGCCGGCGAGATGGCCGTCGTCGGCAATGTGCTGCACTACGGCCCGGACACGCAGCCCGGCCGCCCGCTCGTCGCAGTCGACGGCCACGGTCTGTTGGAGCTGTTCGCCGTGGACAATCTCGCCTTCGACCGACAGGGCCAACCCGTCCCGGAAATCGCCGTCATGCTCTCGCGCATTCCACGTGAGCAGCGCGCAGGCAACAGCGCGAAGGACGGCGCCGATCCAGACTACACGGTCCACCCCACCGACGCGCGGGTCGCCGACGTGAAGCGCCTGGCTGCTGCGCCGTTGTGGCCAAGGAATCTTCACGCGAAACCCGCCGCGACAGTGAGAGACTCCGTGCTGAAAAACGCCGGCGCACGCCCGTGGGATCGCGACGATGTCGACGCGCGCATCGTCCGCCAGGTGCGCGCAGGGCAAGGCCGGATCATCGACAGCCAGGAGCAAGTCGGCGGCTATCCGCGCGCCATGATGACGGTGCGAAAATTGACGGTTCCAAGCGACGGCATCGACGCGTGGCTCGCGAGCTTCACGCCGCCGAGCGACGAGTAGCGCCGGGAAAATATTGCGAACGCCATGCTACTCCGGCTCAACGCGGAAGAGAAAGCCGGACGCCGTCTCGTAGCGGCCGCCCTGCGTCGTCGTGTAGAGATACGCCGGTTTGCCGTCGCGCATGAGCAGTTGCGGCCGTTCCATGCGACCGTAGCGGCTCAGGTGTTTCGGATGCGGCGGTAGCGCCACGTAGGCGCTGAGCGCGCGATACGCGATCGTCGGCTCCGACCATTTCACGCCATCGGCGGACTCGAGCCAGAGCCCGACTTCGTGATTGAACACGCCCATGTCGCGCATGATCGCGCAAAAGCGTCCGCCCTCGTGCCACACAAACGCGTCCTCGCACTGGCGGTTGTCGCCACGGCTGGAGAAATCGATCACCGGGTTGCCATCGAACTTGCGGTAGGGACCGGTGAGCTGATCGGCGATCGCGAGGCCATACTTCCGATTGCCACGCACCGGCGGGCGGCCCGCTTCGTAGCCGGCCGTGTTCCAGGATTTATAATAGAGCCAGTAGCGGCCGTCGGGATGGCGGACGAACGACGGGTTTGTCGTGCAATGATCGTCCCACGCGCCCGCGGGGCCCGGCTCGAGCAGCGGCTGATCGGGGCGTTGCCACGGGCCATCGAGCGAGTCGGCCAGCGCGAGGCCGATGCGTTTCGTGTTCGTGCGTCCGTTCGAGTTGCCGAGGTAGAAAAGCGCATAGCGTCCGTCGACAAACGCGACATGGGGATTGTGGCACGTGGTGGCGTCCCAGAAGCCGGGCCCGCGCGGCGCGAGCACCGTGCCGGTGACTGCGTAAGGGCCCTCCGGCGCCGCCGCGACGGCGTGCGCGATCTCGCTGCCATTGATCCACCCGCCCATGCCCTTCCCCTTCGGCCAGCGGGAGAAGAAGACATGGATGCGTCCGTCGGGTCCGTCGATCGGCGCCTGGCACCAGACGTAGTAACCCTCCAGTTCGAGAATGCGACCGATCGGTCGGAGCCGGCGGGAGAAGGCGGAGAATTTCCCGGGCGGAAACTCCCCGGCGGTGGAGGCCGAGGCGGCGCGCAGGCCATGCCACGCTGCGGGCAACAGAGCGAGGCCGGTGAGAAACTGTCGGCGCGTCCACATGCCGACAGTTTCCCTGCGTTCAGGAGCAGCGCGAGCCCGTCGTTTTCATTCGGTCAGAAACACCGCGGAACGGCGCGGTCGCTCACCTTCTGCGCAGAATCGCCGAAGTCCGTCGTGTTGGCGCACGCAGCGCTCCGCGAATGGCGGCCGTGAAGTGACCTGCCGCCGCGCCGCGCGCTCCGGGCCTTCTTCCCGCAACGACAGGGCCGATTCGCTCACCGCCGACTTGGCGCTTGTCGATGCCGCAGGCGCTGACTCTATCGGCGCATGACTCCACGCCGTCTCCGCCTGCTCGCGCGTTCGCTTTTAATCGCTCTCGGACTCGCCTTCCTTTCTGGCTGCGCCAGTGCGCCCGAACCTCAAAGCCCATGGGTCGGCACGTGGTATGATGTGTTTTTCGATTCCTACGCGGAGCCGGTCACGCGCGAACAGTTTCGGCTGCGCGCCGACGGCACTGGCGAGTATTTTCACCGTCCCTTCCTCAAACCGCGCCAGTGGGTGCCGATCCGCTGGCGCCAGGTCGCGCCAAACAAAATCGAGTTCCTGAATATGCCGGGCAACTGGGTGGCGAGCGCGACACTCAACGCCAAGGGCGATCTCGACTACCGCGTCGATCGCGGCAACGGCAGCAATGGCCTCGGCATTTTCTCGAAGAACCCCCAGCGCTGAGGCCCTTCCTCATGCTCCGAAGCTTTCTCCAACTTCTCCTCTGCGCGGGGGTGCTGCCGTTTTACCCGTTCGTGCTGCTCTTCACGGCACGGATGTTTACGCCCAGTTTTTGGAACGAAGCACCGACATTCACGCTCGAGAACTGGGTTTTCTTCCTGATCTATCCGGCCGCCGCCCTCGGCCTTCCTGCGCTGCTCGTGTCGATCTTCGCCGCTCCGTCCGCGATTCGACAGAAACCGTGGCTCGCCCGCAGCGTCGTGACCGGGCTCGTCGCCGGCTCCGTCGCTGCGGTAGTGGTTCTCTCGACGACGGTGTCGGCCCATGTGGAGCGGCGCAACGGGAGCGAGCTGGCCATGGGGCTGTGGCAGATCGTCGGACCGCTGATCGTCGCCGTCTGGAATCTGGCGCGGCTGTGGCGCGAGACGCGCCGCGCCGGAACAGCCGCGGCCAGCGCACGTTGACCCCGCCCTCGCCCGAAAAAGAGCGAGCACCCTCATTCCACCTTCGCGCGCCAATCTGGGCTTTTCTCAGCGACGCGGACCGACACGCTGCCCCCATGCCGCCCCGCCCCACGCCGCCCGCCGTTTACTCCCATCGTTCGCCGCGCTGGCCTCATTTTTTGAGTCTGCTGGGAGCGATGATCCTGACCGCCGTCGCGATTCGGGTTCTCTTTTTCGGATGGGGAGAAATTGAGTCTCCCCTGCAAACGCAGGCGTGGGGCTTCGCGTCGATCGTCGGCGGCGGCGCCCTCGTCAGCCTGCTGCTGTCCGTCGGCTTCGCTTATCGCTGGCTGCGCAACCCACCGACGCTGCGGCTCTACGCGGAGGGCTTCGAGTATTTGCCCGCGGGTGTATCGACCGGCTTGGTCAAGTGGAGCGACGTCGTGGAACTGCGCGACGAGACGGTGCTCGTGAGCCTGGTCGGCACGCCGTCGCACCGGCCGGTCACCGCCGTGGTGCTGCGCAATCCCGACGATTATCTGGCCCGTTTCCCGGCCGCGCTGCGCCCGATCTTCGCCGCCAATCGCAAACTCAACAGCTCCCCCATCCTGATTGGTCAGGGCGAATTCGGACCCGACCACGGCGCGATCATGGCCCGCATGCGCGAGAACGTGGCGAAGGCAGCCCGCCCGCCCATCTGACGACACGGGAAGCGCCACGTGCGCGGACCGGGCCGCTCGAGAACAACGCTCCTCCGGAAAATTCCCCCCCTGATGTCCGGCACCTTGCCGGTCGTTCGTTGACTGAATTGACTCGTCCCGGCGAACCGCTGTCCCGTCGTCTTCGCGAACGTCGCCGGGCATTCCCCCTCAACCCCCAAGGACCTCCCCGATGACACCCAAAAACACGATCTGCCTCTGGTTCGACCATGATGCGGAGGAAGCCGCCCGCTTCTACGCCGCCACCTTTCCCGACAGTCGCATCACGGGCGTGCACCGCGCGCCGAGCGATTATCCCATGGGCAAAGCCGGCGACGTGCTCACGGTGGAATTCACCGTGTTCGGCCTTCCGTGCCTCGGCTTGAACGGCGGTCCGGTATTCAAGCACAGCGAAGCGTTTTCGTTCCAGATCGCGACCGACAACCAGGAAGAAACGGACCGCTACTGGAACGCGATCATCGGCCACGGCGGCCAGGCGAGCGAGTGCGGCTGGTGCAAGGACCGGTGGGGCCTCTCGTGGCAAATCACCCCGCGCGTGCTGACCGAGGCCATGGCCGCCGGCGGCGCCGAGGCCAAGCGCGCGTTCGATGCCATGATGACGATGCAGAAAATCGACGTGGCCAGGATCGAGGCCGCGCGCCGCGGATAAGTTACGTCGCACGCGCTCACCTGGCGCACCATGCCTCGTTCGCAGACTCGCCGGGAAATCTCCTCGCCTCCGCGCCGTCCACCATTCCGGTCAGGTTCCGCCGCATTTCGACCACTTGTCCGGTGAACATGAGCACTTTGGACGACATCGAATTGGTGGCCCGCAGCCGAGCTGGCAGCCGCGACGCCTTCGGCGCGATTGTGGAGCGGTATCAAGCGACGGTGTCCGCCGTGACGTATAGCCTCACCGGCAGCGTAAGCCGCAGCGAGGATCTTGCGCAGGAGACATTCGTCACCGCGTGGAAGCGACTCGGCGACTTGCGGGAGCCGCACAAGCTGCGCAGCTGGCTATGCGGCATCGCGCGCAACCACGTCAGCGCCGAGCGGCGTCGTCTGAATCGCGAGCCATCACATCAGGCCGGCACCCTGGGAGAAGAACTGGCCGCGGGCGAGAAGCCGCCATCGACGCAGGCCGTCTCGGCAGAGGAACAGGCGTTGCTGTGGCGCGAGATCGGACAGCTGCCGGAAATTTATCGGGAAACGCTGGTGCTCTATTATCGCGAGGAGCAATCGGTCGCGACCGTGGCGTCCGCGCTCGGGCTGAGCGAGGACGCCGTCATGCAACGGCTCTCGCGCGGGCGGCGCCTGCTGCACGAGCGCATGCTCGCTTTCATCGAGGAGGCGCTCGTCCGCACCAAGCCGGACCGGCAGTTCGCAGCGAACGTCCAACTCGCCCTGCCGCTCATCGGCTCGGGCGCGGGGATGAGCTCCACGAAAAGCCTGGCGCTGAAAGTTGGCGGCGGCCTGTGGGCGTTCGCGTTACCGCTGATCGGCATGCTCGCCGCGCTGGGCGTCAGCTGGAACGACATCCGCCAGGCCCAGAACCCGCCGCAGCAGCGGTTTGCTCGACGCTGGCACGCGGCCTTGTGGGGCTCGATCGGGTTGCTGCTGCTCGCGTTGCGGGGAGTCGCCGCGCTGGGTGAACAACGGCATTGGCCACTCGAGAGCGTGCTCGAGGCGAGCAGCGGGATTTGGTTCGGCTACCTGGTGGTTCTGGCGTCGCTGTTTGTAGTCATGTATCGGCGGATCGAAGTTGCATACCGCGAGGAACCCGCCGCCGCGCCTGCAGACGGGACGTGGGGTGTCGTCGCCTCCTACGTTGCGAGCACCGGGTGGATCATCGGGCTCGCGTGGCTCCTCGGCGATGGTGGCGTGGCTTTGCTCATCACCTTCGCCACGGTGATGCTGGCCACCTGGCACCTGCGGGAGTTGCGCACGCGTCCAGGATGGCCCGGTCAGCAGCTGACGTTCGCGTGTCACGCGACGCTCTGCGCCGGGCTGCTCCTGATCGTGAACCTGCGACTCGATCGGTGGCTGGCGCCGCTGTATGGGGTGTCCGTCGACACGCTGCGCGACGCGCTCCACTTGGAACTGATCCACATTCTGTCAGGGCTGCTGGTCGCATGGACCGCCGCGCTTTTCGCGCTCACCGGACGGATACGCCGGACGGCGTGAAGGCCGCTGCGCCGTCTGCAGCGAAGGTCCCGTTCGCTGCTCCAGCACATTTGCGGTTGTCCGTTCTGTGGCATTGCCACCAGGGCCGACGTCGCGTTTCGTCCCGCACCCCTCCACGCCATGAAATCCACGAAGGCCGAAAAATTGTCGGCGAAGCAGCGTCAGGAATTGCTCGAGACCTTGTCCGCACGCTTCGCGAAAAACGTGAACCGCCACGCCAAGCTCGACTGGGCCGCGGTGCAGAAACGGCTCGACGCTATCACCCCCGCCAAACTCGCCGCCCTGCACCAGATGGAAACGACCGGCGGCGAACCGGACGTGATCGGACAGGACGCGGAATCCGGCGAGTTTCTCTTCGTCGACTGCGCGCCGCAAAGCCCGGCGGGGCGACAGAGCCTGTGCTACGACCGCGCGGCGCGGGAAGCCCGCAAGAAGTTTCCGCCGAAGAGCAGCGTCCTGGAGCTCGCCCACGCCATGGGCGTCGATCTCCTCGATGAGGAGCAGTATTTTGCGCTGCAGCAGCTCGGTGAGTTCGACACCAAGACGTCGAGCTGGCTGAAAACGCCGGCGGAAATTCGCGCGTTTGGCGGCGCGATCTACGGCGACCGCCGCTACAACCGCGTCTTCATCGGCCACAACGGCGCGGACTCCTACTACAGCGGCCGCGGGTTTCGCGGGCTGCTGCGAGTGTAGCGCGAGGCAACCACTGACGCCCGCGAATCGGTCACGAGTTCATCAGTGTCGCACCGGCGGGCGGAAGCTGCGCTCGCTGAGTTGGAGGCCGGGCCATCAGCCGCGCGAGGCAGACGCACCGATACAAATTCCCGCGGGGCTGATGGCCCTGCCTCCATTGCGGAAGGACGCTGAGACTCAGCTCGCGGCCGCTTCGCCGACGAGTCCGTTGAGGTAGTCCTCGAGATTGGTGTAGCCGTCGCCGTTGCGGTCGGCGGCGCCGTCGGCGGCGTTTTTCGGATCGAGGCCGTGGGCGGTTTCCCACGCGTCGGGCATGCCGTCGCTGTCGGTGTCCCAACCGGCGGGCCTACGGACCTCCGGATACGTGTCCCAGCCGCCGACGTCGTCCTGCGAATCCGGCAAGCCCGGCAGGCCCGTCTTGCTGCCTTTGAATTGCGCGGTGCCGTTGCGCACTTCGGCAATCACACGCTGGTCGTGCGGATCGAGCGCGGGGAAATTGCAGCCGACGTTCGCGAGCACGTCGGTGTAGGCTTCGTCCGCCGTCTGGGTGCGCACATGCGACGGGAAAAACTCCGTGTCGCTCCACGGGCTGTAGTCCTGCGGCAGGCGCCCGCCGCGTTCGGTCGTGGCCGTGCGCGCCTTCTCCTGGTCATCGACGCCGAAGTGACCGGGCATGACGTTGGCCGAAACGAAATACCGCTGCGTGCCGGGGAAGCCGCCGTATTGCGCCTTGAGAGCCACGAAGTATTTCGAGGCCGGACCGGGCTTGTAGTAGTTGGCGACGAAGTTCACTTCGTGCGCCCCGCCGTCGGTGGTGCGATTCTGCCAGTTGTAGACGACGTTGTTTCGAATATCGAGGCGGCCGGCGTAAGAATGGCCCTTGGTCTTGTCGAGGCCGCCGGCGAGGCTCCAATTGCGGCCGGAGCAGTGCGCGAGGAGGTTGTGGTGAAAACTGCCGATGTCGCCGCCGATGCTCGCCGCGTAGCCGTGCTGCGTGCCGGGCTTGTAGTTCTTGTGGCCGGCGGCATTGAGCGCCTCGGAAATCAGGGTGCGCTGCAGCGTGATGTTTTTTGCCCCGCGCGAGCTGAACGCCTCGTCGAGCGTCCAGCTGATCGAGCAGTGATCGATGATGCAGTTCTCCGCGCCCGCCATGCCCATGCCGTCGAGCGTCGTGCCCGAGGTGTTGCCGGGGCGCACGCGGATGTAGCGGATGATGACGTCGTGCGCACCGAGGATGCCGAAGTTGTAATTCGCGAGACAAATGCCGAGCCCCGGCGCCGTCTGGCCCGCGATCGTGAGATTCGAATTCGCCGCGCGCACGATGAGTTTCGATTTCAACTCGATAAGACCCGACACCTCGAACACCACCGTGCGCGGTCCCTCGGCCTCGACCGCGGCGCGCAGGCTGCCCGGACCGGAGTCGTTGAGATTTGTCACGGCGATGACGCGTCCACCGCGGCCACCTTGCGCAAAGCGCCCGTAGCCTTCGGCGCTGGGAAATGCGAGCGGCTGGCTGGGTCCGGCCGCCTCCACCGCCGCCAGCGTGAGACCGAGCCCAGCGGCTAACCCGCACACCAGGGAACGAAGGAGGAGAGGGGATTTTGTCATGGCACGACAGGAATAAACGAGCTGCTTGGAGCGAGCGGCTGGACACAGGACGCCCGCACCGGAGGCGTGATTACGCAGCTCCTCCCGCAAGACACAACTGCACAAGCGGAGGGCGGAACTTCCTCGGCGCTATCTGGCCGGCGTCAGCGACTCGATCCGCACCGCGCGAATGGCAAACGGCGCGCCTTCGAACTGCAGTCCGATCCTGCCGGCGCGCAACGACGCGCCCGTGACGTGGTTTTGCGCGACGCCGTTGATCGACACCGAAATTTCTCCCTCGCGGCAGACGATGTCGGCGCGGTTCCACTCGCCCGCGGGGTGTTCGGAATCTGCGGCGGCGTGCACGCGCGCGGCGGCGGCACCGGGCGCGCTCGTGATCGGCTCGGCGAACGTCGCACCGGCCATGGGCAAGAGATCGCCCACGCTTCGGTGTTTCGTCTGCACCTGGAAACTCAATGGCCAAGCGCGATCCTTCGGTCCGGACGCGATGTGCAGCAGGACGCCGCCGTTGCCCGGCTTTTCCAGCCAGCGCCACTCGACGCGCAAGCGATAGTTCTCGTAGGTCGCCTTGGTCGCGATGAAACCCGTCGGCTTGCCCGCCACGGCCAGGCTGCCGTCCGGCTGCACGACGCACACGCCATCAAGCGCGGTCGTCTTCTCGGGCGTGACGAACTCCCACGCCCCCAGCGTGCGCGCGTCGAGCAACACCTGTTCCTCGGCCCACGCTGGAATCAACGCCCATCCCGCCACCAAACCCGCGACGATCCACGCCTTGCGCGCACGCGATTTCATGGCGACGTCCTCCCAGAGGCGCCCGGGCGCGGCAAAGCTATTCTCCGGACGCTCGCGCTTGCCGGGCGTCGCTTTCCGCGCGATTTCACGGAGTCTTCATCAGCGCTTCACGGACGCCCGGCATCCTGTCGCCATGCTCAAAGACCGACTTCTTCTCGCCGCCCTCTTCATTCCTGCGCTCCTCCTGCTCGCGCCGCTCATCGCGATGCGGTTCACCGACGAAGTGAACTGGACCGGTTCGGACTTCGTCATCGCCTACGTCGTCCTGTCGAGCGCGGGGCTCGCGTTCCGGTTTCTCTTTCGCCGGGCGACGGATTGGACCACGCGTGCCGCCGCCACGGCGGCCGTGGGCTCCACGCTGTTCATGACGTGGGTGAACCTGGCCGTCGGCCTCGTCGGCCGCGAGAACCACACCGCCAACGCGCTGTATCTCGGCGTGCTCGCCATCGCCGTGCTCGGGTCGCTCGGGGCCGGCTTCCGGCCGCGCGGGATGGCGCGCGCATTTTTCGCGATGGCCGGCGCGCAACTGCTCGTGCCGGTGATCGCGCTCTACGTCTGGAGCGTCGAACCCGTGATTCCGGTCGCGCGCGTCTTCGGCGCGAACGCGTTCTTCGCGTTCCTCTTCATGACCACCGCGCTGTTGTTCCGGAGCGCCGAAAAAACAGCGGCTCCAGCCGCAGATTAGAAAAACGCCACCGCGCCCGACGCTCCAGCGCGGGGAGCAGGAGTGATTTTGCCCGGCGCGCGCGGCGACCGGGTGAAGAAGCCTGTGCGGCATCAGCGCAAAAACGGCTGTGCGTCGCGGCCGGCGGCGGCTACGCTGCGGAGTCCGTTGTTTGGCGTTTCTCCTTTCCGGCGATGCTGCATCCTCCAATCGAGCGCAAGCGCTCCCGAATTTCCGACCTGCTGAAATCCCGCGCGTGGTATGAACCCGCGCGCCGCGCGTTCTGGAGCGAACCCGACCGCCTCACCGCCATCAAAGCCACGTTCGCGATCGGCTCCCTGGCCTTGCCGATGGTGCTGCTGGGCCAGCCATTCTTCGCGGTGTCGCTTGCGCTCGGTGCGCTTGCCGGGGCGCTCTCGGAGACGGACGACCACCCGAGGGGGCGCGTCGCGTCGATGCTGCTGAAGGTCGTCGCGTTCGGCATCTCGAGCTTGTCGGTTTCGTTGCTCCAACCCTATCCCGTGCTCCTCGGTCTCGGGCTGAGTCTCTCGACGATCGGGTTCCTGCTGATCGGCGGCCTGAGCGAGCGCTATCGCGGGGTCACGTTCGGCGCGATTCTCGTCGGCATCTACGCGATGATCGGCGCCTCGATCGCCCCGGCGTGGTATTGGCAACCGATCCTGCTGCCCCTCGGCGCGCTGGTCTACGGCGTGTTTTCGCTGCTGTTGCTGCGGCTCCATCCGTGGCGCCCGCTCGAGGAGCAACTCGCTCGCGGCTACCTGGCCCTCGGCCGCTACATGGAGGTGAAGGCCGGGCTTTTTCCGAGCGATGAAGCCACGCAGGCCAAGGTGCGCAGCGAACTTGCGCTTCAGAACGTCAAGGTGGTCTCCGCGCTCGATCAGTGCCGCGACGTGCTCAACAGCTATCGCGAATCGCTGCCGAACGACGAGCCGCTCAAGCCCTACCTGCGTTACTTCATGCTCCTGCAAGGCCTGCACGAGCGCGCCGCTTCGAGCCATGAGCGCTACGATTTGCTCAGCGACGATCCGGCCAAGCAGGACATGCTCGAGGGCCTCGGGCAGTTGATGCGCCAGCTCGCGCAAGCCGCCCGGCATTTCGCCCACTCCCTGCTGACCGGCGCACCTTACCGCCACCCCGTGTCGCTCGAGTGGCTGGTCGACGTGCTCGGCGACCGCCTGGCGCAAAACCGCGCGGCCGCGGATTCCCCACTCACGCTGCTCTATCGCAACCTCGAGCGCTCGCACCGTTCGCTCCAGAACCTTAGCGACAACCTCGCGCCCGCCGCCGCGCCACAACTCTCCACCGACCGCCGCCCGCTCTGGCAACGCTTCCGCGACCAGCTGACGTGGACGAACCCCCGCCTGCGCTACGCCGTGCGACTCAGCCTGTGTTTCCTCGTCGGCTTCGCCATCGCGAAGCTCACGGGCGTGCGCAAGGGCGAGTGGATCATCCTCACCAGCCTGTTCGTGTTGCAGTCCAGCTACAGCGAGACCCGGCGGCGGTTGTTCCAGCGCATCCTCGGCACCTTCACCGGCGTGGTCGGCGGCGTGCTCGTCGTGCAACTGCTGCCCACCGCCATGGGTGAACTGGTCTTCCTGCTCGTCTCGGCGTTCTTTTTCTTCTTCTGGCTGAAACGCAACTACTCGATCTCGGTCGTGTTCATCACGACGTTCGTGCTCTGCGCCTTCAACCTCGTCTCGCAACAAGGCGTCACGCTGATGCTGCCGCGTTTGATCGACACTCTCATCGGCTCCGGACTCGCCTATCTCTCCGTCCGCCTGCTCTGGCCCGCCTGGCAACACGAGCGGCTCCCGACGCTGCTCGACACCGCGCTGCACAAGAACGCCGAGTATCTGCGCGCCGTGCTCGGCGAATACCGCCGTGCCTCCACCGACGACGACCTGCCCTACCGCATCGCCCGGCGCGCCGCCCATCGCGCCGACAACGCCCTCGCCCTCGCGTGGCAGGACATGCAACTCGAGCCGCGCAATCGCCGGCGTCTGCTCGACCAGACGTTCGAGCTCACCTATCTCAACCACGCCCTGCTCTCCTACATCTCGGCCTTCGGCGCGCACCGCCAGCCCGCCGGTGAAGTCACCGTCGAACTCCCATCGCTGGTCCACGCCGTGCAACGCGCGCTCGACGAGGCCGCCGACTCGCTGCGTCCCGCCGCCGGCGATGCGCACGAGGACGTGAAAGCCCTGCTCGAAGCCATCCGCGAAGCCGCGCGCGCCGCGCCGCAGGATTTCTCGAAGCACCAGTTCACGCTGCTCTACAACATCGCCGACGTCGCCCACCAGATCATGCAGCTCACTCCGCAAATCCGCGCCGCGCGCTGAAGCGACACCCGCCGCTCCCCATGAAACTCGATCGCCTCCAAGCCTTCGCGCTCTCGCTCCCGCACGCCACCGTCGTCGCGCAGTGGGGCGGGCTGGTCTACAAGGTCGCGGGCAAGGTCTTCCTCGTGCTCTCACTGGACGGGACTTTGCTCGAGGGCGTCACGTTCAAGGTTTCTCCGGACGAGTTCGACGAACTCACCGAAATCGACGGCATCAGCCAGGCGCCGTATTTCGCGAAACGCCACTGGGTGCACGTCGCCGACCTGGCCGCGCTGCCCGAGCCGCAGCTGCGAGAGCGCATCGGTCGCAGTCACACGCTCGTCGCGGCCGGCCTGCCGAAGAAGACTCAGATCGCGCTCGGTTTGGTCGCGACGGACGCTCCCGCGCCGCAGCGCCGCGGTTCACGCCCATGAATACCTCGCGACTCCACGCCTGGCTGCTGACCGTCCTCACGATAGCCGTGAGCGGCTGTCAGTCGCACGAAGCTGGCAGCCATCCTCTCGCCGCGGTCGGCACAACGAGCGCCGTCGTCGTCGGCGGTGCGCTTTCGCCGCTGGGCTCCGTGTTGCGCGCGGTGGAAGGACCGACGCGGCACCTCGCCGAGCCCCGGTTCTACGAACTCGCGCCGGGCCGCGTCGCCGTCACCAACGCCGCCGGCTGGTTTACCGACCACAGCGAATTCGTGCCGCGCGGAAATTACCAAAGTTACAGCGCGTGGGTGCTCGATCTCCGCGGTGCGCGCGGTGACGGCACGCTGTTGCTCACCCCCGACAATCTCGTGCGCTGGTTCTGGCGCGAGCACACCGCCGACCAGCTCACGCCGATTCCACGGCGCGCATCGCCTCCAGCCCCTGACACCGACAGCTTTGACTGGGACGCAAAGCACCGCACCGTGAATCTTCGCTACCGCGGTCAGACTCACCGCATCGCGCTCATTCAAGGCCACCTGCCCTGAATTCCAGGCGGGCTGCCCGCGAAACTGCGCCGAACGCGTCCCGGGCGGGCGCAGAAAAACCCGGCGGCAGGAGCGCGCGCCGGGCAGGATTTCCGCACCGAGATCAGCGCGGATAAGGCGTCGGGAAGCCGATGACGAAGCGCTCCCACGTGCCCACGCCCAGGCGGTTCACGACGACGTCGGAGCCGCCGCCGTTGTTCGCGCACCAGAACTTTCCGGCGCCGCTCTCGCTCACGAAGGCAATGGTGTCGCCAGGGCGGATGTATTCGTCGCCCTCGGTCACCTTCACGATCATGAACTTTTCCCAATCGCCGATGCCGTTGCGGTTCGCCATCAACTTGTCGGCATTCGACTTGTCCGCGCACAAGAACGACGCGTCGCGGGAGACCATGGCGACGGTGTCACCGTTCTTCAGGTAGCCGCCGGAAAGACTCCACATCGAGAACTGCTCCCACGTGCCGACGCCGTTGCGGTTGGCCACGACGTTTTGCCCGCCGCCGCCCTCGGCGCACAGATACTGACCGTTGAAGGCTTGGAGCGAGATCGTCATCGCGCCGTCCCACAATTGCGTCCACGTCGTGCTCGGATTCGGTGCGACCCATTGCCCGAGCAGCGCGTAGAACTCGCCGCGATAGCCGATGACGCCGTCGTGTATGACGCGGTAGTTAATTGTCGGAGCCGTCGCGCCTACCGGCCAGGTGCTGCCCGTCGTGAACCCGACCGACGGCACGAGTTCGAGCAGCAGCTTCTCGTTCTCTCGCGTATACCACTCCCCGTCGAGTTCGCTGCCCTGTGCCGTGCCGTCGGCCACGAGCAGATTTCCGAAGGAACTGTGGACATACCAGATGTTGCTTCCGACCGACCACCACTTCCCGTCTGGCACTGTCTGCGACGCCTGTGCCGCCGCGACGAACACCAGCGCCATCAAACCGCCGATCACCCAACGCAAAGCGGAAAAGCGCGCACGCTCCCCCGCGAGCCGATCAACAATCACTTGTTTCATGACTACTCCTTGGTTGCTGGCCCGCGTCGGAAGCATCACCACCGCACCACGCTTCGCAACGCCGTTCGTCACTGTCTCGGGGGAGGAGAATCCCTCGTGCCGCTTTGGTAGTATTCCTCGCATCGACCGCCCCAACTCGAACGCGACCAACCGCACTCCTGCAGCGCCGGCGCGGCCGGCATCCGGTGGGCATGCGCGCTCACCATCGCCCTGAACCGGCCCCACCGCTCAGCAAACCGAGCCCCCAGGCCATCAGGTCTTTCCCGCCACTCGAAGCTTTGCGCAGTTGCCGCGTGCGGCGGCCGCACGGCGCGCGACGCTCCGCGGTGAGGCGCGTCTGGCTTCGGGCACATCCTGCTGCCCTTGCATTGAGCCGCACCTCGCGCCGCGAGTGGGCCGGCCCGCATCCGTGGTGAGCACGGCGCCGGGAGATTTTCCATCGCGCCTAGCGGGTTTGGCCGGCTCGGTTGTCGTTCGCCATGGACCTCTCCGCCATGGCCACCGCCATTCTTACCTCCGCCCTCCTGCGTCGCCTGCTCCGCTCCGTGTTCGCCGTCGCTTTCACCGCGAGCGCAGTCGCCCAACCGACGATCACCAAGTTCCCGCTTTCACAAACCGTGGCGCAGGGCGCGGCGGTGACTTTTACCGTCGAAGCGACCGGCACGGCCCCGCTGAGCTACCAATGGTCACGCGGCGGCACGGTCCTCGCCGGTGCGACGGAACCGACTTACACCATCGCGAGCGCGCAAGCGGCCGACGCCGGCATCTACGCCGTCGCCGTCACCGACGCGACCGGCACCACGCGCACGTTCACGCCGTTCAGCAGCACATTCGGCACCGGCAGCAATCACACCCTCTACGTCAAGGCGGATGGCGCGCTCTGGGGCGCA
The DNA here is from genome assembly GCA_041906465.1 of Candidatus Didemnitutus sp. GTDB lineage: Bacteria > Verrucomicrobiota > Verrucomicrobiia > Opitutales > Opitutaceae > Didemnitutus. Next base: position 215,112 of record JAYRJE010000008.1, on the reverse strand, counting down.
GGCGCCGATCAATACGGTCAGCTCGGCCAAGGCACGAGCAACTACTACCGCCCCCAGCCCGTGCGCATCGCAAGCGATGTGGTCGCCGTTGCCGGCGGCCTGCACCACACGCTCTTCATCAAGAGCGACCGCACGCTCTGGGCCGCCGGCTACAATTACTATGGTCAACTCGGCGACGGCACGACGACCAGCCGCACCACACCGGTCCAGGTCGCCACCGATGTCACCGCCGTCGCCGCCGGCTCGCAACACAGCCTGTTCCTTAAATCCGACGGCACGCTGTGGGGTATGGGCAACAACGCCGGCCAGCTCGGCGACGGCACGCAGGTCGCGCGCGCGACTCCCGTCCAAGTGGCGACCGGCGTCCGCACCTTCGCGTGCGGCGTGAATCACAGCCTCTTCGTGAAAACCGATGGCACGCTCTGGGCCATGGGCCTCAACAACTGGGGCCAGCTCGGCGATGGCACATTCACCACGCGGACGACCCCGGTGCAGGTTGCCACCGACGTCGCCAGCGTCGCCGCCGGCGCCAACCACTCGTTGTTCGTCAAGGTCGACGGCACTGCCTGGGCGATGGGCAACAACTCCAATGGCCAGCTCGGCGACGGCTCCAACATCACCGCGCGCACCACTCCCGTGCCGATCGTGGATGCCGTCCGCAAGGTGGCGGCAGGGTCGTTTCATTCTCTCTTCCTCAAAACCGACGGCACGCTCTGGGGCTCCGGCCACAACGCGTATGGTCAGCTTGCCGATCTCTCCCCGAGCAACCGCTCCACTCCCATTCTGATCGCCACCGACGTCTCCGACGCGGTCGGCGGAGAATACTCCACGCTCTTCCGCCGCAATGACTCCACCCTCTGGGGCACTGGCTACAACGGCTACGGCCAGTTCGCCGACGGCACCACCGGCAGCCGTTATACGCCGGGACCCATTCTGGGACCGACCGACACTCCCGCCGTGATCACGGTGAGCCTGCCCCCGACGATCACAACCCAACCCGCTTCGCAGACCGTCACCGCCGGCGCGTCCGTCACCCTCTCCGTCGCCGCTTCGGGCACGCCACCGTTCAACTACAGCTGGTCCCGCGACGGCACGACCATCGTCGGCTCCAACAGCGCGACCTACACCCTCAATCCGTTTTCGATCGACCGCGCCGGCGTCTACACGGTCACCGTCACCAACGCCCTCGGTTCCGTCACCAGCACCGGCGCCACGCTCACACTGAAGCTGCCCATCGTCTCCGAACAGATCGCGGTGGCGGGCAAGACAGTCGCCTTCGCCGCGACGACCGGCGGCGCCGGCAGCATCGTGTGGCAGGTCTCCAAAGACGGCGGCGCCACATGGGCCACGCTCGCCGACGGCGACGACTACGCCGGCACAAGCACCGCGCTGCTCAAAGTTCTCCGGCCCTCCGCCGCGATGAACAACTACCTCTATCGCTACCAAGTCACCGCGACGGGCGGCGCCAGCGTCACGAGCGCCGGCGCGTTGCTCAGCACTTTCCAATCGCCGCTCACGCTCCCGTCCGGGCTCTCGGTCGACACCAGCGGCAACCTCTTCGTGACCGACGCCGCCGCGCAAACCCTGCTCAAGATCGGCAGCGATTTGCGCCCCGTCGTGCTCGCCGGCAAAGCCGGCGAAATGGGCTCGGCGGACGGCAGCGGCGCCACCGCGCGCTTCAACGAACCGGGCGGATTCTTTCTTTCCGCCGAAGGCCGCATCGGTCTCGCCGACACTTCAAACTCCACGGTGCGCGTCTATTCCGACGGCTCGGTCAGCACCCTCGCCGGCAAAGCCGGCACGCTCGGTGCCGCCGATGGGGAAGGCGTCACCGCAAGTTTCCGCGAGCCCACCGGCGTCTCGGCCGATCTCGCCGGCAACTACATTGTCGCGGATCAGGGCAATCACACCGTGCGCACTGTGACCGTCGCCGGACGCGTCGTTACGCTCGCCGGGCAGGCCGGTCTACCCGGAACCTCCGACGCGCTCGGGACCGCCGCCACATTCAACCGCCCGCACTCGCTCGTCACGCGCCGCGACAACCTCAGCTGGATCAGTTGGGGCACCGGCAACAACGCCTACGGCACGATCTTCGTCACCGACCAGGGCAACCACACGATCCGCACCATCCAGACCAACGGCCAAGTCAGCACCTACGTCGGTCTCCCGGGTCAGGCCGGCAGCGCCAACGGCTCGCGCACGCAAGCGCGCCTCAGTCGGCCCAGCGGCCTCGTCATGGATCCGGACGGCAACCTCTACGTCGCCGACACCGGCAATCACACCATTCGCAAAATCGACGTGCTCGGTCAGGTCACCACGGTCGCGGGCTCTCCCGGGGTCGCCGGCCTCATGGACGGTCGCGGCGCGCAGGCGCTGTTCAACGAGCCCGAAGGCATCGGCATCAAAGGCAAGACGCTCTACGTCGCCGACACCGGCAACAGCGTCATCCGACAAATCGAACCCGACGGCACCGTGACGACTCTACGCATCCTCGGCAACGTGCCGAGCATCACCACGCAGCCCGCCAGCCAGACCGCAGCCGTCGGCGCGAGTGTGACGTTCTCCGTCACCGCCAGCGGCGAAGGCACCCTCACCTACCAATGGAAGAAGGACGGCGCTCTCATCCCCAACGCGAACGCCGCCACGTATTCGATCGCGGCGATATCGAGCGCCCACGCCGGCAGCTACACCGTTTCCGTGGCCAACGCCTGGGGCTCGACCGAGAGCGCGGCCGCCACGCTTAGCCTCAGTGCCGCACCGCCGCCTCCGAACGGAGGAGGCAATTCCGGCGGCGGCGGTGGCGGTGGCGGCTCACCCAGCATCGGTTTCTTCGGCATCACCGCCCTCGCCGCGGCGCTGCGCCTCTGGACCTGCCGCGCGAGCCGTCGCGAGTGACCGGTTGCAACGACACTAACGCCGCCCGTCCGGATCTGACGGGCGGAACGACCGCGCCACGAGCATTGCCGTGCCGAGGATGGCGGCGCCCGCCCGCGTAGCCGCGTGAAAACAGGTTCCGCTGCTCCAAGCCAGCTCGAGCAGCGCCAGGGCGTGGTGGCCTTTGATGTTCGCCTGCGCAGCCATTGCCGCCGCGGGCTCTTGCCAAAAGTGCGCGCATAGCCCCGCCGTGCTGAGCTCCGCCGCGAGCACCGAATCAAGCGAACTGCTGGTCGCGTGCGCCTCAATCGGCAAATCGCGATCGTCGGCGGTGTCGCCCCAGTCGGCAGATGCAGAATTTTTGTTCACGGCACAAGGAAGCCGCACCGGGAGGAGCGCAGCAGTCTCAGGTTAGAGCAACGCCGCAACCGCTGGCATGCGGAGCCACCCGTATTTCAGCCTACGGAAAAGCGCAACAGACCGCTCCGGGCGCCCCCAGCCTTAGATCAGCCCGGATGTTCTCCCGGCGCAGCATCTTTGTGCTCCGGTCTGGTGCGTTCGGGAAAATGACTTGCCGCCTCCCGTCCGGAGCCCTGCATGGAGCCCGTGTCACCCTTTCGCCCCACGCACGTGAGCGGCCGCAGCATCCTCCGCTGGCAAGCCATCGGATTCTCGAGCCTCGTCGTGATCATGTGGCTCGTGGAAATTCTCCGCCTGCCACATTACCTGTTTGGAGAGTCTCCGGAGTTTCTGTGGTCGCGGGCGATCATCCGCTCCGTGACAGTCGCCCTCGTGTGGGCGATCGTGCACTTCTCGACGCGACGCCTGCTGCATCGTCTGCACGAACTCGAGGAGTTCCTTCTCATCTGCGCATGGTGCCGCAAGGTCGGCCACAACGATCAATGGCTCTCGATGGAGGACTATTTCGATTCCAAGTTCGCCACCGGCACGAGTCACGGCATCTGCCCCGACTGCGTCGCGAAACAACTCGCGGAACACCGCCGACGCACGTGCGCGGCGGTGGAGAAGGCCGACTGAGCGGCAGAGCGGCGATTCCCTGCGCCGCCAAACCGCGCGGAGCGGAGGTCGCGTCCGACCCTGCGCTCCCGCGCAACAGCGTCAGGCTTTGCGGTAGTGGTCTTTTACCGGGTAACTGCGCGCTACGACGCCGAAGATCGCCGCCGCCACGAACGCAAACGCGGCAAAGAAAAACATCTGAAACGCCGTCACGCCGAAACCCGTCGAGGCGATTGCGGTCGTGACCGCTTCGTTTTTCACGCTGGCATTCACGACGAGCACCCAGAGATTGCCGACGGTGACCGACAGCAGCCAGAAACTCATCAGCGCGCCCTTCATCGATTGCGGCGCCTGGCTGTAGGCGAACTCGAGGCCGGTGGCGGAGACGAGCACCTCGCCGAGCGTGAGCAACGCATACGGCAGCACCTGCCACGCGATCGTGACCGCGGAACCGCCATCGATCACCAGCTGCAGCCAGCCGACGACGATCCACGACAGACCGGAAAACGCGATACCCGCACCCATGCGACGCAGCGCCGTGACCTCGATGCCCATTTTCCGCAGCGACGGGTAGAGCACGAGATTGTTGAACGGGATCAGCAGCATCACGAGCAGCGGATTCAACGCCTGCATTTGCGACGGCAGAATCGTGGCAAAACCGCCGAAGATCGTCGCGAGCAGCGGACTGCTCTCGCGCAGCGCCTCGACGTTGAACAGGTGCAGCGGCTGCATGGCGTTGCCTTGAAGCACCCATGTGGAGGCCTTTTGGTCGAACAGCGACCAGAACGGCGTCACGAGCGCGAACAGCACGAGCACGCGAAGCACGCCGCGGACACCCTCGACCGCCTCGTCCGGATGCGCCCCGCGCGCACGCTCGAGTTGCAGCCACACGCCGATGCCGCCGAACGCGATCACCGCGACCAGCGCCATGCACGCGGCGATCACGAAGCCAAGCTTCGGGATCAGCACCAGCGACGCCACCGCCAGCGCGAGGCCGAGGCCGAGAAAGATTTTCCCCGGCGCCGCCGCACGGATCGCGGTGCGCGACACATTCAAGAACGAGTTGGGGTCCGGCGGCGTCGGCGGGACCATGACGTATTTCCTGCGACCGGCCCACAGGATCACGGTGGAGATGAACATCAGCACGCCGGGAATACCGAACGCGATCGCGGGCCCGAGTTGCTTCAGGAAGATCGGCATCAGCAGCGACGCGAAGAACGAACCGAAATTGATGATCCAGTAGAACGCATCGAACACGACCTTCGCGCGGTGCTTGTTGGTCTGGTCGAACTGGTCGCCGACGAACGACGAGATGCACGGCTTGATGCCACCCGAGCCGAGCGCGATCAGGAACAGGCCGACGTAGAATCCGACTTTGTTGTCGACGAACAGCGCGAGGCACCCCTGGCCCACGCAGTAGACGAGGCTCAGCCAGAAGATCGTGTTGTATTTGCCCCAGAAGCGGTCCGCGATCCAGCCGCCGAGCAGCGGGAAGAAATACACGCCGATCACGAACGTGTGGAAAACGTCCTTCGCCGCACCCGGCCGATCGCTCTCCGGCAGGTAAGTCAGCAGCGACGAAACAAGGAACACCGTCAGGATGTTCCGCATGCCGTAGAAGCTGAACCGCTCGCAACCTTCGTTGCCGATGATGTAGGGGATCTGGCCCGGGATGGGCGCCTTCGGGTCGTTTGCCGCCGCAGCGGAAGCGTTCGCAGAACTCATGGGGATTTCGCGCGACGCTGCGGAGAAGCGCGCCAAAACACAAGGGACGAGTCAGGGGAAAGCGCGCGACGCGACGCCCCACCGTGCTCCGCCACGTCCGCCCGCCCGCGCAAAAAAATCTCCTGCAACTCCGGGCGCGGCGCGCGGGTTCTTGGCGGCAACTCGTCGTCCGATTCTCGCCGCGTCCACGCGCCGCGAGACTGCGTCATTGCTCCCGGTTCCCGATGTTCCAAGACCTCCGCTTCGCCCTTCGCCAGCTCGTCCGCTACCGTTGGTTTTCCCTCGCCGTCATCGTCACCCTCGCGCTCGGCATCGGGATCAACACCACCGTCTTCACGCTCGTGAACGCCGTGCTCTTCAAACCGGTCCCCGTGCCCGGCGGCGAGCGGCTCACCGTCGTGACGCAGCAGTGGCCGGAGAACCGCTACAACCGCGGCCCGGTCTCCTATCCGGAATTCCGCGCGTATCGCGAACAGAACCGCACCTTCGAGGGCTTGGAGGCCGTCGATCGCGACGGCGGCATCATCGCCGAGCACGGTAATCCGCCCGAACGTTTCGGCATGGGCATCATCTCGCCCGGTCTGTTTGAGCTGCTCAAAACCCGTCCCATCCTCGGCCGCGCCTTCGTGCCCGCCGACGGGGAGGCCGGGGCGCCCACCGTGCTCCTGCTCAGCCACCAGGTCTGGCAACAGCGCTACGCCGGCGCCGCCGACGTCGTCGGCCGCACGGTGCGCCTGAACGGCCAGCCCGCCACGATCGTCGGCGTCATGCCCGAGGGCTTCAAATTTCCCGACAACGAGGAGCTGTGGACCGCGCTCCGGCCAACCCCCGAACGGGAGGACCGGAAACATCGCTCGCTGATGCTCTTTGGCCTGCGCCAACCCGGCACCAGCATCGCGGAGGCGCAAACCGACCTGAACGTCATCGCCGCTCGGATGGCGAAGGAATTTCCGGACACGAACAAGGAAGTCGTGCCGCGCGTGCAGACTTTCCACGACCTCTTCAACGGTGGACCGATCAAACTCATTTTCCTGCTCATGCTCGGCGCCGTCGGCTTCGTGTTGCTCATCGCCTGCGCCAACGTCGCCAACATGATGCTCAGCCGCGCCATCGGGCGCGGCCGCGAAATGGCCGTGCGCGCCGCGATGGGCGCGTCGCGCGGACAAATCATCCGCCAGCTGCTCATCGAAAGCGTGCTGCTGAGCGTGATCGGCGGCGCGTGCGGACTCGGGCTCGCGCAGTTCGGCGTGCACGCCTTTGACCGCGCGACCCAGGACGTCGGCAAACCTTACTGGATTCACTTCACGATGGATTGGCGCGCGTTCGCCTACTTCGCCGTGATCTCGGTCGCCGCCGGCATCATCTTCGGCCTCGTGCCCGCGCTGCGCGCCTCGCGCGTCGACCTCAACACCGCGCTCAAGGACGGCACGGCCGGCGGCACCGCGCGCGGCGGCAAGCTCACGGGCGCCCTCGTCATGTTCCAGTTCGCCGCGACCGTCGTGCTGCTCGCCGGCGCCGGTTTGATGGTGAAGAGTTTTTTCGCGGTGCAGCAGATCAACCCCTTCGTTCCCGCCGCGCACATCCTCAGCGTGCGCCTCGCGCTTCCTGACAACAAAGGCGAGCGCTATGAGACGCCCGACGCGCGCCGCGCGATGCACGAGCGCCTGCAGCAACGCCTCGCGGCGATTCCAGGCGTCACGCACGCCGCGCTCACGTCGGATTTTCCGGGTCTCGGCTCGCAACAACGCTCCGTCGAAATCGAAGGCCAACCGCCGGCCGACCCGAAGCAGCCCAAGCTCGCCGCGGTGGTTTTCAGCACGCCGAATTTCCTCTCCGCGATCAATCTTCCCGTGCTGGTTGGCCGCGGCTTCGACGAAGCTGACGGCCGACCCGGCAAGGAAGCGGCCATCGTCACACGCGAGTTCGCGACTCGTCATTGGGGCGATGAACCACCGCTCGGTCGCAAATTCCGCCTGCTGAATCGCGAGGGCAAACCGGGAGCGTGGATCACCGTCGTCGGCGTGAGCGGCGATCTCGTGCAAAACTTCCAACAACGCCACGCACCGCCCCTCGCGTTCCTGTCTCATCAACAGGAGCCGTGGGCGTGGATCGGCCTCCTGCTGCGCACCAACGGCGATCCGGCGGCACTCACCTCCGCCGTGCGCACCGCGGTGCAGGAACTCGACGCCGACCTGCCGCTCTTCGAAGTGCGAACCGTGCAGCAGGCGATCGCACGCGAAAGCTGGTTCCTCGCCGTGTTTGGCACCCTCTTTCTCACCTTCGCCGTCATCGCGCTGCTCATGGCTTCGGTCGGCATCTACGCCGTCGTTGCGCAAACCACCGCGCGTCGCACGCGCGAGATCGGCATCCGCATGGCACTCGGCGCCACCGCGGCGAACGTCGTGCGCCTCATGCTTTCACGCGGCGTCGGGCAACTCGGCGTCGGCCTCGTGCTCGGACTCGCCGGCGCGTTTGGCGCGACGCGGCTGCTGGATAGTGTTCTTGGCCTGGTCTCGCCGACCGATCCGATTGTCTTCGCGAGCGTGTCCGCATTGCTGATCGCCATCGGGCTCTTCGCGTGCTGGCTGCCCGCGCGCCGTGCCGCGCACGTCGCGCCGACCGAGGCGCTGCGCAATGAGTGAGGCCTCACGGGCCAGCGTGTCGCCCGATGAAAAATCCGGAACACGTGTAATGTCGCGTCGCTTGCGCTGCCGCGCCACGCGGTGCACTTTGCCCGCGACATGAAAACTCTCCTTATCGTTCTCGGCCTGCTGGCCGCTTTCGTGGGTGCCCTCGCGCTCGCCGCGATCAGCAGCTACAACGGCCTCGTCAACCGCTCCCAGGCGGTCGATGCGCAATGGGCCCAAGTGCAGAACGTCTATCAACGGCGCGCGGACCTCATCCCGAATCTTGTCGCCACCGTTTCAGGCGCAGCGAACTTCGAAAAATCCACGCTCACCGAAGTCACCCACGCGCGCGCCTCCGTCGGCCAGGTGAAGCTCGATCCGAGCAAGGCGCCGAGCGACGCCGCGCAGCTCGCCGAGTTCGAGCGCGCGCAAGGCCAGCTTTCCACCGCGCTCTCGCGCCTGCTCGTCGTCGCCGAACGTTACCCGGAGCTGAAAGCCACCGGCAACTTCGCCACGCTGCAATCACAGCTCGAAGGCACCGAAAACCGCATCGCGGTCGAACGCGGCCGTTTCAACGACCTCGCGCGCGACTACAACTCCGCGATCAAGCGCTTCCCCGCGGTAATCTTCGCGGGCATGTTCGGCTTCCAACCGAAGGCCTACTTCGCGGCGAAGCCCGGCGCGGACACGCCGCCCGAAGTGCAGTTCGACTTTGGCAGCAAGAAACCATGAGCGGGCTCGCGCCAGTTTTTCGGCGGCTGTTCGCGCTAGCGCTGTGCGTCAGCGCACTCACAACCGCCGCATTTGCCGCCGAACGCATCCCGCCCGCACCGAAGCGTTTTGTCACGGACGAGACGCGCACGCTATCGACCGCGACGATCGACCGCCTCAACAACCGCCTCGAACACTACGAACGCGAGTCCTCGAACCAGATTCTCGTCGCCCTGTTCGCTCGCATGGAGACGGACTCCTCTGTCGAGGACTATACCGTCCGCGTCGCAGAAGCGTGGCATGTCGGGCAGAAGGGAAAAAACAACGGCGCCGTGTTGTTCGTGTTCCAACAGGATCGCCAAATCTACATCCAAGTCGGCTATGGTCTGGAGCCGACACTCACCGACGCGACCTGTCACCAGATCGTCGAGAACATCCTTAAACCTCGATTCCGCGCCGGCGATTTTGACGGCGGTGTTGATGCGGCAGTCGAGGCGATGATCGCGGCGACGCGCGGCGAGTTCAAAGGCGTGGGCCGGACGATGAACGACTCGCGCCAGCGCGGTGGCGCGGCCACCGGCGGCTTCGCCGGAGTGATTTTCCTCGTCGTCATGATCGTGGTCGTCAGCCGCCTCGCCCGCGGTTTCCGCCGGGGTCCCATCGTGCTCGGGGGACCGCGCATGCGCCGTCGTGGTCCGGATATTTGGTGGGGCGGCCCGGGCTCCGGCGGCAGTTGGGGTGGTGGCAGCGGCGGCGGTTGGTCGGGTGGCGGCGGCGGATTTTCCGGTGGCGGCGGCAGCTTCGGTGGCGGCGGGGCCGGAGGAAAATGGTGATGAAAACACTCCTGGCCCAACTCGACCCCGCGCGCATCGAGCGCGCGATTTCCGACGCGGAGAAGCGCACCTCCGGCGAGCTGCGCGTCGTCTTCTGGCCTGGCGCGGTGGACGACGCCACGGCGCTCGCTCGTGCCGAGTTCGCGCGCCTCGGCATGACGGCCACTCGAGAGCGCAACGCCGTGCTCATCCTCATCGCACCCGATGCGCGGCAGTTCGCGCTGTTTGGCGACGAAGGCGTGCACGCGAAGTGCGGCGACGCCTTCTGGCGCGAGGTCGCGGCCACCATGGAACGGAAATTTCGCACGGGACAGCACACCGACGCGGTGATTGAAGGCGTGGCCCGCGCGGGCGAGTTGCTGGCGCGGGAGTTTCCGCATCGAGCCGACGACCGCAATGAGCTGCCAAACACGGTCGTCACTGAGCCGCCTCCGCCAACGGTGATTTGACGTTTTGAAACAAGCGCGCGGCGTGTAACGACCGCTCACTTGTGTGTCGCTTTGCACCGTGCTTTTCTCGCGCCCGTGAAAACAAAGTTCCTGCTCCCGCTGATCCTCCGACTCGCGCTGTGCGCCGCGGTCGTAGCTGCGGCGTGGGGAGGGTTGGAAGCGCTCGAAGTCGCCTCGCGCACGGATTCGAAGACGCCTGTTTCGCCCGACATGGCCCTCGCCGGCTTGGCCCAAGTGCCCGTGGCCGCGCCGCTGGTGCTCCAACTTACCGCGCTGCTGCGCAAGCGCTGACGGGAGCATCCCCGGTGCGGAGTTTGGTTCTCCGCCTCATCCCCGAGCGCACCGCGCCTCGCTCCCGACTCCTGCGGCGTCGCGTTCCGTTTTTCAGATCCCCGGCTCTTCGAGCAGCGCTTGCACCGTCTCCGGCAAACGATGCTCCGCCTGCACCTCACGGACGCGACCCCGGCGATCGATCACCCATGCAGCCGGATAAGTCTGCAGGCTGAGCTGGCGCACGAAGGGCCCCTGCAATCCGCGACCATCGCACACCACCGGCAGATCGAGTCTGCACTCGTCGGTGAAGTTCCGCACGGCCCGCGGATCGTCGTTCAGGTTGTAAGCGATCGCCACCAAATCGGACGTATCGAACCGCTTCATCTGCGCGGCAAACGCGACGACGTCAGTCGCCATGAAAGACTGGGAATTGCCGCGACGGGGCACGGACCAAAAGTAGATCACGACTACCTTGCCGCGCAGCTGCTCGTCCCGAAACACGCGACCATCGAGCGACTCCAGGCGATAGTCGAGGCGTTGTCCGACCTGCTCGAGCCGCCGCAAGTAATAGATCGCCGATCTCTCGATCATGTCGGGAACGTCTTTTTTCGCCAGCAACTCGCGCACGAGTTCGGTGGCCTGCTCTGCCGGCAAGCGGCGCGCCCAACCCAGGAGATTCGCCGCCGCCTTCTCCGGCGACGGATGACCGCGCTGAAAGTCCTGGCGCGCCTTTCGCACTGCCTCCTCCTGCGCGCGCGCGGAGACGGCGCTCGCACCGGCGAGCATCGCGCGGGCCTTGTCTTTGAGTTCGGGCCCCACCTGCGGAAGAGTCAGTAAGTGGTGAAGCATCTTGGCGCGCGTCTCCGAATCGCTGCGATCGGCGACCCAAAGCACCGTGCGGTAGGGTTCCTGCAAATCGGGAAACTCCTCGGCCAGTCGCTGGGCGTCCATCAGCTGACGCACCCGCCACTCGGTCGATTTCGGCGACACGCGCGGCGGCATGGAACTCAAGCGCAGGGCGCGAACGTAGTAGCGCGCGACCGGTTTGTCGGCAAGGAGCGCCAGCAGCTCGCGCTCGACGAGCGGCAGCCGCTTCGCCAGCCGCGGGTCGTCGTTCGCCAGCACAGTTTGGAGGTCGCAGAGGACTTCGTGCTCCAGTTTCAACACGAGCGGTGCACGCTCATCCGTCGTGTGTTCGCGTTGAAAACGTTCGCAGAGTTTCTGCAGCTTCTCGCGATTGGGCTCGGTCACTTGGTTCTTGGTTTTCTCGATCTGGCCAAACAGATCGTCGGCCGCCGCGTTCGAGGCGGCGACGCCGCACAACGGGAACGCGAGGCTCAAACTCAACAGGAGCACCGCCGCGGAAAACGCGGACCGAAGGGAAGGAAGGCGGAACGCACGCATGGGGAAGCCGCGAAGGTGGCCCAACCTCCGAGGATGCAAAGCTGCGCGTATCGCGCGCATGCGGCAAGAGCGGTGTTTCGGCGTGTCGTGCCGAAGTTGGCGAGGCCGCGCTGTTCTCCGACCGGCCGCCAGAGAGCTGCGCTCTCGCACGGCCCCGCAAGCCACCTGCGCCGACGCCGGTCAAAGATCGGCGCTACTTCTTCTCCGGGAGCTTCACGCCGGATTCGCGGAGGAGCTTGTCCAGATCGGTCGGTTTCTTCGATTTCGGCGCGTGTGCGTGAGCAGTCGGCGCCGGCGGCGGCGCGCTCGCCGCGGCGGGTTGGATCGCTTTTTTCGCGCCTTTCGTGGCCGCCGCGAGCCGCGCGCCGGGCGGTTGCGCGCGCAGATCGGCCGCGTTCATGCCGCACGGCGTGATGTGCGGCGACGGCGTCACGTTGCGTGTCGACTTCTTTTCGTCGAGCAGGCGGCGCGCGGTCTCCTCGAGGCCGAGGCGCTGCATCGTCGAGCGCAGCGCCGCCTTCATCTCGGGCTTATACCAGAAGAAGAAACTGCGCTGCGTCTGCTTCTCGTCGGGCGAACGCGCGACCTCGACCGGCTTCGCGTCGTAGGGATGCACGCCCGTCGCGTAGATCTCGGTCGCGACGGTCATCGGCGTCGGCGTGAAGTCCTGCACGGCTTCCAACCGGTAGCCGAGGTCCTTGGTCTTCAGCGCGAGATCGGCCATGTCCTCGGGCCGCGAGCCGGGATGCGAGCTGATGAAATACGGCGTCACCGGCATGTCGGGCTTGCCGGCCTTCGCGGCGGCGGCGGTGAACTTCTCCTTGAATTTATAGAACAGATTGAAGCTCGGCTTGCGCATGATGCGCAGCACGTGGTCGCTCGTGTGCTCGGGCGCGACCTTGATGCGACCGGGCACGTGGTGCGCGGCGAGTTCCTCGATGTATTTCTCGTGGCTCGCCTTCACCTCGGGCGTCGCGCCTTTGTCGTGCAGGAACAGGTCGTAGCGGATGCCGCTGGCGACGTAGGCGTGCTTCACGCCCTCGGTGTTGCGCACGGATTCGTAGATGTCGAGGAGCGCGGTGTGGTCGGTGTCGAGGTTGCGGCAGACGTCGGGCCAGATGCACGAGGGGCGCACGCACTCGTCGCAGATCCACTGCTGCTTGCCCTTCATCTGATACATGTTCGCGCTCGGGCCGCCGAGGTCGCTGATGGTGCCGCGGAAATCCGGCATCTGTTTCACCGCCTCGACCTCGCGCAGGATCGACGCTTTCGAGCGCGACGCGACGAACTTCCCCTGGTGCGCCGAGATCGTGCAGAAGCTGCAGCCGCCGAAGCACCCGCGATGCATGTTGATCGAGTGCTTGATCATCTCGTAGGCGGGGATCGGCCCGCGCTTGCGATACTTCGGGTGCGGCAGGCGCGTGTAAGGCAGGTCGAACGACGAATCGATCTGCGCCTCGCTCATCGTGGGGTAAGGCGGGTTCACGACCATCAACCGCTCGCCGGTGCGCTGCAAGAGGCGGCGTGCCTTCACGCGATTCGACTCGGTCTCGATGTTCTTGAAATTGGCCGCGTAGAGCGCGCGGTCGGCGAGGCATTCCTCGTGCGAGTGCAACTCGAAGTCGTCCCAATTCTTGTTCTTCGGCGCCGCCTCGCCCGCGGGCAGCAGCACGGCCGTCTGCGCAATCGTCGTCAGCGACGAAAAGGGCACGCCGCGTTTCAGCAGCCGCAACACCTCCATCAGCGGCAGCTCGCCCATGCCGTAAACGAGCATGTCCGCACCGCTGCTGGCGAGGATGCCGGGCATGAGTTGATCCGACCAATAATCGAAATGCGTCACGCGCCGCAGGCTCGCCTCGATGCCGCCGAGCAACACGGGCACGTCCGGATAAATCTGTTTCAGGATCTTCGAATAAACCGTGGACGCATAATCCGGCCGGAAGCCATGCGCGCCACCCGGAGTGTAGGCATCCTCGCTGCGCAGCTTTTTCGCGGCCGTGTAGCGGTTGACCATCGAGTCCATGCAGCCCGCCGTGACGCCGAAGAAGTAGCGCGGCTTGCCGAGCTTCTTGAAGTCGCGCAGATCGTCGCGCCAGTTCGGCTGCGCCAGAATCGCGATGCGGAAACCTTCGCGCTCGATCAGCCGGCCGACGACAGCGGTGCCGAAAGCCGGATGGTCCACGTAGGCGTCACCGGTGACCAGAATCACGTCCACGTAATCCCAGCCGCGCGCTTCCATCTCATCGCGCGTCGTCGGGAGCCAGCGGGCTGGGTCCCAGGTGGGGTCTTTTTCGTGGGTCGTGGACATCTCGGGCGGACGTTCGGCGAGCCTTTCCCGAGACGCAAGCCGGGGGTTGAAGAAGCAGTTTTTCGCGCTGGAGGCTTTATCGGGTGGGGTCGCGCCTTCTGCACATTTGACCGCCCCGCATCCATCGGCATCGTCCCTGCTACCCCGCCACGCCCATGGACCTGCCGCGCACGATCCTTTGCCTCGCGAGTTTCCACAAAGGTTTCGAGTTTCTCCGGGAGGCCAAAGCGCAGGGCTGGATCGTCCTGCTGCTCACCTCGCAATCGCTTCAGCACGAGGAGTGGCCGCGCGAAGCGATCGACGAGATCTTCTACATGCCCGACGTGGACAAGGTCTGGAAGCGCGACGACGTCATCAAAGGCGTCAGCTACCTCGCGCGGCAGCGCAAGATTCACCGGGTCGCCGCGCTCGACGATTTCGATGTCGAAACCGCCGCCGCGCTCCGCGAGCACCTCCGCATCCCCGGCATGGGCGAGACCACGGCGCGCTACTTTCGTGACAAGCTCGCGATGCGCCTGAAGGCGTGCGAGGCCGGAATCCCCGTGCCTGAGTTCACGAACGTCGCAAATTACGACGACATCCGCGCGTTCATGGCGCGCGTGCCCGGCCCGTGGCTGCTCAAACCGCGCCTCTCGGCTTCAGCGCTCGGCATCCACAAAATCGAAAAGCCAGACGAGCTCTGGCCGAAACTCGAAGCACTCGGCGACGAGCAGTCCTTTCACCTGCTCGAGCAGTTCGTCCCCGGCCGCGTCTATCACGTCGACAGCCTCATCAATGATCGAGCGGTGGTCTTTGCGATCGCGAGCCGCTACGGCGCGCCGCCGCTGGCGGTCATGCACGGCGGCGGTGTCTTCTCCACGATCATCTGCGAGCACGGCTCAACCGAGGAACGCGCGCTGATCAAGGCCAACGCCACCGTCCTGAAAGCCCTCGGCCACGTGCGGGGCGCCTCACACACGGAGTTCATCCAGGCGGCCGACGGCACGTTTCATTTCCTCGAGACCTCCGCGCGCGTCGGCGGGGCGAACATCATGGATCTGGTCGAAACCGCCACTGGCCTCAATCTCTGGCGCGAATGGGCGAAGGTCGAGACGCAGGAATCCGCCTATCGCGTGCCGCTGTGGCGGCGCGACTACGCCGGCCTGATCATGTCGCTCGCGCGCCAGGAATGGCCGGATTTGTCGGTGTTCGCCGAGCCCGAGGTCGTCATCCGGCACAAGAAGCGCCACCACGTGGGCCTCGTCTGGCGCTCGCCCAGCTACACGCGAGTCGAGCAGTTGCAGACCGACTACCTCGCGCGGGTGCAACGGGATTTTCAAGCCAGCGCCCCGCCGCCGGCAAAGGCGACGGAGTGACCTCGCGCCGGGTGGAACGCGTTGACCTCAACGCGTTCAAGAACGAGCGCCCTGGGGTCAAGTCGCTCCACCTCGGACCGACGTCCACCGTTTGCTCACCCTCCTTCGTCCGCGTTGCCCTGTCATTCGTCGCACCGCGATTGCGATCGGCCAACATGCCGCCACCTTAGGAGCATGAAAAACGTCGAGCTGAGCGATGAGGCTTTCGCCGCGCTGCAGCGGCTCGCGGCGGCCAAAAACCTGCCGCCTTCCGAGGTTCTTGCGTCGCTTTTAGGTGCCGGCAAACCCCTCGCAGGTGACCACCTGCTCTTTTACCTCGTCAGCGCTGAATTCACCGCGCTGCCCAATCTCACGGAGCGTTACCTTGCGCTTCTCGCCTGGGCGGCGAAGAGCTACGCCTGCGATTTCGCCGACTTCATCTCGCACCAGGAAAGCGCCCGCCGCTACCTGATGCTGAGCCGCGACGAGGTAAACGACGTTCGCGCCCACAATCACGCGCGCCAGATCGACGGCACTCAGTTCTGGGCCGTCATGACCATCGACGATGCCACCAAAGCCCGCTTCGTGCGCCGGCTGCTGGAATTCATCGGCTGCCACGACGAAACCATCAAGCAGGCCATCAAAGCCATCGGCCTCGAACACGCGCCCGGCCACGGCTTCCGCCTGCTGGCGGGCTGAGGAGCGCCGCCGGTTCCCGGTCGCGGCGGTGACAGACCACCGACGATCGTGGACGCCGGACCCTTCGGCGGTCGCAGACCACCGCTACGGCACGCCATGGCTGTCCGGCGCTTCACTTTCGATTTGTCGCCCGCGCCCTACCCGGCTGGACTGCCCGCGTGCCAGACGACGCGCCCATCGAGCCCGAGAACAAGACGCGGAGTTTTCAGAACTTCTTTTCGTCCGTCCGCTACGCGGTCGAGGGCTTCTGGGCCGCACTGAAGCATGAGCCGTCGTTCCGCGAAGACCTGATCTTCGTCGCTCTGCTCACGCCGCTGGCGGTGATTCTGCCCGTGAACGCGGTGTCGACCGCGATCATGATTTTCTCGCTGTTCCTGATCGTCATCATGGAGCTCGTGAACTCCGCCATCGAGTGGACGATCGACGACATCTCGCTCGCCAAGCGCCCGTTTGCCAAACGCGCGAAGGACATGGGGAGCGCCGCCGTCTTTCTCTCCTACATCAACTGCTTCGTCGTGTGGGGCGTCATTCTGCTGGCCAACTGGAATCGCATCGCTTCGCTCGAGTTCCTGAAATGGCCGCCGAACTTTCTCCCGTAGCTCTCGTCACCGGCGCCTCGCGCGGCATCGGCCGTGCCGCCGCCCAGCACCTCGCCGCCCGCGGATTCCGGGTCGCGGTGCACTACCACCAAAACGCCGACGCTGCCCGCGCCGTCGTGGCCGCGCTGCCGGGCACCGGCCACGCCGTGGTCGCGGCCGATGTCTCCGATCCCGTGCAATGCGAGGCACTGATCGCGGCCGTTCTCCAGCACTTCGGCGAAATCGACGTGCTCGTGAACAACGCCGGCATCTTCGAAGAGCACGACATTCGCCACGTGTCGGCCGCGAATTGGAGCCGCGCCTGGGAACGCACGCTCGCCGCCAACCTCCTCGGCCCCGCGCACCTGATTTTCCACGCCGTCCAATACATGCGCCCGCGCCGTCGCGGGCGCGTGATCAACGTGACCTCGCGCGGCGCCTTCCGCGGCGAACCCACCGCCCCCGCCTACGGTGCCTCAAAGGCGGCCCTCAACTCGTTCGGCCAATCCCTGGCCCGCGCGCTGGCGGCCGACTCGATCTATTTCTACACCCTCGCGCCCGGCTGGATCGACACCGACATGGCCGCCTCGTCGCTCACCGGTCCCGGCGCCGCCGACGTGCTCGCGCAACACCCGCTCGGCCGCGTCGGCACGCCGGAAGAAATGGGCGAGATCATCGGCTGGCTCGCCACCGACGCCCCCGCAAACATGACCGGCTGCATCATCGACGCCAACGGCGCGTCGTATCTTCGCACGTGAGCGTCGAGAACGATCACATTCGACGGGCTGCCAGCCGCACGGCGGTGGGCCACGCTGGTGCTTCACACGCCAGCACCTTCGACGAGCCCCTCGTATGAATTCTCCCGTGTCCCGTGTGCCCCTCCTGTTAGTCGAGGACCATCCGGTGATTCGAAATGGGATCCGCCTCTTCCTCGAGCAAAGCGGGCGCTACACCGTCTGCGCCGAAACCGACCGAGCAGATGACGTGCTGGCGTTGATCAGCATGAGTCGACCAGCGGTCGTCCTGCTCGACCTTCTCCTCGGCGGCAAAGACGCGTTGGCGCTGATCGCGCAGATCGTGGCCGCGCACCGCGATTGTCGCGTGCTGGTGTTTTCGATGCTTCAGGAAACCGTCTATGCGGAACGCGCCTTGCGAGCCGGAGCAACCGGTTACCTGATGAAGTCCGCGCCGCCTGAAGAATTTCTCCTCGCGCTCGACAATGTCTGTCAGGGCCGCGCCTATTTGAGTCCGAGAACTTTTGCGCGCGTCTTCCGCGACGCACGCCTGAGCCGCACCGCTGATCCCAAATTGGACCGGCTCAGCGACCGCGAACTCCAGTTGTTCCAGATGATCGGCGCCGGCCTGCCCAACCGCGAAATCGCCCGCCATCTCGGCATCAGCGTCAAAACCGTCGAAGCGCACCGCGAGAACATCAAAAACAAACTCGATCTCGCAGACGCCAGCGAACTCGCGGCCGCCTCGACGCGTTTCGTAGAGACCGTGCGCCTCTAGCATGCCGCGCCCGCACCGCTCGTCGCACTGGCTCCGAGCCTTCGCCCACACCCTCCTGCTCGCGCTCGTCGCCGCGCCGCTCGCGGCGGCGAACTCCGCCGAACGAGGCAAATTGCCCGTGCAAATCATCCCGCTCCGCGCGGAAGAGGCGATCCGGCGGATGTTCGGCCTCGCCATCGATGCGCGCGGCCGCGTGTTCGCCGCGAACGGCGAATTGCTCGTTTACGACGGCTATCGCACGCAGAAACTGCCGCTTCCGTCCCCCGCCCCCGTCGGCGCCGTGGCGGTGGATTCCGCCGGCCGCGTCTGGACCGGCAGCAGCGACGCACTCGGATTCTTCGCGCCGCAGCCGACCGGCGGCTGGGCTTACACGTCGATTCGCTCGCACCTGCCCGCCGCGGCACGCGACTACGACCGTCTCTGGGAAATCCACTGTCTCGGCGCGACCGTCTTTTTCGTGACCTCGCAGCATCTGCTCGTCTGGCGCGAGGGGAAATTCACCGTCCACTCGTTCCCGAATCAGCGCCGGCTCTTCGCGTCGACCGTCGGTCGGACCTGCTACGTGTGGCAACGCGAGAAAGCGCCCGATAGCGCCACCAACTTCGTCACCCTGTGGAAATTCGACGAGTCGGGCCGCGCCGAGGCGATTCCGCACGTGAACTACGGGATCGTCCCGCCGATCCGCGTGTTGGGCGAAGATGGCTCCGGCATCGACGTCGTCCTCAACACCGCGCGACGCAAGCGCCTCCGCGACGGCGAACTCGTCCCGGCCCTGCCGCGCGAAAAGGAAGCCGATCAATTCGTGGTCATCACCGCCGATCTGCTCCCGCGAGGCGACACGCTTATGGGGACGAACGTCAGCGGCATCTATCGATTCTCGCCCGCCGGCGAGATCCGCTGGCACGCCACCGTCACCACCAAGGAACTCCCCGACAACGCCGTCGAAGCGCTCGCGCTCGACCGCCATGGCCGAGCCTGGGTCATCGCGCCCAACGCCCTATGCGCACTCGATACCACAGGACTCGTGACCACCTGGCCGAGCGAGGAAGGCTGGCCGAGCGCCATCAACACCATCGCCCGCGTGCAGGGCAAACTTCTCGTCGGCGACGCCATGGGCCTGCATCGGATCGAGCCGGCCGCTGAAGGAGCGGTCGCGCATCTGGTGCCGCAGCTCGATACGCTCGTCCAATCGATCCTCGATTCCCCTCAACTCGGCCTCGTCACCGCCGGCCAGAACCGCAATCGCGTCCACGGACCGAACGGGCAAGATCTGCCACCCGAGCCAAACGTGCACTCCTCCGGCCGCAGCGTGCTGCACCTCCCCGGCGACGACCACGTCCTCATTTTCGCCGAGTTGCAGGGGCTCAGCGCGCGGCAAGATCCCGCCACGCTCAGCTCTCCGCCACCGGGACGGCCGATCTGGCCCCCGGTCTGGCAGCGCCCTTTCCCATCCCTCGACCGCGTTTACGGTGGCGGTGCGGGCGAGTTGTTCGTGAGCAACGCCACTGGCGAGGTCACGCGGTTCCAACTGACGCGCCAGGGCGATCGCGTGGTCGAGAGCGCACCCGCGCAACTCTGCACGCCGGACGGTGGCATCGGCCGGATCGTGAACGCCCAACAATGGGGCGAGCGCTTCTACCTTTTCACCCGCGAAGCCGTCTGGACGAAAGCACACGCCAGCGAACGCTTCGCCCGCGTCGCTACCGCACCACTCGCGGAAACACGTCCCTTCGCACTCACGCCCTCGACCGCCGGCGACGCGTGGGCCGTGGCAGAGCTCCGCGCTCCGTGGCGCGATCCCGCGAGTCCGCCGGTTTACGGATTCTATCGCGTGCAAATTCGTCCCGATGGCGCGCTGTCGGGTTTCGACGCCGCGCCGGTCGCCGTGTTGGAAAACGTCGGCCTGCTCACCGCGCAATTCCGCGAGCCCGGCGTCTGGTGGCTCGGCGGCACCGGCGGCCTCGCGCGCATCGATCTCGCGCAGCTGGAATCACGCGCTCCCGTCCGCTTGCTCGATCCTCCGTATTTCACCACGGGCACCGGCGAAAAGGGCGAGCCGCTCGAACTCGCCGCACCCGTCGCGCTCCGCGACGCGCGCCGGCTGCGCGTCGAATTCGCTTTCTCGCGCCACATGCACCCGTTGCCCATCCGGCTCGAGTCGCGCCTCGTGCCCACAGAATCCACGTGGACGGGCCACACCGACGACGCACGGTGGCGCGACCTCGCGGGCCTGCCCGCTGGCGACTACGCGCTCGAAGTGCGCACCGTGGACCTCGCCGGCCAAGCGAGCCCGGCAATCGCGTGGCCGTTCGCCGTCGCGCCGCGTTTTTCGGAGACTTGGTGGTATCGCGCGGGAATCGGTTTGGTGGCCCTCGCCGCTTTCGCGGTCGGCGCATCCGTGTGGACGTGGCGCCTGCGCCGCCGTCGCGACGAACTTGCGAGTCAAGTCGCGGAGCGCACCACGGCGCTCGTCGAGGCGAACCAGGAGTTACACCGTTTGAACGCGCGCCGCGCGGAATTCATCGGCGTCATCAGCCACGAACTGCGCACCCCCCTGCTCGGCGCCACTCTGCTCGCCGAACAACTCGCGCGTCAGCCCGATGCGCCGGACGACGCTCGGCGCATCCACCAATGCCTCGCGGATCTCCAGCTCATGCTCGACGGCTCGATGGACCTCTCGCGCTACGAACTGGGCTTGATTCCGGTGCGCCTCAGCTGGGTGCCGCTCGACGAACCCCTCGCGAGCATCGTCGATCTGTTTCGACCGCTAGCCGAGGCCAAGGGCGTCGCCCTCCACGGCAGCAGCGCCGCGCCCGTCGCGCGCACCGTCCTGCTCGACCTGCCGAACTTCCGCCGCATCGCCGCCAATCTGCTGTCCAACGCCGTGAAATACACTGCAACCGGCGAAGTGCGGATCGAGCTGCGCCTCGACGCAACGCCCGACGGTGCCGAGTCCGTGCACGTAAGTGTGCAAGACACCGGCACGGGTATGAGTGCCGAGCAAGTCGCTGGACTCTTCGCGGATTTTCAGCGCACCGCCTGGCGCGCGCCCGATCAGGACTCGCACGGGCTCGGCCTCGCGTTGACGAAACGGCTGGTCGATCTCGCCGGCGGTTCCATCGCGTGCGAATCCACGCCAGAGCGCGGCTCGACTTTCACGGTGAACCTGCCGGTCCTCAGCCGCGTCGCCGACGCGACGGAGCCGCCCTTCGAACTCGAGGTGCTGGTCGTCGAAGACGAGCGCTCTCACGCCGAGCACGCGCAGGACGTCCTCGAACCGCTCGGCGCCACGGTGCACACCCTCGAGCGCCTCGCCGCGCTTGCGCCGGACCGACTCCCGTCGGAGGTGGCGCTCGTGATCTTGGATTTCAATCTCCCGGACGGCACCGGTCTCGAAGCATTGACGCGCCTCCAAGGCCGCTGGCGCACGCCGCCACGCTGGGTGTTGGTCTCCGCGATCCGCTCTCCCGCCATGATCGAGCTGTGCCGCGCCGCTGGTTTCGATGCGATCTTGCCCAAGCCGATGTCGGTCGGCGACGCGATCCAGCAGGTGCGCGCGGCGTGCGCGCGCCCGGCCCCACGATCTCAGTAGGCGCGCTCCCACGTCACGAACCACGTCCGGCCGAGCGAATCGTAGTAGCCGTTCGCGTAGCCGGTGCGGCTTTGGTAATTGCGCGGCGGATCGAGATCGAACGCGTTATTCACGCCCACGCGCACCCGGCCTCCGCGCGGCCAAGACCAACCGACGCTGAGATTCGTCTGGAGCAAATCGTCCGCGGAGCCCGGCAGACCTTGCGCGAGCATCGGTCCATCCTGCGCGCCAATCCAATTGAAGTGCAGCGTCGCGTCCCACGGACCACGGCCCCAATCGAGCCGCGCGTTGGCCCGCCACCTTGCAAAGCTGATCGAGTCCACGCTCTCGGTCTCGTTGAATCCCAGCACCTGCCGCCGCGCGGAACCGAGCATGACGGCCATCGCATTGACGCCGAACCGGTGCGCGCCGACGCGCCAACGATAGTCTACCTCCAAATCCCAACCGGTGGTCGTGTAGCGATTGAAGTTACCGAAGGTGTCATTCAATTGGATCACTTCTCCCGCCACGCCCGGACTGGGCGCGGGACCGCGCACGATGCGGCCGGGCGCGACGGTGGCTTCGTTGCGCAGCATCGTCGCGGCACCGAGAGTGCCGATGAGATTGCGCTGCCGGTAGCCCCACGCATCCGCCGCGAGGCGCAGGCCGCGGGCAAACGCCGGCTCCCATGCCGCGCCGAGATAAGTCACCGCCGTCTCCTCCGGACGCAGCGCGGGATTGCCGCCGTTCAACACGCGCATGGTGTAGATGCCCAGGTCGGGCCGCAGCGGATCCGCCGTCTGCACGAAAGTTTCCTGCACGTCGGTGTAGGCTTGCAGCATCTCCGGCGCGCGAAACGCCTCGCTGTAAGTCGCGCGCAAGGTGACGCCCCGCGCCACTTCCCAGCGGAACGCCGCCTTCGGTTTCACGGGGTCGCCGAAATCGCGGTAGTGTTCCCACCGTCCCGCCACGGTGAACTCCATCCGCGCGCCGAGCGGCACCGCGAGTTCCGAGTAAGTCGCGGCGACGCTGCGATGCAGGTTGCGCGGCGGCCTCCGGGCGAGCGAGACAAGGCCGCCGTTGCCGCGCAGCGTATCGGGCCGGTGGATGAAGCGATCGTTGCGCCACTCACCGCCGAAAACTCCCTGCACCGTGCCGGTCGGCAAGGCCCAGAGCGGCCCGCGCGCCTGCGCATCGCCCATCCAAAAGCGCGCCAGCTGCAGGTCGCGCAAATCTGTGCGCAGCCGCTCGATCACCCCCGGATCGGACGGGCCGAACGGATTCAACCAGCCGCCGAGCCGCCCGGAAAGACCGTCCTGGAGTGCTTGGTCGCTGAGGAATTTGGTCCAGCGCGAAGCCACGCGACTCTGCGCAAAGGTGACTGCCGCCTCCCAATCCCAATCGCCGCCCAGCTCGCCTTTCGCCCCGGCTACGACCCGCGGCGTCTCGACGGTCATCTCGTTGTCCCGCGCCTCCATTTGCGGGAGGTAGAACGTCAGATCGACGATATCGACGCCGAAGGGATTGTAGGGATTTTTCGCCGGAAACACCATGCGTCCGCCCGGCAGGTCGCCGAAGCCCACTTCGCCGACGAGGCTGATCGTCGAAGGCTCGTAGGTCGTCCCGACGATGCGATGACGAAAGGACGCGTCCCAAAATACGGTGAGATTCGGCTGCAGTTCGTAAGTCGCGTAGAGCCACGCACCGGTGTTGTGCAGTCGCGGCAGCATCGTGCTGTAAGCGGCGCGATCGAGCCCGTTGCGCGTGTCGCCCGCAGTATAGACGCCGTTGGTCGTGACCGGCGGCAGCACCACGAATCCGGCGATCGTCGGAGCGCGCGTCGCCCGAAGTTGCACCAGTCCGTTGGCGAGCCCCACGCCCGGCGCGATCAAGCGACCCGTCAACTCCACCGGCACACCCGGCGTGCCCGCCGGCACCACGAGATGCGCGGGAAACGTGTAGGGCGCGCGGAGATCGTAGCCGCCGATCGCACGGAAATCCTCGCTGCGCGAGATCGCGCGATCCGCGAAGAGCACCGAGTGGCCGTCATCATGCTCGAGCGCCAACACCACATGCGCACGGCCGGCGCGCCAACCGTGCAGCAGGCCCGCGTTCCATGCGCCGGCGTCCGTGCCTTCGAGCGCGCGGTAACCGCCGCGCCATTCCGTGCCCACGAAATCCGTGCGCAGCCGGTAATTGACGACGCCGGCCACGGCATCGCTGCCGTAGACGGCAGACGCGCCGTCCTTCGCGATTTCGATCCGTTCCAGCGCGGCGAAGGGAATCGACCCGAAATCGTAACCCAACTGCGCCGCGCCCGCCTGACCGAACGGCGCCACGCGGCGACCGTTCACCAGCGGCAGACCGCTCGAGTAGCCCAACCCGCGCAGGTTCAGCGAGGTGATCCCGGGTTGAAAAGTCGTGGGGCTCGTGGTGTCCTGCGCGCCGCTCACGCCGAGCGGTAGCTGCCGCAAATAATCCTCCGGGCGGAGATAGCCCGCGCGCTCGATCGTGCTGCGCTCGACGCGCAGGATTGGCGTCAATTTCTCCGCCTGCGCGCGTTTCAACCGCGAGCCCGTCACTTCGAGCGGAGTCAACTCGACGACTTTTCCCTCGGTCCGTTCGATCGTGGCCGGCTCACGCGCTTGCGCGCGCGCAGCGACGATCGCCGCCGCGAGAAAACCTGCCACGAGCCGACACGCCAGCGTCGGCCCAACCGTTCGAAGAGTTGCGCACATAGAAGAGCGTCCGCCAGAGATGGCCTACCCAAGCCGACCGAGCCATGAAGTCGCGGGCCGGAAAAGGGTCAAGGCCGGGGGCCGCGCATTTGTTTCCACAGCCGGAGCTGTCCTCGCCGCTGCGAATAGGGGAGCGTCCCCGATGCGGGTGGCAGCGCCCGTTGCTAGGATGAAAGAGCTGATCTCGCGGGAGCGAGCCGGGCCGCACCTGGCCGGGCCGCGGCCGTGCAAGGCAGCGCTTTGGCGTCAACCTCGCGGTGTCAACACCCGCCCCTTTCCCATGAACAAAGACGAAACGAAGCTCGCGATCATGTTCGGCGCTCGCTCTGGCAGTCTGATCGGCCGGTGGTTCGGTCCGATCCTCACGTGGTTCGGTTTCGCAATTTTGGGAGCACATCCCGTCGGTCTCATCGCTTACGCGATCGCGGGGGCTTGGTGGTGGTGGCGCGGTCCGCGCACGATGCCGCGCTCGTCGCTCTCCCGCGGCTGGAAGATCAACCTCTACCTCCACGCGGGCTGCGGCAGCGCCGGAGCCGGTGCGGCGCTATTGCTCTACTACGGCCCCGCCTCCCTTCAGCTCGGTGGCGTCGCGGGGACGCTCCCGGGCATCCTTCAATGCGCGCTCGGGCTGGGTCTCGTCGCGTATGCGCTCTGGTATTGGCTGCGGGTGCATCGGCACATCCGGCCCGTATTCGTGGATTCGCGCCCAGCCGTCGCCCCGGAGGCGATCGGTCAAATCGCTCAGGCCACGGCGGCGGCCCACAGCGCGCTTTCCGCGCTGGATGACGCTCCCGATACGTCCGCCACCGCGGCGGCGCCGTCCGGCGCGCGCACGTTCCACGATGGTTCCGGACACCGCGTGGAAGTTGACTCGACGGGTGTCGTGCGAGTGGCAGGCAAATTCATCGGCCACCGCGACGCGCAAGGTCGCATTATCGATGGCTGTGGAAAATTCGTCGGCACGCTGAGGGACGATGGCGGCATGCACGGCCCGAACGGCGACTACGTCGGTCGTGTTTTCCGATAAGCTTAACCTTCATCGAACGACCTCGCGGGAAATCATGCGCACATTGATCTGGAGAGGAATGCTGGGCTTGCTGCTCGTCACGTCGGGCTGGGCCCAAGTAACATTGTCGCCCGCGACCAAAACCGTCGGCCCCGCCGCCGTGAGCTACGAGTTGCTCGTGGACACCGGCAGCGAGTGGAACGCAAGCACCGACGCATCATGGGTGGCGGTCACACCCAATCCCGGCCGCGGACAGGTGATTGCGACCGTCTCGGTCGAAGCAAACGCTACCAACGTCAGCCGAAGTGCGGTGGTGACGATTGCCGGCGCCTCCCACGCACTAAACCAAGCGGCTGCGGGGGCGGATGGCTGCGAATTGTTCGGTGTGGGTTCCAACAGCGTCGGGCAGTTGGGCGCGGCCAATGTGCCTTTGAGTCGCCCTGGCTCCAGCCCCAACTACCCGGGCGTCACCGCCGCCAAAGCAGGATATGTCCACTCATGCTTTATCAAATCCGATGGCTCGCTCTGGACCATGGGTTCCAATTCATACGGACAACTTGGCGACGGGACCATGACGAGCAGGTCAACTCCCGTGCAAGTCGCCACCAATGTGGCGGCGATTGCATCCGGCCAATACCACACCGTGTTCCTCAAGACGGACGGCACGCTCTGGGCGATGGGAGACAACACGTATGGACAACTCGGCGACAAATCCAACTTCACCCGATTAACTCCCGTTCAGATTGCCACGGGTGTCGCATCGGTTTCTGCAGGTGCATATCACACCGTGTTCGTGAAAACCGACGGGTCGCTGTGGGCCGTGGGTCTCAACTCCGACGGCCAACTCGGCAACGGCACGAACACGAACCTGAATACTCCCGCCCAGGTCGCCACAAGCGTATCCTCGGCCTCAGCCGGCGCCGCCCACACCCTTTTTGTGAAGTCCGATGGATCCCTCTGGGCGACCGGAGCCAATTCGAGCGGTCAACTCGGCAATGGGACCACCACAAAGCGCTCGTCCGCCGCGCAGGTGGCCACTGGCGTCGTCACCGCTTCGGCGGGCAACTCTCACAGCCTCTATGTGAAGACCGACGGATCCCTCTGGGCGACGGGCTCGAATTCGTTTGGTCAGCTTGGCGACGGTTCTACGACGACTCGGACGAGCGCCGTCCAAATCACTACGGGCGTCACGACGGCGTCGGCAGGCGATACCCACAGCTTTTTCATCAAATCCGACGGCACCCTGTGGGGCATGGGATCGAATTCGCTCCGCGAACTCGGCGACGGCACAACCACCGGCCGATCCGCTCCGGTAGCGATCTCCACTGCCGTCATTTCGGTCTCGGCCGGCTCCAACTCCACGTTCTTCATCAAGTCGGATTCCTCGCTGTGGAGCATGGGTTCCAATTCCAGTGGTCGGCTAGGCCTACTCGTCGACGTCCGCGCATCATCCATTCCAATAGCAACAGCCGTCACCGCTGTTTCCGGAGGCACGTTCCACGCGCTTTTCATCGACGCGAATCGAGTTCTCTGGGCCGTGGGCGCCAATTCCTCCGGACAACTCGGCGACGGCACCACAACCAGCCGGTCCGCCCCCGTTCAAATCGCCTCCAACGTCGTCTCCGCGGATGCCGGCTACCAGCACTCGGTGTTCGTCAAAACCGACGGCACGCTCTGGGCGATGGGATCGAACACCTATGGTCAGCTCGGCGACGGCTCGACCACCAGCAAATCGACGCCCGTGCAAGTCGCCACCGGTGTTGTCGCCGCTTCCGCGGGGTTCGGCCACACGCTTTTTATCAAGGCCGATGGTTCGCTTTGGGCGGTCGGCTACAATCTGAGCGGCCAACTCGGCACCGGCACGACCACAAATCGCTCCACTCCGATTCAGATCGCCACCGGAGTGGCATCCGCCTCGGCCGGCTCATCCCACTCCCTCTTCGTCAAGACCGACGGCTCACTCTGGGGCGCAGGCTCAAACTCCTCCGGGAATCTTGGCAACGGCTCCACCACCGATCGATCGTCGCCAATCCAGATCAGCACGGGAGTCTCGAACGCGTCAGCGGGCGTCACACACTCGGTCTTCGTCAAGACCGATGGTTCGCTTTGGGCAATGGGTGACAATAGCAACGGCCAGTTGGGGGATGGATCGCAAACGATGCGAACTACACCCGTCCAAATCGCTGCCGGGGTCGCCGTGGCATTCGCCGGCTCCACGCATTCAGTTTTCGTAAAAACGAACAGCTCTCTTTGGACGACTGGAGCCAACAGCTCCGGCCAACTGGGCGACGGTTCCTTGATCCGGCGGACTTTACCCGTGCAGATCGCAATCGGGGTATCGTCTGCGTCGGCCGGCGAAGGCGACACCTACTTCCTCCTCCGCGCCGATGGCCGCACCACTCCACCTTTTCAGATCACCCCGTCAATAACGTGGCCAAATCCCGCTGCCGTGACCTACGGCACTCCGCTTTCCTCCAACCAGCTCAACGCGATCAGCTCAGCGTCCGGATCATTCACCTACTCGCCCGCCGCCGGCACAGTGCTCAACGCCGGCACCCACACTCTATCAGCCTCCTTCTCACCGACCGATGCCGAGAGCTTCACCACCGCGTTCGCCACCCGGCAGTTCACCGTGCAACCCGCCCCGGCCACTGTGACGCTCTCCGATCTCGAGAGGACGTATTCCGGCGTGATGCAAACGCCCACCGTGACCACGGTCCCCGACAATCTAGCGATCAGCCTGACCTACAACGGCAGCCTCACTCCGGCAACCAACGCCGGTTCCTACGCCGTCGTCGCCACCATCACCGACAGCAACTACACCGGCTCCGCCGCCGGCACGCTGACGATCGCGAAAGCCGTTCCGCTGGTCACGTGGAATGACCCGGACTCCATCACCTACGGCACCGCGCTCTCCGGTGCCCAACTCAACGCCACCACCGCCGTCGCCGGGACCCTCACCTACTTGCCAGATGCCGGCACGATCCTCGACGCTGGCACCCGGATGCTGACGGTCTCATTCACCCCTGACGACAAGGCAAACTACGTCGGCCTCGCAATACAACGCGCCCTCACGGTCAACAAAGCGCCGGCGACCCTCACGCTCGGCAGTCTGAGCTCAACCTACGACGGCAGCGCGCACTCGGTTTCGATCGTCACGTCCCCCGCGAATCTCATGGTCGTCGTCACCTACGACGGCAGCCCTACTCCCCCCACGACGGCCGGCTCGCACACCGTCAGCGCCATCATCGACGAGGCAAACTACGTCGGCTCCACGACCGGCATGCTCGTGATCGACCGCGCGCCCCAACTGATCGACTTTGCTTCGCTCGCCGACCGCCCGTTCAGTCCTGCCTCGATCCCACTGTCCGCCACGGCGTCGTCCGGGTTGCCCGTGGCGTTCACCGTCGTCCGCGGCCCCGCCGGTCTCGCGGACCAATCGCTTGTTCCGAGCGGTGCCGGCACGGTCACCGTGCGGGCCAGCCAGGCAGGCAACACGAATTTCCTGCCGGCCCCGGAGGTGGAACGCACCTTCACTCTCTGGACGACGTTCGCCGCGTGGCAGCTGCAATATTTCAGCGAGGCCGAACGCGCGGATGCCTCCCTCAGTGGCCCAAACGCGGATCCCGACGCTGACGGATTGAGCAACCTCGTCGAATACGCGATGGGCCTCGATCCACGTCGCGCCAGCGTCGCCAACACGCGCATCGAAATCGTGGAGGGGCGGATGACATTCATCCACCAACGCCCTTCCGATCGCAACGATTTGACCTATCAAGTTGAGGTCTCCCAAGACCTCAACAATTGGGTCACGATCGGACTCATCTCGCTGATGGACTCCGACGATGGCTCCACGCAGATCTGGAAAACTCGCCGCGCCACGGAAGACAGCCGCCCCGTGTTCTACCGGCTCGTGATTGTCCACTGACTTTCCGGCAACCCCACCGCCGGTTCCGTCAAGGCCATGCACCCGATCCCGCGTCACCGCAGCCGGCCGAACAAATAGGCGCCCACGCCCACCATCGCCAAGTTCGGCAGGCACGCCGCCCAGAGCGGGTCGACGTAGCCCTTGGCCCCCAGCAGCGACGCGATGTTGGTGAGCAGATAATAAATGAAAAACAGGCCGATCGATTTCGACACACCGACCACCGGGCTGACGCGCACGCCGGACACCGCAAACGGCACCGCTATCGCCAGGATGATCAGCGGCCCGAGCGTCTCGGCCAGCACGCTGTAATAGCGCACCGCATAACTCGTCACCTTGGGATTATCCTCCGCGGTGAAATATTCCACGATCCGCTCGAGCTCCAAGAACGACAGTTCGCGCGCCTTCAACGAGAGCATCAGCATCAGTTTGGGATCCTCGTTGTAGTGCGGCATCGTCTTCGCCTCGAACGCCCGGGAGCGCATCACTTCACCCGCATCGACGTCAAACCACACCTCGCGCCCATCGCGGAACGACCACTGTCCCTTCGCCTCATCGTAAGTCGCTTCGCGCGCCATGAGGCGCGTCTTTTCCCGCCGCCGCGCGTCGAGCTCGGAAACCGTGACGCCGTAGGCGGTTTTCGCGACCCGGCTGTAGCGATTGATATACCACATTCGATTTGCGCGCGGGTTGTCGAAAGTGACGCTGGGCACCATCCCGACGGAACTCGTCATCGGCTTCTTCAGCTCCGCCTGGATGCGATACGACTCCTTCAAGCCGCGCGACCGTTCGACCGAGCGCGGGACGATGTAGGCGTTGAGCAACAGCGTCACGCCGCACAACCCCACGCCCGCGACCCACAGCACGCGCGTCGTGCTGAAGATGTTCAACCCCGCCGCGCGGATCGCCGTGATCTCGTTGTTGCGATGCAGCTTTCCGAGCACGAACAGCAGCGACAGGAGCAGCGACAACGGCAGCACCACCGACAGCTGGCTCGGCATCAGCGCCGCGTAATACTTCAGCGTCTCCCCGAGCCCGACATTGATTTCCAGCAGGTCGCGGAAGTCGTCGTAGAGCGACGCCATCATCATCAATCCCGTCGTGGCGCACAGCAGCAGACCGAAGATCTTCAGCCATTCACGCAGCAGGTAGCGGTCGAGGAGCGTCACGCGCGGGTGAGACAAGCGAAGACCACGCAGGTGTCCAAGCGAATCCCACCGGCCAAGCGCGGAGCGCCCTACCGCGAAAAACGAAACTTGGGGTTTGCTCGCGCCGCGCGTTCCCCTTTCATCGCGCACCCATGGCAGATACCCCTCCGAAAGAAGCCTGGAGTTCGCGCTTGGGCGTGATCCTGGCTGTCGCTGGCAGCGCAGTTGGCCTCGGCAACTTCCTGCGGTTCCCCGGCCTCGCCGCCCAATACGGCGGCGGCGCATTCATGATCGCTTACTTCATCTCGCTCCTGCTGCTCGGCATCCCGATCGGCTGGGCCGAGTGGACCATGGGCCGCCGCGGCGGCATCGCGGGCTTTCACTCCTCGCCGGGCATCTTCTACTCAATCGTCCGCCACCCGATCGGAAAATACCTGGGTCTCTTCGGCTTCATCGTGCCGGTGATGGTCTACATGTATTACGTCTACATCGAAGCGTGGTGCCTCGGTTACGCGCTGAACGCCGCGACCGGCACCTTCAACCAGCCGGGCGTCAACTTCGGCGAGTTCTTCACGCGTTTCACCGGCGCGGGCGAGGACGGCGCTTCGATCCACTTCGGCCTGCACGACGTCGGCATCTTCGTCATCCTCGTCTACATTTTTAATTTCTACTTCATCTACCGCGGCATCAACAAGGGCGTGGAATTCGTCTGCAAATGGGGCATGCCGATCCTGATCCTGATCGCGCTCATCATTCTCGGTCGCGTGCTCACCCTCGGCACACCCGACGCCGCGAAACCGGACCAGAGCGTCGTCAACGGCCTCGGCTACATGTGGAACCCGAAGGACATCGCCACCGGCCTGAAGAACCCGCAGCTCTGGCTCGCCGCCGCCGGACAGATCTTCTTCTCCCTCTCGGTCGGCTTCGGCGCGATCATCACTTACGCCTCTTACCTCAAGAAAAAGGACGACGTCGTGCTCAGCGGCCTCACCGCCGCCTCCGCCAACGAATTCTGCGAAGTCGGGCTCGGCGGCCTCATCACCGTGCCCGCCGCGTTCGTGTTCCTCGGCGTTGCCGGCATCGTGGGCCAAGGCACCTTCGCCCTCGGCTTCAATGTGCTGCCCTACGTCTTCTCGCAGATGCCCGCCGGCGCGTTCTTCGCCACGATCTTCTTCCTGCTGCTGTTCCTCGCCGCTATCACCAGTTCGCTCTCGATGCTCCAGCCCGGCATCGCCTTCTTCGAGGAAGGTCTCGGCGTCGGCCGCAAACCCGCCATGCTCATCCTCGGCCTGCTCACCGCCATTGGCACGTCGCTGGTCTGGTGGTTCTCGAAGGACCTGAAGGCGCTCGACACGATCGATTTCTGGGTCGGCACCGTGTGCATCTTCATCGGCGGCGCGGCTCTCATCGTGGTCTTCGGTTGGGTCATCGGCATCGACAAGGGCTTCGACGAGGCGCACCAAGGCGCCGAGATGCGCATCCCGAATTTCTACAAACCGATCATGAAATACATCACGCCGCTCTACTTGGCGGTGATTTTCGTGATGTTTATTCTCGCGAACGTCTTCGGCTGGAACTTCAGCTTCAGCACGCCGGAATTCAAACCGACCGGCTACATCACCGACCTCGTCGGACCGACGCCCAGCGCATCCGCCCGGATCGCTTTCGGCTTCATCGTCATCACAATCATCTTCGTTTGCTTGATGATCAAACTCGCCGGCAAACGCTGGGAAGCCGCGCGCAACAACGGAGGATCCCAATCATGACCACCGGCGGCTGGATCAACATGCTTCTCTCAGTCGGCTTCGTCACGACCCTGTTCATCTACTGCGTGTGCCGCGTGCTGTTCGGCAAACACCCGGACCATCAGCTCGGCCACATCGAGCCCGTCCACGAGGACGAGACCGAGCAACGCTGACACGCCTCACGCCGCCCATAACCGGGCGGCGTTTTTATTTCGTTCAGTCAGAACCGGCACGCGCCCGCTTGAGCTGCGCCCCCGAATCTGGCGCAATGCTCATCGCTGCCTCGCACCCCATGAAAGTCCCAGCCCGTGTCGTGCTCGTTTGCCTCTCCCTGATTGCCGCGTCGTGCGCCGTTTCGACCGCCGCGCCGCTCGCCACGTGGCCGGAGCCCACACGCGAAAACAAACCGTGGGTCCGCTGGTGGTGGCCCGGCAGTGGCGTCGACGAGAAGAACCTCACGCGCGAACTCGAGTCGTTCGCCGCCGCTGGCATCGGCGGTGTCGAAATCACGCCGATCTACGGCGCGCGCGGCTACGAATCGCGCTACGTGGATTTTCTTTCGTCGCGTTGGATGCAGCTGCTCGAACACACCGGCCGCGAAGCGAAGCGCCTAAGCCTCGGCGTCGACATGGCGACCGGCACCGGCTGGCCGTTCGGCGGTCCGCATGTTTCCGCTGCCGACGCCTCGCAGAAACTCGTGCTCAAGGACGGGCGCCTCGCCGGGGAGCCGACAAAAATGCAGGTGAAACGCGCCGCGCCCGGCGGCGCCGGCAATGTCCTCGATCCGTTCTCCGCCACGGCGCTCGACCGCTACCTCGCGCCGTTCGGCGCCGCATTCGACAAATTCCCCCGTGACCTCGTGCGCGGCCAGTTCCACGACTCGTTCGAATACTACGGCGCCAGCTGGACGCCGGCCGTCGTCGAACGCTTCCGCGCGATGCACGGCTACGACGTGAACGACTTCGCCGCCGAATTGCTCGACCAGAAACCGTGCCCGCCCGACACGCTCGCGCGCGTTAAAGCCGATTACCGCGCCACGCTTGCGCAACTGCACCTCGAGTATCTGCAAGGCTGGGCGAAATGGTCGCACGAGCGCGGGTGGATCATCCGCAACCAGTCGCACGGCGCGCCCGCCAATCTGCTCGATCTCTACGCGACCGCCGACATTCCGGAGACCGAGGTCTTCGGCTCCACGCCGTTTCCGATTCCCGGCCTGCGCCGCGTCATCGCCGAGTTGCGCAACGATCAAGATCTGCCCGAGTCGCTCGTCATCCGCGTCGCGTCCTCCGCCGCGCACGTTGCCGGCCGCAAGCTCGTGTCGAGCGAGACGCTCACGTGGCTGCGCGAGCATTGGAAGGAA
Source organism: Candidatus Didemnitutus sp. (assembly GCA_041906465.1). Taxonomy (GTDB): domain Bacteria; phylum Verrucomicrobiota; class Verrucomicrobiia; order Opitutales; family Opitutaceae; genus Didemnitutus. The sequence goes on along the minus strand of JAYRJE010000008.1, from coordinate 181,275 downwards.
GCACCGTCGATGATGAAGCCCGAGATCGACCGCCTCTTTGTCGAAGGCATCAACCACATCGTCTATCACGGCAACGCCTACTCGCCGACTGACGCGCCGTGGCCCGGCTGGCTGTTCTACGCCTCGACCGAGTTCAACGACCGCAACCCGCTCTGGCCCGACCTTGCCGCCCTCAACACCTACGTCGCTCGCGTGCAGTCGATCCTCCAAGCCGGCGCGCCCGACACCGACGTGCTGCTCTACTGGCCCGTGCATGACGTGTGGAACGACGCCGGCAAACTCATCAACCAACTCGGTGTGCACGACGTGAGCTGGCTGACCAAATCGCCGATGGGCCAGCTCGCCCAAGCCTTCCAGCAGCGTGGCATCACCTTCGACTACATCTCCGACGCGCAACTCGCCGCGACCACGACCGCCGGCCGCAACAACCACCATCTTCGCACACCCGGCGGCAACACCGCGCGCATTCTCGTCGTTCCCGCCACCCATCGCATGCCCGTCGAAACACTCCGGCAAATCGCGGCTCTCGCCACCGCCGGCGCCACGGTAATCGTGCAACAATTCCCCGAAGACGTTCCCGGCTACGGCCGCTTGGACGAGCGCCGCGCGGCGTTCAAGGAACTGCTCACCGCACTCGGCAAAACACCCGCCACCATTATCGGCCAACTCGCACCCGACACCCTGCTCGCCACGCCCGCCTTCGCACAACAGGTCCGCCGCGAGTCGATCGTGGATGCGGGAGTGAGTTTCACCCGCCGCCGCCACGACCTCGGTCACGACTACTTCTTCGCGAACCTCAGTGCCAACCCGCTCGATGGTTGGGTGACGCTCGGCGTCGCCGCCGAGGAAGCGTTCATCCTCGACCCGCTCACCGGCCGCACCGGCCGCGCCGCGCTGAAAGCCGACGGCCCGCGCGCGGCCGTTTATCTCCAACTGGCCAGCGGCCAATCGCTCATCGTGCGCACGAGCACTCGTCACCAGCCCGACGCCGCCGATGCCGCGTGGACCTACACCGCGCCAAGCGGCGAGCCGATCGCCCTTACCGGCACTTGGCATGTCGACTTCGTCCGTGGCGGACCGGCGCTGCCAGCACCGTTTCAAACCGCCGACCTGAAATCCTGGACCGAACTCGGCGACACCGAAGCCAAGCGTTTTGCCGGCACGGCGCGCTACCGCCTTGAATTCGACCTGCCCGCCACCGCCCGCGCCGACGAGTGCTGCCTCGACCTCGGCGACGTGCGTGAGACCGCCCGCGTGCGCCTCAACGGTCGCGACGCCGGCCTCGCCTGGTCGTTGCCGTTCCGTCTCCGCGTCGGCGAACTCCTCCGGCCCGGCCGTAATGTCCTGGAAATTGAGGTCACCAACCTCGCCGCCAATCGCATCCGCGACATGGACCAGCGCGGCGTCGACTGGAAGATCATGCACGAGATCAACTACGTGAACATTCTCTACAAACCTTTAGACGCCTCAGATTGGGACCTTTCCGCCTCCGGCCTGCTCGGCCCGGTCCGCTTGGTGCCGCTGACAGAACTCACCCCTCAATAAGAGTGCCACGCACGTTGTAGGGGCGCGCCTTGAGCGCGCCCGCCACCCCGGTTCGCCATTCTCAGGCGCGGTCAAGCCACGCCCCTACGCTCCCGCCACCCTCGCATTCCCCCGCTTGATTTTTTCCAGAGCCCGCTAAACTAGCGGGCTCTTCTTTTTCACCTGACCCATCCTATGTCCACCGCCACTCCGCAAAAATTCGAGTTCCAAGCCGAGATCAAGCAGCTGCTCGATATCGTCATCCACTCGCTCTACACGGAGAAGGAAATCTTCGTGCGCGAGCTCGTATCGAACGCCTCCGATGCGCTCGAGAAACTGCGCCACCTCCAGCTGACCGAGAAGGATGTCCACGACGACAACCTGCCGCTTGAGATCAACATCACGACCGACGACAAGGCGAAGACCGTCACGATCCAGGACTTCGGCATCGGCATGACGCGCGAGGAGCTGATCAAGAACCTCGGCACGATCGCGCACTCCGGCTCGAAGCAGTTCCTCAAGGCGCTCGGTGAGTCCGGCGCGAAAAACAGCAATCTCATTGGCCAGTTCGGCGTCGGCTTCTACAGCGCGTTCATGGTCGCGAAGTCCGTGAAGGTTTACTCGCACTCGTGGAAGAAGGACGAGCCCGGCCACGTCTGGACGAGCGACGGCTCCGGCAGCTACGAGGTCGAACAAGTCGACGGCGAACGCCGCGGCGCAAAGATCGTCATCGAACTGAAAGACGACTGCGCGGAGTTCTCGCAGGATTGGCGCATCAAGGAAATCCTCACGCGCTACAGCGCATTCGTCGGCTTCCCGGTCACGCTCAACGGCAAGAAACTCGAGACCGTCCAGGCGCTCTGGCTGCGCAACAAGTCCGAGATCAAGGACGAGGAATACACCGAGTTCTACAAGTTCCAGGCCCACGCGCACGACGAGCCCCGCTACCGCCTGCACTTCAACGCCGACGCGCCGCTCACGATCAACGCGCTCGTTTTCGTCCCGCAGGAAAACACCGAGAAACTCGGCTTCTCGCGCCTCGATCCGGCTGTCGCGCTCTACTGCCGCAAGGTCCTCATCGACGCCAAGCCGAAGGACCTGCTCCCCGAGTGGCTGCGCTTCCTCAAAGGCGTGATCGATAGCGAAGACCTCCCGCTGAACATCTCGCGCGAAACGATGCAGGACAAGGCCCTGCTCGACAAACTCGGCAAGGTCATCACCAAGCGCTTCCTCAAGCTCCTCGAGGAAGAAGCCACCCAGCGCACCGACGCCTACAACGAGTTCTACGCCCAGTTCGGCATTTTCCTCAAGGAGGGCGCCGCACTCGACTTCACGCACAAGGACCAACTCGTGAAGCTGCTCCGCTGGGAGTCGTCGCTCACCGAAAAGGGCAAGACCACGTCGCTCGCCGACTACGTCTCACGCATGAAGGACGGCCAGAAGGAGATCTATTACCTTGTCGCCCCGAACCGCGAAGCGATCGAGTCCGGCCCGTATCTCGAGGGCTTCAAGGCCCGCAACCTCGAGGTGCTCTTCTGCTACGAAGCGGTCGACGAATACGTCTTCAACAATGTCCGCGAATTCGACGGGAAGAAGTTCCTCTCCGCCGACCACAGCGACGTGAAGCTCGAAGACGTCCCGCAGCAGGGCGAAGCGCTCAGCGAGTCCGACGTGAAGGATCTGACCGCGTGGCTCAAGGAATCGCTCGGCGCCCAAGTTGCCGAAGTGAAATCTTCCGACCGCCTCGTGGGCTCGCCCGCCCTCGCGACCAACGCCGACAAATTCGCCTCACCGATGATGCGCCGCATGATGAAGGCGATGAAGAAGCCCGGCGAGGCCGACGAGCCGGTGAAGGTGAACCTCGAGATCAACCCGCGTCACGCCGTCATCAAGAAGCTGCACGCGATGCGCACCGCCGACGCCGACAAGGCCGAACTCGTCGCCGAGCAACTCCTCGACAATGCCCTCATCGCCGCCGGCCTCCTCGAAGACCCGTCGCGGATGGTGGCCCGCCTGAACAAGCTCCTCGAGAGCGTCTAATTCGCGCCGCGCCGCCGCCTCGAACGTGGAGGCGGCGCGGCAACGCGCTTGTTCACCAGAAGAGCGTCGCGCTCACGTGCGTGCGACGGCCGCGGCCGTCACCGAGGCCTGTCTCGCGCAGCTGCCAGCCATGATCCACGCGGGCGGAAAACGTCCGGCCAAATCCGATGCGGAGGCCGAGACCGAGACTGGCGAGAGTGAACTGCGCTCTCTCGCCCGGCAGCGGATCGTGCACGCGCGCCCAACCAACATCGCCGAACGCGACGGCTCGCGCCACCAGTCGTCCTCCGCGGGGACTCCAGTTCGGAGTCTGGATTTCGCTCTGCGCGAACGCGCCACCGTCCGAGTAAACCTCGCCTTCGAGGTAACCGCGGACGGATCGGCCGCCGCCGAAACTGAGCTGCTCGCTGCCGAGCAAATTCCGATTCGAGACCTGTCCGGTCACATTGGTCGAAAGGGCGAACCCCTGCGGTAACGGACGCAGGTGCTCGACGGTGGCGGACAGGTAAGCGTAGTTCGCGCGCGCATTGAAACGCGAACCGGTGAAAGCCTCGTCGTCGTTCCATCGCCCGAGGCCGCCGGGACTGGCCGTCAGGCGCACGCTAAACGCCGTGGTGCCCGCCGCATTTTCCCACTGCCCGCCATAGCCGATGCCGAATTGCACGACGCGTGTCGTGTTATCGGTGACGATTAATCCGCCGAACTCGATATTGTTGTCCGTTTGTTTCGCCTCGGCCACCAGCGACCATCCGTGGGTGTAGCGACTGCGCGACGAGCTGCGAACGCGCAGCGGAATTTCGTAGCGCAGTGAGGCCTGCGCTGCGTAGCCGGCCGAGGCAAACGGTGGCGCCAGTTCGGGCCGGATCTCGGAATACGCCACATCGGCCGAGAGAATGTGCCGCAGGCGAGCGAGCGGGATCGTGTAGGATACAGACTGGCTAAGCGATGTCTCAAAATCCGGCGAGGCCGTCAGCTGATACGACATCTGGTGGCCCTGACCAAAGGCGTTGTCCCAGTTCGCGCCGAAGAAGAGGCGCTCGTTCGCCGTCGTGCGCGTGCCGGTGTTGGAGGCGCCGGCAAAAACGCGCCAGGGGCGGCTCTCTTGCGCCACGAGCGTGAGATCGGTTGTTCCCGGATTTTTGCCGGGCGCCGCATCGACGCTGACGCGCCGCGACGCGTTCCGCCCGATCCAGGCCACCGCATCCTCGATCGCCTGGCGCGTGATCGGATCTCCCGAACGGAGCGGCAGCGCCGCGGTGTAGTCATCGGAGTGAAACCAGCGCGCACCTTCGACCCGGATCTCCCCGACCCGGCCTTCGGTGATTTCGAACCGCAGCACGCCGTCGGTGACGTCCTGCGGTGGCAGCAGCACGCGAACGAACGGCCGCCCCGCCGCAATGATCGCATCCTGCACGCGCTGCGCGGCGCGGCGCGCCTCCGCCAACGTCAGCGGGCGATCGAGCATCGGCTCGAGCATTTCGCGAACGCCTCCCAGAGGCAGGTCCGTCACCGGCGTAAAATCGATGCCGGCCTCGACACGCGCAGGCAGCGGCGTGCCAGACCGGACCAACACGATGCCGCGGAGGCGCGGCACGATGACTGCTTCGGCGTTCGCGGGAGATTGCGGAGCGGTGGCGTCTGAACGCGCGTCCACTTGAGCGACCACGGGGAGCGCGAGGCAGAGAGCGCCAAGCAACGAGAGGGATGAGATGGGTGAATTCATCGATTAACGGGGCAGTTTCCCTTGGCGCATGAGATCCATGACCAGCGTCATCAGCTCGACGCGACCACCGGGGCGATTGAGGAAGTTCCGCGGATCCTCCAATCCCGCGATGCGCTGGCGTGCGGCGTTGAACGCCGCCTCGTTCTCCGCGTAGCTGGAGCCGTATTCGAAGCTCAACCCACGGGCGATCCAGGTCTCGCTCGCCGCGGAGAAGAACCCGAAGAGCGGGCCCATATTCTTGGTGGTCGCTTCGTAATCGCGCCAGACCGGCAACTGTTTTTCGATCGCCGCAGCGCGGTCGGCGAGTTGCTGGCGTTCCGGCGCGGTGGCGTTGACGAGTTGCTTGCCGGCGCTGCTGAAAACCGCCGCCATCCACCGCCCCTGACTCGCGAGGTGCTCGGTCGAGGAAAACTTCGCCAGCATCGCCCGCGCTTCCGCACTGCCGGACTGCTCGATCCACGCGCGCAGCTCTCCCCAATTCAGGGTGAACAACACGTCGTAGTTGCTGAGGGGCAGGCCGCGAGCGACCAGGAACGGATTGATGAGCGTGAACTGCACGTCGCTCATGCTGATTCCCTCGGGCAACCGCTCGCGCGGTGTTTCCAGGATCCGATAGCGTTCCTCCAGGAGCCGGACAAAATTGTCCGCCGGACCGTAAAGCGGATCCGCCGGGTTGGGTCCGTTGAAGGCAGATCCCGGCCCGATACCGCCTTCGCCGCCGAGATAGGTCATGACGAGCGTTCCCGTCGTGTTCGTCGGCGCGAGCGAGATGATGCGGACGGGCTCGTCCACCGCCAGCGTGCTGGTTTCCACCTGCAGCTGATAGTTTGGATTCAGCGCGTCGATCGCCGCATTGATGCGGTAGGTTCCGGCCACGAGATTGGACGGCGTCTCGGCAAAGAGTGAATAGCGGACGACCGTATCGGGACCATCGCCGTTCGAAAGGCCCACCAGCGTCGCCGTGAACTCCGGCGGCGGCCCACCGATAAAGAAATGCGCGGGAGCAATGCGCAGTAACAGCGGCGCCGGCGTCACCGTGAGCACTCCGGGCAGATAATTGAATGCGTAAGCTTCGCCGCTCGGCGCGTTCACGCGGGCATTGCTCGCGAGGATTGAATAAGCACCGACATTCGAACCCCGCGTCGCGGTCGTCGTGAAGGTGACTCCCGCAATCGAATCGCCGGCCAACAACCCCGTTACCGGCCGCAACATGAACGCCGGGTTCTCCGCGCCGTAGAGGCGAGCTACGTCGGCCGGTTGAATCGTGAGCGTCTGGTTCACGCGCAACGTGCCGGGGACAACCGACAGCACGTAGTTGGACGAGAGCAGTTCCGCCGCGGCATTGATGGAATAGAGACCGCGCGCCGCGTCGGCGCCTGCCGTCGTCGAGAGCGAGTAGCGCACCACGTCTGCCGCGCGATCGAATGACGCGAGGCCGAGCAAGTCCGCCGTTAAGCTGGGATTGGCCTGGCCGGTGGCGCGCGTCACATCGTTGACCCGCAACGTGAGCGCGGCGGGCGTGATCGTCAGCGTCGCCGGCAGGTAGTTGATGTTGTAGAAATAGCCGCTCGGCGCATTCATCACGGCGTCCGCGGCGAAGAGCTGGTAATTGCCCACGTTGGATCCGAGGGTCGCGGTCGTGACGAAATTGACGCTCGCGACGCTGTCGCCCGGTTGCAGGTCGCCGGTGATCGGCCGCAGGGCGAACGTCGGATTCGGCGCCGCGTAGGCGCGCGTGGCGTCTTGCGGCTGGAGGGTGATGAAGGCGACGAGCGTATCGAGCACCGACAGCGTGCCCGGCCCATAGGTGATGGCGTAGTTTGCCGCCGAGGCGCCGAATGGCGTGATCGTGTAGCTTCCGGCGGGCGAACTCGCGCTGGCGGGGGTGGAAAACTGCAGACCCGAGACGACCGCGCTCGTGTCACCGTTCACGAACCCGGAGTAACGCGCCGTGAACGTCGGATTCTCCACACCCGTCCGCCGGGTGAGATCGTTCGCGATGATGGAGAGCGGAGCCGGCGTGATCGTCAGCGTGCCGGGCACGTAGTTGATGCTACTGTAGGTTGTCGGTGCCGAGGCGCCGAACGGAGTGATGCTGTAGGTGCCGACGTTGGAGCCCATCGTGGCGGCGGTGGAGAACTGCAAGCCCGTGACCACCGAGGGCGTGTCTCCGTTGATGAAGCCCGCGTAGCTCGCCGTGAACGCCGGGTTGGCCTGACCATACAGCCGCGAAATATCGTTCGCCGTGATCGTCAGAATGGACGTCGGCGGCGGCCCACCGCCGAAATTGCCATTTTGATCCGAGAGGAACCAGATGCCGCTTCCGGGCAGCGTGTAACTGGGCGCGGTGTTGTAGGTGATCTGCGGCGGAGTGTAGAAGCTGGTGTTGACGTAGTCGGTGGCACGCGGGGCGAAGAACTGCACTGTCGCCGCGTCGATCGTTGCCGCGCTGCCAAAGCTCAACCCGCCCACACGATCGGGCGACACCGTGAAATAGCCGCCTTCGGGCAGGTTGATGAACGCTTCGGCGTCTGCCCGCCCGTGGATGCTGCCGCCACTCGCGACAGTGAGTGACGAGCTCGCGCGGAAATCGAGGTTGCGCGTGGCCGACAGCGAGACCGTGCCGGCGGCGCCCATCGCAATCACGGCCCCGTCGCCGATCACAATGTCGCCACCGTTCGCATACAAATCGAGGCTCGGCGCAGGTCCGGACATCGACAGCAGCGAACCGGACGCAAAATAGAGATTTTGATCAGCGATCAGACTCAGCCCATACCCTCCCCCCGTGGAAGGATTGCTGCCGACCGTCACGCTGCCGGTGGCGGCATACGTCAAATCGCCGGTGGCCGAGACGATCACCGAGCCGTTCAGCAGCTGATTGCGAATCGTCGCCAACTGCGCGTCGTCGATGACCAAGTCCGTGGGATCGAGCAACAAGGTGCCGCCGCGCGTGTTGACCAGACCGGTGAAGTCGAGCGTCTGCTTGCCGCTGACCTCCACGAATCCGCCCGCCCCGGTGTCTGCCTGGCCCGCGAAATGCGTGACGTCGTCCGCCCACGCGACGACCTTGCCGCCTTGCTGCCCGTCGCCGCCGACGCGCAGTCGCGCCGACTCGCTGACGGTCACGCGGGCCGCGTTGGCGATCGATGTATCTTTGCCCTGCACGCCGCCACCGATGAAAATCTCGCCGCCTCGATCGCCCCGCGTGGCCTGCATCTCGCCACTCGCGGCGATCGTGCCGCCGTCCGCCGTGAGGTAAATTCGCCCGCCGCGCTCTGCGACACCGGTCGCGTTGATGCTGCCCCCGGCATTGATCGCCAGCGCGTAAATTCCACCCGCGGCGGCCAGCTCCGCCTGCACGGCATCGATCGTGCCTTCTTGCGCGACGCCCTCTCCCGCCGGCGCCGCCGCGCCGGTGCCGCGAACGAACTGCACTCGCAAGGTGTCATCCGATTGGCGTTGCAGGAAAATTTCGTCACCGGCAGCCAGGACGGCGCTGCCGGCTGCGCGCACCCCGCCGGCGTTGCGCACCGTGCGTCCGATGAAGATCGCGTCACCGCCGGCGTCGATCGTGCCTAGGTTCGTCACCGCTCCACTCGAATTGCCCGAATAGGCGCGGGTATCGCCCGCCATGAACCGCGCATCGTCCAGCTCGCGCGTCGCCACGGCGAAAGTGCCGCCGGTCGCAATCACGCCGGAACGCCCCACGAGAACGCCGTTGGGATTCAACACATACACGGAACCGTTGGCTTCGATGCGGCCCAGAATCTCGGTGGGATTGCCCCCCGTGACCCGATTGAGCGTGGCGCTGTTGGCGCCGGGCTGGAGAAACCGCGTGAGATCACCTGCGCCCACGGAAAAATCCCGCCAGTTGATGATCGCCCGGTCGGATCCCTGGCTGATCGTGGTCGTTGAGCCCTGGTGCGCGATGGTCGCGGATCCGGCGATGACGTTTCCCCCGGTCGGATTGGCCCATCCGCCGACGAAGGAAAAAGCGAACAGAAGCGCAGCGCGGCGCAGCGTGGAGGTCGCATTCATGGCGCCCTTCTATCATTCCATCCGCCGATCGGCCCATACCCCAACCGGGGTATGAAGGCGGCGGAGGATTGCCGAACCGTGTCGCAATGCCACCATGGCCCCGTGGTTCCACGCTACGGTTGCCTGCTCTTCTGCTTGTTCGTGTCCGTTGCTGCGCACGAAATCGGCCTGCCGTCGCTGACGAACTATCCGGCCCGCCTGCACGAGCGAGCGGACGTCACCTGGGTCGCCGCGCAGGATTCGCGCGGCCGGATGTATTTCGGCAATTTCAGCGTCGTCCTGATTTTCGACGGCGCGGATTGGACCGAGGTCGAAATGCCCTTCGCGCGCAACGTCCGGTCGTTCGCCATGCACGCGGACGACACGCTGTTCGTCGGCGCCTATAATCAGTTCGGATTCATTCGCGAATCGCCCCGCGGTCAGTGGCGGTTCACCTCGCTCGTGACGCTGCTCGACGAACCGGAGCGGAGTTTCCGGGACGTCGAAGCCATCGTGATCGACGGCAGTGACGTGCACTTCGCCACGGCACGCCGGGTGTTCACGTGGGATGGAACGCGGTTGACCTCTCTTGCGCACGACGCCGGCCGTCCCTTCGCCGTCGGCTCGGATCTCTATTTTCATCGCCCCGGCTCACCGTTGCAGAAGCTGGTCGCCGGGCAACTCCAGCGCATCGCCGGAGGTGAGCCTCTGGCGACCGACGCCGTCGCCTTCGTGGCCCACGGCGCGACGGGCGGGCTGGTCGTCGGCACGGTGCAGAGCGGCCTCTATCACGTCGTCGATGACGCGCTGCGCCCGTGGCGAACGGACGTCGACTCCACGCTGCGCGCGGCTGCCATCGGGACGGGCACGATCCTGCCCGATCAAACCTGCGCCGTCACCCTTCAAGCCGGCGGCGTGCTCCTGATCGACGCGGAAGGACGCTTGCTCACGCGCCTGGACGAAGCAGCGGGCCTCGCCAACGGCTTGGTCCGGCACTTGTGTCCGGACCGCGAAGGCGGCGTGTGGTTGAGCACGGGCAACGGTGTCGCGCGCGTGCAGTGGCCCGCCCACGTCAGCCAATTCGATGCCCGAAACGGACTCAATCGCGCCGGCATCGCGAACATCGTCCGCCATGAAGGCGTGCTCTATGTGGCCACGCACTTGGCGATCCACCGCTTGAAGCCCGCCCAGAACGGCGTCCCTGCCCGCTTCGAAGAAGTCCTCCCCCTGCGCGGCAGCCTGCCATTGTTGTCGCGCCCCGACGGCTTGTATTCGGCGGATAGCACCGGACTCTTCCGGTTGCAGAACGGCACCTTCGTCCGCGTGCTGACGTTCGCCCGACCGTCGCCCGGACTTGTCCGGCTCGTGCGCTCCGCCGTGGCTCCGGATCGGATTTGGATCTTGCGCGGCGATGGACTGACTTCCGTTCTTCGCAGCGCTGACGCGTGGACTGAGGAAGAACCGGTTGCGGGTGTCACGTTACCGCTGGTCGGCGGAGTGGAAGAACCCGACGGCACGCTTTGGGCGACAAAGCAGTTCGATGGCTTCGTGCGCGTGCGCTTCGCGCGCGACGCGCAACGCGCTCCGGAGGTGCGCGATTTCGCGGGCGGCAGTGGTCTGCCGGCGAAACTTGCCGCCAACAACTGGGTGTCGCTTTGGCGCGGACGTGCGCTGTTTGCCACCGACTACGGCGCATATCGCTTCGATCCCGCGCGCGAGGAGTTCACGCCCATCGAGGACATGGGGCCGGCGCTCAATCGTCCGCCAATCGTGATTTCCTCGCTGTATGGGCCCGATGCCGAGCGTTTGTGGCTGACCGCCTATACGACCCCGCCCGGTCGGGGTGTCGATCGTGGCAAACGCACGTTCGAGCTCGCGAGTCCTTCGCGCTGGCAGCAGCTGCCGGGCTACGTCAACCAGGCCCGCGGCACGGCCTCCCGCAACGCTCACTACGAGGAGGTCGACGCCGCAGGGCGGCGCGTGCTCTGGACCGCCGGAACGGCCGGACTCGTGCGGGTGGAATTGCCCGCCGCATTCCTCGCCCCTGCGAATTTTAGTCCGGAGATTTTCGGCGAGGCGCTCGTCGCCGGACATGCGTGGCCGGAAAAGACACGCAGGGATGCCACCGACCCGCGTGTTGCCGCGACGCCCTCCCGCGATGTCCACCTGCGGACGCCGCGCCGCCTGGATGACGGAGCGCAATTGGACTCGGAGGAGACGTCGGTGCGATTCCGTTTCGTCGCTCCCGTCCACCGACAGGACGCGGCCATCGAATACCAAAGCAAACTCGAGGGCTTCGAAACGGAGTGGTCGCCGTGGAGCTTCGAACGCACGCGGAGCTTTACGCGTCTGCCCGCCGGTGAATACCGGTTTCACGTGCGCGCCCGGGATGCGGATGGACGCACGGGAACCGAAACCGCTTTCGCCTTTGTGCTCGCCCGGCCCTGGTGGGCGCGTTGGTGGGCGCTCACGCTGTGGTTCGGCTGCGGCATCGCGGCGCTCGCCGGCGTGATCCAATGGCGAAACCGCACGCTGCAGCGTCGCAACGAAAAGCTCGAAAAACTCGTGACCGACCGCACGGCCGAATTGCGCCAGCGCGAGACACAACTCCGCGAAGCGCGCGACGCGGCCGATGCGGCGAACCGCGCGAAGAGCACATTTCTCGCGAGCATGAGCCACGAACTGCGCACGCCGCTCAACGCGGTGCTCGGCTACGCCCAGCTGCTACGCCAAAACCCTGCGTTGCCCCCCGATGTTCCACGCCAACTCGAAACCATTCGGCAAAGCGGCGAGCATCTTCTGCAGGTGATCAACGAAGTGCTCGATTTGGCGAAGATCGAGGCCGGGCGAGTCGAGGTTCGCCCGGCGCCCTTTTCGCTGCCGCGCCTGCTGTCGCATCTCTCCGAAGTCTTCAGTCTACGGGCCGGCCAGAAAGGCCTCGCGTTCACAATTCGCACCTCGGGCACCGTCCCGGAGTGGGTCCTCGGCGACGAAGCACGCCTGCGGCAGGTGCTCTACAACTTGCTGGGCAACGCGCTCAAGTTCACCGATCAGGGCGGCGTCGAGTTGCTCGCCGATGCGGAGATCGAGCGCGTCACCTTCACCGTCGCCGACACCGGCATCGGCATCGCGCCGTCGGATCGGGCGCGGATTTTCGGTCTGTTTCAACAGGCCGGTGGCAGTCGCGCGGCGCAAGGCGCCGGCCTCGGCTTGGCGATCAGCCAGCGGCTGGTGCAGATGATGGGCGGCACCATCGAGCTCGTAAGCAAGGTCGGAACCGGCAGCCGATTCTCGTTCACGTTGGAGCTGCCGGCGAGCCGGCCTCCCGTGAGGGAACAAGATCTCGGCGCCCCCACCGGCTACCGCGGCCCGCGGCGACGCGTCCTCGTGGTCGATGACGAACCGGTGAACCGCGAATTTCTGCGCACCTTGCTCGCGCCGCTCGGTTTCGAGTTGCAGGAAGCCAGCGACGGCCCGAGCGCGCTGGCCGCCGCGCGCCGCGAGCGTCCCGACCTGCTCTTGATCGATCTTCGCCTGCCCGGCTGCGACGGGCTTGAAGTCACGCGACGCTTGCGGACCGATCCCGAGCTGCGTCAGTTACGAATCGTGGCTGTGTCCGCCAGTGTGTTTCCCGACGACCGCGCGCAAGCCCTGGCCGCGGGCTGCGACGACTTTTGCGCCAAACCGATTCAAGTGCCGCGCCTGCTTGAGGCGGTCGCGACCTGCCTGGGACTCGAATGGGAGCGCGCGGAACCGCTCGCGCGAGCCGCCGAACCGGAACGACTGCCCGCGCAGTGGACCGTGGTCGATTCCGAGGCGCTGCAGGATTTGGCGTTGCTGGCGGAGATCGGCGATTTGGTGCCGTTGCGCGCGCGCGTCGCCGCCCTGCGCCAAACGCAACCCGCGGCCGAAGATTTCCTTCGGATGATCGACCAAATCGCCGCGCGCGCCGACCTGATCACCTTGCGCGCATGGCTCGCGCGTGCGGCCCGCCCATGAACTCCACGCCGACCCTCCTCATCGTCGACGATGTGCCGGCCAACCTCGCCATCCTGATCGACGCACTCGCGCGCGAGCACTACCGTGTGCTCCTCGCCGAAAGCGGCGATCGCGCCATCGCACTGGCCGCGCGGATCCGACCGGACCTTATTCTCCTGGATGTGGCGATGCCCGGCTTGGATGGCTTCGAAACCTGCCGGCGGCTCAAAGCCGATTCTGCGCTCCGCGACATCCCGGTGATCTTTGTCACCGCGCATTCGGAAGTCGCCGACAAAGTCGAAGGGCTCGCGGCCGGCGGGGTGGACTACGTCACCAAACCACTCGAACCCGCCGAAGTGATCGCGCGTGTCGGCGTCCACTTGGAGCTGCGCCGACTCCGCGCCGAGCTGCAAGCGGAGATTACACGGCGCGAGGAAGCGGAGCGCGCGCTCCGTCGCTCGCTCGACTGGGCGGTGTTGGTCGCCGCCATGGATGGCGAAATTCTCTTCGCCACCCAGCGTGCGACGCGGCTGTTGAGCGAGCACTTCGGCCATCATGAACCCGCGCCACTCCCGCCAGCGCTACACGCGCTTTTGACCCCAGCCTCGCCGACGTTGGCGGATGTCGCGACGCCCGCGGGCCGGTTGCGCATGCGCCGCTTCGCAGAACCCAGTGACTCGGATTGCGCGACGCTGCTCCTCGAGGATGTCGGGCTGGCGGGCGTGGCGCGACTGGAGCGCCTGGGGCTCACGCCGCGGGAAGCGGAGGTCTTGTTCTGGATGGCGGAAGGCAAAAGCAATCCCGAGATCTCGCTGATTCTGGCGAACACCGCTGGCACGGTGAAGAAGCAGGTGCAAAGCGTCCTCGACAAACTGGGCTTCGAAAACCGCCTGCTCGCCGCGCGGCGAGCGCGAGAGATTCTCGATGCGCCGTAGAGTCCGCGTCTTTCGGTTCGTAATTGTTGCCCGCCAAGAAAGAGGGAAGGCGCTGTAAACTCCGCCCCAACGGAATGACCTGGGCACTTGTTTTCACGACGGTGCTGGCGGATACGCGGGCACGTTCGCTGCCCTTCGGAGAGAACGGCAGACGCGCGCACCGCCCCGGGGCCGTGCCCGGGTGAGTTGTTGCCCAATCCGTCATGCCCATGAAAGCCCCACGTATCCTGGCCAGCCTCTCGCTCGCCGCGGCGCTGTGTTGCCCGGCCATCGAACCACCTGCCGATGCGCCGAACATCGCGTTGCCCAGCTTGGAATTTTCCGCCGCAGCTCGTGCGGCGCGGCATCACCACCGGCGAAGTGCACATCCTGCTAAAGATCGGACCGGACGCTCGCGTGCTGGACACGCTCGTCACGGCCTACACGCACACGGGTTTCGCCGAGGCGACGCTTGCCGCCCTCCCCAAGGGCACCTACCTGCCGCAACGGATCGACGGCGAACCGGTCACCACGCTCGCTCATCTCACCGTGCGCTTCGAAGTGAATGGTTTGGTCGTTATCGAGCGACACGCCAGTGACGAGAGCGCGGAAAATTTTCTTGGCACATTTGCCTACAAGGCCTGCGCGCCGGACCGCGTGGACCAGCCGCTCCAAGCGCTCGTCAGTCCATCCCCCGACTATCCGCGCGCATAGCGCGACCAAGGCATTCAGGGGCGCGTCATCGTCCAATACTACATCGACGAAAACGGTCGCGTCCGCATGCCGATGATCGACCAGGCGGACAGCGACGCTCTCGCCAACCTCACGTTGCAAGCGGTCGAGCAATGGCAGTTCGCGCCGCCATGCAGCCACGGCCGTCCCGTCCTCGTGCACGCGCGCCAGGAGTTTCGCTTCGCCACCAAGGCCGGCTGAACCTGGGAGCTAAACGACGCCGTCGGGGCCGCGTTGGCGCGAAGCAATCGCAGCGTTTCCCGCCGACGCGGATAGATATTCGGCACCAGGTCCGGCGCCGCCGCGAACTACGCCGTCCACCGGCAGCGCGCTTCGCGAGGCTCACGCAGTGGGACGCAATTCCAACTGACAAGATCCCAACCAATTGGTGGTTGCCGTTGTCCTAGCGGCGACAGGCGTCGGGAGGGACACCGACGCCCACCTATTGCATGATCCCCCGGCTTAGTGACGTTTGATCCCGACGTAATCGAGAAACGCGTCCTGCGACGGCGCGCGGCCGAGGAATTTTTCCACGGAGTCGTTCGCATCGCGCGTGTGCGCGATGGCGTAGATTTCCTTCCGCAACCGGCGCCCGACCGCTTCGTCGAGGAAACCGCCCGGCGCTTGCTTGAACGCGCTCGCCATGTCGAGCGCCAGCACCTTGGCCCACATATAGCCGTAGTAACCGGCGTCATAGCCGGCGAGGTGCCCGAAATACGCCACGAACGCAGTGTCCGCCGGCGGCGCGATCGTCACGCGCGCGAGGGTCTCGTTGCCGACCTTTACGACGTCGACGTCCTTCGTCTCCGCCGTCGGACGCGCGTGAAGGTTCAGGTCGATGAGACCAAACGCGAGCTGACGACGCGTCGCGTAGCCTTCGGTGGCCTGACGCGCGGCTTCGAGCGCCGCGATCGTTTCGGTCGGGATCTTCTTCGTCGGGTCGCGGTAGTCGGCCGCGAAGGTGTCGAGCACGGCCTTGTCCCACACCCAGTTCTCGAGCATCTGCGAAGGCGCCTCGACGAAATCCTGCGGCACCGCGAAACCCGTCAGCGCCACGAAGCGCGAGCGGCTCAGGATGCCGTGCATCACGTGGCCGAACTCGTGGAAGAGCGTCACGACGTCGTCGTGCTTGAGCAGCGAGGGCTTGTCGGCGGAGGGCGCCGGGAAGTTGCACAGCAGCGCTTCGATCGGCAGATCGTAGCGTCCGTCGGCGAGCACGCCGCCGAGCTTTTGCTGAAAGCAGGCGAAGTGGTTGAACTTCCCTTCGCGCGGAAACATGTCGAGGTAGAACGCCCCGAGCACTTCGTCGCTCGTGCTGTCTTGCACGACGTAGAGCTGCACGCCGTCAGCCCACACATACGGCGCCTGCACTTCGGTAAATTTCAGACCGAAGATTTTCTGGTAGATGGCAAACATGCCTTCGAGCGTCTTCTGATACGGGAAGAACACCCGCAGCGCCTCGCGATCGACGGCGTAACGCTCCTTCATGAGCTTGTTCGTGTAGTAGCTGATGTCCCATGACTCGAGCTGCGCGTCCGCTTTGCCCGTGTCCTGCGCTTTCAGCGCCCGTAGCGTCTCTATTTCCTGCGCGAACTTCGGCTGCAAGCCGAGGACGAGATTCTCCTCGAACTTCACCGCAGTCGCGCCGTTCTTCGCCATGCGCGTCTCGATCTGGTAATCGGCCCACGAGGCGTAGCCGAGCCGGCGTGCGATCTCGCCGCGCAGCGCGACGAGTTTCTTCAGCACCTCGACGTTCTTCTCGCGCGCCAGATTGTTGCGCGCGACGGACACGCGGCGACGCGTCTCAGGATTGCTCGCGCTCTCCGCGATCGCGACGGCGTGCCACGTGACGTTCGCCATCACGCGATATTTGCCGTCCGGCTGCCTCACGCCGGGACTTTCCAGAAAACTCTGCGGCACGCCGGCCATTTCTTCGGCGGTAAAGTCGATGGGCGCCCGCGCCTGGTTGATATTCACGGCGAACTCCGTGTTCAGCGCGGCGAGTTCTTTTTGAAGTTTTTCCACCTCCGCGCGCTCGGTCGGCGGCAGGCTCAAGCCGGCGCGGCGGTAGTCACGCATCGTGAAATCGACGAGCCGCTGCTCCTCGGCGCCGAGCTTCGGCTTCGCGTCCGCCACAGCCTTCAGCACCTGATAAAGGTCTTCGCGATACGTCACGCCGACCGCCCAGCCGGAGAGCTTCACGGTCGCCTCGTTCGCCGCATCCCGCACAGCGGCGTCCTGATTGGATTGAGCGACGGTCCCGAGCTGAGCGTTGAGGTCGCCGACCTTCGCGGTGATGGCATCGACGGCGGCGAAAGTGCTCGCAAAGTTCCGGTGCGCGGCGCCCTGCGCCACCAGCGCAGCGATCGCGGCATCGGCTTGCTGGATCGCGGCGTCGGTTTGCCCGCGGACCTCATCGACCGTCTTCGGGTAGGTCACGAGTTCGAGGCGGGCGTGGTGTTTGGCGGCGAGGGCTTGGAAATCAGCCAGCGCGGCGAGCGCAGCGTGCGTGGTCGGAAGGGTCATGGCGAAAAGAGCGCCGGCGAGGGCGGAGCGGGGAAAAAAGCTCATGCGTGGGGTTGGTCGGTGAATCGACAGCTCACATCGCGCGCCGTTCACCGGCAACCCTTTTGGCAGCGGCGGTCGTCGTGATTAGCTTTGCCGGCCCGCCGCTTCGGGCTTCTTCTCATGGCTTATGATGAAATTGCCCCGCTCGCTGCTGGCGCTGGCCCTGACCGCCACCGCCCTCTTCGCGCAAACGCCTCCGGAGCAAACTCGCCTGCTCCGTTTCCCCGCCACGAATGGCTCGCAAATCGTCTTCAGCTACGCCGGCCAGCTCTACACGGTCGGCCTGGACGGCGGCGTCGCGCGCCGCCTCACCGACGCGCCCGGCTGGGCGATCTTCCCGCGGTTCTCCGCGGACGGCTCGCAACTCGCCTTCACCGCGCAATACGACGGCAACACGGAAGTTTACGTGATGCCCGCCGACGGCGGCACGCCGCGCCGACTCTCTTACACCGCGCTGAATGCGCGCGACGACCTCAGCGATCGCATGGGGCCGAACAACATCGTCCTGGCGTGGAAAAACAAATCCAACGAGATCGCCTACCGCGGCCGCTGGACCGACGCGAACGACTTCCTCGGCCAGCTCTACACCATCGGCCTCGACGGCGACGTGCCGCAGCAGTTGCCCGTGCCGCGCGGCGGGTTTCTGAGCTTCTCGCCCGACGACACGAAGATGGCCTACAATCGCGTGTTTCGCGAATTCCGCACCTGGAAACGCTACAAAGGCGGCATGGCTGACGACGTCTGGATCATCGATCTCAAGACCGGCGCGCTCGAGAACATCACGAACAACCCCGCGCAGGACATCATCCCGATGTGGGCGCCGAATGGCCGGATCTATTTCACCTCCGACCGCGACGGGCACCTGAACCTGTTCTCGTATGACCCCGCCACGAAGCAGACGGTGCAGCACACGACGTTCAAGGACTACGACGTGAAGTTCCCGTCGCTCGGCAAGGGCGGCATCGTTTTCGAGCAAGGCGGCCAGATCTGGCACTTCGACCTCGCCACCAACAAGGCGCGCCAAGTCCCGATCACGGTGAAGGAAGACCTCGCCATCGCGCGCGGCGGCATTGTGAACGTCTCGAAATACGTTCAGGGCGTGCAGCCCTCCCCCGACGGCAAGCGCGCCGTCGTCGTCGCGCGCGGCGAGATTTTCACCGCCCCTGCGAAGAACGGTCCCGTCCGCAACCTCACGCAGACCTCGGGCGTGCATGAACGCGACGCAGTCTGGTCGCCCGACGGCAAGTGGATCGCCTACATCTCCGACGCCAGCGGTGAGAATGAAATCTGGATCCGCCCGCAGGACGGCCGCGGCGAGCCGCAGCAAATCACAAAAGACACCAAGACCTACTACTATGGCCCGCTCTGGTCGCCCGACAGCAAGAAGCTCCTCTGGGCCGACCGCGAGCAGCGCCTGCAGTTCGTCGACATCGCGACGAAGGAAGTCACGCTCATCGAGAAGAACGACACGTTCGAGACGCCCGACATCGCGTGGGCGCCCGACAGCAAGTGGGTCGCGTGGGTCGCACCGAACCGCGGCACTTATCCGAAGGTTCGCCTCTACTCGCTCGACCAGAAAAAATCCATCGACGTCACCGACGGCTGGTTCGCCGTGCGCAACGTGATCTTCAGCGACGACGGCAAATGGCTGCTCTACGCCTCCGGCCGCGATTTCAACCCGGTCTACGGCAACACCGAATTCAACCACATCTACCGCGACTGGGAGCGCATCTACCTCGTCGCGCTCGCCAAGGACACCGAGTCGCCCTTCAAGCCGAAGAGCGACGAAGTCGAAATCGCGAAAGACGACGAAGTGAAGGAGAAACCGATCGCGGAAAAATCCGCGGACGCGAAACCTGCCGCCGAAAAGACCGTTGCCGAAGCGAAGGAAGAAAAGAAGGACGCCAAGGAAGCTGCGAACGGCGCGGACAAGAAGGACGGCAAGGACGCGAAAGACGCCAAGAAGAAACCCGTCGTCGTAAAGGTGGACGCAGAAGGCTTCAACGACCGCACCGTCGGCCTGCCAATCGCCGCGTCGAACTACCCGATCATCGAGATGGTCGGCGACAAGGTTTACTACCTCCGCTCGAGCGGCCAGTTCGGCGGCGGCCCCGGCACGATGTTCGTCTACAATCTGAAGGAACAGAAGGAGACCGAACTCGGTTCCGCCAACAGCTTCATCGTCACCGCCGACCGCAAGAAGGTTCTCATCGGCGCGCAGCGCGAGTTCGCGATCATCGACCTTCCGTCCGCGAAATTCGAACTGAAGGAGAAGCTCAACCTCTCCGGCCTCGAGATGAAACTCGATCGCGTCGCTGAGTGGAACCAGATCTACAACGAAGCGTCGCGCCAGATGCGCGACTTCTTCTACGCGCCGAACATGCACGGCGTCGACTGGGCCGCGCAGACGAAAAAATACGGCGCGCTCGTTCCGTCCGTCCGCCACCGCAACGACCTCAACTACCTCATCGGCGAACTCATCGGCGAACTCTCCGCTGGCCACGCCTACACCGGCGGCGGCGACCGCGTGAACGAGGCCCCGCGCATCGCCACCGGCCTGCTCGGTGCCAAGGTCTCGCGCGATCCGCAATCGCGCGCCTACCGCATCGACCACATCGTCCCCGGTCAGAATTGGGAAAACGGCCTCCGCTCCCCGCTCACCGAGATGGGCGTCGATGTGAAAGTCGGCGACTACATCCTCGCTGTCGACGGCAAGCCCGTCCGCGACATGCAGTCGATCTACGCCGCGCTCGTCGGCACCGTCGGCAAACAAGTCGTGCTGCGCGTGAACTCCAAACCGACCGACGAAGGCGCGCGCGATGTCACGATCGTCCCGATCGGCGACGAAAAGCCGCTTTATTACCAAGAGTGGGTCGCAAAGAACCGCGATTACGTGACCAAGAAGACCAACGGTCAGGTCGGCTACATTCACATCCCCGACATGGGTCGCGAAGGCCTGAACGAGTTCGTGAAACAGTATTACCCGCAGCTCGACAAGAAGGCGTGGATCATCGACGACCGCGGCAACGGCGGCGGCAACGTCTCCCCGCAAATCGCCGAGCGTCTCAGCCGCACGCTCGACTTCTTCTCGGTCGGCCGCAACGGCCAGCCTACCGCCAATCCCACCGCGATGGCCCTCGGCCCGAAGGTTCTTCTCTTGAATGAATTCTCCGCGTCCGACGGCGATATCTTCCCGTATCGCTTCCGCGAGCGGAAGCTCGGCACGCTCATCGGCAAGCGCAGCTGGGGCGGCGTCGTTGGCATCCGCGGCACACTCCCCATCGTCGACGGCGGCTCGCTCAACCGGCCGGAATTCGCCAACGGCTTCGACAAGGACGGCAAGAACTGGATCATGGAAGGCCACGGCGTCGACCCCGACATCGTTGTCGACAACGACCCGTGGAAGGAATTCCACGGCGAAGACCAGCAGCTCGACAAGGCCATCGACCACATCCTCAACGAGCTGAAAACGAAGCGGAAAGACATCCCACCCACCCCGGCCTATCCGGACAAGAGCGCCGGCTCCTGAGCCCGCGCGACGCCGCGTAATCTTCTTCGAGGGCCGGTCGCGAGACCGGCCCTTTTCTTTGCTCATGGAGGCGGGGCCATCAGCCCCGCGGGTTTCCGCAACGAAGCCGCTACTCAGCGGGGCTGATGGCCCCGCCTCCACCGCGTCCGCGCGCGCAAAGAAATTTGCCGAGGGATTCCCTTTCTCCCACCGTATCACCCGGCATGACACCTCCCGACCAACTCCGTCCCTTGCTGCAGCGCTGGCAACACGAGCCCGCGGCAGCGCCGGAGTTCGCCGCCGGCGTCTGGGCTCGCATCAACGCCGCACGCACAGATGAGCGCGTCGTCGTCGCCTTCCGCTGGGCCCTGCCGATCGCAGCCTCGATCGCGTTGTTACTCGGCGTTGGCGCCGCGCGCCTCGAAGCCCAGCGCGCCCACGCCGAGCAGATGGCGGACTTCTACGTCCGCACGGTCGACCCGGTGCAGATGGCCGACCACGGCGCGCATAAATGAAGCGTTGGCTCACGCTGCTCGCGGTCGTTGTGGTGGTCGGCGCCGGCTCGTATGCGCTGACCAGGCTGTTCTGGCCCGCCGCCCCCGCCGAGGAGGATCAAGTGGCGTGGATCGCTCGCGAATTTAAGCTCACCGCTGAACAACGCGCGACCGTCGAAAAACTCCACCGCGCCTATATTCCGGTTTGCTCCGACCATTGTGCGCTGATCGTCGAGGCGCGCGAACAACTCGCCGCGAAACCGCAGGACCCGGCGCTGCAAGCTGAAGTCGCCCGCCTCGAACGCCGCTGTCAGCAAGCCACGCTTGCGCACGTTCGCGAGGTCGCCGCATGCATGGCGCCCGAACAAGGCCGCCGCTTCCTCACCTTGGTGGAACCGCGCATTCTGCAACACGACCACAACGCCGCCTTCGGCCTGAAATGACGCCCGCCGCGGAGCCCAGCGACGAAGAAACAATGCTCGCGCTCCAGCAGGGCGATGATCTCGCGCTCAATCGCCTCATGGCGCGTTGGGAGCGACCGCTGCGCAGCTTCCTCTACCGCTCGACACGCAACGAGCACGACGCCCTCGATCTGGCGCAGGAAACTTTTGTGCGCGTTTACCAACATCGCGCCCGCTACCGCACCGGCGCGCGATTCTCGACTTGGATGTTTCAGATCGCGTTGAACCTGGCACGCGACCACGCCCGCCGCACGCGCCGGCGCCCGACCGAATCGCTCGAGGAAGCACCGGAGCCATTCACCACCACGACGCCGCGCCGAGAGGCCACCGATGCCGAAGCCGCGAGCGCGGTTCGCGCTGCCATTGCCCAGCTGCCCGAAGATCTCCGCGAAGCCGTGCTGTTGTCGGAGTTCCAAGACCTGTCGCACGCCGAGATCGCCGAAATCGTCGGCACGACACCGAAGGGCGTAGAGACCCGCCTCTATCGCGCCCGCGAAAAGCTGCGCGCCCTGCTCGCCCGTTACCTCAAAGACTGAGGGTGCTGTAGCGTGCCGCGCACGGTTGTCGTTCGACACGCGCGCGCCTTCGCTCGACCGTGACAGCATGGCGATTGTCACCGTCAATCCGGCCACCGGCCGCAAGCTCCGCACCTATCGCGCGCACACCGCGCGGGCCGTCGACCGGACCCTGACGCGCGCGACCGCGGCGTTCGAGGCGTGGCGCCGGCTAACGTTCGCCCAGCGCGCCCGCCACCTGCGCAGCGTCGCGCGGGGGCTCCGCCGCGACGCCGATGCTTGCGCCGACCTCATCACGGTTGAGATGGGCAAACCCACGGCGCAGGCTCGCGCCGAAGTCGAGAAATGCGCGATCAACTGCGACTACTTCGCCGAACATGCGGCCCGCTTTCTCGCTGACGAGCAGCCTGACGGCGCACCTGCGCAACGCTACGTCACCTACCAACCACTCGGCGTCGTGCTCGCGATCGAGCCGTGGAACTTTCCGTTCTGGCAGGTCTTCCGCGCCGCTGCGCCGGCACTGATGGCCGGCAACACGATGGTGCTGAAGCACGCCTCGAACGTCACGGGCTGCGCGCTCGCGATCGAGAAGCTCTTCGCCCGCGCCGGTGTGCCGCGCGGCGTTTTTCAAGCCCTTGTGATCGACGGCGAGCGCGCCGAAGGCCTGATCGCGGATGAGCGCGTCGCGATGGTGACGCTCACCGGCAGCACCGCCGTGGGGCAGCGCGTCGCAGCACGCGCCGGCACGGCGATGAAAAAGGGCGTCTTCGAACTCGGCGGCAGCGATGCCTACGTGATTCTTGCCGACGCCGATCTCGACCTCGCGGCTGAGCGCTGCGCCGAATCGCGTCTCTACAACAGCGGACAAAGCTGCGTCGCGGCGAAGCGCTTCATCGTGCTCGAATCCGCGCGACGCAAATTTGAAGAGAAATTCGTCGCTGCTCTCGCGCGCCGGCGCCTCGGCGATCCGCGCGATCCGCAAACCCAGATCGGTCCGCTCGCGCGCGGAGATCTCCGTCGAGAACTGCACGCGCAGGTGCACCGCAGCGTCCGGCGAGGCGCGCGCGTGCTCCTCGGCGGGGCCTTGCCGCGCGGCGACGGCAATTTCTATCCGGCCACCGTGCTCACCGCGGTGCGCCCGGGCATGCCGGCATTCGACGAGGAGCTATTTGGTCCTGTGGCCGCGATCATCTCGGCGCGTAGCGAAGCCGAGGCGATTCGCCTGGCAAACCAAACCCCCTTCGGCCTCGGAGCCGGCGTCTTCACCCGCAATCGCCGCCGGGGCGAGCGCATCGCGCGCGAGCAACTGCTGGCCGGCAGCGCGTTCGTGAACGAGTTTGTCCGCTCGCATCCCTCCCTGCCGTTCGGCGGCGTGAAGCTCAGCGGTCACGGCCGCGAACTCGGTGCGTGGGGCATCCGCGAGTTCACCAACGTGAAAACGATCAGCGTCAGCTGACCTTCGGTTTGTCGACGGGCGGATTCGAATCCGAAGTGCCCCAGGTCTGCTCCATGATCTGTCGCACACGTTCAGCGGAAACCCGCAAGCGCAAGAAGCGATGCAAAACGCCGCGCGACGCGGTGCTGGTGTGAAATTCCCCCGCTTCCGCGTGAAAGAAGCGGCGGCTGCGCAGATCGCCAACGCTGCGCAGAAACTCGCGATCAGCCGAGAAGTAGTCGGGCAATGTTTCCAGGAGGCCCCGAACTATCCGCGCGTGAAAGTAAAGCGCCCGCGGCAGGAGGTGATCCTCGAAGTCGTCGGCAGTGATCTGGTGGATCGAACAGTAGCGTTCGCGAAACGAGAGGGCCATCGGGAGGGGTAATGAAGGCACCGGCGAAAACCTTAACACATACTGCCCATAAGGCCCTGCAACGTCTACCATCCCCTATGTCACATGGGCATTTCAGCTCATAAGACCTCGGACAGCCCTGCCAGCCGGACCGAGCGCAGATGCTGCCCAAAAAATGACCGGAACCCGGTGCCGCGAGAGTTCATCATCATTCCGGGTGATTCGGAAAACTCGCCGGCGGCTACATGAGTCCGTATCGGTGCTGTCCACCACGCTGGGCCAAAATGGCCGCGGGCTCGCGTTGGCCGGATCGCCACCACAGTCGGCGCGCAAAAACCGAGAAAATTCTGCTTCCGTTTTGTTTCCCGAACCCTACGTTTTGGCACCTTGCTTCCGGAGAGGTGGCAGAGTGGTTGAACGCGCCGCACTCGAAATGCGGTTTAGGCTAATACCCTAACGTGGGTTCGAATCCCACCCTCTCCGCCAGTGTCGAGCCCGGTCAGTGGCGCTCCACGGCACCGATTTTGACCACGAATGGCGGGCAATCTTTGTGAGGGTCGGCGATAAGCGCCAGCCAGCCACTACTTTCCGAAGACCACGCGGTATAGTGCGCCACCTTGTGGCTGGCATCAAACGTGGGGTGAAAAAATTCCAAACGCCCGCCTTTGTAGAAGATCACGCGCAGTTGCGGGACGCTTTCCGGGGCGTTGTCGACCGCTCGAACGATGAATTCAATTTTCGAGAGAATCGCCGGCACTCTGATCCACAGCTCGCCGCGCGGGGCGAGCAGGCATTCTCCATTGAGCGAAGCCACATTCCGAGTGAACAACTCGGCGTCGGCCAGCACCGCCGGCAATATCGCGTCCCGAATCACGGGCGGCGCCGGGTCGACTCGGGTGGCCCCCTCTTGGATGAGCGGCGGGTGCTTTTCTCCCCCAACCGTGTTCCATAGGCGCGGATCCCGCCACCCGGCAATCACCGCGCCCGCTTCGCGTTCCGGCACCGTCACAGACAGCGTCAAACCCAACCCGCTCGCGTCGAGTTGCCCGGTCGGCACAATCAGTTCGTCAACACCGTCCGGGAGCGAAAGCTCCCTGCTCCACCGAAGAAAACGCGTCGTCCCGCTCGTCGCGTAAGCAGCGAAGGTCACCGGACCCGCAGACCGCCCGGAAGCGGTGCGGCGCAACACCGCTTCGGCAGACACCCGATAACTGGGCGCGTCGATTTCAAGCGTCCCGCTCCCGCGATCAGTCCCGACAAAGCGGCGGCCGTCCGCGAGGCGCTGCACCGCGAGATCGGAAATCAGGCGCATGCTATCAACGTTCCCGCCGATATTTTCATGAAAGGCCAGGGGCCGCGCCCACAGCACGCCCGGCCGCAGTTTGTGATACACGAGGATGTTCCCCCCAACGCGCTCCATCATGAAGCGTTTCAGGAACGCCTCCTGCACCGAAAGCGGCCACGAGCTCCACGCCTCCACCACAAAAATATGCCGGAATGGACCGCCATCGATCACCTCGCGCTGCAGCCGCCCCAGTTCACGCTCGTTCTCGAACGCCGCTGCGATGACCGGCAGTTTCGGCACCTTCGGCGCCGGCCAGATCCGCTCGAGCCATTCGCAGCCCGGTCCATAAAACACCTGGCTGGACTCCGCGCCCAAGGTGTAGCGGTAGGCGGCCAACTCACCCATCGTGCCGGCAAAGCCCGGGGGCAGCTGAAGTCCACGCAAATACCCGAAATCGGGGCCGATCGTTTCCCCCCGCACGAAACTCGCCCGCGGATCGCTCGCATGACCGAACTGAGAACGCTGTCCCAGCCACGCCGACTCCCAGCCGCAGAAGCCGACCAACACGGCCGGCAACGCCAGCCCGGCCCACGGCGCCCAGCCCCGCCCCGGCAGCCCAAACCCGAGCCAAAGTCCCGCCAACATCACGAGTGAGGCCGCTACCGAAAGATAGACGATCTCGTTATTCGTGAGCAGCAACGCGGCCGCCGACAGCGCACCGCACACACCCGCGAGCAACGCGAACACCGGCCGGCGCCATCCCTGATCGCCCCAGGGAACCCGCAGGGTGAACGGCAAGGCAAGCAACGGCAGCACGAGCACCACCAAGCTACTCTGCGGCAACCGCAGCGCGCCGTAGTAATTGTGCAGCGTGGAGAAATACAGCTTCGCCTCCCCCAGCATACCCACGCGATCGCCGCGTGCACTCAGCGGAAGCTGGATGACGTTGTAATACCACGTGCGCAAATCCGCACCCGTCCACGCGAGCTCCAACGCCAGCGGCACCACGATACCGAAACCGAAAACAAAACCCACGCCGGCCGCGACCTGCCGCCAAGACGCCCGCGCGGCAATCGCTCCCCACACGATCCAGCCCAGCGCCATCGCGCAGCTCAGCAGATGGAAATTGATTTTGTTGAGCCCACCGAGCACGAGACCGATCGCCGCGAGGGCATGCCAGCCCGCTTGCTCGCGGCGCAACAGCGGGGCCACGGCAAAACTCCAGACGACCAGCGCCATCGCAAACACACCAATCGGGTTGTAGAAAACGATCGTATGCTGCGAACCGCTGCACACCACGATCGCCGCGACAAACACCGCCGCGAGCACGGCTGGCCATCGCCGCGCGAGCACCAACGTGAGCACGACCGCCATGAGCACGATCAACGCCGCCGCGCCCCACGTCATGCCGACATAGCTTCCGCCACCCAGCCGCTCTGCGAGATGGTTCAGCGCGAAAGTCGCGGACTGCGCCGGTGTCGTAAAATCGACGAACAGCCGCTGCCCCTGATCGAACCGCGCGTTCACATTGATGAACAGACCGTAGTCGTAGAAATCGCGCAGGTATTTGTGGTTTTTCACCCACGGCACGAGGCCGATCGCGGCGACCACGACACACAGAAGCCCAAGCTTCCAACGAGATGACGCGAACGAAGACACGTTACTCACGATACAAAACTAGTCACCGCCGCGATCACGCGTTCCTGCTGTTCGTCGCTCATGGAATAGAAGAGCGGCAGCCGCAACAGCTGATCGCTCACCGTCTCGGTCACCGGACAATCTCCCACCCGCCCACCCCACTGCCGTGCGAATTCCGACAGGTGCAGGGGCAGATAGTGAAACACGGCGAGTATGCCGCGCGCCTTGAGATGCGCGATCAGAGCCGTGCGGGTTTCGAGATCGGGCAGCAACAGGTAATACATGTGATAGGCCTGCTCGCAGTGCGCCGGCACGATCGGCCGGCGCACACCACACCGCTCGGCCCAGTCTGCCAGCGCAGCGTCGTAACGTTTCCACAACGCACGGCGCTTCGCCTGCACGTCGCGCCAGACCTCGAGCTGCCCGTAAAGAAAGGCCGCCAGCACATCGCTCATCACGTAGCTGCTGCCGAGATCGACCCACGAATACTTGTCGACCTGTCCGCGAAAAAAACGCGCACGGTTCGTGCCCTTTTCCCGGATGATTTCCGCCCTTTCCGCCAAACGCGGGTCGTTGATGAGCAGGGCGCCACCCTCGCCACAGGTGATGTTCTTCGTTTCGTGAAAACTCTGCGTCGCCATCGCACCGAGCGTGCCGAGCCAGCGGCCACGGTATTTCCCGAACAGGCCGTGCGCGTTGTCTTCGATGACCGCGATGCCGTGGTGCTGCGCGAGTGCATTGATCGCATCCATCTCACATGCCACGCCCGCATAATGCACCGGCACGACGGCCTTGGTGCGTGGCGTGATGAGCGCCGCGAGCTTGGCTTCGTCGAGGTTCAGCGTGTCCGCGCGCACGTCGCAAAAAACCGGTTTGGCTCCGCGCAACACGAACGCATTGGCCGAAGACACGAACGTGAACGAGGGCACGATCACCTCGTCGCCCGGCTTCAGGTTGAGCAACAGCGCCGCCATCTCGAGCGCGTGCGTGCACGAGGTCGTCACCAGGGCGCGCCGCACATCGAGCTCCCGCTCGAGCAACGCCTGACATTGGCGCGAAAAATCCCGATCGCCCGATATCTGGCCGCTGGCCATTGCCTGATGGATGTAGTCGTATTCGCGACCGACAACGGTGGAGTGATTGAAAGGGATGGGCGCCGCCATGATCAGAACCAGCGGTGAAAAGTGACGGTCGTTTCGGCCGTGCGAAAGCCGAAAGCTTGGTAGAGTCGCTGCGCCGCGAGATTCGTGCCTTGAGTGGCAACCCGGACTTCGCGGCAGCCAGCTTCGCGAAACCACGCCAGCGCCCCTTGGACGAGCGCCCGACCCAAGCCGCGCCCGCGCGCCGCTTCGGCGACCGCAATCAGGCCAATGCGTCCGATACCGCGCGCCACATCCAGCTGACACGTCACATAGCCCGCCATGGTCCCGTCGGGTCCGCCGGCCACGAATACACGGTGTTCGCGGAAATCCCGCTGGATCCAACGCGCATAAAGATCCGCCGCACGCAACGCCGGGAAACCGGTGTCTTTGAAAAACCGCGTGTCGGTATGAGCCCCGCGCGCCATCGCCTCGATCACGGAAATCTCCTCTGACCGAACCAGACGAAACTCCGCCGGCGATGGCCGCGACACCCCGCGCGCCAGTTCCATCGCAAGATCGACGCGCAGGTCGACGAACTTGAAGCCTCCGACGTGCGCCTGTTCAAGGGTGGCGCCATCCTCGCCATCGGCGAAGAAGTAGAGACAGCGAATTCGCTCGTCGGCGCACCACTGCAGCAACGCCTCCCGCCCGGCTGGCGTCAGGCGATTGCCCTGCGCACGACCGATGCGAAAACCGAAGAACTCGGAATCCCAGGGAAGAAAAACGCCGGAGCGGGCGACACCGTCAGCGTTGCTCATCGGCGGAAGGACGTGTGCTCCCGGCGACCGTGTAGGCCGGCCGGTTCATCGTGCGAAAATGGATGCGGGCGAGGTATTCGCCCATGATGCCGAGCGCGAAGAGTTGCGCGCCCGAGAAGATGGCAATGATCGACGCGAGAAACGGAAAGCCCGCCACCGTGCTGCCAAACAGCAGGTAGCGACCGACGACGTAGACGAGCACCGCCATGCCGAACAACGTGAAAGCAAACCCGACGACGCTGGCAATCTGCAGGGGCAGCACCGAAAAGCCGGTCATCATGTTCAGCGTGTGCCGAATCAGTTTCCCGACCGTGTAATTTGACGCACCGCTCGCCCGCGGCTCGTGCCGGACCTCAATCGCCCGGAAGCGGCCGGCGCTCCACGTGAGCAGCACGTCGATGTTCACGAACGGACTGTCGTAGGTCGCAAAACCTTCGCGCAGCTCCGTGCGAAACACACGCCAGGCGCTGACGAGTCGCGCGGTATCGGCGCCCATCGCGCCTTTCAACACCATCTTCGTCACCGCGGAACTCAGATCGCGCAGGAGCCCATGCTGCAACTGCTGCGGAGTGCCGTAGAGCACGTCGACATCCGGACCGAAAGCGGCGAACAACCGCGGCAACTCTTCCGGCGGATGCTGCAAATCGTCGTCCATCGTGACAAGGGTGGCGAAGCGCGCCGCACGAATGCCGGCCAGCAGCGCATTATGCTGGCCGAAATTGCGCATCATCCGCAGGCCGCGCACCCAGGAGTTCTGCGCCGCAAGTCGTTCGATAGTCGACCAACTCTCGTCCGGGCCGCTGTCGTTCACGAGCACCAACTCAAAGGGAGCCCCCGTGCCGCGCAGCACGGGATACAAGCGCGCCACGAGATCGGATAACATGCCAGCGCTCTTGTAAACAGGCACGATGACCGACACGCCCGCGGGTAACGCGGACCGGGTCGACTGCTGGGTGGTGAATGCCATGGCCGGCCCGACCGTAGGACTTCAGGCGCACCATGCAAAGCAAACCTCTGCCAGCCAGCGCCGATCAGACTAGACGTTTTCGTCCTCGTTGTCCGATAGTTCGCGTCGATTCGCCGGGAGGTGCTGCGGCAGGAAAAAGTAATACAGCATCAGCTGCCAGCTGCGCGACGAGCGATAGAGCAACAGCGGCACCAGCAGTGCAGCGGCAATCGCCACGATCGCTGCGACCGTGTTGCCCAACACGCCATAATACCAGAGCAGCGCGACCGGCGTGAGAAACACAATGCACGTGACGCCGTAGTTCAGCGCCATCGCGCCGAGGAAAAAGCCCTCCTCGCGCTCGAGCTTCAGCCCGCACTGCGGGCACTCGCGGTTCAACTCGAGCGGCTTCTCCGGATTGAACAGCGTCTTGCCGCCGCAATTGGGACAGCAATTCGTGAGACCGCGTTGAATGATCTGGCCTTGGGTGACGCGCATAAAGCAAAACGCCCCACCTTACGGCGGGGCGTTCGATAAAGCAAAGCGCGGACTTAGGCGCCGAGCTGGTAACGGACGAAGCGGCGGATCTGCATGTTCTCGCCGATCGTGCCGACCTTCTCGGTGAGGAGCTCTTTGATCGTGCGGTCCGGGTTCTTCACGAACGGCTGATCGAGGAGGCACACTTGCGAGTAATACTTCTCGAGTTTGCCTTCGACGATCTTCTGCACGGCGGCGGCGGGCTTGCCCTCCATCTGCGCCGCGGCGATCTCGCGCTCCTTGGCCAGCTCCGCTTCCGGAACTTGGTCGCGGGAGACGTAGGTCGGATTCGCGGCGGCGATCTGGAGGCAGAGGTCGCGGCAGAATGCCTTGAAATCGTCGTTCTTCGCCACGAAGTCGGTCTCGCAACCGACTTCGACCATCACGCCGACCTTGCCGCCGACGTGGATGTAAGCCTCGACGAGGCCTTCCTTCGTGGCGCGGCTGGCGAGCTTGTCGATCTTGTTGCCGAGCTTCTTGCGGAGCAACGTGACAGCTTCCTCCATGTTGCCCTTCGTTTCATCGAGGGCCTTTTTGCAATCGAGCATACCCGCGCCGGTCTTCTCGCGGAGCTCAGACACCATACTGGCGGTAACAGCGGACATTTGAGTAATCGGTAGGTTGGAGAGATTAGACTTCTTCCGTGGAAACGGTGGATTTCTTGGCGCCGGCGGTGCGGGTCGTGCGCTTGCGCGGAGCGGCGGCGGGCTTCTCGGTGACGAGTTCCTTCACGTCCTGCGGGAGGGCGACGACCTTATCGAGCGCCTCGTCGGCATCCGGAGCGGAGCCGCCTGCGGCCGCGGCGGCGTCAGCGGCGGCCTTCTCGGCGCGCTGAACGCGGCGGTTTTCGCGGTGCGCGAGACCGGACTGGATCGCGGCGACGACGGTCTCGACGACGATGCGGATGGACTTCGCGGCATCGTCGTTGCCCGGGACCGGGTGCGAGAGCTGGGTCGGGTCGGAGTTGGTGTCGACGAGGCCGACGCAGGGGATGCCCAGGCGCTTGGCTTCGGCGACGGCGATGGCTTCGTAGCCGGCGTCGATCACGAACATCGCGCCCGGGAGCGCGGTGATGTTGGCGATGCCGTCGAAGTTGCGGGTCATGCGCGCCATCTCGCGGCGGATCGCGGACTCTTCCTTGGAAGAGAGCTTGGCGAGTTCGCCGGACGCGTCTTGCGCTTGGTATTTCTTAAACTTGGCGAGCGACTTCTTGATCGTCTCGAAATTCGTAAGCGTGCCACCCATCCAGCGCGTGGTAACGTAGGGCATGCCGGTCGCGGTCGCGGCCTCCTTCACGAGTTCCTGCGCCTGACGCTTGGTGCCGACGAGGAGGACTTCGTCGCCCGAGGCGACGAGGTTCTCGAGGAACGCGCAGGCCTTGTCCAAGGCGGCGTGGGTCTTCTCGAGATCGATGATGGTGATGCCCTGACGGTGACCGAACACGTAGGGCTTGGAGCGCGGGTTCCAACGCTTGGTCTGGTGACCGAGGTGGACGCCGGCATCGAGGAGGTCTTTGGGAGTGACGTTCATGGGATCTATGTATGTCGAATACACAGGTCGGCCAACTGGGCCGCCTTGCGATCAGACTGTGCCGCGAGCGCTGCCCCTGTTCAGACAGAGCGCGCGACGAGTTTCTGTTGGATGGATTGAAGGAACAGGAAGGGCCAAAACAGAGATGGCGCGCGAGTGGAGCAAGACCTTTCTCGAAAAAACTCAAAATCGCCGTTGACAGCGCAAAACGCGGTTCGCACGTTGACCGCTCGCTTGTTGCAGGGTGGAGCAGCCTGGTAGCTCGTCAGGCTCATAACCTGAAGGTCGTTGGTTCAAATCCAACCCCTGCACCCAATTTGAAACCCCCGGAAACTGCTCCCGGGGGTTTCTGCTTAATGGCTTACGCGATTTTCGAAAGAGCGACTGTCCGTGTGCAACCTCAGTCAGCACGAGGCAACTTTGGGACACCAAAACCAAACATTACGCCAAACATTTTTTCGAGCCGAAAAGCAGGTTTTCCCCATCGGCCTTCAGGCTCCGCACCCGCAGGTCTGACCGTTGAATATCAATAAAATAGCCACTCCTGGCGGAGTGGCTACGGCAGCAAAAACTGGAGGAAATTTAGGCGGCCGAAGGGATGCCCGAGGCACCCTGCTCCCGAGGAGAGCCGACCAAACACCCGATCCCACGTTGCGTAAGTCGCATAATTTCACCCAGCGGATAACGCCAAGTCCCGGGGAGAATCTCCACCGGGTGAAGCAGTCCCTCCTTGGTCATTCTCCAGATGGTCACGCGATTCACGCTGAGGAGTTCCGCCGCGCGCTTCTGCGTGACCAGGGCACGAGCATCGCCGTCGGCTCCGCGTGCAGCCTCTTCCACCTGCCCGGAAATCAGCCGCTGCACCAGATCCCGCTCCCCGCTCGTTAGGGAGGAGTCAGTCGTCACGACGGATTGGAGAATCGCCCGGGAGGTCGGATTCATGGCGATCAAACCCCAGCCAACAGGCTATGCCGAACGGATTCGCGGAGGCTCTCGCGCGCCAGGACATCAGCCGCGAGCTGTTCGATCATCGCATCGTAAAAGCGGTTCACGCGGTGATGCACCGGAAAGCCAAAGTCGGTCTTTTCAGTCCTCCACTCCACCGACGCGACCATGCGCTGATCGCGGTGATCGAAGAGGCGCACCTCGCCGCCATCGAAGGCGGGCGCCTGATTCAGGAACGCCTCGACCGCCTCCGGCGCCGAATCAGTTCGATGGCCAGGACGGAAAAGCCCCGCGCGGTTCTGCCGATAGATTTGATACCGCACCACCGACGCTGCCGCGTCGGGACCGGTGATGGATGATGTCGTGTGGTTCGTTTTCATGGATGAGTTGGGTTTCGCTGCATCCATCACTGCGCCACCCGGCGCCATCCTCAATCGAGCGGCCCTGCCGAAATCGCGGGGCGAATCCTACACCGGATTCGGTAGGCCCGGAGCATCGGGCGAAGCCCGCCGATCCACCACCGTGGAGTCATGCGACTCCCGACAAACCGAGCAACGCCTGCGGACCCAAAGCGGCCGGAACCGACCGCCTGTCAGGCGAAGGCACTGCGGACTTCAGCTCCGCGAGTCGCGCTGACCGTGTGGCTCGTCCTCGTCGGCGTGGGTCATCACCGCCGGCAGTGTCGTGAAATGCCGTCGCCCAAGACCGGGCCAGACCGTTGCGGAATTTCCCCGGCATCACTCTCCCACGCTTTCATCCGGTGGCGGCACGGAGCACCCCGGCAGCGCTGCATGCGGTCATGGCTGCGAGCGGTCCGCGTTCTTCCGGGCAACGCCGCCAAGGCGGCACGTTCCTTTTTCCGGGATCGTTTTCGCTCTCTCTGGCGGCCCCTCCGGCCGGCCCGCCGCTGCGCGGACGGGGAACGTTTGGTTCCCCCTTGAAAGGAATCCTCCCAACCGCCCCCTCGTCCCGGCCGGCACCCCCGCCTTGGGGCGAGAGAGCAACTCCGCTCCCTCACAATCAAAAAAGGAACTATATGCCCTCCAAGACCGCTCAACCCGCCTCGTCTGCCAAGCCCACCACCAGCGCCAAGCTGCCGGTGAAAACCTTCCGCCTCGGCCGCATCAAAGCCGCCGTGTGGGAGAACGAGACCGATCAGAAGAAATTCTACAACGTGACCTTCGCCCGGACCTACGTGGACGACGCCAAGAACTATCACGACACCGACAGCTTCGGCCGTGATGACCTCCCGCTCGTCGCCAAGCTGGCCGACCAAGCCCACACGTTCATCTTCGACCGCCTCGCGGAACTGAAGTCCGAACAGAGCGAGTGACCCTCGCCACCACGGCGGCCGGTAACCCCGGCCGCCTTTTCTACGCCCACTTCCGCCAATCAAGGAGAGCCATCCTGTTTCCGCAACAGTGGTGCAATTACCGCACCGTCACCGCCGGCGAACCGCTATTGCTCAGAAGAGTGATTTCCCCGTCGTCTTGACGTATGTAATTAACCCCGCTGCCAATAGCGTGGTTGTGGCCGAAACAACAAACCCGATAAACAGAGTGAGAATCAAAACTCGGGCAAAAAAACGCGAAGGTGCTGACCAAATCGCCTGCGGCCCAGGAGCACCATCGAGAAGGTCGTCCACCTCCGTCACATTGCTCTCCCTCATTGAAGCTTTGGCTGCGGCCTT
Source organism: Candidatus Didemnitutus sp. (assembly GCA_041906465.1). GTDB lineage: Bacteria > Verrucomicrobiota > Verrucomicrobiia > Opitutales > Opitutaceae > Didemnitutus. Next base: position 146,543 of record JAYRJE010000008.1, on the reverse strand, counting down.
CATCCAAAGGCCCCCAAGGATTGGTTTTCTGCCCTTCCCATTCGGGTTCAGCTTAGAGTGATACAGTGCGTAACGAAACGCCGAATACGCTATCCCAACTACCATACACGAACCAAGCAGCCACCACGCAGTTCCTTTCATCCAGTCGAGATTCGATGGCTTTGCCTCCACTGCCAAAAGGACCATCACGACGGAGCAAGCCAAGAAGATGATCCTTTTCGCCATGCCCGGTAGGTCTGCATCCGCCGGACGCCACTTCTCAAGCGGACCAGCCCACAACAAAACTACGGCTCCGCCTGCAGCCATGATTGTCGAAATGATTGCGACGAGCGGTGCAAAGACTCCATATTCTGAGGCCGCGAGAATCATCAGAAGTAAGTTGTTACGGCTTTGTAGTCGGGCGGAATTCTAAATATCTGCGAACGCGGCGTGCCCGCAGGATATATTGGGCCTTTGCCTTGGAACACGTAGCGTCCAGCGAGCAATGTGTTTTTCACCGGGAAGCTCGGCGCCCCGAAATTCATGAAATGAATAAAGTAAGCGTGTGAAACCTCAATGGTGAGGCCGGGAGTGTTACACCACATCTCTACTCCGACACCACCGCCGGGCGACCAAGATGATGGCGGGGGCGGTCTTCCGCCGCGCCGCCTTCCGCCTCTGCCTGGTGGTTTCAGACCTTTTCGCTCTCCAATGCCTCCCTCTCCATCACCTTCGCTGCCAAGCATCCAAGTCATCCAATCTCGAAAGCCCGCGATTCGATACGCCAAGAAATCCCCCAACCCTATCTGAACTCGTTCTAATACATTTTCAGACGATTCCATGCTGATCCCTTCCCTTTCGCCATAGTTGCGGAGGTATTCACGATACTCCCCAAACAGGAACTCTGGTGGAAACGGGAAGTGCCTTCGAATCCGACGCCACGAACGAAGTGGCCGCGGAAATGGCCAGTCGAATGGCAATGACATAGGAACTTGCTGGTCCTCATCACCATCGCCAATCCTGACGCAAGGCATCTTGCCATCAAATTGGTGCGCGAGTTCCCACTGCCACGCGAACTCATTCATCACAAAGGTCACGTCACGCAACGGAGCATCCACGCCTAATTGTCGAGCGTGCGTTTCGAGTGATGCGGCTTCGCCGGGTTCATCTCGCGAAGATTCGCGAACGTCTTTAACTGCGACCGAGGCTAGATTTCGAGCAAGCTCGTAGCTTTTCTCGTCCGGACGGTAGTCATTGTCAGGCATACCTCAGTTCGGTTTAGTTTTGGCCCGGACAAGGATGTAGCCGTCGCACATTCATGAATCAAGCTTCGTAAATCCCGCCAAGGATTCATTTTCTTCGTTCGCCCACCACTTGGATGGTAGGGGATTCGCGAACGTGTTTAGAGCATTTCACCGAGCACCGCTCCGGCCGCCTTTTGTGTCCTACGGCGCCGCGCCCAATCACCGAACCGACGCTCGCTTCGCTCGAATCTTCTAGCGACTGCCAGCCGCTGGTTTCGCCATTTTACACCCGGTCAAGGTAGTATCGCTGCGCGATCTCCACCTCGCGGGATCACTCCGCTTCCCCCTCGTTGGTCCTGCTACGCAGGACACGGCCTCGGCGCTCCGTCACCGCTTTGACTTTCGGGTGTGGGGCGAGAATCGCCAATCGGCAGTAGGCGATAAGGTCACGAGGTGTGACGCACGCCCCACGGGCCGAACGGCATGAAACCATGTCCTGTGAAAATCCGTTCGGGGAAACGATCTATTCCTACTCCCGCGCCCAAGCCATCGAGGACGGCGTCCTCGTTGACCTGAGCCAGGCCGAATCCATCCGCCAACACTGGAAATACCCCTTCGCCTGCACGTCGGCGGTGTGGGCCATCATCGAGGAGGCGCTGCAACAGCCCGGCCAGGATGTCTCCGGCATCTGCCACGACATCTCCACCATGGCCAAGCTCGCCATCCGCAGCGCGACAGACCCGGAGCAGGTCCGGTTCAGCGTCATCATCGCCGGGCGGACGCACGCCCTGAAACTGCACATCGGCCCGGGCGACACCGCGGCCCCGGTCCTCACTCTCATGCTTCCTTACGAGGACTGAACGAAGGGGCTTCGGCCCCTCTTTTGCCTGTGTGTCCCTCTATCCATGCCAAACCAAGCTTGTCAGAACGCTGCTTATGCGTGATTCGGCTTGATGGCAGGAACAAATGCCAATCGCAGTCGTTGAGATCGCACAAAGTCGCCCGGAATGAAACCACGCATACGCTTTCTATTGAGCGACGATAAATTTGAAGAACGCGAACTCGTGAGCCAGAATCTTTCGGATAAGGAAGCGCTCACTGAATTTCTTAAATGTGCCAAATATTGGGCGTATATCACATGGCGATTCGACGCTTCGAATCATCGGCTCCATCTAAAAAGCATGGCATATGCGTCTCCGGCTTTTCTGGAACGTTATCCAGGAGCCTTGAGCAGAGAAGGTCACCCGCCGGGAGTCCGTCGACTCATTGAGATGGTGCGTTCCGTAATCCGAGAGGTAAATCCAGCCGAAATTCTGACGATTACTTGGATGTGGGACCGAGAAAACCTGCTGCCGGGATGGAGGCCTCACGTATTGCGCGGGATGATCCCGAATATCCAAGCGTGGAGCGCGACGCAGCGAAATAGTCGTTTTACGGGCGGGAAAAAACTTCGGCCCATAATCTATAAGAAGGAGAACGCTAGCAACTAAACGCGAGGTCTGTGAATGTGGTCGCTGCGAGCGACAAATTTTCAGGCGTTACGGACCTTGCTTCGCCGCGCAAAAGGCGCCTCTGAGCATAGAGCCTATCACGCACTGGCGCGCTCCGTTGGCGGAACTTTCGCCACGGCAGCGGTTGCCAGAAGACGGCGCTGGAATCCGGGATACTGAATTCGCTGAGGCGACACCCAGATATACCCGTGCTGAAGCGCATACAGCATGAGCTGACCTTTGTGATGCAGCTTCATCTTCGCCATGATCGCCTTCCGATGCGTGTTCACCGTGTAAGGTGAAAGCCCGAGCCGCTCCGCCGCCTGTTGGTCGTCTGAGCCGTCCCCGATGACCGAGAGCACCATTTGCTCCTTCTCCGTGAGGGCATCGAGCGTGATGTTCTTCGGCCGTTTCAAATTCCGCAGCATCGTCGTGCTCACGTAGAGCCGGCGTTGCATCACCTCCTGTAAGGCGGTCGGCAGGTTCTCCATGCCCTCCGCGTGTCCATCGTAAAGCCCATCGTAGCGGATGCTGCGCAGGAGATCAAAGGTGCGGGCGTCCTTGCGCGACGTGAGCACGAGGATCGGCAACGCCGTTTCGATGAACGGCTCCAAATGCTCCAATCCATCCATGTCGTCGATTTTCACGCCGGTGATGAACAGGTCCGGCACCCGCGCCTGAATCGAATCGAGCGCGTCGAACCCGAGCTGAAACACCTGCACGTCGGCGTTCCGCCAGAGATCCTTGATATGGCGGCTGATCAAATCCCCGTAAAGTCTATCGCCCTTCAGGACCACGATGCGTGGCGCGGCGTTTTTGGGCAGCATGGCTATGAGGCGGCAGGGTTCAGGTGCAGTTTCATTCCATCCGAATGCGGCAGCAGACGGCCTGAGCCGTCGCCCCCGCGCAGTAACTCGCGAGCGAGCGCGTTCCGAACCAGAAGCTCGGCGGCATCACGCATCGGCCTGGCCCCAAGCCGCTCGTGATACCCGCGACTAACGACAATTCCTTGCACGGATGGTTCCGAGGAAACCCGATAGCCCAGCCCGGCCAACGTCCGACACTCCTTTTCCACCAGTCCGGCGGCGATGGCGCACTGCGCCTCGTAGTCGAGTTTGTTGAACACCACGGTCAGCGTGATGCGCGCAAAGATTTCCGGCCGCAGTTCCCGCTGCGCATCCTGCCGCACAAGGCGCTCCATTGTCTCATACTTCGACTTCCGGAGCGTCATGATGCGTTGCGCGCCGATGTTGCTCGTAAGCACCACATACCAGGCCGAGAAATCCAGCACACGGTTGCGGCCCGTCGTCAGCCGGGCGGCATCGAGTAACTGAAGGAGCACGTCCAAGACCCGCGGATGCGCCTTCTCGATTTCATCGAAGAGCAGCGTGCCGCAGCCGGCGCACGTATCAAACCCCTCCGCGATCCGACCCGGCTCATCGGCGGTCCCGAGCAACAACCCGAGGCGATCCGCCGTCTGGTATTCCGACATGTCGAGCCGGACGACACGATCCGGGCCAAGCAGGTCTTCCGTGAAGCGCAGCGTCAGCTCCGTCTTGCCGACGCCGGTCGGGCCGAGAAACAGGAAGCTCGCCTTCGGCCGGCCGGGCACGGTGAGTCCAAGCTCACCGTGTTGCAGCCGCTCGGCGACCAAATCGATGGCCGTATCCTGTCCCGTGAGCATCGCCTTCAAGCGATCCGGCAAGGTCCGGAGCTTTTCGAGGTGTTCGGCGGCGATACTCATGACGCGCTCTCACCATTTCGCTTCCGTGGCGGCCGTGGCGTTCGCCACCACCGGTTCCGACGCGGCAGGCGGCACCCCGGAACGGAGCCGGCCGCGCTCGGCTTCGAGTTGCTCGCGGAGCTTCGCCGCTTCCGCGCTCTGGCGCACCAGTTGCGCATACTGAGCCTGCATTCGACGCTCGGTTTCGGCCATCGAGGACTGCATCGCACGCAGCTCCCCCGTGATGGCCTTTTGCGTGGCGAGTTCCGCCGCAAGTTCGGCGTCGCCGGAAAGCGGAGCATGGCTCGCCGGGGCATAGCCCGTGCGCGGCACAGTCCCCATGTCTTCCGTGGCGTTTGCCGGGACGATGGTGCGGCGATAGACGGCGTGCGCTTCATGGCGAATCGAGGGATTCGCCGCCTCGCGATAACCGCGCACATCGTAACGCGTCTCGACCGCTTTGGTCGGAACGACGGCGGCCACGGGCGCGACCGGTGGCGGCTGGATCGCGACGGGCTGCTTGGTCGCGCAACCGGCGAGGAGAACCGCGGGGAGAATATACCAGAGGGTTCGCATAGTTATCCTTGTGATGGGTGTTGAGGAGCTGGCCGAGGAGCCACGGGTTCAGGCGGCGCGGGCTGAGGGGATTTCACCCCCGCCACGCTCGCCTTCTGCGGATCGACCGACTCGAGAACGTAAACGTAGAATTCCTTACCGGCCGCCACGCGGACGAAGTAGCCGTTTTCCTCAATGTCCTTCAGCGTGCGCTTCGCGTAGAGATCGAACACGTCGCCCACGCCTTCACGCACACCGTTGGAGACCGAGCCGGTGATGGTCGTCCCCAAGGCGGTCTGCGTCCGGTCCTGCGTGCCGCGCGCGAAACCGCTGAGCGCGGCCGACGCCAGCACCTTCAATTCCTGCAAGTCATCCGTCGCCATCAGACGGCCTTTGATGCCGCCCGAACCATCGGTGATTCCGTAGCCGTCAATGTCGTGTTCGTATTCGCGATCCAATGCCACGCCGTTGAACGCCAGCTCGCGGCCGTCCTGCCAGACGAAACGCCAGGTGCCGGATGCGTTCACGCGGTCGCGCAGCCGACCCGCGCGCGCCGTGCCATGCACGAGCGTGTTGGCCGGAATGACCTTCTTGCCATTTTGCCAAACGTCTTCGAGCAGCACCGCGATGACTGGCGTCTCCAGATTCGCGCTGTCGATCGTGTTCACGAGTTTGCATTTCAAGAGCGTGCCAAACGGCATGAACTTCTCTGGCGGTGGCGGAACCGCGCGCTCCGACCGAACCGGCGGCGCTTCATACGAGGCAAGCAATGAGGCGTAGCGAATCTTGCGCGGTTTTGGCTCTGCGGCCGGCGTCGCGGTGTGCGGTTTCTGGCCCGCCGCGCCCGTGGCCACGGGTGCAGCCGGACGGAAGGGCACAATACCGCCGGCGGTGGTGGGCTCGCCTGCCTGGGCGACTACCTGCGGACGCGCTTGCTGTGGCAGCCCGCTTTCGAGGCCTTGATCCAACGGCACCCGCACCTGACCGAGTTCGACCTTCTTCGTGCTCTGCGCGGCGAGCTTCGCCGCCTCGCGTTCCTGCAATTGCTGGCGTCCGTAAATCGCCAGACCGGAAAACAGCACGACGACGAACACGATGAACAACCCGAACTTACTCTTGAAGAAATTGCCGATGTTTCGCGGGTTCATGACTTCGGTGCCTCCGTTGCTGCCGGTGCCATGGGCTCCGTCGTCGCGACGGCCTCACGTCGCGAGGTATTGACCAGAATGGTGAACGCATTGTCCGCGCTGAGATCGTTGCGCGTGCCATCGGGCATGCCCACGACGGCGAACTCCGCGTCGGCGCTCTCGCCAGGAGCGAGACTGCGCGGACCGTTGGCGATGGACTGCTCGAATTTCTCGTTGGCGACCCGGGCCGCAAACGTGCTCGGGGCAAGATCGAGGGTTCGGTCCGTGGTATTCTTCAGCCGCAGCAAGAAGACCACCGCGTCCTCCTTGGAGAAGCGATAGACTTCCTGCACGGTCACCTCCACGTCGGACAATTCGATTTTTCGATTCTGCGCCCGGAGCGTGACCCCCTCGACTGCCTTCGGCAGCGACTTCGCCAACACCGGATAGGCCCGCGCCCGGTCCAACAGGCTGAGTCCGATGCGGGGCGTGAACTTCACGGGCTCCGGTGGGGTCTCCACGCGGACCGCCGCCACCTGCGCAGCAGGCTGAAAAATCACACTCGCGGTTGAATCTGCCGCGACCGTGCGAAGGTTGAGCACGTAGGCCGAGCCATCGTAGATCGCGGTCAATCTCGCGGCGGCGTCCGGCTGGAGACTGCGGACGAGGATGAAGTTCGATCCGGGCGCATGGGAGACATGGAATCGCAGGGGCGTCCCTTCCTCGACCTCCATCGACTGCTTACCACCCTCGATCAACATGTCCGCTCCCGCCACGGCGGTGATCGGACCGGGGAACATGACGGTGGTGACCTCGCGGGACACCGGCAGGTCCACCGCCTGCTTCGGATCAAGCCGGGCCTCGCGAATCGTTTGCGCCGCGAGCGCCGAGGCGAGGCCGATGAAGAGTGAGAGGGATTTCATCATGGCGCGTCCTCACGTCTTGATGGGCTCCACTTGGAACGCGGCGACCGCGGTCGGAAACCGCCCGTTGCGGGTCAGGTCCGGGTTGACCAGGAACTTGAATTTCACCCGGTAGCGAAGCACCTCCGTGATGGGCGCTCCCTGATAGGAACCGACGCGGATCAACTGAACGTCTGCCGACGTGTAGAAGGCGTTGTCGCGCGTGCTTAGAATCTCCGGCACGCCGACCTCCACTTTCTGATGCAGGGATTTCGCTTCAAACTCAGGCTTGGTCCGGTTGAGCGAAGCCTGTGCAGTCTGGGCCGCTTCGCGGAGGAAGAGTTGCTTGAACAATTCGGGATTATCCAAGCCCGCCGGGTTCCGTTCGAAGAGCGCCTTGCACGCAAGTTTCGTCTGCATCGCATGCAGGTCTTTCGCCTCCTGAATGTCCACCACCGGCGACACGTAGTAGGTGCCGAGGCTGTCGATCATCACGACCTCGCGCTTGCGGGTCAGTTGCTCGACCAGTTGATGGCGGTCCCACACCGCCCAGACCCACGCCAGGACGGCGACGAGGAACCAGACCAGCGACTGACGACGCTGCCGGTCGAAAATCGCCAGCAACGAGGATTTCGGCTTCCCGAACTGCGGCGCCACGCGGGAAGCGGGCGCGGAAGCGGTTTCGGCGTTGGCGACCATGGCAGTTACCTCCGGGGTGGGTTCGATTTCGGAGGCGTCACGTTCTTGAGCGGACGCTCTGCCTCCGGGCCATCCGGCTCCTCGCGGCGCAAGCCGTCGAGTAGCGCATGGGCGACCTTCTTCTGTGCAACTGCGATACGCCGCATTGAATTGATCGAGTCCTTCGATGCAGCGGCAATTCTTTGGCTAGGATTTGGCATGGGAATCGATGTCGATGGCTGCTTGGTTGGGATCTTCAGAGTGTGGTTGATTGCCGAAACCGCTTCGGCTTGTCCGTCTGCGTCTCGTCTCAGCAGAGAATTGTTCAGCAAAATCTTCAGCCGCCTGTGCGTGCTGTCTTTGAGCCGAGGCGGTCTCTTCTGCGGCTGCCGCATGGCGCCGCATGAAGGATCCCGCGTAGAAGCCCGAAAGCCCGCCGACCGCAGTTCCAGTGACTCGGGGCGAACCTCCACCGCGGATCGTGGACTCGGTTCCGGCGGCAGCCGCTCCGCCTGCTGCCGCCGCAATCACTCCGCCCGCACCGGCTCCCCCGGTTGCGGCAGCGACGGCCGCTCCGACACCACCCGTGAAGGCAGCCTGCGCCACGCCACCGACGCTCTGGGCGAACGCCACTGCCGGGTTGGCACCCATCAGCAGAATCTTTGTGCTGATCCATGGGGCGAGTGCGGAGCTGATGATCATCCACGAGCCGATCAGCAACACCGTCAGGGCAGGCGCGGCGATTGGTGCTCCCACGACGAACACCGGAACAAGACTGGCCGTTGCGGCTGCTTCGAGCATCGCATTCGTGACAACCGCCGCGATCACCCAACCGAACGGCCAGCAGACCAAGGCCGCCAATCCGATGACATATTTCTGGGCAACGCCCGCCATCGGCTTGAGCATGAAAAAGGAGAGGAAGATCGGGCTCAACGCCCACCCTGCGGTGAGCAGGACTCCACCGACCAGTTTCACGACATACTGAACGCCCCAGGACATCCACCCGAACAGCCAGAGCAAAGCGTAGCAGATCGCGGTCCCGATGGATTTGGTCCCCCAGATGATATCCCACATGCTGGAATCCGGTTCCGTCGCTTTGGTCCCGGCGATGAACGTGACAAAGCGCTCATCCACGGCGGTCGGGTCCACTCCCATCATGGCCCCAAAGGCGAAGATGATGTCACTGAGCCGCATGAGCCACTCCCTGATAAAGAGCGTGCTAACGCCGATCAGGAACACTTTGGCCAGAAGCCAAATGAACTCCCCGGCATCCGGGCGGCCCCTCACGGTGCTGAAAACCAGACCAACCGCCACGATAGCGCTGCCGATATAGGCGCATCCGCCCCACAACGACGACAGGCCGTCGAAATATGAAGGGGGAAGGATGGTCGCCAGCATCATCATGGTATCAAGGCTCAGGGATTCTGCTTCTTTTCAGGGACGGGCACCGCCTGCGGTTTCGTTTTAGGATCAGGCTCGTTGAGCTTGAAGAATTCCGGCGATTTGAACGCCTTCGGAAGCGCGTTCATTTCCTTGCGAGCTGCCTCGGCACGTGCCTTGGCCTCGGCGTCCTCGCGTGCCCGCCGCGCCTCCGCCTCCCGGTCCACGCATCCTCCAGCGAGCATCAACGTCGTCAGCAAAACCCCGGTGATCGTAGGTGCTTTCATAGGTGCATTTTGACCGAATTTTCCCGAGGCGGTTCGCCGTCAGCGTGTGAAAGGTTTTTCAATAACATACTGGAGCATAGTCTCGTAACGCGGCTTGAACGCCGCCGATAGCTTACGCGCTTCCTGCTGGGCCAGCCGACGCCGAGCCTCGGCATCGGCTTCGGTCTGGGCGTTGGTCATGGCCGTGGCCTCGGCCGCTTTGACCTGCACCTGGGCGGCACTCAGCGCGACTTCCGCATCCACGGCTGTGAGCTGGCCATACTGAGCGTTCAGCACCGCCTCCAACTTCTTCTGTTCCGCCTCCGTTTCGGCCGCCCGGAGGGCTTCGCTGGTTTGGGCGATGGCCCGCTTCAAGTCCTCCCGTCGCTTGTAAACGTCGCTCTGCACGGCCTTGAATTCATCCACCGTGACGGCCATGTCGTGAGACTCTTTGTAAACGGTCGGGTCGCGTTCTATCACGGCACCGTCGAAGTCGCGGAAGTCTGCCCGGACTTCGCGGAAGATGCCGCCCCGCGTGTCGCCGAACAAACCCCGGCCATCGACGCGGGCGATGCCCTGCGCCCAGGTCTTGACCTGCGTCGGAAGATTCAGGTCGGCGCGAAATTGCGCGAAGCCGACGATGTCTTTCACGTTGGCCATGTCCCCCATGCGCTTGAGCTGTGTTTCGAACTGCTGAATCTGCCGAACCTGATTAGTGATCTGCGTAGCCTGATTCGCCAACTGCTCCACCATCGCAGCGTAATTCACGGCGCTTTGCTGGAGGTTCGCGGCATCGATCACCGCCCATTGCGCGAGGCCTGAACTCGCGCCCATCGTCAGCACCGCGGCCAAAAGGAGCGTCGTTTTCATGAACCGGTTTCCTCCTTCGGCATGACCACGCGAATGACTCGCTTGGTCGGCTCGCGCCGCACCCCGTCGCGATCCGTTTGGGGCACATCGATTTCGTAGTAGGTCTCCTCGTAGCCATCATCGAGCGACGGGCGTTGGTTGTCCCGGGCGATCCAGTATTGCTGCTTCACAGCGTTCGACTGGCCCTTTTCGTAGCCGGCCAGATACGCCTCCCGCTGGGCCTTGTTATTGAAGTAGTTGATGGTTTCGCCGACCACGAAGCCCGCCGCCGCACCGACCGCGGCATTCTTGGCTTTGCCGTCGCCCTCCCGGGCGCCGATGTAAGCCCCGCCCGCCGTTGTGGCGGCGGTCGTGGCAAAGTTGCGCGTGCGCCCGGCCGAGTCGGCGCTGGCAGTCGCACAGCCCGGCATGAAGAGGACAACCACCACCATGAACAGCAGGCCGACCAGATACGGCTGCGAGAACGAGAGACTGTCCAGGAATCGTTGCATGGGTAGCCTTGGGTTGAGGATCAGGATTCGTTGATCGTGAGTTTGAGTTCGTGACGTTGCGCGTGGCCTTGGCGCTGGCCCTCGCGCGCACACAGCCGGTCAATGGCGTGGGCGATGAAGACGCCCGCTTCCAACCGCCCTTCGAGAAATTCAACAACGTCCGCCTTCATCCGCAGGCGTTCGGAAGGCGGGAGCAGATGGGTTTCGAGGACCGCCTCGACTTCGGCGACCTCACGCTCATCCAACGGATCGCGACCGTCCCGTTCCTCAATGCGCTCCGTGAAGGGCGCGAGGCGTTCGAACAAGCGGTCTTCCTCGACCATCTCATATCCCGCGTGAAGCAGATCGAACCCGGAGCGGCTGACCATGACCTCGGTTGGCTCACCGGACCGCACCATGGTCGCTGCTTCTCCCGTTGCCGTCTCCCGCTCCATCAGCCGGAAGATCAGAGCCCCATCTTCAAAGGCAGCCTCGATATGCCGGTGACGGTTCACGCGCTGAGATTCCGAAACTGGCGAACCGGTCTCGGGTTTGCGTGTGACCTGCACATCGGGAAGCTGCACCAGCACGCGCGGCAGCGGAACGACCCCGCCGGCGTCGCCGCGATGCTCGTCCCGGTAGCTGCGCCCCGCGACCACCATGCGCTGCGCCTCGCGTTGGATTTCCTCGTTGGTTTTCATGGCTTCAGGCGTTGGCGATGATGGCGTCCACCACGTTGCCGTTTCCGCGCAGTGCCTTTTCGCGCTGATCGAAATGCGCGCCCGAGCTCGACGCGCAGTAGAGCATCTCGCGAGAGGCGACGTTGCGCATGGTCACGATCAACGGACGGCGTTCGTCCGTGTGGTAGTAGGTGAACTGCGAATACTTGGTCCCGACCAGCTTCTCCGGTTCGGGGTGACTCATGACGGCATCCTTCGCCGCATCCGGAATCGGGAAGTCGCGGCTCAGATCCTCGATGTCGGAACGGTCGCTCTGGCGGAGCAGGAACAGGATACGGCTGTTACCCAGGACCGCGCCACGGATGTCGGACGCTTTGAACTGCTCGTAATTCTGCACGGTCGCGACGTTCCAGACGTTGTATTTGCGGAGCTGCTGGTAGGACTCGCGCAGCACTTTCTTGCCGGAAGGCACGAGCGAGAAACGCGCGACTTCCTCAAAGATGTTCCGCTTCCGCAGCGCACGTGGCAGCCGCATCATGTGCGACCGGGTATAGTTCGCGATCAGGAAGGCCGCCGCCGCTTTGAGTTCCTCTGCCGACTCCGGGATGTAGCCCAGTTCGAAGTGCGCGATTTTGCCCGTGAGCGACACATTCGAGACCCCATCGAAGAGTTCACCGTAGCTGCCACCCGCCGACCACGGTTCCAGGAGCGTGGCAAGGTAGCGCATTTCCTCGGCATGCGGCCCGGAGGCCTCGGCAGAGAGCAGTTCCTGCAACTGGCCATGCTGCGGCATCTCGGCCGGGGTGAGCCGGGCGAACACGAGGTCGCGGATTTGCTGCGCACCTGCGCCGTCCTTCGCGAAACGGACCACGTCGCCTTCGTCGGCTGAGGCCGCAAAGGCCGACGCTTCATCTCCGCGACGTTGCTCCCATTCGGCGAACTCGAGGAACGCATCGAGCCCGGTCGCCTGCGGCCCCATCCGAGTCCGGCGATACTGGTCGAGGGCGTAGGCCCGACGCGCCATGACCGCCGTTTCCTCCGGGTGACGATTGAAATACCACCGCGCGAAATCCTCGTAGAGGCGGCCGATGGCGTTCGCCAGGAGTGCCTGCCGGAGCTTGTTGCGGTCTTCGTCTTTCGACTGACCGACCATGAGCATCGGGAGCGCCGCCGCCGCGCTCAGGTGCAACCCGGACAGCGGCAGGCCCCGCGTGTCGAGGTAGTTCATGGTCAACTTGCCGTTCGCCTGGACGATGATCGGCTCCGCGGCCGGATCGACCGTCTTGGCGTAGGTGGTGTAGGACTCACCCTCTTCCACGATCATTGTGTAGGCGTAGAACGGCTCGGTCTGGGTCAGAATATCGATGACGTTGACGCTCTTGCCGGAACCCGTGGTGCCGATGACGACCGCGTTTTGGGGCGTCTGGTTGTTGCCCTCGCCGACAAACGTCCGCCCGCCGACAAGATTCCCGTTGGGACCCTCAAATAGGAATTCCGCCTGATCGAGGTGGCCCACCGGCGTGGACGAGAAGGGCAGGATGTTTGCGACGAGCGCGTCATCGTAGTCATGCCAGAGCGAATCGTAGCGGCTGAACGACCAGCCCGGCCACGAGCAGTAGAAGAAGTTTCGCGCGGAGGGTTCGAGGGCGGGCTCATAAGCCTGCGCCCGCTCCATGCTGCCGACCGCGGCCTTGAGCGCGGTCAGCTTCGCACGGAGGTCTTCCCGATTCCGATCCCACGCGCGGATGATATACTGGATGCGGTAGGGCGAGCTGTCGCCGTTACTGTAGCGGGCGATCTTCGCGGCCTTCGTCCGCATCGCCGCAAGGAGCTTCACCTTCTTCAGGCTCTCATAGTCGCCTTCGACGCGGTTCAGCTCCTTCTGCTCCTTCTCGATCAGCTCTTCCACATCGACCGACTCGACGTTGACGGTGATGGCGTAGTCCCGGAAGCCGAGCTTCGTCAGGAGGTAGGCGAGGCTTGGGCGGGTCCGTTTCGGCAGCGACTTGAGCACCAGCATCCCGTGGTAACAGCCATCGAGATAAAAACCGGTGTCGGGCTTTTCCAGCGGGCGGCCTTCGCCGAGCCAGCAGTTTTCCTGAATGGATTTCTGGGGATCGAAGAACTCCAGCGGATCGGTGATTTTCTGCTCCGGCAGCGACGGATTGAGAAACTCCAGGTAGTGCAGGAAGTGATCGGCATCGGTCATCGACCGCACCTGACCGCCGCTCCCGCCAAAGAGCGCCTGCAGGAACTGCCCGATTTGGTTGAACTGCTCGGCATAGGTGCCAAGCAGCGCCTCCCGGGTCAGTCGGCCGGCATTCTTGCCGAGCACCGCCGCATCGACCGGCGTCGTGAAATACAGGCGGAGACGCTCCCGCCGAAGTGCCCCAGACTCGACTATGCGCCAGTAACGCACGAACCGCTCGTTGCGCTGGCGCTTGCTCCATTCGTTGGTCGCGAGCGTGGCCGTGTCTTCCCGGTAGCGCTGGAGCGGCTTCCGGAAGTCGGAATCGTTCGTCCACTGCACCTGCATCCGCCAACCGGGTTTCAGCACCGACAGCAGCGCGACCAGGTCGGACTCGAATGCGTTGTGATGGACCGGATCGGCATGTTCCAAGTCCGGGGCGATGACCTCAAATCCGCGCGCGATGAAACCGCCGCGATGGAGGCCTTCGAAGACAATCATGTCTTCGCCAAAGTAGCCGTCTGCGGGTTCGGTTCTCATGCGACTTCCTCCCCGCGTTCTGCCAACGCTTCTTCCAGCATGTCCTCCGTGACCGTGAGCTGCTCCTGCAACCGCTCGTAGTCGGCGCGTGCGACCACGGGTTGCTCACGCTTCTTCTGTTCGGCGTCCTTTTGGCCGGTCATCTCCCCAACCGGGCGAGCGTTCGCGCTGGAAAGACGGGCCATTCCGAGACCCGCTCGACGTGAGCGCACCGCCGGCTCGCCCGCGTCCACCTCAGGAGCTGCCGGCGACCCGGCGGCGGCGAAGGGATTCGCCGGCCGCCGGGCACGCGGGCCGAATTGGAAGGAGAGCAGGCCCGATTCGACCAGCGCGGATTCGAAGAAATCGGTATCATAGTGCTCCGGCTTGTTGTTTTTCAGCGTGAACACATACGTGACCGACAGCGCGCAAAGCACGACGCCCACCAGCAGGCACAGCAGCAGCGATACCCCAAAGATCCCCCACAGGAAGATCACCATGAGGATCGTCGCGCCGCCGGAGCCCAGCAGATACCAGCCGGAGTTTCCCGTCATACCGAGGAACTCGCCGGAGGACTGCGCGCCCTGATTGGCGTCGTGCTCGTTGAGATGCGTCGAGTGCATGGGACGCGGGACCGGTTTCGATCAGGGCGAGAAGGTGCCGACGTTGGAGGCTTCGATCCCCATGTTGCTCCACATCGTGCGCACGATGGCGAAGGCGAGCCCGCTCACCATGGCGCCCGCGAAAGCCCACTTTGCGATGGACTGCCGGCCCATCATCATGGCGACACCAGCCGCCACGATGCCGACCGCGGCGAACGTCCCGCTCAGATACATGATGATCGCGTTGCCCGCCTCCGTGGCGGTGCGCAGATCGACCGCTTGCGCATGGGCGAGCGTCGGCCAGGCCAGCATGGCCCCGAACCACACCGCCAGTTTCTGCCACGAGCTGACCGGCGTATGCGGCCGGCTTTCCGAATACAGGTGCAGCGCCCTCATCATCATCGCCACACCGAGGCTGAACGCCACATAGGGCGTCAGGTGGACCCAGGTTGTCATATTGCTCTCCGTTTTTGATGCCGGCGCTTGTGGGGGCCGAATCCCGCCCGGTGTTTCTCCGCCGGTGAACAGCGGTGAAACCGGGCTGGCCTCCAAAAGGACCAAGCCGGATTGCGTCGCAAGGAACCGGCGCTACCGAAAATTCGGTAGGCCCCATTTTGGAACAGACACGCGACGAGTCTCCGCCACGCGCGGCGATGACGGCCCCCACTCCATGCGGGACCTCTCTGCGTCAGGAAGCGCGGGCTGCCAGCGCCGCTTTAACCGCAGCTTTTACGTTACCCAGGCAGCATGAACCTTGTGGATTACGAATCTCACAGGCGCAAAGATCGGCCTTCATTTCGGTGGCGATGCGCTCAACGACGGTGGACTTTCCCGAGGCCGCGATTTCCGCCCGCACCATTTCCGGCGTAAAGCCGAAGCAGTAGCACACGGGAGCGTGCTCCGCATCCTTCTGCGTTACCGGACGCCTCACATTATTTTTCGTCAAGGTAAGCCCGCCGACCGAAAAATAGACGACCTGGCATTCCGGCGTTCCACAAAAATAAAACGCCCCATGATTTACCGCCGTAAGAAACTCCGTGCGGACTTGATGTTTGAGCGTAAGCGTGGAAACCGGCCGGCCTGCCCGGTTGCATTGCGGGCAGAGCGCCCCGGTCTTTGATTGCGGGGCGGCCTCCGTCGCTGAAGCGCTCTTTCCGGGTGAACAACAATCGGACATTGCTAGAATGGGTTATTTGACCAGCTCGGCTTTGAATCCCGTGCCGTCGATGCGGGCAATCAGCGCGGCTTGCGAGATGATGGAAGGGTCGTAGGCGATTTCCGCATCCTTGGTCGCGTAGCGCACCACAGCGGAGCGAACCCCCGCGACACCCCGCAACGTGCCCTCAATCCCGATCGCACATGCCGCACAATCCATACTGGGAATGCGCACCCGGAGCACCGTTCCGCCGACGGCGGCGGTCGAAGCGGTGCGGGGCCGATCAGCCACCGTGCGCGCAGTCTCGGGAAATAGTGCGACTCCGGCGACGACTAGCGTGCAAAAACACAGAAGCATCAGCGGCCATCGCTTGGGTGGCAGCGTCGCACACGATGAGTCCGCGGCACACTGCATCCGTCGAGCGCGGATGGCCAAAACCCATGCGACAACCAGCAATCCCACCGTGACTCCCAGAAAAATTGGGCGCGAAGCCTCGAACCATCCGGCAGCGGCAAAACTCCCAAGCCCCAAAGCGACGGCGACCAGCGGCCCGATGCAACACAGCGAGGCCGCCAGAGCAGACAGGAGTCCGCCTGCCAGAATCCACGATTGCTTTGGCGGTTTCATAGACGCAGTTTACACCCTATACCCTAGTATAAGGTCAACTAACCATCATGACCATCGGAGAACTTGCCAAACAAGCGGGAGTGAACGTCCAGACGGTGCGCTATTACGAACGCGTAAAGCTGTTTCCCGCTACCCATCGGTGGCCGGGGTCCGGTTACCGCGACTTTGACGACGACGCGTTGCGGCGCCTCCGCTTCATCCTATCAGTCAAAGAACTCGGCTTCACCCTCCGCGAGATCAAGGAGTTGATTGATCTGCAAATTCTTCCCGGCGAGTCGTGCGCTGAGGTGAAACAATTGCTCGAATCCAAACGGGATGAGATCGACCGGCGAATGAAGGAAATGAAGCGTCTCCGCCGCAATTTGGATGAACTTGTTGAGGCGTGCCGTGCGCGCAGCACAGACGCGACCTGTCCCGCACTCTGGTCAATGATGACTCGTGCGGAAAAAGCACCGAAACGCTGAAATCGAACCACCGTATCCGACCATGCCTGAACGCGAACTAACGATTGAGGTTTTGTGCGAGCGCCTGCCGAGCCAATGCCTTCCTCACGGGCCAATATATCTCGGCATTCAAAAAGGCCGTGACGTGGCGGAGGTGGTCCCTGCGAGTCAAGGTCGAGCGGTATTTCATCCCACGTTTCGAGTCACAGCGGTCGACGGCCAACCGAACTTCCTTGGTCCGTATGCCCAAGGGAAGCGCGAAGAGAGATTCTTCTACCTTTCGTGGGGCACCAAGCCGGACGACGGCCAATTCGAAATGTTTCGCCGTCTCAAAGTTCATTTGTCGCACCTGTCTTTGGCCCGAGTCCGCAAAGCAGCCAAGCCAGGCGGTTCCCTTCGCGTGACGTTGGACATGACGGACACCTGCGGGGGTGCGCTTTGCGGGTCAGCTCGGGAGGGCGAGCGCGCTCAGTGGCACGGGTAGATTGAAATCATTCCCGCCCGAGGATGAGGACGCCCGGCTGTCATCGATCCAGGTCAAACTCGATTTGTCCGCGCCGCTTGTCCTCATTGCTAGCGAGCGGCTTCGCAAACCGAATCTCGACGGCGAACGTATCGGCTTCGTGCTCACGGTCCGCTTGCAGCTCCGGTTGCGCGCGCAAGCGCACCAAGGTGTGTTCCTCAATCGCCAGGAACAGGGGCGCGAGGTTGTGGCCGCGCACGATCACCAGCCAATCGCCGATCTCGATCTTGATCGTGTCCGGTTCCGCGTAGTCCCACCGCGCCTCGACGTAGTGCATCCAGGGCAGATTCCGGCGCTGATCCTTGCCATCGTCGAACGTGACGTGGCTCGGGTTCCCGCCCGCATCAAAATACAGCTTCGGTTTTCTGAGCGGAGCGCGTTCCATCACGCCTTCCTCCCTTCAGTCTGAGCCGTCGCGAGGCCGCGCAGCTTCCTGACGGTGCTGTGCCAGGCTTCCCGCACGCCGGCCCGCAGGCCGCGTATGGCTCTCGGGGCAAGTCGCTCATCGAGCGTGAGCCGATGCCGGGCCATGAACTCAATGGCCAGTTCCCGGCCCGGATCGGGCCGGGCCAACCGGCTCAGGATTTCCGCCTTGTTGGAAAGATAGATGGCATGAGCACCGCGATAGCGGGTGTTGCCGACGTAGAATTGGCGGCGCGCCAGCGCCCGCATGGCTACTTCACCCAACACCAGCAATGACTCCTCCGAGGTGCTGCCCTGCGAGCGGTAGGACGTGAGCGCGTGACCGTAGGTCCATGCGGCAAACGTGCGAGGCAGCTCCCGCCCATCGGTGAACACGATGCGATCCGCCGCCGGATCGACCTTCGCCACTTCCTTGAAATCGCCGTTCGCGAAGCCCGCGTCGTCTTCCCGCCCGCGAATCAAGAGCCGGTCGCCTACGGACACAGCGAGCGATTGTGCCCGGCCCACTTCGAACGCCGCCCGCTGCTTGCGGGTGATCTTCGCTTCGCGCCCCTTGGGACCGCGCACCCGCAGACCATCGGGCAGGACGGCGATGACCTCAGCCGCGACGCCTCGCTTGAAAAAGCGCGTATCCCGCGCGAACAGCAGCCGGTCGCCGGGACGGTATTGGTCCCAATGGATCTTCTGCTCTTCCGTCCACGTGAGCGGTTTCACGGCCTCGCGCGTGACCTCGGCTTCGCCCAGCAGGCCCGCCTGACGGAGCGCAGGTCGCACCTGCGCGTTGAAGCGCTCGATTTCCTCCCAGAACGGAATCACCACGAGCGTTTCGATCCCACGCACCCGATTGCTCACGTAATGCTCCGCCGCCTGGGCAAACATGGCGTTGTCGTCCGCCGATTCACGGATCAAGCCGCGCCGGTCGGCAAAGCCGAAGGCCTCGGCGACGGCTCCGGTGGCGAGAAGGCGGCTGAAGCGCCGGTCCGACTCGTTGCGCTGGCGCAGGACTTCAGCGAGCCGCACAACCGGCGTTCCGGAATGCCGGATGATGTTTCGGAGCGCGTCACCCCGCTGCACGCTGTAATGCTGTTTCGTGTCACCCACGAGCAGCAGCCGCGCGCGGACCTCGGTCGCGATCCGCGTGACCTGATCCAGTTGCTGCGTCGAAAGGAGCCCGGCTTCGTCGATCAATACAACCCGGCCGGCCGCCTGCGCCTGCATCGTTTCGCTGACGAGGAAGCGTTGCACCGTGTCTGCCTGTTCCAGGCCACTGGCCAGCATGGCATCCCGCGCCCGGGTGGTCGGGGCGAGCGGGAGGAACCGAGCGCCGCCGGCCCCGAGATGCGCGCGTTCGATGGCGGTCAACACGGTCGTCTTGCCCGTGCCGGCGTCGCCGATCAGGACGCTCAGAAAGTCCCGGCTTTCGAGCAGCGCGGTCGCGGCCGAACGCTGGCCGGCGGTCAGTTCTGGCGGAAGCTGCGTCGATTCGCCCAACGGGAAGCGCTGGTTGCGACCGGCGCGCACGCGCTGGACTGCCGCGTCCTCTTCGCGCCGGATTGGCCGCAGGCTCATCTCGCCGTCCTTACGAATCGCATCCGGGTGGACTTCGAGCGCCTCGCGCAGCTCGCGCCAGCGGTAGAAATCCGGGTGCAGTTCGAGCGCGGCATTCAGCACCTCACCCTCGCGGACGACACTGCTGCGTTCGTAAACATGGCGCAGCGCCGCTTCGAGGACCGACCGCGCATTGCCGTGCGACCATTGCATCCGCGGTGCTTGTTGGCGTGCGGCGCGGACAAGACCGTCGAGGGCGCGTGCTTCATCGGCGTTCAACTCCGCGCGTTGCTTCGCTCGCACAGCCGGTGTGGAGATTTCGGTGAGTTTGTCCTCGCGCGATTCGCGGACGAGAATCTCGACCTCCCGCTTCGTCGGCTTGCGCCCCTTGTTCGCCGCGAACTCCTCCGCCAGGCGTTGCACCTGCCGGGTGCGCTTCGAGAAGCGCTCGCGCAGGTGCTCGACCCCACGCACGGCGAAGCCCTTCGAATTCATTTCATACGGTTCATAGCCCAGCGACCGCAGCCGCGAGGCCAGCTCGCGATACATGACCTGCCGTAGATATGCCGAGGCACGCAGCATCTCGACCGGTTGCAGCGCGAGCCATTCGTTGCGCGCGGCGTCCCACGTCGCATTCGCGAGCACCGCGTGCCCATGCAACTGCGGATCGAGGTCGCGACTCGCGTCATGGAAGAACAGCGCCCCGACGAAGTTTCCCGTGAGGCGGAAGGCCTCCGTTCCGGCCGCTTCGCCACGCCGCTCACGCACCGCCGCGAAGCGCTCCATTTCGGCGAGCGCCGTTTTCACGGATTCCACGAACGCTTCGCGGACCCGCTCGTCGCCGCCAACCATCGCCAGCACACTCACGTCCTTCGGCGCGGAGAGTTGCACATCAAAGAACGCGACCCGATTGGCCTGATCCCGGGCGGTGAGCGCTTCGCCGGTCCCCGGGTGCCGATTCTGCCGCAGGGCCTCGAATGGCTTGTCGGTGACCAGTCCTGTCAGCCCGAGCGCCCGGGCGCCTTCGCCAATCCATTCGCCGCGCACCTCCTTTTCGCCTTCCGACCAGTAATCGTTTTTCCGCAGGTGATGCGAAAGGTAGGTGGCTCCGTTCCGAATGACTCCCACGGTGATCATGCCATCATCACGCCCGAACATGTCTCCCACTTCAACGGATCGTCCCTCCCGATTCCGGGGTAGCAAGCCTACCGGTCACGCGGTAGTCCTCCGCTTCGTGGGCGGACATCAGCGGCTACGATGACCCGGGAAGGTCGGCGAAAGTCCCCCGCGCTTGTTTGGCCACAGACGCAATACCCTAACGAGTTCGTTGGGATCGGGCCATCGAGCTTTCACAGATCGGCCAAACGCGCGCGGGACCGGCCGAACTACCCTTTTTTCGGTAGGGTCGCTGCCTCGCGGATTCGGCGAAAGCGCGCTTCGTTTCCCGCACGATCGGTGATGAAAACGCTCCCGGCACCTCACGTTTTGATGCGCCAATGGCTGCACGATCCGCAGGCCATCACGGTAGCTGCGTTTGCAGTTTCCGCCCTGTTTCTGGGCATCGCGGGATGGCTGATTCAGCGAAATCTCCGCCACAACGAGCCGGGGTTGCGCCTCCCGCTGGCGCTCCCTTTTGCCCTCGCGATCTCCGCATCCGGCCTGTTCGGGGCAATCCGGTTGCCCCCACCTTGGGGATACGTTGTCGGGGCCATTCTCTGCGCGCTGGCGGGCGGATTATTCTACTATGCGGACCATCGCCGCTACGTGCGCGACCCCGCTGGCAAGGTGGTGGCGGACCGGTGGCAAATCGTGCTGGCGTTTGCCGGATTCAGATGGACGCGGGACAAGGCCAACCGGCACTTCTTCTTCTCCGGTGACACAGGTTCCGGCAAAACCTCCGGCATGAACGGCCTGCTCGCCGACCTGATGCGGCGCAATCCCACGCTCGGCGGCGTGGTCATGGCGAACAAGGGAGACGAGTGGTTTTATCTCGAATGGCTGGCGAAAAAGTATGGCCGGGAGCACGACATCATTCGTCTGCGTCCGCGCTTGGTCGGGGAGCCAGGCAAGGCGATCCACCGTCTGAATGTCACGGGCGACGCCCGGTTGCCGTTCACGACCCGCGCGCGGATTTTGGTCGATACGGCCGCCGCCCTGAATCCGAAAGATGAAAAAGGGTTCTTCAAAGTGAAGGGCGCCGCCCACATCGGGCGGGCCTTTGAATTGCTCGCCGACATCGGCCGGCCGACGACCGCGACCAACGCCTACGACCTGCTGACCTCGGAACGGGAGCTGAAAGCGGCGTTGGAAAAGCTCACGGAACTGGAGCCGACCGAGCGCCGTATTCGCCTCGCCGAGACCTTGGAGCAAACCTACCTGAAGCATGAGGCGAAGGAGCAACGGGCCGGCGAGATCGGCACCTCCCAGAACTACCTCGAATACCTCGGCACGGCCGAAATCGCTGAAATTTTCAGCTCCAACGAGCCCGACACCTGCACGATGGCCGACGTCGATAAGGGCAAAATCTTCTGCATCGACGTGCCCCAGGACTACACCACGGAGCGGCAGTATGTGTTCACCGTCATCAAGCTTCTCCTCTACCGGCACGCTCTCCGGCGCTACGCGCTGCCCCCTTGGCAGAAGTATGCGCTGAATCAGCTCGTTTACGTCGGCGACGAGTTCCAGAACGCCATCACCGCCAGCCACGACGGCACCAGCGACTTCAACGTCATCGACCGGCTCCGCGATTGCATGCTCATGCTGGTGGTGTCCGCGCAGGCCTTCGAGTCGCTGATTCCGCCTCAAACCAAGGAACAAGCCGAGGTTCTGGCCCTCAATCTTAAGAACCTCGTGATGTATCGGGCCGCGTCCGAGGTCGACGCTCTCCGGTGTGCGAACGCGCTGGGTAAACACTGGGTTGAGCGTGCCACCCGGACCGTGCATTTGGACCATACAGCCCACACGTATCAGCGGGTGGAGGAGTATCGGATCAAGCCGCACGAGTTCCGCAGCCTGCCCGACCACACCGCCGTTGTGCGTCACTGCACGAATGGCTTCAAAAAAGTCTCCCTCCGGCCGTCCTAATCGCCTATACTACATCTTCGTTCGATGAACCCCCAAAAGAGCCCTGAACTCACCGTCGAAACCCTGCTCGCCCTCCGCAAGGAAGAGGACGCAGTCCGGCTGATCACCGAGCGCCTCCGGGTGAAGGAAATGGGACCCGCCGACCACATTCGCACGAAACACGAGGTGAAGGCGTTCGTGGAATCCGGGCATGAGGGAATGGCAGAACAGCTGCTAAAGCACACCAAAGAACGCCTGATCGTGCAGCACACGGCAGCGCTGAAGGTCTCTCAAAGTCACGGACAGCGGGTCTAGGGCGAGAGCCTTGGTGGGCAAAGCGGTTCTTGCCCCGTGCAAATGAGCGGTTTACGACTCAAGCTACCCAAGATGCCGCGGAACGATCGAGCGGGCATAAGCCATGAGCATCCCGACAAGACATTTGCTGCCCACCAACCGATTCCTCGTAAATCACTCCCGAGGTAACGCACTCACCAAATGAAACTGCTCACTTCACCGGAGTCGCTTCGGGCAGAGATTATCCGGCTCACCCGTGACTATCGGCATTTTGATTGGGCGGTCGCTTGGGCGGGCGGCGGGCACAAGGCCTTCGATTCGTTGGACAAACATCGAAGTAAAATCCGGCGAATTGTGCTGGGCACTCATTTTCACCAAACCGCGCCTGAGTTTATCGATGCATTCGCCGATGTGCCGGCGGTGCGCTATCGGTTGGATCAGGACGGACTGAGCGGAGTCTTCCATCCGAAGCTCTACCTGTTTTCGAACGATAAATCGAACTGGGAGGCGATCATCGGGAGCGCCAACTTCACTGCGGGCGCTTTCACCAGGAACATCGAACACGCCATTCTGATCGGTTCGGCCGACCAGACTGACGACGTGAGCTACACCGACCTCATATCCGAGATCGATCAACTTTGGCAGAAAGGACGCCACTTCACGCACGATGAACTGGCCGCCTACCGCTTGCGCTGGGCGAAAAGCAGAAGATTTTTGGAGCGCGCCGCCGGTCACGATACCGGGCAAAAACGGCGGGCGAGCATCTATGAACGACCGCTGCTCAATCTGTCGTGGAAGGACTATCTTCAGGCGCTTCGCGACCAAAAGGAGAAATATTTCGATGGCCGCCTCCAAGTTTTGCGCGAAGCCAAGAAAATCTGGGCGGCGCAGCCATCGTTTTCCAAGCTTTCGGTGGAAGATCGCAAAAAGATTTGCGGCACTGCGTCGGAAAAGATCATCCGCTGGCGCCTTTTCGGCAGCATGCGGGGCGCCTTCAAATTCACGACGGCCCTGCGGGACAAAAATAAATTCCTCCTGACGGCGCTCGATAAGATTCCGCTGCGCGGTGAAGTCCGGGCCTCACATTACAAGGCGTATATTTCCAGGCTCAGTTGGGCCTTCGACCAAGTGAAGGAATTTGGCGGGCTTGCCGTGGCGACCCGAATGTTGTGTCTGCGCCGGCCGGACTATTTCGTGTGCGTGGATAGCAAGAACCGGCTCGGGTTGTATAAAATGCTCGGAGTCTCTCCGGATGAAGTGACCGTGGACTCGTATTGGGACACCGTTGTCGCGCCCCTCATCGACACTCCGTGGTGGCAAAGTCCTCGCCCGACTGGGGACGCCGACGCCCAAACGATCTGGGATGCCCGTGTTGCCATGATCGACGCCCTCTTTTACGAGGGGCATGGCTAAGGCACGCGGCCTTTCTATTCGAAAGGCTCGTTGCGGCACCAAAAGATTCTCCCCTTGTAGAGCACGAAATGACTCCGGCAGCCGACGGTTCTCCAAACCGAGGGCAAGAGACTGACCGTGCCGTTGCGGTGACGCCGCACGCGCCAAGTGGGCCGGCTATCGGGAGCCAAGCTTAGGTGAATGGTCGATCCGCAGCCACAAGGACAGGTCATCGCAGCCGCCCATTCGCATTCGTCGTCTCCCAGCACGTAAAGTTTTTTCTCCGCCAACGGCGTCGGCAAGTGTTCAACCTTGGTCCATTGGAACGCCTCGGCGCTATCCTTGGTCGTGCGGAAGAGGCGTTCAATCCAGCGCAGGAATTTCTTGGTCATGACAGTTCCGAGTTATCGAGCATTGGCTCACAATCTCCACGACCGGTCCGCTTGCTAAGAAACGGGCACACCGGTCCGTCTTCGATCCTCAACCACGCGCCGTCGGACAACGAAAAAGTCTGCGCACGAAATTCGCTGTTGGCATCACGTCGGAACGGATGAATCCGGGCCAGCATCTCGTTCACCGCATGACTCGCCGCAAAACCGTTGATGCTGATCACGGCCGGGCTATCGACATTTACGCCCTGAATGTAGCCTTCCTTCCGCAAGGCCGCGTATTGATCGGGAGAGCGCCGGCGTAGCGATTCAGCGCGCACCTGCTCAGCAGTGATGACACGGCGGCTGAGGAGGCTTGAGCCGTCGGGAATCAAATAGTGAACCGCGGCGCAGACCTGTTGCACGCTGCCTTTCCCGTCCGCTTGCAGGAGCACACCCACATCGACGTAGGGGATGATGTAAAAGGCAGCGATCCGATTTAGCGCGTCCCGACCGTCGGCAGAATCGACGCAACCGAACAGAAAATCACAGCCGGCCAAGGATTGGACAACTTTGCGTTGGAGAATATCCGTCTGATAACTCGTCACCTTCGTGCCAAGGCCCAGCCGTCGGATGGCACGGGCGAACACCTTCACTTTGGGGCGTGCCGCCGCGGCGTCGCTCGCCACGCTGTTGAGGATACGGTTGAGGTTCTTCCGCTCGATCACATCGGGATCAACGAGCACGAGTTCGCCAACACCGAGTCGAGACAGCATTTCGACGACCCAGCTTCCCGTGCCGGAGCAACCCACGACGCCAACGCGCATTTTTGAGAGCATCGAAACCGTTCTGGCACCGAATGCCTGCTGCGTCCGCAGGAAGGCTTCATCAAACGGCGCGCCTTTAGTCGAACGGCCGTCCTCAAAGCTGACGACTTCATCGCCCACGACCACCACGCGAGCGATTTTCGAAAATCGACCGTCATCCCCGCGGAGACGCGCGAAGATTTTTCCCTCGGGCAGCATCACGGCGCTCGCATGGCCGATTTCGTTCGGCGCGAGCTTGAGCAAGCTCCCGAGCAAGACACGGTCGGCCTTGTCATCCAGGCCAGAAAACCGGGGAAAGCCCGACGGATGACTGTGGATTTTCAGCACAACCATCTTTTTTCTCGCGGCCTCTGAGAAGAGCGGCACCTGTGGTTCGGTCGGCCAAACGACGGAAACCGCACTCCGCTCGGTGCAACTTTCGTCCGGCACGGCATTGATCCGATGCACGCAGAGCACGGTGCGTTGGGCGCTACGATGCGTGCCGCAGAGCGCCACCGCGACCGATTCCTTGCCGTCACCGGGAAAGAGGGTTCGCTTGAGTTGCTCGTGCTGGGTCGCCGTAAGGCGAAGAATGATCTCGTGGTGAAGGAGCATTAGTTTGCAGCGGCTTCCAACCACCTATGGATGAGGACAATATGGGTCGAGACGCTATGCACGCCCGGCACCCAGGAGTAATGCCGGGACCACCGCTGCCACTGCTTGCCGTCAATCGGCTGCATGCACTGGGTTTGCCCGATAGTCTTCCCGTCGAGCCTTGCAAGATGGGGAAAGAAATAGGCCATATCGAGGCCGGCGGTCGGATAACTGGGCGGAATCTGCACGGCAACCGACCCCGTGCGATGGTTGAAGCCCTCACGAAAAGGCATCTCGTGCAGGAGCAACCATTGGTTGCCCCCGTCACGGACCGTTTCCCATGGGATGCCCAAGGCGTTGAGGCTTTCCTCGTCCTCCTCGGGCAAAGAAAAATCATGCCTCATGGGTTTCAACCCTCCTGCACCTGCCGCGGCAGGGTGTTGAAACGCTCGATGCCGGGCGTGGTGAAATCCACGACATCCGACAGGCCGATGGTCTTGATCACGCCTCCCCGGAGCTTTTGGGTCAGAATGTAATTTTCCGGGGGTGTTTTACCGGCGAGTTTCAGCAACTCGGCGCCGGTCATGGAGCCTTGGTTCACGACGTAGTATTGGTCGTCGATGCGGATGCGGTAACGCTTGGCTTTCGGCGGCTTTCCGCCCGCTTTAGCGACCTGCTCCAGATCGACTTCATCGACGAGACCGGCATCGGGGCCGGCGTTGGGTTGATTCTTGTCTGACATAGTGTTGCCTCGGTTAATGGTTTGAAAGAGAGGACTGATTGTCCTTCACCCCTACAACGGGACCCCGTTACACGCCGCTCTTCACCGATCCCCTGTAACGCCTTCTCGTTAGAATAGTGATGAACGGTTTATCCCTCCCAAAACTTCAGCGAGAGCCTCCCGAACGCGCGGCAAACAAAGCAGTCATGGAAAACGAAACGGATGAATCCCTGGTGACCTACATGGGATTCGATGACGACGAGCCCGTCATGGCGGAAGACGCCGCGGCCGAGCTGTATCGTCGCCACTCCAAAAAGATGACCGGCTGGTGCGCGAAAAGCTTTCTTCTCTACCGCCAGAATCATGAAGATTTGGTTAAGAAAACATTCCAGAAGGCTCTCCGCGCGGCGAAGAAGTTTGGGCCGTTAAAAAAGGAACTCTCCGACGCGGAGAAAACCAAGCACGTCAAGTTCTGGCTCTATTGTATTCTGAAGAACGTCTGCATCGACGCC
Organism: Candidatus Didemnitutus sp.; assembly: GCA_041906465.1. GTDB lineage: Bacteria > Verrucomicrobiota > Verrucomicrobiia > Opitutales > Opitutaceae > Didemnitutus. The sequence goes on along the minus strand of JAYRJE010000008.1, from coordinate 119,400 downwards.
TATCGCAGCGAATACGCCGAGCGCGAGGAGCGTTGTGAGTTCGATGTCGAGACCGTGGGGGCCGTCGTGGCGCTCGACCCGGTGGACACCGAAGCGGCCGAGCCCCCGCCCCCCCGCCGGATCGCACTCATTCGTGCGTTCGTTTCCGGCCTGGCACCCCACGACCAAGCGATTCTCTACAACACCATGCAGTATTACGACCGCCGCACCGGGCAAACCGTCATGCCGAAGGCTGTCTTGGAAGCACTCTGCGCCGAGCTGGGTATGACCAAGATTTCACTTCGAACTCAGCGCTCCCGCCTCTTGGAGCGCATGAAGCAACACGTGCTCGATAACGAGTAATCCCCCTCGTCCGCCAATGCCCCGTCAGCACCCGAAAGACATGAACAAGCCCATTCCAACGAACAAAGCCACCCTCGCCGCTACGAAGCGTGCCCTGCGCGACATGATGAAGCAGGACGGCCTCGCCTTTCCCGAAACGCCGGAAGACATCGATCGCATTGAAGCCGCCGTCGACGATTCCCGACTGCCCACGCCCGACGTGAATAGCTTTCGGCAGTTTTTGCACGGCAAGAAGACCGACCGGCCAGTCGAAGTTTCTAAAATCCGTCCGTATGAAAGCGCGGCACTCGCGAAAGATCTCGCCTTGGCAGCCCGTAACGGCGGCGAGATCGATGCCGAGGTCCGCCAGCGGATGGACGAACACCGCGCCGCCGCCGAAGCGAAGGCTAAGAAAAAACGATAATGGCCTACACGGAGTTGAGCGTTACTCGGCGGCGCTGGATCGCCGACCTCGCGGAAACCGCTTTTGCGGATGCCGGGAGCGTCATTCCAGTGCAACCAACACCGCTCATCGAGGATCAGGGAATCACCTTTTCGACCGGCGACTATGGGAACGCTTTTGACGGCGTGCTCGAACACCGGAGCGGGCAGTTTCACATTTACTGCAACGTGCGGGAAACGGATTACCCAGGTTCAACCCGAGCGCGCTTCACCGTTGGCCACGAACTTGGTCACTACTTCATCGACGAACACCGGAACGCACTTGCATCCGGTCGGGTGCCCGCGCACCGGTCGTTCATCGACAAGGCGGGCAACTCCGTGATCGAAACGGAAGCCAACACATTCTCTTCCCACCTGCTGATGCCACAGCACGATTTCAGAAAAGCGGCGACGAAAGAGAAGCCCGGCCTACAAGGACTCCTCAATCTAAGCAGCACCTTCAACGTCTCCGCACAAGCGACAGCCATCCGTTACGTCGAGGAGTGCCCGGTGCCGTGTGCGGCGATGATGTTCCGACCCGGCAAGCGACCGTGGCCCGCAATTTCTCCGACGTTGCGAAAACTTGGCTACGACTATGGCAATGCTCCCGAAGTCACCGCGCTGCCGGAGGGCTTCGCATCCAGAACCGCGCACGAGGCGTTTTCGGGTGGCGGCCTGAGCCCCGTTTTCGAAGCGCCATCAACCGCGAGCTTCTGGTTCGCACATGTCACTGCTTCGTCGCCGCGAAACTGTGTGATCGTTGAACAGGCGGTGCGGCTCGGCCCTTTCGGAGTTCTGACATTGCTACTGTTTCCCCGACTCTGACGACGACGCCGATCCGAACGATTTAAACAAGCAATAGATTCTTATGCCCTACGAAGTTACCCTGCTCCGCACCATCTACGAACGCACCGACGGGTATTGCCATATCTGCCACTGCAAATTGTCGTTCAAAAACTACGCGTCTCTCGGGAATCGCGGATCATGGGAGGTGGAACATTCGCGTCCACGCGCAAGTGGCGGCACCGACCATCGCAACAACTTGTTTCCGGCGTGTATTCGCTGCAATCGGGACAAGAGCGACTTCACCACCCGAACCGCGCGAAAATGGAATGGCACCAGTCGCGCTCCCTACTCGAAAGCCGTGAAGTGCAAAATGCGCGACGACAACGCTGTCGCAGGCGGAGTGCTTGGCGGTTTACTCGGGTTGGTTGGCGGTCCCGTTGGAGCCGCCGTCGGGGCCGCCATAGGAGCTTCGATAGGGCGAAGCATCAAGCCACCGAAAGTCTAGCGAGAGAGGCGGCGGGCGGCTATCAATCCAATCAATCAGTGCCCGGGGAAACGCCTTTCCCCGCGGCCGAGTCTTCGTCTCGTCCTCCCCATTCCAGCGGGGACACCCCGCAACGCCCCGACGCCGGCCAAGGCCGGCTTGGATAGCACGAGCGGGACCGGCCACCGCTCCGGTGCTCCGCTCCGACTGCGGCTCCGGCCACTCGTTGCGGGCGGAGACGGCTTGGCTCCGCGCTTACGGCCGCCTCTGGCGATTCGTCGCCCGAGCGCAACCATTCGCCAGGATCGCTCCCGGTCGCAGACTCTCCGGTCGCGACACCGGCGGCCTTCCCGCGCTCCCGCCGGCGCCGACTCCTTCCTCCACTCCCGGCCTGTCGCTTTCGCTCCGCTCCCACACCTGCGCGCCGTCCGGGCCCGCTCGACCCCAGGAGTAGCGCTCAGACGCCGCTGGGCTGCCGGTGCTCGCTCTCGTTGCACCGCTCGCGCATCCGTAGTTAGCGTAGCCTATCCCCTGTGGGCTGCCTGATTGTAGCACCTGCGCCGGCTGGCGGTCGGCGGCGCGAGCGCCTTCACCCGTCCGCGCCTCAAGGTATTGCTCGCTGCGCTGCGCTCCACCTTGCGCGACGGTGCTGATCGTCAGCATCCCTCCGGGGCGGCCGATTTTCGGTTCGGCTCGGGTTGGGGTCCGCGTGGCGCGGCCCGCCACTATGCGCCCTCGTTGAGGCGCTTCAGAACAAGGAAAGTTATGAACACGATTGAATCCGTTCCCGTTGCTCCCGCTCGCGTCTTCAAGGCGCTTTCGTCCGATGACCTCCGCCGCTGCGCTCCCTCGATCTTCGCCGAGCACGCGCGGCCCGGGGTGTCGTCCCGCTACACGTTCGTTTCCACCCAGCAGGTCGTTGCCCTGCTAGGTGCCGAGGGTTGGGAACCGGTGAAGGCGTGCGAGCAGCGGGTCAGGTTGGAGGACCGCATCGGTTTTCAGATGCACGAAATCCGCTTTGCCCGGCGGGTTGACCTGGAGGCCGGGGCCTTTCAGGTCGGCAATACCCGCCCGGAAATGATCCTGCAGAACGCGCACGACGGCAGCCGGGCCTACCGCATCGACGCTGGCCTGTATCGGTTGGTTTGCCGCAACGGTCTGACCGTCGCGGATGCCGACTTCGCCCATGTCTCGATCCGACACATGGACGTTTCCGCCGAGGCCTTCGCCAAGGCGGCGCAATCCGTGGCGGAGAATACACCGCGCGCGCTGGAGGCGGTGGCCAAATGGCAGGGTGTGCAGCTCCCGCAGGCCACCCGGGTGGAGTTCGCCCGGCGAGCGGCGGGCCTTCGTTGGGATGCCGATCAGCCGGTCATGAAGCTCCTCAGCCCTGAGAAGCTGCTGACGCCGGTGCGCTACGGCGATGCCGCCACAGACCTCTGGACCACCTTCAACGTGGTGCAGGAGCACCTGATTCGGGGCGGTGACCGCTACATGGGTTACACCGCCGGCATGGGCATCCGCCGCAATCGGACTCGTCCGGTGGGTGGCCTGGGCGAAGGTCAGAAGCTCAACAAGGCGCTCTGGAGTCTCGCGATCGAGTTCGCGAACAACTGAGTCCCGCACGGGGAGCGGCCTGCGGGCCGCTCCCCTTCTTTCGGGAGACGCGATCCCCCGTTTCCGGTAGGCGCGCTCGCGTGCCAGGCGCACGCGGGCCGCTTCAATCAGCGGCGCCGGTCAGCACTCCGCTGACCGGCGCCTTCACAATCCAACGAAATTCACCATGAACAACGGCACCTCCGAAGCATCCACCACCGCACGCAACCCCCGCACCACGACCGACGAACTCGACACCCTCAAACGCGAGCTGATGAAAGCCGAAGTGCGCCTCGCCAAAGCCCGCGCCACTGTGGTCAGCGCCGAGATCGACATCAAAGTCTTGAGCACGCGGCTCAAGGCGCACGTCCGTTGACGCGTTACCTGGAGACCAGCGCCGGTTTGATGGCGATGATGCGTCGGTAGGAGCCGCGGAATCCCGCCGGTTCGTCCAAACGCACTGTCCAGCCAGCCACAGAGACGAGCGGCTCGACCGTCCGATTCAGCTCGGAGAACGCCAAGGCCGCGATCCGATTGGCCAGCCGACGGGCCAAGCCGGGAGTTTGACCGGCAGGCAGGAATTTGTCGAAGATCGACACTGTGCCCCCGGGAACCAGCACCCGGTCAACTTCGCCGACAATGCGCTCAGGCTCCGGTGCAACCGCGAGAATGAGGTGCAGGAGCACCACGTCGAAACAGCCATCCGGGAACGGCAGCGAGCGTGCATCACCGACCAGAAAGGAACCTTCGAACCCGTGACGACGTGCGCGAGCCTCCGCCCGGCCCACCATGCCGGGCGTTAGATCGAGACCTGACACGAACACCCCGCTGGGGATGAACTCCAAGTCCAGACCCGTGCCACAGCCGACCAACAGAACCCGCTGCCCGGGGCGCAGGCGAAGGGCGGCGATGGCAGCGCCGCGTTGTCCGGCGAAGATGCACGCCAGCCGGTCGTAGATCGGCGCGTAGAGCGTATACCTGAACCGATTCAGTCGGTCCGGCGCAACTGGCGCGGCGGTATTGCTTGATGCGGGAGCAGTCATCCGGTCACACGCGAAACTGACAGCGTCTTCCTCACGGGTGAAGCCCCTTGTTCGTCTGGTGTTTGCGACGAATGTGACGGTAGGCGAAGAGCGCGGTGTCGCAGACCGCCCCCAGCAGACCACCGCCGATACCACCCCCGGTCATCCACAGCATGTTTCCGTGCCAGTAAATTTCAGCAGCAAAGCCGAACAGCAACCCAAGTCCGATTCCCCACGGCACGACCTCGGGCTCCCACTGCACTCTGCGCGAGGGCTTGGCTGCCTTCCTCAATGGTCGTTTCGCCTTCACGGCATGTCATTAGGCAACAGACTTGGGTGCGGCGAGCAGGCGCAGGGCGTTAGCAACGACAAGCAGGGTGGCACCGGTGTCCGCCATGATGGCCAGCCACAGGCTGGCGTGCCCCATCAGGGTGAGGAGGAGGAAGATGGCCTTCAGCCCGAGGGCGAAGGCGATGTTGAAATGGATGATACCAAGGGTGCGCCGGCCGAGGCGGATGGTCTCCGCAATCTTCGCGAGTTCGTCCTGCATCAGGGCGATATCGGCCGTCTCGATGGCGGCGTCCGTGCCGGCCGCGCCCATCGCGATGCCTATGCTGGCCGTGGCCATCGCAGGAGCATCATTCACGCCGTCGCCCACCATGCCGACCACACCGTGCTTTGCGCGCAGGGCCTTCACGGCCTCGACCTTGTCGTCCGGCAGCAGGTCGCCCCGGGCTTCGTCGATCCCAACCTGTCGCGCGATGAAATCCGCAGTGCGCTGGTTGTCGCCACTCAGCATCACCACTTGTTCGACACCGGCCGCGTGCAGCGCCGCTATTGCGGCCTTGGCGTTGGGTCTCAGTGTGTCACCGATGGCGATGATGCCCAGAACCTCTCCTTTGCATCCGTCGTGCGGACGATGGCCGACCACCACGACAGACTGCCCCTGGGCCTCGATTGCCGCCAACCGGGTTTCGACACTCTCCGAGCACACTCCGAATTCGTGAGCGAACCGGTGGTTGCCGACGAAATAGGCATGACCATCGATCACGCCCTCGGCTCCGCGTCCGCTGCGGGCCTGATAATTTGAAGCCCGGTCGTAGGAAATTTTTTGCTCCTGTGCGTGCGCGACCACGGCCTTGGCCAGGGGATGAGCGGAGTGTTCGTCAATGGCCGCCGCAACTCCCAGCACCTGCGACATGGTCGCCGAACCCAGCAACTCAACGCCGAGCACCTGCGGTTTTCCTTCCGTGATGGTTCCGGTCTTGTCCACGGCCAATCCCTTGAGGCGACCGATGGTTTCGAGATGAGCGCCGCCTTTGACCAACACCCCGCGCCGCGCAAGTGCTGTCAGGCCGGCGACAATACTGACCGGCGTCGAGATCACCAAGGCGCACGGACAGGCGATGATGAGCAGCACACAGGCGCGATAGAGCCAAGTGTTCCAGTCACCTCCCAGCAACAGAGGCGGCACGAGGAACACCAGCAGTGCCACGCCGGTAACGGCAGGCGTGTAGTAGCGGGCGAACACATCTACGAAGCGTTGCGTGGGCGCTTTCTGCTCCTGCGCCTCTGCAACCAAACGGATGATCCGAGCCAGTGTCGTGTCACCGGTCGTCTTGGTCACTTTGATCTGCAGCGATCCTTCTCCATTGATGGTGCCAGCAAATACGGTGTCGCCAGGCTTCTTGTCCACCGGCACGGATTCGCCGGTGATCGGCGCCTGGTTGACGGCCGATTCACCGGACAACACCACGCCGTCGAGCGGAATGTTCATACCGGAACGCGTGGCGACCGTTTCGTCGACTGAGACCTCCTCGACGGGGACCTCGATGAACTTTCCGTCGCGCTTCACAAACGCTTTCTTCGGGGCAAGCTCCAGCAGGGCTTCGGTTGCGCGCCGGGCCCGACGGTCGGCCCATCCTTCGAGCCACTCGGCGACGCCGAAGAGGAAGACCACCGCTGCCGCTTCGACCCACTCCCCGATGAACGATGCTCCAATCGCCGCAATGACCACCAAGAGATTGATGTCCGGTCGGAGACGACGCACCGCAGTCCACGCCTTGGGCAACAAAAACCAGCCGCCAGCGAGCATGGCCGCCAGCGCGAACACTTTGGGCACAATGGCCGGACCGACCTTGAAACCGTGCACCAGCAGCGCAACTGCCACGAGAGCACCGGAAACCGCGAGACTGATCGTCTCCAGACGATTGGACGATTCGTCACGAGAATGACTACAACCGGCTCCATGACCCGAATCGTGGTCCGCATGTTTGTCCGCATCCTGATCCGTTTTGTGGTCGTCGTGTTTCATAGTGTTGAGTCGTTGTTGAATCATCAGACAGTGTCTGTGCCGCCGGGTGCGTTGGCCTTGGCAGGACGATTCAATGCCCGTAAACGCTCCAAACTCTCTTCGTATTCGTCTTCAAACGCCGAGAGTTTGAAGAAAATCGCCGAAATGGACCACGCCACCAAAGCGGTGATCAGCGTGTGGCTGAGGTAGTGCGCGCCTTTCGCCATTTGGTAGCCGCCCATCAGGGAGCCCACGCCGAGCCCAATCGCGATGGCCACCAGCTGTCCGCGGCGATATAACGCCAGTCCGGCCACCGCAAATAAGGCATAGCCACCGCTGGCGTGTCCGCCAGGAAAGCAGCGGCCGCGGCGGAGTGGCTTGTCGCCAGCCGCGTAAGTCTCCAACACCCGAACATACGGAACATCTCCGCCGTAACGGCGAATCTCAGATGGGCAAAAGACGTTGGTTGTCGCCTTGATCCCGCCGATCACAGCCGGCACCAGCCCGAGTGGCAGCACGGTCAGAATGACCCGGCGCCGCGACCGGAGCCACGGGGGAAGTTTGGGCCGGAGGCGCGAGGGAACACAGGCAATGCCCACGAGGAATACGCCGAACGCGATGATGAGGACTTTGGGTCCCGTATAAAATAGCGCGCGCCCGATTTCATTACGTCCGTCGACCCACCAGCTTCTCCGCTCAGAGTCGTAGAGATGATCCTGGACCCAGAGATCCAGCGGCGTGAACTCGAATAGCAGGAACACGGCGATCAGGGCGCCGATGCTCCAAGCCAGAGTGCGGTCAAGGTTGAGTCGTGGCAGAGACATACTCGCGTTGGACCCCATGTTTGAAGAGCCATGAAGCGGCTTGGTAGTTTGCAATGGCATCGGCCACGAGACCGTCGCCACCACGGCAAGGCGTCAGAGCATGTGAGGCCCGGTCATAATCGTAGGCATCTGACTGCCGCACCGGTTGCAACACAGCCAGGGCACCCCGCCGATACATGCCCAGTTTTTGGTAGGTGCCGATGAATAGCGGGCCATCTTCCTCCGCATCGTCTGACAAAACATCGCGACCAAAGAAGCGGCTCGGATAGCTCCACTGCAGCAGGCCGAGCAATGTCGGCGCATAGTCGATCTGGCTGGTCGCCTTGGTCACGACCCCGGAGGCAACGTGGCCGCCCGGAGAATAAACCAAAAGCGGAACGTGATAGTTCTCGACGGGCAGCGCGGTCTTCCCGGCGCTCGATGCACAGTGATCCCCCACGATCACAAAAATCGTATCTTTGAACCAGGGCTTGTCCGCCGCCTGGCGGAAGAATTCGCCAATCGCGAAGTCGGAGTATTTGACCGCACCGTTTCGTCCGGATTCCTTTGAAGGCAGGTCGATGCGCCCCTCCGGAAACGTGTAGGGCCGATGATTGGAGGTCGTCATCACGAAATGAAAGAAGGGCTTCCCTGCCGCGTTGTCGCGGTCCGCTTCGCGTAAAGCCCAGCGGTATAAATCCTCGTCACACGCGCCCCAGGCATTGGCAAATGTGATGTCCTCTTTCGCGACGCTGTTACGATCAACGACGCGATACCCGTTCCCGCCAAAAAACGCGTTCATGTTGTCGAAGTATCCGAAGCCGCCGTAGATGAATGCCGTGTTGTAACCCTTGCTTCGAAACACCGAACCCAGAGTGAAAAGCCCTGAATTATCGGGCCGCTTGACGAGCGAACGACCAGGCGTCGGCGGAACACTCAGGGTGAGCGCTTCCATTCCCCGGTCTGTCCGGGTGCCCGTCGCATAGAAACGATCAAAAACGAGCGATTCCGCCGCAAGCTTGTCCAGCGACGGGGTAATCCCATTCGGGTTGCCATACCGAGAGAGAAAGGCGGCACTGAGGCTCTCGACCGTGATTTGAACGACATTCAGACGGCGCTCCGGACCCGGATGGGTGATCTGGCGAAGCAGGTCCTTCGCTTGCGACGTGGCCGGCCCGGCACCCTCATGGTGCAATCGGTGTCCCACGCGGGTGAAGGCTTCCTCCACCGGCATTGTCCGGTAGAACTGGTCAAACTCGAGCTGGTTGGCCCGAAAGGCCGCGAAGAGCGACCATAGGCCGTTCTTTGCCAACTCCCGATTGTAGCTGTTCGCGAAAGCGGGAATATCGCGCTCGCTCAAACCGAGCCCTGTGATGAGAGCGAGCGCGCACCAGGTTCCCGCCACGCGCCATCGCAGCCCAGCCATCATGCTCGAGTGATTCAGCCAGAGCGAAATGATGCCCGTGAGCACCAGACCGAGGTAGACACCGGTGGCAGCGATGAGAATGCCGCCAAAAACTGCCGGCATCGAGTAAGATTCGCGAATGTTGCCGAGGACTTCCGTCGTGTAGACGAGGTAATCCACCGCGATGAAGTTAAAGCGAACGCCGAACTCATCCCAGAAAAGCCCTTCGGAGACCGCCCCGAAAAACAGCAGATAGATGACGGCAAACACCGCGACATGCGCGAGAACCCTGACCGGTTTGCGCGTGAACCAATCGCGGGGAACCAACGCGACGACCAAAGCCATGGGAGCGAGCCACCAAAGCGAGACCGCCAGGTCGTAAACCGTGCCGTAGAAGAATGATCCCGCGAGGCTGGCGTCCCAACTCACCTGACGCGACTCCCTGACCGTTAGCGCGATTCTCGTCATCGCATTGATCGCAAGCGATACCGCCAGGGCAATGCAGACGCCACCGAAGCGGTGTGCGAACAATCTGCGCCATCCGTTGGTTCGCTCGCCAGCCGGCCGCAAAGGCCGGGCGGGCCGTTCCGTTTGAACCGAGGCCGGGGTGTGATCCGAGGGGGTGTCTTCGCGGGGCATGTGTGCGTTGGCTGGGTTGGCGGTGCGTGTGCGTGCTCAAAAGACCCAGGTGAAAATCGTCGGGATACGGCCCGCTTCCAGCGAAGCGCCACGGTAATGCTCGATCACTTCGTAACCGCAGAGCGCGATGAGAAACCAAGCGGCCTCCAAGATCGCCTTCCCGACCACGCGTGGATCAATCACCAAACTTGATCTCGACCAGTGGAGTTTCAGGCGCGGCCAGACACGCGGAACCACTGCGCAGTAGTCATCATATTCGACGCCGAAAATCTCCCGCAGACGGGCCTCTTCGGCGCGGATGACAAAGTGGTGATAAACCGTGAAGACCAGGATTAAGGCCAGCGCCAGCGGTTCGGAACGGGCGACCAGCGTAAAGCCAACCGCACCGAAGAAGGAGAAGACGTAGAGCGGATTACGACAGACGGAATACGGCCCATCGCGACAGAGCTCCACGTTCTTCCGGCCGGCGATATACAACGCGCACCAGATTCGACCCAGCACTGCCGCGCTGATCAGCAGCATGCCGCCGATTTCCATGACCAAGATATTGGCCGGCGAACCCGGTGAGATCGTGAAGATTAAAAGCCCGATAAACGCCAGGGCGACCAGCCAACTCACGAACTTCCGGCACCGGGCGAACCATGACGCCGCAATCGGCGTTGGGCTGGCAGTTGCAGTTTTGGCGTTACTCATGATTCCGGATGAAGTTTGCGTCATTATGGTCCCGCGGGCTGCAGGTCGTTGGCCGATACCGTGATCTCGGATACGCCAATCGCCCGGCGCAGCTGGGCGGCTGCGGCATTGTATCCGTGAACGGCTCGCAGTTGATTCGTCCGTGCCGTGGTCAAAGCCGATTGCGCCTGCAATACTTCCAGTTGCGTTGCAGAACCGGCCCCGCGCCGCACCTCGGCCACGCGCAGCGCCTCCTCCGCTTGTTCGCCGGTTTTTTTCGTGGCGGCGACCAGTTCCGTCGCCTCATCGAGGGAAGCGGAGGCGCGACGCACCTCCACGTCGATGACCAGCCCGGTTTCTTGCAGCGTAAGCACGGATTGGGCGGCTAGCGATTCCGCTTGGATCACGCGGCCCGCGGTGGCGCGCGATGCGACCGACCATTGGCCCTCGATGCCGGCGCGTAAACCGCGGCGTGAATCGCCGAAGCTGTTCGTCGGGCCTTTGCGCAATTCACCGCCAGCGGTCGCCGCCAACTGGGGGCTATATCCAGACCGTGCGACGACCTGGTTGTTTTCGGCCGCCTCTTGAAGCTTGGACAGGCGTTCCAGTTCCGGCCGGTTCTTGCGTGCGGTTGCCAACGCGGTGGCGAGGTCGATGGAGTATGGTTCCACTTCGAGCACGCCCTCGATCTCGAAGCTGCTCGCGGCGGGATCGCCCGACGCCAATCCCATCGTCTGCCGGAGTTCCTCGATCGCCAGGCGGTGATTGTTGCGCGCAGTGATGAGCGCGGGTTGCGCATTGGCCACCGCCACCTCCGCGCGAACCTGCTCGAATCTTGAAACCGATCCGACTTCAAAGCGATTCGTGGCATCCGCAAGCTGACGCGCCAGCACTTCGATGTTCCGCTCCTCGACCGTTATCTGTTCCTTGGCGAGAAGGACGTTATAGAACCTCAAGCGCACATCGAGCACCACCTGGGCCGCCGTTTCCTTGAGCGCCAGCACGGATGCTTGCTCCATGAGGCGGGCCGCTTGGGTTGCCGCCGTGATCCCCCCGCCGGCGAAAAGCGCCTGCCGGGCGGTCACCGTCATCCGCCAATACTTCCCGGACGGGAGGAGAAAAATGGGTCCGAGCGATTGCGGTGCGATGGTCTGCACCGAGCTACGCTGATAAGTTGCGCTGGCGGAGACCGACGGGAGCCCGGCGGCAGCGATGGTGGTAGTCACTCCCTCCTGCTCGCGAATCCGGGCCCGCGCCTGCCGAATCGCGAAGCTGTGGTCCAGCGCGTAGCCAAGCGCGTCCTCCAGATTGAAGCTCCCGCTCCGTGGAGCCGGAGCGGCCGAGACGGGGATGATCCCGGCGAGAACCGCCACCAAACCCAGCATGGGGTAACAACGTGCGCTCATGGATACTGCAGCGTGTAAGATTCCTCCGGCTCCGTCTTCCCCTCCGCAAAGAAGCTGAGGATCAGAAGAAAGTTGTGCGGAGGACGCAGCACCGCGGGCGTCGTCATTCCGGTGCCATCTCCGCTGAGCGGCGCACGGACGGGATTTCGCGACGCGTATTTGAAGATTCCCAGACCCTTCTCCACGTTCGGAGGAACTGGCTTTTTCAGCTTGTCGAAGAACTTCACGCGCAGGCGCGTGCCGGAGGTTTCCACATTTATCCACCCACCGCCCGGACGGGGCTGGTTCACCCCGGTCTTCGGCAGTTCATAGACAACCTTCTTGGCCGGTTGCGGCGTCTTCGACGGCACTGGCGCCGCCGCGACCACCGTCAGGTAGGGGCCCGTGCCCGGCAGGCAACCGCTGAGAGCGACGGCGAGCACCACCGATTTTGTTCCGCGGCTCATCGGTGGTGCCCTCCGTGGTGACCAAACCCGTGACCGAACGATCCGTAGTAGCCGCGTCCGAAGTGACCATAGCCGTAGGTGCGGAAGCCATACGGATAGCTGCCCCACCGTCGCGCCGACTGGCTTGGCGTTGAAAGCAGGTAGTCGATCACCCGATCAGACACTCCCGAGGCCCGCATCTGGTCGATCTGCGCGGTCGTCAGCTCATAGCGGGCGTCGGACTGGCGAAGATACGACAGGATGTCCGCTTCGGGAACGGCCTGCCGCGTCATCGCTTCAATATCGGCCAGGGTCAGCCGGCCGCCTCGGTTGAGCTTGTCCGTCAAGCGAGCCGGAGCGCCCAGTCGCGTCGCTTCCTGCGCCAGCTTGTGCTGGGTGGTGGAGGCGCAGCCACCGAGGCAGACTGCGCCCAACACCGCGATCAGGATTATTTTGGGGTTCATTGTGATTCACCGGCCAGCCGCCCGGAAGAGCCCGGGGAGGCCGGTTCAGGGGGTTGGTGGTTCATCAAACGGTGGATTCGTTCTTCGAACGTGGCAGCGGCGCTAGATGGCACTCGCACCGGTCTCGCCGGTGCTGATGCGCAAGGCCGATTCGACAGGCAGGACATAGACCTTGCCGTCGCCACGGTTTCGAGTCTGCGCCACGGACGCGATGGCCCGTTGCGTGGTCTCGACGTGTTCGTCTGCGACCATCACATCCAACCGCACCTTCGGGAGAGTGCCGACGACGGCCTCGTCCGAAATGCTTTGGGAATGGCTATGGCCGCGTCCCCGGCCGAAGCCGCGAACGTCAGCGAAGGTTGCTCCGGTGACACCCGGGAGATCGTGAAGGACCTCCCGCACGGCCTCCTCCTTCGTCGGGCGGATGAATGCGACAATTACTTTCATGGGGCGGATGCTTAGTGGTCGTGTTTGCCGCCCGCCTCGTCGCACACGCAGGCGTATTCGGCGTGCTTGCACTCGCCGCAGACCTCGTCGTGGAACTCGACGCGGTAGTTCTTCGGCTTGGCCCCCGCGTTGTCGCGGACCTGAAGGACGATGCGATAGCCATCACCCTCCGGAAGCGGTGTCGTGGAAACGAGCGAGCCGTCCTTCGCGTTGAAGCTGAGGTTGGCTTTGCCCGTTTTTGCCTCCGCGACCGCGGATACGATCTGGCCGCCGGGGGCGACGGGCTTAAGGTCCTTGTCGTAGAAGGAAACGACAACGGTGCGATCAGGAGCGATGAGGAACTCCACGTGCGGGGAGTCGGTCGTAACGATCTTGCCGCCCTTGGGGCCGGGGATCGGCTTGGCGGCAAAGGCCGTCGCGGTAGCGGCGGCTGCGAGAACGAGCAGGGCGAGGTGACGGATGGATTTCATGGGATACATTGTGGTGAGTTAGGGGTGATTGCCTTCGTGGGCCCGAACATCGATTCGGGCGGTGGTGTCCGGCAGTGGATCAAGCGTGATGCTGTAGCTGGCGTAGTCCGGCCGGCGGTAGCGCCGCGGAATCTGCCGCGGTTCGAAGTGTTCGACGGTGCTGCGCAGCACGGTGCCCGCACTGTCGAACAGCGTTACGTCGAGGTGGGTGCCCGTGGTGTCGGTGGCCGAAAGCCGCTTCACCACATAGCCCTTCAGCACCAACGGACCCTTCTTTCGCTCCAGCCAGATCTTCTCGACCATGACCGTGGGCGAGTCGTCGGTGCGAGTAAGTTTGATGTGCGCAACATCGGGCGGAGCCCGAAAGGGCGTGGCGCATCCGGTCAGGATGGCCACTCCCGCGATTAGAAACACTGTGGTGGTTTTCACGCGTGTCCTTGGTTGGGGGTTGGAGTTTGGGTGGGCAGCGCCGTCTCCTTGTCCCTCTCAAACCAGCAGTAGAGGGTCGGAAGCAGCACGAGCGTGAGGAACGTGGCGGTGATGATGCCGCCGATGACGACGGTCGCGATGGGCCGCTGGACCTCGGCACCGGAACCGTGCGCCAGCGCCATCGGCACGAAGCCGAGAGCGGCGACCAATGCCGTCATCAACACGGGCCGAAGCCGGGTAAGCGCGCCTTCGATCACGGCGTCCCGCACATTCTTCCCCTCCTCGCGAAGCTGGTTGATGAACGAGATCATCATCACACCGTTGAGGACGGCGACGCCCGAGAGCGCGATGAACCCCACCGCCGCCGAGATGGAGAACGGCAGGTCGCGCAACCAGAGGGCGAAGATGCCGCCGGTTACCGCGAGCGGAATGCCCGTGTAGACGATTAACGCCTGCCGCACGCTGCCAAACGCCATGAAGATAAGCAGGAAGATCAGCGCTAGGGCCGCAGGCACGACGATCATCAGGCGGGTGCGGGCTTCCTGCAGGTTCTTGAAGGCGCCGCCATACTCGACGAAGTATCCCTCGGGCATCTTAACGCTCGTGGAAATCTTCTCCTGCGCTTCCTGCACGAAGCTCTGCACGTCACGGCCGCGCAGGTTGACCTGGATCGCCATGCGGCGCTGGAACGACTCGCGGCTGATCGTGTTCACGCTTTCGGTCATGGTGACGTCCGCGACCTGGCCGAGCGTCACCATGCCGCCGTCCGACGTGCGGATGGGGAGATGCGCGACATTGGCGAAGTCCCGGCGCGCGCTCTCGGGCATGCGCGTGACAATCGGATAGCGACGGTTGCCGTCGACGATCACGCCGCCCTCAAGTCCGGCAAACGCGGTTTCAATCACCTTGTTAACCTCGTCGGCATGGACGTTGTAGCGGGTCATCGCCTGACGGTTGAGCACGACCTGCAGCACCGGCGCTTTGCCGGCCGCGTCGAACTCAACGTCCGCCGCGCCGGGAATCTTTTCGACGATTTCGCGAACCTCGCCGGCAACCTTCTCCAGCGTGTCGTAATTGTCACCGAAGACCTTGATCGCGATGTCGGCACGGCTGCCCGAAAGCAGTTCGTTGAACCGCAGCTCAATCGGCTGGGAGAACAGATAGCTCTGGCCGGGGAAGTGGACACCCAGCTCCTTCGACATCATGTTCGTCAACTCGTCCTTGGTGATGGTGCGACCGTCGATCTTCCGCCACTCCGACGGTGGCTTCAGCATGATATAGCTGTCGCCAACATTGACGCCCATGGGATCGGTCGCGACCTCCGAGGTGCCGACGCGGGCGAAGGTGTGGGTGACTTCCGGGAACTTCTCCAGCATCAGCTTTTCAGCCGCGGTCTGCATCTCGATTGACGAGGCAAGACCGATGCTCGTCGTGCGGATCATCTGGGCGGCCAATGAACCTTCGTCGAGCTGCGGGATGAACTCGGCGCCGAGGCGCATGAAGACACCCACCGAAACGGCGAAGATGCCGACCGCGATGGCGGACATGAGCCAGCGCATGCGCAGGCTGAAGTGCAGCACCGGCGTGTAGACGCGCTTGGCGAAGCGAATCAGGAAGTTGTCTTCCTCGCTCACCTTGCCGGTCATGAAGTAGGAGCAAAGGACGGGCACGAGCGTCAGAGCGAGGATCAGCGCGCCGATCAGCGCGAAGACGACGGTGAACGCCATCGGGGTGAACATCTTTCCTTCCACGCCGGTGAGCGTGAACATCGGCAGATACACGATGGTGATGATCGCCACGCCGAAGACCGTCGGTGTGCCGACCTGCTTGCAGGCCGTGAGAATCGTATGGATGCGTTCCTCGCGATTGAGGAGGCGACCCAGCTGATGCTGGCGATGCGCCAACATGCGCACGATGTTCTCCGCCATTACGACGGCCCCGTCGACGATGAGTCCGAAGTCGACGGCACCCAGGCTCATCAGGTTTCCCGAGACGCCGTAGCGGACCATTCCGGTCATCGCGAAGAGCATGGAGAGCGGAATGGCGGTCGCGACGATCAGAGCGGCGCGCCAGTTGCCGAGGAGCGCGATGAGGATGGCAATGACGAGGATCGCTCCCTCGAACAGGTTCTTTTCAACCGTCCCAATCGTGGAGTTCACGAGTTCGGTGCGGTTGTAAACCGTTTCCACCTCCATGCCTGGAGGCAGCTTGGGTTTGAGTTCCTCAATGCGGTCGTGCACGCGCCCCGAGACCAACCGGCTGTTCTCACCGATCAGCATGAGGGCAGAACCGAGCACGGCCTCCTCCCCGTCGTATGTGGCCGACCCGGTCCGGACGCCGGAACCGATGGCCACTTCCGCCACATCCTTCACGCGCAGCGTGCTGGCCCGCGCTCCGGCAAAGCGGAGCGGCAGATTGGCGATTTCCTCCGCGGTCTGCACGCGGCCGATGGAGCGAACCGTGACGGCCTCGCCGCCCTTTTCGACGACCGAGCCGCCGGCATTGGCGACGTTTTCAGCGATGACATCGGACACTTCGCCGATCGTCAGGCCGACGCTCGTCAACTTGGCCGGGTCGGGCATGATCACGATCTGCTTTTCATAGCCACCGGAGGTGTTGACCTCCGTGACGCCGGGCACGGTGCGCAGCGCCGGCTTCACGATGTAGTCCTGCGCGAGTTTGAGTTCGCGGAGGCGATCAATCGGATTCGCGGGTGCGTCCTTGAAGTCCTTCTTGTAACGGACGGTGTAGTGGTAGATTTCGCCGAGGCCCGTGGTGATTGGAGCCAGCTTTGGCGTGACGCCCGGAGGCAGCTCGTCGAGCACCGCTTGCAGCCGCTCGCCGGCCAGCTGGCGGGCGCGATAAATGTCGGTGCCCTCCTGGAAGATCAAAGTGACCTGCGACAGGCCAAACTTCGAGATGGAGCGGACTTCGAGGAGCTTCTCGATGCCACCCATCTCTACTTCGATGGGATAGGTAACGAGCTTTTCGATTTCCTCCGGAGCCAGCGAGGGCACGGAGGTATTGATCTGCACTTGGACGTTGGTGATGTCGGGAACGGCATCAATGGGCAGCCTGACGGCTGACCACAGCCCGACGAATAGGAGCGCCACGGCGCCGAGCATCACGAAGACGCGCTGGCGGAGGGCAAACTCGAGGATCTTGTCGATCATGGGAAAACGGAATGAGGATTGAAACGGAGTGGTTTAGTGGGCGTGACCGCCGCCCTTGGTGAGGCGCAGTTCAGCCAACCAGAGCTGTTCGATGGGGGATGCGACGACGACATCGCCGGCGTAGACCCCGTCGGTGATTTCGACGAGTTCGCCGCTGCGCGCGCCAACCTTGACCGGGGTGCGCAAGTAGGCGTTGCCGTTGACGACGTAGACGAAGGTGCCGGCAGCGGCATCGAGGATGGCCGAGCGAGGCACGGTGAGGACCTTGGTGGGCTTACCCCTGATCGCGATTTGGACAAAGTCGCCGATTTGGCGGCTGGGAGCGGATTCCAGGGCGAACACGGCGTCGGCGAGACGGGTGGCGGTCGTGGTCGAAGTGTCGATCCGGACGAGCGACGCGCCTTCAAACGAGGCGTCTCGCAGCAGTTCGGCTCGGTCCGCAGGCAGGCTGGCACTGGCCAGCACCTTCGGCTTAGTCGCGAAAACCTGAGCGGTGACCTCAAGCTCCGCCGTGACTTCACGTTCGTCCGCTTCGACGGTGCGGAGGTCGAGTGCCTTGATCACCTCCGGCACGAGCTGGAGACCGCGACCTTCCTTGTAGGTCACACCGGTTTCTCCGCCTTCCTCGCCTTCGGCGTGTTCGGAGGTTTCGCCGCTTGCGTTGTCTGAGCTCTTCTTCCCGCACCCGGTGAAGAGCAGCGCGGAGCCGAGGACGCCAACAATGAGCCAGGGAGGGTTCTTCATGGTGCGATTTCTACAGGGTTCAGGTCGAGGCCGGTGAGCTGCTGAATCTTGAGCCCGGCTTCGAGCGTTTCGCGCTGCGTGTCGAGCAGCGCCTCCACGGCATCGAGGTAGCTGTTCTGCAACTCGACGTAGGTCGCGATTTGCACCGCTCCCGTGCGATAGTGGCGGTCGGCCAGTTCCGCAGCTTCGCGGAATTTCTGGACTGAATCCGGGGACCAGCGGCGAGATTCCGCCATCTTCGTGGAGAACGCCTGCGAAGCCGTGATGACCTCGCGGTCCAATTCGCGTAACGCGACGGCGACCGCAGTCTCGGCCTGGCGGCGGCGCGCATTGGCCACTTCCACGGCGGCACCCGTGCGACCGGTGACCGGCAGCGGGACGCTCAAGCCGAGTCCAACGATGGTCTCGCGATCCCCGACGTTATCCTTGGAGAGATACGGCGAAACCGTGACCCCGGGATAGCGTTCGTTTTGGGCGAGACGGACCGAGAGGCCCTGCTGCTCCAGTTCGACGAGACGCATGCGGTAGTCGAAGTTCTTTTCGCGCGCGGCGGCCAAGAGTTCGGGGCTTCCGGGCAACGCGTTGAAACTCATCGCCGGCGCTTTGACGGTCAGCGGGGCGTCGACGGCGACGCCGCGGAGCAGATTGAGTTCGATCAATGCGGCCTGCACTGCGAGTTCCGCCTCGGTGGCGCGGCGCTGCAGCGCCAGTTCGCTGGCTTCGATCACGCGCGTTTCCAGCAACGGGGTGACACCGGCGGGATCACGCGCCAGGAACGTCTCCTTCAGGGCGGAGAAGCGGTCCGAGACCTCGCGAATCGCAGCCGCCTTGACGTTCGAGGCGTAGAGTCCGAATGCCAGTGTGCGAGCCCGCGCGCTGAGTGCATTTTCGAACCGAGCGACGCCGAGTTCGGCCAGATCAACCTGCCGGTTGGCAATGGCCTTGCGCAGCGAGAGGCGGCCGGGCCATTCGAAAGTCTGCGAGACGGAGACGGACCACACGGTGCCGTCGCCGATGTTCGCGCCGGAGGAGTCCTTCAGGCGCTTTTGGCCGAGGTCGAGCGAGACCGACGGATCGGTGAGCCGCCCGGCGATGCGGAGACCCGATTTTGCCGCGACGATTTCCTCCTGATAAAAGCGGCGTTCGGGATTGTTGTTGGTGATTTCGCTGACAAGCGAAGAAATGGAAACCGCGGACGCGGAATCCGCGGTCGCGGGCTGGGCGCGCGCCGCCCCGACAAGGGCAAGGGAAAGCAGCCCGAGTGCGGGCCGAATGAAGTGAGTGACTGGAGTAGCGGTGGATTTCATGAATACGGAAAAACGAAACGACAATGAGGGTGGGAAAGCCCCCGCGGTGAACGGACGCGCGCAGGCGTCCCGAAGCGGGGGCGATTACAGGGGCAGGCTGACTAGTCCGCGCAGGGACTAATCAACCAATCAGCGAGGGCGCGCGCGACAGCGGCGCGGCGCGGCGGACAAACTGCCAGACCGGAACCCAATGCTCCGGGGACTCGGACGAAGTAACCGCAAAGATCGGTTCAACGGCCACGACCAGCGGCAAAAGCTGCAAACAAAGAAAGCAGGTGCAGGCAGCCAACAAGGGGGTCGGCACCTTGATCGTCTCGTTGCTGGACTTAATGAGGCTGCTCTCGACCACATTGCATCCGTCATGGGCGCAAGGACCGCTGCCCGTCTGACAACACCCGAGGTCAGCTCCGTGGGGAGATTCTGCTGCGATCAGCCCCGCCGCCTCCAATCCGCAATGCTGAGTTGTCGGCAACCAAAGGGCCAACAGGACAATCGCGATGATGTGGCGGAGCGTGGACACTGATCTCACTAATCGACGCTGCGCATTTTTTTGTCAATTGCCACTTGGCCACGCTCACCCTGCCTAAGCCTTCTACTCAGCCGACATAACGCGACTACTGATTGTCGCTGTGGAGTTTGTCGCGGCCGAAAGAATCAACTGAGTCCGTATAGATCGTGAGCCCAATCCCTCAAACTAGGACGTTACGCTCGCTTCGCTCGAATTCTTTTAGCTCTGCCCCGTCCGGTAGCGCCCCATTTTATGGGCGGTCAAGGTCGTGCCTGCGGCCTCCACCACGCGCGAACGTTCCGCTTCCCCCTCGATTGGTCCCGCTGCGCGGGACACCGCCTCGGCGCTTCACCCAGCGCTTTGACTTCCGCCCATCCCGAGCGGGCGCTCAACCGGGCAGCACCCGCGATCACTCGACACCATGTCGAGAAAGGGAAACGCGGCTCGCGCGAGCGCTCACCATGCGCGTTTATGAAGCCAAGATCGTTTACTCCCTCGTTTCCCTCGGCGAAGAGGTCCGTCTCGACCGACCGGAGAAGGTTGCCGACTACCTCCGTTCTGCTTTCGAGGAGAGCCCGATGCAGGAGGCGTTCTACTGCGTCTATCTTGACCGCAAGAATCACCCCATCGGCCGGCATCTCGTCACCCTGGGCACGGCAACATCCACACTGGTCGCACCCCGGGAGGTATTCCGCGGTGCCATCCTCGCCAGCGCCACCGCCCTCGTGGTCGCCCACAACCACCCCTCCGGCGACCCGGCCCCGAGCGCTGCGGATGTCCAAATCACCCGGCAACTCCGTGAGGCCGCCAAGGTGATCGACATCGACCTCATGGACCACGTCATCATCGGTGATCCGAAGGCCGATCCGCACGGCGTCGGGCACTATTCCTTCCGTGCGGCAGGCATCTTGTGATGCCCTTTGGGCGGTCAACGCCTGCGATACCGCGAGCGGATCGTGCGTTGACTCCGACCTATTTCAGCCAACGGTTTTGCCACACGGGCCAGCCGCCCCGGGGGCCACCGGGGCGGTTTTTTTACCTCAACTGAGTGCGCGGTATTCAGTGAGAGTGAGTTACGTTTTCATCCCACTTAGTCGAAAGTGGAGTAAAAACGTAACACACCGCAGCCCGGGAGGGAGCAGTTTAATATCTTGCAAATAAGACAAGTATTGCTTGGTTTATTTGTAACGAAATGAACCTGCCGGTTTAATTCGTTGCAGATATGACCAGAAATACTGGTTCAGAACGACAAAAATTAAACCAGAGGCTGAACGCCGCCCCAGCCGGTGCGGTGCTCACCTCGGCTTGGCTCAAGGGCCAGGGCATATCCAGTCGTCTGGCCGACTACTACGCCAGCTCCGGCTGGTTGCACCGCGTCGGAGATGGAGCGTTCACCGTTCAACCCGAGCCTCCCACCTGGCTGGGCGCGGTTTTCGGGCTCCAGCAGAAATCGAAGTCGTTTCATCCCGGCGGACGCACCGCGTTGGAACTCTCCGGCCTCGCCCATTTTCTACCCCTGGGAGATGCTCACCCCGTCTATCTTTTCAGCCGCGCCGGTGACCGGCTTCCCGCCTGGTTCAAGGGGCTGCCTTGGTTCAGTCGCGTTCGCCACGTCAGCACGAACTTCCTGCCCCAGGAACTCGGGCTGCGCGAACACCGCGAAGGAGCACTTACCGTGACGGTTTCCGCGCCGGAGCGGGCCGCGCTCGAATTCCTCCAGCATCTGACGCTGGACGATGCCGGCTACGAACACGCCACCCTCGTTTTCGAAGGGCTCGGCACGCTGCGCCCGGGGTTGGTCCAGTCGCTCTTGGAGGCGTGTGCGTCGATCAAGGTGAAACGGCTCTTTCTCCACCTGGCCGAAAAACAGGCGCACCCGTGGTTCAAGCAATTGGACCTGACAAAGGTTTCGCTCGGCAGCGGCAAGCGCGTGCTCATCCCGGGGGGGCGCCTCGATCCCAAATATCTGATCACCGTCTCGGCGGCGGTTGAAACCCCATCCGACGCCCCATGAGAAACACCCCGTTCTTCAGGCAGGCCGACCTGCTGGTGCAGGTCGTGCCCTTTGTGAACGCCGAGAGCTGCTTCGCGCTCAAGGGCGGCACCGCGATCAATTTCTTCGTGCGCGATTTCCCGCGTCTGTCCGTGGACATCGATCTGGTTTACCTGCCGCTTGAGGATCGGCCGACCACGTTGCGGGGGATCGACGCCGCGCTCCAACGCATCGCAGCAAAGATCCGCCGGGCCATGCCGGGCGTGCAGGTCCGGGACCATCGTGCCGTCAGCGACCAACTCCTCTTCAAGCTGACCGTGCGCGCGGCGGACGGCACCGAGGTGAAGATCGAGCCCAACACGGTGCTCCGCGGCACGCTGCATCCGACCGCCGACCTCAACCTGGCGCCGCGAGCTGTCGAAATGTTCGGCCGTTCGGCCACGATGCGCGTCGTGTCGCTGCCGGACTTGTTCGGCGGCAAGCTCTGCGCCGCGCTCGACCGCCAGCACCCGCGCGACCTTTTCGACGTGCATGGGCTCTTTCAGGCCGAAGGGATCACCGATGAAATCCGACGCGCCTTCGTGGTGTTCTTGGCGAGCCATGACCGGCCGATGAGCGAACTGCTCACCCCGAATCGGAAGGATTTGAAGCAGGTCTTCGCCGACCAGTTCGAGGGCATGACGCTCGATCCGGTGCCGCTCGCGGTGCTGGAGGACACGCGCGAGCGGCTGATCGAACGGATCAACGCCGATCTCACCGCCGCCGAGCGGGAGTTCCTGCTCTCGATGAAGCGGCTGGAGCCCAAATGGGAGCTGCTCGGGTTGCCGGGAGTCGAACGCCTGCCAGGACCGCAGTGGAAACTCTACAATCTGCGCAAGATGGACGGGGCCAAGCGTCGCGCCGCCGAGGAGCAGCTCCGGAAACGGCTCGGGCTGTAATTGGCGCGCTCATCAGGCCGCGAACGCGGATTTGGGCAGGGCGGGCGGAGTGACGTTCCGTTCGGCCGGCAGGCGACGGAGGAGATCGTCCCGGATGTGCCGCCACGTCGTGTTTTCCATCGCGACGAGCTTGGCCCGGAGTTCACCGAGGTTGAAGGCCTCCACCGGCTGCGCCGAGCGGTCGCCCAGCAGGGCCGGCAGCCGGCCGGCGAGCGTGCGCCGGAACTCCTCCCGGCCGGGCTGGAAGTAGTGCTTGAGCACAATCGCGGTGGTGCGATGCCCCGTGACCTTCTGCACGATTTCCAGCGGCACCCCGGCGGTCAGCGCCACCGTCACCCAGGTGACGCGGAACGAATGGAAGTCGCGGAGCGAGGCCTTGCGCAGGCCGTGCTCGCGCTTCTGCTGCACCGCGCCACGCGTCGGCCGCTGCGCCTCGTCCTCCTTCGGGTTGAAGAACCCGGCCGCCTTCATCACGCGGCGCACCCGGTCGGTGAGGTGATCGGGGTTGATCCGGTAGTGCGCCTCCAAGTCCGGGAAGACGTAAAACGGCGGACGCGGGGCGGGCTTCGCCAGCGCCTTTTCCAGAACGCCGCGCAGGAGCGGGAAGATCGGGATTTGCACCGTCTCGCCGGTCTTGGCGGTTTTCACCGTGATGAAGCCGCCTTCGAGATCGACCGAGCTGCGCAGCAGCGTGCAGCAGTCTCCTCGGCGCATGGCGGTGCACATGCCGGTCACGACGAGTGGGTAGATGAAGGGATCGGCCTTGGCCTTCTCTTCGAGCAGGGACAGTTCCTCGACGGAGAACGGTTTCCGGAAAACCGTCTCGCCGTCCTGGAGCGGAATGGCCGCGAACGGATTCTCGGCAATGCCCGCCTCCTTGCGCAGCACATGAAACACCGAGCGCAGGTGAATCAGCGTGTGGTTGTAGGTCTTCGCAGCGACGCCCCGCGCCAGCTCCGCCCGGCAGAAGGCGTTGGCCAGCGGGGCATGGATTTGCGCCATCTCGTAGAGCGACGGGGAGGTTTTCTTCGCGAAGCGGATGAACCGCTCGATGCAGGCGACCTTCTGTTTCTGGTAGCTGGCGCTCAGCGGACGGCGGCGCAGGACCGCGCACCAGCGGGTGCCGATCTCCGCAAGGGGAATGGAGCAGACCCGGGACCCGGTGCGGATCTCGTGGATCGTCTGCACCAGTTCCTCGGCGCTGCTGCGTTTCTTCAGATCGAGCTGGAGTTTCTCCAGCGCGGCTTGGGCCTTCGCACGCGTGCGCTCGAAAGCCATGTCGCCGAGTTCGGTCAGCGTGGGCGGGACGGTGCCGCGGACTTCCACCGCGAGGTTTTTCAGGATGCGGCGTTCACCGATTGCGACGCGGCCATACCACCACTTGCTGCGCGGATAACGTAGTTCCAATGCCATGACGTTGTTCTCCTTGTTGCGTTGAGGTTTTGTGACCTCATGCAACTGCGGGCAACGGACAGCACCCCCCGAAATCACGGTAGCCAAACATTACGCCAAACATGCCCCGAAAGTGGGGTTAACTGCTTGAGGGTGCGGAAGGTCGAGGTTGCCCTCATAACCTGAAGGTCGTTGGTTCAAATCCAACCCCTGCACCCAATTTAAACCCCGCTATTCGAAAGAGTAGCGGGGTTTGTTGTTTCTGCCTCTCGCCCTTCCCGACCCCGCACTGTCCAAAAACTGTCCAAAACGGGGCCGCAAACGTTGCCGTGCCGCAAAAAGCAAGCGAGCGACGCCGACATCAAGCAGGGACTCGCACGCCCGCACCGTCCGCGAGCCATGTCACGAGATCCAGGAACTCCTCAGAGGCTCTGAGCGGGCATAATCGCGTAGAAGCGCGCAGCATCGTCGGGCGAGGAAAACCCAAGATAATGCTTCTCCAGCACACCCGGCGTGTTGCCCGCCCACCGAGCAGTCCCAGGAAGGTCGCCGGTTTCATTCAGCCGCATCGTGATTGCGGTGTGACGCAGCACGTTCTTGGACAACCGTGGTGCCGCAGCCGCTGAAACAGCCGCGGCGAGCCGATTGCGTGGACCACCTCTCTGCTCGTAAGGTTGAGTCTGGGGACGTGAGCATCGTCTGGCCCGGTGAGTGGAAGCTCTTGCTGCAACTCGACACCGACGACGACACCGGGTGGATGTGGGGCGACGTCGGCACGCTCTATTTCTGGGTGCGGGAATCAGATGCGCGGCGCCGTGACTTCAATAAAGTTTGGATGGTTTTTCAGTGCTGCTGAGCCGAATCCGATACGAAAATGTGCTCCGGGAGCACATCTCCCGAACTACGCAACCTTCAAGCCAACGCTGGGGTTCGATTCAACGACCAGCACCGGACGCTTACGGCGACCGCGCGTAAAGTCGCAGCTCATCATCGCCGCCATCACCTCCTCCTCGTCGGGCTCGAGGTATTTTTGGGTGATCGCGATGGAGGAGTGATTCAGGCCGGCGGACACAACGAGGATGTCGTGCCCGCTGGCCTCGTAGACTTTTCGCGCCCAGGTCTTCCGCAGCGTGTGCGTGCCCAGCCGTCCATCGTCCTCGATTTCGGCACGCGCAAACGCATCTTTGATGAGGTGCCGCGCCATGTCGCGCGATAGCGCCCGTGCGTTTCCTTGCGTGTCGCACTCGCGCGAGAGAAACAGCGGCAAGTCAGGCGACAGGATCAGCCTACGTTGCAGCCAGCCGATGTAGCTTTCGAGGGCGCGGTGCAGTTCGGGCAGCAGCGACACCCAGCGAGTCTTGCCATAGCCGCCTTTCATCTTGCGCGGCGGCAACCCGATCTTCGACACGAGCACTCCGTTTCGCATGACGGTGCCCACGGTCCAGCTCAGCACTTCGCTGATGCGGAATCCCGTCATCCACTGCGCCGTCACCAGCGCCCGATCCCGAGGCTCCATCGCGCGCACCGAGCGCAACAGCCGGCGTTCTTCTTCCTGAGTGAGTGATCTGCGTCCAGCCATGCCCCACAGATGCGAACCCACTCCCACGCGCCGCTCCTCTCCTCCCCTCGCCCGCCGCACCAGCTCTCGCCGTCACCCGGCCATCAATTCACGGGCGGAAAAACACCTCCTCCGCGAGTTCCGCGTTAGGCATATTTTACGGAACTCGCCCGAGGCCGAGCTTGCATACCAAATCGAGATTAACTGGACTCACACTACATAGTCGGTGCGAGTCGCGCGGCTTACTTGCTTCGGGATGAACTCTGCTGCCTTGGCTGGTGCGGAGCGATTCGGGTTGCCGAGGACAGCAGGTTCAGGGGCGGGAGTTCTTGTTGCCGCGTTCAGATGGTAAGCAGCACGTGCAATGCGTCACCTCTGTCGCGAGAAGCTCGCCCGTGCGTCATTTTTCAAGTCGCCTGGCACGCCGCCCGCGATTGGTTGCCGCATTAGTCCGCGCCGCCGCCGCGACAGCCGAAACTCGTGCCGACGCCGTAACCGAGCATCAGAAAAACTACGCAGGCACTTGGTTTAGGTAGGGCGAACCGTCCTCGGTGAGCCGCGGCTCGGCGGGGACGCCTCGCCCTACCATTCAATCTGAACGCTATGGCGCGATGCGGCGGCGCGTCGCTCAGGCAACACAGCATGCTTAGCGTGAGCATGCCGGCTGCCCTATCTTAGAATCGATACGACGCCGTCACGCCGACCTGGCGCGGGTCGGCGCGGTTTTCGTAGCGCGTCTCGATGTAGTCCGGGTCGGCATTGCCGAAGAAATACACGCGCTTGTCGTAGGTCTCATCGAAGAGGTTCTTGGCCCAGAGCGTCACCGTCCACTCGCGCCACGCGTAGCCGACACTGGCATTGACGACGCGGAAGGCGCGACGCGCTTCATTTTGGTTGTTCGAATCGAACTGCTGCGCGCGGCCCACGAGGTCGGCGCTGGCGAAGAAGCCGGTTGCCGCGCCGTAGCGCGTGCCGAGCGTGTAGCCGTAGTCGGGCGTGTTCGCCAGATCGCGACCGCCGCCGGTGTTGCCGTTGGCGAGCGTGAAGCGGTCGAGCTCGGAGCGCATGAGCGCGAGCGAGCCGCGCACGCTCCACTCGCCCGTGAGCGCGTAGACGCCGGCGGCTTCGAGCCCGGTGACGTGCGACGTGTCGCCATTGTCGGTGAAGAAGCGATAGTTGCCGCCGAAACCCGCCGAATCGCGCACCTGAGTGTCGCGACGCGCGAGGTAGAACGCCGTGAGTTCACCGGTAAGCCGGCGCTCGAGCCAGTTGCCGCGAAGCCCCGCTTCCCAGTTCCACAGCGTCTCGGTGTCGTAGGTGAGCGGATCGACGCCGACGTCGATGCGCGCGTCGACGTTGATGCCGCCCGCCTTGTAGCCGCGCGTCACCGAGGCGAACGCGAGCGTGTGCTCGTCGAGGTTGTGCTCGAGCGTGAGCTTGCCGCCGAAAAGCGTGTCGTCGAACGACGGCGCGATCGTGACCGGCGTGTCAAACGTGCCGCGGCTGGCGCGATAACGCGTCTTCAGGCCGTCGCCGTTCATTTCGATCTGTTCCGCGCGCAAGCCGACGACGAGGCGCGTGGCGGGCGAGAAGTCGTGCTGCATCTGGCCGAAAAGCGCGGTGTTTTTCGAGCGATAGGTGGTCTTGAGGCCACGGATGTTGCCCGGGTCGGTGTTCGTGTAACGCGACCACTCCTCGACGTCGCTGTAGAACGCACCGGCCGTCCAGCGATCGATCCAACTCAGCGCATGCCCCGGCTCGGAGTCGAGGCGCAGCTCCTGATTGAAGACCCAACGCGCGCGCGACAGGTCGCTGAAGCCCATGTAGGAAGCGGCGGTCCAGTCGTCATCGTAAGCATAGCGCGAATGCGTGCGCGCACCGCTCGTGACGGTGGTGAAGCGCGCGCTGTCGAACCCGCGATAGGTGCCGCGCAGGCTGCCAGCGAGCGTGCGCTGCTCGTCGCGGCCCGGCTGGTCGCTATAGGTGAGTTCGCCGTTGTTGTTCAGCGCGAACTCATCGTAGCCGTTGTCGAAATCCGTCGCGAACAGCGCGGCGTCCCAACGCCAGAGGTCGTTCGGATTCCACGTCAGGCGCAGGCGCGCCGTGGTCTCGTCGCGGGCGTTGGTGTCGGCGTTGAGAACGACGTTGCGGCGGAAGCCGTCCGCACGCGTCTGCTGCACGGCAATACGTGCCATGAGCTGCCCGGGCTTCGCCGCGATGAGCGGGCCGCCAATCGCGAACGCGCCGCTGCGCAGATCGTCGCTGCCGACTGTGGCTTCGGCCGAGCCGGTCCAGACGGGCGTGGGGGCATTGGTCACAAGCCGGACGAGACCGCCGGCGGCGTTGGCGCCGAACGCGCCGGCTTGCGGGCCGCGGAGCACCTCGACCTGTTGCGCGTCGAACGTGCTGGCGATGGTGCCGAGGCCGGTGAAGTCGAAGTCGTCGACGAGGAAACGCACGGCGGAGTCCGGCGTCTCGCCCTCGAATTGCGAGTTCTCGCCGATGCCGCGGATTTGAAAATACCGCGGGCGCGATGTGCCGCCCGTGTAGGTGAGGTTCGGGATCTGGTCGACCAGGTCGCCGAAATGGCGGACGGCGCCGGCTCGCAACGCGTCCGCGTCGTAGACGGAGACACTCGCAGGGATTTGCGCGAGCGGCGATTGCCAGAGGTCGGCGGTGACGCGGAGCGGCTCGAGTTTGACCGGCGTCTCGGTGGAAGGCGGCGCTCCGTCGCCGCCGCGCGGGGAAGAAGGCGTCGCCGGAACGGCGCCCCCCGGGTTTTGCGCGCGCGCGACGGCGAGGGCCGTCAGCGCGAGGGTGATGGAGGTGATTCGTGTTCGGATTTGCATCGGATGATGCCCGGACCGAATCGGACTCCCGTTGAAGGGGCGCTGCTCCGGCGCCACTCGGCGCTTTCGCGAGCGCCTGCTGTTTCCTTCGTCGGCATGATCCGTTCAGGTTCCAAGGGTCGAGCGGCCGTTCGCACCGCAATCTCAGCCTTCCGCGGAAGACACCCCTACAGGCGAGGCCACCGAAAGGCGGTGCTCGAGTGGGTGCAAGCCAAACTTCGGTCATGCATCGTCCGGGGGCGGACCATCGGCGACGTCCCGGGTTATGCCCGGCCGGCATTACCGCGAGAGGCACAAGGCATTTCTCTCCAGACGAGGGGCGCGCTATGATTCGTCTCCCATGAAAAAGCAACGCGGCCTCCGTCCGAGCCGGCAGACCACCGGAGAATCGATCCGATGAAGAAGGTCGACACGCTGGCTGCCCATTCGCTCCTGAGCATCGCGCGACAGCGCGAGGGCTTTGACGCGGACTGCTGCCGCCTGGTCTTGGAGCACATGGACACGACCAGTGCGCTCCAGGCCGCGCTCCACAAGACGCTCGGCAACTACCAGCTGAGCGACCTGCAATTTGCGGTGCTGATGGTGCTGTTCACGCTCGACCCGGAACCCTTGGGCGCGGCGGAGCTTGCCATCCACACCGGGGTTTCTCGCTCGGCCATGACCGAGGCGCTCGATCACCTCGAAGCCCGCGAGCTCGTCAGTCGCACGCGCGACAACGGCGATCGCCGCATCATCTCGGTGCGTCTGTTGGACGCCGGTCGCACACTGATCGAGCCGGCGACGCTGCACCTCTTGCGCACCCTCACCGGGATCACGCGCTTCGTGACTCCCGAGGCCCGCGACCATCTGCGCGGCGGCTATGCCTTGCTGCAGGAAGGCTCCGCCGGGTTCCAAACCTGACCCTCCCCTCTTTCCTCCCGACTCCTTCTCAACATGAAAAAACGTCTCGGAATCACCGCCCTGATCGCTCTCGCCGTCTTCGGCGCGATCTTCGGGTATAAATTCCTGACCATCCGAAAAATGATGGCAGCCATGGCCGGACAAAAGCCGCCCCCGGTCACGGTCAGCGCCAGCCCGGTCTCCGAGGAGACCTGGCCCAACACGATTTATGCCGTCGGCGGGCTGAAGAGCTTCCGCGGTATCACGGTGAAAACCGAACTCGAAGGTCTCGTGCGCGAGATCACCGCCGTCTCCGGCCGCAACGTCGATCAAGGCGCCGTGCTCGTGCAACTCGACACCACCGTCGAGGAGGCGCAGCTCTCCGGCCTCGAAGCCCAGGCCCGCCTCGCCGAGATCAACGTCGGCCGCGCCCGCGAACTCCGCGCCAACGGCACCAACACGCAAACCGAGTTGGATACCGCCGAAACCACCCTGCAGCAAACCCGCTCCGCCGTCGCCCAATTGAAAGCCACCCTCGCGAAGAAGCGCATCGTCGCGCCGTTCGCCGGCCGCCTCGGCATCGTGCAGGTTTATCCCGGCCAGTTCCTCTCCAAGGGCGACGCGCTCGTCGTGCTCGAAAGCATCGATCCCATCTACGTCGACTTTTCGCTCCCGCAACAGGAGATCGCGCGCATCGCCGTCGACCAGGAAGTGCGTCTCACCCTCGACGCGTATCCCGGCCGCACCTTCACCGGAAAAATCTCCGCGCTCAGCCCACGCGTCGACGACGCCACGCGCACGATCGACGCCCGCGCCACCCTGCCCAACGACGGCGAGGCGCTGCGCCCGGGCATGTTCGCCCGCGTCGAGATTGTGCTGCCGGCACAAGAGCGCTCCCTCGTGATCCCGTCGGCCGCCGTCGTCTACAATCCCTACGGCGAAACCGTCTACGTGCTCACCAACAACGTCGCGGAACAGCGCTTCATCAAAACCGGCGCCTCCCGCGGCGACCTCACGCAAGTGCGCGAGGGCCTCAAAGCCGGCGACGTGATCGTCACCTCCGGCCAGGTCAAACTGCGCAACGGTGCCGCCGTGCGCATCGATAATTCCGCGGCGCCCGAGGCCAATCCGGCGCCCAAGCCCACCGAAAGCTAAGCGGCTCCCGCCATGCGCTTCACCGACCTTTTCATCCGCCGCCCGATTCTGGCGACGGTCGTCAACCTCTTCCTGCTGCTCGGCGGGTGGCTCGCCTTCAAGGCGATGGTCATCCGCCAGTATCCGCAGACCAACAATGCCGTCGTCAAAGTCACCACGACTTATCCCGGCGCCAGCGCCGAGCTCGTGCGCGGCTTCATCACCACGCCGCTCGAGCGCGAAATCGCCTCCGCCGACGGCCTCGATTACGTTGAATCCGTCAGCGGCTCCAACGTCTCCATCATCACCGCCAAGCTGCGCCTCAACTACGACCCGAACGACGCGCTCACGCAGATCACCTCCAAGGTGAACCGCGTGCGCAGCGAGCTGCCCGCCGGCGCCGAGGACCCGGTGTTCGATGTGTCGGTCGGCGAGACCACGGCGTCGATGTATCTGAGTTTCTCGAGCGACACCCTCGCCGCGAACCAGATCACCGACTACCTCGTCCGCGTCGTCCAGCCCAAGCTCGCCACCGTCGAAGGCGTGCAGAAGGTCGAGATTCTCGGCGGCCGCACGTTCGCGATGCGCATCTGGCTCAAGGACGACCGCATGGCCGCGCTCGGCCTCAGCGCCGCCACCGTGCGCGCCAAGCTGGCCTCGCAAAACTACCTCTCCGCCGTCGGCCAGACCAAGGGCTCGATGATCTCCGTCAACCTCACGGCCAAGACCGATCTGCACAGCGCGGAGGAGTTCCGCCAGATCGTCGTCGCCGAAAAGGACGGACGCATCGTGCGCCTCGGCGACATCGCCGACGTGGTGCTCGGCGCCGAAGACTACGGCTCCAACCTCACCTTCAACGGCGTCACGGCCACCGGCATGAGCATCAGCGTCCTGCCGACCGCCAACTCCATCGACGTCATCAAACGCGTCCGCGCCATCTGGCCCGATCTCGTCGGTCAGTTTCCCGCCGGCCTCAAGGGCAACGTCCTCTACGACGCCACCGCGTTCATCAACTCGTCCATCAGCGAGGTCCTGCACACGCTCGTCGAGGCGATGATCATCGTCATCATCGTCATCTATCTCTTCCTCGGCTCGTTCCGCTCGGTCGTGATCCCGATCGTCGCCATCCCGCTCTCGCTCGTCGGCTGCGGCATTCTGATGTTCGCGATGGGCTTTTCCATCAACCTGCTGACGTTGCTCGCCATGGTGCTGGCGATCGGCCTCGTGGTCGACGACGCCATCGTCGTGGTGGAAAACATCCACCGCCACATCGAGGAGGGCCTCACGCCCTTCGATGCCGCGATCAAGGGCGCCCACGAACTCGTCGGCCCCGTCATCGCCATGACGATCACGCTCGCCGCCGTCTACGCCCCGATCGGTCTGCAGTCCGGCGTCACGGGCGCGCTCTTCCGCGAATTCGCGTTCACGCTCGCCGGCTCCGTGCTCGTGTCCGGCTTCGTCGCCTTGACGCTCTCGCCCATGCTCAGCGCGAAGCTGCTGCGCCATAATCCCAACCGGAAAGGCATCGAGCATTTCCTCGACGTCGCCTTCACCAAGCTGCGCACGCGCTACGAGAACCTTCTCGACCACGTGCTCAACGCACGCGCCGCCGTCGTGATCGTGGCCGGGCTGATCCTGGTCAGCCTCGTCCCCTTCTTCCTCCTGTCGAAGAAGGAGCTCTCCCCCTCCGAGGACCGTGGTTTCATCTTCGGCCTCATCAGCGGAGCCCCCAACGCCACGCTCGAGCAAACCCAGCTCTACACCGGCAAACTGAATCCCATGCTCGGCCAGGCCCTCCCGGAAGTCGACGTGCGCTTCATGGTCCTCGGCTTCGATCCCACCACCGGCCTCGCCAATCCTTCCGGCGGCATGATGGGCCTGGTGCTGAAACCCTGGGAAGAACGCCAGCGCGGCGCCGCCGAGATCGCCACCGCCGCCTCGGCCCTCGGTGCCGACGTCTCCGGCCTCAAGCTCGCCGCCGTGCTGCCCGCTTCGCTCCCCGGCGCCGGCAGCGGCCTGCCCGTGCAGTTCGTCATCAGCTCGACCGCCGAACACGCCCAGATCCTCGAAGTCGCGAACGAGCTGCTCCAGCGCGCCCTCGCCAGCGGCAAGTTCGTCTACGCCGACAACAGCCTCAAATACGACATGCCGCAGGCCGACCTCGTCATCGACAAGGACAAGGCCGCCGTGCTCGGCATCGACATGTCGCAGCTCAGCGGCGACCTCGGCTCGATGCTCGGCGGCGGCTACGTCAACCGTTTCTCGATCCAGGGCCGCGCCTACAAGGTGACCCCGCAGGTCACGCGCATCTCCCGCCTCACGACGGAGCAGCTCGGCAATTACTACATCTCCACCGGCAAGGGGGAACTCGTGCCGCTCTCCAGCATCGCCAAGATCGAAAAGACCACCCAACCGCGCGTGCTCGAACGCTTCCAGCAGCTCAACTCCGCCACGCTCGGCCTCGTGCCGCGCCCCGGCGTGTCGCTCGGCGAGGCCCTCGACTGGCTCAACACCGAAGCCAAGCAGGTTTTCCCGGCGGGCTTCACCGCCGACTACAAGGGCGAACTCCGCCAATACGTCCAGGAAGGCAGCTCGCTCACCACCGCCTTCGCCCTCGCCCTCGTCGTCATCTTCCTCGTGCTCGCCGCCCAATACGAGAGCTGGCGCGACCCGTTCATCATCATGATGGCGGTGCCGCTCTCCCTCGCCGGCGCGATGGTGTTCCTCTTCTTCGACGTCGCCACGCTCAACATCTACACGCAGGTCGGCCTCATCACGCTGGTCGGCCTCATCACCAAGCACGGCATCCTCATGGTCGAGTTCGCCAACGAACTCCAGAAACAGGGCCACAGCGTGCGCGAAGCCATCGAGCACGCCGCCGGCACCCGCCTGCGCCCGATCCTCATGACCACCGCCGCCATGGTGCTCGGCGTGCTACCGCTCGTCGTGGCCGAAGGCGCCGGCGCCGAGTCGCGCTTCAGCATGGGCCTCGTCATCGCCACTGGCATGTCGATCGGCACGTTCTTCACGCTCTTCGTGGTCCCGGTGTTCTACACGCTCATCGCGCACGATTACCGCGCGCCCGCTGCGGCGACGGCTCCGGCTCCCGCCGCGCACTAACTGACTCCCACGTCTTTGGGCAGGACGGAACGTCTGAGGAGAACGTCCACCTCCTCGGATGGTCCTCCGTCCTGCCCTTCTTGTATCCACATGAAATCCGTTCGCTCCTTCGTCGCCGTGCTCGGCGCGCTTCTTTCCAGCGCCGCCGCCCTCGCGGTGACCTCCGCTCTGCTCCCGCAACCGCTCACGCTCGACGCGGCTCTCGCTCACGCTCTCGAACAGAGCCCGACGCTGCTTCGCACCCGCGAACAAATCCGCGAACAGGAAGGCGTGCTCGTCACTGCGCGCGCTGCGCGCCTGCCCACCGTAGCCGCCAGCGGCAGCGCCTCCCGCGTCGACGACGCGCGGCTTGAGTCGCCGCTCGCGCGCGATGAAAGCTGGTCGGTCGACGTCACCGTTTCCCAAGTTCTCTACGCCGGCGGTGGCCTCCAGGCGCAGCAGCGCGGCCAGCGAGAGCAACTCGAAGCCGCGCGCCTCGCCTACCAAGCTGCCGTGAGCGACACGCTGCTCACCGTCCGCCGGCAATTCTACGGGGTCCTCCTCGCCCGCGAACTCATCGGCGTGCAGGAGGAGGCGCTCGTCGTGCTGGAAAACGAACTGCGCTACGCGCGCAGCCGCCATGCGGCCGGCACCGGCTCCGATTTCGATCTGCTCCGCGCCGAAGTCGCCGTCGCCACCGCCAAGCCCGACCTCATCCGCGCGCGCAACGCCTACCAAACCGCGCAAGACGCTCTGCGCACCACGCTCGGCGCCTCCGCTCCGGCCGCGAGCGATCTCGGTGTGCAAGGCGAACTCACCGTGCCCACGCGCGACGTGATTCTCGCCGACGCCGTCGCCGCCGCTCGCGCGCATCGTCCTGAACTCGCCCGCCAGGAACGCGTCCTGGCCGCGGCCCAGCAAGGCGTCACCGGCGCCCGCAGCGGCTATTTGCCCACGGTCGCCGCCGTCGCCGGTTATGCGTGGAACAAGCCCTCGCTCACCACCACGGCCGCATCCAATCTCCACGGCTGGAGCGCAGGATTGCAGGCGAGCTGGAACATCTTCGACAGCAAAGCCACCGCCGGGAAGGTCACGCAGGCTCGCTCGCGCGAGCAGCAGGCGCGCTACGCCGTCGAGGAGACGCAACTCGCGATCGAACTCGAAGTGCGCACCGCCTACTCCGGCGTCGTCGAAGCGCGGGAGGTTCTCCTCGCCTCGGAGCAAGTCGTCACGCAAGCGCGCGAGAGCCTCCGCCTCGCCCAAGCCCGCTACCAAGCCGGCATGGCGACCCAGCTCGACGTGCTCTCGGCCCAATCGGCGCTGACGCGCGCCCGTTCCAACCTCGCCCAAGCGCAACACGATCACGCCGTCGCCTCTGCCAGCCTCCAACGAGCCACCGGCGCACCGGGCACTTGACGATCGCGTTGTTTGATCGCCGACCCGACTCGCCCCCGTCATCTTCGCGCGGCTCCATGAAAACGATTCTCCCTCTCTGCCTCGGCTTGCTGTTCACGCTGTCCAGTTGGGCGCAGGAGGCGACGCCGACGCTTACCCTCTCGGCCCCCAGCGCGGTGCTGCCGGGCGGCACCGCTTGGGAGGTCCAACTCATCGCGCTCAACCCCGGCACCGAGACCTTGTATTACCGTCCGCCGGCCACGCTCGTGGCTCGGGCGCACTCGATCAGCGGTGTCCAAGCGGTAGAATTTCGCACCGCAGACCAAGCCGTGCTCGTGATCGCACCCGGCAGCTTCGCCACGCGTTTCTACGCTGCCCCCCAGCCACCGTTCGTCTCCGGAAACATCGTGCTCGAGTTCGACTCCGGCCTGCCCGGTCCGCTCCGGACCGCACTGGTCATCGACGCGAACATCACGCCGCGCGCGGCCGAACGAGCGCCGGCACCGCCGCTCCGTCACCTGACGAATCTCACACCCGCCGCGAGCGCCCTCGAGCGGGCGTTCGTCGGGCGCTTCGGGCTCCACGAGTCGATTTACTTCATCTACGGACCCGACGCGCCAGCCGCGAAATTCCAACTCAGTTTCAAATACCGCGTGATGGATCTGAACCAGCCGGTGCCTGGCGGTTTCACGCACACGTTGCAGGCGGGCTACACGCAACGCTCGCTGTGGGACATCGACGCGAGTTCGAGCCCGTTCTACGACACCAGCTACATGCCGGAGCTCTTCGTTGAAAGCCTCGCGCCCATGCCGACGGAACGCGACGGCTGGTTCACGCGGCTCGGCTCGCAGCTCGCCTTCAAGCACGAGTCCAACGGTCGCGATGGTCCCGACTCGCGCAGTCTGAACACCGTCAATCTCCGCGCCGCCGTCATGCTCGGCCCCATCGACAACTGGCACCTGCTCGCCATTCCCGAGCTCTTCGCCTACGTGAGTTCGCTCGACGACAATCCTGATTTGAAGGACTACCGCGGCTACGGCCAGCTGCGCCTCGGACTCTCGCGCAACGCCCGCCGGCCCTCCGTGCTCTACACCGTGCGCGCCGGCCACGACTTCGACCACTGGACGCATCAGATCGACCTCACACTGCCGTTTCGCACGAAATGGCTGAACATCGAAACGGCGTTCCTCGTGCAATATTTCAGCGGCTACGGCGAGAGCCTCCGTTCCTACTCGGAGCGATCCGAAACTGTCCGCGCCGGATTCTCACTCGTGCGCTGAGACGAGCGACGCCTTGCGTCCCACGCGAGCGCGCCGCTACTGTCCGCGCATGGAGCTGCGTCACCTGCGCTATTTTAAAGCGGTCGCCGAGCTGCTGAATTTCAGCCGCGCCGCCGAGCAGTTGCGCGTGGCGCAACCGGCGCTGAGCCGTCAGATCCGCGCACTCGAGGAGGAACTCGGCGCGACCCTGCTCGACCGCAATCACGCCCGCGTGCTCCTCACCGACGCCGGCCGCGCCTACTACGCCCACACCTGCAAGATCCTCGCGCAGGTCGACATGGCCAGCGCCGCGGTGCGCGAAGTCAGCGAAGGCAAAGCCGGCGAGCTCATCGTATGCAACGATTGGCACCTGGGCGGACGCATCGTGCCGGCCGCGCTCAACGAGTTTCGCAAAAAATTCCCGCGCGCCGACGTCACGCTGCACGACCGGCGCGTGCACGATCAACTCGCGTTGATCGTGAATCGTCGCGTGCACCTCGGCTTCATGGTGCGCGAGCTGCTCAGCAACCGCCGCGAGCTCGAGTGCCTGGAGATCTTGCGTTCGCGCCTCGTCGTGGTGGTCCCCTCCAATCACGCGATCGCCGAACGCTCCGCGGTGCGCCTGGCCGAACTGGCGGAGCAGACGTGGATCACCGCCGATCGCAAGGAGTCGCCGCAATACCTCAGCTTCTTCACGCGTCTATGCCGCTGGAGCGGATTCTCGCCCAAGATCGGCCCGACCGGTGCCACGTTGGAAGGCATCGCTGGCCGCGTCGCCAGCGGCTACGGCATCTGCATCATGCCCGAGCACATGGTCACCGCGATGGGCTCCGGGCTGGCCGCGGTGCCGACCGATTGCGCGCCCGTGGAACTTTGTGCGGTGTGGCATCGCGAGGAAAAGTCGAAGCTGTTGCACGAGTTCATCGAAGTCCTGCGCCGCCACTCACAAGCCGATCTGAAAACGGCCCCGAAGCGACCGTCCGTCCGGCGATAACTTCGCGGCATCGCTCCGCCATCGCCCAAAGCATTTCCGTGCCCGCCGATGTGCTGCTATCCTGCGGCCGTGACTGTGGCTTCCATCGTCGTCCTCGCTCTGCTCACTCTGCTCGTCGTCATCGACGGCGGCGGAGACTCGGCCGCCTGAACGTCGATCAATAGCCGACTGCCGCGTTGGTGCGCCGCGGGTCGGCATAGCCCGTGTAGCTGCCGTCGGCGTGGCGCTCGATGGCGTTGATGCCACCGAAGCGTCGGCCGGTGCCAGGCGGCTCGCTCAAATCGACTTTCCAACCGAGCGCGCGCAACGCAGTGACTTCGGAATCGGGCAACGAACGCTCAGCCTCCACCGTCTCGTCATCGCCGCGGCGCCAGTTGTTGTCCCAGTGCACGCGCGTATCGCCAATGGCGTCGGCGAACGAACGTCCGATCACGATGCGATCGAGCAGCGCTTGCACCATGGCGGTGGGAATGCGCGACGCGCCCGGAATGCCCAACGCAAAAACCGGACGCCCGCCGCGAAAAGCGATCAGCGGCGAAATGGTGCTGCGCGAACGCCGGCCCGGCGCGAGATAGTTCAGGCTGCGCGGCTCGCTGTAAGAGAAATTGCTCATCGAGTCGTTCATCACCACGCCCGTGCCCGGAGGCACGACGCCCGCGCCGAAGTGCAAGCTCTGCGATTGCGTGGCGCAGACAAAATTGCCTTCCGCGTCCGCGACGGCGAAATGCGTGGTGGCCGCCGCGTAATCGGAGGAGAATCCGCCGTCATCAAGCCAGGCCGCCGACTTTGCCGGGAGCAGGCTCGAGGCGCGGATTTGCGCGCGCAGCGCGGCGATCGAGTCGGGCGCGACGAGTTTCTCGAAGTTGAACCACGACTGCGGCGCATCGGCGATGTCGCGGTAGATCAGCGGAGAAACGACGCGCCACGTCCGACCGATAAGGTCGAGGTGCTCCGCACGGCGCAGCGGACCGCCCGCGAAATCCTGATCCTCGAGCACCTTCAGCATCGTCAGGAATAACGCCGGGCCGCTCGCCGGCGGCGGTGCCGCGAGCAAGCGATAGCCACGAAAATCCATCACCAGCGGCTCGCTCACGCGCGCTTCGTAGTGGGCGAGATCATCCAAAGTGAGTGCTCCCCCGCCCCGCTGCGACGCGGCGACGATCGCCGCCGCCACCGGTCCGCGGTAGAAGCCGTCGCGTCCCTGCGCGGCGAGCAACTCCAGCGTGCGCGCGAGGTCCGCGTTGGGCAGACGCGTGCCGACGGCGGGGAGTTCACCCTTCGGCAGGTAAAGGCGTGCAATCTCGGCATCACCGCGACGGAGCTTTCTTTCCTGTTCGGCAAAGAAGTCGCGCGATTTCGGCAGGATCGTGAAGCCCGCGCGCGCCAGGCGAATCGACGGCGCGACGTTATCGGCCCACTTGAGCCGGCCCCATTTCTCGTGCGCAAGCGCGAGGCCTGCCGCGAGACCGGGCACGCACACGGAACCATAGCCGTAGCTGCGAACTTCCTCCGGACGCCTCACGTAAGCGGCGACATTCACCGACGGCGCGGCGTCCATCGCGTCGATCGCGTAAGTGCGGCCGGACTTCGCGTCGTGGTAGAGCAGCATCAGTTTGCCGCCGAGACCGGAGCCGTAGGGCTCGGCGACGCCGAGCGCGAGCGACACGGCAACGGCGGCATCGATGGCGTTGCCGCCGGCTTTTAGAATTTCGACGCCGGCCTGCGCCGCCTCCGGATGGCCGGCAACGACCATCCCGTGAGGCGCGGTGACCGGTTCGACGCGAACGGGAACGGCGGCCGGCGCGATTGGCGCGAGGACAACGAACAGCGCTGCCAACCGTGCCACAGCGCCAAGTAGGGCCGGTCTGTGACCGGCCCGCGAATGTCGTGAGAAGGGCCGGTCAAAG
Source organism: Candidatus Didemnitutus sp. (assembly GCA_041906465.1). Classification (GTDB taxonomy): domain Bacteria; phylum Verrucomicrobiota; class Verrucomicrobiia; order Opitutales; family Opitutaceae; genus Didemnitutus. Next base: position 80,168 of record JAYRJE010000008.1, on the reverse strand, counting down.
ACCGGCCCTACGGACTGAGCGAGAGCGAACATGGAGATCGAAAAACTACGAACGGAGCACGCGGTGAGCTTCCTCGACGTTCGGATCGAAGGCGCGGTCCCACTTTGCAATGACGAGCGTCGCCACGGTGTTGCCGATGAAGTTGGTGATGGCGCGCGCTTCCGACATGAAGCGATCGACACCGAGAATGAGCGCCATGCCCGCAACGGGCACGTGGCCCGTGGCCGAAAGCGTGGCGGCCAGCGTGATGAAGCCGCTGCCCGTGACGCCCGCGGCGCCTTTCGAGGTAAGTAACAGCACGGCGAGCAGACCAAGTTGGTGCCAGAGATCGAGCGGTGTGTCGGTGGCCTGCGCGATGAAGAGCGCGGCCATCGTCAGGTAGATGCACGTGCCGTCGAGGTTGAACGAGTAGCCGGACGGCACGACGATGCCGACCACCTGCGGCGCACAGCCGGCGCGTTCCATCTTCGTCATCAAGCCGGGCAGCGCCGCTTCGGAAGACGAGGTGCCGACGACGATCAACAGTTCTTCGCGGATGAATTTCAGGATTTTCCAGAGCGAAAAACCGCCGGCGCGTGCGATGCCGCCGAGCACGACAACGATAAAGACGATGCAGGTCAGATAGACGCAGGCCATGAGGCCAGCGAGAGACTTGAGCGAGCCGAGGCCGTATTTGCCGACGGTGAAGGCCATCGCGCCGAACGCGGCGATCGGGGCGAGCTTCGCGACAATGTTCACCATCATGAAAAACGCCTTGGAGACCTCGTGGAGAAGATCGACCAGCGGGCGCGCCTTGTCGCCCAGTTTGGCGAGCGCAAAGCCGAAGAGCAGCGACAGCAGGAGGACTTGCAGGATCTCACCATCGACGAAGGCGCTCACGAAAGTATTCGGCACGAGGTGCAGCGCCCAATCGACGAAGGACATCTGCTGCGCGGCTTTCGCGTATTGCGCGACAGAGGCCGCATCGAGCGACGCGGCGGTGGCGTGCACGCCGGCGCCCGGCTGGAAAACATTCGCCACGATCAAGCCGATCACGAGCGCGAGCGTCGTGACGACCTCGAAGTAGACCAACGCCTTGAGGCCAACGCGGCCGACCTGCCGGAGGTTGCCCATGCCGCCGATGCCGGAGACGACGGTCGTGAAGATGATCGGGCCGATGAGCATCTTGATGAGCTTGATGAACACATCACCGAGCGGCTTCAGGTCAGCGCCCAAGCTCGGGTGAAGGTGGCCGAGCAGCACGCCCGCGACGATCGCGAGCAACACCTGCACGTAGAGGTGGCGCAGAAATTTCATGAGGGGTAGCGGGGTGGACGCTCGAAGGGCGGGAAGCGAAACGCCGGAGATTGAGCGGTCGGGGGAAAACAAGAAGTGAAAAAACGACGCCGCGAAGTAGGGCCGGCTTCAGCCGGCCCCGTCGAAGGTGAAGCGCGCGGTTGGTTCGCGAAGGGGTTTTCGGGCCGGCTGAAGCCGGCCCTACTTGTCTTCAGAGCTTTTTCGTGAGCTGAACCGACCACGTGAGGCCGCGCGCCATGAGGTTGTAGACGGAGGTCTCGTAACCGCGCGAGTCAGCCGAGAGCGGCGGCACACGATCGAAGAGATTCACGACGCCGACGCGCACGGTGGTATCGTTCGTCCACTTGTTCTTCGTCTTGAGGCGATACGAGACGTAGGCGTTCGTCATGATCGAATCGCGGACCTTGTAGCGGTAGGTCGTGGTGTTGTTGCTGAAGACGGGCACGATGTAGGTCGGCGAACCGAGCGACTCCCACGTGGCCTGCGTCGTGGTCGCGTTCACGTCGGTGTAGGTGCCGGTGTAGTAACCGGCGATGCCGGCGCCCCACTGGTTGCGGCGCCAGGTGAGCGACGCGTTGCCGCGCCACTTGGGCGTCGCGCCGCCGACGTTGACCGAGTTGGAATTGCGCAGATCGATGCGCGGGCCGCCCGCGGCGTTGTAGGCGTGGAAGTCGTTCAAGTAGGTCCACGTGGTGTTGAACGTGAAGTTGCCGATCGACCATTTCGGGAAGCGATAGCTCAGGTCGAAGTCGAAGCCGTTCACGAACTCCGACGATTTGTTGAAATAGGTGGTGCGCAGGATGTCGATGGCGCCGACGACGGCCCGCTGGTTGCCGGGCGCGCGCGAGGCGTTGTAGGCGGCAAAGAAATCGCGATCGGCCTGCGTGACCGGCAGGCGCACGACCGCGGGATCGCCTTGATAAGCCGCGGTGCCGGAGCCGAGGTCGATCGAGTTGATGTTCTGGCCGGCCGCGAGCGCGGCCTGCGTGGCCGCGAGGAGCGCGGCGGTGTCGTCGGCGATCGAGCCGGAGGACGCAATGACGTTGCTCTGGCGGATTTCCCAATAGTCGACGCCGAGCGAGAGACCTTTCACGAACGGCACTTCGACGACGATGCCGGCGGATTTGCCCCTCGCCTCCTCGGGCTGGAGATGGGGGTTGCCGGAAGCGACGCTGCGGCGATTGGACGGACCGTCGGTCGGCAGTCCCGTGACGGTGCTGCGGTAGGTATCGGTGCTGCCCGTGACCGTGCGGATGAGCGTGCCGGTGAAGAGCTGCGCGAGGTTCGGCGCGTGGAAGCCCTCGTTGTAGGAAGCGCGCACCATCGCCCAACGCACCGGTTGCCAACTGAGGCCGAACTTGGGTTTCGTGGTGTGGCCGAAATCAGTGTAGCGCTCGTGGCGCGCGGAGGCCGTGAACTCGAGCGACTCGACGAGCGGCAGCTTGAACTTCCGGCCGACGAGCGGGATGACCGTCTCCGCGTAGGCGGCGGCGACGTGGCGATTACCATGCGTGTCGGAGTTCGGCGAGAAACCGAGGAAATCGTTCGCCGCCGGATCGAGGCCGGACCCGGCGGGATTCAGGCCGGCGAAGGGCGGACGGAAGTCGTCGTAAACCTCGCGGCGATACTCGCCCCCGACGGCGAGTCCGAGGGTGTTGCCCCCCCACAGCTCAAACACATCACCGCTCGCGCGCGCGTCCCAGCTGCCCAGCTTCGTGATGCCTTCGCGCACGAACTGCGAGCGGAAGGTCTGCTGGACACTGTCCGGATTCTGGTAGTTGCCCGTGACCACGAGCGTGCCGTTCTGCACGGCAAAGGTGCGAGTGAACGGATTGAAGGCCTTGGCGGGATCGGTCTGGTTGATGGCGGCGATGAGCAGGCTCTTGCGCGACGGGCCGGCTTCGTCGTCGGCCACGCGCGACTCACCGTAGAGGAGCGCGGATTCCCACGACCACGAGCCGCGGAGTTTGCCGCGCACGCCGGCGACGCCGCGATAGACGGTGTTGTCGACGGTGGACGTGCGCGTCGCGAGATCGGTGAGGCGCTTGTTGCTGATGAGCACCGCCGCCGGCGTGCCGGTGAGGCGCGCACTGCCATCGGCGTTGGGCGCACCCGTCGGCGACCAGAAACGGGAGCCGAACGGGTTGAACGGATTGTCGACCGGCACGACGATGTTGCCATCCGTGGAAGCGGTGATGCCGTCGGGCTCGCGATAAGTGATCGAGCGGGCACGGTAGAAATTGAAGTCGGCAAACGCGGTCAGGTTCTCGCCGAGGTCGTATTCACCGCTTGCAAAGAAATTGCCGCGCTTCGTCTCCGGCTGGAGCACGCGGTAGGCGTTGTTGTTCCAGTAGTAGGTGCTCGTGATGCCGGCGCGGCTCGGCGTCGTGGTCTGAAAGCCGACGCCCGTGGCCGTCGGCACGAGGAAAAACTGGCCGGAGCTCGCCGCGAGCGACGACGGGATGCCGGACGGTCGGCCGGCGGTGAACACGCCGCTGCTGTTCACGGTGCCGAGGGTGTAGTTGCCGTATTCGCTCGTGGCCGAGCGGGCGTTGAAGGTGGTGCTGGTCGAAACATTCCACGGCGCCGGGGCGCGATAGCTCATGTCGGACTCGGCCATGAAGCCGCGGTCGCGCGCGTAGGTCGCATCGCGCTGGTAGAGATCGAGCGTGACGATGCCACGGCCCTTGCCGTTCGCGAAATCGAAACCATGCGTCAGCGAAGCGCGCACGTCGGCGCCGTCGCCGTAGCGTGTCTCGCCGTAACGCAGTTGCAGCTCGGTGCCGCGAAATTCGCGGCGCATGAGGTAATTCACCACGCCCGCGACTGCGTCGGTGCCATAGATCGACGAGGCACCGTCGCGGAGCACGTCGATGCGTTCGATACCGCGATTCGGGAGAATGTTGACGTTGGTCGTCAGGGTCGGGACGCCGGCTTCGGACTGGGAGATCGGGTGCGGCGGGAGCCGGCGGCCGTTGAGCAGAATGAGCGTGTTGCTCGACGGCAGGCCGCGGAGGGAACTGGAGGCATTGTCGCCGCGCGCCGTGGCGCCGAGCGTGGCCGTCTCATTGCCCGGCAAGCCCGTGACCTGCGGCAGAGAGATCAACAAATCCGCGGGCTGCGCCGCATCGCGCACCTCCATGGCCTCACGGTCGATGACCGTGACGGGGAGCGTCTTTTCCTGGTCGAGGCGCTTCAGGTTCGAGCCGGTCACGACGTATTGGTCGAGCTTCACCGGCTGCTCTTCCCGCGGCTCGGGCCCCGCGGGAGCGGGGACGGATTGCGCGAGCGAGAATGAAGCCAGCGCGAGAAACGCAGGCAGCGCGAGCAGGCGGGAGATGCGCGTGGGGTGGTTCATAAGCGTGGAGGTGTTGGGTCGGCGGGGTCAGTGCGGAAAAAGAAGGCGCGCCGCGTAAGGCGCCATGCCTTTGTTGCTATGGGCGACATTCGGCGCGATCGACAGCATCCAGTGGAACGGCGTGTTCAGCGCGCTCGCAGCGGATTTGGCGTGATTGAAAAAATACTGCCCGCGGGCGAAACGGAAAAGCCCTTGCTCGTCTGCCTCCGGCGTGTGGCGCAGCGAGGCGTGCTTCGGATCGATGTCCGCATCACCCAGCAGGACGTGCAACGGGAAGGCAAATGCGCGGCGCAGCGCCGCGGCGTCCGCCGGCGTGCCGTTCAATCCGTAGGGGAACGCGCGTGCGAGGTCCGGCAGCATATACCAGCCGGCGTTGGCGGCGACGGCGCGAGAGACGCGCGCACCCGGCTCGAAGTAGAGGAAGCGCTGCACGAATTGCGCGCCCGCCGAGTGACCGTAGAGCGCATAGTCGGTGCGCGTGCTGCCGAGTTGCGCACGCACAGCGTCGAAGGCCGGCTCGACCATGCTGAACGACCACTCCTCCCGCGGCCGGGGCTGGCCGGCGGCATCGAAGAGATTGCCGGAGTTGAACGACTCCTCGCCGGGAAACTCCTTTTTCGAGAACTCAGGCACCACGAGGAGGAATTTCTTCGCGTCGGCGAGTTCCACCCAGTCTTCCAAGTATTCGTCGGCGTTCCGGCCGACACCGTGGATGACGAACAGCACCGGCGCATCCGCCGCCAGCCCCGCGGGGCGGTAGTGCCAAATCGGCAGCTCATGGCCGCCGTGCGTGATTGTGAGCCGTCCGCGCTCGCCCGCGGGCAGAGAGAGCACGGCAACGAACGCGCCACAGAGAACCAGAAGGCGACTGAGAGTCGTCAGGCGGGACATGGAAAGCGGGAAGCGAAAAGCCAGCGGGGCGAACGGAAGCGGTGCAACGCGGGACTTCGTCAGGGGTTGGTCATAAGCTACCGGGAATTGCCGCGCGCGCCTAGCCGGACCATTGCACCGGCCGGTGGCGTAGTTCTACGCAATGCGCGGCACGCTTGCAGTTTGCTATCACTTGCGTGTGCTCACTCCCGAAATGCCGCCCGCCCCGACCGTCGCCCCGCACTTCGTCCTCGTCGACGACACGGCGACGTTTCGGGGGCTGCTGAAGGCGTCGCTGCAGCAGCGTTTTCAGCCGCGGGTGTTTCAGGATTTTGCGCAGGGGGCCGACGCCCTCGCCGCCTGTCTGGCGCAGCCACCCGATTTGTTGATCGCCGATCTCTATCTGCGCGATCTCGACGGGCGCGACATCGTGCGGCGGCTCCGCGAGCGCGGTCTCACGACGCGGGTCGTGATCCTGACGGCTCACCCTGAGGCGCAACTGCCGGCCGAACTCGTGGCGCTCGGCGTCGCCGGCTTCGTGGACAAAAACTCGCCGCTGGAGCAGATCGATCGTGCGGTGCAATGCGTCCTTGAGGGCGGCATGTTTTTCTCGGCCACCGTGCCGCCGCCAGTGCCCTCGCTGGCCACCGAGCCGGCGCTGCCGCGACTCGGGGCCGATGCGCTCTCGGAACGCGAGCGCGAGGTGGTGCGCCTGGTGGCGCGCGGCATGGTCTCAAAGGAGATCGGCGCACAGCTCGACCTGAGCACGCGCACGGTCGAGAAGCACCGCGCGCGCATCCTGGCCAAACTCGACCTGCACGATGTGCCGACGTTGGTGCGCTGGTGCTTGCGGAACGGTCTGGGGTGAGCGGCCCAAATTTGTGGAAGCGAGCTTGCTCGCTCCCACAGAATCGAAGTCTTCTCACTTGGCCGCCACCGGCAGCAGCACGCGGAAGACCGCGCCGCGACCGGGCTGCGATTGCACTTCGAGGCGGCCGCCTTGGAGCGTCAGCAACTCGCGCGCGATGAAGAGGCCGAGCCCCGTGGAATCCTCGCCGTCGCCCGTGGGGCGGGCGGAGAGCTTCTGGTAAGGGGCAAAAATCTTCGCGAAGTCCGCAGGGCCGAGGCCGGGTCCGCTGTCGCGCACTTCCGCAAACGCCCACCCGCTCGCCTCGCCGAGCGCCACCGACACGACACCGCCGGGCGGGGAGAATTTCAGCGCGTTGCCGATGAGATTATCGAAGACCTGGCGCAGTCGCTCGGCATCGGCGAGCACCGGGGGAGGCGGTGCCGGCGAGGTCACGACCGCGAGTCGCTGCTCTTTTTGCGCGGCGACGGGGCGCAGGCTTTCGACCGCGGCACCCGCGATTTCTGCGAGGTCCACCGCGGTGGCGTGAAGTTGGAGACTGCCCTCCTCCATCGCGGACGCGTCGAGGAAGTCGCGCACGAGCGTGCGCATGCGTGCGGTGTCGGCCTGGATGCCGGCGACGAGACGGCGGACATTGGCTTCGTCGGCGGGCGCGCGCGCGATGAGGCCCGCGGTGGCATTCAGCGCGGTGAGCGGAACCTTGAGATCGTGCGAGGCCATCTGGAGCAGGCGCGACTTGAGCGCCTCGGCCGCCTCGGCTTGGGCGCGGGCGCGCTCGGTGGCCGCGCGCATCTTCCGCTCGGCGCGGAGACGCACGAGTTGCACGACGATGATCGCACCGAGCAGCGTAACGCCGCCGATCAGGCCGGCGGCCAGCGCCAGATTTTGCGAGCGCCGTTGCTCGAGTTCGGCAGCCTTCACATCCTGGTCACGGCGCAGCAGGCGGATCTGGAGTTCGCGTTGCTCGTCACGATAGCGTGCGCGCAACTCATCCATGCGCCGGCGGTCCTCTTCGCGTTGGAGCTGCTCGGTCGCGGCGGCCAGCTTGCGCTGGCTATCGAGCGCGAGCGCCAATTCCCCTCGCGCCTCGTAGGTGACGGTCAACTCGCGATGAATTTCGGCGAGCACCTCGGCACTCTCGAGCGTGCCGGCGACCTGAAGGGCGGTGCGCAGATGCGCGAGTGCTTCGTCGAGACGCCCGGCGTGACGCAAAATCAGTCCCAGCCGGCGGTGGGTGTTGGCGATGTAGCGGCGGTATTTCAGCGCCTCGAACGTGGCGAGCGCATGATTGAGGTAACTGAGCGCCTTGTCCGTGTCGCCTTGGGCGTCGGCGGCGAGACCGAGATTGGTCAGCGATTCGGCGATGGCGCGACGGTTGCCGTAGCCTTCGCGCACATGGAGGGCTTCCTCATGGATCGTGACGGCACGCGGGAAGTCGCGCTTGCCGAGGTAGTAGTTGCCGAGGCTGTTCAGGAGACTGGCGCGCATACGCTCGTCCTTCGCCTGTGACGCATAGTCGAGTCCGCGGTGGAAATGCTGCAACGCATCCTCGTCGCGCCCGTAGCGCTGATAGGTCAGGCCGAGGCCCCCGTGTGTGCGAGCCAGCACCGCCGGATCCGCGAGCAACTCGGCGAGACGCAGCTCTTCCAGGTGCCGCTCGAGCGAGCCCGGGTAGTCGCTGAGGTTCCAGTAAAGGCGTCCGAGCAGATAGAGGAAATCGATCTGCAGGCGCACGTCGCCGAGAGCGCGTGAACGAGCGAGCCCGTCGCGCGCGCCCGCGAGGCCGTCGGAGTAATCGCCGCGGCGACGCTGGAGGTTCACCACCGTGGCGAGCGCACGCAGGGCATCGGATTCGCTGGCGGCCTGCGCGAGTGCCTGGCGCGCGCTCTCCCATACCTCATCCCCGTCCGGCGCTTCGGCGTCCGCCGCACTCGAGAGCGGCGGCCCGGCGTCCCGCACCGTGCGCGGCGCCGACTGGGCCGCCGCCAGAAGGGGGAGCCCGAGGAGCAAACACCAACACACAAAACGAAGCACGGCGGGAGGTCGCCAGAAGCGACGCGGGCTTTCAACGCCCAATTCCCCGGCCCCGAAAACATGAAGGGGCCGCCCAACAAGGCGACCCCCTCACGACCTAACACCAAGCAAACCGTAAGAACTATCGACGAGAAAGACGCAGACTGGACGAAAACGTTGAATTTTTTCCGCAGATTTTTTCGGCCGCGTTTCCGACTCCATAAACATGAAGGGCGCCCCTTGTGAGGGCGCCCTGCATGACCTAACACCAAGCAAACCGTAAGAACTACAAACAATGTTTCGTTATGAACGACGCACTGATGTCGTTCAGATAGACGCGGCCCCGCCCGAAACGTTGAAAAAATCTTTGGCCAATTTTCGGGCGCCGTTTGTGAACAACTTCTTCGAAATTCGGCTGGTGTTTACCTTTGGAGCCGAGTGGGTTGTGTGTCGGTTCGGTTCCGGTTTCAGGGCGCAGCAATGCGCCCCGCCTTGTCATAAACTCACGAAACCATGAACCCTCGTCCCCACCTGTTCGGCGTCCTGGCCGGACTGTTTCTCGCCGGCGGCCTGGCTGGCTCGGCCGCCATCGTCGCTTCGACCCTCACGCGGTTGAACGACAGCAACTCCATCAACGTCACCGGCGCCGCCCGCCGCAACGTGCGCTCCGACCTCGTGGTCTGGAACGCCAGTTTCAGTGTCGACGCGCCCTCGCTGCTCGAAGCCCAGCAGCGCCTGCAGACCGATCTGGCGAAAGTCGCCGATTTTTTCCGCCGCCACGACATGACCGATCTCGCCATCGAACCGGTCGTGATTCGTGAGATCACGACCAAGCGGAAGCTCGATGATGACGAGGAAAACTACGCGACCGTCCGCGTCGGCTACCGCCTCACGCAAGGTTTCGAAGTGCGTTCAGCCAACGTGGAGGGGCTGCCGAAGCTCGCAGCGAATTGCGGGCCTTTGATCGAGCAAGGCGTGGCGCTGGTCTCCGGCGGCTTCGCGTTCATCTACACGAAGGCCGGCGAGGCAAAGGTCGAAATGATGGCGGAAGCGACGAAGGACGCCCGCGCCCGCGCCGAGCTGATCGCCGCCCAAGGCGGACGGCGCGTGGAAAGTCTGCGCAACGCGAAGGCCGGCGTCGTGCAAATCAACCCGCTGCACTCGAGCGCCACGAGTTGGGAGGGCAACAACGACACCACTTCGCTGGAAAAAACAATCACCGCAACGGTGAGCGCGTCGTTCGCGATGAAGTGAAAGTAGGGCCGGTCTGCGACCGGCCCCAAGCGCTCCTGCGTGCCGAATCGGCATCGAACGACTTTCACCAGACCGCCCCCCGGCGGCACCTTCCGCCACGCCCATCATCGTCGCCGTCAGGACGGCGGCGACCACTTGGCCGGCTCGGCACCTAGCCGCCCGAACGCTTCGCTAGTTCCCCTGCGGCCGGTCGGAGACCGGCCCTCCTTCAGAGATGCACTTCCGCCGGCAGCACTTTGCCGGCGTTTTCTTTTTCGCGCACCGGCGTGCTCTTCAGCGGATAGCGGAACTGCCGGCCCTCGAAGTTGTGGAACACCACTTCGTCGTCGGTGATTTTTTCCAGATACTCCGGGTTGATCGGCACCTTGCCGCCGCCGCCGGGCGCATCGATGACGTATTGCGGCACGGCGTAGCCGGTCGTGTGGCCGCGGAGCGCCTGGATGATTTCGATGCCCTTGCGGACGTCGGCCTTGAAGTGCGCGCCGCCCGTGATGAGGTCCATCTGGTAAATGTAGTAAGGCCGCACGCGCATGCGCAGCAGGCGGTGCACGAGCGCCTTCATCACGTCGGCATCGTCGTTCACGCCACGGAGCAGCACGCTCTGATTGCCCAGCGGCACGCCGGCGAACGCCAGGCGCTCGCACGCGTCCTTCAACTCGCGCGTCGCTTCGCGCGGGTGGTTGACGTGGATGCTCATCCAGATGGGACCGTGCTTTTTGAAAATCTCGCACAGCTCCGGCGTGATGCGTTGCGGCAGGAACACCGGAATGCGCGAGCCGATGCGGATGAACTCCACGTGCGGGATCGCGCGCAAGCGGCTGAGCAGGTGATCGAGTTTCTTGTCGGAGAGCAGCAGCGGATCGCCGCCCGAGAGCAGCACGTCGCGAATCTCCGGATGCGCCTCGATGTAGCGGAGGCCCTGCTCGTATTCCGGATGGAAGTTGTAGTCCTGCGCGTTCGAGACGAGGCGGCTGCGCGTGCAGTAGCGGCAGTAGCTCGCGCAACGATCGGTCACGAGGAACAGCACGCGATCGGGATAGCGGTGCACGAGGCCGGGGACCGGCGAGTGCTCGTCCTCGCCGAGCGAGTCGAGCATCTCCTCGTTGGACACGATGCTTTCGTCGATGCGCGGGATGACCTGCTTGCGGATCGGGCAGTTCGGATCGTCGCGGTCGATGAGGTTGAAAAAGTAAGGCGTAATCGCGAGGGCGAGCTTGTGGCTGGCGAAGAGGCAGCCGGCCTTCTCCTCGGGCGTGAGCGTCATGAGGCGCTCGAGCTGCTCGACGGTCGTGATGCGGTTCTTCAGCTGCCACGTCCAGTCGCGCCAGTCGCTTTCCGGGATGTGCTGCCAGAGTCCTTGGCCTTCGAACCAGGCGGCGCGATCTTCGATGTAGGGCATGATGCTGCAAAACGGCTATTCGGTTGGCCGGAGCTGTCAAACGACGGTTTGCGCGCATGACCCGCACAGTGCCTCCCCTTTTTTCCCGGTGCGGCATGGTGTCCCGACGGGGAGACGCGCGAGCGCTTAGCGCTTTCTTAACGCTTTGGCCCCCGGACTTAATTACCCCCACGCGCCGCGGTCCGGTATCGTCCCGGCATGACCGCTGCCGATGCCACCTATCTCGCGCTTTGCGTCGCCCTTCTCGTCGTCGCCACGCCCGTAATCGGATCCTGGCTCGCCACCGTGTTGCGCGGCGAACCGCCCGCATGGCTCCGCTGGCTCGCGCCGCTCGAACGCGCGATCTACCGTGCCGGCGGCATCGACGCCGGCGCCGAGATGACGTGGTCGCGCTACGCCGGGACGCTGATCGCGTTTAACCTCCTCGGCGGCGCCCTCCTGCTCGCGCTGCAACTCCTGCAAGCCCACCTTCCGCTCAACCCGCAGGGGTTCGCCGCCGTGCCGCTCGGCGTCGCGGTGAACACCACCGTGTCGTTCCTGACCAACACCAACTGGCAAGCCTACTCCGGCGAGGCCTCGCTCAGCTACCTCACCCAGATGGCCGGACTCGGCGTGCAGAACTTCCTCAGCGCCGCCACCGGCCTCGCCGTCCTGGCCGCGCTCGCTCGCGGCTTCAGCCGCAAAACCGCGAGCGGCCTTGGCAACTTCTGGGCCGACGTCGTGCGCGCCACGCTCTACGTGCTGCTGCCACTCTCGCTCGTGCTCGCCGTCGTGCTCGTCTCCCAAGGCGTCGTGCAATCCTTCGCGCCCTACCCGACCGCCACGACGCTCGCCGGCACACCGCAAATCATCCCGCTCGGCCCGGCCGCTTCGCAGATCGCCATCAAGCAACTCGGCACGAACGGCGGTGGTTTCTTCGGCGTGAACTCCGCGCATCCCTTCGAAAACCCGACGCCGCTCTCCAACTTCCTGCAAACGCTCGCGATCCTTCTCCTGCCCGCCGCCTGCGTCTATGCCTATGGCGTGCTCGTCGGCGCGAAACGCCACGCGTGGGTGCTCTTCGCCGTGATGCTCGCCTTCTTCCTCAGCGCGCTCGGCCTCTCGCTCTGGAGCGAACACGCCGCACCCGGCGCGACCACCCTCGCGCTGGAGGGCAAGGAGGTGCGCTTCGGTATCGCACCGTCGATCCTCTGGGCCAACGCCACCACCGCCGCGTCCAACGGCTCCGTCAACGCCATGCATTCCTCGCTGTCGCCGCTCGCCGGCGGACTGGCGCTGTTCAACCTGCTGCTCGGCGAAATCATTTTCGGCGGCGTTGGTTCCGGCCTCTACGGCATGGTCGCGATGGTCGTCCTCGCCGTGTTCCTCGCCGGCCTGATGGTCGGCCGCACGCCGGAATATCTCGGCAAAAAAATCGAGGCCTTCGAAGTGCGCATGGCCGCACTCGCCGTTCTGCTGCCAGGTGTCGGCGTGTTGCTCGGCTGCGCCGTGTCGTTCGCCACCGAAGCCGGCCGCGCCGCCGTCGGCAACGCCGGTCCGCACGCGCTGACCGAAATCCTCTACGCGTGGGCCTCCATGGCGAACAACAACGGCTCCGCCTTCGGCAGCCTCAACGCCACCGGCGACCTCTATACCTGGGGCGGCGCCCTCGCGATGCTGATCGGCCGCTTCGGCGTGATCGTCCCCGTGCTCGCGCTCGCCGGTCGCCTCGTCGCCAAAAAAAGCACCCCGCCTTCGAGCGGCACCTTCCCGACCGACGGCGCGCTCTTCGCAGCCCTCCTCAGCGTCGTGATCCTGATCGTCGCGGCGCTCACCTACTTCCCCGCGCTCACGCTCGGTCCCGTCCTCGAACACCTCCTCCTCGCCGTCGGCCGCACACTCTGACCGTCCGCCGCCCTGCCTATTTATGGCGTAATACGCCATAAACTCCCGTCGCTCCACACGCTCCCCCTCAACCGACGTGTCACCGCATGAACAACCAAACCATTCCCGCCTTCTCTCTCTTTTTCTCCCTCGGAGCGCCAGGATCGCGACCGCCACGGAACTCCGCGCCTTCTCCGCGCGCCCCCCGCACCGCCGGTGAATTCATGGCGTAATACGCCATAAATCCCTGCACCGCCGACAAACGGCCGGACAGCCGACCTCCTCGTCGCATTTCAAAACTCCGTCCTCCCGCCGCTCATGAAAACACCTTCCGCCTACGCCTGGGACGCCACACTGCTCCGCCGCGCCGCGATCGACGCCGTGCGCAAGCTCGATCCGCGCGCGCTATGGCGCAATCCCGTCATCTTCGTCACCGCACTCGGCGCCGTCGCGGTCACCTTCGTCGCCGCACGCGACTTGTTCGCCGGCGCGCTGACAGGTTTCACGATCCAGACCACGCTCTGGCTCTGGTTCACCGTGCTGTTCGCGACGTTCGCCGAAGCCATCGCCGAAGGCCGTGGCAAAGCGCAGGCCGACTCGCTCAAGCGCGCCCGCGCCCAAGTCTTCGCCCGCCGTCTCCGCGCCGATCGCACCGAGGAACGCATCGCCGCGACCGATCTGCGCAAAGGCGACATCGTGGTCTGCGAAACGCGCGACGTCATTCCCGCCGACGGCGAAGTCATCGACGGCATCGCCAGCGTCGACGAGTCCGCCATCACCGGCGAATCCGCTCCCGTCGTCCGCGAAAGCGGCGGCGACCGCAGCGCCGTCACCGGCGGCACGCGTGTGCTGAGCGACCGCATCGTCGTGCGCGTCACGGTCGAGCCCGGTGCGGGCTTTCTCGATCGCATGATCGGCCTCGTCGAGGGCGCCTCGCGCCAGCGCACGCCGAACGAGATCGCACTCGGCATTCTGCTCGTTGCGCTCACCGCGATTTTTCTCGGCGTCGTCGCCACGCTGCCGTTCTTCGCGCGCGTCAGCGAAACACTCGCCGGCCAGCCCGGCGCGGTCGACACCTCGCTGCCGGTGCTGGTCTCGCTCTTCGTGTGCCTGATCCCCACGACGATCGGCGGCCTGCTCAGCGCCATCGGCATCAGCGGCATCGACCGCCTCATCCGCCGCAACGTCATCGCCACCTCCGGCCGCGCCGTCGAGGCCGCGGGCGACATCGATGTGCTCCTCCTCGACAAGACCGGCACGATCACGCTCGGCAACCGTCAGGCCGTCGAGTTTCTCCCTGCGCCCGGCGTCGCCGTCGAACAGCTCGCTTCCGCCGCGCAACTCGCCTCGCTCGCCGACGAGACGCCCGAAGGCCGCAGCATCGCCGTGCTCGCCAAGGAACAATTCCATCTCCGCGAACGCGAGGTCGCCGCGCCGCACGCGACGTTCGTGCCGTTCGCCGCCCAAACGCGCATGAGCGGCGTCGATCTCGGCGGTCGCTCGATTCGCAAGGGTGCCGCCGACAGCGTGCGCACCTGGGTCGCCACGCAAGGCGGCGCCTGGCCCGCCGCCGTGGCGGCCACCGTCGAGCGCATCGCCAAAGCCGGCGGCACGCCGCTCGTCGTCGCCGAGAACGCCTCCGTGCTCGGCGTCGTTTACCTGAAGGACGTCGTGAAAGGCGGCATCAAGGAGCGCTTCGCCGAACTCCGCCGCATGGGCATCCGCACCGTGATGATCACCGGCGACAACGCGCTGACCGCCGCCGCCATCGCCGCCGAGGCGGGCGTCGACGACTTCCTCGCGCAAGCGACGCCCGAGATGAAACTGGCGCGCATCCGGGCCGAGCAAGCCGCCGGCCGCCTCGTCGCCATGACCGGCGACGGCACCAACGACGCCCCCGCCCTCGCGCAGTCCGACGTCGGCGTCGCAATGAACACCGGCACGCAAGCCGCCCGCGAAGCCGGCAACATGGTCGATCTCGACTCGAATCCGACGAAGCTCATCGAGATCGTCGAAATCGGCAAACAGCTGCTGATGACGCGCGGCGCGCTCACGACGTTCTCAGTCGCCAACGACGTCGCAAAATATTTCGCCATCATTCCCGCGATGTTTGCCGCGCTCTACGCCGCTTCCGGCACCGCCACAGGCCCGCTCGCCGCGTTGAACGTCATGGCGCTCCACTCGCCGCACAGCGCGATCCTCAGCGCCGTCATCTTCAACGCGCTCATCATCGTCGCCCTCGTGCCCCTCTCGCTGCGCGGCGTCGCCTACCGCGCGCTGCCCGCCGCCGATCTGCTCCGCCGCAACCTCGTCGTCTACGGCCTCGGCGGACTCGTGGCACCGTTCGTGGGCATCAAACTCATCGACCTCGCGCTCGCCTCCCTCCGCCTTGTATGAACGCGACGATCAAAAAATCCCGCCCGTGGACGCGCGAACAGTGGCTCATTGCCCTCGCCCTCGGAGGACTCGTGCTGCTCGCGCTGGTTCTGCTCGTCGTCGATTCGACCCGCCGCCCACCGCAGGCCGACCCCCGCATGGGACCTTCGAAAGCCATCCATTCCACCGCGCCATGAAAACCACCTTCTCCGCCCTGCGCCTCCTCCTCGTGCTCACGCTCCTCACCGGCCTCGCCTACCCGCTCGCCGTCTGGGCGCTCGGACGCGCGTTCTTCCGTGCTGCCGCCGAGGGCTCGCTGCTCCACCGCGACGGCCAACTCGTCGGCTCCGCCCTGCTCGCGCAAAAGACCACCGACCCGCGCTATTTCTGGCCGCGACCGTCGGCCGCCGACTATGCCACCGTCGCCTCCGGCGCCAGCAACCAGTCCTGGACGAGCGCCACGCTCCGCGCGTCCATCGCCGAACGCCGCGCCGCGCTCGGCGGCAGCGCGAACATCCCCGCCGACCTTCTCACCGCGAGCGGCAGCGGCCTCGATCCCGACCTTTCGCTCGCCGCCGCGCAGCTGCAGATCGCGCGCATCGCCGCCGCCCGCCGCCTGACGCCGCCGCAACGAATTGCGCTCGCCGAACTCGTTGCGCGCTCCGCCGAAGGCGGCCAGCTTAGTCCCGTCCGCGTCAACGTCCTCCGTCTGAATCTCGCGCTCGACGCCTCCCTCCGCACTCCGTGAACACCGCCGCCCGCCCGAATCCCGATGCCCTGCTCGCCTCGCTCCAGGCGAGCGCGGCGCGGGCGCAACGCGGGCACTTGAAAGTTTTTCTCGGGATGTGCCCGGGCGTCGGCAAGACCTACGCCATGCTCCGCGCCGGCCAGCGGGAGCGCGCCGCCGGCACCGACGTCGTCGTCGGCCTCGTCGAAACGCACGGCCGCACCGAAACCGAGGCGCTGCTCCACGGCCTCGACGTGCTTCCCCGTCGCCCGATCGACTACCGCGGCGCGCACCTGGGCGAACTCGACCTCGAGGCCGTTCGCGCGCGTGCGCCGCGCCTCGTGCTGGTCGACGAGCTCGCACACACCAACGCCCCCGGATCGCGGCACGCGAAGCGCTGGCAGGACGTCGTCGAGCTGCTCGACGCGGGCATCGACGTCCTCACCACACTGAACATCCAGCACGTCGAGTCGCGCGCCGACGCGGTGCGCGAGATCACCGGCGCCGTGCAGCGCGAGACGGTGCCCGACTCCGTGCTCGATCTCGCCGACGAACTCGAACTCGTCGACCTCACGCCCGAGGGCCTGCTCGAACGCCTGCAGGAGGGCAAAGTCTACCTCGGCGAGCGCGCCGCCGCGGCCGCGCAGAATTTCTTCCAGGAGTCGCACCTCGCCGCGCTGCGCGAACTCGCGCTGCGTTACACGGCCGAGCGCGTCGATCGCCAGCTCCGGCAGCTGCGCGCCGGCGTGGCGAAGCACACGGTCTGGCGCAGCGGCGAACGCCTGCTCGTCGCGGTCGGTCCGAGTCCGTTTTCCACGCAACTTGTCCGCTGGACGCGGCGCCTCGCCGCCGCGCAAGGCGCCGCATGGCTCGCCGTGCACGTGGAACCGTCGTCGCCGCTTCCGCCCGACGCCCAGCGACTGCTCGACCAGAACCTCGCCCTCGCCCGCGAACTCGGCGCCGAGATCGTCGTCACGCAGGACGAGGACATCGCCGCCGCGCTCGTGCGCACCGCGATCCAGCACAACGCGACTCAGATCGTCATCGGCAAGCCCCGCGCGCGCCGCGTGCTCGACCTCGTGCGCGGCACGCTGGTCGACCGTCTGCTGCGGCTCGGCGGCAAGATCGACGTCTACGTCGTGCCGGTCGAAAACCGCGCGCCGCTCGTCAGCCTCGCCCTCTTCGACCACGAGCTGCGCAGCGGGGCGCACGAATACGCCCTCGTCGCGAGCGTGCTCGCGGCGATCACGCTCGGCGGCCTGCTGCTGCCGATCGACTACTATCTCGGCACCGGCCTCATCTACCTGCTCGCGACCATCCTGCTCAGCCTGCGCGTCGGTCGCGGCCCCGTGCTCGTCGCCGGCGTGTTCAGCGCCGTGTTGTGGAATCTCCTGTTCATTCCGCCGCGGTTCACGTTCCACATCCAAAAAGTGGAGGACGGCCTGCTGTTCGGCACGTATTTCATCGTGGCCCTCGTCGCCGGACAACTCACGGCCCGCATCCGCGCGCAAGCGGTCGCCGAGCGCCGCCGCGAAGGCCGCGCGGTCGCGCTGTTCCAGCTCACGCGCGCACTCGCCGCCGCGCGGACGCTCGACGAGGCGGTGTTCGCCGCGCTGCGGCAGGCCGACCAGCTTTTCGGCGCGAAGACCAGCCTGCTGCTCGGCCGCAGTCCGGAGCGACTCGTGCCGCATTTCGCCGGCTCGTTCGCCCTCGACGAGAAGGAACGCGGCGTCGCCGACTGGGTGCTGCGGCACCGGCGGCCCGCCGGTCGCTTCACCGACACGCTGCCGGCCGCGGCGGCGTTCTATCTGCCGCTCGTGCGCGAAGACCGCGCGATCGGCGTGCTGGGCATCGCCGTGCCGCGCGAACGGGAGCTGACGCTCGCGCAACGCGACTTGCTGGAGGCGTTCGCCCGCCAGCTCGCCCTCAGCGTCGAACAGGAGCAACTCCGCGAGGCGAGCGAGCGCGAGAAGTTGCTGGCCGAGTCGGAGAAACTGCACCGCGTGCTCCTCGACAGCGTCTCGCATGAGTTGCGCACGCCGCTGGCCGTCATCACCGGCTCGCTGGAAAATCTGGCGGACGCACCGGCCGACCTTCGCGCCGCGCTCGTCGACGAGGCGCGCGCCGCCGCGCGGCGATTGAACCGGCTCGTCGGCAATCTGCTCGACCAGACGCGACTCGAGAGCGGCGCGCTGCGGCCCCGTCTCGACTGGTGCGACGCACGCGACCTCGTGAACGCCGCGCTCGACGGCGTGCGCGACGAACTCGCCGGCCACCCGCTCGACATCGTGATGCCGGCAGACCTGCCACCGGTGCGCGCGGACTTCGCGCTGACGGAGCAGGCGCTCGCGAACTTGTTGCTCAACGCCGCGCGTCATACGCCGGAGGCGACGCCGGTGTTCGTCACCGCCGGCACGGAGCGCGGCGGGCAGCGGGTGTTTTTCACCGTGGCCGACCGCGGACCCGGTTTCCCGGCCGAGATGCGCGAGCGGCTGTTCAAGAAATTCGAGCGCGGCGATGCCGCGAAAGCGGGCGGGCTCGGGCTTGGCCTGTCACTCGTGCGCGGCTTCGTGACGGCGCAAGGCGGCGAGATCGTCGTCGGTGAAAATCCCGGCGGCGGCGCGGTGTTCACGATCTACCTCCCGCACCAGACGGCGCAGCCGGAGCCGACCGCGACGGAGTGAGCATGGGGCACGAAAAGGCTTCGAATCGGCGAGCACGGGTCTCGCGCGCGCCTATAGGCGCCTCGAAAGTTACGTTCGCCGTCGCGCCTTTCGTGCCTTTTTGTGGCCAATCCTCATGAGCGCGCCCACGGCCACCGCCACCCTGCTCGTCATCGACGACGAGAGACAGATCCGGCGCCTGCTGCGCGTGACGCTCGAGTCGGGCGGCTACGCCGCGCGCGAGGCGGAGAACGCGACGCTCGGTTTGCAGGAAGTTGCGCATCAGGCGCCGGACGGCATCGTGCTCGACCTCGGCTTGCCCGACCTCGATGGAGTCGAAGTGATTCGCCGTCTACGCGAATGGTCGCGCGTGCCCGTGCTCGTGCTCTCGGTGCGCGAGGGCGAGGAGGAGAAAATCGCCGCGCTCGATGCGGGCGCCGACGACTACCTGACGAAACCTTTCGGCGGCCGCGAACTGCTGGCCCGCGTGCGCGCCATCCTGCGCCGCGCGCCCGCCGGGCAGGAGGCCTCGGTGGTGAAATTCGGCGACATCGAGATCGACCTCGCCGCGCGCCTCGTGCGCCGCGCCGGCGCGGAGGTGCACCTGACGGCGAAGGAATACGCGTTTCTCAAGCTCCTCGTTCAGCACCGCGGCAAAGTCGTGACGCACCGCCAGATCCTCCGCGAGGTCTGGGGCCCCGCCGCCGAGGAGCGGACCGACTACCTCCGCGTCCACATGACGCACCTCCGCCAGAAGCTTGAGCCGGCGCCCGCCACCCCGCGCCACCTCCGCACCGAGGCGGGCATCGGGTATCGACTCACGGACTGAAGCAACGACCGCTTCCACAGCGCGGCCTCACCGTCTGCGTCACAGACGCGGATTCTTGGAAAACCACTAGACAGCCTCCGCGGAAGTGCTTTTCGTGCCTCTTTAATGTCCGCTCCCCAGCCCGCAGTCCTCGCGCTCGAAGATGGCACGGTTTTCCACGGTGCCGCCTTTGGCGCCGACGCCACCATCGCCGGCGAATGTGTGTTCAACACCTCGCTGACCGGTTATCAGGAGATCCTCACCGATCCCTCCTACTTCGGCCAGATCGTCACGATGACCGCCGTCCAGATCGGCAACTACGGCATCAACGAGGAGGACGCCGAGCACAACGGCCCCAAGGCCTCCGGCTTCGTCGTCCGCGAAGTCTCGCCCGTCGTCAGCAACTGGCGCAGCCAGATGTCGCTCGACGCCTACCTCAAGAAATACGGCATCCCGGGCATCAGCGAAATCGACACCCGCGCGCTCACCAAAAAACTCCGCGTCACCGGCGCGATGAAGTGCTGCCTCAGCACGCTGCCGATCTCCGACGCGGACGCCGTCGCCCGCGCCCGCGCCTGGCAGGACATGGCGGGTAGCGACTACGTCAAGGACACCACTTGCAAGGCGCCCTACATCTGGAGCGACACCGATCCGGCGCGCCACAATGCGGCCTATCTCCCCGTCGGCACCACGCTCGGCGTCCAGCCGCCACACGCGAAGAAGTTCAAAGTCGCCGCGTTCGACTACGGCGCGAAATACACGATTTTCCGCAAGCTCGTCCGTCACGGCTTTGAAGTGAACGTCTTCCCAGCCACCGCCACGCACGAACAGGTGCGCGAGGCCGGCGTCGACGCGCTCTTCCTCTCCAACGGCCCCGGCGACCCGGCCGCGTTGCCCTACATCCATAAAACCGTCAGCGCGCTGCTGCCGGATTATCCGACGTTCGGCATCTGCCTCGGTCACCAGATGATCACGCACGCGCTCGGCGGCTCGACCTTCAAGCTCAAGTTCGGCCACCGCGGCGGCAACCAGCCGGTGAAAAACCTCGAGACCGGCAAAGTCTCGATCACCGCGCAAAACCACGGCTTCGCCACCGACCCGAAGTCGATCGAAGGCAAGGGCGCGATCGTCACCGAGCTCAACTTGAACGACAACACCGTCGAAGGCCTCCGCCACAAGGAGCTGCCGGTGTTCTCGGTGCAATATCACCCCGAAGCCGCCCCCGGCCCGAACGACGCCGACCCGCTCTTCGAGGACTTCTACAAGATGGTCGCGAAGCGGAAGGCCGGAAAGATTTAGGCCACCACGAAATACACCAAACACACGAAAGCCAGAGTAGGGCCGGTCACTGACCGGCCTTTTTGTTTCGAAGCTCGTTGAGCGGCCACACCTCGGTAATGCATCGCTCACTCGTTCGAAGACACCGATTGGGGCTCGTAAACGCGAGCGATCATGCCGGACGTGAGATCGAAGACGATGCATCGATCGTCAACCGTGGTCAGAACAAAGGTAGTATGGTGGATGTAGCTGCGGTTTCCTTCGGCGAGCCAGTAGTAGTGACTAACAGTCCGCCTCACCTTCTTTGTATCTATCACGAGATCCGCGGTTGAATAAGAATGGACGACTTTTCCTCGCCTGTAGAAAGCCACGGCTAGGTCTTCCTTTTTCGGGCCATCACCCTCCGGCCAATCACCGATCCGCACAAGGAACTCGGCATCGTCGCTCGGAATCACGCCGTGCGAATACCAGCCAGAGGTTTCCCATTTTTTTCGAAAGACCCATCGCTCTTGAGGGCATGCATGATGCCCCTGCCATCACCCGCTTCACCGCGTCATCCTGATAAACGGGCATCATGACGAAAATGGCCAAGCCCGACTCAGACATCGTCGCCTTCCGATACGGCGATTCCACGCTGTCGGCCAAGCAGGAGAGCGTTACGATGAACCCGAAAGCGAGCGCTAAAAGTCTCTTCATTTTTAGTTAACTGTCATTCAGGAGCGGGGAAACCTCCCCGCAGGTGGCCCGCGCCGAAGAGTTATCGCCGCGCACCGGTCGAGCAAGCTCGGCTTAGCGCCAGCTCTCCCGCCTCTGCTCCTTTCGTGTGGTTCGTGTCTTTCGTGGTTCCCCTGCCTTTCTCTGCTCCGTCGCCCGCGCGCGCCCTTCGTTGCCGGAATCTTTGTTCGGTTTGGTCCGCCACGGCAGGTATAGGCTGAACACCGATGACTGGAGACGCCGAACTGCTTCGCCGCTACGCCCTCGACCACTCGCAGGCCGCCTTCGCCGAGCTGGTGCACCGCCACCTGCCCTTCGTCTACGCCGCTGCGCTGCGACAAACCAACGGCGCCGCCCTCGCCACCACGGCCGCCGCCGGATTCACCGCCACCTTCCTCGAAACCCTCATGCATACGATCAAATCGAATCTCCTCCTCGGCGGCAGCATCGCCGC
The DNA here is from genome assembly GCA_041906465.1 of Candidatus Didemnitutus sp. GTDB lineage: Bacteria > Verrucomicrobiota > Verrucomicrobiia > Opitutales > Opitutaceae > Didemnitutus. The sequence goes on along the minus strand of JAYRJE010000008.1, from coordinate 58,227 downwards.
CGCCACCGCGTTCGTCGCGACGTGGCAGCACCAGGCCAACGCCGCCACCCGCGCCGAAATCGATCGCCTGCACGAAGCCAACCGCGCCCTCGCCGGCCTCACCGCCGACAACGCCCGCCTCGCCGAACGTGCCGCCGCCGCCGAACAACTCCGGCGCGCCGCGGCCGCGCTTCCCTCGCTACGCACCGATGCCACTCTCGCCGCCGCGCTCGCCAAGCCCACGCATCCGACCGTCACCGTCACCCGCCAAAGCACGATCTTCTGGGACGAAAAACCGATCACGCTCGACGAATTCGTGCAGCGCTTGCGCCAGCTCGGCCAACAGCCGGCGGACAGCGCCGCGTTGATCATCCGCGCTGAACCGGGTGCGAACCTCATGTCGGTCGCCTACGTCGTCGACGAAGCGCGCAAGACCAAGATCGCGAACGTCGTGACCGACCTGCAGTTTCCACAAACCGAGGCCAACAACTGGTTCTGACCGTGAAAGCAAAACTCCTTCTGCTTTCGCTTCTCCTCACGGCCGCCACGCTGCTCATCGGTCGCGAGTATCACGCCAGCCGCCAGCTCGCCGCCGCGCTCGCCCGCCGAGACACGCGCAAGCGAGTCGCTCGCACTCCAGCGCGCCGAAAACGCACGGCTCGCCGCGGCGCAGCCGAGCGAAGCCGAACTCGCCCGTCTGCGCCAAGCCGCCGACGAAGCCGACCGCCTGCGCGCCGAGATTGTCGAGGCCAATTCACGTCTCGCCGCCGATCAGCAGATGCGGCAACGCATCGCCGAGCGCCGCCAGGCTCCCCCGACTCCGGCCGACGAAGCCGCGCGCAAAGCCGCCATCGCCGCCGCCGTGGCCGCGCAAAAAAAGCGCGCCGCACAGAATCCGCCGATCGCTGCCCCGCAGCCCGAACCGCGCAGCGATCCGTCGCAGCCCTACGAGTTCGGCCGCAACCTCCGCGCCGAGCAGTGGCAAAACCGCGGCTACACCACGCCTGAAAATGCCCTCGAGACCGTTCTGTGGGCGGCAGCGGGCGGCGATCTCGACACACTCAAGACCGCGCTCCAGTTCGACGCTTTCGGCCGCGCCGAGGCCGAGTCGCTGCTCGCACGAATGCCCGCCACCACCCGCGAAACTTACCGCACGCCGGAGGGATTGATGACGCTGTTCATCGCCGGCGACGCGCCACTCGGTTCGCTGAATGTGCTCTCGCGGCAGGACACTGGCCCGTCCACCGCCCTCGCCTACGCCGCACTGACGGACGCGAACGGCACGATTCGCCAAACCTGCCTCTCGTTCGTCCGCGACGGCGATCGCTGGCGGCTCGTCGTCCCAGCCAACGCTGTCGGCAAGGTCGCCCAACGTGTGATGACAGCGCCGTCATCCTGATCGGGCGCGACCTCGCGCATTTCTCAGAATTTGGGGCGGGCAGTGATCCAATAAGGGGGAAGATTGACCCCATGACCCGGGAGCGTCGACGCTCCCGGGCTTATCGCCGCAAACTCGACGTGCCGCTTGCGCGCAAAAAGTAACCTTTGTAAACCCGTCGACGCCACACGGGCTTCTCACTACAAGGAAACAATTTGACTCATGGTTTCGCCACGCCCTCTGAATGCCTGGCCGCCAGGATGCACAAATCGTTTTAGCGCGCCCGATTCCAACCGATTGCGTGAGGCCTATGGGTATCCACGGCCTTAAAGCGCGCATGATTTTCACAATCGGTTCGGTGGTCATTCTCGGCCTCGGACTGATGATCGCGGTCATTGTTTACCGTGTCACCGGAGCCGCCAGCACGCAGGGCATCGAACAGGCCCACGCCATCGCCGAGGGTGAAGCCGCCGAAGTGGAGGCTTTCCTCAACCGCAGCCTCGAATCCGCCCGGATACTCGCGCTGAACTACGCGGGGATGCAACAGTCAGGCACGGCGGTCGACCGCGAGGCCGCGTCGCTGGTGCTGCGCACCGTGCTGGAGAACAGCCCCGAGTATTTCGGCGTCTGGACCTGCTGGGAGCCGAACGCCTTCGACCAGCGCGACAGCGATTTCGCGAACAAGCCCAACCACGACGCCACCGGTCGATTCATTCCCTATTGGTTTCGCAAGAACGGCGGCATCGCCGTTGAGCCGCTGAAGGACTATCAAGCCGGCGCCGCGAACAGCGACTTCTACCAACTCGTCCGCCAGAGCGGTCGCGAAGTCATCATGGAGCCTTACGTCTACGAGGCCGGCGGCAAGAAGGTGCTCATGACCAGTCTGGTCGTGCCCATCATGGTCGGGGGCAAGTTTGTCGGCGCCGCCGGCATCGACATCGATCTCAGCGCCATCAGCGCGAGCCAGAGCGACCGCAAAGTCATGGAAACGGGTTACGCCGCCACCTTCTCGAACCGCGGCCTCTACGTGGCGCATCCCTCGACCGAACGTCTCGGCCAGCCCGGCCCGAAGTTCGATTCGTGGCTCGAGCCAAAACTTCCCGACCTCGCCGCCGGCCGCGCTTTCGACGTGAACACCTATTCGCGCACGCTCAACGACACCGTTTTCCGCATCGCCTGGCCGGTGCATATCGGACGCACCGGCACGCCGTGGTCGGTCATCGTATCGATCCAGGAAAACCGCGTGCTCGCGACCGCGCGCTCGCTGCGCAACACGGCGCTCGGGATCGGCGGCCTCACCCTCGCCGCCGTGCTGGGCGTGGTATTCCTTGTCGCCAGCCGCATTGCCAAACCGATCCTCGACATGGCGCGCGAACTCCAGACCGGCGCCAATCAGGCCACCTCAACGTCCGGAGAAATCTCGACCGCCAGCCAGGCTCTCGCCGCCGCCTCGAGCGAACAGGCTGCCAGCCTCGAGGAGACGAGTTCCTCCCTCGAGGAACTCGCGAGCATGACGACGCGCAACACCGAGAGTGCGCGCCACGCCCGTCAACTGGCCGATACCGCCCGCCAATCCGCCGAGACCGGCACCGAACAGATGCGCGGCATGGTCGAGGCCATGAACTCGATCAAAGGCTCGAGCGACAACGTCGCGAAAATCATCAAGACCATCGACGAAATCGCCTTCCAGACGAACATCCTCGCGCTCAACGCCGCCGTCGAAGCCGCGCGCGCTGGCGAAGCCGGTGCCGGCTTCGCCGTCGTCGCCGAGGAAGTGCGCGCCCTCGCCCAACGCTCTGCCACCGCCGCCCGCGAGACGACCGATCAGATCGGCGACGCCCTCCAGCGCACCAAGCACGGCGTCGATATCTGCGGCCAGGTGGCCGGCAGTTTCGACGACATCCTCGGCAAGACGCGCAGCCTGAACTCCCTCGTCGCGGAAATCGCCACCGCCAGCGAAGAGCAGACGACTGGCATCGGTCAGATCAACCAGGCCATCGGCCAAATCGACAAGACGACCCAATCCACCGCTGCGCAATCCGAAGAAACCGCCGCGGCGGCCCAGGAAATGTCCGCTCAAGCCGTGCAACTGCAGGCGATCGCCGGCCAGTTGTTCCACCTCGTCGAAGGCCGCTCCAAGGCCTCGGAGTTCTCAGACGCGCCGCCCGCTTCCCAGCAACCCTCCGCGCCTGCGACACGGAAGCGCCCGACCACACCGGAACCCGTCTCAGTCGCCTGAGCGGACTCTTGCGGTCGGACGCGGTTTTCGCTCAACGAATTCGCAATTAAAGGGTGGTCGCCGCTGTCCCAGCGGCGACAGACGTCAGTGGGGACGCCCTATGGCATGGCGCCGGCAGAGACCGTGCTCGCCGGCGCCAGCAGCCGATCGAACCACTTGCGCACGTCCTGGGCAATCGGCGCGAGACGCAGTGACAGCAGAAGGTGATCGTCGTTTTCGAGGATGCCGAGATTGCTGCCCACGGGAGCCTTTGCGAAGAGGCGGCGGCTGTTTTCCGGCGACAGCCAGCGGTCCTTCGCTCCGTGGTAGAACAACACCGGCGCCTTCACGCGCGGCATCGCCGCGAGCACATCACCGTCGGCCCACGAGAAATTGCCCTGCTTCTCCGCACGTTCGACGGCGGCCGCGAACGTTGCGGCACTAATCCTGGCCGCCTGGCTCGGAGCCACGCCGTGCGCAAACTCGACGACCGCTTCGCGCGCGTTGCTGAAGGGCTCCAGCGCCACGACCGCCGCCACGCGTGAGTCTCGCGCGGCGAGTAACAGGCCCGTGCTCGCCCCGTAGGAGACGCCGATCACGCCAAGTTTGCCGGCGAGCAAGCCGCGGCGATCGAGCTCGTCGACGACCTGCACCAAGTCATTCGCCTCGAAGGCGCCGTAAGCGATCGAGTCTCCCGTCGAGCGGCCGTGTCCGCGCAGATCGACGAGGACGGCGCGGTAGCCGAACTCCGCCAGCACGATCGCCCAGTGCAGCATGTTCTCCTTCGCGTCGCGGTAGCCGTGCAACACGAGCACCGTGCCCTTCGGAGCCGTGGAGGCAGGTTGCGCGGGGACGGTCCAATCGAGTTTCGGCGCGAGCCACTTGCGGCCCTGGTCGTTCTGCTTCAGCTCGACTTGGTAGTTGAACGCGTAGTTGCCCGGCTCGAGCACGGCAACCGCAAGTTCCGCGGCGGGCGGACCGACGCGCACGCGCCACGCTTGCGAGTAGAGCGCATCGACGCGCTTGGCGTAGGCGGCGTCGCGCACGGCGCGCGGCGGGTGCTCCTTGTTGGGCGCGGTCACCGCCAAGTTGGCCAGCATGCCGCTCACGCAGCCGCTGTGCGCCAGCGCCGCGGCGGCGAGAACGGGGCACACGAACTTGAGATAGCGCGGGAGGCAGCTCACGGGATCAAAGTGCCTGGAGACGATCGTGGAACCAGCCAGTGACGAGTGGCCCGAGTCCGTCGAGACGCAGTCCGATCGTGAGGTGGTTGTCGTCAGGGAGAATCTCGAGGCGACTACCGGCTGGGGCGACGCAAAACAGGGCTTCGCTGTGCTTCGGAACGATGAAACTGTCGCGCCCGCCGTGGACTAACAGCACGGGCGCACGCAAGCGGCGCGTCGCCGCGACCACGTCGACCGCAGACCAGTCAAATCCTGCCAAGCGAGCGGCACGGTCCTCGATCGCGTGAAAATCCGCATCCGAAAAACCACTGATCACTTTCAACCCGGACGCGCGTGCGAACTCCCGGATCGCCTGACGCGCATCACTGAAGGGCGCTAAAGCCACCACCGTCGCCACCCGCGGATCGGCGGCCGCCCATTGCAGTGCCACTGAGGCGCCGTAAGAAACGCCGAGCACGCCGACCCGCCCGACGATCATGCCTTGGCGGTCGAGTTCATCCACCACCCCGCGCAGATCATCCACCTCCCATACCCCGTAGCCAATCCACTCCCCAGTCGAACGTCCGTGTCCGCGCAAATCGACCATGACAACCCGGTAGCCTGCCTGCGCCAACGCAACGCCCCAAGGCGCGAGCATGGCCTCCTTGCACATCATGAACCCGTGCAAGAGCACAATCGTAGCCTTGGGGGTGAGCGGTGCGCGCAGATTCGTGACGTCCCAATTCGCACGAAAGCGGAGGGTTCCCGGTTCGTCCTTTTGCGGAGGCTCGTGCTCGAGTTTGGAGGTGAACTCGTAGTCGGCCGGTTCGAGGACCATCACATCAATCTGCGCGCGCGGTTCCGTAATCGGCACCCGTAAAACCCGCGCGAATCGCTTTTCTTGCAGTGCCCGGAGCATCGGTTCGCCCTCGGTCACTGCCCGACTCATCAATGCGGGAGCGTGGTGGTTGGGCGCCTCCACCACCCGCTTGGCCAGCATGCCGCTCACGCAGCCGCTGAGCACCAGCATCGCTGCGGCGAGGAGCGCGACTAAGAAATCACGATGCCCGGCAGAAAAACCGGACGAACCACAGATGGACACAGATTCACGCAGATACCGGACCAACGAAGCGGGGCGCTCCTTATCTGTGTCCATCTGTGTTTATCTGTGGTTAGCCGTCTCCGCCCAAATGCGCCTCGAACTTCGCGGCGTCTTCCGCGGTGTCGACGCCGATGGTCGGGTCCTCGGTGACGTCGATCGCGATCGGGTAGCCGTTTTCAAGGACGCGCAGCTGCTCGAGTTTTTCGATCTGCTCCAATTTGCCCGGCGTCATGCGGACGAACTTCTCCAGAAACTCGCCGTGGTAGGCGTAGAGGCCGAGGTGCTTGTAACAGCCGTTCGCCGCCAGCCACGCGTCGTCAACCTTGCCGGCGAGGTCGCGCGCGTAGGGCATGGGCGACCGCGAGAAGTAGAGCGCGCGATTCGCAGCCGGGGCACGAACGACCTTCACCTGGTTGGGATTGTAGAAATCCTCGGCCTTGCGGAACGGCGTGCACAGCGTGGCCATCGGGGCGTCGCCTTGGATGAGCTTCTGGAGGGCGCGGATCTGCCCGCCGGAGACCAGTGGCTCGTCGGCTTGGACGTTAATGACGTAGCTGGCCCGGACCGTGCGGTTGGCCTCGGCGAGGCGATCGGTGCCGCTCGGGTGCCGCGCATCGGTCAAAATGGCCCGGAAACCCGCCCCTTCGATGCAGTCGGCGAGCAACGGATGATCCACGGCAAACCACAGCGGCAGATCCGGCGCCTCAGCAGTGATGCGCTCCGCGACCCAGAGCACAAGCGGCTTACTTTTAATGGGATGCAATAGCTTACGCGGGAAGCGCGTGGATTCCAAACGACAGGGCACGATGAGCGCGAAACCGGGCATAATGGGGAATCTGGTTGCAAGCCGGGGGCGGAGCGGCTTTTTCGGAACCCTTTATTTTGAGCCGATAACTACCTGCAATGGAAAAGAGTGACACCAATACCGCCGCCACCCACGTCCGGGAACTCCTTGTCGAAAACAAGATGGGTATCCACGCGCGTCCGGCGGCCATGATCGTGCGGGTCACCAACAAGTTCAAATCGGACGTCTTTGTGGAGAAGGACGACGAGCAGGTGAACGGCAAGAGCATCATGGGCCTCATGATGCTGGCGGCCGCCAAGGGCTCGAAGATCAAGTTCGTGGCCACCGGCGAGGACGCCGAGGCGATGCTCAACGAGCTGCAGGCGCTCTTTAGCCGGAAGTTCGACGAGGCGTGAGGGCTCTCGCTGCGAAACAGCGAAGGCTGCCCACGGAACACGCGGAATACACTGAAATTTGGCCGGTCACCGACCGGCCTTTTTGTTTTGAGGAGAACACGGACGTCGAGCGGTCGGCGCCGCAAACACGCTTCATCATTCGCCGCGGCCCGTCGTCGCTGGGACAGCGGCGACCACCTAACCCATGCGCTTCCGCGTATTCCGTGTTCCGTGGGCCTAAATTCCGAAAAAACGCCTCGCGTTCGCCGTCGTGCGTGCGGCCAGCTCGTCCGGGTTCAAACCAAACAGCGGCGCACAAAACTCCGCCGTGTGTCGCAGATAAGCGGGCTCGTTGGGCTTCCCCCGGTGCGGCACGGGCGTCAGATACGGCGCGTCGGTTTCGATCATCAGGCGGTCAACGCCCTGAGCCAGCGCCGCCGCGCGAATGTTCTCCGCGGTCTTGTAGGTGATGATGCCCGTGAACGATCCCACACCGCCGCGCCGGTTCAGCTCGGCGATTTCGCTCGGGCCTTCCGTGAAGCAGTGGAACACGACCTTCGCCCAATCGACCCCGCTGGCGTCGATCATTTCGACGCACTCGCGGAACGCGCCGCGCGAATGCACCACGACCGGGCAGCCCAGCTTCCGCGCCAGCGCGAGACCCGCACGGAACGCCGCCTGTTGCGTCGCAAACACGCGTTCGGCGGCCGCCGCGTCGTCCTTCGGCAGGTGAAAACGATCGAGGCCGATCTCGCCGAGCGCAACCGGGCGCACCCCACCCGTCTCAGCTCCACTCCAGAACGCTTCCAGCGTGGCGAAGCGCTCCTCCCAACGCTCATCGACACTGCACGGATGAATGCCCGCCGTGTAGTGCACGAAGCCCGGATACGTGGCCGCGAGATCGCGGTAAAGCCCCCAGTCGTCGGCGTCCGTCCCGATCGTGATCATCGCCTCCAGCCCGGCCGCGCGGGCGCGTTCGAGGATCGGCGCGAGTTCGCCGCGGCGGGCGAAGCTTTCGAGGTGGGTGTGGGAATCGATCAGGCCCATGGCGTTGTCATCGGTGGACACCATGCAGTTGAGGGTGGAGCGCGTTGACCTCAACGCGCTTTTCGCTGGCGCGAGTAGTCCAGCGCGTGGGGTCAACGCGCTCCACCTCGCCAAACTCAGCCCGCCCAAGCGAGAGGCCAGCGCTTTCGCGCTGGCCTCATGCACACACACCTGGCGTTAGGCCGGTGAAAAGTTATTCGGCGCGGACCTTGATGTCGCCGCCGCTGGAACGGAGCTTCAGCCGCGGACCGCCGCCGTTGACGTCGCCGACCAGCTTGCTCTTGCCCATGCCGCCTTTCTCGATCGTGAGCGTGAGGCCTTCGGCGTCGACGTCGCCCCCGGAAGTGCTGGCGTCGAGCTTGAAGCCGAGGCCCTTCTTCACGCGGACGACGACCTGTCCGCCGGACGTGCCGAGCTCGGTGTCCTGTTTGATCGGACCCGTGATGCTCGCGGCGATGTTGCCGCCGGAGGTCGTGGCACTGATGAGCTCTTCGACCGACTCCAGCTTGATGTTGCCGCCGGAAGTCGAGACCGAGGTCGGGCCGCCCGCGCGGCCGACGTAAATATTGCCGCCCGAGGTGTGGAGCTTGGCCGTCGCGGTGCCCTCTTCGAGACGAACGTCGCCGCCGGAGGTGCGGCCTTCGATGTTGCCGTCGATCTTGGCAAACTTCAGGTCGCCGCCGCTCGTGCGGGCTTTGACGGTGCCGGTGAGATTGCCCACGCCGATGTCGCCCCCGGAGGTGTTCAGGTCGAGGTTGTAGGTGCGCGGGACGGTGACGGTGTAGTCGACGGAGACCGGCGGCCAGTTCTTCCAGCCAAGAATTTTCTTCCGCTCGTATTTGGCGACGGCGACGACATCGTTTCCCTGCTGCTCGAGACGAAACTCGAGGTCCTTCAACAGTTCGTCCGCTTCCTGCTCGGAGTCGGCGCGGATCGTCTGCCGCGCCACCACGCGCACCTCGGCCACATCGCCGCTGGTGACCTTGATGTCGCCGCCCTGAGTGCTGCCGGTGAAGGTGCCGCCCGGTTGGACGGCGAACGTCTTTTCGACCGTGCGAACGATCTTGGCCTCAACGGAAGCGGAGACCGCCAGCAGCGCGCCGACGGTGAGCAAGCAGGACAGGGTTTTCATAGGCGTGTGCCGGGAAGAACCCGCCCGGCGCGGACAAGTTACACGAATTCTCGGTTATTTCTGCACGTCGAGCCGCACTGTCATGCGTGCGAGACGCTCGAGCAAGCGGCGGTCGTTCCGGATCGGCCACCAGTCGTAAAGGTAAATCTCCACCGGGCGCCACATCGCCACCCAGCCGACGATGTGCAGCCCCAACTCGACGAACTCTCCCCAACGCGCCGGAAACATCGGCCGCAACAACGCGCCCAGGGCAAAGCACCCGGCGAGAAAGGCGACGCCGATCACCATGCTCGCCCGACCGCGACGCAGCAGCTGCCGCAACTCCCGGTCTTTGATCGCCGCGCGGCTCGCGAAGTAGTGCCGCACCGCCGCCTGCACTCCCGCCGCCCGCTCGGCATCCGGCGCCTCGGCGACATGGATGTGCAGCTCCAGCTCGCCGTGATGCGGCAGCTCCCGCGCCCAGCTGACGATGAATTCCTCCGCATCCGCATCCAGATCGCGATCGATGAACGGCGAGGGATCGAGCGAGTTGAACAACTGCGCCAGTTCGCGCAGGCGGACTTCGATGCGGGCGGCGTTCACGCCCGCAGATTAAGCCGCTCGACGCGACGGAGGCAACGCCGCTGAGGTCCGGTAGGGCGAGCCGTCCCGGTGAGCCGCGGCTCGGCGCGGACGCCCCGCCCTCTCCCCAGACGACGATATCAAAATCTCAAACGCTCCGATCAATCGCCACGCCGAGAGGCGCGCTATTTCGCAAACAGCTCGGCGAAGAACAGCTTCATGTGCTCCCACGAGCGCCGCGCGGCAGGCTCGTTGTAGCGCACCGGGATGTTGTTTTTCCTCCCCAGTTCGTCCGCCCCCGGATTGCTGAACGCGTGCACGGCGCCCGCATAGGAAATCCATTGCCAGTCGAACTTGCCGGCTTCCGCCGCTTTTTCGAACGCCGCGATTTCCTCCGGCTTGACGAACCCATCCGCCGCCCCGTGGAGCATGAGCACCTTGGCGCGGTTGCTCGCGCCTTCCCACGCCGGCACCGGCGTGCCGTGGAAGCTCACGATGCCCGCCAGCGGCGCGCCGCTGTAGGCGAGCACTTGCGCCGCCGAACCACCAAAGCAAAACCCGATCGCGGCCACCTTGTCCGGCGCGACTTTCCCCGTCGCGAGCAACTGGTCGAGGCCCGCACGTCCGCGAGCCGCCCACTTTTTCGGGTCGGTATAAAACGGCTTGGCGAGTTCGCTCGCGCGGGCCGCTTCCGTCGTCGTCACGCCCGCGCCGTAGTAATCCACTGCGAACGCCACGCAGCCGAGCTCCGCGAGCTGTTGGGCGCGGCTCTTCGCGTAGTCATTCAGGCCCCACCACTCGGGCAACACGAGCACGCCCGGGCGCGGCGCGGTTGTGGCATCGTCGTAGGCGAGGAAGCCCTCGAGCTTCACGCCGTCGTGTTCGTAGGCGACGGCTTGGGTGACCACTTTGGCGTGGAGAGCGGAAAACGCGGCCAACACGGCCGCCGTGGCGAGGAGAGCGCGGAAGTTCATGCGCGGGCACCGTAGCGAAGCTCGCGCGAAGTGCAAGGTAGGGCCGGTCTCCGACCGGCCTGATCGAACGCGGCTCGCACGTCGGAATCACGAATCGGAATCCAACCAGGCCGGCCGCAGCCCGGCCCTCCGTCACTCTGCTGGCGGCAGCCACTTCGCAAAACACGCGTGCAGATCCTCGTAGCGCACCGGCTTGGTCAGGAAATCGTCCATGCCGGCCGCGAGGCAGCGCTCACGGTCTTCGCTGCGCACGCTCGCGGTGAGCGCGACGATCGGCAACGGACGCCCGGCCAGCCGTTCGCGAATCAGCCGCGTGGCCTCGGTTCCGTCCATGCCCGGCATGTGCAGATCCATGAGCACGAGACCCCAACCGCCCTGGGTCGCGCGCGCGAGCGCCTCGGCGCCGTTGTCGACGATCTGCACCTCGACTCCGAACCGGCGCAACAGGAGTTCGATCACACGCTGGTTGCCCCAATCATCCTCCACCACCAGCACGCGCCCGCTGAACCGCGCGGGCAACGCGGCCGTCGAGGTCGGCGGCGCCGACCGAGCGGCGGCGCGCTCCACGATGCTCCACGTGATCGCAAAGGTGAACTCGCTGCCGCGCCCGGGCGTGCTCGTCGCCCGAATCTCGCCCCCCATGCCGCGCACGAGGCTCTGCGAAATCGCCAGCCCCAGCCCCGAGCCGCCATAGCGCCGCGTCGTGGAGCTGTCTCCCTGCGTAAATTTTTCAAACAGGCGCGGCAGCAGCACCGGATCGATCCCGATGCCGGTGTCGCGCACGCTGAACCGCACCGTGACCAGCCCCCGCTCGATCGCGGCCACCTCCACCGCGAGGTCCACGCGCCCGCGCTCGGTGAACTTCACCGCGTTGCCGAGGAGATTGAGCAACACCTGGCGAAGCCGCATCGGATCGCCGCGCACGAGCAGCGACAATTGCGGTTCCGTGCGCAACGCGAGCGCGATGCCCTTCGCTTCGGCGCGGGTGCTGAACAGCGCCACCACCTCCTCGGCGACCTCGCCGGGCGCAAACTCGATCTCCTCAAACTCGAGCTTGCCACTCTCGATCTTCGAGAGGTCGAGAATGTCGTTGAGCAAATGCAGCAGCGTGTCGGCTGACTTGCCCGCCACGCCCACATGCTGGCGCTGCTCGGCATTCAACGGCGATTCGCCGAGGAGCTGGAGCATGCCGATGATGCCGTTCATCGGCGTGCGAATCTCGTGGCTCATCGTGGCGAGGAACTCGCTTTTCGCCTGATTCGCCGCCTCGGCCCGGCGCTTCGCCACACTCAGCGTGTTCACCAATTCATCGTTTTCGTAGATGAGCCGGTAGAGTTTTTTCAGGTCGGCATGGTGCAGATGCGCCGTGTTGATCAAAAAGAGCGCGTAGGTGAACGTGATGGCCGCGAGCAACCACGCCCCCGCTTCGTCCGCCGTGGCGAAGCGCACGATGGCCGGCCCCAGCGTCGCCGCCACATAAAGCCAGTAGCACGGCCGCACGGGCGCCAGCGAGCGCGCGGCACCGGCGTTCATGCCCGCGATGATGAACGCCGCCAGGCTGCGCGGCACCAAGCCGTCCGCCATGATGAAGATCCAGCCGCCCACGCCCCACACCACCCCGGCCAGCACCACCTCCACGAGAAACGCCGTGCGCCACCAACCGAGTTCGCCATCCGCGCGCGCCTTGCGCGCAAACGCGAGATTCGTGCCCAGCCGCACGCACGACAGAGTCAAAATCACCGCGAGCCAGCCGAGCGTCACGTGGCGCGGAAAGTAATCCCAGACGCCGATCACCAGCGTGGCCGCCAGGACGAAATTCGAGAACAACCCAAACCCGGCCGACCGATAGAGCATCCGGGTGAGCTCGGCCTCGACGCGAAACTCGATCGCGCGCGCCGTTTCACTCGGGAAGCGGGTGTCGTTCTCTCCAGCCATCGGCTGCAAGGACACGTTCTGCCGTCAGGCCCGGCAAGGGAATATGCCTAAGTTCTATTCCCTATCCATCCTCCGACGGAATCCTACGCCCGACGGCGCAGCTCCACAACGTCGCCGGACTTCAGCTCATGATCCTCCAATCCCTCTCGCACGCGCCGCAAATTCGCTCCGATACGCTTTCCGCCCCGGAAAATCGTCGCCGCATCATAGCCCGCACCAAACTTGCCGTTCTGCGTGGCGCCGTAGAGCCGCATGCCTTCCTGCCACGGCAACTCCGTGACGATGCCAGAACTTGAATCCACCGCCACGACCATGCCCGTGCGCGCCAGTTTCGTGGCCGACTCCATCGACATCGAGGCAACATCTCCCGAGGACGTCACCGCCGACGAAACCACCTTGCCCGTGGTGGTGACGGTGGCCGCGGTGATTTTTCCTGCAGTCTTGACGCTCGCCACCGTGACCGCGGTGACCGCTGCGCCGGTGGCCACCATGACCGCGCATCCGCTCAGGCCCAGTGCCGTCGCCAACGCGAGACTCACGCCGACGACTGCCCGCCTCACGCCGAGAGCCCGCCGCTGATATACTGGCGGAGAGATTCCGCCTCGGCACGGTGCAAGTTCGCCGCCCAGCGCGAAACGTCGCCGATGGAAATGATGCCGAGAATAGCGCCTTCCTTGATCACTGGCATGTGCCGGCAGCGCTTTTCCGCGAAAATATCCATCATCTGCTGCACGGTCGTTTCCGGCGGGACGGTCAACACGTTGGCGGTCATCACGCGCGAAATCGGCGTGGCCTTCGGGTCCAGATCCGCCGCCACGACGCGCGTGAGCACGTCGCGTTCGGTGAAGATGCCGGCCAGGCGCGTGCCGTCCATGACGAGCACCGAGCCGATCTTGTGGCGGTTCATTTCTTTCACTGCATCCGATACCGAAACCGTGCTGGCCACCGAGCGGACCGCCGCGCCCTTGTGCTCCAGCAACGTCGCAATCGAGGTATTCATGCGTTTGGGGTGGGGTTGCCGCCGAAAGCTACGCGGCGCCACGCGACCGGCAATCCCAAAGCCGAACTCCGCGCACTAAATTCAACGCGGGAGATTTCCCAGCGCATCCAGGCTCTTGAACACCGTCTTCCCTTTCACCGGCAGGGGCACCGCCACCTTCGGCTTCGGCGCGGACGCCGTCGGTTCCAGCGAGACCGGCGTTCCACTCGCCAGATCGCGCAACGCCTTCTCGAGCCGCACCGCCGAAACCGGCTCCGCCGTGCCGAGTTCCTGCGCGAACAGGCTCACGCGAAACTCCTCCACCAACCAGCGGAATTCGCCGGCGCGCTCGCCGAGGCGTTGCACGGCCTGGACGAACGGCTGCAGCTCGCGCGCGCGCGACGCGTCCTTCGCCGGATCGCGCTTCCAGCGCTCGGCGCGGGCCTGCATGCCCTTCAGGTAGCGCGGCAGTTCCTTCACCCGGGCGAACGGCGTGCGGCGCAGAAAATCCGGCGGCAGCAATGCGCCGAGATCGTTCTCCATCCCTGGATACGGCGTCTTGTGCGTCTGCAACGCCAGGCGCAGCGTCAGCGTCTCGCGCAGCCAGTCGACGAGCTTCGGCACGAGCCCGCGCAAGTCCGCCTTCGCGTCACCGACCGAGTGTTCGAAGTTCGCCTGTGTGAGGTAGGACGCGGACTCCGCTCCGCGCCGCGCATCGGCGGCGAAGGGACTCGCCGCCCTACCCTCGACCCGTCCCCCGTCCGTCACCCAGCGCCGGATCGAGTCGAGCGCATCCGCCTGCAGTTTCTCGAGCGGCGCCAATGTCACCGCCAGCGTGCCGATCGCGCGCAGATCACGGAGATCTTTTTCCAGCCAGCCCAACTCGTAACGCAGCGCCGTCTCGAGCAACCGCCGCAAGCCGCCGCGCGTCGCCGCGCGCGCTTCCTCGGCGGTCGCGAACAACCGCACCGCCACGCCCGCGTCACTCGCCTGCAGGCCGGGATAGGCCAGCACCGGCACGCCCGCCTGCTCGCTCACGACGACCGACGCCGGCAGATTGCCAAATTTCCATTCGTTCGCCGGCGGCGTTTCCCACTTCGCGCGCGCGGCCCGCCAGGCGGTGTTGTCGGCCTTGGCCGCGCGCTGGCTGACTTCACGCTGCTTCGTGCCCAGCTGCGCCTGCAATTCCGCCAGATCGCGACTGGCGCCGAGCACCGCGCCGCGCTTGTCCAGCACCTCGACGCGCACGCGCAGATGATCGGGCAACACCTTGCCGTCCCACATCCGCGGATCGATGCGCACACCGAGCCGTTGCGTCAGCACCTCGGCGAGTGCCTGCGCGAGCGTCGGCTGCGGCGAGCGCGCGGCGATCAGCTGAATCTCGTCCGTGATTTTCTGTGCGGTCTCCGCGAGCGGAATCAGCGTGCGGCGCTGCTCCTTCGGCAGCGCCTTCAACATCAGCTCGATCTTCTCGCGCAGATGTCCCGGCACCGCCCAGTCGAGCGTCGCGGGCGCGAGATCTGCCGCCTCATCGAGATTCACACGGAGCGTGACGCCGTCGTCCTCTTGCCCCGGCTTATAAGCGTAATTGAGTGGCAGCGCGCGGTTCTCCAGCGGCAACTCCTCGGGAAAGGCGCCGTGGTCATGCGTCTCCTCGACCTGCGGCTTCAGGTCGTCCTCGTCGAGAAACAGAAACTTCGGCTCCGTCGTTTGCCGGTGCCGCACGAAGTCCACGAGCTCCGGCACGCTGCTGATGCCGAGATAGGGGCGGTTGTCCCCAACCGCCCTGGCCGCGTCCGCCGAAGGGCCGTTGGGGGCAACGGCCCCTACCCCGCCCGCCGATTGTGACGACGCCTCCGGCATCAACCGCCGCGCGTAGAACCGATACACCGCCTCATCGAGATTCATGTAACCGGCCGCGCGCAACCGCGTGAGCAGGCTCTCGGCCTTCTCGCGCACGCGCCGGTTGTGCGCGATGAAATCCAGCGGAAACGTCACCGTGTCGCCGACCAAGCCTTCGCGAATGAAAATCTCCGTCGCGTGTCGCGGATCGATCTTCCCGTAGCCGACCGAGCGCGTCTCGAGTTCGAGGTTGTAGAGCCGCCGACGCTCCTTCACGAGCACGCGACCACTCTCGATGCTCCAGAATGGCTCGCTGTGCGACACGCGCAACAGGTGCGCCCCGAGATCGAGCGCCCAATGCGGATCGATGCGCGCGCAGGTGCGCGCGTAGATCCGGCCCGTCTCCATGATCTCGGACGCCATGAGCCAGCGCGCGACCTTCGGCTTCGACGGACCTTCCTTGCGCGGCGCGACGACCTTCTCGCGTTGCGGTCGCTCGAAGAGAGCCGAGCCGGGAAACACCGCGACCTTGCGATCGTGCGCGGCGTGATACGTGCCGTCGTCGAGTCGCGTCGCGATGTTGCCGAGCAGACCGGCGAGGATGGAACGGTGAATCGCGCGATAACCCGGCGTGCCGAGCGCGAGATCGCGCACCGATTCGGGCGTGGCCGCCGCCTTGCGCCGCGCGGCGCGGCCGGCATCGCGCGGGTCGGCGCCAGCGCCGTCGAACACCGACGTGTCATCAAAGCCCTCGCCGCCCTCGATCGTGTCGATCAGCTGCGCGTGCACATCGCGCCACTCGCGCATGCGCATGAACGACAGGTAATGCGCGGTGCAGAACTTCCGCAGTTTGCCGAGCGTCATCGTCTCGAAGTCGTCGTGATACGCCTCCCAGATCGAGAGCAGCGTGAGGAAGTCCGAGTCCGGATGCGTGAAGCGCCGGTGCGCCGCGTCCGCCTTCTGCTGCGCGTCGAGCGGCCGCTCGCGCGGGTCCTGGATGCTGAGCGCGGCCGCGATGACGAGCACCTCGCGCATGCATTGCTCCGCCCGCGCCTGCAGCACCATGCGCCCGACCGTCGGGTCGACCGGCAGGTGCGCGAGGTCGCGGCCGAGTTCGGTGAGCACGCCGGCCTCGTCGATCGCTCCGAGTTCGTGGAGCAGCGCGTAGCCCGCGCGAATGCCCTTCGCCGGCGGGGCGTTGAGAAACGGGAACTCCTCGATGTCGCCGAGCCCGAACGCCTTCATCCGCAGGATGACGTCGGCGAGATTGCTGCGCTGGATTTCGGGCTGCGCGAAGCGAGGCCGCTCGTTGAAATCCTGCTCCGAGTAGAGGCGGATGCACACGCCGTTGCTCACGCGGCCGCAACGGCCCTTGCGCTGGTCGGCGCTGCTCTGCGCGACCGGCTCGACCGGCAGGCGGCGCGTGCGGCTCTGCGGCACGTAGCGGCTGATGCGCGCGAGTCCGGTATCGATCACGAAGCGGATGCCCGGGATCGTCAGCGACGTCTCGGCGATGTTCGTCGCAACGACGATCTTGCGCTTCTGCGTCGGCGCGAAGACGCGCTGCTGTTCGGCGTTGGTCAGGCGGCCGAAGAGCGGCACTACCTCGACGTCGCGCGCCCGGCGACCCTCGAGCAGGTCGCGCATTTCGCGGATGTCGCGCTCGGTCGGCAGGAAGACGAGGATGTCGCCGCCCGCGCTCTCGTGCAGCACGCGCTCGACCGCCTCCACCGCGCCGTCGATGTAGGTGAACTCGTCGTTGCGATTTTGATGGGGCGCGGACTCCGCGCCGCGCCGCGCATTCGCGGCGGGCAAGGGACTGCCCGCCCTACCCGCCGGATCCGCCATCTCTTCGAGCGGCGCGTAAATCACCTCGACCGGATACGTGCGCCCCGACACCTCGACGATCGGCGCACCATCGAAGGCGTCGGAAAACGCCTGCGTGTCGATCGTCGCCGACGTGATGACGATCTTCAGGTCGGGCCGGCGCACGCGCAGCCGGCGCAGGTGCCCGAGGATGAAATCGATGTTGAGCGAACGCTCGTGCGCCTCGTCGACGATGATGGCGTCGTATTCGCGCAGCTCCGGGTCGCCCTGCAATTCGGCGAGGAGCATGCCGTCGGTCATGAACTTCACGACCGTCTGCGACGAAGTCTGGTCCGCGAAACGGATCTTGCAGCCGACCTCCTTGCCCCAGTCCACGTTCAACTCCTCCGCCACGCGGCGCGACACCGAGGCGGCGGCGACGCGGCGCGGTTGCGTGCAGGCGATCTTGCCGCGCGTGCCGCCGCCGGCCGCGAGGACCATTTTCGGAATCTGCGTCGTCTTGCCCGAGCCCGTCTCACCCGCGAGCACGATCACCTGGTGCTTCAGCAGCAGGCCGATGATCTCGTCCGCGCGCGCGCTGATCGGCAGTTCCGGCGGGAACTCGATGCGGAAGGACGGTTGAGGACGTGGCGGCGGCATGCGCGAACAGACAGAGTGAAAGCGCGAACGTTGCCGCGTCGAGGCATGAAACGCGCCCGCCGCCTGGGACACGGTCCGCCAATATCGCGCTTGGCACGCGCCGCGTCGCCGCCCATCGATGTCCCTTCTCATGCGCAGCGCCAAGCCACCCGTGCCCCCCGAACGTCGCCTCGAAAAGGTGCTCGGCGTTTCGCGCGCCAACGCGATCGGCGTCCTGGCGTGCTCCGGTTCCAGTCTGCTGCTCAACGTCATGGTGCAAGACTGGGTCTTCTCGGGCTTCGCCGCCCTCGCCGTCGTGGCCGGCATCATGGAGCTGACCGGTCAGACCCGCCTGCGCGAGGGCGACTTCGGCGGTCTCCACTGGCTGCTCGGCGCGCAGGGCTGCCTCTACACCGTCGTCGCCGGCTACGTCATGTGGCGCATGCGGTATTTCGACCCGGCCGCATTGTGGGCGGAGTTGCCGGACGAAACGCGCACGCAATTTCTCGAACAAATGCAGAAAGCCGGCGCACCGGAGTCGGATCGCGATCTCTTTCTGCGCGCGTTCAATTTTCTCCTCTGCACGACGCTGATCGTCGTGAGCACGCTCTACCAGGGCGGTCTCGCGTGGTGGTATCGGCGTCAGCGCTTCGCCATCGCCGAGGCGTTGCACCGCGAGTAAGCAGCGCAGCCGCCCGTCGACCCTTCACCCGCTCCGGCTGCGAGGCTCGTTCGCGGCGGACGGGTTTGTAACATATTACGTTACAAACTGCATTTCGACGCCGACGGGGAGAATGATGCCGCGCGACAGCCACGGGCCGGTGCCGGCGTCGCGTGCACTCGGCGAAAACCCCTCGACGGCCGCGTCATATCGCGGTTCACTGCGCCCCTCATGAGCAAGGCTGCGTTCTTCCCCCAAGACATCATCATCAAGAAACGCGACGGTCAGGCGCTGACCAAGGACGAGATCGAATTCTTCGCCCACGGCGTCGTCAGCGGCCAGTTCGCCGACTATCAAGCCACGGCCCTGTTGATGGCCATTTTCCTCAAGGGCATGACAGCCCAGGAAACCGCGTGGCTCACCGATGCGATGATGCGCTCCGGCGACGTCATCGACCTCCGCGACCTCCCCGGCGCGAAGGTCGACAAGCACTCCACCGGTGGCGTCGGTGACAAGGTCTCGCTCATCCTCGCCCCGCTCGCCGCGGCGTGCGGCGTGATGGTGCCGATGATGTCCGGCCGCGGCCTCGGCCACACCGGCGGCACGCTCGACAAACTCGAGGCGGTCCCCGGCTTCCGCGTGCAGCTCGACGTCCCGGAATTCCGCGCCATCCTCCAAAAAGTCGGCATGGCCATGATCGGCCAGACGCCGAAAGTCGTGCCCGCCGACCGCAAGCTCTACGCGCTGCGCGACGTCACCGGCACGGTCGAGTGCATCCAGCTGATTTGCGCGAGCATCATGTCGAAGAAACTCGCCGAAGGCATCGACTCGCTCGTGCTCGACGTGAAGTTCGGCAAGGGCGCGTTCATGAAGAAAAAGGACGACGCACTCGCACTCGCCCGCGCGATGGTCGCGGTCGGCAAGGCCGGCGGCAAACCGATCCGCGCCCTCCTCACCGCAATGAACCAACCGCTCGGCCGCTGCGCCGGCCACACGACGGAAGTCATCGAATCCATCGAGTGCCTGAAAGGCCGCGGCCCGGCCGATTTGATGGAAGTCACCTACGCGCTCACCGGCCACATGCTCATCCTCGGCGGCGTCGCGAAGGACGAAGCGGACGCACGCTCGAAAATGGAAACCGCCATCGCCAACGGCAGCGCGCTCCAGAAATTCCGCGAGATGTGCGTCGCCCAAGGCGGCGACGCGCGCGTGGTCGACGACTACAAGATTCTCCCGACCGCGAAACGCATCTACGCCGTCACGGCGCCAGCCGGCGCGAGCGGATTCGTCGGCGAAGTCGACGCGCTCAAATGCGGCCACGCCATCATGGCGCTCGGCGGCGGTCGCGCGGCGGTGACCGACAAGGTCGATCACGCCGTCGGCATCGCGGACCTGATCAAGATCGGCGAACCCGTCGCGCCCGGCACGCGTCTGTGCACGCTGCACGTCAACGACGACGAAAAAGCCGCGCGCGCTGAAGCGTTGATCCGGGAGGCGATCAAGTTCGCGCCCACCGCGCCGACGCAGGAGCCGCTCGTGCAGGATCTCATTTCCTGACCGCATTCGCCGCCGCCGCGCGCGCCACTTCAAGCCGCGCGAACCGCTCCCGATTCGGCTGCGTTTCGCGGCCACACGGACCTGCGCGCGCGGGCAAGGCTTGCGCCGCCGCGCGCAGCAAGGTCTCCGCTTCCGCGTAGCGGCCGAGTTCGGTCAACGCGCCGCCGAGCAGGCTCTTCACGACGCCGACGCGCCAGCCGTTCTCCGGATAGGAGCGGCGCAAGCTGGTCAACGCCTCGCGCAACAGCGGCTCGGCGGCGGCCGCGTCCCCGCGCAGCAAATTCAAGCGGGCGATTTCGCTCTTCAGCCCCGCCTCCAGACTGCGGTCACCGCCGGCGTTCTCGTGCGCGATCGCGGTGGCCTCACGCAGCAGTTGCTCGGCCTCGTCGCGTCGCCCCTCGAGCGTGCGCAGGTAGGCGATGTTGCCGAGCAGACGCGCCGTGCGCCAGTGCCGCATGCCTAGCGTCCGCTGCACGACCGGCAACGCCTCGCGATAGAGCTCGTTCGCGGCGTCGAAATCGCCGCGGTCGCGCTCGAGCATCGCAAGATTGCCCAACGTCAGTCCGTAGTTCGGATGGTCCGTCCCAACCGTGCGGCGGTTGATTTCGATGCCGCGCACGAGGAGCGGCCGAGCCTCGTCGAGCCGCCCCTGATACCACAGCACCTGACCGAGGTCGCCGTAGCTCACCGCAACCTCGCGATGCTCCTCGCCCAACGCGTGCCGGCGGAGGTCCAGCGCCTCACGGAACAGGCGCTCGGCATCCGCAAATTCCTCGAGCGCGACGTGCGTGCGGCCGAGTTCGACCAGCGCGATGGCGATCTCGTTCGGCTCGATACCCGGCAGCGTCCGCTGCACGCCCAAGGCCTCGTCGAAAAGCTGCTTCGCCGCCGCGAACTCGCCGCGTTCGCGCGTGAGCACGCCCATCTGGCTCAGCGCGTGGGCGAAGTTCGCGTCGCGAACACCCGTCGCACGCAGCGCCTCGATCGCCTCGGCGAGCGACGTGCGCGCCTCCTCGTGTTTGCCGAGCCGCAGGTAAACGCGACCGGCGGCCGTGAGGATCCGCGCGCGCAGCGCCGGCTCGTCGGCCAGCTCTCGTTTCGCCTGGGCGATCGTGGTCGCAAACAGCCCCGCCATCGGGTCGCCCTTCGCCGGATTGCGGAAGGGATCGGGCGCCGTGAGCAACTCCGTCAGCAACTCGCTCACGCGCGCCGCCCGCTGCGCGGAGACGCGGGCGCGATCGCGCTCGGCCGCGATGCGATACGCGTAGTAGCCCGACACGCCCGCCAGCGCCGTCAGCGCCGCGACCGTCGCGGCCACCGCGCGCGTGTGCCGGCGCACGAACATCCGCGCGCGGTAGCGCAGCGTCGCCGGGCGTGCGAGCACCGGCTCGCGACGCAGCCAGCGCTCGAGGTCGCGCGCGAGGTCCTCCGCGCTGTCGTAGCGTTGCGCGCGGTCCTTCGCGATCGCCTTGAGGACGATCTGGTCGAGGTCGCCACGCACGTCGGCGGAGACGGCGGCAGCGCGCCGCGACGGCGGCGGAACGACTCCCGCGCGAACCCGACGCTCGAGTTCGAGGTAACCGATCCCGGCGAGCGAAGCGGCGCCGAGCGGCGGCGTGCCGGCGAGCAACTCGTAGAGCACGGCCCCGAGCGAGAAGACGTCGCTGCGCGTGTCGAGGTCCGCCCCGCCGCCGCTCACCTGCTCGGGGCTCATGTAGGCCGGCGTGCCGACGAAGAGATGCAGACGCGACGCGACCGTGTGGTCGGTCAGTGGTGCGTGCGTGGCCTTGGCGATGCCGAAGTCGATGACCTTCGCGAACGGTCGGCCCTCCGCGAGCGTCACGAGCATGTTCGACGGCTTCAGGTCGCGATGAATGACGCCTTTTTGGTGCGCGTGCTGCACGGCGCGGCAGACTTGGAGAAAAATTTCGAGCCGCGCGCGCACGGACAGGTTTTCCTCGCGGCAGAACGCCGTGATCGAGCGACCGTTGACCAGCTCCATCACGAAATACGGGCGGCCCGCCGCGGTCGCACCGCCGTCGAGCACGCGCGCGATGTGCGGATGATCCATCAACGCCAGCGCCTGCCGCTCGGCCTCGAAGCGCGCGACAACGGCGCGCGTGTCCATGCCGAGTTTGATCACCTTCAGCGCAACGGCACGACGCACCGGGCGTTCCTGCTCGGCGCGATAGACGACGCCGAAGCCACCCTCGCCGATCTGCTCGATGAGCCGGTAGGCGCCGATGCGGGAGCCGGGCATTTCGGCGATGTCGTGCTCGTCGCGGGAGAGAAACTCGCCTGCCTCGTCCGCCGCGGCGAGCAGGGTTTCGACCCGCCGGCGCAGCGTGGTGTCCGCGCCGCAGGCCGACGCGAGAAACCCGGCGCGCTCGGCCGCGGGCAACTCCGCCGCGCGCTCGAAAAGGTCGCGCTCGAGCGACGGCATGGCTCAGGCGGCCGGGCGTTCGCCGGCGCGCATCTGCTCGAAGAGCCACGCGCGCGCATAAGCCCAAGTGCGCTTGGCGGTGCGTTCCGACACGCCGAGCAGCTCGGCCGCCTGCGCGAAGGTAAAGCCACCGAAGAAGCGCAAGCGCACGAGCTCCGCCGCCTCGGCATCGTGCGCGGCGAGACGTTCGAGCGCGTCGCTGAGCGCCAACACGCTGTCCTCGGTGGTGTCAGCGGCGAGATTCACCTCGAGCAGATCGACGCGCGTGAACCTACCGCCATGGCGCACCGCAGCTTTGCGACGCGCGCGGTCGACGAGCAGGTGGCGCATCGTCTCGGAGGCGGCGGCGAAGAAATGCCGGCGGTTGTCCCACGTGCGGGTCGGATCCGCGAGGAGCTTCAGGAAGGCTTCGTGCACGAGCGCGGTGGGTTGCAGCGTCTGGCCGGCGGGCTGACGCGAGAGCTTCTGCGCGGCGGCGCGACGGAGTTCCTCATACACCAACGGGAGGAGTTGTGCGGCGCCCTGCGGGTCGCGCTGCTCTGCAGCGCGCAAGATCGTGGAGAGGTCCGTCATGGGGTCCTCGAAAAAGCCAAAGCACCGGCCGTCGCGCAAGACGGCCGGTGCTAGCCGAAAGACCCTGACCGGGAGTCGCACCTCCCGCGCGGGCGGGGTCGAAAGATCAGAGCGGCGTGACCACACCGGCCGCAGTGACGTCGATCTTGAGCGTGCCTTGCGCGGTCGTCATCACGCTGCCGCCGGGCGCGACGGTGAGCGTGAGTTCGCCGTTGGCGATCGTCGCGGTGACACTGTAGCCAGTGCTCGGCGCGAGGTCGGCCACGAGGAGATAGGTGTCGTCGACCGGAACCTTCAGCGTGAAGCTGCCAGCGATGGCGTTGGCGGATTTGCTGAACAACACCGCGTAGTTGCCGGCGGCGTTGCGGATGAGGGCGCCTTCGGCGGTGTCAGTCGAGAGGTTGCCGGCAGCGTTCGTGAGGGCGGTGACCGTGCCGGCCTGCGTAGCGGACGCGGCGGCGTCGAACACGGTGAGCCAGGTGTTCGCGGCGGCGGGTGTGCCGGGGCGGACTTCGAGGCGATAGACCTTGTCCTTGTCCGCCAGGTTGACGGTGCTCACGACGTTGCCGGCGGGGAGCACGGTGCTGATGCGGCCGCGGAACAGGTTGCCGCCAAACGCGGGGCGCGTGTCGATGACGTCGATGCGGTGCGTGCCGGGCGCGGCGCCGGTTTGCTCGGCGGGCGCGGCGGCGACGTGCCACGCCATCCAGTTGTCGACATTCGCGCTGCTGACGCTGGTGCGATCGTGGACGACGAAGAGCTGCGGGCGCAGGTAGACGACGGTGCGGTGCCACGACTGGATCGGGTGATCGTCGAAATACATGCCCTCGAGGTTCGCGCCGCGCATGAGCACGTAGTCGGTGCCTTCCTCGAAACGCGAGAGCGTCGTGGCGGTTTCGCCGGGCAGCGACGCACCCTGGCCCCAGTAGCCGCCGGGACGAACGGCGTAGAACGTGTTGAAGTTGCGGCGGCCGTGATAGACGCCGTCGGCGGAGATCTCGTGGAGGTCGTTGTGCAGGTAGGTGAAGACCGAGCCCGCGCCGTCGGCCGTGCCGGGCGTGTGGCGCAGCATCGCGGCCCAGGCGTTCACGAGAAACTGCACGCCACCGCGCTGGATCGTGAGGCTGCCTTCGTCGAAGAACTCCTCGGCGGAGTGGACGTAACCGGTGTAGGGGCCGGACTGGAACGCGCCCCAGACAGCATCGTTGTCCCACGAACTGCGCATCGCGACCTGTCCGTCGCCGAGCGTCCGGTAGCTGAGATCGGTGCGGTAATTGGCGGTGGGCGCCGACGCGCTGTGGAAGAGGAAGTCGGCCCACGGCTCGACGGCGTTCACGCCTTGCGCGGAGCGTAGGTCGAGCGCGTAGCGCTGGGCGATGGGCGCGTTGTCGCCGTTCGCGAAGCGGAGGAGGCCGGCGTATTGCGTGGCCCAGTTGACGTCGGTGCCGGTGGGATTGTCGTGGGAGTAAACCAGGCCGCGATCGCTGACCGTCTTCATGTCGGGCCAGGTGAATTGCGTGATCCACTTCGCGTGGCCGTCGGGATACGCGTGCGGATGCGCGGCGTCGTGGATCAGATCGAGACCCTTGGCGGTGAACGCGGCGGCGAGCGGGCGAACCATGTTGATGGTCTCGAAGGGACCGTAGTTCCAACCGTCGGGCGCGCCGCCACCGCTCAGCCATTGCTGATGGTAGGGCTGCACCATGCCGTAGTGGACGCGGTTGAGCCAGTCGTCCCACATCGCGGGGCCTTGGGGATTTTCGCCTTCGGTCGCGAGCGCGCCGAGGGCCTTCGCGGCGTAGTAGCCGGCGAAGTAGTTGCCCTGCGGGAAACTCCGGCCGAAGCCGCCACTCTCGTAGGCGGCGACCCAACGGTTGATCTCGGTGTAGACCTGCGCGCGGTCGGAGTCGCTGAGCGTTTCGAAGATCCAGTCGTAACCGATGGCGAGCGCGGGCACGTAGGCGCGGATGGCCCAGCCGGAATCGATCAGCGGGTTGCCGTGGCGCAGCGGGTCGGAGAGCGCCATCAGGATCTCGCGCGCTTTTGCGGCGTAGTTGCCCGCGCGCGTCGGGTCGACGGTGAGGGCGACCTGATAGCCGAGCGCGAGTTGGAACGCCGGCTTCATGTAGTCGTAGTATTGGTAGCCGCCGCTGATGGCGTTGCCGGAGGGTGTCTCATCAGGGAACGCAACGGGCATCGCGGCGTAGGTGTCGCAGGCGTTGCGCAGGCGGATCCACGCCGGGTCGTTTTGCGCGGCGCGCTGGCGCATCGCGGCGACGAGATCAGGCGTGAGCCAGATGCGTGGATGCGTAACGCCACCGTTCGGGTTCGGCACGTAGATCGTCACGACGGCGGTGCGCGTCGTCGTGCCGATCTCGTTCGTGGCGGAGAGCGTGTAGGTCGTCGTCTGCGCCGGCGAGACGGTGACGCTGTTGCCGCTCACGACACCGACGCCGCCGGAAATCGAGATTTCCTGCGCACCCGAGACGGACCAGTGCAGAGTCGTGCTGGCGCCGGTCTGGATGAAAGCCGGCTGCGCGTAGAACGAGCCGATCGTCGGCGCGGCCGGGCCGGTGACGGTGACGGTCGCCGTGCGCGTGACGCTTTGCGCACCGAGCGCGGCGGTGATCGTGTAGGTGGTGGTTTGCGTCGGACTGACGGTCAGGTTGTCTCCCGTGACCGCGCCGGGGCTCGCGCCGACGTCGGCCGCGATGGAGACCGAGGTGGCGTTGGCAACCGACCATGAGAGCGTCGTGGAGCCGCCGATTGGAATCGTGTTCGGAGTCGCGGTGAATGAGTTGATCACCGGCGCAGGCGGCGGGCCGACGTTCACGATGAGCACTTTCGAGATCATGCCTTGG
Organism: Candidatus Didemnitutus sp.; assembly: GCA_041906465.1. Taxonomy (GTDB): domain Bacteria; phylum Verrucomicrobiota; class Verrucomicrobiia; order Opitutales; family Opitutaceae; genus Didemnitutus. Next base: position 32,198 of record JAYRJE010000008.1, on the reverse strand, counting down.
CCGTCCCAACCGGAGATCGCGTAACGCGTCGTAGTTTGCGGATGCAGCACGATGCTGGAGTTAGGGGCCACCGAACCGGGGTCGCCGCCGGCATCGGCGGAGAGCCACAGGCTGCCCATCTGCGTGGTCGTCCAGGTGAGCGTGACCGCCTCGCCGGCTTCCACGTTATAGGAGGACGCGGTGAACGAGTTGATCGCCGGACCGGTCGAGGCATTGACCGTGACCGTGGCGGTTTGGATGACGCTGCCCGCCGTGTTGGCGGCCGTCAGCGTGTAGGTAGTGGTCGCGGACGGCGTGACGGCGACGGAGTTGCCGGTGACCGCCCCGATACCGGGCGCGATGGACACGCTGTCCGCACCTGAGACGGACCAGGAGAGCGTGGAAGAATTGCCCGGTTGGATGACGCTCGGATTCGCGGCGAACGAGGTGATCGTCGGTGCCGACGGGCCGGCGGCGGCGACGATGACCGTCGCTTGCGCAGATACGGCGGGGTCGGCCGCGGCAACGGCCTTCACGTGGAAGGTGCCGGGAGTTGTCGGTGCGGTGTAGAGGCCGGCGTTCGTGATCGAGCCGCCGCCGGCTTCCACGACGCTCCAGGTGACGGCTTGGTTCGTGTCGCCGAAGACGATCGCGGTGAAGTTCGCCGTGGCGCCGGCGGTCAGCGATTTCGTGCCCGGCTGAACGGAGACGGAAACGCCGGTCGTGCCGCCCTCGAGCAGACCGAATTGATCCGCGCTGTTGAGCGCGCCGGAGCCGATCGCGCCGATGTCGTTGCCCGCGCCGCCGGCGGGATCACCGGCGTCGGTGAGCGGACTGCCGGGCGCCGGCGTGTAGTAGGCGCGATAGGTCGAGAGGAGCTGGCCGAGCGTGAGCGTGCGATTCCAGACGTCGCCGCGATTGATCGTGTTGTAGCTCGGCGGTGTCGGCGTCGCGAATTGCGGATCGACCTGCGCGTTGAGCCCGCCGATGTCCTGCGCCGGGGCGCGGTTGTCCTGGTAGTTGCGGATCGCGGAGACGCCGGGGTTGTGGAACAGGTTGTAGTTCGCGCTCACTGTCGTGCCGGTGCCGCGGATGCCGACGATCGGCGTGCCGTGGAAGCGGTAGAAGACGTTCGAGGCGATGTTGCTGCTCGAACCGTCGTCCGCGAGCAGCGGGATCTGGTTCTGCTCGAGTCCGAAGCCGTCGAGCGTGTTGTTGGTGAACTCCACGCCTTGCGGGCCGTAGAGGAGGAAGATGCCCGCGCGATCGTTCGCGCCTTCGGCGAAGATGTTGTGGTGCACCTGCGCGTTGTCCTGCGTGATCCACAACCAGTCCTCGCCGGCGTTCAGCACGAGGTTGTAGCGGAACGTGCCGCCGGTCCCGCGCACGGGCCACGAGCCGCCGCTGATGAGGTTGTGTTCGACGAGGAGGCCGGGGTCGCTGCTCAGCTCGAAGTTGTTCCCCTGGCTCCAGCCGCCATAGTAGATCTGGTCGGAGATGTTGCCGCGGATCTGGTGGCCGGTGCCATTTTGCAGCACGAGGCCGACGCGCGGCCCGATGAAGACGTTGCCGTCGGCCGCGGTCGAGCCGCCGATGAGCCAGTTGCGCGCATGGTTCACGTCGATCGTGCTCAGGCCGACGTTGTTGCCCTGGAAGAAATGCGCTGCCGTCGAGCTGCCCTGCAGGCGGACAACCGGGTCGGTCGCGTCGGGGCCGGTGGTCAGGTTGATCGGAAACTGCGCGACGTTCATGAACATGTTCGAGCGAAACTCGTTCGCGCGGATGACGGCGGTGGCGGAGTCGTTGACGGTGACGTCGAGCGAATTGGTCGCATCGAAAATGCAGTGCGCGATCTCGACGGCGGACGTCGTCGTGACTTGCACGCCCGGCGTGGGATCGAGGAGCACGCCGAGATTCGTGACGTCGACGTATTTCAGGGTGAGGCGACCGGTCCACGAACTGTCGGAGCGGATCGTGAAGCCGTTGCCGTTGATCCGGATTCTCGCGTTCGGCGAGCCGATGAACTCGTAGTTCGTCGAACCGGTGAGCACGACGTCGGCCGGGAGGTTGATCACGTTCGCATACGTCGGCGGTTCTTCGACGACGATCGACATCACCTCGCTATCGAAGACCTTGCCGTCGACGAAATGGGCGCGCGCCCAGACACGATGTTGGCCGGCGGGGAGGCCGAACAGGTTGGTCTTGTAGACCCAGTATTCCGACTGCGCGCCGGGGATCGTGGCGTGGACGACGTCATCGACCATGATTTCGACGAACGCGGCACGATTGCGGTCAGGCCAGTTGTTGAGGTCCTTCGCCGCGACGAAGACGCGGAGGAAGCCGGGCGCGAGGAAACGCTGTCCGGCGTTCGGACTCATGAGGTGAACGAAGTGCGTGCCGTCGCTCGATGGGTTCGCCGGTGGAGTCGCCACCGGTGAAGTGACGGTGATGGTCGCCTGCGCGGTCGCGGCGGGATCGGCCGTCGAGACGGCCTGCACGTGGAAGGTGCCCGGAGTCGTCGGCGCGGTGTAGACGCCGGCGCTCGTGATCGAACCGCCGCCGGTTTCCACGACGCTCCACGTCACCGCTTGGCTCGTGCTGCCGACGACGGTGGCCAAGAACGACCGCGTTGCGCCGGTGTTGATTTGAACCGCTGACGGATTGAGCTGAACGCTGACCGGAGAAGGATTGGCGACCGCGACCGTGACGCTCTGCGCGGCGCTGCCCGTCGGGTTGAAGGCCGTGAGCGTGTAGACAGTGGTGGCCGCCGGGCTGACCGTCAGGCTCGTGCCGGTGACGGTGCCGGGACTCGGGCCGACGTCCGCGGCGATGCTGACGGTGTCGCCGTTCGCGACGGACCAGTTGAGCGTGACCGATTGGCCCTGCGTGATCGACGAGGATGACGCCGTGAACGAATGAATGACCGGCGGCGGCGTGGGCGGCGTCACGGCGAGCGCGACGGTCTTTGTCACGGTGCCGCCGGCATTGACGGCGGTCAGCGTGTAGGTGGTGCTGGAGGTCGGGGCGACGCTCACGCTGGTGCCGGTGACCGCGCCGACGTCGGGAGAGATCGACAACGAGTCCGCGCCGGCGACCGACCAGGCGAGCGCGCTCGATTGGCCGGCGACGATCGCGTCGGGCGTGGCGGTGAAGCTGGCGATCGCGGGCGGTGCGACGTTGACGGTGACGGTCGCTTTCTTCGTCACGCTGCCGTTGAGGTTCTTCGCCGTGAGTGTGTAGGTGGTCGTCGCGTCGGGAGAAACCGTGGTGCTGGTTCCGGAAACAGCGCCGACGCCCGGTGAGATTGACAGCGAGTCGGCGCCGGAGACGGACCAGTTGATCGTCGTGCTTTGGCCGTCGGTGATCGTGGCGGGCGCCGCGGCGAAGGAGGCGATGGAGGGCTTCGGCCCGGGCGGCACAACGGTGACGAGAACCGAGCGCGTGCCCGTGCCGACGGAGTTCACCGCGGTGACGGTGTAGTTCGTCGTGGCTTGCGGATAAACCTTGAGGCTGGTGCCGAAGACGTTGCCTAGATTCGTGCCGTCATCGGTAGCAACCGTGAAATACGTCGCGCCGGTGCCGGTCCATTTCAGCGTTGCGGCCTTGCCCGGCAACACGGTGTCGGGTGTCGCGGCGACCGAGTTGACGGTTGGAGGCACGATGACGGTGATTTTTTTCGTCTTCGAGACGCTGCCGGACGAGTTCGTCGCGGTGAGCGTGTAGGTGGAGGTCTGCGTCGGCGTCACGGTGATTTCGGTGCCGCTGACCGGACCGATGTCGGGCGAAAGGGAGACGCTGGCGCCGTGCGAGACCGACCAGTTCAGCGAGACGCTCTCGCCCAGATTGATCGTGCCGGAACCGGACTGGTTGAAGGCGTAGATCGTCGGCTTGGCGGCGCGCGCCGTCGGAACGGCGAAAAGAGCGGCGGTGCAGAAGAGGAACGCGAATTGCAGAAGAGTTCGCAGGCGGGTCGTGAGTTTCATGTTGAGCTAACCACACCCAACGGAATCCCCTGCCGATTCGGGCCAGCTGGAACACGAAAACTGACGCCCGCCGCCCCAGCCTTTCGGCTAACGAAGAGGTCGCGGGTCTCGGGTGCGGGCGCCCAGCCTTCGCCGAGGTGATGAACTGGAAAAACAAAAGCCGCCGCCGCGGGAACGCGGCGACGGCGGAAAACGCTGGCGATTGTGGCGCGATCAGGTCGCGTGCGCGGTCGTCGGATCGATCAGGCGAAGCACGCGCGCGATGCGATTCGCCGGGAAGCCACCGCGTTTCGCGTGCTCGCGGATCGCCTCCTCGCTGCTGGCGAGGTAAACACAGTAGAGCTTGTCGGCGGTGACATAGCTCTCGATCCACTGGAGCTGCGGCCGCAGTTGATCGATGATCGTGCAGGATTTTTGGGAGACAGCCTGCAACTCGGCGGGGGTGAGCCCGCCGAGACCGGGGATGTCGCGTTCGATGATGTATTTTTGCATGGAGAGAGCGGTAAGAGGCAAAGCTCAGGCGATCCGCGGATCAGGGGAGGACTTCGCGTTCAGCCGGGGAACAAGCATCGGAGTGCGCGCGCGATAGGCGGCATATTCCGGGTGCGCATCGGTCAGATCGCGTTCCTCGAGCCGGATCGCCACGAGGATGTAGGCGGTCGTCATCACGGCGAAGAACAGGTGCGCGGCCGTCATGTGCGGAGTGAACCAGAACGCCGCGAACCAGCCCACGTAGAGCGGATGACGCACCAGCCGATAGGGACCGGGCGTCACGAAATTCAGACTCGTGTAGCGACGTCCGACGAGGAACAGCCAGACCTGACGCAATCCGAAGAGGTCAAAATGGTTGATGAGGAAGGTCGTCACCAGCACGAGTCCCCACCCCAAACCGAATCCTGCCCAGAGCCCCGCGCGGCCAATCGGATTGGCCACGCTCCAAATCACGCCTCCCATCGGCTGCCAAAGCCAGAACAGCGCGATGAGGGCAAGCGAGGAGGCCAGCACGTAAGTGCTGCGCTCCGCGGCGGCCGGCACGAAGCGTGTCAGCCAAGCTTTGAAAAACGGCCTCGCCATGAGGCTGTGCTGCACGGCGAACAAGGCGAGCAGACCGCCGTTCACGAGCAGCGCGGCGCCCAACGGAACCGCCGGAGAGCTATCGATGCCTTTCGGCACGAGAAAGCCGCCGACGAAGCCGAGGGCGTAGAGAAACGTGGCGAAGAAAATCGCGTAGGAAAACAGGCCGTAAACGAAAACGGCTAGGCGTGTGGTCAGTGAAGCAGGTTTCATGTTCTTCCCCTGCAAACGAAATCCGTCGTCGCGTCGGGCCGCGCGGAGGCTGGGTCTTTCGGCTAGGCGGGCTCCCAACCGGACGAGGCGAAGGCGCTCCCGCGCGCCGCGATGTTGTCACGCCGCTCGCGACCGCCGGCGTCCGGTCTCACATGCCGGAATCGTCCGACGGAGCGAGGCGCGCCGCAGCCGCCGTCGGCGCTCGGCTCAGCGCAGCGCCTGCGCTGCCAGCTCGGCGTTGCGCTGGTATTCGAGGTTGTCCGGGGCGAGGCGCACCGCGGTCTCGAACTCGGCCAGCGCCTCGCGCGGCCGACCGGCGCGCGCGAGGGTGACACCGCAGGCATTGCGCAGGCCGGCGTGCTCGGGACGGCGCCGGATGGCGTCGCGAATCTGCGCGATCGCCTCGTCGGTGCGACCGAGCTCCAGCAGCGTCGCGCTGTAGTTGGCGCGCGCCTCGACGTCGTCCGGTGTGAGCTGCAACACGCGTTCGTAGCGTGTGGCGGCTTCTGAGAAGCGCCCGGCTTGTGCGAGGGTGTTGGCCAGGTTGAAGAGTGCATCCGCCAAGTCGGGCTTCGTGCGCAGGGCGGTCTCGAAGCGTGCAATCGCCTCGTCGATGCGGCCCTCAGCCGCCAGTGCGTTGCCGAGGTTCGACAGGGTCTTGGAATCGGTCGGCCGCAAGACGAGAGCACGCTCAAACAGCACACGCGCGCCGGCGAGATCGCCGCGCGCCTGGAGGACGTTGCCGAGGTTGTTGAGCGATTCGACGACGGGCTCGAGGGCCACGGAACGTTCGAGCCAGCGCTGCGCCGCCTCGAGGTTGCCCTCGCGCTGATGGTAATCGGCAAGCAAAGCGAGCGCGCGGGCGTTCTGCGGGCGGCGAACGGCCAAATCTTCATACATGCCAACGCGCGAGGCGTAGTCGGCGTTGCGCGTCCAGGTCGCGGCGCCGAGCCCGACGGCCACGAGGACGAAGGCAATCCATACGCGCGCACGCAGCCACCTCACGCCGACCGTCGCGACGAGCACACAGAGCCCCGCCAGCGGCAAGTAGGTGCGGTGCTCGGCCATGGTTTGCGAGGCGATCGGCACAACGCTGGAAGTCGGCGCGAGCACCACGAAGAAAAACAGTCCGCAAAAACCCCAGGGCCGACCGCGCCACACGCCCCACAACGAGAGGCCCGCGAGACCGAGCACGAGCGCCGCCGCGGGCAGAACGAGCGACCACTCGGTCACGAGTGCGGTGCCGTAATCCAACACGAGCGGGTGCGGCCACAGGAAAAGCCGCAGGTAGTGGGCGATCGCGGGAAATTGGGTGAGCGCGTAGTCGCTCGCCGCCATCGGCGTATCCAGGCCCGCGGTGCCGCCGCGACTGCCCGTTGTCAGCATGAGCGCGCCGAGCAGGCACCACGTCGCAGCGAGCGCCATGTGCAGTCGGCCGCGACGCGTCCACATTTCGCGCCACGAGCCGGCGAGAAACAGCCGATCGTAAAGTGCGAGCACGAGCGGTGCGGTGGCCATGACTTCTTTCGCTGCCATTCCGGCGAGGCACGCGACAAACGTTGCAACTGCCCAGGCACGCCGCGCCGGTTGCTCCGCCGCGCGGATCAAGCACCACCAAGCGCCGAAGAAGCACAGCGCCACCAGCGATTCGGCGCGCTGGACAATGTAGGTGACCGACTCGGTCTGCAGCGGATGAAGCAACCAGAGGGCCGCGGCGATGAATGCGATCGCCGGCGCGTCGGCCTGCCAGCGTGGGGCGAGCGCCGGTTGCTGCAGCGTGCGGCGAATGATTCCCGCGAGCAGAAGCCCGTTCGCCAGATGAATCGCCAGGTTGACGAGGTGGTAACTCCACACATCGAGCCCGCTCACCGCCCGGTTGAGCGCAAAGCTGAAGGCGAGCAGCGGCCGGCCGCTGACGGTGAGACCACCTTCCGCCGGCGGGAGCAGCGACTGCGTGAGGCTGGAGAGGGCGGAGTTGTCGACGATCGACGGCACGTCGTCGAAAAGGAAGACGCCGCGAAAGCTGTTCAGGTAGGCCGCTGTCGTGAGTAGCGCGAGCAGCACACCGGCGAGCAAGGGACGCACCACGCGGGGCGCGGAATGCGATTCGTTAGCGAGTGTAGGACGCTGGCGCACGCAGGGGTCGTTGGGTCCCCTTCGCCGAAGCTTCGACGGACAATTTTCTTTCGCCTCGCGAAGGAAAATTGGTGCTCAGGGGGGGACTCGAACCCCCATGCGGTTAAGCACAGGCTTCTGAGACCTGCGTGTCTACCAGTTCCACCACCTGAGCGGAGACTTATTTGTCTTTCTCTCGCAGCTACTTACGAATTTGCGAGTCGATTCTTTTTGTTCTCACATTGCATTTTCTACACTCCGTTTCTACACTCAAGGGCATGGAGACGGCGAAGAAAGGCAAGAAGTGGGAAAGAACCAACGTCACGAACTTGCTTCGTAACAGCGAGAGCGGGAATTACTACTGCCGGGTAAAAGTGGGGGGCAAGCAGAAATGGCGCTGTCTCGACACGGACGTCGCGACCGTTGCCAAGCAGCGTCTCCCCACAGCGATCGAGGAGTTACGCGCGCAAGTATTTACAGCCGCCGGCCAGATTCTATCCGCCGAAGAGGCGTCGGAGAATCGTTTCCTGACGTCAAGGTTCATCGTTTTCTACACCACGAGTGTATAAAACGACCGCCGCCTCAAACCTGCGTCAAAGGCTCGCGCCTTGGATACAGTGAAGACGCTGGTCCGCAGCTGGCCCGACTTGCCTCGTCGCGACGTTCGCCGAATCTCGATCGATGACTGCAACAGATGGGCGAACGAGGCCTTGAAGGATTTCGAGCGCCCCGCCGCGCCGAACGCCAAAACCATCAAGAAGGGCATGGCCGCATCGAGTTTCAACAAGTGCCTCGATGCCCTCCGCGGAATCTTGGAGCAGGCGCGCAAGGAAGGCGCGATCTACCGCAATCCCGCGATGGAGATCGTTCGCGAGAAGCCCGAGAAGAAGTTGCTGAGCCTTCCCTCTCCCGAAAAATTCCAGGAGATTCTGGTCGCGATGGAGCGTTCGCCGTCCCGCTGGGCCGCCGCTGCGGCCGACCTCGCGCGACTTCTGGCTTTCACAGGCAGTCGCCTGCGCGAAGGCACAGCGATCTGCTGGCACCATGTCGACTTCGCCAAAGGTGTTATCATCGTTCCAGGCACCAAGACGGACGGCAGCAAGAATCGCCCGCTGCCGCTTTTCCCGTCCTTGCGACAACACTTGGAAAAATTGCGGGCAGAACGAAGCGAAGAGTCCGCCGATACGAAAATCGCGCGCGTGAGCAGCTGCAGCAGCACACTCAAAACGGCGTGCGCGAAAGTTGGAACGACGCCACTCGACCACCACGATCTGCGCCATCTTTTTGCCACACGATGCATCGAGTCCGGTGTCCCGGTCCCCACGATCGCCGAATGGCTAGGTCACGCCGACGGCGGAATGCTGCTTCTCAAAACCTACAAACATCTGCTGCTCGAACACAGCCTGGCGCAGGGTGCTCGGGTGAAATTCTAACCCCCACGCGAGATTCGCGGAGCGGCCTGGGACTCCAGATATCTCTCAAGAGATAGACGAGTGATGCGCACCGCTCCCACGCCGCGCAAACGCTGGAGCTCGCCGCGCGCCACAAGACGATAAATGGTCGATCGGCTTACGTCTAGCCGACGCATCACCTCCTTAGCGTCGAACGCATCGCGCTCTGCGTTATTGTTCGGCTTGAATGATGCCTGTCCAATGCACGCAAAACCATTCTTCGAGCAAAACTCCAACGCGTCGGCATCGGACCTCGCCGAAAACCAAATGGAGCGAATTTCGGCATTCGGAGTAATGCACGCGCCGGCATATACGACGGCTTTCCCCTGTCCGCCGCTTAACGGAGACGAGCCACCCACCGCTCCCACCGAATAGGGAAACTGATCGACGTAGATCATTGGATGGCCTCCGCGGAGGCCACGCGAACGTGCCGTCTAAACTCGGCGGATTGCCGATTTCCAGCAGCAAAAAACAGAACTTCGCACCGGGGGCGCCATCCGGCTGACAGATGCGGACGAGAACTCGAGCCACTCATCGCGCGACCTCACTTTCTACGAGCTCCGAAGCCGCCTTTTCAACATGCGCGGCCGCTGCACTCGATACTCCTCCGAAGGCGCTATTCTGGAAAACCCAACTATCGCGGCCGATAGGCGTCCGCACTTCGGTCAGTTCCCAAAGATTAATCACTCGGGTGCGGAACAGGTCGGCAAGCTGACGGTAGCTCGCCTGCCCATCGGCGAAATTGTCATCATAGTCATCGAATACTCCGGGCCTGTAACCTCGAAGTTCACAAATGACCGGTAGGTCTGCTCGGAAAAATGCGAGGGCATCAGGACGGTGAGCCCAACGGATGAGACGCGGCAGGCGCAGGTGTGTTGTTAACCGATCAAGCTCACGCCGGAGAGTGGGGCGATAAATCACCGAAGCGCCAAACTCGGCAATGCGGCCGAAGAAGCGACGTTCGGAATCGCTTTCTATCGTGAAGAAAATCGCACCATCTGTCCAAACGGCGCGCAGCCAGATATGATTGATCCGCCCATCATGCCGCAAAGTCGCGACAACAAGATAGGGCGGAGGTATGACCCCTTGGCGCCCAGTGACACTGCGGACCCCCTGCGAGAGCACGTTGCCACCCACCACGTTCACAGCGGAGAGCAACCCGTCAGCAGTCATCCAAAAAACCGGAAGGATCGCGTCGCCTAACGCGGGCGGCGGCAACTCTGAAAAAATAAAGCCCAACGCAATACGCACTCCATATGCACCAGCTGCCGCGATTGCGTTAGAATCGTTGGCAAAACGTTTGGCTTTGAGGACAGGCATCCATGCTTCCGCAAAGTGCCGTATTGTCGGCTGACACAGAAATGGCGGCCGGGGATTGTTCGAACAAAAGGCCACGAAGACTGCCTCGGACACCAACTGTGAAACGAGATGGTGATAGGTGATCGATCGAGCCTTGGCCAGCGGCACACTCGCACCAGCGCCGGTAGGAACTCGAGCAAGCGACTCACTCTGGTCTGCAAAAACCTCGTGACTCAGCTTCAAGCCCTCAGCTTGTCCGTAAATGTGAGTGAAGACGCAGCTGGGGCCATGATCATCGATGCGCTCTCGCACGCACGACAAGCTGCTCGAGAATGACCTCTGCCTCGTGGCTAAAAATGGGCGACCATGACTCTGCCCATCGCAGCCGCAGACAAGGACCGCTCCGCCCGACCGCGCACGAGAGAGCGCGCTTTGCGCCTTCTCTCCATCGAGATCCTCACGGTCTTCTACGGGCACGAAGTGCCTTCCGGTAGGCGTGCAGAGCCAAAATCCATGATGATTACCGCTCATGGGAAATACCTGGGTTGTGTGACATCGGAGTCGGCAAAGCGCGGAACCCATTCTGCTTCATACCTACGACGAATCGACCGAGGGCGGCATCAAGCTCCGCGCGATGGGCGTCAATAGACTCGAAACGCGCTCCACTCGCTCCGCCAGTTTCTCGAACTCTGCGCGCGTCGGCCCATCGCTCGGCAATTTCTCCGAGTCCTTGAGCAATGCGCAGAGCTGAATGAGCATATTCTTGAGCTCCTGATTGGATTTCACGAGCGCATTGCATTGCGTCAGCAGCCGCTCGTAGCGCTGCTCCAATTCGTGAAAGCGGCGCTCCAACTCCGTGTAACAACGCTCGGGAGCGTTGTAGTCGTTTTGCCGTCCGTCGGGCGAGGTTTCTGGATGAGATGTATTCGGCGTCATTGTATTCGTGATTTAGGGTGTCTCCGCCGGTGAAATCGGAATCGCCCAGATGGTCCTGTTGGGCTCCTGCGGGTAGCGAAACGCCTGAGCTGGCGGATTCTGGAACGATACCACCCACCACCTCTTCCCTTGGAGCAGGAAGGTCTGTTGCTGCGCCATTGCCTTGGCGGCCCAATCCAGATCCCGAAGCGAAGCCTGCGCCGACTGGAGCTGTTGGCGCACCGAGGCCAGCTCCATTTCCTTTTGATCCAACTGTTTTTTCACAAGAACCGCAGTCGTCTCCAAAAGAGACGGTGGAGGCACCGTTCGTTGGCGGAACAGCGCTATGGCAAGAATTAGCGCTGTGAGAATCGTCAAAAGAGCCAACGCGTTCGTGACTAAGGTCACGATCGGTAACGTCGCCTTCGAAGGCGCACAGAAGGCGATTGTGGAGGCAATTGTTGGCGGCGAGATTCTCCGTTCCGAACCGCCGGACGAGTTCGATGGTCCGCCGATCTGTGAAGACGGCAAGGGTCCGTTCACAGTCTGCAATTTCCTCAGCAACTCGGAGAGGATCGCGTCGGCGATGCTCGAGGCGAGCCGGCTCCTTGGCGGGATCGATGATGAAGCCGAGGCCGGCGGGCTCGGCTCGGAAAGGGAAAGTGTAGCGGAAGCCGTCGGCAGTTTGGATTTGGATATGCTCATGATTAAAGTCGCCGACCTGAACCGAGTTAACCTTCAACAGAAGGGCCAGATCGCCAGGCGTTCGCACATCGAACTCCGTTACGACCGATTGAATCTGCGCGCGAATCGAAGGCTCCTGTTGTCGCCACGCTTGGACTTCACCGGGGTCGGAATAGCCGTTCCTGAAATTGCAAATCCGCGCAACCGTTCTCGAAACCTCATGGTCCTCCTCGGTGGCGCTCGACAAGGGCACTTGTTTGCCCGAGAGAAGATCCTCGCTCACGATGTCGAGATGGGCATGACAGCCCGTCGCTCCTAGGTGCAACACGGCGAGCCACGGGAGTCGGGACGGGTCAATACCACGCGTCAGATGATGCTTCACGAATCTGATGTCTTCACGCATCCGTTCGCCGCCCACGACCGCGAATCCCTCCTGATAACCAAGCACGCAGGACAAATACGGGTATTTCAGCTTGGATGCAGTCGCGGCCTGCAGAAACCACTCAGGGTCTCCATCGATGACCATCGGCGCACTCGGCCTAGCGCGACCCGCAGCATCGAAAGGCGCGAACAAGTAACGCACGGCACTTTGGGGCCGGCCACATGCCGACAGAACTTCTATGATCATTGGCGTTCCCCCTTCTTCAGAAGTTCCAAAGCACGAAACAAGTCACGCCGGAGCGCAGCGTTGCTCCCTAGGACTTCGGAAACGCAACGATCAATTTCGTCGAGCATCGCACATCCACAGATCGTTTGGGGAGCGATCGCAGCGCGGACTTCCCTACGCAGTTCGAACACAGCGCCCTCGTAGCGAATAAGATCTTTGACCGCGCGCGCGAGCACCTCACGGCACATTCGAAACCGGAGAGCATCGGCCCCATCGCCGCGCGTCCGGTTATGGGCCTTCTCGATCGCCTTGGACAGCACGGCTGCAGTCGTTTCGCCGCGCTCAGTCGCCATGCGTTCGACCAGCTGCCAGTCTGCCTCGCGAATTTTCGGCCGATGGTAGGTGCCCATGAATACCCTCGCTTCGTCTAATTGCCCGGAATGAGCTCCAGCTGTTCTCCCGCATCGTTCGCGACTGCGCTGGCCTTTGAAGCGGCAAACTCCCTTCGTGCCGTAGCGGACATTTCGTGGCCGTATCGCGCGAGAAACGCTCCGCGGAGAAAACGGTCTTCGCAGGGACGGAGGAGATAGGTGACGACACGAACACCAAACTCCGCGCGCGCTTTTTTGCGGAATTTCTTTTGGCGTTCGGCCGGCGAAAATGACACTGAGTCGTTCATATTTAAAATTGTGGGTTGAGCTAACCGAGGTTTTCTCTCCTATTTTGCTCCCGGCTCTTCATTCTCAAAAAGGTCGTAATTTGTTTTAATTTGATACTCTCGACCGTGCAAAAACACCCCGAACCGCGCGACCTAGATTTTCGAGAGGGCTGGCCTCGCGAGGCGACCGAGCTCAGGAAACTCGTGCGCCACTATGGCATTTCTCGAGCGAAGGCGTTCCGATGGCGGAAGCTGGCGTTGACCCATCCCAACGAACCGCTGCTCGATCTGATCCGAACAGGACCGGGACGCCCTCCCCTTGCCCGTGAATTGCTCAAGGCGCTTCGCGCCGCACTTCGGCAAGTCAGCGACAGTGTGCGCGAAAAATGGATGTCGTCTCGTGACGGTCGAACCGGCCGTCCGCAAACGGCAATGCCCCGCGCACCGTTCGAGGCTTACCGTGCGGCGGCCCACGCCGCGGGTGTGACATGTAGCGATTCAAAAATTCGTGGGGTTCTCCGAGAGTTGAGAATCCAGACCGCTGGCCAGCATGGTTTCCGAAAAAGAGCGTGTAACAAGTCACGCCGCGTCTGAGCCACCCAGACGGCGGGGAACGGGGTGTTCAGGTCTGGGGCGGAGGGGGCGCGGGCGATGGCAATGATGCATGCATCCAAGATGGAGGCCCGGTGTCACCGGCCGCTAGGCCTCGCTGCACGGAAGCCAATGCCCCCGCCCGCCCCACGATTGTCTCAGTGGCCGTTAAGGTATTGCTCGCTTCGCTGCGCTCCACCTTGACCGCCAAGAGGGAGGCTGGGTATTGCGGGCGGTGAAGGTGTGGCGACACCGATGAAAGGCGCATTCGACCCGTGATTTGCGGGTTGCCGTGGGCGCTGGGCCGGCGTCCCCTCGAGGGCAACCGCCCGATCACCCAATGCGATGTCTGCCAGCGCAGCCAACAACCGAGACGACTTCTCCGCCGCCACGAGGAGAACCATCGCTGCGCGTTCCGGCTTCCGTTGCGCGGTTTGCCGTTGCCAGACCGAGGGCCCCGGGCTCGATCCCGCCAAGGCGGTAAGCATCGGCGAGGCCGCGCATATAACGGCCGCCGCGAGTGGGGGCCCGCGCTACGACGCGACTTTGACACCGGAGCGGCGCAGCCATGCCGACAACGGCCTGTGGGCGTGCAAAAACCACCATGCGATCATCGATCGTGACGATAAACGCTATTCCGCTCCGGACCTCGTTCGCCTGAAGCAGCGGGCCGAGGACTTAGCCCAGCGGCTGCAAGGACTTGAGGCGGCACACGGCGTGGAAATGGCCGCCGCCATCGTGGCGACCCGCGATGCGAGCGACCGGATGATCGCGCAGTGGCGTGAGAGATACCGCTACAACCAGGCGGGCATCATCGAGCTTGATGTCCGGGAGAAGCCGACCACGGACGGATCAGGTGAAAACTGGACCGTGGCGAGGGTAGCCGAAGCCGTGGCCCAGGGACACAAGCTGCTGCTGGGCGGGCGGGCCGGCGCCGGCAAGACCATCACCCTGCTTCAGGTCGCAGAGCAACTGGCGGCGAAGGCCGAAGGTCCGGTGCCGCTGGTCTTTTCAGTGAGCGGCTGGCTCGCCTCGCAACGCGACCTCGCGACCCACGTGGTCGGCCTGCTCATCAACCACGGCGTCGCGGCCGCGACGGCGAACCTGTTGCTGACCACGGGACGACTGGTGATCCTGCTCAACGGTTGGAACGAGGCGCCGGAGGCGGAGCAGGCGCGGGCGTCCGAGCTGCTGAATGACTTCCTGCTCAGCTACGGCGTGCCCGGGGTGCTCCTGAGCACGCGGGCCACGCGCCGTACGCCTCCCATGGTCGGCGAGACCGTCCTCGAGCTCCTGCCCCTCACCGCGGCGAAACGGGAAGCCGCCATCCGGGCGGCAAACCTGACCGACCCGGAGGCGCTCCTCCGCCAAATCGCGCAGAGCCAGGTCCTGGCCGAAGTCACCGAGACGCCGCTGTTCCTCGGCGCGGCGATCCGGCTCGCCCGGGCCGGTCGGCCGATTCCCAACAGCCGCGCGGGGTTGCTCGAAAGTTTCCTCACCGACCTGCAGGACACCGACCAGCACGCGGCCCGGCTGCGCGCCCTGCCCTGCCAGGATTGCCACTACCAATACCAAACGGACCTCGCGGTCGAGATGACCCGGGCCGGTCTCACCGTCATCCCGCAGGCGCGGGCGGTGGAAATCATCGCTGCCCGCAGCACGGCCCTAATTGCCGCCGGAGTGATTGGCCAGGCCGGCGCCGCCCCGGCCATTGCCGCGAGCCTCGCCGACCATCACGCGCTGCTCTACCTGCCCTACGGGGCGCCGGGTTACGGCTTCATCCACCAGCAGTTCCAAGAATGGTTCTCGAGCCGCTGGCTGCTCGCTGAGGTCGGCCGGCTCGCGGCGCGTCCGGAAGGCCCATCGATTTTCCAGCTGCAGCGCGACTACCTGAACCAGCCCGCCTGGCAGGAGGCCGTCGACTTCGCTATCGAATCGCTCGCGGCCGAAGGCGCGATGGACTTCGCGGCCGCGTTGGTGCGCTGGATGATGCCCGTTGACCTGATCCGCGCCGCCGAGCTCGTCAACCTGGCCGGCGCGGCGGTCTGGGCCGCGGTGCGCGACGAGCTGGGTCGGGCGTTGCGGGCATGGCACCGCCTCGGTGGTCTCCACGAGAAATGCGCCCTCACGGCCATGCTGGCGACGGGCCAGGCTGATTTTGCGGACTTGGTCTGGCCAAACCTTGAGGCGGACGACCAGGCGATGTTCTTCATGTGCCGCCTGCATGAGCCGTTCCGACTCGCCGTTCTCGGGACCGGCGCGACCGATCGCCTCGCGCGGTGTCAGGTCGGCGTCGAGACGATGTTCCTGCGGGAAATCAGCCGCGAGGCCGCCGGCGACGAAATCGCCTACGCCGATGCCCGGGCGCGGCAAGGCCCGCCCTCGGTGCGCGCTTCCGCCCTGCGTCTGTTGCTGGAGCAGGGCCGGGTCGCCCGCGTCATTGAGATCCTCTTCGCCGCGGAGTTCGGGGCTTGGGGCGAGGAGATCTACGTCGAGGTCCTGCCCTACGTCCCCGCCGCGAGCCTCACCCCGCACGTCGCGACGATTCGCGCGAAGTTCGACGCCACCGAGTCGGCGCCCCTGCGCGGGGGCATCGTGGACGTGCTCCGCCGCACGGCGCACGCCGACTGGACCGAGTTGGCGAAGGAGGAACTCAACCGGGCTCTCGCGGCGCTGCGCGCGGCCCCGATGGTCCCGCCGAACCCCCGCCAGAGCGCGCTGCGGACGATTGCGCACCACACGCACCTGCTTTGGCGCACGCAGCGGGATTGGATGGCGGCGTGGCTGGTGGAGACCTTTGGGACGGAGCTGCCCGAACCGCTGGACCACTGGCTGGATAAGTTTCCGGAGGACACGATGGTGGCAGTCGCGACCCGCGTCGTCGCGGCCCCGCGCACAAATTACCGCGCTTCCGCGCCGGTCCAAACGCTCCTAGCTTCCGGCTCGCTTCGCGTCGCGCGGGTTTTCGTGGACGCCTACGTCGCGGACAAACTCGCCGGCCGGGACACGATGCACCTGCCGCACACCGAGGAATTGCGGCGACAGTCGCCGGCGGTGCTGCAGATTCTGGTCGATGCCGTTCTCGCCAAGGCGGCAACCGTCACTGATTTCCCCTCGCTCGAGGCCCTCGTCGCGGCGATTTCGCCGATGTCGGCCCTCGATGACTCCCTCGGGGAGCAGGTCACGGCGGCGCAGCGCGATTCGCTGCGGGCGCTGGTCCTCCGGACCTCAGAGGCGATTCCGACGGACGAGGAGGCGCGATCCTACCGCCCCACCCTCGCCGTCCTGCTCGGTTCGCTCGGCGCGCCGGACGACGTCGCGGTGATCGTGCGCTGGGGGAACGAGGAAACCGCCCGCATCGAGGCGCACCGGCGTGAAGTCGCCGCAGCCGCGGCAGCCCGACCGCCCCGCCGGATTCAGCGCTACCACACCAGCTGGTGGAACTGGTATGCCGGCGCGCTGGCCCTCTCCCGGGCCGCGGCGGCCGAAACGGAGTTCCTGCGCTGGCTCGATGATCCGCAGCTCTGCACAGAAGGCGCCGACGGCCTTGTCCTGCTCAGTCTCAAGGACGGCTCACTGCCCAACCGGCCGGAGACCGGGCGATACCGCCGGGCCGCTCCCGTGCCCGAGCGGGCGCTCGATGATATCCGGCCCGCGGTCCGGCCGCGCGCCGACGCCATCGTCCGGGCGATCGAGCGAATCGAGGCGCTGCCGGCCGACGACGGGCAACGCCGTTTGCTGCCGGCACTGGTCGCGGCACTTGGCCGGTTGCACGACCCGCGGGCGCTCGACCGCCTGCTCGCGCTCGATGGAGCCAGACACGGCTGGGTGATTGTCCGTACCCTGACCGTCATGCAGGAACGGGGCCTGGTCCTGCCGGGCCGGCGGGTCGCCGCCGTCCTCGAACCGTTCATCGCCGAACACGAGGCCGTCCAGCACGGCTCGAACGACACGTGGTTTGGCGTCCAGGATGCCCTGCGGCTGCTGCTGTCTAGCGACGCGCCGGCCGCGGCCACGGAGCGGATGCGCCGCCTGCCCGCAGCGCGGATGAATTCCTACCACGCGCGGGATATTTACGGCCTACTGGCCAAGAGCCCGGCCCCGGAAGCGGTCGACCTGTTGCTGGAGTATTCCAACACCGCGCCGCTGCGCGGCGCGGCCTACTCGGAAATTTTCGACGCGCTCGCCCTGAATCCCGATCCGCGCTGCCACGCCCGGTTGCTCGAACTGCTCCACATCCCAGACGATGCGCTGCCCGGCGGCAACCGCTCGGACCTCTACCGCTGCATCCTGCAGGTGGCGGAAACGGACGGTGCGTTCCGGCTGCAGCTCACCGAGGCCATCCGCCGCGGCACCGTGCGGTGGGCGCAGCCGCCGCGATTCGGCCCCGCCATCGGCAGCGCCGAACTGCTGGAATCCCTCCTCGGCGGAGACGATCTCCGGCCCATCGAATCCGAGCTGCGCCAGTTGGTCTCGGAGCTCGCCGAAACGCACGAGCCGGCCGGTGGCGGTTCTTACTATGTGTTCCCCGCAGACGCGACCCCGATCAAACTGCGCCTGGCCCGGCTGCTCGCGGCCGGCGGCACAAAGGCCGAGGTCGGCTCACGCCTCCTCGCCTCGCTGCGGCTAAAGCGCGCCGAGCGCGGCCAGCCGCCGAAGGAGCCGCTGCATCCCGATATCACCATGCTCGAGGGCGGCACCACATCCTGGCCAGTCCGATTGGCGTAAGAGGGCGCGTTTCGGCAGGCGATTTCACTCCGCAGGTGTCAGGAAGCGCATGCTCAGTTACTCTTCGTAGCTGCTTTTCCGGCTCTCCAAATCTTTTGTATCCACCGGAATCTCTTTCAGCGGGAGATCGTACAGGGGGAAAGGCCATTCACCCGCAATCAGGGAATAATCCGCGTCCGGGCGTTCCAGCAGCAGTTTGCGTGACTCGAGGGCCTTCAGGGATTCGACGTTCCAGCCGCGCAGCGTGCGAGTGTGGGTGCTGTCAGCCATCGGTAAGGGACGCCACAGCTCCGCGATTACCGGCAGTGCCGCCTCCGCGCCGAAGCCCGCCTGCGACAAGGCAGCGACCATGCGGACACTTGCCCGCGAGGGCGACAGCTCGACGAGACTGTCGTCCATATGGCAAGGGAAATTCCAAAAATGGTCGCCCTCCGCCGCGATGTAATCCACGTACAAGGTGTCTTCGCGGGACTGCACCATCCGGTTGCGGAAGATCCAATCCCCGCCGGTTGGCCCATCGAGGTAGAACTGCTGGGACTCGGAATCGATCCAGCGCTTTACTTCCGCGAAGTCCGCCGGGCGGATGTCGCACAGTTCCGAATAGAGGATTTTCGGTAGATGTTGGCCTGCCTTCTTGAGCTGGGCGTGCAAGCGACCGGGCGGGTTGCGCGGGCAGCGCACCGCATCAAGAAGAATCATGTATTTCCCTGCTTCCTCCGCGGCAAAGGCGTCCAGGATGCGGGCGCCGCGTCCCCGTTTCTCCTCCACGAGCCGACGGGCATCCGCATCGATGGCCGTGACGTTTTTCGCGATATGGCCCAGCCCGACGGCAACCTCCCGGAAGAATTCCGGGTCAGGAAGCAGGTTTAAATCGGGGAATGCGCGCGGTCGCATGCGGCGATCAAATCCGCAGCATGGCTCGGGGCAACGTCCAACCGGTAAGACTCGGTGCTAAGGGCGTTGGAAAGTCGGCGCGCCCAGCCATGATTGTGCCCGCAGGTATCGCTCGGCTCCGCCTGCGCTCCACCTTGACCGCTGGAGCGGAGGGCTGGGTATTCTGGGCGCGCAGGGCATCTGGCGCTAGGGGAAGGAAATGCTCGTTCAGTTGAGCGGGACCCCGGGCGTGAAGGGCTGCCCCACTCCATCGTCCTCCATCTCCGCGCAATGGAAATACACGCCGAGATAGGGGTAGGTCCGTTCTACCGCGGAGGTGGCAATCACGATGGCGCGCTTGACGCCGTGGGTTTCCACCGCGCGTGCCATCCGATCTTTGACCAGCTCATGCAGTTCCTTCCGGTCCTGATGTTTGATGACGAGGTAAATCACCGCCGTGCGCCAGGTCGGCGAGCCGACGACCATCACGCAGGTGTTGTTGTGCATCGGGTCGCGCCAGTTGGTGCGGACATTGCGAACCAGCTGCTTGCACATCTGCTCGAATTTTTCCTGCTTGTCGTAGCTCACCGACAGCAGGGCGTGCGAGGATTCGATCCAGCCCGGGAAATTCTTGGCCTCGAACTTCGTCAGGAGGTCCGACCACCAGCCTCGGAGACGCAGGGCGGGCTTGGGGACGGGCGTCCCGGTGTCCTTGCGCATGAAGTACGGATCCAGCTTCTTGCCGAGGCTGGACACGATGAACCGGTGCTTGGTGTCACCCTCGGCGTCCCCAAAGTCGAAACCCGTGGCGAGATAGAGCGCCAGCATGCCGCTTTCCTCGGCGAGCATGTCGTTGGCTGAGGCGATCTCGGAACGCCGCCGGAAGTAGTGCGTCGAGAGCGCGGGCCGATCGAGCAGCTCAAGGACAATCTCCAATTCATGCAGCGGCAGCGTGGCCGTCAGGGCGGTGTCGGTGGCGACCATGCTGGCCGAGTGCAGCAGCCGTTGCTGCACGGCGAGGTGCCCGAGGTAATCCAGCGTCACGTTGACCGTGGTGGCCCGGAGGAGATGGGTAAGGTCCAGCTCCTGCATTTTTCCGGAGGCATCCGGCAGCCGGATCGATTTCTTCTGCGCCAGCAAATACTCGGCAAAGCGCCGGCCCTGCCGCGAGGCCTCGCCGATGATCTTTTCGATTTCGGTCTTCATCGCCGCGGCGTGCCCGCGCTGCGCCAGCGCCCGGACCCGGCCCGATTTGCATTCGAAGATCACGGCGTGGGTGTCGATCAGCACCAGCACGTCGTTTTCGTAGTCCTTGCCGTCCGCGCCCGGCCATTTGAGGCCCCGGAAGATCCTGGCCTTCGGATAGGCGGCCCGGACCGCCGCTTCCGTCCGGCCCTCGAGGTAGGCGCCGCGCACGGTGTCGCCGTAGCGGTCCCAGAGGTCCTGATGGGTCCGCAGCAGCCCCTCGACGATTTCCAGACCGAAAGACTGCACCAGCCCGATGACCGGACAATAGTAGTTGCCGCCGCCGACGTTGATAAATGGCCGCGACCACACGGGGTTGTCCAACAGAAGTTTCTCCGGATCGCGGTCCGCGAGTTCCTCCCACTTGAGGCTCATCTGGCCCATCAGCCGGCGCACCGTTTCCACCGGCGTTCCGGCCGGAAACAGGGCCACGAGGTCGGCTTCCTGAAAATAGAAATGGCGGAAATTCTTTTCATCGAGCCAGTTCATCACCCCGTAGCGGACTTTCTCCACGTCGTGCGCAAACTCGCCCATGTCGGCGCGCACCTGCTCCGGATTCCGTTCGATCAGCTCCGCAAATCCGGCAATGACGTCCTTCGCCTTGTCCCGGGTGAGAATTTTGCGACGCTGGTTCCAGTCTTCGTTCAGCCGCTTCTGCACTTTCTCCAACGCCACCCACAGGACATTCGCCATTTCCGTCAGCGAGACGCCCTCGCGACTACGGAACTCGGCATCGAGCGGTCGGAAGATCTCCCGGTGCAGCCGCTGCAGCTGCCAGCCGTAGCCCTCGTTGCGCACGAAGGCTGTATGCTGGCGGATCAGCTCCGCGGCCATGCCGACTGGCTCCGGCCCTGCCTTGTTCGCGAGGCGCATCAACCCGTAGCACTCCTGGGAGGTGTTGAGCGCCTTGTTCACGTCGTGCAGTTGGGTGCCGACCGGGCAGACCTCCAACACGTCCTGCACCTCCATTTCCGGCACTTGCAGCACAAGGGCTTGCAGCCATTCGACGACGCTTTGCCCCGCCGGGTCGTAGCCGTTCTTCCCCTCGGAATGCTGCAGGTGGATCTGGTCATAGAACGCGAAATGACCCAACAGTTGGAACGGATTGAAGCGACGCACCGCCGCCTTCAGCTGCACGACGCTGGCATCGAAATCCTGCCGCGCCTTGGCGGCCACGGCTTCGAGCGCCTGCTGCCGCTCGGCACCGCTCAGGCCGCCCAGCGGATCCTCCATCTGCGTAAATTCGTTTTTGAGATGGGTCGTCGCCGAGCGATCCTTGCCGGAAGCCGTGTGCTTGCCTTTGGCCATCGGCAGCAAGATTGCCGGCCTCCTCCCGGAAATCAACCCGGGCCGGCCGGCGTTACTCCAGTTCGGGGGGCGGATCGGTGCGCTTGAAGCCGAACTTGTCCGCCGCCGCGAAGCCCGCCGCCGTCACCATGAAGACCTCCCCCTTCCCCGACTCGTCTTCGAGGTATTCCAGCTCTCGCAGCCGCTTCAATGCCGCCAGCATCGCCGCCCGCTTCCGCGGATTGTTCGGCGGGATGAGCGACTTGCCGTTGGTGTCCAGATCGGCGCCGTCGTGAGTCGGGGAATACAAGATGTAGCCGTCACGATCCTGCACGGCTTCCGACAGGAGCGTTTTGGCCTCCGTGCTGAGTTCCGGCGCTGCCGTCGGCGCCGGCGGCGGGACCGGCTTCCCTTCAAGCAGTATCGAGACCAGCCGGTTGATATGGCGCGCGAGCTTATCGCGGAAATCATCGTGATCGTTGTAGGTCCAGATCAGGCCCCACCCCTTGCATTCCTTCTTGAAGGCCTGCACCTGTTTGAACTGTTCGGAGTCGAGTTTGTCCGGGGGCACGGGGCGCGACGAAAAGTAGATCATCGCGGGCTTGCCCAGGGCCACGTGCTCCCGGATTTCCTCGACCGTGCCGCTGACGTCCTTGCCGGTGTGGGTGCCGATGCGGGTCCAGAACACGCCGACGAGCGCATCGGCGTTCTTCAAGACCTGCTTGTTGATGATGGCCTGGGGCCGGTCGCCGAGCGTCGGCACGGAATGGGTTTCCCAGCCGACCGGCAGGAGCACGACCGACCGCTGCTCGGAGTGCTGGTCGTTCCAGTCGTTGAGCACCTCGCGCACGATCGCCCGCTCCTCCGGCACATCGGAGGGTGAGGCGATCATGACTCGAAACGCGGTGGTGTTGAAGGGCATGGCGGGGCGAACCGGCGTCTGGGCGGGGGGCGCAGGCTGGCGAGCCGGTTCCTGCCGGGCGGCAGCGGCCCCGACCTCCGGCGCCGGTTGTGGTTTGGCCTGCTTCAGCATCTTCCGCAGGTGTTGCTGCATCCGCTCATAGTAGGCGTCGGCCTTTTCAATGGAGGCGGTGACGTTCGGCCGGAACATCTCGACAAAAATCCACGCCGGGCTGCCCTGCGCCAATTCGACGGACCCACCTTTGCCGAAGACGTACTTTTGCACAGTGGCCAGGAAACCCTCCACCTGTGGCGCCGCGTAATCCTCCCATTCGTAGTCAAGGACGGTCGAGGGATACAGGTCTGGCACCAGCGGCTCGAACTTGCCCGGAAAATCGCGCAGCTCGGGATTGTTTTTCAGCAGGGCCTCGATGGTCGAAACGGTCCAGAGGTAGTGCTGGTTTAGGTCAAGATCGAGGGCCTGGGCCGGGCTGCGCAGCACACTTTCCAGCATCTTGTAGTAGGCCTGTGCCGTCAGGAGGAGGAGGTTCAGGCCGGACGCCCGCAGGTCCGCGGCCGAGAGGGGCGGCGGATTGTCCCTCGCAGGCTTTGGGCTGTCGGCATCTCCGGTCATCGTCGCACCGCGAGCGATAGGACCACCCCGGGGACCAGACAACGGTATTCGACGCTTCGCGGGCCCGCAGGACGGCAATCGGAACTTGCTGGAGTCCTCAGGCCGCAAACGTCAGCTTTGAATTTCTGTTCACCGCTTCGGAGGCACCCTACCATGTCAGACATAGACGGAGTCTTGCAGTTTGCGCCCGGAATTCCATTTCACGTGCTGGATTTTAGGAGCGGCAAATTGGCCGATCAATTCGAGGCAAGGATCGACGGTTTCTATATTTCGCCAGCTCTTGCACTCGAAGCGGGTCGCTTCGATTTCGCCGCAGGCTTGCTCGCGGTTTGTGCGGCGGACGCCCTGGGTGGAATCTTTACCGGAGCAAGCGGGACAAGGGGCCGCATGATCGGGTTTTTCCAAACGATTCCCGGCCTGGAGAAGAAGAACTATGCAGAGCTTTTCTGTGACCATTTCAGAAACGGGCTCGTCCATGAAGCGCGGGTGAAAAATGGCGGCAAGTTTTCGACCAATCACCCCGAAGCGGCGGTGCCGTTCGGTGGCAGCCTCGAGGTCAACCCCTATGCCCTCGCGGTAAGCGTCCGCGAAACGCTCCGAATCCAATGTGCATTGGCGCGGAAAAACACTGCCGACTTAAAGGCATTGGGCGGCGCAATCAAACGCCGCTTCGAAGACGACATCAATGCCACCCTGCATCTCCGCTGGAAACCTCTATGACCTTCGGGCTCGCCGCCCGCCGCGCCGGCCCCGCCGGGGCAGGAACTGAAATTCCGCGAGCTAATCCAACGAAATATGCAGGAATACCCGCGCCAGCAATTCGAGATCACTTGGTCGGAGAAGGCCAAGCGCGATCAGCCCCCGTTGCCGTGGTGGTGCGTGTGGCCGCGGTTCGTCTCACCCTGAAAGCGCCTCTTTAGGCGGAAGTGTAGGCGCCGGCGCCGCAAGCGACATTACCGCCTGCACCATCTCCTCTTCATCAACGTGCAGATACTTCTGGGTAGTCGCGCAACTCGAGTGCCCCATCACCGCACGCGTCAGGTTCAGGTCGTTGTGCGTCCGCTTGTAGATTTGCCGGCAAAACGTCTTCCGCAGCGTGTGCGTCCCGTAGTCGCCGTTGCCATCGATGCCCGCCTTCGCGAGCACCGCATGCACGATGTCGTTCGCGCCCCAGCGCGTCATCCGTTTCCCGCGAAACCGACTCGGGAACAGCGGCTCCTCCAGTGCCACCGGCCCTTCACCCAACCGCGCGAACAAATACCGCTGCAGCGCCACGGTCGCCGTTTCGTTGAGCGGCACCACGCGCGACGACACACTTTTCCGCCGCGGCCCACGCCCGCCTTTCATCTTCGCGCGCGCCACCTTGACCTGCGGCCGCACGCGCTCGCCGTCCCACACGTCGCTGACATTGAGTGAGAGCAGTTCGCTCACGCGAAAGCCCGTGTTCAGTCCCAGAGCGACCAGCACGCGGTCGCGCGGCGACGTCATTTCCAAGACGGAGTAAACGTGCGGCAGTTCGGATTCAAAGAGGGGCTTTCTTCCAGACATGCCCCAAGTTGGGCGGCGCAATCTTACGCGAAGGCCCCGTTACGCATAGAACGGGGGCTTCACGCGTCCGCTCAGGCGCGCCCCGGTCCGCAACTCCGTTGACGGAGTCTCACTCCCATGGTCAGTTTACGAAGAGTTACTCGGGCGCCTCGGGCCGGGCGAACGATCCTCTAATTAACCCAGCCCCTACCCGTTGCATGAATATGCGGCCGTGTCTCTTCCTGCTCGCACTCAGCATCGCCGCCGCGCTGCACGCTCAAGTTGAACCAGAACGGATTCCGCTCGAGCTGCAGAAGCTTCTCGAGCGCATCCCGAGCGTGGCGGACGGCAACGGACATTCTGTCGGTCGTCCGGAGAAAAACCTGGCGAAAGAAATCCAAGCTTTCGGTCGGCTGGCGGTCGCACCGATGATCACGCTGCTGGAGGACAAAAACGATCATATCAGGTTCTTCGCCGGCTACGTTCTGCGCGATCTGCCCGGCTTGGAAGAAAGGCACCTCGATGCTCTCATTCGCGCCCATCAACGCGGTGACGGTTGGATTCCGCCGGCGATTGGCCGAGTTGGAACGCCACGGGCGATCGCCTACTTAATCGGCGATCTTCAGCGTCGGCCGGAGAGCCACACGCAGGTGACGTGGGCTCTGACGAAAGCCAAAGGGGCAGCAGCCATCGCTCTGGCACAGCTGTTCCACGCCCAAGCCGTCGTCGATCGTCAACTGTGTGCTGCCGTGTGCCAGATCCTCAACGAGCAAGGGAAGGACGCCGCTCCCGCTGTTCCGATTCTGCTCGCGGCCATTCAGGACAGATCGGCTGTCCGTGAAAATCGACGCGCTGCGTTGCGCGCCTTGGCATCGATCGGCGTTGAAGCAAGCGACACGGTTCCAGCGCTGAAAAAGCTGGCGCGAGCAGAGCCAGAGTTCGCGGAGGCCGTTGATTCCGCGATTGCCGGAATCGGCAGCCCCGATGCCGCGGAGGTGTTCGCTGCTCGTCTGCGCTCCTCGCCCGACCAACTACTCTTGCGGGACCTCGCGGAGATTGGTCACAACGGCAAGGCCGCGGGCGCCGAGGTGACGAAGCTTTTGACGCATGAAAATTGGGAGCTGCGCGTCAACGCCGCTCGTGCCTTGGGCTACATTGGCTACACTGAAGCAACCGATGATTTGCGGCAGCTGCTCAGCAACGAGGACGATTGGCGGCTGGTGTATGTTGCCGCCGAATCGCTCGGGCGACTCAAAGCCAAAGCGGCGGTTCCCGAACTGCAAAAGGTGGCGCAGGCGCACGGCTTCAAACCCGTGCGCACGGCGGCGGCCAAGGCAATTGAGGTTATCCGCGGACGGGCGACATACGAGTCACGGTGGGCGCGCGCGAATTTCCCCTTCGAGTTTTTCGAATACGTCAATGCGGGCACGGACGCTTATCCGGACACCGGTCCGGTTCGCGGGAAGCCATTGGTCCTAGGGCCCGACGAGCTGAGCGCCAAGGCGCTGCTTGAGGATGAGCCGGCAATTGAGGTGCCGTCTGAAGACACTGGGGAAAAATTGCGAATGAAGCCGACGTGCGGGTTGAAGCTGAAAGAAGGTGTCTTGCTCGGTAGCAATCGTGGAGAATGGGGCGGAGAACTCGTTTTGAAAAAAACCAACGGTCAGACGCAGGTGCTGCTCCACGAGAACGTCCGTGGCGTTCACCAGACACCATCCGGCATCTTCGCAACGGTTGGACTGGCGCACCTGTTCTTTAACGATGGCTCGATCTATCGCATCGAATTCGACGCTGCGGGAGACGGACGCGCCGTGCGATGGAAGATCTTGCCCGGAGCACCGGAGAAGTCCGGTTTTTCAGAAACCGGCGAACTCGTAGTCTACTGCAACGGGGGTGCGGCGCGGGTCACGCAAGACGGAAAGTTCGAATTCCTCGATCTTTAGTCTATCCAGATGGACCACTTCGGCTCAGCTTCGCGCAAATGCGATGAGTGGAGTGAAATTGCCTCCGTCTGCTTCTCGGACTGCGGCAATATAGCGGCGCCGAATTTCGCCGTGCCCAATCAAATCGGCATTCGCGCCCCAACTAAGCTCTGCTCCTCCGTGCGCCGCACAGACGACATCAGCCATTAACCGCGCGTGTCTTCCATTTCCGTTGGCCCAGGGATGAATCAACACGAGCCGGTGGTGGAACCGGACCGCCGCTTCCTCGACGGAGTATGTTTTGAATTCGATCCATGCCCGCGCGTCCTCGCAGGCGTTGCGCACGCCCTCGGTTAGCCGATGCACCTCCCAGCCGAGATTCTTCTCGGTGGTCCGGTATTTTCCTGCCCAGCGCCAAACGCCGTTGAACATGCGACGGTGCAACTCGCGTGCGAACACGTCGCTCACCAGGTCCCCGCGTTGAAGCTGGCGTCGCCGCATCGCCCACACCCGCGCTTCAAGAATGTTGTGCCGCTCGAGTTCATTGAGCTCCGCGCGCGTGGTGATGCCAGGAATGAGCCCCTGCTTCTCCTCATCACTCAGGGGCGTCGCGTCTGCATCCGACCCGAACAGGCCTTCGCTCATAGGAGTTTTGTAGGCAGGTCACCAACGGCCTGATCTTCCAACGCCATCGATTGCTCGCTGGCGCGCAGGTGCTTCATGCGCGGATCGTTCTTCGAAGCGAGGTCCGCATAGGATTTCGCGCCGCGAGGCACGATGAAGTAAACCAACTCGCAATCCATCGCCTCCGCGGCGCGGCGAAGGGTCTGCAAAGAAATCGCTTCCCGCTCCTCCGCCTTTTCGGCGATCGCCACTGCTTGCTGGGCGCGCGCCAAGCGACGCGCCACGTCCCGCTGGCTCAAGCCACAGGCGGTCCGAACGGCATTGATCCAGCCGCGAGCCGGTTTGGCTGCGGCCGCTGACGCTGGACGAAGGACCGGAAGACGTCTTTCCAGTCCCGCGAGAATTACCTGCTGTTGCTTAGCTTTCACAATCTAAAGCTAGTTGCTAAACCCGCTAGGACAATCCTTAAGTTGTCACAAATCATAAACCCACTAGTTTTAGATTGTGCTAACCTCAGATCAGGCGGAGCTCTTGACTCCAGCGGTCTCCGGCCGGTTCGGCTCCTTGGGAGCAGAAAGTTCTTCCGGCGCCACCTTCGGCCGCCAGCCCATCAGCATAAGCCAAGTCACCACCGACTCGATGGCGCGGAAACCTTGCCGCGGCAGAAGACGCTTCAACCGGCCCTCCACATCGACGTCCATCCGCTGGCCGTATTCCAAGGCGCCAACGAAGCTCACCATCCGCAGCGCCTCGCCGAGGCTCGGCGGCGAAATGAACAACACCTCGCCGTCGAAGCGCGCCAGAAGTTCTGACGCCGGTCCACGCATCGACTCGAGCTTGCTCACAACCTCGCGAGCAGCCGTGCCAATCGATTTCGGCCCCGCCGAGTCACACGCAAAGCCAATCGAACTCCGCTGCGTCACCGCCTCGTCAAAGGCGCTCTGCCAGGTGCCACTCCCGACGATGAAAATCTTCCGCGCAATCGTGCCCGAGCTCAGCTCCTGCATGTTCTCGGCGCTGAGGGCGACCCGGATATCGGGGTCCTGCAACATGCGCGCAATTGGCAGCGCGCCGTCGAGGAGTCCCCAGATTTCGTTGGCGACCGAGCGAGCCCAGTCCTGCGCCGAATCGATGGGCATCTTGTCCAGTTCGTCCAGATGCACCACCACGCGAGATGCGCCAAGCGCGGCCCAGATGATGTGGTAAAGGGTCGGCGGGAGCTTGGCTCCCTGCACGACCCAATCCCCGTAGGACAGCCGCAGATACTGGGCTCCGATCGAATTCGCGAGGCGTCGGGCGAGATAGGATTTTCCGGATCCCGTCGGCCCGACCATCAAAGGCCACAACCGCGCGCGAATGCAGCAGCGCAGCGGCACGCCGGAATAGTAGAGCCGACCAAGCCGCAGCATGCGCTCGAAAGCCACACGCTGCGATTCGGTCAAGGGAGCCATGAATTCGGTGTCCATGCACTATAGGTGGGGCTGTCAAATCGCGACCGAGCGGACGGCGCTCCGCCCGGCCCCGTGCCACTCGGCAATCCCTTGTTCCAAGTCGAGGACGACGTGGTTCGGAACAGGGCACGACGGATGGCAGCGACCGGGATTAAAACTCCACGCCTCGCCCACCGGCGCAGACCACTCAGTAGGCGTGTGGACGAACCCGCTGAGAAACACCCGCGGAGCCCCATTCCGTGCGTTCCGCACAAGCCAGTCCAAGTCCGGGTTGCCGGACTGCACGCCTTCGAAGCGCCAACCCGCCGTCGTCGCCGACTGCGGCGCCAGGGACGATACCGCGATGCCCTTGTCGTGCTTGCGCACGGGCACGAGCCCGTAGGGCACCGCCTCAATCGTCCAGCCCTTCACCTCCGTCACGCCACGATCCACGGTAACTTGGTCGCGTGCGAGCGCCTCGAGCCACGCGGCGCGGTGGCTTCCGGTATCGACGTCGTGCTGGCCGGAGCACACGACCAACTTGCCGGGAAAGTTCAGCGCCCACGTCCGAAACGCCGCCATCTGTTGGTCGATACGATGGACGGGCGCGCCGAGGTCGAGGATCCCGCCGGCGATGGCCACGACATCGAAGTCGGGAGCTTGAAGCGCGAGCCATTCGAGCCAGCGCGGGTGCATGTAGAGGTCACAAACGTGCAGAAGTTTCATACGCCACAAGGTGGTGGTGCCTGCGGGCGCCGTTCGTCGCGCCCCCCCACCCCCGCACGCCTCTCACGCGCGAGCGCCGGCGAGTGTGGCGTTTCCCTCATTTGGCCACACTGGCCGCTGGCGGGACGGCGAGACGGAGGGGATCGGAGCGCAAGATAAGGGGCGCTCTCGCTGATGCGGGAAGCGAAAGCGCCGGGGGATTTCGAGGCGCGGAAAACTACCGCGCCAAAACCGATGCCAACGCCGGCGGCGGGAACGCAGTGAAGCGCGCAATCACCAAGTCCTCCTCGCGGGAGACCACCGGGTCCGCCACATGCGCCGCGATGTGGCGCGTGAGCTGGCGGTCATTCGGCACGACCGTGTAGAGGGGGCGACCCTTGACCGGCGGATTCACGACGAGTTCATCTGCCGGGAACGCCATCGCGTTCTGGAAGTCGCGCCAGAAGTTGTCGATGTCCGCGCCGTTGTTCTTGGGGCGCGCCCCCAGGACAAACTGCACATCTGCTTCGACCAGCCAGTCGGACCCGACGATAGCGCGGTATTCGATGCCACGAATGACTTTGGTGGCACCCCTGCCATACCGCCCATTCCGACGGAACAAGTGGTAGAGAGCGGCAAGCCGGCGCTGGTGTCCACGGTTGGTGAGAAACTGGCCAGTGGCCAGGCTGCGATTGCGGTCAGTTCCCGAAAGAACAGGGCCGCGAAGGACTGAGGTAATCGTAATCATAACGCGACAAGGTGGGAACGGCCCGTGCGCTCCGCTCGGGTCGGCCGCGTGAAGTCACCCTGCTGAATCGCGCATAAGACCTCGTCCTCGTCGGGCTCGAGATACGCCTGCGTGACGGAAACATCCGAATGGTTGAGCGCACGCTTCACGATGATGATGTCGTGCCCGGAAGCATCGTAGACTTTGCGCGCAAAAGTCTTTCGCAGGCTGTGCGTGCCCAAGCGGCCGTCGTCCTCGATGCCGGCGGCGTGGAAGGCCCGGTGCAGAATGCGCCGGGCGCTCTCCGTGCAAAGTGGGCGCGCGTTGCCCACCTCATCAACTTCGCGCGAGAGGAAAAGCGGAAGGTTCGGGTCGGGGACGTAGCGCTGCGCAAACCACGCGACCAGGGATTCGAGTGCGCGATGCATTTC
This sequence comes from Candidatus Didemnitutus sp., assembly GCA_041906465.1. Lineage (GTDB taxonomy): Bacteria > Verrucomicrobiota > Verrucomicrobiia > Opitutales > Opitutaceae > Didemnitutus. The sequence continues at coordinate 1,596 of JAYRJE010000008.1, read as the reverse complement.
GGGAAGCACCGGAACCCAGCGCGTGCGGCCGTAGCCGCCTTTCAAGTGCCGCGGCGATATGCCTATTTTCTCCACAAGCACGCCGCCGCGATAGACGGAGCCCAGCGTCAGCGACAGCACCTCATGGATGCGAAACCCGCTGAACCATTGCAGCGTGATGAGCGCCCGATCGCGCGGAGGGAGGTCGCGCACGACCGACAGGAGCATGCGTTCTTCGAGTGGAGTAAGGGAACGTCGTCCAGCCATGCGCCAAGGTGGAAGGCGGTGTCTCAAAAAATATTTTTCAACTACCGCTTGAAATCACCTTCGTGCTGCCGATTCTTCTCTTGTTCGCAGCGTTGTTCCTTGAGTCTTAAATCCGTCGGCTCGCAACCATGTATCTATTGCTGCGCTTCGTTCCGCGATGCGCAGCGTGAAAAGAGTCTCACCCACTAACCGGACTGCTCCGGGAGGTGTTCTGTTGCTGCTCGAGCAATCGAGCAGCGTGAAGGTGAAATAAACCGAGATTGCGATCGCTTTACGGCCGCGGAAGCACGGGACGCTGTGTTTCCGCACTCTGGGAACGCGCTGCGAACACTACTTTTCTATCAGTCAGATCCGCACTCGTCGTCTGCTCAGTGTGGCGTTCTCCCAGTTTCGCCACACTCCCCCGGGCGAAAGACGCGCTTCGCCCCCTCGGGCGCGACGATCACAGGCCGCCTCCACGCTTCGCCTGCGAGCAGTTCAGCCCTTGGGCGGATCTTTTAAGCTCGCGAGGGCCGGACTCAGCTCACTCTGCAGCTCCGCGCTGAACGGCGTGATATCCTCGGTGGTGAGCAGTCCGTTCCGCACCATCGCGATGATGAAGAGACACATCTTCGAGCGCGTATGTCCGTCCAGGCAAAGCCGCAGAAATTGCGCCTGCTTGTCCATCTCCTCCATCGCGATCCAGAAGCGGGAAGTTTCGGTCTGCTGCGGTGCCGTGAGCCGGTTGCTCGGCTGAACAGCGGGCAGCCAGCGCAAGGAGGCCGACGAGTATGAAAATGATGCGTCTTATCTTCTGCCGATCGACTCAGATCAGCCACGCCCGGCGGGCGTGGGTGCCGCCTCTTTGGAAATAGGGGGCCATGTTGAGCGGAGATGACATGGGCGATTCAGGTGGGAGCGAGGGCGTTGTGCTGTGGCTGCTGGATCGGCTCTCGGAGCGCATCGTCACCATCCAAAGATTAGGTTCTTGGCAAAGGCCACGAAGCCCTTCCAGCCACCTTCTTTTCTTCCGATAGCGATGGCGCTCGCGGTGATCAGCACAACGAAGAGCAATGCAGCCAGGATCGGAGCAAAGAAAACCAAGGCGCCGATGCAGGCGACGATGAGAGACGTCCAAAATAAGACTGTGCTGCGGGACATAGCTGCTTTCTTCATTTCTTCCGCCGATCGTTTGAGGTCAGCCACGCAGGGGAGCGTCAGCTCCCCGGAGTTGGCTGTGACGACTGGTTGAACCAAGCCGCTGCGCGGCGAGGGTGAGCGGAGGTGGCAGGGAGGAGTCGCGTCACGGAATGGATGATGGGTGAAGTGGGTGCGTGGGCAAGGCTGGCTTGTCGGCGGGAGCTGGGCGTA
>JAYRJE010000029.1:0-7149 GCA_041906465.1 Candidatus Didemnitutus sp. | reverse complement strand
GCATCGCCTCCACCAGCTGCTTGCGCTCCTCGAACACTGATCGTTGTCGCCATGGCATCGGCGACCCTCACCCAAAACTGTCAGCGAATTAATGGCAGAAAGTGTCAGCGAATTATGGCACCGAGCCCCCTCAACCGACTCGATCGAACCGCAAAACCAGTCACAGAGCCGGCAGGAGGCCCAATCCGAGAACACAGAGCACATCCTCTGTGTCCTCCGGTCTGCCTCCGGTTTTCCTCTGTGACGAAAGATCGTCTCGTCATCCCTCCGATGAAACTCCTCGGCACCGTCGCCCTGCTCCAGATTCAACGCAGCAGCCTGACCATCGGCACCGGACCGACGCGCTACTTTGATCCCGCCGCGCTGCTGGCCGTCGATGAGCTGTTTCTCGCGCCGGGCGGCGCGTTCGCTCGCGCGCCAGACGACAGCTGCGTCGTGGACGTCCACAACGCCACGCATCCCTTCACGCGCAGCCGCGGCGAAAACACGCTCTGCGTCGGTTTCGCCCGCCACTACGACGCCATGCGCGCGCACTTCGGCGAACCGTTCCCCTTCGGCTGCGCCGCCGAGAACATCATCGTCGACGGTCCCGATCCGCGCATCCTGCCGGCCGATGTCGCCGCCGGCCTCGTAATCGAGACCGACGACGGCCCCGCGTTGCTCACGAACGTGATCGTCGCGCCGCCGTGCATGCCCTTCGCCAAATACGCCCTGCGCGATCGGGAGGCGTCGACCGCCGCGGTGAAAGCGGCGATCCAATTCATCGACCAAGGGGTGCGCGGCTACTACGCCGCGTTCGCCGGGACCAAGACCGCCACGATCCGTCGCGGCGCCAAGGTCTACGCCGCCTGACGCGCGCGCCGCGACCGCGTCGACAGATAGATCGCCAAGGCGAAGCCGGGGCACACGAAGAGCGACCAGTAGAACAGCCGGCGGCTGATGGGATAACCGAACAGGGTGTATCCGAGGGGAGTATTCATGGGATGTGATTGGATTCACCCAATCAGACACCGCCCCCGCCGATTCCTTACAGAAGAGCGACCAACCCAGGTAGGTAGGCCGAGTCGTCCCCGACGAGCCGTGAGTCTCCCGCGCCGAACCGCTCGGAACGTCGACTATCAAGGCAGAGCGGGACCACTGGGTCCGCCACAACGCTCTCTCGAGCCGACCACAGAGCCGGCAGGAGGACCAATCCGAGAACACAGAGCACAGCCTCCGTGTCCTCCGGTTCGCCTCCGATTTCCTCTGTGACAAAGTTTCGGAGCGAAAGATCACCCACTAAACACACGAAGCACACGAAACCCAACCAGCCCCGCCTTTCGTGTCTATTCGTGTGATTCGTGGGCCATTCTCTTCTGGTGACCTCAGAAATTAACCACGGATTACACGGATATCACGGATGAGCCCTAGCGGGTGCGCCGCCTGATCCGTGCCATCCGTGTGATCCGTGGTTAAACGGATCGTTCTGTTTACTTCTGCCGCTTCACCATCGCTTCGATCCAGATGGGCGCGAAGGGCGACGTGCAGCCTTTCGAGACGGGATAATCGCGGTAAACACCGAGCTTCTCGCCGATCGCCATCGCGCGCTTCCGCAAGGCCGGTTGGTGGATGCCGATCTTCGCGAGGCAGGAATTCATCGTCCACTGCACCTCCGGCGCCGCCTTCGCCATCTGCTTTTCGATGCGATCGAGCAACGTCGGCAGATCCAATCCTTCCGCATCGTCCGCCGCGCGCTCGCCGGTCAGATACCAGCCCGCGCGCGCCGCCCAGACGTTTTTGTCGTCCATCCAACCCTCACGCAGCGACTCCTTCGCCGGGTGGTTGTCGACGACGTAGTTGCAGAGCCAGTCCGCCACCCACGACCAGCTGGTCGTGCGCACGAGGCCGTCGAGTTCCTTCGCCGACAGTTTCTTCGGCTCGAGAATCAACACCGCCAAATGCTGCGCCTCGACGTTGCCCGTCTTCCACAGCGCCAGTCCGAGCGAGTGGTCGACCTTGATCTTCTTCGCCAGCGCCCGGATGTCGCCGTGCTTGACGCCGAACTGATTCTCCGGCGCCCCGCGCTTGATCATCTGCGCCCGCAGCTTGTCGTCACCGAGGACCTGGAGTTGGGCGAGAGCTTCTTTCGTGGTCATGGCGCGGCGGAGTGTGCCAGCGGCATTGGCCACCAAAAGCACAAAGAACACAAAAAGTCCGTTCCCTCTGCTTGGGATTTCTCTGCGTCCTCCGCGACCTCTGTGTTGAATGCCTTTCGATCGATCCGTCGCGTTGACAGCGACGCGGTTCCGGCAATCCTTCGCCTCATGTCCGCCACGCCGCAGCAAGTCACCGAGGCCGCTCTCCGCCTCCCCGAGCGTGACCGCCTGCGTGTCGCGGCGGCGATTTGGAAAAGCGTCGGCGCGCCCGAGGAAGCCTTGAACGACCTCGCTGCGCTCGTCCGCTCCCACGAACTCGAGTCCGACCAGGTCACGCCGAAGACTCAGGCTGAAGTTTTCAAAAACGCCCGCGCCGCGCTGGGATGAACCGTTGGTTCCACCCGGAATTCGAAACTGACCTGATCGCCGCCGCCCGCTTCTACGAAACCCAACGCCCGCGCTTGGGCGCCGAGTTCCTCGACAAAGCCGAAGCCGCGATTGAGACGATCATGTCCGCGCCGCTCCGCTGGCCTGCACGCATCGGCGGCGTCCGTCGCTTCCTGCTTGCTTCGATCGTTGCCGAGCGCATGAAACACAATGGCGAAGAGCTCTACTCTCTTTGCTCCCCGCTAGCCGTTGATGCAGTGTCTCGTTCGACCGTCAGTCAGCTGAAAGTTCTCGGTCTCCTCTCCTATATGTTCTGCACTTCGCACGCACCAGGATTGCCCGAAGAAACCCGTGCCCAGATTTTTTTCGCGAAGGTGGCCCAATTTCATGACCTGAAGCCCAGGGAGATCGATGTTCTGCATCTACAGTCAATCGCGTGCTGTAGCTATGAACGTTTCACGATCTATGCTCCGCATACCTTGGTTAACCGAAAATTCGGCGAAGGCGTGGAAACATGGGAGATCCTGAGAAAATATGGTGACCTCAACCCCTTCCTAGCAGTCTGGAATGATGTGCTGATGCACTGTTATCCGTCCAGCATCGGACAGCTAGTCGGTTTCGCAGTGATGGATCTGGTCCACGGAACGAAGACGGACGTTTCGAGCTGGGGCATATGAACCAATTCTGCGCACCTATCACCGGATCGAATCCAGCACTCCGGTAAACGAAAACATGACGTCAGGTCTCGCTCTTGACCGATTCTCTCCGCCCAGCCCTCAGCGTGCCGGTCCGCTCGCCGCGCTCCGGTAGGTCACGCGGTCGCTCGTGCCGCCGGTGACGGACGTGCCTTCTTCGAGTTGGCGGCGGGCTTCGGCGTCTTCGCGTAGACAGGCGTTGAAGAAGAGCAGTTCCCAGGTGCGGACGTCGCGGTGGGCGGCGTCGGTGAGGAGGTGCGCTTCGTCGTCGAGCCGCACGGCGAGCGCCGGACCGCCGAGCGCGCGGACTCCTGCTTCGACGCCGGCGGGCGCGACGTTGACGTCCTTGCCGCCGTAGAGCGCGAGGAAGGGCCGGCGCACGTCGCGCAGGCCGGCGTGGTCCTCGCCGAAATGCCAGGCGTCAATCTTGAACGGCCACATGCCGAAGCTCGCGCCCATGAACGGCACCACGCCCACCGCGGCCTTCACGCGCGGATCGGCGAGCGCGGGCACGCGGCCGCTGGGATCGATGCCGCCGAGCGCGGCGAGGACGGTGTGCGCGCCGGCGCTTTCACCGCTGGCGCCGATGCGCGCGGAATCGATCGCGGGGCCGAAGTCGGGATCGCGCAACACGTGAACGAGCGCGGCGCGCAGCGCGAGGCCGCGCAACGCGAGATTGGCCGCGAACGATTGGCTGCGTCCGTCGCCGTGGAAGAGGTCGACGACGATGTAGCCGTGCGCGGCGAGTTGCTTCAGGTGGAAGAGATGCCAGAGCCCGTGCGTGTTGTAGCCGCCGGAGAGGACGATGAGCGGGTATTTCGCCGCCGGGTCGGCCAGCAACGGGCGTTCGCCGGGACGCTGCATGTGCGAAAAAGTGCGGTCGCCCGTCTCGGTGTAGGGGAACACGTAATCCGGCCGCGGGTTGTCGCGCGGGGTCGGATAAACGACGAGGAGCACGAGCGGAACGCGCTGTCCGGCGAAGGGGCCGTAGTGCGCCGCATCAGCGGGCACGTCGAGTTGCACCGTCGGCACGGCGTCGGGATGCACGAGGATGTCGGTGAGGTATTGCGTGCGGTCGACGGCGCGCGCGCCGTTAAGGAAGGCGAACATGGCCTTGGCATCGGCCTGCGGCTGGACTTCGAGGTTCGTGGTGGCGACGGCAAACGGTCCCGCCTCGACCGGAGCGATCTCGGCGCCGCGCCCGACGGCACCGGCGACGAGAACAAAAGCGAACACGAACGGGGCCACGAAAAAACGAAGGAGGGGCACGGCGTTGTTTTTGCCGCGCCGACTCCGCAGACACAAGTGCCGCGTCCGTCACGGCGTGGCGCGACGGCGACAAGCGCCCCTTCCCGGCTCGGAATGGTTTAGCCCACGGTCTCGAGCGAAGCGACAGTCCGCCACCGAGCACACGGAAGCCCAACCCTCCAGCGGGTTAGCCGCAAAGAGGCGCAAAAAATCACAAAGATAGTCGCTTCTGTTTTTGCGTCTTCTCGCGCCTTTTTGTGGCCCTGCTCCATCCGTGTATTCCGTGTCGTCCGTGGGCCTCTCTGCTGCTTCTGCACGAAAGTGAAGATTGAATTGGGAATCGCTCCGCCTAGCTTTCGATCATGACCCGCCTTCAGGAACTGGAACAACAGGCCGGACAGTTGTCGGAGGTCGAACGCGCCGCCTTGGTCACGCGGTTGCTCGCCTCCTTGCCCCCGGTGCTCGCGGACGCCGATGGCGGTGTCGCCGAAGCGACGCGCCGCGATGCCGAACTCGACGCGAATCCGTCCGCCGGTCTCACCGATCAACAATTTCGGGCCGCCATCGCTGCTTCCCGGAAACGATGAACCTGCTCTGCGATCCCGCGTGCGGGAGTTCGCGGCACTGAGTCGGGTGATGCAGAAGGCCTCCCGCGAATGGCGCGAATGGTCGCGAATCCAGAGGGAGAGATGTGATTTGTCCCGGACAATGGCCCGATCGATGCGAGCAGAGAATTGATGAACTTCATTCGCGTGAATTCGCGAAATCCGCGGGCGATTGCATGAGTCCGGCTGAGAATTCCCCGCTTCCTACCTTCGGCCCAGCGCTCGGCTATTCCCTTGTCGCCGCACGGCGCCGCTCCAGCCTGCGGCGCATGAACCCCACGAAACGCGCCCCGCAGGTTTGTGTGCTTGGCAGTGCTGAACCGGGCTCGAAAGCCTATGAGCTCGCGGGCGCGGCGGGCGAAATGCTCGCGCGGCGCGGGGTGACGGTCGTCAGCGGCTGCGGCGCGCCGGCGACGCGCGTCGCGGCGGAGCGCGCGTTGGCGGCGGGCGGCACCGTTGTCTCGATCGTGCCGCACGATGACATTGGCGTGAAAGACTGGCCGTGCTCCGTGCTCATTCCGTGCGGCATGGGCGATGCACGGAATCTTCTCATGGCGCTCGCGGGCGACGCGTGCCTCGTCATCGGAGGTCGCGCAGGGACGAAGTCCGAGGTTTGTCTCGCGTGGCTGCACAAGCGTCCGCTGCTCCCGCTGACCGGCTGCGGCGGCTGGTCCGACACGCTCGAGCGCGATCCACCGGACGAACGGAAGAACTCCCCTATCCTGCCATGGAGCTCGATCGCGGAGCTGGAAGCGCAGCTCACGAGGCTCGGAATGTTGCGGGACTAAAACCAGAAGTTGCCCACGAAACACACGAATTACACGAAAGGGAAAAACCGTCCTCTGAATTCGTGTGTTTAGTGTGTTTCGTGGGCCTCCCGGTTTTGGATCGATCCCCGGGCGCGTCACTTCAGCTGCGCCGCGATGTGGGCGAGGAGGTCGCCACGGCCGTCCTTGGTTTTCGAGGACGTGATGAAGATCGTCGGCTCGGCGGGTTGGTCGCGCAGCACTGTCTGGCGGAAGCGATCGACGGCTGCGTGCGTGGCGGACTTGGACTGCTTGTCGGCCTTCGTGAAGATCAACGAGAACGGCACGCGCTCGTCGCCGAGCCATTCAAGGAAGTCGATGTCGATCCCCTGCGGCGGCAGGCGCGAGTCGATCAGCACGTAGGTGTGGCGCAGGCTGTCGCGCTGCGTGAGGTAGGCGGCGACGGCCTCATTGAACGCGGCGCGCTCCTGCTTTGAAACGTGTGCGTAGCCGTAGCCCGGCAGGTCGACGAGGCGCCACGTGCCGTTAAATGCGAAGAAATTCATCAGGCGCGTCTTGCCCGGCAGGTCGGACACCTTGGCGAGGTCGCGCTTCTCCGCGAGCAGGTTGATGAGCGAGGATTTGCCGACATTGGAGCGGCCAATGAACGCAAACTCGGGCAGCGGCTGGCGCGGGCAGGCCGCGAGGTTGGGTGCGCTGAGCTCGAACGTGGCCGATTTGATTTTCATGGAGACAGGCCGCATTGGGACGCGCGCCGCGGGAATAGCGAACTCGGAATCGTTTGGCCCACGGAATACACAGAACACACGGAAGAAACGGCCCGCGCTCCGAGCGAAGCGACATCGGACATCACGCGAACGACCGCGAATGCGCGGAGATTTCCGGGCTCTTCGGATTCGTTAACCACGAAACACACGAAATACACGAAAGGGAGATCGATGTCCGAATTCCTCCGGGTTTCGTGTGTTTAGTGTGTTTCGTGGGCAAAAGGGCGCTTGGGGACAAGCGCCCCTACCCGTTCGTCCGGTCCCTAAGTCCACGGTTCGCGCGTCAGGTTTTCTTCTTCGGCTCGACCACGGGATACGGAAACGTCTGGCGGTAGCGGACGCGGCGCTCTTCCGCGCCGGTGAGGACGCCCTGGTCGTCGACCTTGAACTCGACCGTCAGCTTGCCGTCGGCGGAGACTGACCGGCCTCAAGTTTTCGAGCCACCCCGGGTGTTAGTCCGGGATGTTGTTATGGGTTGATCTATCGGTTGTCGTTGAAGCTGTCCCGACGGAGGGAGGCCGTAGGCCGACCGGAGTCGGGACAGC
>JAYRJE010000007.1:0-287237 GCA_041906465.1 Candidatus Didemnitutus sp. | reverse complement strand
CCCGAATCCAACGTTCCAGTTGCTCGGTTTGCTCAACCGTTAACTCCACGGATGCACTTCGACGGGGCATCCTCCCTCATGCCGGACCCAACCGATAATGGCACCTATTTGAGGGACACTACACTAGATCGCCGCTACCGGAAAACAAAAAGCCGCGGCGAACCGCGGCTTGAAAGAGTTATACGCGAGTGAGGCGTTACTTCGTCAGCTCGATGAAATCGACGCGGCGGTCCTTCGCCCATTCGGCGTCGGTGCCACCTTGCTTCGCCTCCGTCGAGCCCTTCGAAAGAATCTCGAGGCGCTTGGAGTCAACGCCGAGGTGTTCAAGATAGCGACGGACGGCGTTCGCGCGACGGTCGCCGAGCCCGAGGTTGTATTCGGCCGTGCCGCGCCAGTCGCAGTGGCCTTCGAGGACCATGCGTTTGTCGGCGTTTTCCTTGAGCCACTTGACGGCAGCTTCGATCTTGGCGCGCTCACGTTCCGGAACCGCGGAGCGATCGAAATCGAAGTAGACCGGCTCAACGACGCTCTTGCCGAAGACACCCGCGTCGGTGCGCGTCTCAAGATTGGTGCCGGGGGCAACGTCAGAGGGAATCGCCACGCTGTTCGGGTCGATCTGGTTGCCCATCGCGTTTGCGCCCGCGTTCGGGTCGCGCACGGGTTTTTTGGAGCAGGCCGCGAGCAACAGCACGGAGCCAGCCAGCGCGACACTGAGGAACTTCTTGAGATTCTTCATGGAAAAGGACGGAGGATGCGCGAGTTATCGATTAACCCCTAGAGCGCGGCAAGAATTAAAACCCCGCCGCTGCGATCATGACACCCACGCTTGGGTGCGATGGTCGATCAGACCAATTTCGAGCGCGTAACGCGTGAGGCTGGCGACGTCGTGAAGGTTGAGCTTCCGCATCAGATTCGTGCGGTGATTGTCGACCGTCTTGACGCTGATACCGAGCTTCTGGGCGATTTCCTTCGTGCTGTGGCTCTCGGCCACGAGCTTGAGGATCTCGCGCTCTCGATCCGTGAGGAGATCAGCTCCGGAGGTGGGAGAATTGTTCGCGACGACGTTGCGCAGGAGTGCGGCGACGCCCGGACCGAAATACGTGCCGCCGTTGGCGACCGTCTCGAGGCCCTTCTTGAATTCGGTCAGGCCCGCGGTTTTTTCCACGAAGCCGTGCGCTCCGGCTTCGAGCATCTCACGGACGAGCGCGGGGCTTTCGTAGCCGGAGAAAACCATCACGCGCGTCGTTTTGAGCTGCTTCGCGATGCGACGGAGAATGTCGACGCCGCTCAGACCCGGGAGACGCGCGTCGAGGACAATGACATCCGGCTTAAGTTCTAGGCAGAGATTGCAGGCAGCTTGGCCGTCGCCGGTTTCGCCGACGATCTTGTAGCTTGAGTCGATCCGCAGGATTTCAGCGAGCATCTCGCGGATGGCGGTCTGGTCTTCGACAATAACAATACGTTTAACTTGGGGAGGCGTAGCCACGTGATAGTGAGAGAATTGCCGGAGGCGTGGTTAGGTAGAACTCGGCGCAGAAAAGACAAATGGACCTAAAAACACAACCCGGATGTTTTCCCGGGCGGAGTTAACAATTTTTTCAAAGGGTGGTGGGTCGACTGGGATTCGAACCCAGAACCAACGACTTAAAAGGACGCTGCTCTACCATTGAGCTATCGACCCCAAAACCCGGGAAGCGGGCAGTTTATTTTTTCAGTTCGCGGGCAACGCAAGAATTATTTGGCAACCGTCCCCCAACCGCGCAGCGTAACCGGTCATCGTGGACCGGCGCGCTAAACGCGCGCCGCCACCTCGGAGAAATTTCTGTGGGAACAATTCACAACTTTCCAAATCCAAACGAGCCTGAGCACATGACAGCCAAAGCCCAGGAAGTCGCATTGGACCGTATGCTGGTAGAACGCTTCAAAGGCGGAGACTCCGCCGCGTTCGACCAGCTCGTTTCGCGTTATTGGGATCGCATCTATGCGATGGTGAACCAGCTCCTCCGCAACCAGCAGGACGCCGAGGAAGTCACCCAAGACGCCTTCATCCGCGCCCACCGCGGCCTCACCAACTTCCGCGGGGAGTCCGCGTTCTCCACTTGGCTATACCAGATCGCCACAAACCTCGCTCGCAACCGGTATTGGTATTGGTGGCGCCGCAAGCGCGACCAATCGATCTCTTTCGACGCGCCCCTGGGTGCCGACAACGACACCACGATCGCCGAACTCATCCCCGCCGAACAGGAAACTCCCGAAGACGCCACGGTCACGCAGGAATTCGTCAACCGCGTCGCCGAGTGCATGGAGGAGCTTAACGAGAAGCACCGGGAGATTCTGATCCTTCGTAACGTCCAGAATCTCTCTTACGAGGAAATCGCCGAGATCCTCGGCATCAGCGTCGGCACTGTCAAAAGCCGTATCGCTCGCGCCCGCGAAAGCTTGCGCGAGAAGCTTGGGGAGGAATTTCAGCAATGAAGGATTCACGCTTCACCGAATTGGTGAACCTCTACATCGACCGGCAAATTTCGCCGGACGAGCAGGCGGAGCTGGAGCTCGAGATTCAGAGCAACCCGCGTCGCCGGCAGGTTTACCTCCAATACTGCCGGATGCACCGCGCCACCAAGCTCGTTTACGAGAGCTTCCGCGCGCAGACCGAGCAGACCGGCCAGCCGGCCCGCCAGCCCGCGACGATCGCGCACATCCAAGGTCGCATCCGCCAGCGTCGTCTGCGCTGGGCTTATGCGGCCAGCGGCCTCGCCGCGGCGGCGTGCGTCGCCTTCGTGGTGATGCGCTCCAATTTGACCGACGCATCCAGCGCGTCGCCCGATCTCGCGGCTGCCAGGACCACGCCGGCTGCTCCGGCGGTGGCGATGGCCGCTCAACCCGAGCCGGCTCCGGTGCGCGAGGAAACTCCGCGTCAAGCCGAGTTGCCGAGCGCCGCGCTCACGCCGCGCGATTACGCGTCGATCCTCGCCTCGCTGCGCCAGGAAGAGCAAAGTCTGCTCTCTCTGCAAAATAGCAATGGCACGCCGCGCCTCAACTCGCTGTTCGACGACGGCGTGTTCGACGAACGCACCAGCATCCCGAATCGCGCGGGCAACCTGCAGAATCGCAAGAATCCGCGCCTGCAGACGGAGTTCACGGCTTTCCAATTCCAGCGCTGACCGCTGGGCCAGCTTTGTTACCCGACCCGCGTCGCAAGACGCGGGTTTTTCTTTGCGCGGCAGGACCGCGCGTCGCATCGCGCAAACGCTAACCCAACGCCTTCTTGATCAGCGCCTCGGTTGTCGTGGAAGGTCCGAGCGCGACCCATGCCTGCCAGACCGATTTGTCCGCGTCTGCCGCCTTGTAACCGAGCGCCACGAGCGCCATGACCGCGTCACGCACCTTGTTGTCGGCCGGCGCGGCAGCCTCACCTCCAACCGACGGCGCGACCACGGCTGTCGTGGCGCCGAGCTTGTCCCGCAACTCGATCACGAGGCGCTCGGCCGTTTTCTTGCCGATGCCGGGACACTTCGCGAGGAGCGCGACATCGCCGGATGCGATCGCGCCTTGCAGCACCGGCAGCGAGAGCTTGCTGAAAATGCTGAGGGCAGTCTTCGGCCCGATACCGGAGACTTTTTCGACCAACAGACGGAAGAAATCACGCTCCGCCTCGCTCGCAAAACCATACATCGTCTGCGAATCTTCGCGATAAACGACGAGCGTGTGCAGTCGCGCTTGTTGGCCGGGTTGCGGGAGTCGCTCAGCCGTCGTCACCGGAATGTGCACTTCGTAAGCGAGACCGCCGGTCTCGATGACGGCGTGAAGGGGAGTGGCACTGACGAGCGTGCCGGTGATGCGTGTGATCATTTCAATCCTTCAGGCCGAGCACATCTTGCATGTCGTAAACACCAGGCCTTTGCGCGATCACCCACTGCGCCGCGCGGAGGGCGCCGCGAGCAAAGATCTGACGATCGCTCGCCTTGTGCGTGAGCTCCACACGTTCGCCGAGCGCGGCGTAGATCACCGTGTGGTCGCCGACCACGTCGCCGCCGCGGAGCGCATGCACGCCGATCTCGGTCGGCTTGCGCTCGCCCGTGATGCCGTTGCGACCGTGCTTCAATGCGTGCGCCGCCTCGAGCTTGCGCTCTTCGAGAATGATCTCGAGCAGGCGCGCCGCGGTGCCGCTTGGAGCGTCTTTCTTGAAGCGATGATGCATCTCCACGACTTCCGTGTCGTAATCAGCCCCGAGGACCGCCGTCGCGCGACGCGTGAGCGCGAAAAGGAGATTCACGCCGACGGAAAAATTGCCGGCCCACACGGTCGGCACCTGCGCGGCGAGAGCCGTGAGCCTTTTCTTTTCGTCGGCCGAGTGGCCGGTGGTGCCGATGACGAGCGCCTTCTTCTGCGCGACCGCGAGTTCGATCACGCGGTGTGTGGCGCTGTGCGCGCTGAAGTCCACCACGACGTCACCTTGCGCGAGCGCGGCAGCAAGATCGTCGCCGGCGTCGAGCGCGGCGGCGACGGGGAGCTTCAGGTCAGCGGCGGCGGCGAGCAGCGCCTGGCCCATGCGGCCCTTCGCGCCGTTGATGATGAGGCGAGGAGTGCTCACTTCTTGGCGGCGAGCACGTCGAGCACGCTGAAGAGGGTGGCGCGATTCGCGTCGAGGAGCGGGCAGAGCGGCGAGCGCACTTCGTCGGAAGAAATATGCCCCGCGCGAGCGAGGGCCGCTTTGATCGGCACCGGGTTCGCCTCGATGAAGATCGTCTTGAACATCGGGTAGAGCTTCCGGTGCAGCGCGCGGGCCTTGGCGAAATCGCCGTCGAGTGCGAGGCGGACCATCTTGCCGGTCTCCTTCGGATAAAGATTCGAGGCGACGGAGATCACGCCCTTGGCGCCCACCGACATGAAGGGCAGGGTGAGTGAGTCGTCGCCGCTAAGCACCGTGACGGAGTCGCCGCAGGCTTGGAGAATCTGGTCCACGCGGTCGACGGAGCCGCCGGCTTCCTTGACGTGCGCGACGTGCTTGTAGCGCGCGCGGAGTTTTTCGATCACGCCGACGCTGATCTCGATGCCGCAGCGGCCGGGGATCGAGTAGAGGATGATCGGCTTGTCGGTGGCGTCCGCGATCGCGCAGAAATATTCGAAGAGGCCCTGTTGCGTCGGCTTGTTGTAGTAGGGCGAGACAACGAGCATCGCGTCCGCGCCGGCGCGATCGGACTCCTTCGTGAGGTGAATCGCCTCTTTCGTGGAGTTGGAGCCGGTGCCCGCGATGACCGGCGTGCGACCCCGCGCGGCCTCAACGGTCGCGCGGATCACGTCGAGATGTTCCTCGTGATCGAGCGTCGGCGACTCGCCGGTCGTGCCAACCGAAACGATGCCATCGATGCCGGATTTTATCTGGAAATTCACGAGCGCGCGCAGGTCGTCGTAGGCGACTGCGTCATTCTTGAACGGCGTGACGAGGGCGGTGATGGTCCCGGTGAAGGGGCGGCTGGACTTCATGGAAAGTTGTCGCAACGATGCGTGAGCCCGTAGGCAAAACACAGGTCCCCAGCCGGTTCACGCCCAAAATTCCCCATGAGCACGACGGTTCACACCGAAATCATGAACGATCTGTTGAAGCTCGCCGTCGAGAGCGGTGCGAGCGACATCGTGATCAAATCGAACAAACCCGGCTACCTGCGCATGGGCGGCCGCCTGCGCGCCGTGGAAATGGATCCGATTACCCACGAACAGGCCGATGCTTGGGTGAGCGAACACGTGCCAGCGGTGTTCCGCCCGAACTGGGAGAAGGACGGACAGGTGGACTTCGCGTATGCCGCGGTCGACGTCGGACGCTTCCGCGTGAACGGCTTTCACCAACGCGGCACGGTCTCGATCGTGTTGCGTCATATCAAAAGCCGCCCGCCGACTTTCGAGGAGCTGAAGATTGAGGGCGAGACACTGATCAAGCTCGCGCAGGCCAAGGACGGCATCCTGCTCGTGTGCGGCGCGACCGGCTCCGGCAAGAGCTCCACGATGGCGGCGATGCTGAACTGGATTAATCAGAATCTCGACAAGCACATTGTCTCCATCGAAGACCCGATCGAATACACCTTCAGTGACGACAAATCGGTTTTTCAACAGCGCGAAATCGGCATCGACGTGCCGAACTTCGAAATGGCGATCAAGTCGGTGCTGCGCCAAAATCCCGACATCATCCTGATCGGTGAAATGCGCGACAAGGAGACGTTCGAGACCGCCATCTCGGCGGCCGAGACGGGCCACTTGGTGTTCTCGACGATGCACGCCGCGACCGTGGCGCAATCGCTCACCCGTCTTTTCGAATTTTTTCCGCCCGAGCAAATCGCCCAGGCACGCCGCCAGATCGCCGGGTCGCTGCGCGGCTTTATTTGCCAGAAGCTGATCCCCGCGCTTGAGGGCGGCGGCCGTTTCGCCGCACACGAGATCATGGTCGCCGATGCGACCATGAGAAACCTCATCCTCGAGGGGCAGAACGACAAGATCCAGCAACTGCTCGATGGCGGCGCCGACGGCATGTCGAAATCGTTCAACAAGGATCTCTATCGCCTCATCAAGGAAGGGAAGATCAGCAAAGCGGACGGCCTGCGTTTTTCGCCGAACCCACAGGCCCTCGAAATGAACCTGAAGGGCATTTTCTTCAAAACGTGAGGAGTTGTCTCGCAGCAGCTGTCGCGGTTGGCACCGCTGCCCTGGCCTTGGCAGCGGACGACCCGAATGCACCACTTGCGAACACCAAGGCGCAGCTGCAGACGCTAAAAAAGGACGCCGTGGCACAGAAAGCGGATGCCCCCGACGGCCCGAAACTGAACTTGCCGTCGCTCGCGGCACCCGGTCCGGAACTCGATATGCAGCGCCCCACGCGTGACGGTAACGAGGCGACGGAAAAAACACGAGCAGGCCCAAAGGACTGGTTGCTTGAGGGCTTCGACAGGCTGGATCGAAGGCGTTCGTCGGAGGCGGCCAAACGCGCTGCGGGCCAGTCGCAAGACGACGAAAGGCCGCTCGATCCGAACGATCCGGATTACTTCCTGCGCCTCTACGAACGCCAGCGTGCCCAGCGCGACGCGCAGCAGATCGAAGTGAACGGACCGACGACGAATGAACTCAGGACAGACGCTGGCGATGCGTTCGCGCCGTTTTTGAAGGAGTGGCTGGCGAACTCGCCGGTCCGCGAGGTGATCCAAGGCACGATGAAGGAGACGGGCCGGACCGATCCGGTTCGTTCGCGGGCAACGACAAGCGTGTCAGCGCAAGAAACGCGCCTGAGCGCGCTCCCGAGCGGGACCGTTCAGAACGGCGCAGCGGCGAATCCGTTCGTTCAGGCGTTGGGACTGCCCGCGTTGGAGCCCGGTTCGCCGGCCGTCGTGAGTGGCTCCGTGGCGAACGGAGTGAATAGTGTGACACCGCCCGCGCCGCCGGCGCCCGCCAACACGATTTACGACCTGCCGGCGCGGCCTCAAGCAGACCTAAAACGCGCGTTGCCGCCTCCGCCGTCCGACGACAAGAAATACTTCCCGCAGCTGAAAAAATTTTAGGGCTTGGATTCGGCGCTGCGGACCGGTTTAACCGGCCCTTTCATCTATGTCACTGGCACTTCTATTTGCAGGGCAGGGGGCTCAGAAAGTGGGCATGGGCAAGTCGCTCTACGACGGCTCGGCCGCCGCGCGCGCGATTTACGACCAAGCCAACCAAGTGCTCGGTTGGGACCTGAAAAAGCTCAGCTTTGAAGGCCCGGAGGCGGACCTCACGCAAACGAAGGTGTGCCAGCCGGCACTGTTCGTGCACGGCTCGGCAGTCCTCGCCGCGCTCAAAGAGCGTGGTCAGTTGCCGGAAGTGAAATTCGCCCTCGGCCTCAGCCTCGGCGAGGTCACAGCGCTCACCGCGGCCGGTGTTTTTGATTTTGCGACCGGCCTGCGGGTCGTCGCGCGCCGCGGTGAACTCATGCAGCTTGCCTGCGAGAAGAGCGTCGGCGGCATGGCGGCGATCATCGGCGAAGAGCGCGCGAAGATCGCGGAGCTCTGCCGTGAGTTCGACATCGAAGCAGCGAATTTCAACGCGCCCGGCCAGATCATCGTTTCGGGCGAAAAGGCCAAGGTCGACGCGCTCGTCGCGGCGGCCAAGGACAAGGGCCTCAAGCGCGTCATGCCGCTGAATGTCGCCGGTGCCTACCACAGCCGCCTCATGGAGCCGGCGCGCGCGGAGTTCGCGCAGTTTCTTGAGACGGTCACGTTCAACCGTCCCGCCTTCACGGTGTTCACGAACACGACGGGCCAGGCCGTGAGCGAGCCGGCACAGATTCGCGAAGCGCTGGTCAAACAGGTCGTGTCGAGCGTGCTCTGGGAAGATTGCATGCGCAGCGCCGTCGCGGCGGGCGCGACCGAATTCTGGGAGTGCGGCCCCGGCGGCGTGCTCGCCGGCCTCGCGCGTCGCACCGACAAGGCGTGGGTCGTGAAATCGTTCAGCGAACTCTCCGAACTTCCCACGTAATGGCCGATCTGCTCACCAGAAATTTCTGCATTATCGCACACGTCGATCACGGCAAGACGACGCTGTCCGACCGCCTGCTCGAATACACCAACACCGTCTCGCAGCGCGTGCTGACCGATCAGCACCTCGACGCGATGGACCTTGAGAAAGAGCGCGGCATCACGATCAAGATGCACCCGGTGGTAATGACGTATCCGGCGAAGGATGGCAAAATCTACAAACTGCACCTCACCGACACGCCGGGACACGTCGACTTCTCCTACGAAGTCTCGCGCTCACTCGCTGCGTGCGAGGGCGCGCTGTTGCTCATCGACGCCGCGCAAGGCGTCGAAGCGCAGACGGTCGCGAACGCGCACCTGGCCTTCAACCAGGGACTGAAGGTCATTCCCGTCATCAACAAGATCGACCTGCCGAGCGCGAATCTCGAACTCTGCATCAAGCAGCTCGAAGACATTCTCACGATCCCGGGCGAGGAGGCGATTCTCGCCAGCGGCAAGGCCGGCATCGGCATCCAGGACATTCTCGAAGCCGTCGTGACGCGCATTCCCGCGCCGCGCTGGACGGATTACCCGACGCTGCGCGCCCTGGTGTTCGACTCGAAATACGATTCCTATCGCGGCGTCATCTCCTACGCGCGCGTGTTCTCCGGCACGATCAAGGCCGGCGAGATGATGATGTTGATGAGCACCGGCCAGCGCTCGGAAGTGAAGGAAGTCGGCGTGTTCCGCCCGGCGATGGAAAAGGTCACGCACCTTGGCCCCGGTGACGTCGGCTACATCGTTTCCAACATCAAGAGCACTGACGAAATCAAGATCGGCGACACCGTCACGCATGCCAACAAGCCCGCGGCCGACATGCTGCCCGGCTACAAGGAAGTGCGTCCGATGGTGTATTGCGGCCTCTATCCGCTCGAGTCCGACGATTACGAGAAACTCAAGGTCGCGCTCGGCAAGCTCCGCCTCAACGATTCCGCGCTGGTTTATCAGACCGAGTCGTCCGTTGCGCTCGGCTTCGGTTTCCGCTGCGGCTTCCTCGGCCTCCTGCACATGGAGGTCATCCAGGAGCGCATCCGCCGTGAATACGATGTCGACATCATCTCCACGTATCCGAGCGTCGTCTACAAGGTGAAGACCCACGGCAACGCGGAGATCGACATCGACAACCCCGTCAATCTCCCGGACCCCGCCTCGATCGAGGAAATCAGCGAGCCGACCATCAAGGCCGCGATTCACATCCCGAACGAGTTCATGGGCGACATCCTGAATCTCATCATGGAGAAGCGCGGCTCGGTCGATCACACCGACACGCTCGACTCGAACCGAGTGATGCTCACCTGCACGCTGCCGCTCAACGAAATCCTCGTCGATTTCAACGACCGTCTGAAGAGCATTACGCGCGGCTACGGCTCGATGGATTACGAACTCGGCGAGTATCGTCCGTCCGATCTCGTGAAGATGGAAATCCTCGTGAACCAAGACCCGGTCGACGCGTTCGCGAGCATCGTGCACCGCTCGAAGGCCGAGACGCAGGGCCGCGCGCTCTGCGAGAAGCTGGCCGACATTATCCCGCCGCAGATGTTCAAGATCGCCGTGCAGGCCGCCATCGGCGGCAAGATCATCGCGCGCGACAACGTCCGCGAAATGCGCAAGGACGTCACCGCGAAGTGCTACGGCGGCGACATCACGCGTAAGCGCAAACTTCTCGAGAAGCAGAAGGAAGGTAAGAAGAAGATGAAGCAGATCGGCAAAGTCTCGATCCCGCCAGACGCCTTCATTCAGGTTCTGAAAACCAACAACTGAGTTCGCCGTTTCCAACGCCCCGCCGTGTTCGACTTTCTCCTGTCCGAAGAAAAAAAGATGCGGCGCCACGCCGCGAACTGGCTCGAAGTCGCCGAGCGCGTCTATCACTTCCGCCGCGATCAGCTGCCCCCCGCGCAGGTGCAGCAGCTCGTGGCCGCGACCGGCGATCTGAAGCTCCGCCTCAAGGACAAGGCCGACGCGTCGAAGCTGAAGATGGCGATCGAGAAACTCGAGGATGTCCTGCGCCAGACAGGCGGTCGCATTTACCCAACGTCGTCCCTCGTCGAGAACGTCGAGTTCTTCCTCGTCGCCGCGATCGTGATCCTCGGCTTGCGCGCGTATTTCGTGCAGCCGTTCAAGATCCCGACGAATTCGATGTGGCCGACGTATTACGGCATGACGCACGAGTTGTTCAAGCCGGGCGAGGAGCCCGGCACGCTCGGTAAGATCGGCCGCTTTCTCGCGTTCGGCGCGACTCACTACGAGGCAACGGCGCCGACCGACGGCGAAGTGACGGTGCCGGTCGTGCAATACGCCAACGGTGAGTGGGGCATGCCGTATTCGTTGAAAGCAGGGCGGATTTTCGGACTCATTCCGACCACGCGGCGCGAATACACCTTCTTCGTGGACGGCACGCCCGTGCGGCTGGAAACGCCCGGCGACTTTGGCTTCGACGAGGTGCTCGACGAGGCGTTCGGCAGCGGGAAACCTGCCCAATTCGGCGCGCGTCTGCGCGAACAGCTTGCGCTGCACCCGCGCCCTGAAACCGCCAGCCTCACGCTCTCGGCCGGCAGCCGCGAATTCGAGCGGCGCGTCAGCTTGCTGCCGATCGGCAAGCGCGTCCGCAAGGGCGAGAGCGTAGTCTCATTCGACATTCTCACCGGCGATCTGCTGTTCGTGGAGCGCGTGACCTACAACTTCTTTCCGCCGACGGTTGGCCAAGGCTTTGTTTTCAAAACCGAAAATATCGACGCGCCGGACATGAAGGATCGAAACACCGGGGAGCAAGTTCGCCAGTATTACATCAAGCGCCTCGTTGGCGGCCCAGGCGACCAGCTGGAAATACGGACGCCCCAACCCGTCCTCGATGGCAACGCCGCGCGAGGCGAGCCCGCAGGGCAGCTCTTCCGCAACGGCGTCCCCATCACCGGCGCGGATGCATTTACCGCCAACGCCGAAAAACTGGGACGCTATCGTGGCTACACAAACCAAGGCCTCCTCGGCGTCGGCAAAGTCGTCCAAGTGCCGGCGAACTCCTTCATGGCACTCGGCGACAATTCGCCGAAGAGCCTCGACAGCCGTTACTGGGGCTTCGTCCCGGACAAAGACGTCGTCGGCAAGCCGCTCTTCATCTACTACCCGCTGACGAGCCGCTGGGGCATTGCGAAATAGTCAGCGCCCGGTCGCAGCCAACGTCATGCGCGGGCGCAGTGGTTTCGCCGCGCGCGCGTGTCGCGGTGCGACGGGCACCACGAGGACAGGGCAGGGGGGGCTGCGCAGTAGGGCGTGTGCCACACTGCCGACGAGCATCTCGTAAGCCGCCGAGTGACCATGTGAGCCGACAACGATGTAGTCGGGGCGGGCGACCTTGGCCACGCGCTGGATCGTCGCCACGACCGTGCCCGCATGCAAAATGATCCTGGTGTCCGGCACCCGCCGCTTGAACCAGCGTCCCAGCGCCTGCAGCCGCTCAGCCACGCGGCGGCGCGTGTTGGTTGCGAGCGCCTCGACCTCGAAGGTCGACAGCGCGTAGTAGGAGCCGACGCGAGGATCGGTTTCGACGGCGTGCAAGAGCATCACCCGGGCGTCGAGAGCCAGCGCGAGAGCGCGCGCCGCGTTGCAAACCTGGACCGTGGCTCCCGAAAGATCCACCGGCACCAGAATTTTTTTCTTTTTCATGTTGGATCGTCCTCAATAGGGCCGCGTCCGAACGGCAGAGCGCGCAGCAGCGCGAGCACTTCCTCATCCGTGATTGGCGAGAAATCCTGGTAGAACTCGCCGACCGCCAGCAGGTGGTCCGGCTCGATGACCGAAATCACCTCAGCGGTGAGATGACGGAGAAAGTCCGCCGTTTCACGCGACACCACCGGCGCAGCCACTGTCACGTGCACCGCGCCCCGCCACTGCGCCGCCTGCACGGCGGCGTGCATGGTCGCCCCCGTCGCGATCCCGTCATCAACGATAATCACGTTCGCTTCGCGCAACGACAACAGGGGGCGCGCCCAGCGGATTATGTGCTCCCGGTGAGCCAGTTCCACGCGCGCGCGTGCCGCAACCTGACCGACGCTGCGCGGCGGAAGTCCAAATGCGCGGATCACGTCATCGTTGTGGATTTCGACCCCGCCACTCGCGATCGCGCCGAAGGCAATTTCCTCATCACCCGGCACGCCGAGTTTACGGACAACGAGGACATCCAACGGGCAGTGCAGACGCTCTGCGACCACCACAGCGACCGGCACGCCGCCCCGAGGGAGACCCAACACTATCGCCGAACCTGGCGGCGTTGTGGCACGCAGGCGGCTGGCAAGAAGCTCGCCGGCGTGATGCCGGTCGCGAAAAACATGAGTGGGAAGAGTGGCATTCACGACGCGCGGGCGACCATCGGTCGCGGGATGAAGGGCAAGTGCCGCGACCGCGGATTCACGCGCACCCAGAGCCAGCGTGGCGGCGCGGTTCGCCGAAAGCGCACAAGCGAAAAGCAGCCCCGCAGCGCGGCACCGTGCAACACGGCCACGATGTGCTGGGGCGACCATTTTCGTATCTCGACGGGGCCCGCGTCCCAACAATCCGGTGGGCCGCTGAACGCCTCGGATCTCCCCGAGAGTTCGATGGCCAGATGCCGTTCGCGGGCGTGCAAAACAGGACCGTGCGGCATGCTCCAAAGCCTGCGCTCCGAATCAAAGGAGAGTTCGAGCACCCAGGACTGGTGCGGACGTTTCCAGTGCAGAATGCGGAAATGCGGATAGATGTTCATGCGACGGCCGCCGGGGCGGCGGAGGCGGAGCTTCGGTGTGCGGCGATGTGTGTTGACGGTGGCGCGAGGTGCCGGGCGAACCAATCGCCGGCAAGATCGGCTACGCGCGCAATCGCGCCAGGCTCCTCGAAGCGGTGGGTGGCGTTCGGAATCACCTCAAGATGTTTCTCGCAACGCATGATGGCCAAGGCTTCACGATTGCCATGGAGCGCTGCGTCATCCCAGCCGCCGACCACCAGCAACGTTGGAGCGAGCGTTTGCCGCAGAGCCGCGCCAGCAAGGTCAGGGCGTCCACCGCGCGAAACGAGCGCGTCGACAATTTCCGGCAACTCCGCCGCGGCAATGATCGCCGCGGTCGCACCGGTGCTGGCTCCGAAAACACCGCAACGGAGGTCCCGCGTGTCCGACCGTTGCCGAAGCCATCGCGCGACCGCGATCAACCGTCGCGCAAGCAGCGGCACATCGTAGCGCAGACGCGGC
Organism: Candidatus Didemnitutus sp.; assembly: GCA_041906465.1. Classification (GTDB taxonomy): domain Bacteria; phylum Verrucomicrobiota; class Verrucomicrobiia; order Opitutales; family Opitutaceae; genus Didemnitutus. Next base: position 273,488 of record JAYRJE010000007.1, on the reverse strand, counting down.
TCGATGCATTCCTGGGCTTCTTCGGACCGCGAGAGCAGATTGAACAGGAGGGTGGCAAAGCCCAGAGAGCGCAGGTGTGCCGCGACATCGCAGTTGCGGTAGGTGTGGCGCGTGCTGCCGCTGCCGTGCGCAAATAGCACCAAACCGCGGGCACGATCGGGAACAGTGAGTTCGGCCTCGAGGCAGGTGTCGGCCAACTCGAGCTCCAGCTCCGTCGCCGTGGAGTTTGCGGTGTTCATACCGGAAGACGGGACGACCACTTCGGAAGTATCGCTCGATTGTCGGCAGAACGCTGCGCACCGATTGAGTTTTCTCGCTGCGCATTCCTTGGGGCCAGTCGTCCGGCGCTCATCGACAGAGCGCTTCGGCAAAATGGGCTTCGCTGGGACTCAGCGAGGCTTGAATTTCCCTGTGACTAGCGCACAATAAGCATTATGTCCCGTATTGAATTACGGGGGAAACGGCACTGCTCAACACGCTCCGTTCAACACGTGCGCGGCAACACGTCGGACAACGAGTTCGCCACCGTCCTCCAACAAATAGTGGCCGACCCCTTCCAACAACTCGTGGCGCGCGGCGGGGAGCAATTTCGTCCAGCGCGCAAAGTAGTGTCGGTTAAAGCAAAAATCATCACCGCCCCACACCACTGCGACGTCGCGCTCGCGCAGGAGCGGCAAGCGCTGCTCAATCGCTGCGAGCGCGCGATCGGCCGCGGTGCCCCTTCCGCTCGGGATATCCACGACAAAGCGGTGCGTCGCGACGCGGTTCTTCCACGAATCGTAAGGGAACAGAAAGCCGCGCTTCACGTCAGGCCGCAGCGGCCGCGAGACCGCCATCCACGTCGCCGGCCACGCGAAGCCGTTGCCGCCGCGCACGATCAGCTCGCCCAAGAGCGGTGCGCGGCAAAGACGGATGCGCCACGGCACCACGGTGTCGGCGAAAGCGGCGGTGTTGAGGATCACGACGCGGCCGAGCTTTTCGGGCTGAGGCAACAGAGCACCGAGCCCGATCGGGCCACCCCAGTCGTGCACGATGAGATGAATCCTCTTCAACGCCAGTGAATCGAGCAGCGCACGAAGATTGGCGATGTGATTGGGCAGCGTGTAGTCCCATTGCTGCGGTTTGTCGCTCAGGCCGCAACCGATGTGGTCCGGCACGATGCACCGCATGCGATTGCGCACGGCGAGCACGACGTCGCGGTAGAAAAACGACCAGGTCGGATTGCCGTGCACCATCACGACGGCCTCGTCGGAGCGCGGGCCCTCATCCAGATACCTCAACGTGCCCGCCGCCGCCGCGAATCGCTTCGGTTCGAAGGGATAAAGCTTTTGCAGCCACTCCGGGAGTTTGGGGGCGCCGGCTACCATTCGAGCGCGAGCATGAGGCTGTTGATGCCGCTGCCAATGCCGAGCAGCGCGACTTTCTGGCCGCCGCGAACCGCCCCCTGCTCCACGGCGCGCGCGAGCGTCGTGGGTAACGCGGCCGAACCAGTGTTACCGAGCGTTTCAAACGACGAGAAATCCTTCGCGAGATCGAGACCGAGCGTTTCGTAGAGTTTGCGCCGGTGGGCACTGCCGACCTGGTGGCAAATAAACCGGTCGGGCGTCATCTCGCTCCAGCCGCTTTCGCCTTTGAAGTCCGTCCAAGTGCGCCGCGCAACGTCGACGCCCGCGAGGAGCAATTGTTCCGAGTCCGTCTCCATCGCGAGTCCGTCGCCGGCGCTGTCGCCCTGGCACAGGTCGCTGTGGCTGGTGTCGGCGAGCGCCGCACCGGCAACGAGGCGATGACGCGGCGCACCGACGGGCAACTCATCTTCGTGGCAGACGACCGCAGCCACGGCCGCCGAACCGATCGTGAGATTGGCGAAGAACGGCTTGATGGCGTTGCGATCGAGATCGGCCGCGAGCAGGTGCTGGATGGTGCGCTCGACTAGCGGCCGGCCATTTTCGCCGGAGACGACGACGCCGGCGCGGATCTGACCGGAATCGATCATTGATCCGAGCAGCACGAGGCCGTTGAGAAATCCGAGACACGCATTCGAGACGTCGAACACCTGCATGCCGCTGCCGAGGCCCATTTTGTGGTGCACGAAAGTCGCAGTGGCCGGCTCCAGCATGTCGCGACACACCGCGCTGTGCATGAGCACGTGCAATTTTGCCGCCGGAATGCTGGAGAGGCCAAGCACCTTGCGACCGGCCGCCGCACTGGCGTCTGACGGGCGTGTGCCCGCAGGCCACATGCGACGCTCACGGATACCGGACATGAGCTCGAGGCGGCCTTCGGGCAGTCGCAGGCGTTCATACATCGGCCGCAGCCGCTCCTCGATGGCGGCCGACGACCAGATTTCGTCCGGTTCGACGGCGGCAATCGACTCAATGCAAGCGTGCCGGAAGCGCATTGCTTACTTCTCCGTCCGCATCGCGAGGCGGATGATTTCCTTGTCGAAATAATTCGAGCCGAGGCCGGCATCGACAACGAGCGTCGTGCCATTCACGCCGCTGCTGCGCGGGCTCAGGAGAAACAGCGCAACGTTCGCGATCTCTTGCGTGTCGAGCGCGCGTTTGCGGAAGGTCATTTTCTCGGCGTAAAGATAGCTTTCGAGGTAGCCGGGAATGCCCGCGGACGCGCTCGTCTTGAGCGGACCGCTACCGAGGACGTTCACGCGGATGGCGGTGTCGGCGCTGAGCGACTTGGCGAGAAAGCGGGCGCAGGATTCGAGCGCGGCCTTGATCGGGCCCATGTAGCCGTAGTTGTCGGGTGTCACGAGCAGCGACGAGATGCCGATGGTCACGACCGACGCATCGCGCGCCAGGTGCAGCTTGAAAGCGCGGGCCAGCTCCACGAGCGAAAACGCCGAAATCGCGGTCGCCTGAACGAAGTCACCGCGCTTCGTTTCTGCGAACGTCTTGAAGCCCTCGCTGTAGTTCGCGAACGCAATCGAGTGCACGAGTCCGTGCAACGGCGCAAAACCGGCGGAGGCGACTTCGGCGGCGAGCGTGTCGCACGCTCCCTCCCGCTCGACGTCGCAAACGAACACCGGCTTGCCGGCGAGCAGCGTCGCGAGCGACTGCTTGCGCGCCTCGGAGCGAACGGCGTAGACGACGCGCGCCCCCTGCTCTTCCAGCGATTTCGCGATGAGCCAGGCGACGCTTTTTTTATTCGCGACGCCTTGAACGAGGAACGTCTTGCCGGCGACTTGGAGGAAATCAGTCATGCGATCGTCTGCTGCCCTTCGGGCGCTTTCCACGCGACGGAGAAGTCGACATTCAGCACGCGCTTATCACCGGACTTCATCGCACCGGACATGAGATAGAAGCCGCCGGCGACCTCGTTGATCTTCACCTCAATGGTGATCGTGTCGCCCGGGTAGACGGGCGTGCGGAAGCGGACGTTCTCGACTTTGGCGAGCAGCGGCACCCCGCTCGGCTTGCCCTCGCCGCCGGGGTTGAATTTGCCGGCGAGCAGTAATGCGCCGGTTTGAAAGACCGCTTCGCAGAGCAGCACGCCCGGCGTGATTGGTGCGCCGGGATAGTGGCCTTTGTAGAAATCCTCCTCGGCGCGCCACGTGCGGCGGGAAACGAGCGTGGTATCGGTGCGCGACACGACCTCGTCCACGAACAGGAACGGCGGGCGGTGCGGGATGAGTTTCTCGATTTCGTTCACGGAAAAATCAGGCGGCGGTGCGCTTCGACGCGGCGAGCGCCTTGTCGATCTGGTTGGCGACGATCACGCCGTAATTAATCGTGCCGAGCCAGCCCGACATGATAATGCCGACCGAACCGGCGTGGTAAAGGCCGGGCAGCTGCGTCGGCAGGTCCATCGAGATTTTGAGACCCTCGAATTTCGTGCCGAAGGACGTGCCGTGCCAGTGCTTCGTGTAGTATTCGACGGTGCGCGGAGTGGCGGCTTCCCTCCACTCTACCTTCCTCCGTATGTCCGGGATGAAGCGTTCGAGCGACGCGAGCGATTCCTCGATCAATCGCTCTTTGTGCTTTGCGTATTCCTCGTCTGACATGCCCTGCCAGTCTTGATAACGCGCGTTGATCGAGACGACGACGGTGTAGCGGTCGCTGCCTGGGCGCGTGTCGGGGTAATACATCGAGAACGTCCGGCTCGTCGTGTGCAGATCAACCAGCGCTTCGCTCGAGAACTTCGGCTCATCCGACGTGAACACGAGGTCCCCGATGTGTGGAAGCGTCTCACCTTTCTTAATGCCGAGATAGACCTGGCACGAGCTGCTGTTCACGCGCACGGCCTTCGTGGCGGCCACGAATTCCGGTGTGAAGTTCTCCTCGCCCGCCATGCGCAGGACGGTGTTCTTGACGTTGGAGTTCGAGAGCACGGCGCTGCAGCGGATGGTCTTGCCGTTGGCAACAACGCCGCTCACGCGCTTCCGGCCGTCGACTTCTTCGGTGAGAATTTTTTCGACGAGCACGTGTTTGCGGATCTCGACGCCGTTCTTCTTCAGCTCTTCGGCCATGCGCTTGATGAGGACGTCGGTGCCACCTTGGAACGTGAACACGCCCTTGCTCATGAAATTCGAGAACACGATGCCGAACGTGATCGCGGGGTCGTCCATCGTGGAGCCGTTGGCATAGGCGATCGGTTCCATCAGCAAGCGCTTCACGTCATCGCGTCCCGGGAAGTAGCGCTCGAACATCTGGCCCGTCGTCTCGGTGTTGTTGTCGTAGAAATTCATCGCGCGGAGGTCCGTGAAGAATTTCTCCACGGTCTCGGCGGGGATCTTGAAGGTCTCGACGAGCTGGCGCGTGAAATCCTCCCGGTCGAACGTCGTATCGATCTGAAACTGTGGGTTGATGAACCGCACACCCTTGAGCTGCACGATGGCGTCGGCGATGTCCTGGCCCCAATACTTCCGACAGGACTTGATCATGCCGTGCGGGAAGCCGTGCAGCGAGATGTCGAAGATGTGCCCGCCTTTGCGCGTGAACCACGTGGCGAGGCCGCCGAGTTGGTAGTGGTGCTCGAGCAGCAGGACCTTGTGTCCGCACTTGGCCAGCACATTGGCACCGGTCAGGCCGCCGAGGCCGCTGCCGATGACGATGACGTCATAGTGATCGTGGGTTCCTTTAAGCCAGTCGTAGGCCATGAAAGCGCCCGAACTAAGAGTGCGCGCCGAGGCAGGGCAACCGGGAAGTTGTGCGCGCCAGCGCCGACGCCTATTTTCCGCTGCCCTGCAGCACGTGGTAGTTGGCCATCGAGATGCCGCTGAGCATCGCACCGATGATGCCGAGGAATCCTTGATCGGTGCCGCAGAGGTAGAGGTTCGAAAGGTGCGTGCGGCCGTCGCGGATTTTGCGCGGAGCGCCGTAGATCGCGCCGTTCAGGTGGCCGGTGAATTTCTTCACGGTGCGTGGCGTGAACATGTCCGTCGTGACGAGGTTGGCAGCGAGCGTCGCGTCGTCGACCGGCGGCAGGAAACGGCGCGCACTGCGCTGGATTGCGTCGAACCAGCGGCGCTTCTCGGCTCGGTAGGTTTCTTCGGGGAGATTCGCCCAGCGGTCGTAGTTCGCGAGGCAGGTAACGCGCACGAGTCCTTCGGGCAAATTTGCACCGTGCGGATAGGCGAAGTTGTTCGGAAAACAGATGACGCCGCTGCGGGGATCGACGGGCTCCGTGGCGCGTTCGTAGGTGAAGCGATCGGAGTCGTTGAAGAAAATGATGGTGTCATCGCCCCACCCCCAAGTCGCCGGCGGCTGTTTAAACACCGCGATCGTTTCCGCGTAGGAAAGCTGGCCGGTGTTCGCATCGGCTTCGGCGGTGTGCGCGGGGTCGCAGAGCCGCAACGTCTCCGGGTAGCCGGCGGACGAGATCACGTGATCGGCCGTAATCTCGGAGCCGTCGTCGAGCACGAGTGTGGCAGCGCGGCCGTCGCGCTCAATGATGCGCGCCACGCCGCACTTCATCCGGCGCTCGCCGCCGGCCTGGCGGAATTTCTCCAACAGCACGCGAATGATCACCCGCACGCCGTCGAGCGGCCGGGCAAAGCCCTCGAGATAGAGCGCTTTGAACATGATCACGAACTGTCCAAACTCCATGTCCCGCTCCTGTGCGCTGCCGTAATACATCACGGGGCAGAACAGCATGTCGGTGAGCAGCGGATCGCGGAGGTGCTGCGCGACGACTTCGCGCGCCGAACGCGGCTGGGCGTCGAGAGAGACATCGTCGTAGGTGCGAACCAGATGAACGAGGCTGCTCCACCCTTCGGCTTCGTGGGGGAAATTTTCGCGCACCTGCGCGTCGAGCGCCGCGAAGTCATTGGTGAACTTCAGCGTGCAGTCGCGAAAGGCGATCTTCGACTGCTTCTGCGGGCAAAGCGCAAATTCGTCGCGGTCGATGCGGAGCTGACGCAGGAGCTTCGTGAGCGGCGTGCCTTTGACTCCCGGCGGCACGAAGTTGGTCATCGCGTGTAGGCCGACGTCGAACTTGCGGCCGGCGAGGCTGTAAAAGCTGTTCAGCCCGCCCGGCGCATTGTGGCGCTCGAAGATGCAAACTTTCTTGCCGAAGTGCGCGAGGCGGATGCCGGCAGCGAGGCCGGACATGCCGGCGCCGATGATGACTGCGTCGTAGTGCGAGGCGGCGTTCATGCGATCCGATCAGCAAAAAGGCGGGGTCAGCGACCCCGCCCTACAAAAGGAAACCGAGCGCTGACCGCTTAGGCCTTGGCCTGGAACTTCGGGGTCAGGTATTCGGCGCAGCTGTCGAGCGAGGCGAGCTGCATGTAGTCGGCCTCAGGGACTTCAATGCCGTGGCGCTTGCGGAGCTCCATGACGATGTCGAGAAAGTCCATGGAATCGAGCTGGAGCTGGTCGCGGAGGCGAACGTCCGGCTTGATGGCCGAGAGGTCCTCGTCGGGCGCGATGTCGGAGATGATGTCGATAACCAGCTTCTTGCAGGCGTCTTTCGTCATGATGTGCGGAGGTGAATTCAGGCTGTAAAGCGCTTGATGATCAAAGTGGAATTAATTCCGAGCATACCGAAGGAATTATTGAGGATGGCGTCAACCCGTTTAACTGAGCGCGGTTGGTTGAGCACGAGGCCGGGGATATCGCACTGCGGATCAAGCTCATCCACATTAATCGTGGGGTGAACGACCAGGTCGTCGAAGCTCGGTAAATTACCAGCCAGCTCGAGTGCGCCGGCTGCGCCCATGCAATGGCCAATGAAGCTCTTCGTGTTGTTGATCGCGACCGGCTCCTGGCGATCCTTGAAAACCGCGGCGATCGCCTGGCACTCCTGGATGTCGCCCTGGGGCGTGGACGTGGCGTGCGTGTTGACGATGTCGATGTCGTCGACGGTCATGCCTGCGTTGGTGAGGGCTTTGCGGACGCACTCGGCCTGACGTTCCGGGTTGGGCAAAACGTAGTCAGTGGCGTCGGAGTTGACGCAATAACCAGCGATCTCGCCGTAAATCTTGGCGCCACGCGCTTGCGCGTCCTCGAGGCGCTCGATCGTGTAGAGGCAGCCGCCTTCCGAGATGACGATGCCGTTGCGGGCCTTGTCGAAGGGACGGCTGGCTTTCGTCGGGTCGGCGTGCGCCGCGAGGGCGTTCTGGCTCTTGAAGCCGGCGAAGATGCCGAAGGTCTGCGGGCTTTCGCTAATGCCCCCGGCGATGGCGAAATCGACCTCGCCGAGGCGCAGCATTTGCGCCGCGTGGATCAAGCCCATGTTGCCGGCGGCGCACGCAGCGCCGATCGTATAGGCGGGACCCGTGATCCCGAGATTGAGTGACACTTCGCCGGCCGGATTGTTGGCCACGGTCCGCGGGTTGTGGTGATGCGTCCAGAACTTCGTGTCGTATTTGAACTGCGAGATGTTGAAGACCTCGTTCTCGGTCTCGACGTTGCCGTGCTCGGTGATGCCGACGTAGATGCCGACGCGACTCTTGTCGCGCTCGTCCAAGTTCACACCGGCGTCGGCGAGCGCCTCGCGCGCGCAATAGACGCTGATGCTGCCGGCGCGCGTGCCGATGCGGACATCCTTTTTCTTCTGGTATTTCAGCGGGTCGAACGTGCACATGCCCGCCGGCCAGCGCCCCATGTAGCGGACGTCGACGGTCGTGATGCCGGAAACGCCTTTCAGCAGATTCTGGCGAAACTCAGCCAACGTATTGCCGTTCGGCGCGGTCAGGCCGACTCCGGTGATGACGATGCGGGTTTGCTTCATAGGGCGGACGGGAGAGTTGGACACGGAATTACCTAGCCACCGCGAAAGCAACCCCAATAGAACCTTGGGCTCCCCATGAAAGTTCTCGTCGCCGGCGGAGCCGGTTACATTGGCAGCCATTGCGTGCGGCAACTGCTCGCCGCCGGTCATGAACCCGTCGTCGTCGACAATCTCGTCTACGGTCATCGCGGCGCCGTCGCGCCGGAGATTCCGTTCTACGACGTCGACTTCGGCGACGCGGCGGCGATCGCCCGCGTGTTCGACGAACACCGCATCGATGTCGTGATGCACTTCGCCGCCTACGCCTACGTCGGCGAGTCGGTCACGAATCCGATCAAATACTACCGCAACAACCTCGCCGCCCCGCTCACGCTGCTCGAGGTCATGCTGCAACGCGGGGTGAAGAAATTCGTCTTTTCGTCCACGTGCGCGACCTATGGCGTGCCGGCGCGCCTGCCGATCACCGAGGATTTGCCGCAGGCGCCGATCAATCCTTACGGCCAGACGAAGCTCGACGTCGAAAACCTCCTCAAGGCGCTCGCACGCTCCCACGGGCTGAGTTTCGCCGCGTTCCGCTACTTCAACGCCGCCGGCGCCTCCGAAGATGGCAAGATCGGCGAAGACCACGAGCCCGAGACGCACTTGATTCCCCTCGCGATCGGCGCCGCGCAGGGCCTGCGCCCGGCCCTGCAGGTTTTCGGCACGGATTACCCGACGCCCGACGGCACTTGCCTGCGCGATTACGTGCACGTGGACGACCTCAGCCGCGCGCACATCGCGGTGTTCGAGAAACTCGCCACTCCAGGTGCGCAGTTTTTCTACAATCTCGGCACCGGCACGCCGACCTCGGTGAAAGAAGTCATCAACGCCGTCGAGAAAGTCAGCGGCCTCAAGGTCCCCGTGGCCTACGCGCCGCGCCGCGCCGGCGATCCGCCCGCGCTCTACGCCGATTCGGCCAAGGCGAAGACCGAACTCAACTGGACGCCGAAGTTCTCGACGATCGAGCCGATCATCGAGACCGCCTGGCGCTGGCACAAAGCGAAGCCCAAGGGCTACGGCGACCGGAAGTAAGCACGCCCTATAGATCGGCGCCGACGTCCCATTCGGCGCTTTTTTGCGGGTGAAAAGTGAGGACGTTCGAGCCTCCAGCCCGCGACTGGGCGCAGTCGCTCCGCGGATCAGCCGCCAACGAGCCTAATGCTTCTTCGCGCGCGTCCGCTTCGGCGCGGCTTCGTCTGTAGCGGAGAATTTGTCGCCGAACAAACGCGTCAGTGCTTCGCGTTCGTGACCGGGATGAACCGCCTCCACGGCCGCGAGGAGGCGCGCGGCGAGTTGCTCGAGCGATTCAACGCTGCTGGGACTGCTCGGCAGCGGCGCGCTCGTGCTGGAGTCGGGTTGCGCCGCCTCGTCCTCTGTCTCCCCGGTCAGTCGCACCTCGTCCGGCAAATCGCGCGGGAGGATGGCATCGCCAGTCGCCGCGACGGCGCTGCGATACACGACGTTCTCGAGTTCACGCACGTTGCCGGGCCAGCGATAGCGACAGAAGAGGGCGAGCGCTTCGGGTGAGACTTTGCGCACCTTCGTTTTCTTCGCCTTGAACAGGCCCTGGAGGAAGAAATCCACGATTTGCGGCACGTCCTCGACGCGCTTGCGCAGCGGCGGGAGCTTCACCCGGACGACGTTGAGCCGGTAGTAAAGGTCTTCGCGGAATTTCTTCTCCTTCACCAACTGCTCGAGGTTCTTGTTCGTCGCGGCGACGACGCGGACGTTGACCTTGATGGTCTCGACGCCGCCGACGCGCTGAATCTCACCTTCCTGGAGCACGCGCAGGATCTTCGTCTGCGTCGTCGGCGTCATGTCGCCGATCTCGTCGAGGAAGATCGTGCCCCCGTCGCACAATTCGAATTTGCCCAACCGCTGCGCCGTCGCGCCGGTGAACGAGCCGCGCTCGTGACCGAAAAGCTCGCTCTCGATCAAGTTTTCCGGAATCGCGGCGCAATTCACCGCGACAAAGGCTTTCGATGAACGGTGGCTGTGCCGGTGAATGGCACGTGCAACGAGCTCCTTACCGGTGCCCGATTCGCCCGTGATCATCACCGACGCGTCGGAGGCCGCGAACTGGCCAATGGCCTTGAAAACTTCCTGCATGGCCGGCGAGGTGCCGACGATGCCTTCCTTGTGTTCCTCCGAGTTGACGACCGGCTGGTAACTGCTCGCGGACTTGCTGTCCGCCTGAGTGCGCAGTGCGCTGTCGACCAGCGCGAGCAGCTTCGGTGGGTCGAACGGCTTCACGACGTAATCGTAGGCGCCGAACTTCATCGCCTCGATCGCGGTCTGCGCCGTGCCATAAGCCGTCATGAAGATGACCAGCTGGCGCGGGCTCGCAGCGCGGATGTGTTGCAGCGTTTCAAGACCGGTCATGCCGGTCATGCGATTGTCGAGCAGCACGACGTCCGGTGCCTGCTTTTTCACCGCGGCGACGCCTTCTTCGCCGCTCGCAGCTTCCTGCACGCGGTAGCGCTGTGAACTGAGCACTCGGTTGAGCGAGTAGCGCACCTCGGTGTCGTCATCGATGACGAGGATGGTGGGTGCCGGAGCGTCGGTGGACATGGATTGTATTAGCGCTTTCGAGAGCGATGGTTCTACTTAGAGCCGATGTTGGGGTGGTCAATTAATCTGTTCCGCATCTTTGGCATACAGCTCGCGATTCATGTGAGCTTTTTGCTGCTGCTCGCTTACTTCGGCTGGGAAGGCTGGACGCAGGCGGGGCCGACGGGCGCGCTGTGGAGCGTATTGGCGGTGACATTGTTCTTCGGCTGCGTCGTGCTGCACGAACTGGGCCACTCGCTCACCGCTCGTCGCTACGGCGTGCAGGTGCCGCGCATTCTCCTCATGCCGATTGGCGGCATGGCGGAGTTCGATCGCATCCCGCGCCGGCCTGCTGCGGAACTCCTCATCACGATCGCGGGACCGCTGGTGAACTTCGCGCTGGTCGCCGTGCTGCTGCCGCTGGTTTGGCGCGACCTTTGGTCGGAGCAGGCGCTGCCGCTCTACGGTATGAAGATGATGCTGATCCAGCTCGCCGTCGGCAATCTGGTCATGGGCACGTTTAACCTGCTGCCTGTCTTCCCGATGGACGGTGGCCGCATTCTGCGCGCCCTGCTCGCCCGCAAGATGGACTACCTCGTCGCGACGCGACGGGCCGTGATGATCGGTAAAATCGCCGCCCCGCTGCTGGCCGTCGCGGCGGTGTATTTCCTCGATTGGTATCTGCTCGCGGTGCTGTTCATCTTCATCTTTTTTGCCGGGGACGCGGAATACCGGCAGTTGCTGCGCCGCGAGCAAGAGGCCGCCTATTGGGCTGATTGGGCCAAGCGCGTTGCCACCGCCCAGGGCGCAGCGACACAACGCCCGGATGACCCAGGCTCTCCTCCGCCACCGATCGTCCTGCACGGGCCAAACTAGGTAAGTTCAGGATCATTTCCAAAAAGGCCTTGCATTCGCTCCGCAAAACCCACTTTTTGACCGCTCGCAGTTCTTTGTGGGCTCGTAGCTCAGTTGGCAGAGCGCCTCAATGGCATTGAGGAGGTCGTCAGTTCGAATCTGATCGGGTCCACCACTTTCCGTCCGCCCCGCCCGGCGAACGAACCAGTTAACGAAACCCGAGAGCGCCGCACGGTGCCTCGGGTTTCGCCTTTCTGCCGGCCGCCACGCGCACTTCGGCCGGTGGCGCGCAGATTGTTCGAAACCTCATCGATCGTGCCGGGTTATCTGAGCTGCCATGCTTTCTGATCTCCGGCTCGCCGTTAGAAATCTCCTCAAGTCCCGCGGTTTCAGTGCCGTCGCCGTCCTCACACTCGCGGTCGGCCTCGCGGCGACGACGACGATGTTCAGCACGTTGCGCGCTCTCGTCCTCTCGCCCTTCCGCTATCCCGCACCGGAGCAGCTCGCGATGGTCTGGTCGGACCGGCGGTGGCCGCTCTCTGCGGCCGACTACCTCGACATCAAAAAGGAGCTGACGTCCTTCAGCGAATTCGGCGTCTACACGCCGCAATCGTTCAACGTCGGGCAGGAGAACGCGCAAGCGGTCTCTGGCGCCGGCGTCACGGCCGGCGTGCTGCGCGCCTTCGGTGTCGCCCCGCTGCATGGCCGCTGGTTCACGCCCGAGGACGAGGTGATCGGCGCGCCCGCCGTCGCCATTCTCAGCCACACGCTCTGGCAACAATCCTTCGCGGGCGATCCGAGCATCATCGGACGCGAAGTGCGCCTCAACGGCGGCAACGTCACCGTCGTCGGCGTGATGCCGGCGGGATTCGAATTCGCGGGACCGTGGCTGCAGACCACCGACTGCCACGTGTGGCAGCCGCTGCAGTTCGATCCGACCAAACTCCAGCGCGACTCGCATTGGTTGTGCGGCCTGGCGAGGCTACGTCCCGGCGTCAGCGTTGCCGCCGCCGACGCCGAGGTGAAAGCCCTGGGCAAACGACTCGCCGAAGCCTACCCCGACAGCAATCTGCGCAAGCCGCTGCTTGTCGTCTCGCTCCATGAGCAAATGACCGCCAACACCGCGCGCCAAGGCTGGGTGCTCTTCGCCGCCGTCGCGCTCGTGCTGCTCGTCGCCTGCGCCAACGTCGCCAGCATGCTGCTGGCGCGCGGCGCGAAGCGGGCCGGCGAGTTTGGCGTGCGCCTCGCGCTCGGCGCCACCCGCGGAGCGCTCGTGCGGCTCGCGTTGGCGGAAAGTCTTGTGATCGCGTTCGCCGGCGCCGCGCTCGGTTTGGCGCTTTCGCTCGGCGGCATTCAGGTCATGCGCGTCATCGCGCCAACCACCGCCGCCCGCAAAGCGGCGATCGCGCTCGATGCGAACGTGTTGCTTTTCGTGCTCGGTGCGACGCTGCTGACCGCGCTCGTCGCGGGATTGCCGCCCGCCTTCGCCGGGTCACGCGTCGGGCTCGCCGCGGTGATTCGCAGCGACTCGCGGAACAGCACCTCGTCCCGCCATCGTTTGTTGCAAGGCCTGCTCATCGGCCAGATCGCCCTCGCGTTTGTCCTCGCCAACGGCGCCGCAATTTTCTCCCGCAGTTACCTGAAACTGATCGAGGACAACCAGCAGCTCTCCACCGATCATGTGCTCGTCGGGCGAGTCAACCTGCGCGGCAAGCGCTACGACGAAGACGCCGATCGCGTGCGTTTCTGGCGGGCGCTGGAGGAGCGGCTGAAAGCGCTGCCGGGCGTGACCAGTGTCGGCGTCACCTCGAAGCTGCCACTCGAAGGCGGCAGCAACACGAACGCGCTCGTGAACGACGAAACCTACGATCCCGCGAAGCGACGCATGCTGGTGGAACGCTCGTCGGTCACCGAAGACTACTTCGCCGCCGCGGGCCTCAAATTGGTCCAGGGGCGCACGCTCAACGCCGAGGATCGCACCGGCGAAGTGCGCGGCGTGGTCGTGAATCAGGCCATGGTCGCGAAGGCCTGGCCGGACAAGAATCCGCTGGGGGAAATGATTCGTGGCAACAATCCCGGCAAGCCGTGGTATACCGTGCGTGTGGTCGGCGTGGTGGAGGACGTGCGGCAGTTCGGCCCCACCGAGAAGGTGCAGGCGGAGATGTATACGACGCCGGAGGGCCACTGGGGACGCTCCTTGATCGTATTGATTCGCTCATCGCAGTCGGCGACGGCGCTGGCCTCGGCGTTGCGCGCGGAGGTGGCGGCACTCGATTCGGAGCTCGGTGTCGAACGCATCCGCACCCTTGGTCAGGTCGTGCAGGATTCCACGCGCGGCCAGCGCACGATGGCCGGACTCGTGAATGCATTTATGGCGATCGCGCTCGGTCTGCTGGCGGTCGGCCTCTACGGCACCCTCTCCTACCTCGTGCAGCAACGCACGCGCGAGATCGGCGTGCGCCTCGCAATCGGCGCCGGCAAGGGCAGCATTCTCCGCCTGATCGCGGCGCAGAGCAGCCGCTGGATTGCCATCGGACTTGTGCTCGGCATCGGCGGCGTCTTTGGCAGCAGCGCGCTGCTGAAGTCCGTCGTCTATGGCATGGAGGGTGTCAGCGTCGGACCGTTGGCCTTCGGCGCGGCTGCGGTGTTCGGCGCCGCTGTGCTCGCTTGCTGGATTCCCGCTCAGCGCGCGTCGCGGCTCGATCCGCTGCTGGCACTGCGATCCGATTGAGCGCCAGGCGCGGCCGGTGGGACCGAACTGTGTAGAGCCTGCGGCTGCGGACGCAGCGGACCGGCGTCTCAATCGAGGTCGCGCATGCGGAACGTGAGCCGCCAGGTGTCCGTCTGGCCGTCGGGCCGCTTCCGATTCCAGACGAGGCGTCGGAAACTGGCGAGCACGGCTTGATCGAACTCCGCATTGCCCGACGAGCGGGCGATGCGCACGTTGCCGATTTCGCCGCTGGCCGTCACGAGGAACGTGACATCGGCATTCAGCGAATCGGCCAAGCCAGTCGGCTTGAGCTCATCAAAAATGCCCTTCAGCTCGTTCTTCAGCAGCGTTTGGTAAACGAGCAGGGCGTCGGCCTCCTCGCGCGACAGTGCTTTGCCGCCCCCGCCCCCTTTCTTGTTGGCGACGGATCCGCCCATTACGCCCTCGCGGATGCCTTCAACATCGACGCCTTTGACCGCTGCTGCCGCTTTCGCGCGCGCTTCCGCGGCTTTCCGGGCGGCTTCGCGCTTCGCGGCCTCACGATCGATTTTCTTCTTTTCGTTTAGATACGAAACCATGCGTTTTTTGTTCATCTCGTTCACAACGGCTTTGGCTTCCTTCGTGAGCGGCTGCTTCGGTTTCGGCACTTCTTTGGCCTTCTCCTTGGGCTTCGGCTTGGGCTTTTCCTTCGGTGGCGTAGGAATTGATTCCTCCACGGGGGGAGTCTTCACCGTCTCGACGACCGGTTCGGGCTCGGGTGCGATTTCCGGTTGACGCACCGGCGCGTTCACCGGCGGGGCGATTTTCGGCGGCGTCAAGGTGTTGCCCAGAGCCGGGGCCACGAGTTCATCCGGTGCGGTCGGCGGACCGGCGACGAGATCGAAGATCACTGGAGGACGCTGCTGCGATTGCACCTGCGCGATGTAGAGCGACAGACCAGCGATGATTGCCGCCACCACCGCGTGCAGCAGGAGCGAGGCAAAAAAGGCACTGGGCGAGTTCGCGCGCATCGACGGCGCTTAAGAGCCGGTCTGGGTGTCGAAGGTGACTTTCGAGAGGCCGTTCTGCTTCAGCGCGTCCATCACGCTGATGAAATGCTGAGCCGTGGCCTTTTGGTCCATGCGGATGCGGAACACCGGCGGCTTCGGCTCCGCCGCGTAGGTCGCGAGCATTTTTTTCAGGTTGGCGATCGGCACGATCTGGCTCCCGAGCGAACAGGTGCCGTCCGCTTTGATGCTGATGGTCTCGAAACGCGCATCCTTGTCGGGCCGCGATTGCTCACTCTTGGACTCGACGGGCAAGTTCACTGCCACCGTCTGCTCCGACTGGATGAGCGGCGTGGCGATCATGAAGATAATCAGGAGTGTGAACGCCAGGTCGATGAGGTTGGTGACGTTCAGTTCCGAGATCGGATGAGCGGCGCGAGGCCGGCGAAAGGTGCGTGCCATGGCGGTTGCCTCTTTATTTCTGCATCTCGAGTTCGATGCGGTCGGCCAGCACGCTCGCGTAGTTTTCGATCTCGGTGGTGAGCGTCTTCGATTTGTTGAGGAGAATGTTGTAGCCGACGACCGACGGAATCGCGACGACGAGGCCGGCGATGGTCGTCAGCAAGGCGGCCGAAACACCCGGCGCGAGCGTCTGGATGCTGGCGGTCTGCATCACCGAGACCGCGCTGAATGCCTCCATCACGCCCCACACCGTGCCGAGCAGGCCCATGAACGGCGCGACCGTGACCATGGTCGCAAGCCACACCATGTTCTCTTCGTAGCGAAGCACCTGGCGCGCGAGGGCGCGGGCAATGGCGTTCTCGGCGTGTTCGAGGCGGGCGTGCAGCGAGTCGTCGCCCTTCTCTTTCCCGATGGCGGCGGCGCGCCAGTAGGACTCGGCGGCATCGGCAAAGAGATCCGCGTAGGGGATCGAGCGCATGTTGCGGAACGACTCGGGCAGATCGAGCAGCTTGCGCTCCTCGCGCAGGCGCTGCTCGAACTGATAATTGCGCAGGCGCAGTTTGTTCAGCTCCGAGTTTTTCCCGAGCATCACCGACCAGGCGAACACGCTGAAAATCAGCAGCACGACGGTGATGACTTGGCCGACGGGGTCGCAGCGGATGAAGACTTCGACGATGTTGGTGGTGGCGAGAAAAAGCGGTGCCGAGGCAAGGCTGAGCATGACGTCCGAGTGTTGGCCCGATTCTCCGGCGCAATCAAGGGGTTTCCTCCCGCTGGCGCGCGGAATTCTGGTTGCCCAAAATCGCCGCCACTCGTTTGGTGTTCGTCACTCCTTTTTATGCCCACGAAGAACAAACCCGCCGGCAAACTCATCTCGTTCGAAGGTTCCGAGGGCTCCGGCAAATCGACGCAGATCGCCCGGCTGGCCGAGCACCTGCAGAAACTCGGCCGCGAAGTCATCGCCACGCGCGAGCCCGGCGGCACCGAGATCGGCGAACAGGTCCGGAATATTCTCATCCATAACCATCGCGGCGACGAGATGTGCCCCGAGACTGAGTTGCTGCTCTTCACCGCCGCTCGCGCGCAGCTCGTGCGCGAGGTCATCGCTCCCGCCCTGCTCCGCGGCGCCGTCGTGCTGAGCGACCGCTACCTGGACTCTTCCACCGTTTATCAGGGCGTCGCCCGCAACCTCGCCCCCGACCCGGTGAACCAGATCAACCGCTTCGCCGTCGGCAACGTCATGCCGCACCTCACCATCGTGCTCGACGTGCCGACCGAGGTGAGCCTGCAGCGCATCCGCCAGCGCGCGTCCGACCTGCCCGACCGCATGGAGCGCGAGAACATCGAATTCTACAACAAGGTCCGCGAAGGCTACCTCCTCCTCGCCCGCCAGTGGCCCGAGCGCGTCGTCGTCATGGACGGCACGCAGTCCGCCAAGGCGCTCGAAGAGCAAATCTGGGGTGCCGTCCAGCTGCGCCTGCTCGATCTCCAAACCGCCTGAGCCGCGCCGCGATGTCGTCCGTTCCCGCGCCCTGGCCCGAAGCGCTCGCCGGCACGCCCGCCGTGTCGGTGATCGAGCGCGCCATCGAGCGCCGCCGTCTCGCCAACAGCCTCCTGCTGCACGGCGAAAATCTCGCCACGCTCGCCACCGTCGCGCATGGCATCGCGGATCGCCTGTTGAATGACCCGCGCTCGCCCAGCCAGTATTTCGCGCCGAAGCAGCACCCGGATTTCTTCGGCCTGCGCCCCGCCGGCAAGATGCGCCAGATCGGCGCCGACGCCACCCGCGACCTCATCAACCGCATCCAGGTCTCTCCCCAGGTCTCGCACCGCAAGGTCGCGGTCGTTTACGAGGCCGATCGAATGCACATTTCCGCAGCGAATATTTTCCTCAAGACGCTGGAGGAGCCGCCCGCGAGCACGGCGATTCTGCTGCTCACCACGCGCCCCCACTCGCTCCTCACCACCATCCGCAGCCGCTGCCTGCACTTCCGCTTCACCGATTCCGGAGCAGCAGCGCTCGCGGACTGCGAGCCGGACTTGATCGCCCAGTGGCAACAAACCCGCGCCGACTACGCCGCGTGGCTCGGCAAACTCGCCGAAGGAGCCGCCGACAAACGCGCCGTGGCCGACCAAGTGGTGTCGGTTTACGGCCTCGTCACGCGCTTCAACGCCGTGCTCGCCGCCGCCACCGAGCAGGCCTGGAAGCAGCAGAAGGAGAAGCTTCCGGACGACCTCGACGACGATGAGGTCGACGCCATTCAAACGGGGATCACGAACGGCATCCGTCTGAAACTCTTCGCCGAGCTCGAGCACGCCACGCGCGATTTCGCGCAGGCGCGTCTCGCCGCCGGCGACGAAGCCGCGCGCCGATCGACGGTCGCCGCCATCGCCCAACTCGAACACAATGTCGGCCTCCTGCGGCTGAACCTGAACGAAGCCGCCGCGCTGGAGAATTTCCTGCTCAGCTCGCTGCGGATCTGGTCGCGGCGGTAGGGCGATTTTTCCGAACGAGCCGTCAAGGCGCCGCGCCGGAGCAAGGCCGCTCGTTCGGAGAAGCCGCCCTCCCCTTCAAAACCATCCGCTCGCCGCTCGACTCGTTGACAGGAATTCGCCTTGTCTTGGCGCGGCGCCGGCTGTCTGTGGTTCCTCCCGCGGAATGAACTCACCGAGCACGAAAACGGCACCGACTCTGTTGCAGATCGCCTGGCCGATCTTCATTGAGCAGTCGCTGCGTATTCTCATCGGCGTGGTCGACACCTTCATGGTCGCCCACGTCTCCGACGGCGCGGTGGCGGCGCTCGGCGTGGCCAACCAGTTCGTGGTGCTCTCGCTGATTTGCTTCAACTTCATCGGCATCGGCGCGAGTGTCGTCATCACCCACCACGTCGGTGCCGGCGATCCGAAGGGCGCGGAAAAAATCGTCACGACCGCTATCGCGGTAAACACCTGGATCGGCCTCGTGCTCAGCGTCGTGGCGTTCACCTGCGCGACCCCGATGCTGCGCCTGATGCAGTTGCCGGAGGAGCTCATGGTGCACGCGCGCCCGTTCCTCACCCTGATGGGCGGCACGCTGTTCATGGAATCGATGAACATGTCGCTCGGCGCCGCGCTCCGCGCGCACGGACACACGCGTGACGCCATGGTCGTCACCACGCTGCAGAACATCATCAACATCGCCGGCAGTTGCGTGTTGCTCTTTGGCCTTTTCGGCGCGCCGAAGATGGGCGTGACGGGCGTCGCGCTCGCGTCGGTGTTCAGTCGCGTGGTGGCGAGCATCATTCTTTGGGTGCTGCTCGACCGCCGCCTGCACTTGATGATCCGCGCGAGGGATTTCATCGACTTCAACTTCGGGCGCATCAAACGCATCCTGCACATCGGTCTGCCCGCTGCCGGCGAACACATGAGCTACTGGGTGTCGCTGATGGTGATCACGAGTTTCGTCGCCCGCATGGGCTCGGAGAGCCTCGCCGTGATGACATACACCCGGCAGGTGCAGCTGCTGGTGATTCTCTTTTCCATTGCGCTCGGACTGGGCACCGAGTTGTTGATCGGCCGCCTAGTCGGCGCGGGCGATTTCGAAGGCGCCTACCGCGAGGTGATGAAGAGCGTCCGGATCGGCTTCGCCATTTCGACGAGCGCAATCGTGATCGTCGCACTCTTCGGCAAGTCGCTGCTCGGACAATTCTCGCATGATCCGGTCGTCATCGCCGGCGGCGCGTTCCTTTTGTTGATCTCCATTCCTTACGAGCCCGGTCGCGTGTTGAATATCGTCATCATCAACGCGCTTCGCGCCACCGGCGACGCGCGCTTCCCGATCTCGATCGCGATGTTTTCCCAATGGTGCTTCAGCGTGCCGCTGTGCTGGCTCTTCGGCCTGAAGTTCGGCTGGGGCCTCACCGGCGTGTGGGTCGCCATGGCGATCGAAGAATGGGCGCGCGGCCTCATGATGCTCCGCCGCTGGACCAAGCGCTCCTGGCTGCCCTTTGCCCAACGCAGCCGCGACGCCGTCGCGAGCGGCGGCAAGCTGCCGATGGTGGCGGAAGCGTGAGGTAGGGCGAAAATTCCGCTTCGCGCCGGGTCCCGGCGGCAAAGGGACTCGCCGCCCTACCCTTCCAGCACCGCGCGCACGAACGCCTCGCGGGCGTCCATGTGCGGATTGTGCCCGGCACCGTCGATCGTGGTGAAATGCGCCGCGGGAAAATGCCGCCGGATCACCTCGTGGTCGCTCTCCTGCACATACCGCGAACGGCCGCCGAGGATAAACTGCGTCGGGCCATCGAAATGATCCTCGGGCGCAAGAGCGTCTTTTTCCAGCTTCGGCAATGCCGCGGTCAGCGCCGGCAAATTGATCGTCCATGTCCAGCGCCCTGCATCGTCGCGACCGAGGTTCGTCGTGAGAAATTTCCGCATGCCGAGATCCGGCACGCGCGTCTCGAAACGCATCTCGGCCTCCTGCCGCGATTGCAGGTTGGTAAGATTCAGCTCGTTCATTGCCAGGAACTCCGCGCGATGCTCCTGCCAGCTGTAGTCGCGCGGTGCGACATCGACGATGACCAGTCGCTCCACCCGCTCTGGATGTCGGCACGCGAGCAACATGGCGATCTTTCCCCCCATGCTATGGCCAACCAGTGTGGCTTTGGGCAACGCTTGCGCGTCCATCCAGGCGAGCAGATCGCCAGCCATGGCTTCGTAGGTCATTTCGTCGGCGTGCGGGGAGCGCCCGTGGTTGCGCGCGTCGAGTGCGAGCACGTGGAAATGCGCCGCGAGATCGCGTCCCGTCGTCTGCCAGTTGCGCGAGGAACCGAGGAGGCCGTGGAGGACGAGCATCGGCGGTTGGCCGGCGCCACCGAGATCGACATGAAAAAGATTAACCACGACTCCACGAAGCACACGAAACCGCCCGAAACCAGCGTGAAAGACCGCCCACTCTCGGATGATTTTCTGCGTGCCCTCGGTCGCTTCGTGGTTCAAGAAAGCGCGCTCATGTCCGAAAAACTCACGCCGATGATGCAGCAGTATTTCGAGGTCAAACGCGGCCTCCCGGCGAATACGCTGCTGCTCTTCCGCCTCGGCGATTTCTACGAGATGTTCTTCGAGGACGCCGAGGTCGCCTCGCGTCTCCTCGGCATCACGCTCACCAAGCGGCAGGATTACCCGATGGCGGGCATCCCGTTTCACGCCGCCGACAATTACGTCACCAAGCTTCTCGCCGCCGGCAAAAAAGTCGCCATCTGCGACCAGGCCGAACCCGCCAAAGCCGGCAAACTCGTCAAGCGCCAGCTCACGCGCATCCTCTCGCCCGGCACCACGCTCGCCGCCAACCAACTCGAGGCGGCGAAGAACCACTACCTCTGCGCGCTCGAACTGAACAAGCACGGCCTCCACGCCGCCTGGCTCGATGTCTCGACTGGCGAGTTCCGCGTCGCGACTGATGCGCGCCCGGAGAACCTCCTGCCCGTCCTCACCGCGCTCGACCCCGCCGAACTCGTGCTGATCGAAGGCGACCTCGAGAAATGGAAGGCCGCGCCGCATGACGACCACGTCACGCACAACCTCCAGCACTTCTGCGCCGAACGCCTGATCACGGAGCTGCCCGGCTACCACTTCGAAATTGCGAGCGGTGCGAAAACCGTCATGGACGCGCTCGGCGTGCTCAACCTTCAGGGTTTCGGCCTCGCCAACACGCACGCGGCGCTCGGCGCGGCTGGCGCCGTTGTCCACTACGCGACGGAAAATCTCTGCGCCAAGCCCGAGAACCTGCGCTCGCTCCAGGAATACCGCAGCGCGCAAACGCTGCTCCTCGACCCGGCGACGCTGCGCAATCTCGAGATCTTCCAATCCATCCGCGGCACGCGTGACGCCTCGCTGCTCGGCGCCATCGACCGCACGACGACCGCTTCCGGCGCGCGCCTGCTCGAGCGCTGGCTCGCCGCACCCGGGCTCGATGTCACCGAGATTCGCCGGCGCCAAACCGCCGTCGGCGAATTCGTCGCGCAGCCCAGCGATCTCGCGAGCGTGCGCGAACTGCTAAACAAGGTCCGCGATATTCCACGCATTCTCGGTCGCCTGCAGAACCGCCTGCGCAACCCGCGCGAACTCGGCGGCGTGCGCGACACGCTCGCGCAGATTCCCGCCATCATCGCCTGTCTCGACCTGCTCGACTCGCACCTCGTCGGCAGCCACGGCGGCGAGATTTCCAAAGTCCGCGCGCGCCTCACCGACCTGCCTGCGTTGCGCGAACTCCTCGCCCAAGCGCTCGCCGACGAACTCCCGAACGATCTCGCCGACGGCAACTACATCCGCGCCGGCTACGACGCCGAACTCGACCGGCTCCGCAGCCTCACCACCGACAACAAGGGCTGGCTCGCCGAACTCGAGCGCCGCGAGCAGGAACGCACCGGCATCAAGAGCCTCAAGGTTCGCTTCACGTCCGTCTTCGGCTACTACATCGAGGTCACGAAGGCCAACGTCCATCTCGTGCCCGCCGACTACGTCCGCAAGCAGACGACGGTGAACGGCGAACGCTACGTCACCGAGGACCTCAAGCTGAAAGAAAAGGAAATCTTCTCCGCCGAGGAGAAGTCGCTCGCACGCGAGCAGGAACTGTTCGCCTACCTCGTCGGCGCCGTCCTCGCCGAAGCCGCCGCACTCACGCGCACCGCCGAGGCACTGGCCGAGCTCGACGTGCTCGGCGGCTGGGCGGTGCTGGCGCGCGAGTGGGATTACTGCCGCCCGGACCTCGATGAGGGCGATTCGCTCACGATCACCGACGGCCGCCATCCGGTCGTCGAGCAGATGATGAAACAGGAGCGCCTCGGCCTCGCGGGCAGCTATACCTTTGTTCCGAACGACAGCGCGCTCTCCGCCACCGACGCGCAGATCATCCTCATCACCGGCCCGAACATGGCCGGCAAATCGACCTACATCCGTCAGGTCGCGCTCATCACGCTGATGGCGCAGATCGGCTGCTGGACGCCCGCGAAGGCCTGCCGCATCGGACTCGTCGATCGCATCTTCTCGCGCGTCGGCGCCAGCGACGACCTCGCGCGCGGTAACTCGACCTTCATGGTCGAGATGAACGAAACGGCGAACATCCTCAACAACGCGACCGACCGCTCGCTCATCATCCTCGACGAAATCGGCCGCGGCACTTCGACCTACGACGGTCTTTCGATTGCATGGGCGGTCGTCGAGCACTTGCACCGTAACGCGGATCGCGGCCCGCGCACGCTGTTCGCCACGCATTACCAGGAGCTGACGCAGCTCGAAAAACACCTCCCGCGCCTGCGCAACTACTCGGTCGCCGTAAAGGAATGGAACGACGACATCGTCTTCGTCCGCCGCGTCGTCGAAGGCGCTGCCGACCGCAGCTACGGCATTCAGGTCGCACGCCTCGCGGGATTGCCGCTGACGGTGATCGATCGCGCGAAGACGATTCTCACCCAGCTCGAGTCCGACGAAGTCACCGTCACTCTCCCCGCCGCGCCGCAAGCGAAGCCGAAGAAGAAAATCACGGTCATGCCGAGCGATGACTCGCAGCTGAGCCTGCTGTGACGGCGCTAGAGCGACACCACGGCGAATCCGAGATGCCGCGCCGCGGCCCTCATTTGCTCGTCTGTGGTGAGAAGCGGTCCGGCATCGATTTCCGCAAATGAGGCCAGATGAATTGCGTCTAGGGTTTTTAGAGCCAGCGGATGGCATTGCTGCATGAACGCCCAAGCTTGATGCAGCACGTGGTCGCTAATTGGGATCAGTTGTATCTGTCCGAGGCTCGCGTGTTGATGCCAGCGGCTCCAGGCAGCACGCCGGAGCGATTCGGTGATGGCTCTCTCTCGCTCTTTTCGCAGTAAGGCGGAGAAAAGCTCAGGAGCGGCCAGGCGAGAGGAGCACACCGGCTGGCCAGCGACTGCGTTCGCGATCGACTCGGAGTTGGGCTCGCGCACGTAGAGCTTTACGATAGCTGACGTGTCGAGATACATGGCCGCTTACGCGTTCGCGTCCCGTTCGGCTCGAATGGCACTTGTCGAATCCGGAGTGACAGGTTGCGAGAAAAGCCACGCCCGATCGACGTGATACGGGGGCGCGCTGACGCGGTCGCGGAAGCGGACGAGCATCGCTTTCGGCAGTCCGTCACTGGTGATGACAATCTCCTCCCCGGCGGCCGCACGCTCGAGCAATGAGGAGAAGTTGTCCTTGGCCTCGCGCACACTTACCCGGGCAACCGCATCGGCATAGGGAGCAGTCGCGGTCTCCGCCACGCCAGCGGATTTCTTCGGCGCCTCTCGTTTCTTCATGTGGCCACGTGTGGCCACATCGATACCGAAGTCAAGTTCCCCTCCCTCAATACTTCCGCGTGAACTCCGGCGGGAGCGGAGCCACGGCGCGGAAGAAGTGATTTCCGCCGCCGAACTCGTAGGCGAAACTGGTTTCCTGCGAGTGCAAGAACAGCCGCTTCTCGCGGGTCAGCCGCGTGAACTCGCGATTCAGACCGAAATCGCCGTAGGTCTGGTCGCCGACGATCGGGAGGCGACGCTTGCCGCATTGCGCGCGCAGCTGGTGGCTGCGGCCGGTATGTGGCTCGAGTTTCACCAACGAGACGGAGAAATTGCCCTGCTTGTGATCGATGAACGTGAACTGCGTTGCGGCCGGGATGTTCCCGGCGCCGGCACTCGTGCGAATTTGGCCGCCGCGCTTCTCCACGGTGAGCAAGTCGCGCCAAAACTGGTTGCGCTCGGACGGCTTGCCGAACACGAGCGCGGCGTAGACTTTGCGGATCTTCTTGCGCGCGAAGAGTTCCTTCGCCGCCCGGGCGAGGTCCGCGTTACCGCAGACGAGAATCACGCCGGACGTCGCGCTATCGAGGCGGTTGAGCAACCACAGGCGCTGTTCGGCGCCGGTCTCGTCGGCCCACGTCCAGCACTCTTCGCGCGCGTTGTAGTCGCACGTGAGGAGGGAGCGCGGGTTGTCGTAGCGGTCGTTCGGATGCGAGAGAACGCCGGCGGGTTTGTTGAATGCGGCCAGGCCGTTCGCATCGCTCGTCAGCAGCGTGACGTCGGGTCCGAGTGGCAGCGTGGTCCAGAATTCTGCGGCGGGGGCGCTCACCAATAATAGAAGCTGAAAGTCATCGTCTGCTGCTTCCCGAGCACGTTGATCATTTGCTCGGTCCACTTCCGGTAGGGCTGGCGCAGGGTCAGCGCGCTGGTGCAGGCGTAGACGCCCTGCTTGCCCGCGGTTTCCTCCGTCGTGACGATCGAGACCTCGCCGTCGGAGTTGAGTGTGAAGGTCACGAAGACGTGCGTGCCCGACTTGGGTGCGATGCGCGACTCATCGAGGATGGAATACCAGGCGGCCTGCACGATCTCGATGAACTCCTGCATGTATTCGCCGTATTCGCTCCAGCGCGCGTCGATGCCGAGAATGCCGATATTCGAGGTGCCCGCGATGCGGTTCTGAAGAATGTTGGGGCGCGCTTGCGTGAGGCGCGGACGGGCCTTCGGCGTCGGACGCTGCTCCTGGACCTCGGGGCTTTCGAGCAAGCCGCCGGTGCTGCTCTTGCCGTTCTTCGCGCCTTCGAGAAACTGTGCCGCGTTGTTCGACGGCGACTGGCTTTGGGAAACGTTGCTGCCGATGCCGTCCTCGGACTTGCCCTCGATCTTTTCCGTGCCTTGCAGGGGAATCTGTTCCGCGCGCGCCTGCTGGGCGGCTTGCGGGTTGAGATTTTCGGTCGCGTTCTGCACCGCGGTCACGGCGGCGCCGTCCTGCGGTCGGGCCATGTCGCCGGAGACGATCGCGGAATCGTTCTTGATGTCGTCCTGTCCTTTCACGCTGGGCCGATTTTCCGGATCGATTTCCGGCGGCTTCTCCTTCTGCGCCGACTGCTGATTGCGGTTCGAATAGTTGTTGGTCTTGTCCGGCGTATTTTCCGGCGCATCGGGGTTCGTCTCCACGAACTTGAACGGGTCGGGTTGCTTGGGTTCCGGCTCCAACGGCGACAGCTCGAAGTTGAAATCCTTGCCGCGATTCGCCTTCGCCACCCAATCGAGGTTCGAGTGCGGGCCCGACAGCTTTTCCACCGGGAGCAGCGGAGCGAGGCAGAGCAGCAGGATGTGGAAAATGATCGTGCACGCGACCCCGATCGCAATCGAGCGATTGGTCGGATCCTTGATCGGAGAACCGGGACGGGCGGACGCGGCGGGGCGCGAGAATTTGGGCAAAGTGACCACTGTTTCGGCGAGGGATTCAGCGCATGAGACCTGCGCGAGTCAAAAGTGTTCTCGTTTCTTCCACGGGCAACCCGACGATATTCGTCAGCGAGCCCGAGTATGACGCGATGATGAGGTCGCCGCGCTCCTGGATGGCGTAGCCGCCGGCCTTGTCGAGCGTGTGGACGTGCTCGAGGTAAGCTGTGATGGAGGCCTCCTCGAGCGGTTTGAAAGTCACCTGGCTCTCCACGATCTCGTCGATCCGCAGGCCGTCGGCAGCGCGCCGCAGCGTCAGGCCGGTGAAGACGGAATGCGTCCGTCCGCTCAGACGCCGGAGCATGGCGCGGGCTTCGGTGAGATCAGCGGGCTTGTTGAGCACGTGATTACCGATGCACACCGTCGTGTCGGCGCCGAGGATCACGGCTTCAGGATGCCGCGCACTCACCCACTCGGCCTTGAGCGCGGCGTTGTGTTGAACCAAGTGGCGCGGATCGGAATCAGGTGCCTCGTGCTCGGTCACGCTGGCGATGACGATTTCGAACGGCACGCCGAGCTGCGCGAGCAGCTCGCGCCGGCGCGGCGAAGCGGAAGCAAGAATGAGACGGACCACGCGGCACAGTTGGCAGGGATTTCGACGCGCGGCTAGCGGGAATTACCAGCTTCGGGTTGCAGTCCGCGCGCCCACCGCCAACGTTCATCGGCGCATGCGCATCGGACTGGCTCAGCTCAACACCATCGTCGGCGACCTCGCGGGCAACCGCCGCCGCATCCTCGACGCCTATCGTGCCCTCGTGGCGCAAGGCGCCGAACTGGTCCTGTTTCCAGAGCTGATCGTGTGTGGTTATCCGCCCCGTGACCTGCTGTTCAAGAAGCGCTTCATTCGCGACGTCGAAGAGTCCACCCGCGCCATCGCCGCAGAGATCGACGCAGTGCCGGCGGTCGTAGGCACGGTGGAGGCCAACGGCAGCGGGATCGGGCGCCCCGCGTTCAACGCGGCCGCGTTCTGCCATCGCGGTCGCATCCTCCACTCGGCGCACAAGTGCCTGCTCCCGACTTACGACGTTTTCGACGAAGATCGCTATTTCGAGCCCGCGTCCGCCCCGACCGTCGTGGAGTTCGACGGACGCCGCATCGGCATCACGATTTGCGAGGACATCTGGACGCACGAGATGATTTCCACGCGCCGCCTTTACGGCACGCAAACGCCCGTCGCGCAGCTCGCGACACAGCGCTGCGATCTCGTCCTCAACCTCTCCGCGAGTCCTTGGAATTGCGGCAAGGGCCTGGTCCGTTCCGCCCTCGTCGCCGACACCGCCCGCGCCGTCCGCGCGCCCGTCGCCTACGTAAACTCGGTCGGCGGCAACGACGAACTCATCTTCGACGGTCGCAGTCTCGTCTGCGCGGCCAGCGGCGAGTTGCTCGCCGGACTCGCCGCCTTTCGCGAAGAACTCCATGTGGCCGATGTCGCCGCGGCGGCGCCTGCAGGTGCGGCGCACGCCACCTACCAACAGGCCGAGCTCGCCGATGTCTTCGACGCGCTGGTGTTGGGCGTCCGCGATTACGCCCACAAAACCGGTTTCAAGCAGGCGCTCATCGGTCTCTCGGGCGGCATCGACTCCGCGCTCGTCGCCGTGCTCGCGGCGGAAGCACTCGGCAAGGAAAACGTCACCGGCGTCAGCCTGCCGTCGGTGATTTCGAGCCAGCATTCGAAGGACGACGCTGCCGCATTGGCGCGCCATCTCGGCATCCCGTTTCACACGATCTCCATTGCCGACACGGTCGCCGCCGCCGAGGCGACACTCGCGCCCTACTTCGCCGGCACGGCGCGCGACATCGCCGAGGAAAACATCCAGGCGCGCGCCCGCGGCCTGCTGCTCATGGCGATGTCGAACAAGTTCAACTCGCTGCTCCTCACCACCGGCAACAAGAGCGAGCTGGCCGTCGGCTATTGCACCCTTTACGGCGACATGTGCGGCGGCCTCGCGGTGATCTCCGACGTGTTCAAAACGCAAGTCTACGCCCTCTCGCGCTGGATCAATCGCGAGCGCGAGATCATTCCCTGGAACACGATCGACAAGGCCCCGAGCGCCGAGCTGCGTCCGAATCAGACCGACCAGGACAGCCTGCCGCCCTACGATCAGCTCGACGCGATTTTGAAGGGCTACGTCGAGGAAGGCCTGTCGCGCGCCGACCTCACCGCGCAGGGCTTCCCGGCTGCCGTGGTGAACGATGTCCTCCGCAAGGTCGACCTCAGCGAATACAAGCGCAAGCAGGCCGCCCCCGGCCTGAAGATCACGCCCCTCGCCTTCGGCGTCGGTCGCCGCATCCCGATCGTGCAGAAATATGTGAACTGATTCAGATGAGCCCACGAAACACACGAATCGACACGAAACTCCGGCGCGTGCTTTCGCTTTCGTGTCCATTCGTGTGTTTCGTGGGCAATCCTCCGTCAAGAAATCGACCTTTGTTCGTCAAAATTCGCGCAGCCGCCGGGCTTGAATGGCAACCGGTGGTCCTCTGACCTAATTAGTGCCCCATTAGTGTGAATTAGTGGTTCCCTTCGACTCTTTCCTCGCATGACCCGCTCCGACCAACTCTTCGAACGCGCCAAGCAACTCATCCCCGGCGGCGTGAACTCTCCCGTCCGCGCTTTCCGCTCCGTCGGCGGCGCGCCGTTCTTCACGCAGTCGGCGCAGGGCGCCACGCTCACCACGGCGGACGGTCGCGAGCTGATCGATTTCGTCTGCACCTGGGGCCCGGCCATTCACGGGCACAACCACCCGCGCATCAAAGCCGCCATCGCCGACGCTTTGGAGCGTGGCACGTCCTTCGGCACGCCGAATCCGCTCGAAGTCGAAATGGCCGAGCTGATCGTGAAATTCTTCCCGTCGATCCAGAAGGTCCGCATGTGCTCCAGCGGCACCGAGGCGACGATGTCCGCCATCCGCCTCGCTCGCGGCTACACCAAGCGCGACAAGATCATCAAGTTCGCCGGCTGCTACCACGGCCACAGCGACTCGTTGCTCGTCGCCGCGGGTTCGGGCGCGCTCACGCACGGCCACCCCGACAGCGCCGGCGTGCCGGCCGCGTTCGCGCAGCAAACGATCGTCCTCCCCTACAACGACCAAGCCGCGCTCCAAGCCGCCTTCGCCGCCAATCCCGGCCAGATCGCGTGTGTGATCCTCGAGCCTTACATCGGCAACGTCGGCTTCATCAAACCCGACGCGGGCTACCTCCCCTACGTCCGCCAAGTCACCGCCGCGCACGGCACCGTGCTCATCTTCGACGAAGTCATGACGGGCTTTCGTCTCGCGAAAGGCGGCGTGCAGGAACTCGAAAAAATCACGCCCGATCTCACGACGCTCGGCAAAATCATCGGCGGCGGCCTGCCCGTCGGCGCATTTGGCGGCCGCGCGGAGATCATGGATTTTCTCGCGCCCCTCGGCCCCGTTTACCAGGCCGGCACGCTCAGCGGCAACCCGCTCGCCATGGCCGCGGGCATCACGTCGCTCAAGATGCTCGACAAGCTGAATCCTTACGCGCGCCTCGACGCGCTCGGCCGCCAGATCGTCGCCGCCGCGCAATCCGCCGCCAAGGCCAAGGGTCTCCCGCTCCAATCGCCCCAAGTCGGCTCGATGCTCAGCCTGTTCTTCACGCCGACGCCCGTGCGCGACATGCCGACGGCGCTCACGTCCGACGCGAAACTTTTTGGCCGCTTCTTCCACGCGTGCCTCGACGGTGGCGTTTACCTGCCGCCGAGCGCCTACGAAGCGTGGTTTATCAGCACCGCCCACGAAGGAGAGGCCGTGACCCGGGCTTGCGAAGTGATCTCGAAGGCCATTACGTCGCTCTAAGAAACGGCGCCCCTGTGCCGTTGAGCTAGAGTCACCATGCGCTTCTTCAGATTCCACGCCATCGCTGCCGCGTTGTTCCTCGCCGCCGCAGCGCATGCGCAACCGGCCAACGCGCCGGTCCTTCCGCTGAGCGAGTTGCAGCCGGGAATGAAAGGCGAAGTCTGGACCGTTTTCCGCGGTTCGCAGTCGGAGCCGTTCGGCGTCCAGGTCACCGGCGTCCTCCAAAACGCCCTCGGTCCGGGCAAAAGCCTCATCCTCTGCGAACTCACCGACCCGCGCGTGCAACCGATGGGCGCCGTCGCCGGCATGAGCGGCAGCCCGCTCTACATCGACGGCAAACTCGTGGGCGTTCTCTCTTACCAGATCCAGAAATTCGAGACGGTCCGCTACGCCGGCTTCACGCCCATCGCCGACATGCTTGAAGTCAGCGCGCTCCCCTCGAGCGCGCCCGCGCCGGCCACGACACTGCCGATCCCGGTCAAATCCGAACCGCGGGCCCGAAACGATCGTCCCACCCAACGCTCGACCGGTGGCGATTTTCAGCCCTTCCGGCCCGTCTTTTCGCTCGGCGGTATCGCCCCGCAGGTCGCCGAGGTCATGGCTCCGCAATTCGAAGCGATCGGCCTCAACGCTATCGCGCTCGGCGGTAATCTCGGCTCCGCCGCCGCCGAATTGCCTGACGCGCCCGCGCCGAACCTGAAACCCGGCGGTGTCGTCGCCGCCGCGCTCGCGGTCGGCGACATCACGATGGCCGCCAGCGGCACCGTCTCCCACATCGACGGCGCGCACGTTCTCGCGTTCGGCCACCCGCTCATGACGCTCGGTGCCACCGAAGTTCCCATGGCGGAGGCCGAGATCGTCACGATTCTCCCGAGTTCGCTCAACTCCATCAAGGTCGCCAACACCGGTCGCGTGATCGGCACGTTCTCGCAGGATCGCCTGTCCGCGATCTACGGCGAAGTCGGCCGCATGCCGCACTTGGTGCCGGTCGAGATCGATCTGCCGTCGCGCCTGAACCGCAAGAGCCTCCAGTTCGCCGTCGTGCAACACGAGATGCTGCTCCCCGCCATCGCCGCCACCGGCCTGACGCAGGCCGTGCTGGGCTCGAACGAGGCCGGCCTCACCCGCGGCTTTCGTCTCCGCGCGATCGTCGACTACGCCGGTCGCGCCCCAGTCGAGTTCAGCCGCCTTTATCCGGGTCCGCAGGGCTTCGCCCAGGGCGTCGGCGAGTTCACCGCGAATCTCCAGCAGTGGCTCTTCAATCCCTACGAGCGCACGTTCCCGGGAAAGATCCGCTTCGCCGTCGAAGAAACGACCGAGATGCCCGTCGGTTACGTCGAGCTGCTCCAAGTCTCGCGCACGACCGCCAGCGCCGGCGAGACGCTCACCGCCACGATCAGCTGGCGCGGGTTCCAAGCCGACAAATCCATCGAAACCGTCGACATTCCCGTGCCCACCGAATGGACCGGCAAGGAACTCGAGGTTGTGCTCGCGAACGGCCGACAGCTCGACGACCTGACAGGCCGGCCGCGCTCGATGAGCGTGAACCAGCTCCGCAATTTCGACGAATATCTCGGCATGCTCCGCGACGCCCGCGAAGGCGACGGGCTTTACCTTGCCGTGGTTGAACGGACCGCGCTCTTCTCCGACAGCACCGCCACGACGGTCGAGTTGCCCAGCTCGTTCGAGCGCATCGCTCGCTCCGCCGACGCGAGCCGTTACCAGCGCCGCGACGCCGCCGTGCCGCTCTGGGAAACCCATTTGCTGCCCGGTCGCCTCTTCAACGTCAGCACGCGTCGGCCGCTGAAGATCACGGATTGAGCGCGCGGCTCGCCGATGGCCTTCAATTCTCGTCCGCGAGCACGGTGGGAGGGGCTTTACGCCCCGACGCTGGATGCTCGCTCCGTGCGCAAAGTTCGGTTTTTCTCACCGCCCCTCGCCCCGGTCGTTCCGAGCGAAGCGAAGAATCCAGAAGGACGTTCGATACGGCCGTCACCGGATTCTTCGCTTCGCTCCCCCGACGTCGCGGCGTAATGCCCCCCACACTTTTCTCTCCCATGCGCCTCCTCTCGTCCCTCGCGCTAATCCTCGTCGCCGCCGCGACGCTCTCCGCCGACCCCCTCTCGAAATCATTCGAAATCGATTTCTATCGCGAGGTCCCCAACCGCAACCTGAAGGGTTTCGCGGTGCGCTCCGACGGACGCCTGCTCGTCGGTCCCACGCTCCGCGATCTGCCCGGTGCGATCCCGGCCGATCTGCTTTGGACCTTTGTGCGCACCGGCGATGACCGGGCTTGGCTCGTTGGCACTGGTCCCGAAGGGAAAGTCTTCCGCGTGAACACCGACGTGCGCACCGCCTACCAGCCTGACCTCGCCGTCGATCTGGAAGCTACCCACGTGTTCGCGCTGTGCGCGCTCGACGGTGAGGCGTTCATCGCCGGCACGTCCCCGCAAGGCACCCTCTCGCTGGTGCGCGGCGGCAAGGTCGTGGCCTCGGCCCTCCTTCCGGCCGATTCGATTTTCGACATCGTGAAGCTGCCCGGAAAGGCACCGACGTTCCTCGTCGCGACCGGCAATCCCGGTCGCATCTACCGGGTGGACTTGGAGAAGTTCGCCGCCGCCGGCGAAGCGAAGGCGAAGCTCAGCACCGCCGCCGATCTGGAGAAACACGGTCTCGCGCTCTATGGCGAAATCCGCGACCGCAACGTCCGCCGGCTCCTCCCGCTCGCCGACGGCCGCGTGATCGCCGGCTCGGCGCCGAAGGGCAACGTCTACGCGTTTCCCGCTCCCGGCGGTGCGCCGCTGGTCCTGCTGGAAAACCGCGACGCCGAGATCACCGACTTGCTCGCGGACACCGACGGCGCCTTCTACGCCGCGGTGACGCTGTCCGGCACCTCGGGTGAGGCGCGCGTCAACCGCACGCCCAACACCCCGCCGGCCGCGGCGGCGAAACCCGACGACGCGAACGACAACGACCCGGCCCGCGCGGAAAAATTCACGGGGCGCGCGCAACTCGTCTATTTCCCGACCGACGCACTGCCCGAGACCGTCGTCTCGCGTCCGAGCACGGCGTTCTATCGCCTCGCATGGCACGACGATGGCAAGGGACCGCGCTGGATTCTCATCAGTGGTGGCGAACAAGGTGAGATCGTCGCCTACGCTCCGTCCGAGCGTCGCAGCGTCAATCTGGGCGCCGTCGCCTCGTCGCAGGTCAACGCCATCCTGCCGAGCCGCGCCGCCGGCAGTGGCACGTTCCATTTGCTGCGCAACAACGCCGCTGGCTTTTCGCAGCTCAATTTTGCCGAGTCCGTCGACCGCTCCCTCGAGACGCGCAAGCTCGATCTCGGTGTCCCCGCCGGCCTCGGACAGGTGCGCTTCGCCCGTCTCGACGGCACCGCCGCGGAACGCGTGCGCGTCGCGCTGCGCACGAGCTTCGGCAGCGATGAGCTCGAGGGCTGGAGCGCGTGGACCGAATTGAAGCCGGCCGATGGCGGCTGGTTCGCGCCGGGCCTGCGAGGCCGCTACGTGCAACTGCGCGTGACCTGGGCATTCAAGCTGGGGGCCGAGCCCGATATCGACAAGGCCACGCTGTTTTACCTGCCGCAGAACCGCCGGCCGCAGCTGACGGATTTCCGCATCTTCCCCGCGAATCTCGGCCTCGTGCCCGTCGCCGACGCCACCGCGGCGAATGCGAGCATGACGCTCGGCCAGCTCCTTTTCCCGAGTCCGCGCGACTCGAAGGATGATGGCGGCGGCAAACGCAAAGGTGGTCTCCTGAACAGTCCCGTCGTGCCGGCGCCGGGGGCGCAAATCGTCTTTTGGACGCTCACCGATGCCGATGACGACAACGTTGCCGCAACGTTCTCGATCAGCCCGGAAGGCAAGAACGAGTGGACCGACCTCGTGATCGACACGGCGGACTCCTACGTGCAATTCGACATCAGCCACCTGCCCGAAGGTCGTTATCGCTCCCGCCTCACCGCCCGCGAGCAGGCGCCCCGCCCCGCGGCGCAGCGCCTGAGTTATACGTTCGAAACCGATTACCTCACGGTGGACCGCACCGCCCCCGAAATCCTCGACGCCAAGGTGGAGCATGTCGCTGGCACGTGGCGCGTCTCGCTCGAGGGCCGGGATGCGCTCAGCCTGCTTGAAGGCGCGGAGTTCGTTCTGAACAACGGTGCGCGCGCGACCCTCGAGCAACCCGCCGATGGCATCCTCGACAGCCAGCGCGAGACTTTCGTCGCCGAGTTCACCGATGCCAAAGCCGCGGGCGCGACCTCGGTCGAGATCACGCTCTACGACAAATCCGGCAACAGCGCCGCGCGTCGCCTGCCATTGAAGTAGCGCAGGCGTTGCAGCGCTTGTTTCGAAAGGTGGAACGCGTTGACCCCAGCGCGTTCTGGAGTTCACGCCGCGATCACTCCCGAGCGCTTGAGCTCAATACGCTCCACCTTCGGCCGCAGCGCCTCCGTCGAAATCGCTCCTCTTTCTCCGTAAACGCGTCCACCTTCGCGCTCGCATGGCTCTCCTCGGCAAACTCAACCGGCTCCGCATCGTCCGTTTTGCACAGCCGGGCTACTACCTCGACGGCGGGAGCCACGGCGAAATCCTCCTGCCCAGCCGCTACATTCCCGCGGGCACCACACCGGGCGACGTGATCGAGGTGATGGTGTATCGCGCCACCGAAGACCGCCTCGTCGCCACGACGGACAAACCCCTCGCTTACGCCGGCGAATTTGCCGCCCTGCGCGTCGTGAGTCTGACGCCGCGTATCGGCGTGTTTCTCGCGTGGGGATTGGAAAAGGACCTGCTGTTGCCGATTCGAGAGATGTCCGGCCCAGTCCAACCGGGCGACAGAGTCGTGGTCCTCGTCATGGTCGATCCTCACACCGACCGGCTTATCGCCACCGCTCGCTTCAACCGCTTTCTCGACCGCACGCCGGCACGTTATCACGAAGGCGAATCGGTCCGCCTGCTCGTCGCCAGCCGCAGCCCGATCGGCTACAACATGGTCGTCAACCACGCGCATCGCGGGCTGCTCTACCACACCGATGTGACGACGCCGCTGGCGATCGGCGACTGGGTCGACGGCTATGTGCGCGCCATCCGTCCCGACGGCAAACTCGACCTCGCCCTCGGCAAAGCCGGTTATCGCCGCATCGCCGCGCTCACCGAGCAAATCCTCGCCGCACTGGAGGCGAAAGGCGGACAACTCCCCTACGGCGACAACAGCATTCCGGAGGAAATTCGGGACGCATTTGGCGTGAGCAAGAAAGCATTCAAGCAAGCCATCGGCGCGCTCTACCGCGACCGCCGTATCGTGATCGAGCCAAACCGCATCCGGCTCACCGCCCCGAGCGACGAACGTTAGCGCACATGGCCCAACGCCCGTAAGAAGCCGAGGTCTCTCGCGCTGGATTGCCCCTACGCCCGCGGATGCGCCTTGGCGTAGATTTCCTTCAGCCGCGCGACGCTCGTGTGCGTGTAGATCTGCGTCGTTGCCAGGTTCGCGTGGCCGAGCAACTCCTGCACGGCGCGCAGATCTGCGCCGGAATTCAGCAAATGCGTCGCGTAGGAATGCCGCAGCTTGTGCGGCGAAAGATCCATCGGGAGATCGGCGAGCGCGAGATAGCGCTTCACGATCAGCTGCACAGCACGCACGGTGAGCCGCTCGTGCCGCTCGGTGACGAGCACCGGCGCAGTCGGCTTCGAATTCGCCGCGAACTCGTCGCGAAATTTCCGCAACACCGCCATTGCCACCGCGCCGAGCGGACAAATGCGCTCCTTGCGCCCCTTGCCGAGCACGCGCGCACTTCCCGTCCCGAAATCGATCGCACCGTAGTTGAGTCCGACCAGTTCGCTCACGCGCAAGCCGCCGCCGTAGAGCAGTTCCAGCACGAGCCGATCGCGCCACGCGGTGAATTTATTCGCCTCGCCGCGCTCGAGCAGCTTCTGCGGTCCGGCGAGCAACACGGCGACTTGGGTTTCGGTCAAAAACTTCGGGAGGGATTTCTCCAACTTCGGCAGCGGAACGCCCGTGAACGGGTTCCTCGCCAGCCGGCCGCGGCGTTGCCAATAGCGAAAAAATGACCGCAAGCCGGAAACATGATTGTGCAGCGTGCGCCGACTGAAGCGTCGCTGGCCTTCGATCACGAAACTGCGCATGTCCGTGGTCGTCAGACCCGCGAAACCGTCTGCACGCCACCGTGCTCCGGTTTGCGCCCACACGTAGAAATCCTCAAACGCCTGCCGGTAGTTGCGCACCGTGTAGGCGGAATAGCGTCGCTCCTTCGCGAGGAAATCGAGGAACGGCGCCAGCCACTCGGCCGCGACAGACGCAGGCACCTTGGTCTCGGGCGCTGGGGCGGCCTCGGTCATCACGCTCAGGCTCGGCCGGCCACGCGCGCCTCGACTTCGCGCATCACCCGGTCGCATTCGCGCCGCAGCGCCATCTCCGGATCGATCCCGCGCGCGCGGCAGGCCGCGGCAAGTTCGTAGAGCGCACATCCTGCCGCTTCCGGAGTCAGCATCTCGGCGCGCTGGGCGATCGCTGCGGCATCGACCACGCCGTCCGCGGGCAACTTTTGTTTGTCGATTCGCTTGGCGACATCTTCGGCGAACATCAATGCCGGCAGCCGCGGCGGCAGTTTCTTGAAAAC
This sequence comes from Candidatus Didemnitutus sp., assembly GCA_041906465.1. Lineage (GTDB taxonomy): Bacteria > Verrucomicrobiota > Verrucomicrobiia > Opitutales > Opitutaceae > Didemnitutus. The sequence goes on along the minus strand of JAYRJE010000007.1, from coordinate 236,982 downwards.
CTGGGACTCCGCCTTGCCCGCGGCGGCCCTCTCCTGGGCCTTGATGCCTTCCCAGACGTCGATGACCTGCTCCGCGTTGCCGGCGGTGGCGTCGCCGAAGACATGCGGGTGCCGACGGATGAGCTTGTCGTTGATCTCGCGCGCCACGTCGTCGAAGTCGAAGTCGCCGCGCTCCGCCGCCAGCTGCGCGTGAAACACGACCTGCAGCAGCACGTCGCCGAGCTCCTCGCGCATGTGCGGGATGTCGCCGCGGTCGATCGTGTCGAGCAACTCGCTGCACTCGTCGATCAGGTGGCGCGCGAGCGTTTGGTGGGTCTGCTCGCGGTCCCACGGGCAGCCGTCCGGGGCGCGGAGGCGCGCCATGGTGCGGCGCAAGTCGTCGATGGCACTCATTGGAGTGCTTTGCAGTAACCACGAAAAACGCGAAATACACCAAAAAAGCCCGGGAATTTGCTGTTCCATTCCGCACGTTTCGTGTGTTTCGTGATGGTTTCACGCATGGACAAACTCGCCGAAATCATGGCGCACAAGCGGCGCGAGATCGCTCCGATCCTCCGTCCCGTTTTCGAGGAGGAGCTGGCCCGCCTGAACGGCTCGCTGCCGGCTGTGCCGTCCTTCGCCAGCGCGTTGCGCCGCGGCGACGGCAAGCTCGCCGTCATCGCCGAGATCAAGCGCCGCTCGCCTTCGGCTGGCGCCATCAGCGAGGGCACCAAGGCGATCGACCAAGCCAAGCGCTACTTCAACGCCCGTGCCAGCGCCCTGTCCGTGCTCACGGATGAGAAATTTTTCGGCGGACGCATGGGCGATCTGGAGGAAGTCACGCAATTCTTCCAGCAGCAGGTCCCCGCGCTGCCCTGCCTGCGCAAAGATTTCATGGTGCACCCGGTGCAGGTGCTCCAGGCGCGCGAGGCCGGTGCGAGTGCGATCCTCATCATCGTGCGCGCGCTCGACGATTCCGAGATTTCGCAGCTGCACGCCAGCGCCAAGGCCGCCGGCATGGGCGCGCTGTTCGAAATCCACGACGAGAAGGACCTCGAACGCGCCGTGCAACACGGCGCCACGATCATCGGCGTCAACAATCGCGACCTGGCGATCTTCAAGTGCGACCTCGCACTCTCCGAACGTCTCATCCCGCAATTCCCGAAGGAAGTCATCGCCGTCAGCGAGAGCGGCATCTTCACCGCGCGCGACGCCGCGCGCGTCCGCGCCGCCGGCGCTCAAGCCATCCTCGTCGGCGAAGCCCTGATGCGCGCCGAGGATCCGGCGGTGCTGATCCACGAATTTTCCACTGCATGACCACTGCCAAACAATTTCCCTGCGACCCGCGCCCGCTGGTCGGCGGCCTCCTCTACTTCGGTCGCATGACCGACAAAATCCGCAAGCACGCCCGCGGCGAGTTGCGCGATGATTACCTGTCAAATCTCGGCAAGGGCATGGACAGCCGCCTCTGCAACTTCCTCCACGTCGACTACGCCGCGCTCAAAGCGCAAGTGCTCGCCGGCGGAAGCGACGAACAAGTGTTCGAGTGGTGCACGAAGAACGGTCGCGCGCTCAACGCCGACGACGCGATCATCTGGAACGATTTCGTCAGCAAGCGCGGCTGGAACGATCAAGCCACGGCCGTGCTCGAGAAGCAGAAGGCGGAAGCCGGCTTCGGCGCGCGCGCGGACATCCGGACGTTTTTCGAGTTCTGGGACGTCGACGAGGGCCGCAAGCCCTGAGGCATGCCGCTCACGCTCACCGGCACCCGCGAGTTGCTCGCGCGCCTCGGTCACTCGCCGAAGCGTTTCCTCGGTCAGAATTATCTCATCGACGGCAACATTGTCCGCAAGTCCGTCGAACTCGGTGCCGTCGCTCCCGGTGACACGGTTGTCGAAGTCGGCCCCGGACTCGGCACGCTGACCTCGGCACTGCTCGCCGCCGGCGCGGAAGTCTTCGCCGTGGAAAAGGACGCCACGATGGCCGCGCACCTGCGCGGCACGCTCGCCAACGAGTTTCCGGGCAAGCTGCACCTGATCGAGGAAGACGCGGTCGAGCATCCGATCGCCGACCTGCCGCCCGAGCGCGCCGCGCATTTCAAAGTCGTCGCCAACCTCCCTTACGCCATCTCGACGCCGTGGATGGACGCGGTGCTCGGCGGTTCGCTGCCGCAGCGCATGGTGCTCATGCTCCAGCAGGAAGCCGCCCAGCGCTACGTCGCGCAGCCCGGCACGAAGCAGTTCGGCGCGATCTCCATCTTCATCCAATCCGCTTTCGTCACCGACCCCGGACACAAGGTGCCTGCGTCCTGCTTCTACCCCGCGCCGGACGTCGAGTCCTACCTGCTGAACCTCGCGCGCCGCCCCGATCCCTTCATCTTCGCGCCGGCCGTGAAGCGCGTGATCCGTGAGTGTTTCCAGCAACGCCGCAAACAGATCGGCTCGCTCCTGCGCGGCAAGCTCCCGGACGGCGGCGCCGCGTGGCTGGCTCACTTGCCCGAGGCCGGTCTCGACGCCCGCGCGCGACCAGAGCAGATTCCCGTGGCACTCTGGCAGCGGCTGCGCGTCTAACGCCGCATGCCCGCGCTTGAAATCCGCCCCCGTGCCCCCACATTTCAGAGCTTCGTGGTCCTCGTCCCGCGCATCCGCCGCCTCGCCGCTTGCTGCCTCGGCTTGCTCGCCCTGATCGCCGTGCGCGCGCAGGTCGCTGCGCCGCCGCCCTCGCTCTACGGCGAGATCAAGGGCACGACCTACGTCGCGCCCGGTGCGCGTTTCCGAATGACGATCCCGGTCCTGCCGGAGCTCGGCGGCCAGATCCACGACACGGAAAACGTCGTCACGTTTGACGATCCTGTGAGCACGCACGTCAGCGTCGCGTGCTTCCCGCTCGATCTCTCGAACAAGTGGGAACTCGATACGCGCGGCATCCGCGAATACCTGGAGTATTTCTTCAAGGAATTCGTCTTCCCGGATTTCGCACAGCGTTTCCCCGGATCGAGCAACGAGGCGAGCCTCTACAGCCCGCAACTGCGCGACGGCGCGCTCTTCGTGTTCTCCCTCCTGCCCGGCGGCTCGGCTTTCGAGTCGCGCGCCAGCGTGCTCGACACGCCAGTCAGCGCTCCCGCGGCGGCCAAACGCGGCACGCTGCTCTTCGTCCAGAACCACTGCATCTTCATTCTCACGGCGGAACTCGCCGAGCGCGTGACGCAGCGCTCCGCGTTTCAAAAGACTCCAGAACAGGAAAACGAAATCCTTCGCGGGCGCCTCGTCGAGCTCGCCAACCGCATCCAAGTCCCGAAGCCGATCGGCTCGTCGCGCTGAGGCGCCGTTCGCGTCACCCCTCGTCCCCTTTCGCATGAAATCCTCCGCCACGTTCGTCCTGTCCCTTATGCTCTCCGTCCCGCTCCTCGCTCAATTCGACCTCGCCACGCCGAAGGCTCCCGTCGCGGCGAAAAAGCCGAAGGACGTGACGGTCCACGAGGACAAGCGCATCGACGACTACTTTTGGCTGCGCGAAAAGGACAACCCCGAGGTGAAGATCTACCTTGAACAAGAGAATGCTTACACCGAGTCCGTGCTCGCCCCCGCCAAGGAGCTGCGCGCGGCGTTGTTCAAGGAAATGCGCGGCCGCCTCAAGGAGGACGACACCGGCGCGAAAGTTCCCTTTCTCGGCTGGCTCTACTACACGCGCACCGAAAAGGATAAGCAGTATCCGATCTTTTGCCGCATCGCCGACCAACCGGACGCGACGGAGGAAATCCTCCTCGATCTGAACAAACTCGGTGAAGGCAAACCCTACGTCGCCGTCGGCCACTACCGCGTGAGCGACGACGGCGCGCGCCTCGCCTACTCGATCGATTGGACCGGTTATCGCCAATACGAGGTCTTCGTCATGGACCTCGCGACGAAGCAGCTCATTCCGCAGCACATCGGCAAGGTCTCCGATCTCGAGTGGGGCGCCGGCCACGATGTCCTTTACTACGTCACCGAGAACGAGTCGAAGCGCTCCGACAAGCTCCACCGCTGGACGCTCAGCACCGGCAAACACGAGTTGCTCCGCACCGAGGCGGACGAGCTCTACAACATCGACGTCAACAAATCGCAGGACGGTCGCTGGTTGTTCAGCACCGCCGAGAGCAAGGTCACGTCCGAGGTCTTCGCGCTCCCCGCCGCCGATGCGCAAGGCTCGTTCCGCTCGCTCCTGCCCCGCACGGAAGACGTGAAGGTCCAGGCCGAGCACCACGGCGATCGCTTTTATTTCGTCACAAACCGCGACGCGAAAAACTACAAGGTCGTCTCGGCGCCCGAGACGAACCCCGCGCAGTGGACCGACGTCATCCCGCACAACCGCGCCGTGAAGATCGAGGGCCTCACGCCGTTCGCGCGCTACCTGGTCGTCGAAGAGCGCGAGAACGGCCTGCCGCACGTGCGCGTCTACAACTTCGCCAACGGCCAATCGTCGCGCCTCGAGATGCCCGAGCCCGCCTACGAAGTTTCCGGCAGCAGCAACTGGGAATACGACACGGACAATTTCCGCTTCGAATACCAGTCGATGGTGCGTCCACGCTCCACGTTCGCCGTCAATCTCTCGAACGGCCAGCGCACGCTCGTGAAGCAGCAGGAGGTTCTCGGCGGCTTTGACCCGAAGAACTACCGCGCGGAGCGCGTCTGGGCCACGATGCGCGACGGCGTGAAGGTGCCGCTCTCGATCGTCTATCGCGCCGACCTCGACCGCACGAAGCCGCAGCCGTTCTGGCTTTACGGTTACGGCTCCTACGGCGTCAGCATGCCGATCACTTTCAGCTCGAATCGCGTCAGTCTGCTCGATCGCGGCGTCATCTTCGCCATCGCGCACATTCGCGGCGGCGGCGAACTCGGCGAGGAATGGCGCGAGGCCGGCCGCATGGAAAAGAAGATGACCACGTTCAACGATTTCGTGGACTGCGCGCAATGGCTCGTGGACCAAAAATGGACGACCCCTGCGCAACTCGTCACTTCGGGCGGCAGCGCCGGCGGCCTGCTCATGGGCGCCGTGCTCAACCAGCGCCCCGATCTCTTCAAGGCCGCGCTCGTCGTGGTCCCCTTTGTTGATGTGCTCAACACGATGCTCGACGCCTCGCTCCCGCTCACGACCGAGGAATACGTCGAGTGGGGCAACCCGAACATCCGCGAAGAGTATCTCTGGATGCGCGCCTACAGCCCTTACGACAACCTGAAGCCCGCCTCCTACCCGAACGTGCTCGTCAACGTCTCGTTCTACGACAGCCAGGTCCCGTATTGGGAAGGCGCCAAATACCTCGCGAAGCTCCGCACGCTCGACCAGTCGAAAGGCAACGCCACGCTCATTCACACGAACTTCGGCGCCGGCCACGGCGGCGCCTCCGGCCGCTACGACGCCCTGCACGACGTCGCGCGCGACTACGCGTTCTTCCTCAGCGCGCTGGGCATCGCTCGATAACTTGGATGGCGCCACTCCGTCGGCGCCGCGAACACGATGAAACTACCGCGCCCACTCGTTCTTTCCGCGCTTCCTCTCGTCGCCGCCACCGCCCTCGCGCAATCCCCTTCCACGACTCCCATGAAACCCTTCGGTCTCGTCCTCCATGGCGGCGCCGGCGTCATCCAGCGCCAGGCGATGTCGCCGGAGCTCGACGCCCAATACCGCGCTACGCTCCAGGACGCGCTCGCTGCCGGCTACGCCATCCTCGAAAAAGGCGGCACCTCCCTCGACGCCGTCATCGTCGCCGTGACGATCCTCGAGGACTCGCCGCTCTTCAACGCCGGGAAAGGCGCCGTGCTCAACGCCGACGGCTTCTGCGAGATGGACGCGTCGATCATGAACGGCACCACGCTCCAAGCGGGCGCCGTCGCCGGCCTGCGCCACATCAAGAACCCGCTGCACCTCGCACGCGACGTCATGGAGAAATCCAAACACGTCTTCCTCATCGGCGAAGGCGCGGAGAAATTTGCCTGGTCGCTCGGCTACGAGAACACGCCCGGCGAGTATTTTCAGACCGACTTCCGCCGCAAACAGCTCGAACGCGCCAAGCAACTCGAGTCGAAGAAGGACAACGGCACCGCCTCCGTGCCGCTCGATCTCACGTCGCCCGGCGGGATGCCCGACGAGCATTTTGCCCGTGAACAAAAATACGGCACCGTCGGCTGCGTCGCGCTCGACCAGCACGGCAATCTCGCGGCGGGCACCTCCACCGGCGGCATGACGAACAAGAAATTTGGCCGCGTCGGCGACGTGCCCGTGATCGGCGCCGGCACCTACGCGAACAACGCCACTTGCGCGATCAGCTCGACCGGCTGGGGCGAGTTCTTCATCCGCGCCAACGTTGCGCACGACATCTCCGCGCAGATCGAATATCAGGGCAAAGCCCTCCGCCCCGCCGCTGCGGCGACACTTGCCAAAGTTGCTAAGCTCGGCGGCGACGGCGGCGTGATCGGCATCGACGCCCGCGGCAATGTCATGACCGACTTCAATTCCGAAGGCATGTATCGCGCCTACCGCGTCGCCGGCCAGAAGCCCGTCATTGCCATCTACGGCGACGAGCCGCGCTGATCACGAGGTCCCGCGTCCCCGGCGACCGGCCCATCTCCCGCTCGCAATCTGCGCTCGACGCCGCGCGCTTACCTCGTGAAATAGCCCGCTTACCCCGCATGCCCAAACGCGCCCTACTCGAGCAACTCATCGCGCACCTCTCCGCCGAAGTTGAAGCGATGACCAAAGCCGCCCTCGCCACGCACGCCGAGGCGACCGACGACGAGAACAAAGCCGAGGACAAATACGACACGCGCGGACTCGAAGCCTCTTACCTCGCGCACGGCCAATCGAAAGCTGCCGAAGAAGCCGCGCTGGCGCTCGCGCAATTCCGCGCGCTCGCACCCCGCGATTTTTCCTCCACCGACCCCATCGGCCTCGGCGCCCTCGTCGTGCTCGAGAACAAGGGCACACGTTCGCACTATTTCATCGGCCCCCGCGCCGGCGGCACCGAGATCGAAGTCGACGGCCAGACGGTGATGGTCGTCACGCCGCAATCTCCGCTCGGCCGGCAGCTCCTCGGCCGCAAACAAGGCGATTCCCTGATGCTCGACGTCGGCGGTCGCCGGGCCGAAAACCAGATCGCCTCGGTTCTCTAAAAGTAGCGGGAGCTTCCAGCTCCCGGCGTTAACGACCGTCGAGCCGCGGGAGCTGGAAGCTCCCGCTACTTTGCGCCGCGCGGAACCTCCCGCCCCGCTCACTAGTCCACAGCGCGCATGCGCGGCGACATCCGCATCGGCATCTCCGGCTGGCGTTATCCGCCGTGGCGCGGCGTGTTCTACCCGGACGATCTCCCGCAACGTAAGGAGTTGCACTTCGCGTCGCGTCAGCTGCGCACGATCGAGATCAACGGCTCGTTCTACTCGCTCCAACGACCGGAATACTACGCCCGTTGGCGCGACGAGACACCGGATGATTTCGTGTTCTCCGTCAAAGGAGGCCGCTACATCACGCATCTGCTCCGCCTCAAAGAAGTCGACGTCCCGCTCGCGAATTTTTTCGCCTCCGGCGTCCTCGCGCTGAACCAGAAACTCGGGCCCTTTCTCTGGCAACTGCCGCCAATGCTGCCTTTCAAGTCCGAGCGCCTCGCCGCGTTTTTCAAACTTCTGCCGCGTGACACCGCCGCCGCCGTGCAGCTCGCCGAGCACCACTCGCTCAAGAAGAAACAGGTTCACCTCGAGTCCGACCAACGCCGCCCGCTCCGCCACGCACTCGAGGTGCGGCACAGATCCTTCGAGACGCCGGAATTCGTCACGATGCTCCGCGAGCACGACATCGGGCTCGTCGTCGCTGACACGGCGGGCAAGTGGCCGTTCATGGAGGACGTCACCTCGGACTTCATCTACGCGCGGCTCCACGGCGACGAAGAACTCTACGTCAGCGGCTACACGCCCGAGGCGCTCGCCGCGTGGGCGAAGAAGATCGCCGCCTGGTCCGAGGGCCGCGAAGCGCGCGGCGTCAAACGCGTCGCCGCCCCGGCGCCGAGGGCGAAGGCTCGCGACGTTTTCGTCTATTTAGACAACGACGTGAAGGTCCGCGCGCCTTACGACGCCATGGCACTCGCACATCGTCTCGGCCTTGATCCGAAACCGGCCGAGCCGCCCGACATCAAAGCCGACGTCCGGCCGCTCCTCGCCGCCGCCCGCCAGCGCTGGCCCGGCTACGGCCGGCGCGCGTTGCGCGCGGTGCGCGCGGTGCGTTCGCGCGCGCCTGCCTCGCGGCGAAAAGCCACGCGAGCAAAATAACGCGGCGGGGACTTTCCCCTTGCTGGCGGTTTCGCGGCTGGTGAACTCGACGGTTCACTCGCATGTCCGCCACTTCGGATCTTCCCAATCCCGACCACGTGCTCCGCCTCGCGGAGGAATTGAAACTGAAGGTGCATCAAGTCGCCTCGACCGCCCAATTGCTCAAGGGCGGCGCGACGGTCCCCTTCATTTCCCGTTACCGCAAGGAGGTGACCGGCGAACTCGACGAAGTGCAGGTCACCGCGATCCGCGACGGCCTCGAGCGCATGGAGCAGGTCGACGCTCGCCGCGCCGCCATCATCGCCTCGCTGCAGGAGCGCAATCTTCTCACCGATCAGCTGAAAGCCGCGCTCGGCGCCGCCGACACGCTGACGCAGCTTGAGGACATCTATCTTCCCTTCCGCCCGAAGAAGCGGACGCGCGCCACCATCGCCAAGGAGAAGGGCCTCGAGCCGCTCGCCGAGCTCATCTGGGCGCAAGATCCCGCGAGCGACATCGCGGCGGCCGCCGCCGCGCTCGTCGGTCACGAATACACGCTCGACGACGGCAAGAACACGAAGGGCAAGATCGAGTCCGCCGACGACGCTCTCGCCGGCGCACGCGACATCCTCGCCGAACGCATGAGCGACGATGCCGCCGTGCGCGAGAAGCTCCGTGGCGTTTACCGCGAGCAGGCCGTCGTCTCCTCGAAAGTCATGTATGGCAAGGAAACCGAGGGCGCGAAATTCAAGGACTACTTCGATTGGTCCGAGCCGCTCGCCAAGGCGCCATCGCACCGCATCCTCGCGATGCGCCGCGGCGAGAACGAGTCGTTCCTCATCATGCGCATCACGCTGCCTGACGAACTGGCTGCGCAGGCCGTCGTCGAGCTGCACTTCGCGAAAAACACGTCGCCCGCCGCCGCACAGGTCCGCCTCGCCGCGCAGGACGCCTTCAAGCGCCTCCTCGCGCCCGCGATGGAAACCGAAATGCGCATCGAGTCGAAGAAGCGCGCCGACGAAGCCGCGATCAAGGTCTTTGGCGAAAACCTCCGCGAACTCCTCCTCGCCGCGCCACTCGGCCAGCGCGCGGTGATGGCGATCGACCCCGGCTTCCGCACCGGCTGCAAGACCGTGCTGCTCGACCGTCAGGGCAAGCTGCTGCACAACGACGTCATCTACCCCGAGCGCTCGCCCGCCGAGGCGAAGGACAAGCTCAAGGGCTTCGTCGAGTTCTTTAAGGTCGAGGCCATCGCCATCGGCAACGGCACCGCGGGTCGCGAGACCGAGGCGTTCGTGCGCACGCTCGGCCTGCCGCCGTCGATTCCCGTCGTCATGGTCAACGAATCCGGCGCCTCGATCTACTCCGCGAGCGAAGTCGCCCGCGAAGAGTTTCCCGACCACGACCTGACCGTGCGCGGCGCCGTTTCGATCGGTCGCCGCCTCATGGACCCGCTCGCGGAACTCGTGAAGCTCGACCCGAAGTCCATCGGCGTCGGCCAATACCAGCACGACGTCGACCAGTCCGCGCTCAAGCGCTCGCTCGACGACCGCGTCGTCTCCTGCGTCAACGGCGTCGGCGTCGAGGTGAACACCGCGTCGAAGCAGCTCCTCTCCTACGTCTCCGGCCTGAACGCCGCGACCGCGGCCGCGATCGTCGCGCGCCGCAACGAGAAAGGCGCCTTCAAGTCGCGCGCCGAACTCCTCGACGTGCCGCGCCTCGGCCCGAAGGCCTTCGAACAGGCCGCCGGCTTTCTCCGCATCCGCGACGCCGCGCATCCGCTCGATGCCAGCGCCGTGCACCCGGAGCGCTACGCCCTCGTCGAGAAGATGGCCGCCGACCTCGGCGCGACTGTCGCCGACCTCATGCGCGACGAGAAACTCCGCAAGCGCATCAAGCTCGAGAGCTACGTCACCGCCGACGTCGGCCTGCCGACGCTCAAGGACATTCTCGCCGAACTCGCCAAGCCCGGCCGCGACCCGCGCGAGAAGTTCGAGGCGTTCAGCTTCCAGGAAGGCGTGAGCAAGCCCGAGGACCTCAAGCCCGGCATGAAGCTCCCCGGCATCGTCACGAACGTCACCGCGTTCGGCGCATTCGTCGACGTCGGCGTCCACCAGGACGGCCTCGTCCACGTGTCGCAGCTCGCCGACTCGTTCGTGAAGGAGCCCGCCGAGGTCGTGAAGCCCGGTCAGAAAGTCATGGTCACGGTCACGGAAGTCGACCTGCCGCGCAACCGCATCGCGCTGTCGATGCGCAGCAACCCGCAGCTCGGCCCGCGCACGCCGCAAGGTGCGGGCGGACGTCCGGCCGGCGGCAACGGCCCGCGCCCCGGCGGTGGCGGCGGCTTCAACCGCGGTCCGGCGCCGCTCCCGAAATCCAACCAATCGCTCAACAGCGACTGGTTCTCCGCCGCGCTGAACAAGAAGAAGTGAGCGCCCTCGACGCAGTAGCGAGTATCAGCGAGCGGAATGCTTCGGCCGGTAGGGCGGCGAGTCCCTTCACCGCCGCGGATTTACGGCGCGGAGCGGAGTCCGCGCCCTACCGCAGCCCGCGATCGTCTCGCCACCAGTGGTCGTGAAATAGCAGACCCGCCATGATCCCCTGGGTCGCCGCCACGTTGCTCTCGGCCTTCTTCCTCGGCCTCTACGACCTGGGAACAAAACACGCCGTGCGCGATAACGCGGTGCTGCCCGTGCTGTTCTTCGCCAACCTCTGCAGCGCGACCGTCTGGGGCACGCTCATCGCGTTCGACCGCGCCGGCGCCGGCAGCAACCTCCCGACGATTCTGCACGTCACGCCGATGACCGGCGTGCAGCACCTCCAGATTCTCCTGAAATCGCTCATCGTCGCGACTTCATGGGTCTGCAGCTATTTCGCCGTAAAACACCTGCCGGTCTCGCTCGCCTCGCCGATTCGCGCGACGGGACCGATGTGGACGCTCTTCGGCGCGCTGCTGGTGCTCGCCGAGCGTCCGTCGTGGCTCGAGATGCTCGGCGTCGCGATCACGCTGGTTTCGTTCGTCGGCCTCGCCTTCGCCGGCGCGCGCGAAGGCATCCATTTCCATCGCAACCAATGGATTTGGCTCCTGATCGGCGGCACGCTCACCGGCGCGTGCAGCGGGCTCTACGACAAGTTCCTCCTCGGTCGCCAAGGCTTCAACGCCGCGACCGTGCAAGCGTGGTTCGCGATCTACCTCGCGCTGATTTTTCTGCCGCTCGTGCTCGGGTGGAAATTCCGCCTCTGGCAGCGCAACGTCTTCCATTGGCGCTGGAGCATCCTCGTCATCTCGTTCGGCCTGCTCATCGCCGACTTCCTCTACTTCGACGCCCTGCGCAACCCGGATGCGCTCGTCTCGCTCGTGTCGAGTCTCCGTCGCGGCAGCACCTTGGTGGCTTTCGCCGGCGGGCTCTGGCTCTTCGGTGAAAAGAACGGTCTGCAAAAACTCCCCGCGGTCCTCGGCGTCCTTGCCGGCATCGTCCTCACGCTGCTCGGGTAAAAAGATGACCTGCAGCCGACAGGCGCGGCCCGCGCAGGGCGTGTTGGTCGAGGCCGCGCTCGCGCCCGTTTCGGTCGCGAGCGCCCAACTCAATACCCCGCCGCGTCGTAAGGTCCCTGTCCCCGTCCGTAGATCAGGATCATGCGCTCGAACGTGCACACGAGTCGCCCGTCGTGCGTCTTCGCCGCGGTTCGGACATGGATGATTCCCTGGCCGGGACGCGACTTGGATTCCCGTTTCTCCAGCACCGTCGACTCCGCGTAAACGGTTTCGCCCGCGAGAACTGGGCCGTGAAACCTGACGTTCTTCCACGCGAGGTTCGCGACGATCCTGGAAAACGTCTTCGTCATCATGCCGGTGAGCACCGCAAGCACGTGCGTCGGGTTGATCGGCAACGGTCCGCGACCGAGCTGCCCGTGGAAATGCTGGTCCGTCAGTTCCGGGGTCTGGTCCAACGACCGGAGCGTCTGTTGGACGCTCTCGTCGGTGGTGAATGTCCTGCCCGGCCGGTGCTCATAGGTTTCGCCGACGATCACGTCGTCGAAGAACAAGCCCATTCGCTCGAGAAACACTCCCGGTGCGACTTCGATGTGTGAGGCGTGGCGCGGGTCCATGGTCAGTCAAGTAGCGCAGGTTTTCCGCCTGCTCCGGAACGCAGGCGCGAATCCTGCGCTACACTCGAACTCCGGCAGTTGAAGCGGTCGGCGGGCATATCAGTAATTCAACCGCGTGAAATCGTCGTGACCGGCCCGCGCGATGAGCGCATCCCAGACGAGCACGGCGACGATCTCGCCACGCTGGTTGACGCCGTGTGTGCGCACCTTGATGCGACCCGCGCGCGGCGTGCCGGCATTGGCCGCGTGTTCGAGAATTTCCGACTCCGCATAGAGCGTGTCGCCGCCAAACGTCGGCTTCGGCAAGGTGATCTCGTCGAAGCCGAGCAACTGGACGCGTTTCGCGAAAGTCTTCCACGTCATGCCGAGCACCACCTTGGTCGTCAGCGTGGAATCCATCAGGCATCGTTTCCATTCCCCGTGCGACGCGAACTGCTCGTCGAAGTGCAGCATCTGCTGATTGAGGGTGTCGAGACACTCGTCGCGCCCATCCTGCTGCGTGAGCGTAATCCCCGGGCGGTGCTTGAATTTCTGGCCGGGTGCGAATTGCTCAAAATCGAGGCCGAAACGCTCGCGAAAGCGCTGGTCGCCGACCGGAACGTAAGCAGAAAACGAGCTCATGGAATCAGCCGGTTGCCCGCGCCAGAAGGCGCCGCGCGGAGCGATACATCGGCACGTCGATCATCCGTCCGTCAATCACCGCGACGTGACCTTGCGCCGCCTCGAATGCTTCGACGATGCGCTGGGCACGCGCGATCTGTTCGGGGGGCGGTTGAAACGCCGCCTTGATGGCCGCGCACTGTTGCGGGTGAATTGCCAGCTTGGCACCGAATCCGAGCTCGCGCATGCGCACGCATTCGCGAGTGAGTCCGGCTTCATCGTCGAGTGCGATGAACGGCTGATCGATGGCCAGCACCCCCGCGGCGGTCGCGGCATGCACCACCTGCGTGCGCGGCCACAGCAACGCGTCCCAGGTGGGGTCGCCGCCGGTCTCGGCGGAGAGATCGAAGCCCCCAAAGCCCAACGCAGCGACTTGCGGCGAGGCGGCCGCGATCTCCGCTGCGAAACGCACACCGAGCACGGTCTCGATCAGGCAAACCAGGCGCGGTTCGCCGAAGAGTTTGCGGGCGGCGGCGTGGACTTCAGCGGCCGACTCGACCTTCGGGAGGACGACCAGATCCACGCGCAGCGCGGCAGCGTTCAGTGCGTCCAAGTCCGCCCGACCGTGCGCGGAGCGCAGGTCGTTCACGCGAATCGCCGTCACAAAGGGCGGCGCCCCCACCCTCCCGTTCTCCTTCAGCCAGGCAATTGTCTCGCGGCGCACCCGATCCTTCTCCGGCGCGGGGACCGCGTCTTCCCAGTCGATGATGATTCCATCGGCCGCACTGGAGGGCGCCTTCGCGAAGCGGTCCGGGCGCGTTCCTGGCGTGAAAAGCAACGACGTGAGTCGGGCGGGCGACATCGGACCCACTGAAACGGTTTTATTCGCCGGTGGAATACCAAAAGCCGGGCGGTTCAGCTCGCGTGGGCTTCGGCAAACTTGTCCGCAATCGACCGAGCTCCGTCGGTCGCCGGCACCGCCCCGCCCCCCAGGCGCTGCGCGTCGCGAGCGCGCGGCTGGTCGCACGGTTCCGCCGACGCCGTCGGGTTGCCCCCTGGCAACGGCGGCGAATCTGTTTGGCGCCGCTCCAGGCCCGGACGTCGTGACGACTGCGTCGCTTGCGCGGGCAGGACAACGGCCGTAGGGGGCACGAAAGTGGAGGGCGGCGCGACCGCCGGAAAAACGGCAAAGGCCGCGCGACGAGAACGCCGCGCGGCCTTTGTTGGTGTTAGTGTGTTGGTCAGTGACGCCGTGAGGCGGTCAAATCGCGGTGCCACCGCGTTCGCCCGTGCGGATGCGGATGCACTCCTTGAGTTCCTGGATGAAGATCTTGCCGTCGCCGACCTCGCCGTCCTTGCCCGACTTGGCGGCCTTGAGGATGGCGTTGACCGTGACGTCTTCGAAGGCGTCGTTGCAGGCGATCTTGATTTCAATGCGCGGAATCAGATTCGGAATGACCTTCTGACCGCGCTGGAATTCGATCTCCTGCTGTTGGCCGTGGCCCGAGACGCGGTTTACGGTGATGCGCTCGATTTCGGCGTCGATGAGGGCCTGGCGGACCTCGTCGAGTTTTTCTTCGCGAATGATGGCGGTGATGAGCTTCATGGTGGGGGCGCTCCTTAGTTGAGGTTGTTGAGGCCGTAGCCGCGCTCGCCGTGGAGCTCGTGGTCCATGCCCGCGCGCTCAGACGATTCCTTGAGGCGGAGACCGATGGTCTTCTGCACGAGGAAGCCGATGATGAGAGTCATCACGGTGGCGAAAACCACGGTAGCGCCGACCGCTTTCAGCTGCGTGACGAGCTGACCACCCAAGGTCCAGCCGTCCGGCTTGGCCCAGGAATCGCGGATGAAAAACACGAGCACGATGGCACCGATGATGCCGCCGGCGCCGTGCACGCCGAACGCGTCGAGCGTATCATCGTAGCCGAACTTGCCCTTCAGCGTGATCACCAAGTAGCAGCCGATCGCGGCGATGGCGCCGAGCGCAATGGCGCCCTTGACGCCGACCACGCCAGCCGCCGGCGTGATCGCGACCAAGCCCGCCAGAATGCCTGAGGCCAAACCGAGCGAAGTCGGCTTGCCATGGGCGATCGCCTCAATGAGCACCCAGGTCAGCGCGCCCGTGGCCGCAGCGACCTGCGTCACCGTGAGCGCGCGCGCAGTGTCGAGGTTCGAGGCGACCGCGGAACCGGCGTTGAAACCGAACCAGCCGACCCAGAGCAGACCCGCGCCGAGGAGCACCATCGTAAGATTATTCGGCGAGGTGGAAAGTTTCGGGTGACCGAGGCGTGGTCCGATGAAGAGCGCGAGCACGAGGCCCGAGATGCCGGAAGAGATATGCACCACCGTGCCACCGGCGAAGTCGATCGCGCCCATCTGGAAGAAATAACCGTCCGCGGCCCACACCCAGTGGCAGAGCGGCGCGTAGACGAAGAGAACCCACAGCGTGATGAACGCGATCCAGCCGCGGAAGCTGATGCGCTCGGCCACCGCGCCCGCGATCAGCGCCGGCGTGATGATGGCAAACTTCCCCTGGAACATCGCGAAGACGTATTCCGGCACGCCGGTTGACATGATCGTCTGATCGATGCCGGTCAGAAACACGAATCCGGGGTTCCAGCCCACCAGACCGCCGAGCACATTCGGGCCGAATGCCATCGAATAACCACACACGGCCCAGATCACCCCGACCACCGCCATCGCGATGAACGAATGCATCATGGTGCCGAGAACGTTCTTGGTGCGGACAAGTCCACCGTAGAACAACGCGAGACCGGGCACCATCAGCAGCACGAGCGTGGTCGAGACGAGCATCCACGCAGTGATGCCCGAGTCGACGGTCGGAGCGGCTGGCGCCGGCGGCGCCGCTTCTTGAGCGAGCGCGAGGATTGGCAAGGAGAGCACCGCCGCAGCCGCAGCGAGCTTCCGGAATGGGTTAGTGTGTCTCATGTGTGTTATGGGGTATGTGACCCACGCGGCCTAACGCAGAGCCCGTGCCAACTGCCCCGCCGCCCGCGTGTCATCAGAAAAAAATGCGCGCACGTCGCGCACGCACGCCGACGTCAGTCAGTGGAGAATCGGCGAAGGGGCTCGGTGTTCACCGGTGATCTCCCCCCTCTGCGCGCATGCGCGGAATCGGAGCGCAGCGCGGGCGCGAGTCGCCGGACGGGCCGCGCGAGTTTGCCGATTCTCCGACCGGGCGCCGCCCTAGTTTTTCGACGGATCTTCCGGCTCGTCCGCGAGGAGCTTCAGCTCCGGATCAAGGGAGCCGAGAATGAGACGCCACAACGCCGGGCCGTCCTCGGCCCCCAGATTGTAGCCGGCCGGACCAGCCACGAACCAGGTGTTGTGCTTCATCTCGTTTTCGAGCTGCCCCTTTCCCCAGCCGGCGTAACCGAGAAAGCCGCGCAACGTGTAACCCGGCTCCGCGACGAGCGCCGCGGCGCGCTCGGGATCGAGCCCGAACTGCAATTCAAACTCCTCCGCCTCCTCGCGCCAGCGCCATGCGGTGAGGATTAATTTCTCCGTCTCGACCGGTCCGCCGGTGTAGAGCGGGACCTTCGCCAGCGGCCCGAGCGCAAAGTCCACGCTGATCTCGTCGAGCCGCCGGCGCAGCGGCCGATTGATCACGACCCCCAGCGCCCCCTCCGCATCGTGCGCGGACATGAGCACGACGGTGCGACCGAAATTAGGATCTTTCATCGCCGGGTGCGCGAGCAGCAGGTTGCCAGCGAGGTTCGCTCCGGGAATGCTGCGGCGGGCTTTCATGGCAGTCAGGACAGCAAGCCGCGGCGGACGTGCCCTCGCGGCGCACCGGGTCAAAGCTGGGTGATTTTCACGCCGGCGTCGGCCAGGATCGGCGCGACGAAGGGGTCGTTGTTGTAGTCGGAGTGATACTTGATTTCGGCAATGCCGGCCGCCGCGAGAATCTTCGCGCAGTTGATGCACGGATAATGCGTCACGTAAGCCGTGCAGCCTTCGACACTCGAGCCGCGACGCGCGGCATCGGCGACGGCGTTCTGCTCGGCGTGCACCGTGGCCGTCTCGTGATTGTCACGAATGCGTGAGACGTGCGGGGTGCCGGGCAGCCAGCCGTTATAGCCGGCCGCGACGATGCGGTTGCGCCGCTCGCCGCCCGTGACGATCACGCAGCCCACGTTCAACCGCTCGCAGTTCGAGCGCGACGAGATGAGCGTCGCGGTGGCCATGAAATACTCGTCCCAACTCGGCCGATGATCGAAACGATCGGTCGCTTCCGCGATGAGATCGATCGGGCTCAACGGGGCCGACGCGCGCGGAGCGGCGGCGGGAGCGGTAGGGTTCAGGCCAGCCTCCATGCCCGCCACGCTGGCGTCCGCGCCCACGCTGGCAAGCCTCACCTGCGTCTTGCGCGCCCCTCCCCCGCGTCTCAACCTGCCGCGCATGGCTTCCCTGCACCAACTCGCCGATTACTGCGACCGACGCACGCGCCGCTCGTCCTTCAAAGACTACCCCGGCGCCGTCAACGGCCTGCAGGTCGCCAACGACGGCCGCGTCACGAAGATCGGCGCGGCGGTCGACGCCGGCCTCGTGCCCTTCGAAAAAGCGGTGGAGTGCGGCATTGATTTTCTGATCGTGCACCACGGCCTGTTTTGGGGCGGCGCACAGCCGCTGGTCGGCCCGGCTTACGAACGCTACGCGACGCTCGTGCGCGGCAACTGCGCGGTCTACTCCTCGCACCTGCCGCTCGATGCCCACGCCGAACTCGGCAACAACGCTCTCCTCGCCCGCCAGCTCGGCCTGAAGCCGAAAGGTCGCTTTCTCCCGCACGACGATGAGTTCGTCGGGTGGACCGCGCCGAACAAGTTCAAGCGTTCACAGCTCCGCAACCGGCTCGAAGAACTTTACCCACGTGTTGCCGCCCTCGAATTCGGCTCGGCGCAGCCGAAGCAGATCGCGTTCTGCAGCGGCTCCGGCAACAGCGCCATCGCCGCGCTGCCCGCGACAGGCATCGACACACTCGTCACCGGCGAGTTGCGCGAAGAGTGGTTCAACTTCGCCCAGGAGCAGCGGCTGAACGTCTTCTGCTGCGGTCACTACGCAACCGAGACGCTCGCCGTGAAGGCGCTCGCCGCTGAGCTCGCCAAAAAATTCCGCCTGCCGTGGGAGTTCATCGACACCGAGAACCCGCTCTAGGATTTAGCCCGCGAAACACACGAAACGACACGAAAGTTCGCCCACCTCGCTGAGTTTTCGTGTCCTTTCGCGTGTTTCGTGGTCACCTCTGACTTTCCTTTGAAAACCTTCGCCATCCTCCACGGCCCGAATCTCAACCGCCTCGGCAAACGCGAGCCGCACATCTACGGCACCGCCACGCTGAAGGACCTCGAAAAACTCATCCGCACCGACGCCAGGCGCCTCGGCGTGCGCGTGGTGTTTTTCCAATCAAACCACGAAGGCGCGCTCATCGACCGCATCCACGCCCTGGCCGATCGCGGCGTCGCCGGGTTCATTGTCAACTTCGGCGCTTACACGCACACGAGCATCGCGCTGCACGATGCCCTCAAGAGCGTCGCGCCCCTGCCCGCCGTCGAAGTGCACATTTCGGACATCAAAAAGCGCGAGAAATTCCGCCAGCACTCCTACACCGCCGCCGCGTGCGTCGCCATGATCAGCGGCAAGGGTTTTCCCGGCTATATCGAAGCGCTGGAGTTGCTCGCGCAACGAGCCTGAGCCGGCGGCGTTCGGCCGTCTCGCTCCACCGTCTTCCGCATTCTGTTCCCCGTCTTTCGTCAATGGGCCAACACCTTCCCGATTTCACCGAACCGCGCTGGTTCGTCTGCCACACCAAGCCGCGCTGCGAAAAGAAATTCGCCGAGCTGCTCGCCCGCGAGAAGTTCGATCATTACCTCGCGCTCATCGAGAGCGTGCGCCGCTACGGCACGCAGAAAAAGGTGTTCACCAAGCCGCTGTTCGCCGGCTACGTGTTCGCGCAGATCGTGCCGGAGAGGAAGACGCGCGTTTATCAGCAGGACCTGCTCGTGCGCGCACTGTTGGTGGAAAACGAGCCGATCTTCCTGCGCCAGCTGCAGGACGTGAAAGCAGTGTGCGCCTCCGGCTACGAAGCGGCCTTGCACCCATTGCTCAAGCGCGGCACCCGGGTGCGCGTCAGCGGCGGACCGCTCAACGGTCTCGAAGGATACGTGGACGATCCCGTGAACCCGAAGGGAATTGTGGTGTCGGTGGACGTGCTCCAGCAGGGCCTCTTGGTCCGATTGCCACTGGAGAGCCTCCAACCCCTCCCGTGATCCGCCGCGCCATCGCTCCTCTTCTCGTCTGCTGCCT
This sequence comes from Candidatus Didemnitutus sp., assembly GCA_041906465.1. Classification (GTDB taxonomy): domain Bacteria; phylum Verrucomicrobiota; class Verrucomicrobiia; order Opitutales; family Opitutaceae; genus Didemnitutus. Next base: position 217,699 of record JAYRJE010000007.1, on the reverse strand, counting down.
GCTCGCCACCCCGCCGTTCGCCGCGGCGCAGGAGCGTCCTTCAGGCCCCGAGGCGCGCGAGCCGCAGACCAACTCGACCGCGCCGGGCCTGCTCAATCGCATCCGCGGCCTGTTCGACATCGACCTGCCCCACCTCGATCCGCCCGGCACATTCCGTGTGACGTTCAACCCGCGCTTGGGGGACCTGCTGCGGCGCGACTACATCCGGTTGCCCACCGGGGTGCGCTGGGCCGTGAACGATCAACTCGGTTTCAATGTGGAAGCCGAGGCCTACGCCACCCACGGCCTCGGCGGCGGCACCGGCAACTACGGCTTCGGCATGCTGCGCGTCGGCGGCAAATACCTGCTCCCGCGCTGTCCGGCCGAGATCTACCAAACGAGCGTCGGCTTCGAAGCCGCGATGCCCGTCGGCTCGCCGCCCTACGATCTCACCGACGGCCACAACCACTTTTCGCCGGCGATCGTCGTCGAACGTCACGATCCGGAATTTCCCCGATGGACCCAGTTCGCCGGCTTCAGCGTCGACGTCGTCACGCCGTCGGGCGTGAACGGCGATTTTGGCCTCAACACGCCGCGCGACGACTCCCTCTCGCTCACCGGCGGCGCGATCTACAACCTGGGTCAGGTCAAGTGGACGGTGCAAGGCACCTACACCACGACGGCGCTGATCACCGACGGTTCCCAACACTTTCTCACGATCCGCCCCAGCATGCTGTGGTTCGTGCCGCGCCGCTTCACCTTCAACTCGAAGACGCAATGGATCATCGGCATCGGTGCGCGCTCGACCTGGGGACCCGATGGCTACGAGTTCTCGACCGGCACGCGCGTCCGCGCCGAGATCACTTTCGGCCAGGCGCTGGAAAAAATCCGCGGCACGTTTGGCGATCGCCGCAAGTAGATGCGGCTTCCGCCGGACCAGCGCGATCCGCGCCGCCAGCCATCATTCGGGCACCGCGCGCGCGCTCAAAGCCGCAACCACACCCAGCCCGACAGATGCAGCGCCGCGCACGCCACGAGCGCCGCCGCGAAGTCGTCTGCCACGATTCCCCACCCGCCCGGCCAGCGCTGGAGGCGTGAGATTCCGAGCGGTTTCAGGATGTCGAACACGCGAAACCACGCGAACCCGACCGCGAGCACGATCCACTCCGGCCACACGCCCGCGAATGCGCGCGCCGCACCGAGGTAAACCAACGGCATCACGACAAACTCATCGAGCACGACTTCCCCCGGATCATCCTTGCCGAGGCGTCGCGACGCCTCACCCGTCACGGCGACCGCGACATAGCTGGCCATCAACGTCACCACAATCGTCGTTGGCCAGGGCGTGAGCCGAAAAAACAGCAGCGCGTAGAAAGCCCCCGCGGCCGCGCCCCACGTGCCCGGCGCCGGCAGCCGTCTTCCCAGCGGCCCGAGCGTCGCGAGCGCCACGACGAACTTGCCCGGCAACGCGCCGGCCCAGCGCGGCTCACCCCAGCGCATCAGTCCATCACCACGTGCCCGTGGCGTTTGAAATACGAGAGCCCCGAGGTGATCGTCAGCACCGCGGAGAGCACGAACAGGAACAAACCGATGTTATGAATCGAGGTGATGATCACCCGTTCGTCCGGCGGGAACACATCGCTCCAGTCGTGCTCGAACATTTTCGCCCCCAGGAGCCAGCCGATCGCGTTCAGTTGCGTGAAGGTTTTCACCTTGCCGCTGGTATCCGCCTCGATCGCGATTCCGCGCATCGCCGCCGCCATGCGCATGCCGGAGATCGCGAACTCGCGGCACAGAATGCAGAGCAGCAACACCACCGCCGTGATCGTGTAGTCCTTGCCGCCGAACCAAAAATAGCCGCGGTTCGTCAGCGCAATCATCAGCCCCAGCACCATCACCTTGTCGATGACCGCGTCCATGAACCGTCCGAACGAGGAAACCTGATTGGCCCGTCGCGCCAGCATGCCATCGAGCCAGTCGGTCAACGCCGCCGCGATATAGAGCCAGAACGCGATCGTCGCGCACCACTCGAAATCCGCATACATGAGCCCGACCACGACAAACATCAGTGGCACGCGCGAAATCGTCAGAATGTTGGGGAGGTTCATGCGCTCGGGGCGAGTCGAGCGGTCACGCCAATCCTTGGCAACCATGGAGTGCCAGCGCCGGGCAACGCGCCGCTTCAGGCGGGCTTGACCTCGTTGCGAGCTTCAACCGCGCAGGCGCTGTGTCCTTAACCGCGTTTCTCCTCGCCAACCTCCGCTCGCTGCCGTTGGCTCCGGCGCGACTCGCGCCGCATGAGACTCTGCATCTATCCGGGCACCTTCGACCCTTTCACCAACGGCCACCTCGACGTGCTGCTGCGCGCCGCCAAGCTCTTCGATCGCGTCACCGTCGCCGTCGCGCTCAGCTCCACCAAGGAGCCGCTGTTCACCGCCGAGCAACGCGTCGCCCTCATCAAGGCCACGGTCGGCAAGATGCCCAACATCAACGTCGTCTCCTTCGATGGCCTGCTCGTCGAGTTCGCCCATCAGCACCAAGCCACCGCCATCATCCGCGGCCTGCGCGCGCTGTCGGACTTCGAATTCGAGTTCAACATGGCGCTGATGAATCGACACCTCGAGCCGCAGGTGGAAACGATCTTCGTCATGCCGAACGAGAGCTACAGCTACACCAGCTCGACGCTCGTGAAGCAGATCGCTCGCCTCGGTGGTGACGTCACGAAGTTCGTCCCCTCACCAGTCGCCGAAGCCTTGCGCGAAGTTTTCAAGCATCCCACGCCCCGCCAGTCGCGCGCCGGCAAACAAAGCGGCTGGCATCGCCGCAGCTGAGACATTCTGCGGCGCGCATCCCGCGCGTCGCCGTCTTGCCCGCGATTTTTGCGCGTTTCGTCCTCGGCTCGTTGGCGAAACTCCTCCCGTTGTTTTTCCTCCTTTCACCACCCATGCGCACGTCCCTCCGCATCCTCGCCACCGCGCTCGCCTCGGTTCTCGCGCTCGCCGCCTCGGCTCACGCCGGTGACGGCACGCCCGGCTACTACCGGTTCCCCGCCATTCATGGCGACACGATCGTTTTCACCGCCGAGGGCGACCTCTGGCGCGCGTCGCTCCACGGCGGCGCCGCGCAACGCCTCACCTCGCACGCCGGCTACGAAACGAACGCCGCGATCTCGCCCGACGGCCTGTCGGTCGCCTTCTCCGGCCAATACGAAGGCCCGGTCGAAGTCTACGTCATGCCGCTGGCCGGCGGCCTGCCGAAGCGCCTGACCTTCGAAGGCGAAAACGCGCTCGTGCGCGGCTGGACGCCCGACGGCAAGATCCTCTACGCCACCCGCGCGTTCGCGACGATCCCCGACAACCAACTCGTCGCCATTGATCCGAAGACCGGCGCGCGCACCTTCGTGCCGCTCGCGCAAGCCGACGAGGGCGCCTACTCGCCCGACGGCAAGACGCTCGTGTTCACGCGCTACTCGTTCCAAGGCTCGCACGCCAAACGCTACGTCGGCGGCACGGCGCAAAATCTCTGGCGCTTCGACGTGGGCGCGACCGAAGCCAAACAATACGCCCCCGAGTTCCGCGGCGTCAGCCGCTGGCCGATCTGGCTCGGCGATCGCGTCTACTTCGCCACCGAGCGCGACGGCACCAGCAATCTCTGGTCGATGCAACCCGACGGCTCCGACCTGCGCCAGCACACGCGCCACGCCGACTTCGGCGTGAAAAATCCGCAAGGCCACGGCACGCAGATCGTCTACCAAAACGGCGCCGATCTCTGGCTCTTCGATACCAAGACCGACCAATCGCGCCGCCTCGAACTCACGCTCACCTCCGATTTTGACCAGACACGCGAAACGTGGGTGACCAAGCCGACCGATTTCGTGACAAACTTCGCGATCTCGCCCGACGGCGACCGCATGGCGCTCGTGGCGCGCGGCCAAGTCTTCGTGGCCCCCGCGAGCCAGGGCCGCCTCGTCGAGGTCGCACGCAAGAGCGGGGTGCGCTACCGCAGCGCGAGCTTCACGCCCGACGGCAAATCCGTCGTCGTGCTCTCCGACGAATCCGGCGAAGTCGAATTCTGGAAACTCCCCGCCAACAACCGCGGCACCGCCGAACAGCTCACTACCGGCGGCGAAACGCTCCGCATGACCGGTCTGCTTTCGCCCGACGGCAAATGGATCGCCTACACCGAGCGTGATAACGACCTGCTGCTCTTCAACGTCGAGACCAAGGAAGCCAAACTCGTCGCCCACTCGAAGTTCCAGGACTTCATCAGCCCCGATCTCGACTGGTCGCCCGACAGCAAGTGGCTCGCCTACGCGATGTCCGCCGACACCGGCAACAGCCAGATCCTCCTCTACAGCGTCGAATCAGCCCAGTCGACGCCCGCCACCAGCGACCGCGTGATCAGCGCGAGCCCGGCGTTCTCGCCCGACGGCAAGTGGCTGTATTTCCTCTCCGACCGCGAATTCAAATCGCTCGTCGGCGCGCCGTGGGGCCCGCGCCAGCCCGAGCCCTTCCTCGACAAGCCGACGAAGATCTACCTCCTCGCGCTCGGCGACGAGCAGCGCTCGCCCTTCCAGCCGAACGATGAACTCTACGTCGAAGAGAAAAAGGCGAAGGACCAGAAGAAGTCGGACGAAGAAAAACCCGCACCCGCGGCCGAAGACAAGAAACCGGCCCCAGCCGGCGAGAAAGCGGTCGCCAAAGCCGACAACCCCAAGGCCGACGACACCGACCAGAAATCGAACGGCGACAAGAAGCCGGCCGACAAGAAAGAGAAGAAAGTCGAAGTGAAAGTCGTCCTCGAAGGGCTCGTCGAACGCCTCTGGGAAGTCCCGGTTGGTCCGGGCAACTACGGCAATCTTGCCGTAAACGATAAAGCCGTCTTCGTGACGGACAACGACGCCACTGCCGAGGGCCCGAACGCGAACCGCCTCCTCGCGATCGAGATCAAGAACAAGGATGTGGAAACGACCACCGTGCTCAGCGGCGTCGGCGGTTATCGCCTCTCGCTCGATGGCAAAAAGCTCCTCGTGCGTCAGACCGACAGTTTCGCGATCATCGACGCCGCTCCCCGTCCCGCGAGCGACGTCGCGAAATCCCGTGTCAACCTCGCCGGCCTTCGCTTTCCTTATGCGCCGCGCGAGAGCTGGCGCCAGATGTTCACCGACGCGTGGCGCCTGCACCGTGATTATTTCTACGCGAAAAACATGCACGGCGTTGACTGGAAGGCCAACCTGCAGAAACACCTGCCGCTGGTCGATCGCGTCACTGACCGCGCCGAACTCGACGACGCATTGAACTACCTCATCAGCGAACTCTCCGCGCTCCACACCGACGCGCGCGGCGGCGTTCTCCGCGAAATCGACCCGCAGATCAGCGTCGCCTCGCTCGGTGCGCGCTGGTCGCGCGACGAAGCCGCTGGCGGCTACCGCCTCGACTACATCTACCAGAGCGATCCCGAATTCCTCGAGCGCCGCGGCCCGCTGCTGAAGCCCGGCCTCGGCATCAAGGCCGGCGATGTGATCGTCGAAATCAATGGCACACCGACGCTCTCCGTCTCCGACGCCGCCGCGCTGCTTCGCAATCAAGCAAACCGTCAGGTGCTGCTCACGCTGAAGCCCGCGAACGGCGGCGAGCTTTTCCAGCGCATCGTCACGCCGGTCACGGCTGCGACCGCGTCCGGCCTCCGCTACACCGATTGGGAATACACCCGCCGCCTCGACGTGGACAAGAAGTCCGGCGGCACGATCGGCTACGCGCACATCCGCGCGATGGGCACGGACAACTACTACGAATTCGTCCGCCAATACTACGCCGCGGCGAACAAAGGCGGCCTCATTCTCGACCTGCGCCACAATCGCGGCGGCAACATCGACAGCTGGATGGTCTCGCGCCTGATGCGCCAGGCGTGGATGTGGTGGAGCAACCGCGACGGCGTGCCGTTCCCGCATCTGCAAAGCCCGTTCCGCGGCCATCTCGTCGTGCTCGTGGACGCATGGACCGCGTCCGACGGCGAGACGATGGCCAACGCGATCCGTCACCTGAAGCTCGGCGAAACGATCGGCGTCCGCACCTGGGGCGGCGGCATCTGGCTGAGCGGTTCGAACTTCCTCGTCGACCGCGGCCTCGCGCGCGCCGCGGAGTTCGGCTCGTTCATTCCCGGTGAAGGCTGGGTGATCGAAGGCGACGGCTTCACGCCGGACGTCATCGTCGACAACAACCCCGCCCCCGCCTTCCGCGGCGAGGACGCGCAACTCGACGCCGCGATCAAGCGCCTGCAGGAGCTCATCGCCAAGGAGCCGAAGCACCTCGTGCCGACGCCACCCGCGTTGCCGGACAAGACGCTGAAGACCTGGACGGTGCCGAAGAGCTGATTGACAATAACGCGCTGCGCGGGCCACGCAGCGAATGCCTTCCTTGGAGGCGGGCCACCAGCCCCGCGGGTTATGGCCCACCTACCGCACCTCACACCCTCCGAGCGCCAGCCGATTGTGTTTCTCACGGCTTGCACCGCGGAGCGTCGTCAGATTCTCGCAAACGAGACAGCGCACGAAATCCTCCACGAAATCTGGAGCGAATCGCTGGTGCGTAACGGCTGGGCAGTCGGCGCCTACGTGATCCTGCCCGACCATGTCCATCGTTTCGCACGTGCCACCCGAGATGCACGACCGCTCGCCGTGTGGATTCGTCTGTGGAAATCGCTTTCTGCGACGCGGCTGAATCGAGTCAAACTCAGCCGCGAAACCGGGTGGCACGCCGATTACTTCGATCGCTTCCTTCGATCTGCGGGCGACTACTCGCTGAAGGGGGAATACGTCGCATTGAATCCGGTTAGGAAGGGTCTCGTCGCGCGCGTTGGAGATTGGCCGTTCAGCGGTGTGATCCACGAGTTGCGCGCGTGATGCCTCGCGGGGCTGATGGCCCCGCCTCCATCGCGCAACGCGCTTGAAAGCCGTCGCGCACATGCCGGCTTTCGCGCGCGGGCGCCATCACCTCTGCTTTTGCCCCGCCAGCGTCTCCCGCATCCACGCGCTGAAATCCGCCTTCAGCTTCTTCAGCGAGGCCACGTGCGTATACATCATGTGGCCCGCCTCGTAGTAAGTCATCGTGACGTTCTTCCGCACCGCCTCGGGCAGGTGCATGTGGCGGAACGTCCATTCGGTCGCGAAATAGGGCGTCGCGAGATCGTAGTAACCGTTCGCCACCCATACCTTCATCGCGGGATTCCGCACCATGGCGTTCTTCAGCATCACGCTCGTGTCCAGGTAGGTGTTCTCGACGTTCTTGTAGCTCCACGGCTGGACGTTCACCAAGACGCCGTAAGCGAGATCGGTTTCGAACTTCAGCACGTTGCGCGCGTAGTCGTTCATCGCCGCCGCATACGGTCCGCGAATCGCCTCCATGCTCGGGTCGAAGAAACCGCTGCGCCCGCCGCCTTCGCCGTCGCCACCCTCGTCGAGCACGCCGGTCACGCTGCTGTCGAGCCGGCCGACCACGATGCCTTCGTCGCGCCGGAGCTCGCGGATGAATTCGCCGATGCTCACGCGGAGGTTCTGCTTCTTGACGTAGTCGAGCGACAATCCAGTGAGCGCGGCCAGTTCCTGCGCCACGCGATCGCGATCCGCCGCGGGCAAGGCATCGCCTTGCATCAGCGCGAGCGTGTAGTCCTTCGCCGCAAACTCCTCCGCGCGCTTCAGTGCGCCTTCGAGCGTGCGCGCCCAGTCGCCCTTGAGTCGCTGGTGATACCACGCCGTCGCCGTGTAGGTCGGCAGAAACAGCGGATACGGGTCATCGTTGCCCGGGGCGAAGCGCGCCGTCTGGAAATTCAGGATCGAGGACACGAGCATCACGCCGTTCACGTAGAGGTCGTATTTCTGCTGCAACCGCTCGGAAAGCGCGGTGACGCGCGTCGTGCCGTAGCTTTCGCCGACGAGAAACTTCGGCGAAAGCCAGCGTGAATTGCGGGTCGTCCACACCTGGATGAAATCCGCCAACGACTCCAAGTCGCCGGTGAACCCGTGGAATTGTTTCGGATCCTGGTCCTTCGCCGCACGGCTGAAACCGCTCGAAACCGGGTCCATGAACACGAGGTCGGTCTCGTCCAGCCAGGAGAACGCGTTGTCCTCGTAGCGATAGGGCGCCGACACCGGCCCGCCGCTGTCAGTCATCACCGCCCGCTTCGGACCGAGACCGCCCAAGTGCAGCCACACGGAGGCGGCGCCCGGGCCGCCGTTGAAGGAGAACGTCACCGGGCGGGCCGCCACGTCACTCTCATCGGCCTTCGTGTAGGCCACGTAGAAGATATTCGCCTTCGCGACGCCCTTTTCATCGCGCTGGACGAGGTAGCCCGCGGTCGACTTGTAGCGGATGACCTTGCCGCCGATGGTCACCGCGCCCTCGCTGACTGACGGTGGCGGATCTTTTTCCACCCCCGCGGCGGCGACCGCAGGCTTCGCGTCGGTGGGCGGCGGTCCTTTGCGATCGGCGGCCGGCTTGTCCGTTTCTTGAGCGGCGGCGGCTACAGCCGACGCCAACACCAACGCGAGAACGAGGCGGGTCTGGGATTTCATGGGGTGCGCGGAAAAGAAGGGCTCGGCTTCCCTGCGGCAACAGGAAAGCCGCGGACCGTGAAACCTTTGCGACATCGGTGGCGTCTCACGATTGGCGGCGCGCAGAGGTGCGGCGGGAAGTTGCTTTCCCCTGCCCGATCGCTTCGCTCAGTCCTCTCCGCTTCGCATGAAGAAAATTCTGTTGCGCCTCCTCGTCCTCGGTCTGGCCGGTGCCGGCTGGTATTACTACTCGGTCCGCAGCCGGGCGGACAGTGCCCCCGAGTTCACGACGACCCCCGTCGCGCGCGGCGAGATTCTCCAACAGGTCACCGCCACCGGCAATCTCGACTCCGTCCTCAGCGTCGACGTCGGCTCGCAGATTTCCGGTCTGATTCAGAAGCTCTACGTCGACTTCAACTCACCGGTGAAAAAGGGCGACAAACTCGCCGAAATCGACCCGGCCACCTACCAACAAAAGCTCCGCCAAGCCGAAGCCAACCTCGCCAGCGCGGAAGCGTCGAACCAGCTCCAGCGCGTCAACACCGAGCGCGTGAAAGAGCTCTACGCCCGCAAACTCGTCACCCAGCAGGAATACGATCAGGCGATGGCGCAGCTCCAGCAGTCCAACGCCCAACTCGTCACCTCGCGCGCCACCGTCGAGAACGCCAAGGTCGACCTCGAGCGCTGCACCATCTCCTCGCCCATCGATGGCATCGTGATCAACAAGCAGACCGAGGAAGGCAAAACCGTCGCGGCCAGCCTGAACGCCCCCGTGCTCTTCACGATCGCGAACGACCTTTCGAAGATGCAGATCACCGCCGCGGTCGCCGAAGCCGACGTCGGCAGCGTCGCCGAAGGCCAGCAGGTCACCTTCACCGTCGATGCGTTTCCGAATCGGTCGTTCCGCGGACAAGTCATCCAGGTGCGCAACGCACCCAAGACGGCCAATAACGTCGTCACCTACGACACCATCATTTCCGTCGACAACCGCGACCTGAAGCTCCGTCCCGGCATGACGGCCAACGTCTCCATCATCGTCGCCCGCCGCGACAACGTCCTGCGCATCCCGAATTCCACGCTCCGCCTCCGCATCCCGGAGTCCGTTGCGGTCAAACGCGAGGAAACTGCCAGCGCGCCGAAGGGCGAGCGCTCCGGCAAATCTGACGAACCCGCGAAGAAAGACACGCCACCGGCGGCCAGCGCGAGCACCGGAAGCAACGGCGGCGAATCCGGCCAAGGCGGCGGTCGTCGCGGAGGCGGCATGTTCGGCAATCTCACGCCGGAGCAGCGTCAAAAGCTGCGTCAGATCACCACGGATCTCGGCATCGATTTCCGCAACGGTCCGCCCACCGCCGAACAACGCGAACAGCTTCGCAAAGCGATGGCCGAAGCCGGCCTGCCGGTGCCCGAATCATCCTCCGGCGCCCGCCCCGGCGAGGCCGTCGTCACCACCCGCAAGGTCTACAAACTCGTCGGCATCGCCCCCAACCAGTCGCTCGAAGAACTCACCATCAAAGCCGGCATCACGGACGGCTCCGCCACCGAAGTCATCGACGGGCTGAAGGAGGGCGATGTGATCGTCAGCAGCGTGTTCGTGCCGAACGCCACCGCTGCGAGCGGCCAGCCGCGCACCACCAACCCGTTCGGCGGCGGCGGTCGCCGTTTCTAACATGGCCGCCGTCGTTCAACTCGAGGAGATCCACAAGATCTACCACTCGGGCGAAGTCCCCGTGCACGCCGTTCGCGGCGTGTCGCTGGACATCAACAAAGGCGACTTCGTCGCCGTCATGGGCGCGTCCGGTTCCGGCAAATCCACGCTGATGAACCTGCTCGGCTGCCTCGACCGGCCGACCAAGGGCCGCTACCTGCTCGACGGCACCGACGTCTCCAAGCTCGAAAAAAACGAACTCGCCGACATTCGAAACCAGAAACTCGGCTTCGTTTTCCAAGGCTTCAATCTCCTCTCGCGCACCACCGCCCTCGAGAACGTGGAGCTGCCCATGCTCTACGGCGCCCGCAAACTCACGTCCGCGCAGATGCGCGAGCGCGCGCAGAAAAGCCTCGATCTCGTCGGCCTCGCCAAACGCGCCGATCACTTTCCGAGCCAGCTCTCCGGCGGTCAGCAGCAGCGCGTCGCCATTGCGCGCGCCCTGATCAACGACCCGCAAATCCTCCTCGCCGACGAGCCCACCGGCAACCTCGACTCCAAAACCTCGGTCGAGATCATGGGCGTGTTCCAGAAGCTCAACGAGCAGGGCATCACGATCGTGATGGTCACGCACGAGCTCGACATCGCGCACTACTGCAAGCGCAACCTCATCATGCGCGACGGCCGGTTGGTCAGCGACGTGCCCGTGACCGCTCGTCTGATCGCCACCGAAGAGCTCCGCAAACTTCAGGAAGCCGAAGCTGCGGCGAAACTCACGGACTGACCATGCGTTTGCTGAACACCATCACCGTCGCCCTGCGCGCGCTGCGCCGCAACCTGCTGCGCTCCATCCTGACCGCGCTCGGCATCATCATCGGCGTGGGCGCCGTCATCGCCATGGTCAGCATCGGCAACGGCGCGAAGTCACAGGTCGAAGGCCAGATCGCGAGCCTCGGCCAGAACATCATCTCCGTTTTCCCGGGCAACTTCACCAGCGGCGCCGTGCGCGGTGGCTTCGGCAGCGCCAGCACGCTGACCGTCGAGGACGCGATGGCCATTCGCAACGAGGTCGCTGGCGTCGCCAACCTCAGCCCCGACATGCGTGACCGCACCCAGGTTCTGGCCAATGGCCAGAACTGGAGCACCACCGTGCAGGGTGAAGACGTCAGCTACCTCGATATTCGTCTCTGGAATATCGCCGAAGGCGCGATGTTCAGCGACGCCGACGTGCGCGCGGGCGCCAAAGTCTGCGTGATCGGCAAGACCGTTGCGGACCAACTCTTCCAGGGCGACGACCCCATCGGCCAGACCCTGCGCATCCGCAACATTCCCTTCAAGATCCTCGGTGTGCTCGCCCCCAAAGGGTTCAACTTCTTCGGCCAGGATCAGGACGACATCGTGGTCGTTCCTTACACGAGCCACTTGAAGCGCATCGCGCGCCGCCCGTATCTCAACTCGATCACGATCCAAGCCGCCAACCCCGATCAGATGGCGCGCATCCAGCAGGACATCACCGATCTCCTCCAACAGCGCCGCAACGGCCGCGAGCCCGACTTCACCGTGCGCAACCAGCAGGAGCTCGCCGAAGCCGCGACCGCCACGACCAAGACCATGACCGTCCTCCTCGGCGCCATCGCCGGCGTCTCGCTCATCGTCGGCGGCATCGGCATCATGAACATCATGCTCGTGTCCGTCACCGAGCGCACCCGCGAGATCGGGATCCGACTCGCCGTCGGCGCGCACGGCCGCGATGTGCTTCTGCAATTCCTCACCGAAGCGATCATCCTTTCCATGATGGGCGGCATCCTCGGCATCCTCCTCGGCGTCGGCACCTCGCAACTGATCTCCAAGCTCAATGGCTGGCCCGTGCTCGTCTCGAGCACCGCGGTGATTGGATCTTTCGCCTTCAGCGCGGCCATCGGCGTCTTCTTCGGTTTCTATCCCGCGCGCAAGGCCGCCGAACTCGATCCCATCGAGGCGCTGAGATACGAGTGATTCGAATTTTGGGTCTTCGGTTTTGGATTTCGGATTGTGCCGGTCGGCCGGGCGAGTTCTCCGAGCGAGCCGCCCGCGCGCGCCGGAACGGTTGCCATTCGCGCAACGCGACTGAACCGGGTGCCGGAATCCACATCGCGCCCGCGTTCTCGCCGCGGTGCACCGCTAGAAGCCGCCCAATCCATTTTCCAGAATCGAGAAAACCTTGGCCGCCCGGCCGAGGCGCACCGTCCCACTCGCGGGAACGACGCATCCCGCCCGCATGCGAAAACCGGCCCCAAACCGCGTCGCATTTCGCGGCAGAATCTCGCGTCGAATCTTTAACTGCTTGGAGTCGGAGCGCTTAACTGCACACACCGCCCGTTGGCACGCGCGGTGCGATAAGGAGAGCAACAATCAACCCGACTCTCCATGAAGACCACGCTCTCCGTCATCCTCGCCACTGCGACCCTCGGCTCCGTCGCCGCCAAGCTCGCCAACGCCGCGTTCCTCGCCTCCGTCCCCGGAGAAATCGTTTTCGCCGCCGCCGCCAGCCTCGCGATCATCGGCATCACCATCGCGGACTACGCGCGCGCCATCCGCCCGCTGACGGTCAAGGCGCCAATCGCCCGCGTCGAACTCCCGACGGGCACGCGCAGCAACGCCTACGGCGTCCGCCGCCGCTCCGCCCTCGTCGAACGCACCGCCGCCTGAGCCGCCTTTCATGCGGCGGTGGAGCGCGTTGACCTCGACGCGCTCTCGCTCAAGCGCGCTAAGATCAACGCGCTCCACCTCGCGCCCGCGAAGGCGGAATTGACACTTTCACTGCGCCGCGAGTCACTTACCGAAAAATGGCAGCCAACGATCCCGCGCCCCACCGCATCCTCGTTGCGGACGACCAGCCCGATGTTCTCGAAGCTCTCCGCCTCCTTTTGAAGGCCGAGGGCTATCTCATCGATACCGCCAAATCGCCGGGCTCGGTCATGAAAGCCGTCGAACAGCGCGACTACGCCCTCGCGCTTATCGACCTCAACTACGCGCGCGACACGACCTCCGGGCAGGAAGGTCTCGATCTCCTCGCCAAGCTCCAGCAAGCCGACTCGACCCTGCCCGTCGTCGTCATGACCGCTTGGGCCAGTGTCGAAGTCGCCGTCGAGGCGATGCGCCGCGGCGCAAAGGATTTCATCACGAAGCCGTGGGACAACCCGCGCCTGATCGCGATCGTCAAAAACCAGATCGAACTCGCCAGCGCCGTCCGCGCCTACCAGCGCCTCGAGCAGGAAAACCAGATCCTCCGTGGCAAAGGCGGCCCGAACCTCATCGCGCAATCGCCGGCGATGCGTCCCGTGCTCGAAGTCATCTCGCGCGTCGGCCCGTCCGACGCGAACATCCTCATCACCGGCGAAAACGGCACCGGCAAGGGCGTCGTCGCGCAGGCGCTGCACGCCGTCTCCGTGCGCGCCGGCAAGCCTTTCATCTCGGTCAACATGGGCGGCCTCCCCGAAGGCGTATTCGAGAGCGAACTCTTCGGCCACGTTCGCGGCGCGTTCACCGACGCGAAGACCGACCGCGCGGGCCGTTTCGAGCTCGCGGATGGCGGCACGCTCTTCCTCGACGAAATCGGCAACATCCCGATGAGCCAGCAGGCGAAGATCCTGCGCGTGCTCGAAACCGGCGAGCTCGAGCGCGTCGGCTCCTCGCGCACCTATCGCGTCAACGTTCGCCTCATCTCGGCGACGAACGCCGACCTCCAAGCCGAGGTTGCCGCCGGCAAGTTCCGCCAGGACCTCCTGTTCCGCCTCAACACGATTCACATCCACCTCCCGCCGCTCCGCGAGCGCCGCGAGGACATCGCGTTGCTCGCGCAGCACTTCCTCAAGGCCCACGTCGAGCGCTACCGGAAAGCGATCACGGGCTTCGATGACAGCGCGCTCGAAGCGATGCGCGACTACGCCTGGCCCGGCAACGTCCGCGAGCTCGACCACGCCGTCGAACGCGGCGTGTTGATGACGCAAGGCAAAGTCGTGCGCGGCCCCGATCTCGGCCTCAACGCCGGCCAGGCCGCGCCACGCCTGGAGGACATGAGTCTCGAAGAGGTCGAAGGTTTCCTTATCAAGAAGACCCTCGCCCGCTGCGACGGCAACGCCCGCAAAGCCGCCGAGCAGCTCGGCCTCAGCCGCAGCGCCTTCTACCGCCGCCTCGAACGCTACGGACTGTAAGCCGTCAGCGATCAGCGGTCAGCTTTCAGCATCGGCAATCAACGTGAGAGACTATCGCACACTGCAGGTCTGGCAGCGCAGCCACCAACTCACGCTCTCCATTTACGTTGTTTCCCGTCGCTTCCCGAAAGAAGAGCTATTCGGCCTGATCAGCCAGATCCGTCGCGCGAGCTACTCGATCCCAGCCAACATCGCGGAGGGTTGTGGCCGCGATAGCGACGCCGAGCTGAAACGGTTCCTGAGTATCGCCCACGGTTCGGCAAGCGAACTGGAATACTTCCTGTTGCTCGCCACGGAACTCGAATACCTGACGGGTGCCGAGCACGCGCCGCTCGCCAGCGAAGTTGCCGAACTCAAGAAGATGATCGGTGCTTTCGCTCGAAAGCTGAAACCTGATCGCTGAAAGCTGACAGCTGCTCTCCGCGATGCCTCCTCCGAAAAAATCCCGCCTCGCCCACGAGAACCGCGTGCTCGTCTACACGCTGCTCTCCGGCCTGCCGGCGGTGATCCTGGCGCTGTGGCTGATGTTCGATCGCTCCACCGAGATGGACGCGAAGCGCCAATGGACCTTCGGCCTCATCATCGTCGGTTTCTGGTTCGGCTACGCGATCGCGGTGCGCGAAATCGTCATGCGTCCGCTGCAGACGATGGCGAACCTCCTCACCGCGCTGCGCGAAGGCGATTTCTCCACGCGCGCCCGCGGCGCCAATCGTGACGAACCTCTCGGCGACGTCATGTCCGAGATCAATCTCCTCGGCGGCGTCCTCCAGGAGCAGCGCCTCGGCGCCCTCGAAGCCACCGCGCTTCTGCGCACGGTCATGGAGGAGATCGACGTCGCGATCTTCGCCTTCGACGGCAACGAAACCCTCCGCCTCGTCAACCGCGCCGGCCAGGAACTCCTCGCCCAACCGGCCGAGCGGATCCTCGGTCGCGACGCCAAGGAACTCGACATGGCTGACTGCCTCGGCGGCGAGCCCACGCGCGTGCTCAACCGCACGTTCCCGGGCGGCGCCGGTCGCTGGGGCATGCGCCGCACGATGTTCCGCGAGGGCGGCCTGCCCCACTCGCTCGTCGTCATCGCCGACCTCAGCCAACCGCTGCGCGAGGAAGAGCTGAAAGCGTGGCAGCGCCTCGTGCGCGTCATCGGCCACGAACTCAACAACTCCCTCGCGCCCATCAAATCCATCGCCGGATCGCTCGGCGCGATACTGCGCCGCGACAAACGTGCGGAGGATTGGGAAGACGATATGCGCGGCGGACTTGAAATCATCGAAGCCCGCGCCGAAGGCCTGAACCGCTTCATGCAGTCCTACGCGCGACTCGCGAAGCTCCCGCCGCCGACGAAGCTCCCGGTGCAACTCGGGCCGTTGCTGCGCCGCGTCGCTTCGCTCGAAACGCGCACGAATGTCGAAATCGTTCCCGGCCCCGACATCGTGCTCAACGCCGACGCCGCGCAGCTCGAGCAGGTATTCATCAACCTCATCAAAAACGCCGTCGAAGCGCAGCCCGAGGCCGGCCAACCCGGCCAGCCCACCTGCTGCGTGCGCGCCGGCTGGCGCGAGCTTCCGGGCGCGATCGAGGTATTCGTCGAAGACGACGGTCCCGGCCTCGCCAACTCGCAGAACCTTTTCGTCCCCTTCTTCACGACCAAGCCCTCCGGCTCCGGCATCGGCCTCGTCCTCTGCCGCCAGATCGCCGAAAACCACGGCGGCGCGCTGACGCTGGAAAACCGCACCGACGCAACCGGCTGTGTCGCGCGGATGCGGTTGCCGGTTTGAAACCTGCGGCACCCGAAGCAGTCCCAATCTGGCTGGCTTCGATTTCCTCCAGATGAACCTCCTCTGCAAATCAGCCCTCACGGGGGCCTTCGCCGGTGCCGTGGTCTTTGGCACCGTCTTTGCGTGGCAGTATTCTCGTTTGTTGGCTCAGCAGCCCGGAGCCGCTCCGGACGGCCGATTCACCAGCTATCCTCCTTCCGTGGCGTGGATCACTGCGGCGCCGTGGGCACTTCTCGCGTTCGTTACGGTGGCCGCCTGCGCCTTTCTCTTCGGCCGAAGGCGAAAGTAAACGAGCGAGCACGCGCGTGACTGGGGCGGCGCTTGGCCCCGAGTCTTTTCGATCGCAAAGCCGACGCAAAAATCTCGCGGGTGGCTGCTTTGTCGTCAGTCCTCACGAGTGGACATCCTCTGTTGGCGGCAGCGCTTTCCCGTTTTCGGGACGCCAACATCCCGTCTTCGACTTCCGGCCATCACGCCACGGATGAAACGG
This sequence comes from Candidatus Didemnitutus sp., assembly GCA_041906465.1. GTDB lineage: Bacteria > Verrucomicrobiota > Verrucomicrobiia > Opitutales > Opitutaceae > Didemnitutus. The sequence continues at coordinate 201,063 of JAYRJE010000007.1, read as the reverse complement.
AAATTGCAAGATACTGATTTCCAATGAACTAAACCTTCCTCCGCACTTGGCACGTGCGGTGCGATAAGGCCGCAGATTTTCCGAACTTCGCAATGGATATTCCCCGCCCCAACGCCGCCAAAGAGAAGCGCAAGAAGCGCATCATCTACGGAGCGATCGCCGGTCTGGTGCTCATTGGCATCACCGTCGTCCTCGCCCGTCTCAAGCCCGCCGCTCCGACGGTTGAACGCAATCTCGTGTGGATCGACACCGTGAAACGCGGCCCGATGGTCCGCCAAGTCCGCGGCCTCGGCACGCTCGTCCCGGAGGAAATCCGCTGGATCGCCGCGCGCACGCAGGGCCGCGTCGACAAAATTATTCTCCGCCCCGGCGCCATCGTCGAACCCGGCACGCTCATCCTCGAGCTGACCAACCCCGACGTCGTCTCCGCCGCCGCCAACGCCGACTCCCAGCTCCGCGCCGCCGAAGCCCAGCTCTCGAATCTCCGCGTGCAACTCGAGTCGCAGCTCCTCCAAGCCGAAGCCACCGCCGCCCGCGCCAAATCCGATTTCGAAACCACCAAGCTCCAGGCTGAGGTTCGCGAACAGCTCTTCAAGGACGGCCTCGTGTCGGAACTTGAACTCCGCCTCACGCAGGCGACCGCCTCCCAGGCCGCCAACACGAACGCCATCGAGCAGAAGCGTTACGCCTTCGCGCAGCAGTCCATCAAGCCGCAGCTCGCCGTCCAGGAAGCCGAAGTCGAGCGCCTCCGCTCCCTCGCCAAGCTCCGCGCCGAGGAACTCGACGCGCTCAAGGTCCGCTCGTCCATGACCGGCGTGCTCTCCGCGCTCCCGGTCGAAGTCGGCGCGCAAGTCCAGCCCGGCACCAACATCGCCCGCGTCGCCGACCCCGCTAAGCTCAAGGCCGAAGTCCGCATCGCGGAAACCCAGGCCAAGGACATCGCCATCGGCCAGCTCGCCCAGATCGACACCCGCAACGGCGTCGTCGAAGGCAAGGTCGCCCGCATCGACCCGGCCGTGCAGAACGGCACCGTGCTCGTCGACGTCCGCATCGAAGGTCAGCTCCCGCGCGGCGCCCGCCCCGACCTTTCGGTCGACGGCACGATCGAACTCGAGCGCCTCAACGACGTCGTCTACGTCGGTCGCCCGGCCTTCGGCCAGGAGCGCAGCACGGTCGGCATCTTCAAACTCGATCCCGCCAGCAACGACGCCGTCCGCACGCAAGTGCAGCTCGGCCGCAGCTCGGTCAACACGATCGAAATCGTCCAAGGTCTCCAGCCCGGCGACCGCGTCATCCTCTCGGACATGTCCCCGTGGGACGCCAACGACCGCATCCGACTGAACTGATTTTCGATTTTGGATTTTCGATTTTTGATTCTCCAAACCGCTCATGGTCGCGTCCGCCATCATCCTTGCGCTCCTCAGCCTCCTGATCGCCACCGATCACGCGGAATAACTGCGCTCGGCGAGAAATTCCCGTAACCATCCCCCCCACCCGCGTGTAATCACCGCAATCCCCGCACGAACTCCGGCCCACCACCCAGCGCACCGCCTCATTCCAACAATCGAAAATCGAGATTCGAAAATCCAAAATTTCCAATTCCCCACATGACCACTGAAAACACATCGCTGATTAAACTCGAGGGCGTCACCAAGGTCTTCCTGACCGACGAGGTCGAGACGCACGCCCTCTCCGGCATCCACATGGAGATCTTCAAAGGTGAATTCGTCTCCATCGCCGGCCCGTCCGGCTGCGGCAAGTCCACGCTGCTCTCGATCCTCGGCCTCCTCGACACGCCGACCGACGGCACCTACTACCTTAACGGCCGCCCCGTCCACGGCCTGACGCTCCCTGAGCGCGCCCGCATCCGCAATCGCGAGATCGGTTTCATTTTCCAGTCGTTCAACCTCATCGGCGACCTGACGGTTTACGAGAACGTCGAACTCCCGCTCACCTACCGCGGCATGCCCGCCGCCGAGCGCAAGCAGCGCGTCACCGAAGCGCTCGAGAAGGTCGGCATGGGCCATCGCGCCAAGCATCTCCCGTCGCAGCTCTCCGGCGGTCAACAGCAGCGCGTCGCCGTCGCCCGCGCCCTCGCCGGTTCGCCCGCCGTTCTCCTCGCCGACGAACCGACCGGTAACCTGGACTCCAAGAACGGCGACGCCGTCATGGAACTTCTCCACAATCTCCACAAGGCCGGCTCGACGATCGTGATGGTCACGCACGATGCGCGCTTCGCCCGCCACTCGGAACGCACGATCCACGTCTTCGACGGCCGCGTCGTCGAAGAACAAGTCGAGTCCGATCCGACGCACTGAGCCTCTTCTTGTAGGGGCGTGGCTCGTCCACGCCCGCGGGCGCGCACAAGGAGCGCTCCTACGAAAAAACGATCGTCAACCTCAGTCCATCGTCCACCCAAGCGGAGCGGCGCCAGCCACGCATTTTCGCCCTGCCTCGAACGGCCCTTCTCAGTGGTCGGGCTCTCGAGGCGAAGGCGAACCCCGGCGCCCTCCGCTTTGTTTTTGTTCTTCGTGAGCCGCTGCCGCGCGCGCCGGCTTCGGCCCTCTAGCGGCGGTCCATGACCGCCGCTTCGGCGTTACACGCTCCACGCACCCATGACCACCAACGTCCGCCTCGCGCTTCGCTCGCTCGCGAAGTCTCCCGGTTTCACCACCGTCGCGCTCCTCACGCTGGCCCTCGGCATCGGCGCCAACGTGGCGATCTACTCCGCGATCAACACGCTCTTCCTGCGCCCGCTCAATTTCGCCGATTCCTCGCGCCTCGTCCGCGTGTGGGGCGCCTTCGCCGACCGCGGCCTCGATCAGGCCAACCTTTCCTACCCGCGCTACGAGCACTTTCGCGACAATCTCGACGCCGTCGAGTCCCTCTCCGCGTTCACCGGCACGGCCTTCACGCTCACCGGCCGCGGCGACCCGATCCAGCTCACCGCCGCGCGGGTCTCGCAAAATTTCTTTCCCATCCTCGGCGTGCAGCCGCAGCGCGGCCGCAACTTCCTCGCGGAAGAGGACCGCTCCGGTGGCACGCCGGTCGTGCTGATCAGCGCGGGCCTCTGGCAACGCCAGTTCAACCGCGCGCCCGACGCCGTCGGCCAGACGCTCGCACTCAACAATGTCGCGCATACCATCGTCGGCATCCTGCCCGACACCTTCGGCTTCCCCTTCAACGGCATCGACGTGTTCGCCGCCAAGCCCTTCGAAGTCGAAGGGCTCCCCCGCGAGTTGATGCTGCAAGGCTCCGGCTACCTGCTCGTGCACGGACGACTCAAGCCCGGTGCGACCCTCGAGACGCTCGACGCCCAACTGAAGCGCGCCGCGGCGACCTATGCCGCCGCGCACCCGGAAAAGGTCGACGCCAACGGCGGCATCTTTGCCCGCTCGATGCAGGCCGACCTCGTTGGCAACCAGCGCCCGACCTTCTTCGTCCTCCTCGCGGCGGTCGGCTTCGTGCTGCTGATCGCCTGCGCCAACGTCGCGAATCTCTTCCTCGTCCGCCTCGCCGCGCGACGGAAGGAAATCGCCATTCGCACCGCCCTCGGCGCCTCGCGGCGCAGCATCATGGCGCAATTTCTCACCGAGAGCACGCTCGTCGCCCTCGCCGCCGGCATCGCCGGTTCGCTCCTTGCCATCTGGGCGGTCGATTCGCTCGCCCGCGTTGCCGCCGATTTCATTCCCCGCGCGCAAGAGATTTCCGTCGACCTGCCGGTGCTGAGCTTCGCGCTGTTGCTCTCCGTTGTCACCGGCCTCGGCATGGGCTTCCTGCCCGCGTGGCAGGCGTCCCACGCCGACGTGAACGACACGCTCAAGGACGCGACGCGCGGCAATACCGGCGGCCGCGCCGCCAACCGCCTGCGCTCCGCTCTCTTCGTGGGCGAGGTCGCGCTTTCGCTCGTGCTCCTCATCGGCGCCGCGCTGCTGCTGCGCAGCTTCGTGCGGCTGCAGAACGTCGCGCCGGGCTTCGACGCCGCAAACGTCACCACGTTCAACCTCCAGCTCTCGCCGGCGCAATACCCCGACGTCAACGCCCAGACGGCCTTCTACGAACAGCTCGTCCAGCGTCTCGCCGCGATTCCCGGCGTCACCGCCGCCTCCGGCATTTCCAACCTGCCCGTCGTCGCCGGCGGCAATACCCGTTCCCCTTTCGCCCTCGAAGGCCAATCCCTGCCGCCGATCAACGAGCGCAAGCTCGCCGTGCGCAGCAATACGCTCCCCGGCTACTTCGCGACGATGGGCATCCCGATCAAACAAGGACGCGACTTCGATTGGCGCGACCGCACCGATCGCTCGAACGTTCTTCTCCTCTCCGAGTCCACCGCGAAACGCCTTTTCCCGAACGGCGAGAATCCGATCGGTCGCCGCCTCATCACGGGGCTCGGCTCGATCCCGCGCGAGATCATCGGCGTCGTCGGTGAAGTGCGCGCCATCGGCCTCGATCAAGTCGCCGGCGACACGCTTTACTATCCCGAGGCGCAGCTGGGCGACGGTTTCTTCAGCTTCGTGGTGCGCTCGTCGCGCCCGGCCGCGAGCTTGCGCGACGAGATCCGCGCGGCGATCCACTCCCTCGATCGCGGCATCCCGGTCGATCAGATCCAACCGTTCGAGGGCTTGATGTCGCAGTCGATCTCCGACCGCCGCCTCGTCATGGGCATGGTCGGCGGTTTCGCCGGTCTCGCCCTCGTGCTCGCCGCGCTCGGCATCTACGGCGTCATCGCCTACTCGGTCGCACAGCGCACCGCAGAGATCGGCGTCCGCATGGCGCTCGGCGCGTCGCGCTCGGCCATCGTTGGCCTCGTGCTGCGAGAGGGCTTGGAGCTCACCGCGATCGGCCTCGCGCTCGGAGTCGCCGTTTCACTGGTGCTCACGCGCCTGATGAGCACGCAGCTCTACGAAGTGAGCGCGACCGATCCGGCGGTGTTCGTCGGGGTGTCCGTATTTCTCGTCCTCGTCGCCGCCTTCGCCTGCTGGCTCCCCGCCCACCGCGCCAGCCGCATCGATCCGCTCACGGCGCTGCGCGCCGAGTGAAAGTGAAGGTGAAAGTGAGAGCGAACCATCCCACTTGATTTCTGCCCCCTTCACGGCGCCCGCCCCGTCCATCCCCTCATTTTCACTCTCCCTCTTTCCTCCGTCCGCCATGCTCCACGACCTCCGTTTCGCCGTCCGTCTCCTCGCCAAGAGCCCCGGCGTGACCTGCGCCGCCATCCTCGCCCTCGCGCTCGGCATTGGACTTTCGACGGCGATCTTCAACGCCTTCAGCGCGGTCATGCTGCGTCCGCTGCCCCACATTCAGGACGAGCATCGGCTGGTGTATGTGAACAGTCTCCAACTCAGCCGTCCCGACGGCTACTACGAGTTGTCGCTGCCGGACTTCCTCGATCTCCGCGCGCAGGCCAAAACGCTGACCGGACTCACCACCTCCACGCGCAAAACCGTCATCTTCGCCGAAGCCGAAAATCCCGAACGCGTGCTCGGCGCCGACATCTCGGCCGAAGGCTTCGCCATGCTCGGCGTCAAAGCGCATCGCGGCCGCATTTTCACGGCCGCCGACGGTGAACCTGACGCCACCCCGACAGCGATTATCAGCTACGCGCTCTGGCAGCGACGCTTTGGCGGAAGCGACGACGTTATCGGCCGCACCGAAACGATGAACGGCAAACCCACCACGATCATTGGCGTCCTGCCCGCCGGTTTCACGTTCCCCGACAAGGAGGAGCTATGGACCCCGATGGTCTACAAGCACGACCCGAGCGCGCGAGGGAACCACTACTTGGGCGGCTGGGCGCGATTGCGCGACGGCGTCTCACTCGACGAAGCTCGCGCTGAGGTCGCGGCGCTGGGCGCGCGACTCGCGTTGGCCCACCCGACCACCAACGAAGGCAAAGGCTTCGCGTTGCGCCTCGTCCGGGATGAAGCGACGCAAGACACCGCGCTGCTGATGCGTCTCATGCTCGGCGCGGCCATTTTCGTTCTGCTCATTGCCTGCGCCAACGTCGCCAATCTGCTTCTCGCCCGCACGGCTGGTCGCGCACACGAAATCGCGATCCGTTTTTCCGTCGGCGCGACCCGCGGGCGCATCGTTCGCCAGGTGCTCACCGAAAGCCTCCTGCTGGGGCTGCTCGGCGGAGCGCTCGGTCTGCTGGTGAGCCTGTGGGCCAACAGTCTGCTCCTCGGCGCCATCCCGCCCGAGGACATCGATTTCTGGCTCTCCTTCGATTTCGACTGGCGCGTCTTTGCCTTCGCCGCGGGAACCGCCGTGCTGTCCTCCCTGCTGTTCGGTCTCTTTCCCGCGCTGCAAGCCTCGCGCAGCACCGCATTGGAAATGAAGGAAGGGGCCCGGGGCGTCGCCGGCAACCGCCGCGCGCGCACGTTGCGTCACATCCTCGTCGTCTCGCAGGTGGCGCTTTCCGCGGTGCTGCTGATCGGCGCCGGCCTGTTCGTGCGCAGCTTCCTGAAACTCCAAGCCGCACCGACCGGCTACGATGCGAACGGCGTGATCACGTTCCGTGTCGGCCTGCCCCCGACGCAGTTCAAGGACGTGGCCGAAATCCGCCGCTTCTTCGATCAACTCACTCCGAAATTGGCCGAGGTGCCCGGCGTCCAGGCCGTCGGCAGTGCCGCGTTTCTTCCCGCCACCGGCAACAACAGCAACGCCTTCCTCATCGAAGGCCAGGAACCACCGAAGACGCTCGTCGACTCGGCGCAAACCACCGCGCGCACCGTCTCGGCTGGATACTTCGCGGCCCTCCGCATCCCACTTTTGCGCGGCCGGCTCTTCAGCCGCGACGACACGCGCGAATCCCCGCGCGTCGCGCTCGTCGACCAACAATTCGTCGATCGCTGGCTGCCGGGCCAGGACCCCATCGGCCGTCGCGTGCGCTACGGCTTCGAGTCCACCGAAAAGCCCGAATGGTTCACCATTGTCGGCGTGGTCGGAACCGTGCCACCGCGCGTCGACTATCCGGGCGACCGCGGCTCGATCTACACGATGTGCGAGCAAACCGACTATAATTTCATCAGCTACGCGGTGCGGGTCGCCGGCGATCCCGCGACATTCGGTCCGGCTCTCCAACGCGCGGTTCTCGCCGTCAAACCCGGCATTCCCATCTACGACGTTCGCACCCAAAGGCAGATCGAGAATCTCGCGTATTGGAAACGGGCGTTCTTCAGCCAGGTTTTCAGCGTCTTCGGCGTTGGTGCGCTCTTTCTCGCGGCCCTCGGCGTCTACGGCGTCATGACCTACAGCGTCGCGCAACGCACGCCGGAGATCGGCGTGCGCATGGCGCTCGGCGCCTCCCCTGCTCAAGTGCTGCGACTCGTCAGCACGCAAGGCCTCGTGCTCGTCGGGATCGGACTCACCACCGGAATCGTGGCGGCGCTGGGCATCACCCAGTTGATGGGCGCGCTGCTCTACGGCGTCAGCCCGAGCGATCCGCCCACCTATTTTGCGCTCACGGGTGTGCTCGCGATCGTCGGTCTGGCCGCGTGCTGGCTGCCAGCGCGCCGCGCGACCCGCGTCGATCCGCTCACGGCGTTGCGCACCGAGTAAAGCCGGCGGCGGCACCGTCGGGGCAAACCGTGTCATGGCCGCAATGCGAGCCTGTTGACGCGTTGCCACCACGCCGGAATCGGGCTTGAGTGCGCTTACCCCGCTTTCACCCATGAATACCCCGTCTTGTCGGTTCGGGCGCTCGGTGCGCCTGCTCGGAGCAACCCTGATGACGTCCATGCTGGTCGCCGCCGCTTCCGCTGCCGATCCCGTGAAAGTCGAAGGCCGGACCGTCGACCTGCCTGACTTTACCGTCACCGACAGCCGCGTGCTGCCCGAGGCCAAACCGTGGCTGTATGGTCGCGTCGGACGCTTCGAGGTCCTCTCGAGCGCGGGCGAACGCCGCACCCGCAAGCTCCTCGCCGATTTCCAGCGTTTCCAGCAAGCGCTCGGGCTGCTCTGGACGGCACCGATCAAACCGCTGGCTAGTTCGACGCTTCTCCTGTGCGCGCGCGCCGGCGAGTTCGCATCCTTGTTGCCGCCCGGCGCGGAGACTGACGCGTCGCCCAGCCGTCTCCTGCGCGATCACGAATCACTCGCGATCGCCGTCAACCTCGCCGCCGAGCGTCTCCTCGTCGATGACGCCGCCGCCCTCGCCTCCACCGGCGCGACCACCGTCGAACTCGACGTGGACCACGCCGAGCTGCTCTACCGCGAATACATCTTCTCCCTGCTCAACCAGAGCGAAGTCCGCCCGCCCGCGTGGATGGCGGAGGGCCTCGCGCAAATCGTCATGGCGACCGAAGTCACCGACCGCTCGCTCGTCTACGGCAAGATCGATACGTTCAAGGGCGGCGCCACCGGCGTCGCGATCACAGACGCTGAGGAAACGGATGCCTCCGCCAACGGCACCTCCGTCGTCGGCGAACAGCCGTTCAACGTCGTGCTGCGTTTCCGCAAGCTCATGCCGCTCGGCCAATTCTTCGCTACCACGGCGGACTCGCCCGCCGCCCGAACGCCGCTGGGCAACAACCTTTGGGCCAAGCAGGCCTATCTCTTCGTTCACTTCTGCCTCTTCGGCGAAGACCTTCGTTACCGCGACGCCCTCCCGCAATTCGTCGCCCGCCTCGTCCGGGAGCCGCTGAGCGAGTCGCTTTTCCGCGAATGCTTCAAGGTCGGCTACGCCGACATGGAGCAGGATCTCCGCGCCTATCTCCGGCACGTGAAACACAAATACCAGACCTACGCGATCAAGCCGGCCGATCGTTTCGATCCGGCGACCATCGAGCTCACCTCCGCCGGCTACGCTCAAATCGGCGTCATCCTGGGTGACGCTCAGCGCATTGCCGGCCGCATGGACCAAGCCGCCACGACCTATCGCGACGCCTACCTCCGAGGCGTTCGCGACCCCGCTCTGCTCGCGGGTCTCGCCGCCGCCGAACGCGCCGCTGGCCACACGGAGCGCGCCGAAAAATTCCTGACCGCCGCCTGCGCCGCCAAAGCTCCGCGCCCCTCGGCACACGCCGCCTTCGCCCGTCAGCGTCTCGACGCCGCCCTCGCGCAACCGGCCGCTCCCCACGGCAAGCTCGACCCCGCGCAGATGACCGCCGTGCTCGGCTCTGTCTTCGAAGCGCGTAAGCACCCACCGCTCATTCCCGAGACCTACCACGTCGCGGCAGACGCGTGGGCGGCCAGCGCCACGCCGCCCAAACCCGCCAACCTCGCCGTGCTCGACGAGGGCATCAAAGCCTTCCCGCGCGACAGCGGCCTCGTCCTGAAAGGCGCCCGCCTTTACGCGAGCATCGGTGCCGACGACGTCGCCGCTTCGATCGCGCGTCTGGGCCTGCGTTTCGCCAGCGACGCTGCGGCCAAGCACGAATTCGAGCAACTGCTCGCCGCGCTTCCGGCCCGCGCGGCCAGGTGAACCTCAGAGCGCCGACACGCCCGCCGGCGGCACGTATGCCTTCCGTGCCCTCCGCACGCGGGCGTGATTCGCGTTGGCCCAATGAATGAGCGGCTCGAGTTTCGCCAGGAGGGACTCGCCCAGATCCGTGAGCGTGTATTCCACCTTGGGCGGCACGGCGGCGTGCACCTCGCGCGTGACGTAGCCGTCGCGCTCGAGCGCGCGCAGCGTCTGCGCGAGCATGCGTTGCGAGATGTCGCCGATCGCACGCTTCAACTCGGTGAAACGGAGCGTGCCGTTGCGTAGTGCGAGGAGGGTCAGCAGGCTCCAGCGGTCGCCAATGCAATCAAGGACATCGCGCACCGGACAGCGCGCCTCGTGGCCGGAGCCAGGCTCGACTGGCGGAAAAGAGAGAATGGATGCAGGCATGGTGAGTTGGTTACGGCGCAGTAACCTGGTGAGAAAAAAGACCCCTCTTGCGGGAGACGCCCCGCTTCGGTATTCTTTCGTAACCAAAGGCTGATTCGGAACCAGGACGCAAGTCCGGAGACTCGGCCGCCACACCCATCCCCGCCTTCCTCATGATCGCCATCACCGCCGCCACCGGCCAACTCGGCCAGCTCGTCATCGAGCAACTCCTCTCATCCATCCCCGCCCATCAGATCGTCGCGGTCGTCCGCAATCCGGCCAAAGCCGAGGCCTTCGCCCGGCGCGGAGGGATCGTCCGCCCCGCCAGCTACGACGATCCTGCCGCGCTCGAGCGCGCTCTCGCCGGGGTGGAGAAAGTGCTGCTGATCTCGGGCACGGATTTCGGTCGCCGCCTCGACCAGCACACCAACGTCGTGAACGCCGCCCGGCGCGCCGGCGCCAAGCTCCTCGTCTACACGAGCCTGCTGCGCGCGGACACGACGCCGCTCAATCTCGGCCCCGAGCACGCGGCGACCGAGCAGGTCGTTCGCGCTTCCGGCCTGCCCTACGTCATTCTCCGCAACGGCTGGTATCACGAGAACTACACCGCGTCCATCCCTGCCGCCCGCGCGCACCACGCGTTCGTCGGCAGCGCCGGCGACGGCCGCATCGCCTCCGCGGCGCGCGCTGACTATGCCGCCGCCGCGGTGGCGGCGCTCACCGGGCGCGCCGCGCCAAACCGCATCTACGAACTCGCCGGCGACACGGCCTACACGCTGACAGAATTTGCCGCCGAGCTTTCGCGCCAGACCGGCCGGTCGATTTCCTACGTCAATCTGCCCGAGGCCGAATACGCCAAAATTCTTCTCCAAGCCGGCCTGCCGCCGCCACTCGCACAGGGCCTCGCCAGCTGGGACGTCGGCGCGGCGCAAGACGCGCTCTTCGACGATCGCGGCGAACTCAGCCGACTGATCGGCCGTCCGACGACGTCGCTCCGCGACGCCATTGCCACCGCCCTGAAACGCTGAGCGCACTCGTCAACACCGCACCGTTTTGCGCTTCGGCGCGATCGCCGCGCCGCGGCGCGTTTTGACGATGTAGGCCTCCGCGTCAGGAATCTTGCAGTCGGTATCGCCCACGTCGACCGTCACCGCCCCGATTTTGCGCGCCGCAACGAGGGCGCGCTCACCCAGCGGAACCACGTAGCTCCCGAGCGCGATGACGAAATGATTCATCTGCTGCCGCACGCGATCCGGCTGCGCATGGATCGTCTTCGTCACCCGCTCGAGCAGCGCACCGAGTCGCGAGAGATCAAGTTCGTCGTCAGCGTGCACCGTCACCCATGCGCCGAGTGTCGCCCAGCCCGCGAGCGCTACGTGCTCCTTTTTCGAATCGATCCACTCCAGCGCCAGCGTGAAGCCGTCCCCGTGCTCCGTCGCGATCCACGGCACGGTCGTCCCGGAAATCATGCGCCACGCCGCCGTCTCCGCCCACATCCAAACCTCCTTGCGCGTCATTCGCGCGCCGTTGGCCACCATCCCGGCGAGGTATTGCGCGTCGCCATTGCCGGTGGCGTAGAGCGAAAGCGCCAGCCCCTGGTCGCCCTTGATCCTCTTCCCGATGACTTTCAAATCTGCGACTTTCACGCCGAAGAACGGCTCCTTCGCACCGTGTTTCATCAACACCCGCTTGGTCGATTCGCTGCCCTTCGATTTCAGTTCGGCCATCACCTCCTTGAGCGTCATGGCCGGTCTGACTAGCGGTGCGAAGCCCCAACGCAGCTCAATTTTTTGCCGGCGCCTCGTGCGACAGCGTCCGAGGACTTCCCTCTAGCCTTTTCACCGCGCCCAACAATAGTGCCGCCATGCAGCAACGCTATCCGCGGGAAGCTCTACACAAGATTGTCGAGCAGGCGATGATCTACCAATGCGCCTGCCCGGCGCAGGTCTGCAAAGCGATCGGCCAGATGCGCGAGTTGCACAAATACCAACAAGCCTGCCTCAACGATAGCGCGGTCGACCGCGTGGTCCACGAGCGCATCGCCGCCTCCGCGGCCGCCGCACACGCGGAGCTCGAGCAGTGCCTTGAAGATGTGCTCAAGCTCGAAGGCTGGAACCTCGAGACCCTCGAGATGCCCGACCATCTCGCGAAACGCCGTTTGCCGCCGACGTGATGCGGTGCGCTCCGGGCGCTGAAGCGGGAGTCTGACCGATAGCCCGCAGCCGCCCGCCCCGGCATCATCTCGCACATGTCTCTTGTTTCGCCTTTCTCCGTCTCATGAAGCCAGTGCGTCCGGATATTCTCTCTATTGGAGCGGTGCTGTGGGACATCATTGGTCGCTCTCCACACGGCATGGCTCACGGCGCCGACGTGCCTGGACGCATCACGCGCGTGCCGGGCGGCGTGGCCATGAACATTGCCATGACGCTGCGCAAACTCGGCCTGCAGCCGGCCGTGCTTACGGCGATCGGGCGCGACGATGAGGGCACCGCGTTGCTCGCCTGCTGCGAACGTCTCGGCATCGACACCTCGTTTGTTTACCGCTCGAACGATCGGCCTACGGACCGTTACTTGGCCGTGGAGGACATTCATGGTCTCGTCGCCGCCATCGCCGACGCCCACTCGCTCGAGGCCGCCGGTGACAAAATTCTCGCTCCGCTGGCGGATGGGCGCCTCGGCCACCCGACACAACCGTGGAACGGACTCATCGCACTCGATGGCAATCTGACCACTGCGCTCCTGACCGAAATAGCACGGTCTCCGCTCTTCGTCGCCGCCGATCTGCGCGTGGCCCCCGCGAGTCCCGGCAAGGCGGAACGATTGCTTCCGCTGCTCCCCCACCCGCGCGCGACGCTGTATGTGAATCTCGAGGAAGCCGGCCTGCTCTGCGACACGCGTTTCGACGACGCCCGCACCGCTGCCGGTAACTTGATTGCGCGTGGCGCGCGCCGCGTCCTCGTCACGGCCGGTGAGCGCGAATGCTGCGATGGCCGCGCCGGTAAGCACTTCGTTTGCGGCACACCGGAGAAGGTGAAGGTGCATCGCGTAACTGGCGCCGGCGATGCGTTTATGGCCGCACACATCGTGGCGGAGCGCGGCGGCGCCGCGCGTGAAGCGGCGCTCGATGCCGCGTTGCGAGCGGCCAGCGCACACGTCGCCGGCGAGATCGGCACGTGATCGCAAGACCGGTTTCCGCGGCGCCTGGTGGTGTTCCGACGATTGACTTGGCAACGGTCGTGGCTTGTTACTGACTGGCGGATTCCCGCCATGTCTCCCCTCGTCAAATTTTCCTCCGAGATCCAAGACGCGCGCCGCGCGAACCGCCCCATTGTGGCCTTGGAGTCGACGATCATCACGCATGGGATGCCCTATCCGCAAAACGTCGCCACCGCGCGCCAAGTCGAGGCGGCCGTCCGCGAGGCCGGTGCCACACCGGCGACAATCGCCGTGCTGGCGGGAGAGATTTGCGTGGGGTTGTCCGATGCTCAATTGGAGCGGCTCGCTCAGGCGAAGGACGTGATGAAGCTCTCGCGCGCCGACCTGGCCGTGGCCGTCGCCCTGAAGCGCACCGGCTCCACCACCGTCGCCGCAACCATGATCTGCGCGCGTCGCGCCGGCATCGAAGTGTTCGCCACCGGCGGCATCGGTGGGGTCCATCGCGGCGCGGAGCTCAGCTTCGATGTTTCCGCCGACCTGCGCGAACTCGCGGAAACCGCCGTGACCGTCGTCGCTGCGGGCGCGAAAGCCATTCTCGATCTGCCCAAAACCCTCGAGGTGCTCGAGACGTCGGGCGTGCCCGTGATCGCAGTGGGCCAGGATGAGTTTCCCGCTTTCTGGTCGCGGAGCTCGGGACTGCGCGCCCCGTTGCGCATTGATGCTCCGGCCGAAATCGCCGCGGCCCATCTGCAGCGCGGACGCCTCGGCCTGCCGGGCGGTCAGCTGGTCGCCAATCCCATCCCGCCGTCCGCCGAGATTCCGCGCGAAGTCATCTCGCCCTTCATCGAGCAAGCGCTCGCGGAAGCGGGCCAGCGGCGCATCGCCGCGAAGGCGGTCACGCCGTTTCTCTTGCAACGCCTCTTCGAGCTGACCCATGGCCGCTCGCTCGAGGCGAATGTCGCCCTCGTGCTGAATAACGCCCGTCTCGCCGCCCAAATTGCCGGCGAGATCACGCGGCAACGCGCCGTCGTCTGACGACGGCGCGCCGGGGCCGTTCACTTCGCCAATTCGTAGAGATACTCGGCGAGCGACAGCGTCATTCCGTCGAAGCCGCGCACCTGCGGATTCGACGACTCGATGACGAAGAACTCGTCCGGCGCGTGCGCGCCGCCGCCGTGCCCGAGCCCGAAGTGCCCGGCCGCGAGGTTGAGCGGAGCGTCGGTGAAAATGTATCCGGGATAGGAGCCGGCGAGCCGCGGCCAGAGCACGGCCTCCACGCCGTTGCGCTTCAGAACCGCGAGTTGCGCCTGGATCAGCGGAGCCTCCGCCGGCGTCGCGGTCGGGCTGTAACCGCCGGTGAAATCCACCTCGATGTCGCCGTAGCCTCGTTTCGCGAGATGCGCCTTCAGTTTCGCGACGCATTCCTCGGCGGACTGATTCGGGACGAGGCGAAAATCGAGTTTCGCGGACGCCTTGTGCGGCAGCACGGTCTTCCCGCCCGGTCCCGTGTAGCCGCCGTAGATGCCCTCGATGTTCGCCGTGGGCTGCGCGACGTAGCGTTCGAGCGCCGCGAGGAACGGCAGGTCATCGATCCATTTGGTCGCCGCGGCGCCGACGCGGAATTGGCGTTCCGAAAGTTTCTTCGAGGCCTCGAGAATGATCGCCTTTTCCTGCTCGGTGAGTGGCCGCACGTGCTCGAACCAGCCGTCGATGGCCACCGTGTTGCCGTCGGGCGAGACGAGCGTGTTGAGCGCGGTCACGAGTCGCCACACCGGGCTGTCGATCATCGATTTGAACGACGAATGCACGTCGCGCACCGGGCCGCGGCCCCACGCTGCGCCGCTCGCGGTCAACTCGACCTCGATCACGCCCTTGGCGCCGAGGTTCACCGTGACGGCGCCGTCGAGTCCCTGCGTCGCGTGCGGCATCCAGACACCGGTGCATTTCGCGAGCGCGGCCTGCACGTGCGGCTGACGGACGATTTGCGCAATGTGGGGCGAACCGATCTCCTCCTCACCTTCTGCAACGAGCACCAGGTTCACCGGCAGCTTCTTCCCCGCGTTGCGAAACGCCTCGATGGCGGCGAGGAACGCCGATTGCGGCCCCTTTTGGTTCACCGCGCCGCGCCCGACGATGACTTTGCCGTAACCGGGCTTGTCGACCAGCGCGGCCTCCAGCGGCGGCGAGGTCCATTCCTTCGGATCGAACTGCTTCACATCATACATGAAATAGATGCCGACGGTCTTCGGCGCCCCCGCGTCGAGCGTGGCAAACACGCCCGGCTTGCCGTCGGTCGGGATGATTTCCGTATGTTGAAAGCCCACCTCGCGGAGCATCGCCGCCATGCGTTCGGGGCCGTCCGGAAAACCTCGGTCTTCGGCCGCAATCGCCGGATGAGCGATCCACTCGCGCAAGCGCGCCAGCGCACGATCGTGATTCCTGGCGATCTCCGTCTTCAACCCGGCCAGATCCGCCGACTCATTCGCCTGCACCGAAGAAACCCAACCCGCCAAAACGATGGCGGCCGACATCAAAATACGTCGCATCATAGTGTGTAGTGTGTGTGCCGCGACGATGCGGGTCGCGCCCGGTGCGGCAACGGCATTTCTCGCGCGCTCCCGCGTTCGAGGCCGCGGCCGGTTTTGCGATGACAATTTCCGCGATCTGGCTTCGTTCGGCACATGGAAGTCCCCACGCGTGACCACTCCCTCTTCGTTCGTCTTGGCGGACGACCGCGGCTGATGCTCCTGCTGCGGCACTTCTACGCCGACGTGCGCCAGCATCGTGAGATCGCACCGATCTTCCTCGCGCAAATCGAGGACTGGCCCGCACACCTGGAAAAAATCGCCGATTTCTGGTCGAACGTCACCGGCGGACCGGTGCGCTACGCGGGCGGCATGCCGCGAAAGCATTTCCCGCTCGGCTTGGAGGCGCGCCATTTCGAAGCCTGGCTCGATCTGTGGCGCCGCAACTGCCGCGCTCACCTGCCGCCCACCGAGGCCGCAGAGATGATCCGCACCGCCGAGGAAATCGGCCAGCGCTTGCGCGACATGATCGCGTGGCAACGCACCGCCACGGATCAATCCCCGAACTGACGCGCGACGCGCTGATTCGTGAGGTTCGCGCTGCGGCCTCGTCTCGTGCGGTTCATCATCGCGCGAACGAATCACCATGCCGAACGCCGGCGCCATCGCGCAGCCTGTTGATGTCAGCCGGCTGACTAATTTTGCCGCGCGAGGCTGCGTCGGGCTTGCACGCAGTCGCGCGGGCGGCATCGTCGGCGCAAAACGCCCTATGTCGGATACCGCCGCTGCTGCTCCCCGCCCCGCCCCGCAAGACTCCCCTCGCGAAGCCGAGTGGCTGAGCAAGACCTACCAGCCGAGCGCGACCAATCTCACGATTCGAGCCGCCGTCATCGGCATGGTCATCGGCGCGGCAATGAGCCTTTCGAATCTCTACGTGTTCTTCAAAACCGGCTGGAGCATGGGCGTGACACTGACGGCGTGCATTCTCGCCTTCAGTGCATTTCAGCTCCTCCAGGCCGCGCGCATCGTGCGCAAGCCGCTCGGCGTGCTCGAGAACAACGCGCTCACCACCGTGGCGTCGGGCGCGGGCTACATGACCGGCGGAGGCAACATGGCGGCGTTCGGCGCGCTGCTCATGGTCACGACCGTGCGCCCCGACACGATTTCAATGATCGCGTGGTTCGCGCTCATCGCGGCGCTGGGCGTCTTCGCCGCCATTCCGATCAAACGGCAGCTGATCAATCAGGAAGGCCTCGCGTTCCCGACCGGCACGGCCACCGCGGAGACGATCGCCTCCATCCACGAAGCCGCTTCGGGTGCCGGCGCCAGCAAGGCCAAGTGGCTGGCGTGGTCCGCCGCGTTCGCCGCTGCGCTCACCTGGGTGCGCGACGCCTGGCATTGGATTCCGAACACGATTCCCCTGCCGTTGCAGCTCGCCGGCCACAAGCTCTCGGAGTGGACGCTCTCCCTCAAAGCCGAGGTCGTGTTGATCGGCGGCGGTGCGCTCATGAGCTTCAAGACCGGCTGGTCGCTCCTGCTCGGCGGCGTGCTCACCTACGCGGTGCTCGCGCCCTCGCTCGTCGAACGCGGTATCATCACCTCCATCTCCTACAAAGCCATCGTCGCCTGGACGCTGTGGCCCGGCGCCGCCATCCTCGTCGCCTCGGGACTCACGTCGTTCGCGATCGACTACAAGAGCATCGCCCGCTCCTTCACGGGACTGACGAGAATTTTCGGTGGCGGGCGCAAATCCGACGAGGGCATCGCCTCGCTCGAATGCCCGGAATGGTGGTTCCCCGCCGGCTTCGCCGTCCTGGCGCCGTTCGTGGTCTTCCTCATGGTGTGGCTGTTCCAGATTCCGCTCTGGGCCGCCGTGATTGCCGTCCCGCTCGCCGTCGTCATGGGCTTCGTAGCCGCGCGCGTCACGGGCGAAACGGACGTGACGCCCACCAAGGCACTCGGCCCCGTCACGCAAATGCTCTACGGCGTGATGACGCCAGGCAATCTCTCCGGCAACATCATGTCGGCGAACGTCACCGGTGGCATCGGCCTGCACGCGGCCGACCTGCTCACGACGCTCAAAACCGGCTGGCTGCTCGGGGCGAAGCCGCGGCATCAGTTCTACGCGCAACTCTTCGGCGTGGTTGCGGGCGCCATCGTCATCGTGCCGGCGTTCAACCTGATCATTCCCGACGCGAGCCTGCTCGGTGGCGAAGCCTGGCCGGCGCCTTCGTGCGTCGTGTGGGCCGGCGTATCGAAGGCGTTTTCCGACGGCATCGGCGCGCTCCATCCGACCTCGCGCACGGCGATCGTCGTCGGACTCGCGCTCGGCGTCGCGCTGGCCTTGCTCGAGCGTTTCGCGCCGAAACGCCTCCGCGCTTACCTGCCCTCGCCGTCCGGTCTCGGCATCGCGATGGTCATTCCGGGCAGCAATTGCATCGCCATGTTCCTGGGCGCGGCGCTCGCCGAGGGCTGCCGTCGCTTCGCCCCGAAATTTGCCGACAAGGCCGTCGTTCCCGTCGCGTCGGGCCTCATCGCGGGCGAAAGCCTCATGGGCATTTTGATCGCGATCCTGATCGTCGCCGGCGTGATCGCCGCCTAAGGCGCTGACGCCGCCCGTATCCACCGCCGGGGCGCGCCTTGAGCGCGCCCGCCCTCTTGCGCTGGCCACTTTCGAAAGGCGCCTAGATCTTTGGCACGCGGATCGTGCTGATCATCGCGCTGCCGCTGAGCGCGAAAAGCATGACCAACGGATGCAATACGAGACCGCCGATCGTCCATTGGCCAAGCCAGACGCCCTCCGCCAACCGCCCGGTGAAATGCAGCACGGCAAGGAACATCACCAGAAAAACGCTCGTCGGAATCGGCGTGCCTTCGAAATATTTCACCTTGCCCGATTCGTCGGCGAGCGCCGCCGCGGTGGCGTTGAAGCGCGCCAGACGACTGATCCCGCACGCGACAAAATAGAGCAGCACGACCACGTCCAGAGCCCCGCGCATGCCGACGGCGAAGGCGATCGCCGCCGGGGCGAGCCCGAACGAGATGACGTCGGCAAGCGAGTCGAGGTCCGCGCCAAGCAGCGAGGATTTCCGCCGCCACCGTGCGACGCGACCGTCCGCGAAATCCAGCACGAGCGCGACCGGCAACAGCGCCATGGCCAGCACCAGCCAGTGCGGCTCCCGCGTGACGAGGTGCTGCATCGCCGCCAGCACCGCTCCGCTGCCGCAAGCGCCGTTGCCTAGCGTCAGGATATCCGCAGCGACGAACGAGCGGATCATCGAAAATCGTTTGGGACGGGGAGAATTTTCAGCCATGGACAGGATCACACTCTACGCCTTCCGCGCCCGCCACCGCAGCCCGAAATTCGCTGGTTCGTTTGACCGGTGCCCCGCCGGACCACATCTCAAACATGCGCGATCCACTGCCGAACGACAGAGCAGAACGCCGGCAGATTTTGGCGAAATTCGGCCCCTTGACCGAGCGTCGCGAGCGCGCGGTCAGGCGCCTTCCACTCCAGCAGCCCCGCCGGGTCATTGAGGGATGGGCGCGGACCGGACTTCACCTTCGCGCCAAAATGCAAGACGACTTGCACGGTCTCCGTTGAACGGAGGAACACCGTCGCGAAGTAGTCGCACGTGGCCCAACTCAGCGAATTCCACTTCACACCGGCTCGGATCTTCTCGTCCACCGCGCGGATGGCACGGTCAAGCGCGAGAATCTCCGTCTTCCGAGGATGATCGAGGGCGGCGAGGAAGGGCGCCGGCGGCACGAGCTTTCCAGCCGGGGAGCGTGGCGGGGTGGACACGCGCACAGCGTGCGACACGTCCCGGCAGTTTCAACTCGGTTCGCGCGCCGTCGACTGAGGTTTTCTTCTGATTTTTCAAAAGCATGCCGCGGCCGTGTCCGGCACACACAAGAAGCGGCACCCACTCGGCACCCGCGCACCACGCGTGCGTCCGCGAGCATCCAGGGGCCGCGGCAGACGGCCGCGACCGGTTTGCCGACACCCCCAAGGCGCGCACAAACTCACCGCGCGCGGAATCGTGCGCCGCTTGTCGGGATTCATCACGCCTCCGGGCAGCAGGAGCGCGTCAAAATCGTCCGCACGCCCCTCGGCCAACGGGAGGTCGACATCGACGGGCGAGCCGTAGTCGTCGCCCGACCGGCTCGGCACCGCGGGCGGCTGTTGATCGGCGAAGGCCGTTTTCCCGCCACCGAACCCGCGGACGGCATTCTTGCGCAAGCATTCAAGAGCGGCCCGGACGAGGATCCCGAAGACGCCCGCGTCTCCTACCCGATGGCGCGCGCCCGGGGCGTTGACGCCGAGGTCATCGTGCCGCTGAAGAACGACTCGCGTTCCGGCCGCGCCGCCTCGCGCTCGCGTTGGGCGATGCGGCGCGATGCGCCACGCTTATCCATGGGCGCGCGGGGGCTTCGCGCTGATTACACCAGACTCATCGGATCGACATCGAGCACCTGCGTGACGTCTGCCGGCCAGTCGATCGTCTGCTGCAGTTTCACCAGCTCCGCGACGACCTTCGCCGTGCGATACGTGAAATACCAAATCTGGAACCGATACTCGTCCTTCACCTTCTCGATCGGCGCGGGCGACGGGCCGCGAATCTCGATCTCGCCCGCCAGCGCCGTCTCGACCTTCTTCGCCCACTGCTGCGCGAAGAACATGATCTTCTCCGGATTCGGCCCGCGGAAGATGTGATGGATGAGATGCCGATACGGCGGATAAGCGAAATTCTTGCGCATCGTCAGCTCCGCCTCCGCGAAGCCTTCGAAATCCGACTTCTTCGCGAACTGAATCGCGTCCGCCTGCGGCGTGAACGTCTGCACGACCACCTCGCCGGCGCGATCGCCGCGTCCCGCGCGTCCCGCCACCTGCACGAGCAGCTGGAACGTCCGCTCGTTCGCCCGGAAATCGGGAATGTGCATCGAGATGTCCGCATCGATCAGCCCCACCAGCGTGACATTCGGGAAATCGAGGCCTTTGCCGATCATCTGCGTGCCGATCAAAATATCAATTTTGCCCGCGCGAAAGTCGCCGAGGATCTGCCGGAAGCGGTGCTTCTTCGACATGGTATCGGCATCCATGCGCTCGAGCCGCGCGCGCGGCAGCACGCGGCGCACCGCCTCCTCGACGCGCTGCGTGCCCAGTCCGCGCCAGCGGATTTCCGGCGAAGCGCACGAGGGGCACACCGAAGGCGCGCCACGCTGGTGGCCGCAGAGATGGCATTTCAGCGTCTCGTCGGTGCGATGATAGGTCATCGACACGCTGCAATGCGGGCATTCCTCCACGTGGCCGCACTTGCGGCACTGCATCGACGACGAGTAGCCACGTCGGTTGATGAACAGGATCGTCTGCTCCTTCCGCGCGAAACGCTGGTGCATGTGATCGACCAGCAGCCGCGAGAGCGTGACCATTCCGCGGGTGCGCATCACCTCGATGCGCATGTCGACGATCTGGATGTCCGGGAGTTTCTTGTCGTCGACGCGCTTGGTCAGCCGGTCTTGCACGTATTTGCCCGCGCGCACGTTCGCGATCGACTCGAGTGACGGCGTCGCCGAGCCCAACAGGCAAACGGCGTGCGCGAGCTTCGCGCGATAAACCGCCACGTCGCGCCCGTGGTAGCGCGGCGTCTCGTCCTGCTTGTAAGCCGGCTCGTGCTCCTCATCGACGACGATCAACCGCAAGTCGCGCACCGGCGCGAACACCGCCGAGCGCGCGCCGACCACCACTCGGGCCTGGCCGGACGCGAGGGCGGTCCAACCATCGAGCCGCTCGCCTTCGCTGAGATGACTGTGCCAGACGACGGTCTTGTGCCCGGCGCTTTCAAAGCGCCCGCGCAAGCGCGCGACCGTTTGCGGAGTCAGCGCGACCTCGGGCACGAGATAGATCGCGCTGCCGCCGGCGGCGAGCACGGCCTCGACGGCGCGCAGATAGACCTCGGTCTTGCCCGAACCCGTGACGCCGTTGAGCAAATGCACGGCGAATTTCCGCTTTTCGAGGCTCGCGCCAACGGAGGCCACGACCGCGGCCTGCTCGGAATTCAGCTCCGGCGCTTGGCTGGAAACGACTTCGCCGCCGCTCCAGTTGTCCGCGTAGGCCACGCGTTCGACGTGATGCAGTTCCTCGCGCACGACGCCGTGTTTGATCAGCGCGGCGGCGACGGCGGCCGTCGCGTCGAGGCGTTGCAGCACGAGCGATTTTTTCACCGGCCGGAACTGTTGCTTCAAAAAATCGTAGAGTTTGGCCTGCTTCGGTGCCTTCCGCGCGAGTGCGGCGTGTTCCTCGACCGTCAGCTCGCGCGCGAGCGCGAGGTATTTGTCGTGTTTGAGCCGCGCGCCCGCCCGCACCGCGCCGGGAATCATCGTCTCGAAGACGGAATCCATGCGCGCCGCGTAATAACTGCTCATCCAACGCGCAAGACCGAGCAGATCCGGCGTGAGCGCCGGATACTCCTGCAACAGGCCCGCAATGGGCTTCAACTTCTCGAGCGGCACATCCGGCAGCGCATCGCGTTCGAGCACGAGCCCGATGTGTTGCCGATGGCCGATGGGAATCCGCACGAGCGAGCCCGCGCGCACGTCGTCCACGAGCGACTCCGGCACCCGGTAGTGCAGGAGCTTCTCGAAACCCGCGAGCGGTTGGACGGCCACGACCATCGGTCCAGCCGATGCGCCGGGCGGGCGAGAGGCAATGCGTTTCCGCCGACAAAGGACGCGTCGCCTTCCGCGTTGACACTCGGAAACGCGCTCCCCGATGCTGCGGACGTGAGCGTCGAGGCTGCCCGCGAAAAATTCCAATCCTACCTGACCGAGAAAGGTCTGCGCGTAACCAGCCAGCGTCTCGCGATCTTCGACGCAGCCTTTGCCCAGAAGGAGCATTTTACGGCGGAAGAGCTGCTCGATCACGCCCGCGCCATCGACGATTCCGTCTCGCGCGCCACCGTCTATCGCACGCTGCCGATCATGACCGAGAGCGCGCTCCTGCGCGAAGTCGACATCGGCAAGGGCGAAAAATTCTACTTCCCCTCCTCCGGCAACACCCAGGTCGCGCAGGTCGTCTGCGTCGACTGCGACAAGATTTTCGAGATCAGCGCGCCGTTCATGGAATGGTATGGCAGCACGGTCTCGTTGAAGCTCGGCCTGAAACCCATTTCCCAACGCCTGCAAGTCAGCGCGCAGTGCACCGCGTTCCGCGAACGTGGTGGCTGCCCCAATCGCACCAAGTAAGCCATGTCCCGCCCGCCGAAGAGCGATCCTGCCTTCGAAATCACCTTCTTCGAGTCCGTCCACCGCCGCTGCCCGCGCTACACCGAAGTCATCGAACTGCTCGGCGGCCTCTACACCAAGACCGGCCGCATTGCCGACGGCCTGCGCATGGATCGCAAGCTGGTGAAGCTCCAGCCGACCAACGCCACCGCGCACTACAACCTCGCCTGCAGTTTTGCCCTGAGCAACCGCCCGCTCGACGCGCTCGATACGCTGCGCATCGCCCACCAGCTCGGCTACACCGACTACGAGTGGATGCGCCAGGATCCCGACCTCGCGAGCCTCAAGACCGACGCGCAGTTCCTGAAGATTCTCGGCGACGTCAAAGCCGCAGCCAAAGGCGCGAAGCCGAAGCGCACGCGGTAAGGACAGGCCCGCATTCCGCGTTGGGACTCACCGAATCCCAAACACCTGCTCGATCATCGTGCGCAGATCACCGCCCGGCGCGTAACCGCCGCCGCGCACCCGCACCAGGTCCTTGCAACGGTGCGC
This sequence comes from Candidatus Didemnitutus sp., assembly GCA_041906465.1. Taxonomy (GTDB): domain Bacteria; phylum Verrucomicrobiota; class Verrucomicrobiia; order Opitutales; family Opitutaceae; genus Didemnitutus. The sequence goes on along the minus strand of JAYRJE010000007.1, from coordinate 177,795 downwards.
GCGCAACGCCGCCGAATCCGCCGACACCACGCGCACCTCGCCCGCGCGCAGGCCGATCACCTCGTTGCTCGACAGCGGCGTCCACGCGAAGGGCAAACCCGTGCCGTTGCACGACACTTCCCATCCGGCAACAAGCCCGCTGATCGGTTTCCGCAACAGGGAAGGATAGCGTTGGATGAAATCCGGCACGCGCGTGGTGGCCACGCGCAGCGTGACCACCGGTCGCAACTGGTCGAAATACTCCTGAAACGAATCGACACGTCCGAGCCGCCACTGCCGCAGAAAATCCAGCGGATCGATGCCCATCAGATTCATGCCGTTGTAGTCGCCGTGTTCGTTGCGATTGCCGAAGCGCCGTGCCGCATACCAATTTTCGAAGGCGTCCGTGGCCCGCAGGCCGATCTCAAAATGCAAATGCCCGCGTTCTTTCGGAATCGCGTAGCCACCCGCGCTGCGGCCCATCACCCCGATCGTCTGGCCTTTTTGCACCCGCGTGCCGGGGCGGACACCGGCCTGAATTGATGCGAGATGCGCGTAGAGCGTGTAAACGGCCGGCTTTTGGTCGGGATGCTCGATGACAATGTAGCGGCCGTAACTGCTCGAACCCGGCGAAGAGCTGACATGCTTCACGATTCCGTCCATCGCCGCAAACACCGGATCGGCGGGCTCGCCGCGGCGGTCGCGCTTGATCGGCCGGATGTCGAGGCCTTCGTGAAATTGCGCGCCGCCGCTCCGCACGCAACCGAACAAACCGGATTCCGGATCGCCCGACACCGTGGGCTGCACGAACGCGTCCAGTCGGCCGGTCGTCCAGGCGGTTTGCGGTGTCGGGAAAACCAAATCGATGCGCGCATGCGCGCACGTGGCCGCTGCGACTGCGATGAGGGCCGTCAGGCGACGAACTCCGGTCATGGGCGCGCCTTTCGTGCCGCCTCGGCCAAGTCTCCCGACGTGCGTTTGAGCCGCTCCACCAGCCCCGGCAACTCCGCGTCCGGCAACTCCACGAAGGTCAGGATCGCACCTCCCTCCATCGCCGCCTCAATCCGGCGCGCACCGACAAACCGGTCATTCACCGCGAGCACGAGCCGGCGCCCAATCGCTCCGACCGACAGCCGATAGAGATCGCGCGACGCCGAGCCGTTCAACTGCACGAAGAGACAGCGTCCGAGATCCACCTGCGCCACCTCCGCGTTCGCGATGTCGTATTCCACGACCACCGGTTTGGGTGAGACAGTGATCGTCACGCCGCTCTGCGGCAGCGTCACGGCTACACCGGCCTCTCCGGATTTCGTCTCCAGATAAAACCGTGCAACGAGCGGCGCATAATCCTTCGCCGGCTCCGGCGCCGTCGCGCAACCACTCAGCAGAAGACCGGCGCTGAACACGAGGAGTGCGACGCGGGGCAAAATCATGGACGCGCAGCTTTTGAGTCCGCGGAAAAGGCTTCAAGCACTTCCGCACCGACCGCGTCCGCCAGCAGCCGGCCGCGCGGCGTGAGGCAGACTCGACCCTCCGGCGAATCGACCAGCATCCCTTCGGCGATCAGCTTCGGCAAAAAATCGTGCAGGCTCTCCCACGGCGCGCTCGGGAACTTAGCGCGCAACTCCGGGAGCGACACGCCCTCGTTCATGCGCAGTCCGAAGATGATGCTGTCGGCCGCGAGCAGCTCCGGCGTCAGCGCCGTGCGGTCCGCCGTCGCCCGTCGCCCCGCCGCGATGTCGGCGTGCCACTGGACGAGATCCGGCGGATTACTCGCGCGCCATCCCGCGAACTGCGACGCTCCCGACGGGCCGAAGCCGATCCACTCGCTCATGCGCCAGGTGTTGAGGTTGTGGCGGCAGATATGACCGGGCCGCGCGAAGTTCGAGACCTCGTATTGCGCGAAGCCGACGCCATCGAGGAACTCCCAAGTGCGCAGGTAAAACGCCGCCTCCTTTTCCGGATCGAGCTTCACTTTGCCCTGGGAGAGTTTCACCCACAGAGCGGTGTCCTCCTCGAAGGTGAGGCAATACGTCGACAAATGATCCGGCGCGAGCCGCACGACTTCGGCCAGGTCCGCGCGCCATTGCGTTTCGTCCTGATTCGGCAACGCGAACATCAAGTCGAGATTCACGCTCGGGAAACCCGCCGCCCGGATCAGGTCGTAGGCCCGGTAGATTTGCTTCGGCGTATGCTGGCGGCCGAGCGCGTCGAGCAACGCCTCGTTGAAACTCTGCACGCCGAGCGAAATCCGCGTGACGCCGAGCGCGCGCAACACGCTGAGGCGCTCCGCCGTGACGGTCGCCGGCGCCATCTCCACGCTCCACTCTGTCGGCGCGTTCCCGCCGCAAAAGTCCACCATCGCGCGTCCGAGCTGCTCGAGCTCGCTCGCCCGCAACAGCCCCGGCGTGCCGCCGCCCCAGAAGGCCGTGTCGACGCGGCGGCGGGGCACTCCGGACCGGGTTTGCCGCGCGTCCGCGACTTGTAGGGCGGGGTCGCCGAACCCCGCCGTGCTCTGGCCGCGTCCCGCTTCGCTGATCGCCTGCGGCGGCGTCAGGAGACCCCGCCCTCCACCACCAACGTCGCCGCCGAGATCCACCAGCGCCATCTCGTCCCGCACCGCCGCGATGTAGCGCGGCACCGCGTCCGCCTTCGGCACGGTTTGATAGAATGCGCAGAAATCGCACGTCGTCGCGCAAAACGGCACGTGGACATACACGCCCAGCGGCGGCAGCGCCGCGCCGTCGGCGCTCCGAGACTTTTCTTGCCCTGCGGGGAACCCGGCCATTAGAAGTGCGTCAATTTCCGATCAGCCAACGGCCTGCGCGGCCCGGCGCAACCTTTTCCCAATGCAACTCCTCACCTCCCGTTCCCGTCGCCTCGCGGCGCTCGTCAGCGCGTCTCTCGCGCTCTGGCTCCTCACCGGTTGCCAGACCATGACGATCACCAACATGACGCCGGACAACGTGCCGGCGAACCCGTCGCAGATCTACACGATCACCGCGACGTTCAAGCCCGCGTCTTTCTCGATCGATGAGACCTCCATCAAGCCGCGCATCGTGATCGACGGACAAATCTACCCGATGACGAAGAGCGCTGGCGCCGACCTCTGGGAATTCGACTACCAACTCCCCCTCGGTCGCACGAACGCCTCCTACTATTTCATCGTCGCCTATCTCGGCAAAGATTCCCCGCCTTCCGCCATCCCGAGCGAACTGCATTCCGAGTTGCATCACCTCAATATCGCAGGCCGCTACGTGCTGCGCCCCGAGGCCAGCCGCGCCCCCGTCGGCGCGCGCGTCAGCGTGCTCGGCGCGGGCTTCACGCCGAACGACGTCGTCTATTTCGACAACAACCCGACGCGCACTGTCTTCGAATCGCCGAGCTCGATCAGCTTCTTCGTGCCCGCGGTCGACACCGGCCGCAGCTACATGCTGCGCGTCGCCGGCGGCGGCACGGCGCTCGCGGTGGGCGCTTTCCGCGTCGACGGCATCAATTTCACCGTCACCCCGAGCACGCTCGCGCTCCGCAGCGGCGAACAGCAAGCGATCACCTTCACGATCCCGCAAGCCGCGCCCGCCGGCGGCATGCTCATCGACGTCCAAACCGATGTCCCCGAGTGCATCATCATGCCGGAAGTGATCGTCCCCGCCGGCCAGAGCAGCGTCACCGTCGCCATCCAAGGCGGCAAGCCCGGCACCGGCTCGCTCTTCTTCAAGAGCAGTGCCGGCGAAAGCTCCGTGCCGGTCACGGTGACGAAGTAAGATTCCACCCACACGATCGAACCAAGCGCGCGGATCCCCGCGCGCTTTTTCTTTGGCCTGCGCGGGCGACGCCCTCACTTTGCACCCATGGACCTGACCTCCCTCGACTGGGAAGTGCTCGATCGCCTCCGCGAGACGTTTCTCTCCGACGCGCGCACGCGCGGTCCGTATTGGCATACGATCACCGACCTCGAGGCCTACGACCTCACCTACGCCGAGCGCATCGGCTGGAAATGGGACGCGGTGCTGCGGGAATTGAAGGCGCGCAACTGGACCGCGCCCGCCAACGCCACCGTCTTCGACTGGGGCTGCGGCAGCGGGGTCGCCGGCCGGCGCGTCGTGGAATTCCTCGGTTCGGCCAACGTCGCTCGACTCGTCCTGCACGATCACTCGCCGCTGGCGGTCGAGTTCGCCGAGCACCGCGCGCGGAAAACCTTTCCCGCCCTCCCGGTCGAGCGCGCCAGCTACCGCTTCCTCCAGGAAGGCCCCATCGACGTCCTCGTCGTCAGCCACGTGCTCAACGAACTCGACGCCGTCGGCCGCGCCGAACTGACCGGCTTGCTTGCTCGCGCAACGACCGTCCTCTGGGTCGAGCCGGGCACACACGAAGTCGGCCGCGCGCTCGTCACCTGGCGCGAACAGGCGCGCGCTGCCGGCTTCAATCTCGTGGCGCCCTGCCCGCACGCCGCCACCTGCGGCCTGCTCGCTCCCGGCCGCGAGCGCGATTGGTGCCACTTCTTCGCCGCGCCACCGCCCGAGATTTTTGCCAACTCCGATTGGGTGAAATTCGGCCAGCGCGCCGGCATCGATCTGCGCTCGCTGCCCTACAGCTTCCTGGTGCTCGACCGCCGCCCCGCGCCCCTGCCCGCCGACGCCTCGCGCATCCTCGGCGAACCGCGCGTCTACAAGGGTTACGCGAAGATCTTCAACTGCTCCGCGCGCGGCGTCGAAGAACTGATGCTCCAGCAGCGCGCCGACAAAGACCTCTTCAAGTCGCTCAAACGCGTCAGCGGCCCGCTCGTCTATCGCTGGACGCGCGACGGCGACCGCATCAACGCCGCTGAGCGTCTCGTGTTCTAAATTCCGTCCCGGGATTGGGACGTCTGAATTTCGTTTCTGAGCGTCGCGCTGAAAAACGGCGCCGCCGCCGACCACCCAACCCGCTCTCACGCAACGCGTCCCGCGTGACCGCCTCCATGGCACAGCCCGTGCAAAGAGCGCGGCACCCATGGAAGTTCTGCTCCAGGAACTGCGTCTGTCCGTTCGCTCGCTCCTTCGCACGCCCGCGTTCGCGGCCATCGCGATCGCGACGCTCGCGCTGGGCATCGGCGCCAACACGGCGATCTTCTCCGTCATCGATGCCACGCTGCTCACGCGCTTCAGCGTGCGCGAACCGGACCGCGTGCTGCGCCTTTACGGTCAGGACCTCTCGCGGAACATCGAGCAGACGAACTTTTCGGTGCCCAAATTCATGGCCCTGCGCGCCGAGCAACGCGTATTCGAGTCGCTCGGCGTGGCGAATTACGGCAACGCCGCCGTCATGGGTCCCGAAGGCGCGGAACTGATTCCCGGTGCGCACGTGAGCGCCGGCTTCTTTGCCGCCCTCGGCGCCTCGCCTCTTCTCGGCCGCGATTTTCTGCCCAACGAGGAAGAAAAGTCCTCCGTCATGCTCATCAGCGAGCGACTCTGGCAACAGCGCTTCAACGGTGCGGCCAACGTCATCGGCCAGACCCTCACAATCGACGGCGCCAACTACACGATCATCGGCGTCATGCCGAAGCTTCCCGGATTCTGGGACGGCGACATCTGGCTGCCCGACCCGTTCGAACTTCCCGGCCTGACGCGCGAGCAACTCCAGCGCGGCATCAGCTATCTTTTGGTCGCAGCGCGCCTCAAAGACGGAGTCAGCGCCGAGCAAGCCGCTCAGAATCTCAAACTCGTCGAGCAAAATTACCGTCGCGATCGCGCCGATGCCGCCGACTCCACGTGGTCGATCAACGCCGTGGATTTCCGCGAGAATCTGGTCGGACCGCTGCGCCCGCAAGTGCTCACGCTGCTCGGCGCGGTCGGCTTCGTGCTGCTCCTGGCCTGCAGCAACGTGGCCAATTTGCTGCTCGTGCGCTTCGCCGGGCGCCAACGCGAGATCGCCGTCCGCAGCGCGCTCGGCGCCGCGCGCGGCCGCATCATTTTCCGCTTCCTGATCGAAAGTCTCGTCGTCGCGACCGCAGCCGGTGTGCTCGGTGCGCTGCTCGTCAGCTGGTTGCTGCCGGTGCTCAGTCGCGTTGCTTCGGAAAATCTCCCGTTCCCGATCGCGCTCGAACTCAACACGCCAGTGCTGCTCGCCTCGCTGCTCATCGCTCTCCTCAGTGGTTTGCTGGCGGGCGTGCTTCCGGCCTTGCACGCCGCGAAAGCCGACGTCGCCGAAGTGCTCCGCGACGGCGCGCGCGGCACCACGGGCAGTCGCGCCCAAAACCGCTCGCGCCGCTGGCTCGTGGCCGGTCAGGTCGGTTTGTCCCTCGTGCTCCTGTGCGGCGCCGCGCTGCTGGTCGCCAGTTTCCTCCAACTCCAAAAGCAACCGCTCGGCTTCGACGCGTCGCGTGTCTTCGTGGCCAACATCAACCTCGGCGGCGCGCGTTATCCGAACGTCACGGCACAAGCGGACTTGATCAATCGCTTGGTCGCCGAGCTGCGCCAGACCCCCGGCGTCGTCGCCGCGAGCGCCACCAGTTCCGTGCCGCTCGGCGGCAACAACTCGAGCGCGCCCTACGCCCGCGCCGACGGCGATGTGCCCCCGCTCAAGGATCGTCCCCTCGCGCCGTTCCGTTCCGTCACGCCCGGCTTCTTCGCTTCGCTGGGAATCCCGCTGCTCGCCGGCCGCGATTTCACGGACGCCGACACCAGCGACCGGCCGCAAGTGCTCGTCATCAGCCAATCAACCGCGAAGAAACTCTTTCCCGATCGCGACCCGGTCGGTCAGCGCCTGCTCATCGGTTCGGGCAACGGCGGCGTTCCCGCCGAGATCGTCGGCATTGTCGGTGACATCCGCTCCGAATCGCTGGCCTCGGTCCCGGACGTCGCGATGTATCGCAGCACCGGCCAGCGTGTGTCCCCGTTCTTTCAACTTGTCGTGCGCGTGCAAGGTGACGCCGCGGCTTTCGCCGGCACCGCGCGCGCCACGCTGCGCCGCATCGATCCGGGCCTTGCCCTCAACCAGCCGACCACGCTCGAAACCGTGGTCCTGCAATCCGTCGGCCAGCAACGCTTGCTCGCCAGCCTGATCGGCGGCTTTGCCGTGCTCGCGCTCGGGCTTGCCGCGGTCGGCATCTACAGTGTCGTCGCCTACACGGTGGCCCAACGCACCCCGGAATTCGGCGTGCGGGCCGCCCTCGGCGCATCGCCCGCGCAAATCGTGCGCCTGACGTTGCGCGACGGGCTGAAGCCGGTGGCAGGGGGACTCGGCGCCGGCCTCGCTCTCACGCTCGCCGGCGGTCGCGTGCTCGAAAGTCAGCTTTACCAAGTCCGGGTTTGGGACCCGACCGTGTTGCTCGGCGCCAGCCTCGCGCTCGCGGTCGTCGCCGCCCTCGCCTGTTGGTTGCCGGCGCGCCGCGCCGCCCGCGTCGATCCCGTCACCGCCCTGCACCAGGATTAACCATGTCGCACGCCACTCCTGTCCGTCGCCGCTTCGCGCTGCTGCTCGTTTTCGCCGCTGCAACCTCGCTGGCATGGACCGAGTCGCAACCCGAGTCGCCGTCCGAGCGCCCCGAAAGCGCCAGGCAGGAGACCACTCCCACCGATTCCGCGGAACGCCCCGTCGCCCCCCCCGACGCCATCGCGCCCCAGGACGGCAACACCCCTGCTCCCGCCCAACCGCCCGCCGCCGCCCCCTCCCGCGAGGCCACGAAACCCGCGCGTCCCGCCAACAAGCAGCGTCCCGCCTGGCCGCCGCCGCCCGAATTGATCTCCTAACCGCGCTTGGCGCGACCGGGCTTTTCACCAAATCTCTCGTTCATGATCTCCCTCCGTAACGTCGAAAAAGTTTACCCGCTCAAAGGCGGTGTCTTCTACGCCCTCCGCAACATCAACCTCGAGATTCGCGAGGGTGAGTTCACGTCGATCATGGGCCCGTCGGGCTCGGGAAAATCGACGCTCCTCCACATCATCGGTCTGCACGACAGCGCGTGGAACGGCGAATTCACGCTCCTCGGCGAACCGGTCCACAAGCTCGACAAGAAGAAGCGCTTCGAACTCCAGAAAAAGCACATCGGCTTCGTGTTTCAGAGCTATCACCTGCTCGACGACCTCACCGTCTACGAAAACCTCGAGATTCCGCTTTCCTACCGGGACATCCCGAAGAAGGAACGCGAGTCCGTCGTGTGCGACGTGCTCGATAAGTTCGGCATCGTCGGCAAAAAGGACCTTTACCCGAACCAGCTCTCCGGCGGTCAGCAGCAGCTTGTCGGTGTCGCGCGCGCGCTCATCGCCAAACCGTCGCTCATCCTCGCCGACGAGCCGACCGGCAACCTGCACAGCGATCAGGGCCGCGAGATCATGAAACTTTTCAAGAAACTCAACGAGGAGGGCACGACCATCATCCAGGTCACGCACTCCGAAGAAAACGCCTCCTACGGCTCGCGCGTCATCCGTCTCGCCGACGGCATGGTCGTCTCCAAGTAGACGATCCCGCGCGGGCCGCAGCCCCACCCCATGCAAACTCTGCGGTTCGCGATTCGCCAAATCATCCAACGCCCGGCCTTCAGCGCGACAGCGGCCCTCTCGCTCGCGCTCGGCATCGGGCTCGTCGCCACGCAGTTCAGCCTGATCGACGGCATCCTGTTGCGCGGCATTCCGGCGCCCGACGCGCAGCGCATCATGCACGTCGCGCGCCTCAGCCCATCGGGTCCGAATCGCGACGGCTGGGAATCGGTGCCGTATCGCGACTTCCTCGCGTTCCGCGAGCGTCAGACGTCGCTCGATGCGTTCGTCGGCTCGACGTCGATGGGCATGAACCTCAGCGCGCCCGGTCGCATCCCATCGCACCACCCCGGCGGCTTCGTCACTCACAATCTCCCGGAACTGCTCGGCGTGCAGCCGATGCTCGGTCGCTGGTTCAGCGCGGAAGAGGACCAGCCGGGCAAGCCGCAGCTGATCGTGCTCTCGCACAAGCTCTGGCAGGAGGAATTCGCCGCAAGCCCGGCCGTGCTCGGTCAGCCGCTCACGGTCAACGGCGTGCCCGGCACGATCATCGGCGTCATGCCGCCGCACTTCAGTTTTCCCGGCACAGAACGCCTCTGGATCAATCTCCGCGTCGGTCCCAACGATCCACGCACCTCGCCCGTCGACCGCGCCGAGATGGTCGGACGGCTGAAGCGCAACGTCACCGTCGAGCAGGCCCGCGCCGAGTTCGACGGCATCGCCGCGTCGCTGGAAAAGCAATGGCCCGAGACCAATCAGGGTTACAACCGCATGGACGTGGAGAAGATCGCGTTCGCCTACGCCAGCGGCGGCACGCAGCCGATCCTCTACCTGCTGCTCGCGATGACGACCTTCATCCTCGGCCTCGCCTGCGTGAACGTCGCCAACATGCTCCTCGGTCGCGCCGCGCAGCGCACGCGTGAACTCGCCGTCCGCGCCGCCATCGGTGCCACCCGCGGCCGCATCGTCCGCCAACTGCTCGGTGAAGCGCTCCTCCTCGCCGCGTTCGGTGCCATCGGCGGCCTGCTTGTGGCGCAATTCGGCGTCGACTACCTCGACCGCAACATCGCGCACCAACCCTACACGCCCGACTGGTTCGTGTTCACGATGGACTACCGTGTCGTCGGCGTCGCCATGGCGCTCACGCTGCTCGCGGGAACCTTCGCCGGCATTCTGCCCGCGCTGAAGGCCTCGAATCTCGACGTGAACACCGCATTGAAGGACGACGCTCGCGCCGCCGCCGGAATGGGCCTCGGGCGCCTCGCCCGCTGGCTCGTCACCGCCCAGATCGCCTTCTCGTCCGCCCTGCTCGTCGCCGCGTGCGTGGTTGGCTGGACCGTCTACGAGACACGCCAGGCCAATGTGCGCTACGATCCCGACCGCCTGCTGACTGGTCGCGTGGAGATTCACGATTTGGTTTACCCCACCGTCGAGAAGCGTGCGCAGTTTTTTCGCGCACTCATGACCCGCCTCCAAAGCGAGCCCGGTGTCGAGGCCGTCGCGGTCACCAGCCGCAACTTCGTGGGCAACGGCGTGCCGACGGCCATCGCGCCCGAGGGCGTCGTGTTCAATCACGCCAACGAGCGTCCGTCGCACTGGCTGGAGGTCGTCTCCACGGATTACTTCAAACTGATCGGCGTTTCCGCGCTGCGCGGTCGCCTTTTCGACGCCCGCGAGCAGTCGCTCACCACTCGCGCGGCGGTGATTAACGAGTCCTTTGCGCGCAAATTCTGGCCCGAACAAGACGCGATCGGTCGCCGTTTCCAGACGAGCCAGACGCCAGAGGGCGAGTGGGTCACCGTCATCGGCGTCGTGCCGGACCTGAAGATGCAGGGCGTGTTTCAGCCGCCCGGTGTCAACGAGGCAGGCTTCTACTTGGTGCAGGATCAGATGGGTTGGGGCTGGCTCGACCTCGTCATCCGCACGAAGGGCGACCCGCTCGCGCTCATCACCCCGATCCGCAAAGCCATCGCGACCCTCGATCCCAACCAACCGATCCACTCCATCGGCACGGTCAGCAGCATGACCGAACAGGCGTCGCGCGGCTTCACGATCATCGGTCAGATGTCGGCCCTGTTTGCCGTCATCACGCTCTTCCTCGGCGCCATCGGCGTCTACGGTGTCACCTCGCTCGCCGTCAGCCGGCGCACCCGCGAGTTCGGCGTGCGCATGGCGCTCGGCGCGACCGTCGGACAGGTGCTTCGCCTCGTGCTCACGCAAGGCGGACGGCAGATCTTCGTCGGCCTCGCCATCGGATTGTTCGGCGGGTTCCTGCTCACGCGTCCGCTCCAGGACGTGTTCGGCACCGGGATCATGAACAACCCGGGCGTCTACGTGGTCGTCGCCGCCGTCATCGCGCTCGTCGGCCTGATCTCGCTGTGGCTGCCCGCGCGCCGCGCCGCGCAGATCGATCCGATGGAAGCGCTGCGATCCGACTGATCCATTTCTCCCGGAGGCCCGCGCTCCGGCCGCTCACACTCCATCTCCACGCTCGCCGCGTCGCACCGCGCTCCGCGGCGCATGCGCGTTCCCCCGCAGTCCCATCCGACATTCGGAAAATCAGCGTTCGACCCCACACACGACATGACGACCGACTTTCGCTACGCTTGGCGCCAACTCGCCAAATCGCCTGGCTTCACGTTTATCGCGGTGCTCGCACTCGCGCTGGGTCTCGGCGCGAACGTCGCGCTGTTCAGCGTCGTCAACTCCATCCTTCTGCGCCCGCTCCCCTATCAAGCGCCCGACCGTCTCGTGCGGCTCAGCTCCACCAACGAGCAGCAGAATTTCACGCGCATCGGCTTTTCCCACCCACGCTACCTCGCCGTGCAGAGCGGCCAGCAAGTGTTCAGCGATCTGGCCTTCAGCGTCGGCAACGGATTCACGATCACCGGCCGCGGCGATCCGCAACAGGTGTTCGGCACACATGTCACGGCCAACTTCCTCCCGACACTCGGCGTGCAGCCGCTGCTCGGTCGCAACTTCAGCGCGGACGAAGACCGCCCCGGCGGCGAGCCGGTCGTCATGCTCAGCCACGCGTTCTGGCAACGGCACTTCAACGCGGACCCGTCCGTGCTCGGTCAGGCGCTCACGCTCGACGGCCGGCCTCACACGATCATCGGCGTCCTCCCGCCCGCGATGTCCGCGTTCCCCTTCAACCAGCAGCAAGTCTGGGTGCCTCGTCCGGCGGAAGTGCCGTTCCTCGTGCCCGCGCAACTCGACGGCGGCGGCTTTTTCTTCCAGGCGATCGCACGCCTCAAGTCCGGGGCCTCGCTGCGCCAGGCGCAGGAGAACATGGACGTGCTTGCGGCCAGCTACCGCGACGCCAACCCGAAGAACGTCGACGCGCCCTCGCGCATCGAGTTGGTGCCGCTGCTCGAAGATGCCGTCGGCGATCAACGTCGCACCTACTTCTTGCTCTTCGGCGCCGTGGGCTGCGTGCTGCTGATCGCCTGCGCCAATGTCGCCAACCTCCTGCTCGCACGCTTCGTTGGCCGCCGCAAGGAGATCGCCGTGCGCTTCGCGCTGGGCGCACGCCGCGCGCAAGTCGTCCGCCAACTCGTCATCGAGAGTCTCCTCGTCGCGATCATCGGCGGCGTGTTGGGCGTGCTGCTCGCGCAGTGGAGCATCGGCGCACTTGTCACGCTCGGTGAAAATCTCATCCCGCGGGTCCACGAAATCGCGCTCGATCCGCTTGCGCTCGGCTTCGCCGTCGCCATTGCGCTCGCCACGGGCGTCGGCATGGGCGTGCTGCCCGCGCTGCAAGCGGCCCATGTCGATGTGAACGACGCGCTGAAAGACGCCACGCGGGGATCCTCCGGCGCCGGCAGCCGGCTGCGCTCGACTCTGCTCGTCGCGGAAATCGCCCTCTCCCTCGTGTTGCTCATCGCCGCCGGCTTGCTGCTGACCAGTTTCGCCCGCCTGCAAGGCGTGGCACCGGGGTTTGAACCATCCGGCGTTTTCACCGCCCAGATCGCTCCGTCGCCACTAAAATACCGCGGCGAAAAGCTCGTGACGTTCTACGAGCAGCTTAACGAAAAACTGCAGACGCTCCCGGGGGTCAAAGCCGCCGCGCTGACCGACCGCGTGCCGCTCACCGGCAACCAGACACCCGCGCCGGTCGCGGTGGCAGGCCGGCCCGTGCCGCCGATGAGCGAGCGCCCGAACGCCAACCGCCACCTCATCTCGCCGCGCTATTTCACGACGCTCGGCATTCCGTTGCGCGCCGGCCGCGACTTCGACGCACGCGACTCCAGCAAGGTGCCGCACGTGGTCATCATCAACGAGACGTTCGCGAGGAAGCATTTTCCCAATGAAGATCCGCTCGGCCGCACGTTGATCACCGGCATGGGTCAGATGCCGTCACAGATCGTCGGCGTCGTCGCCGACGTCCATTCGACCAATCTGAACACGCCGCCCGAGCCCGATTATTTCCTGCCCGCACTCCAGCGTCCGGAGAACTTCACCAGCCTGCTCATCCGCACCGAAGGCGACCCCGCCGGCGCGACCGCACTCGTCCGCTCCGCGCTGAAGGAAATCGATCCCGATCTGCCGCTGCTCAATCCCCAGCCGCTCACGGCCCTCATTGCCCAAAACGTGGCGAATCGAAAGCTCGCGATGTTTCTCCTCGCCGGCTTCGCCGGTCTGGCGTTGCTCCTCGCGAGCATCGGTGTCTACAGCGTGATGGCCTACCTCGTTACCCAACGCACCTCCGAGATCGGCATTCGGATGGCACTCGGTGCCTCGCCCGAAAACGTGATGACAATGGTGCTCCACGAGGGACTGCGTCTCGCCCTGGCCGGCATCGTCGTTGGCCTCACGGTGGCGCTCAGCGTCACGCGACTCATGCAGCAGGCGCTCTTCGGCGTGCAACCGCACGATCCGCTGATCTACGCCGGTCTTTCGCTCACGATTCTCGCCGTGGCGGCCCTCGCCTGCTGGTTGCCGGCGCGGCGCGCCACGAAAGTCGATCCGCTCGCCGCCCTGCGCGCGAACTGATCGTCCGACCGGCGCGAGCGCGACCGCTTCGAGCGCCCGGGACGTTTTTTTCGGTCGCATGCACCAAATCCGGAGCGACGCCTCGGGGCCGGCGGTGGTTGTTGCATGACTGGCGCGCCGCGTCAGCGATCGCGGATTGCGAGCCCGCCCACGCGCACGCGACAATGCGGTCCTCTCGTTAATGAAATCGCTGTTGCTTCCCCTTGTCATGAGCTTCGCCCCGCTCGCGTTACCTCCAGTTGCCGCCGCGCCCGATTTCGGGCCGCACGTGTTGATCTTTTCGCCCGGTGAGACCGACACCCAAGCGCGCGTCGACGCGATCTATGCACAGCAGGAGCGCAGCGAGTTTGGCCCCGGCCGCTACGCACTGCTGTTCCGTCCCGGCGCCTATCAGGCCGATGTGCGCGTCGGCTACTATACGCACGTCGCCGGCCTCGGCCGCTCGCCCGACGACGTCCATATCACCGGCGCCGTGCGCTCGAAGGCGTGGCTGCAAAACAGCAACGCGACGATCAACTTCTGGCGCACCGCGGAGAACTTCTCCGTCACCCCGACCGTCGAAGGCAACGTGAACGTCTGGGCCGTTTCGCAAGGCACGGCGCTGCGCCGCGCGCACGTGCGCGGCAACGTGCACCTCTGGGACGGCGGCTGGGCGAGCGGCGGCTTCATGGCCGATTCCCGCATCGATGGCCGCGTCGACTCGGGCACGCAACAACAGTGGCTCTCGCGCAATGGCAGCTGGGGTGAGTGGATCGGCAGCAGTTGGAACATGGTGTTCGTCGGCGTCGACAACGCCCCCGCCGGCCGGTGGCCCGATCCCGCCTACACCGTCGTCGAACGCGCGCCCGTCACGCGCGAGAAACCGTATCTCTTCACGGACGAAAAAGGCGCGTTCTTCGTGCTCGTGCCCGACTATGCCCGCGATTCGCAAGGCATCACGTGGACCGCGGAGCGGCCGACGCCGGGCCGCGCGATTCCGATCGAGGAGTTCCACATCGCGCGTCCGGAGCGCGACACCGCCGAGACGCTCAACGCCGCCCTCACCGCGGGCAAGCACCTGCTCTTCACGCCTGGCAACTACTCGCTCACCGCGCCGATCGACGTGCAGCGCCCCGACACGATCGTGTTTGGCCTGGGCTTCCCGACGCTGATCTCGGCGACCGGCCAGCCGGTGCTGCGCCTAGCCGACGTCGACGGCATCGTTGCGTGTGGTCTGCTACTCGAGGCAAGCGAGCACGAATCGCCCTTCCTGCTCCAGGTCGGCGCGCCGGGCAGCAACACCTCGCACGCCGAGAAACCGATCGTGCTGCACGATTTGTTCACGCGCGCCGGTTCGACCGTCGCGGGTCGCACGCGCTGCTTCGTCGAGGTGAACAGTCACCACACGATTCTCGACAACCTCTGGCTCTGGCGCGCCGATCACGGCCCCGGCGCCGGTTGGGACAGGAACCGCAACGCCTACGGTCTCATCGTCAACGGCCGCGACGTCACCGCCTACGGCCTGTTCGTCGAACACACGCAAGACTACCAGACCGTGTGGAACGCCGACGGTGGACGCGTCTATCTCTACCAATCGGAGCTGCCCTACGACCCACCGAGTCAGGCCGCCTGGATGAACGGAAAGACCCGCGGCTTCGCGTCCTACAAGGTCGCTGACCACGTGCGCACGCACGAGGCCTGGGGCGTGGGCGTCTACGCCGTGTTTCACCAGACGCCGGTGATTCTCGACAACGCCGTCGAATCGCCGCGCACACCGGGCGTGAAATTCCATCACCTCGTCACGCTGCGCCTCAATCGTCAGGTCGGCAGCGGCATCGCCCACGTGATCAACGGCGTCGGCGAGCCCGTCATCGATGCCAAGATGGCACGCGTCGACGAGCACTGAAGTCGGTCGGAAAAAACTTGCCGCGGCCGGGCGCCGGACCGCACCGTGATTGTTTATGTCGAAACCCGCCTGCCCGGCCTGCACTCTCGAAGACGTCCTGGAGCATCCTGATAAATGGGAGTGCGCCACCTGCGGCCATGAGTGGCCCAAGGAGGAAGCGCCCGAGGCCGCCCGCGTGGTGAAAGATGCACACGGCAACGTCCTCGCCGAGGGCGACACGATTATCACGATCAAGGACCTCAAGCTCGGCGGCGCGCAGGTGCTCAAGGCCGGCTCGAAGGCGAAGAACATCCGCCTGGTCGACGGCGATCACGAGATCGACTGCAAGATCGATGGCGTCGCGCTGGCGCTGAAGGCCTGCTTCGTGAAGAAGGCCTGAGGAGTCGCCCGCAAACCACGCGAATCGACGCGTTTTCGAGCGGTGGCGCGCTTGCGCGCCACCGACACGTGCATCGCGCGGGACATCCTCGTTACCGCGACTGCTCCGTTGCTCGGCTGCTACGTCGCGTCCGGGCTGGTCACCCGCCGCGCCGGCACGGGGAGCAACTCGATGTAAACGTGCGACGCGCCCCGCGCGGCGACCTCGTCGATCGACGACGCCACTTCCTTGAGCGTGCGCGACTCGGCTTGCGTTTCGCTCGGACCGACCTTGCAGGCGAAATCCCAACCGCGAAATCCCTCCTGCGGCGGACGCTGGCGCGCGCGACGCAGAAACTTGTTCACCTCGTGGCGGATCTTGTCGCGCACACGCGCGTCGTCCTTGCCGGTTTCCTGGAGCGCAAAAGTCTTCTTCATGGCCGCCAGCGTTGCGGGCCGGAGCAGCGACACAACGCAATTGCGGTCGACGCTGCACCGCTTTGATTCGGTGCATGGCCCAGCCCACTCTCACCGTCTACTCTTACGCAAAATGCTCGACCTGCCGCGATGCGGCCAAATGGCTGCGCGCCCAAGGCATCGAGTTCACCGAGAAGCCGATCTACGAGCAACCGCCCACACCGGCCGAACTGCGCCGAATGCTCGGATTCCAGAGCGGCAACCTGCGCCGCCTCTTCAACACCTCGGGTATCCAGTATCGTGAACGCGGCCTCGCCGCGAAACTGCCCGGTCTGAGCGAAGCCGAAGCGCTCGCGCTGCTCGGCAGCGACGGCCGACTCGTGAAGCGTCCTTTCGTGCTCGGCGCAAATGTCGGCCTGCTCGGCTTCGACGTCGATGAGTGGACCGCCGCGCTGCCGCAGTTGCGGTAGTATCGATGCGGTCGAAAGCCGCTCGCGCGAAAACAGCCGCGACATTCTGTCCGCGCCGCACAAGCATCGCGACATGTCGTCCGCTTTCGCCATTGGGCGAGCCGCCGCTGTCCGGCTCGCTTTCGCTCTCGTCCCGCTGGCTGTGTCGGCCGCCGCGGAGTCGGCGGAGATTCCCATCCCGCCGATCGCCGCCCCCGTGCGCGGCTTGCCCGGCCCGGATCAGTTGCCCGTCCGCACCGAACTCCCGCCGGTGCTGGTGACGAACGACGGCCGCCCGATCACCGACGCCGCCGCGTGGCGCGAACGCCGTGCGGAAATCCGTCGCACGCTCGAATACTACGCCACCGGCCAGATGCCGCCGGCACCGGGCAATGTCACCGGCCGCACCGTTACAACGGAAGTCGTGGCCGACGGCCGCGTCACCTATCGCCTCGTGCATCTGAGCTTCGGCCCGGACGCGTCGCTCGGGCTCGAGATCGGTGTGTTCACGCCGAGCGAGGGCGGTCCGTTCGCCGCCATCATTCTGCAAAGCAGTCCGCCGCCCGGGGCGACGCTCCTGCCGCGCCTCCCGCCGGGTCCGAATCAGGGCAAAGGCGTCAACGTGCTCACGGTGGTCGGTCCCGCACCGAACACTTCCCCCACTCCGGTCGTGCCCACGGCGCCGCCAGGCGGATTCGGCGCGCAAGCCACCGCCGCCGCCCTCGCCGCGCGCTACGCCGAGGTCTTTCGCCGTGGCTACGCCCTCGTGATCATGAATCCAAATGACTGCGCCGAGGACACCACGCTGCGCGAACTCGACGGGAGCTGGTCATTTCGTCGCACACGTTTTTTCCCGGCGTATCCCGGCTACGATTGGGGCATCCTCGCCGCATGGGCGTGGGGCGTGTCGCGCGTCACCGACTATCTCGAGACCGATGCCGCGATTGATCGCACCAAACTCGTGGTCGTGACCGGCGCGTCGCGCTACGGCAAATCCGCGTTGCTCGCCGCCGCCTTCGACGAGCGCCTGTTGGGCGCCCCGGTGGTCACGGGCGGAGGCGGCATCGGTGCCTATCGCCTCGCCGGACCGCGCGGCAGCGAAACGCTGGACCTCATGGTGACGAAATACCCGAACTGGTTTTCGCCGCAGCTGCACGCGTTCCGCGGTCACCGCGAAAAGTTGCCGTTCGACCAACACTGGTTCCTCGCCCTCTGCGCGCCACGACCGTTCCTCGCGCTCGAAGGTGACACCGACAGGATCTCGCTCCCGGCCGCCGTGCGCGCCTCGTTCATCGGCGCCGAGCCCGTTTACACTTTGCTCGGCGCGTCGGGCCGCCTCGGCGTGCACTACTCGCATCATGGCCACGCCTTCGACGCCGAGGACTGGACCGCGCTGCTGAATTTCGCCGATCGTCATCTGCTCGGCAAACGCGACTTCACCTTCGACTGGTTTCCGACCGAAGCCGACCTTGATGCGGCTGCCGCGTCCGCCGCGAAAAACGCCAAACCTGCCCAAGCTCGCTAACCTTCCTCATGCGCCTCTTCGCTCTCCTCCTCGTCGCCACCGCGCTCGTCGCCAGCACACCCGCCGCAACCTACAACGTCCGTGAATTCGGCGCCGCCGGCGATAGCACCACGAAGGACACCGCGGCCTTCCAGCGCGCCCTCGACACCTGCGCCGTCAACGGCGGGGGCGATGTCGTCGTGCCCGCGGGGCGGTATCTCATCGGCAGCGTGCAAGTCGGGCACCGCACCTTTCTCCGACTCGAAAAAGACAGCGTCATCGTCGGCAGTGCCGACCTCGCCGATTACCCGATGATCGACATCCGCTGGGAAGGCCGCATGCAGCCCGGCCGCCGCGCGCTCATCCATGCCGCCAACGTCGAGCGAACCGGCATCACCGGCCCCGGCCACATCGAGGGCAATGCCGCGGTCGCTGCCCCGCAAAATCCGCGCGGCGTCGTCGTGCTCGAGTGGATGAATTGCCGCGATGTCCTCTGGGATGGATTCTCCATCACCCAGGGAGGCAACTGGGCCACGCACCCGACATTCTGCGAAAACGTCGTCCTCAAAAACCTTACGATCCGCGGCCGGCGCGACGGCATCGACATCGATTCGTGCACCAACGTCCGCATTGAAACCTGCGATATCGAGACCGGCGACGACTGCATCAGCCTGAAATCTGGCCGCGGCATGGACGGCGCGCGCCTTGGCCGCCCCACCGAAGATGTCCTCATCACCGCCTGCCGACTCGTCTGCACGCGCTTTGCCGCCATCGGCATCGGCAGTGAAACTTCCGCCGGCGTGCACCGCGTGCGCATCGCGGATTCCCAGCTCAACGGATACACCCACGCCATCTACATCAAGACCCGCCTCGGTCGCGCCGGCGTCACGGAGGACATCGTGGGCGAGAACCTCGACATTTCCGGCGGTGGCTTCCTCCGCATCAACCTGACGGTCGGCGGCAACACCAATACCGCCGACGATCCCGTTCCCGGACTCATCGGCTATCCCGAAGCCCGCAACCTGCGCTTCACGAACATTCGCCTCCACGATGTCGCCGCCGTCGTCGACGGTCTGCAAGTTTCCCCGGAGAAACCCGTCGCGGGTCTCACGCTCGGCGGTGTTTCGGGCACCGCGAAAAAAGGTATCGCGCTCAAGCACATGACCGGCGTCGAACTCCGCGACCTCGCGATCACCGGCTTCAGCGGGCCGCTGCTCACGACCGAAAACGTGACCGGCACCGGTCTCGATGTCCGATGACTCCAGTCGTAATCGTCTCCACTGGCCGCGTCCGTCGCGAGCTCACGCGCCCTCCGCCGCATCCCAGCTGGTGACGAGAACGAGGGCCGCGAGGATGATGAGCGTGGCGATCATGGCGATTTGACCCTTCGACGATCCGCTCCGTCCGTTCCGGACAGCGTCGCGTAATTTTCCCCGGGCCGCCAAGACGCGAGCCGCCCGATTCTGAGACGACCGGCGCCATGTCACGCTGGGCCCATGGCAGACCAAAGCTTTCCTCCCCAGCAACAGAGCCAGCCCGGCATCGAGGCCCATATGACACCGCGGCCGGAATCCGAAAAAAGCAGCCACCGCGGTTCCGGGAAACTGCAGGACCGCGCCGCGCTGGTCACGGGCGGCGATAGCGGCATCGGCCGCGCCGTCGCGATCGCCTTTGCGCGCGAGGGCGCGGACCTCGTGATTTGCCACGTTTCGAAGGAAAAAGCCGATGCCGAGGAAACCGCCGCGCGCGTGCGCGAACTCGGCCGACGTGCCACTCTGCGCGAGGGCGACATCGGCCGCGAAGCCACCTGCCGCGAGTTTGTGGAGCGCACCGTGGAGGAGTTCGGCCGACTCGACATCCTCGTGAACAACGCCGCCGAGCAGCACGTGCAGGAGAGCGTCACCGACATTTCCGAGGAGCAGCTCGAGCGCACGTTCCGCACGAATATCTTCGCGCAGTTCTTCCTCGCGAAGGCCGCGCTGCCGCACCTCAAGAAAGGCGCGAGCATCATCAACACGGCATCCATCACCGCCTACGCCGGCAGCCCGAAGCTGCTCGATTACTCGTCCACGAAAGGTGCGATCGTTTCCTTCACCCGCTCGCTCGCCGTCAATCTCGCCGAGAAAGGCATTCGCGTGAACGCCGTCGCCCCCGGCCCGATCTGGACGCCGCTCATTCCGGCCACTTTTCCGGGCGAGAAGGTCGAAACCTTCGGTCAGGACACACCGCTCGGTCGCGCCGGCCAGCCAGCCGAGGTTGCCCCGTGCTTCGTGTTCCTTGCCTCGGACGACGCCAGCTACATCACCGGCCAGGTGCTGCATCCGAACGGCGGACGAATCGTGAACGGCTGACAAACGGCGCTGAAAAAAGAAACGCCCCGCACGGCAAGCGTGCGGGGCGAAAGCGATCCGGTGCGCTGCTCAACGCTTCAACGACGCACAGAAGCGCGTGAGACGCTCGACGCCCTTGCGCAGAACCTCATCCGACGTCGCGTAGCTGAGGCGCAGATAGCCTTCGGCGCCGAAGGACGAGCCGGGCACCGCGGCGACCTTTTCCTGCTCGAGCAACTTGGCGCAGAACTCCGCGTCCTTGAGGCCGAAGCTCGAGATGTTCGGGAAAAGATAGAACGCACCGCCGGCAAGCAGGCATGAGACGCCGGGAATGGTGTTCAGCTCGGCATGCAGCCACTTGCGGCGGCGATCGAAGGCGGACTTCATCTCCGCGATGGCAGCGTCGGCTTTCGCCTTCTCCTTCAGAGCGGCCAGCGCGCCGTATTGCGCGAAGGTCGTGGCGTTGGAGGACATCTGGCTTTGCAGTTCGCCGCAGGCCTTGGCGATCGGCGCCGGTGCGACGAGCGTGCCGAGACGCCAGCCCGTCATCGAGTAAGTCTTCGAGAAACCCGCCACGGTGATCGTGCGCTTTTCCACTTCCGCACCAAGCATGGCGAAGTTCACCGGCTCGTTGCCGTCGTAAATCAGGTGCTCATACATCTCGTCGGCGAGCACGTAGAGGTTGTGCTTCACACAGACGTCGGCGAGCGCCGCGAGTTCAGCGCGCGTGTAAACGGCGCCGGTCGGATTCGAAGGCGAGTTGAGAATGAGCAGCCTCGTCTTCGGCGTGATGGCCGCCTCGAGCAGCGCGGGCGTGAGCTTGAAGCCAGCCTTGTCGTCACAGAGCACGAACTGGGGCGTCGCGCCGGCGAGCTTCACCATCTCGGGATAGCTCACCCAATAGGGAGCGGGAATGATCGCCTCGTCGCCCGGGTTGCACGTGGCGAGCACGGCGAGATAGCAGGAATATTTGCCGCCCGGCGAAACGACGACCTGCGCCGGCGTGATTTTGTAGCCGTATTCGGTCGCATAACGCTCGGCAATCGCGACACGCAGCGGCTCGATGCCGGGCGTCGGCGCATACTTGGTCTTGCCTGACTTCAACGCCGCAATCGCCGCCTCTTTGATGAACTCCGGGGTGTCGAAATCCGGCTCGCCCGCGGCGAAGGAGCACACGTCTTCTCCCGCGGCGATCATCGCTTTCGCCTTGGCATCGATCGCGAGGGTCGGCGAAGGCGAGACGTTACGGGCCCAGACGGAGAGCGGAGGGGGTTGGCTCATAATCGGTGGCCGACTTAAGGGCGCGTCGATAGGCAACGCAAGTCAGCCGTTCGCCGCGTCGGTCATATCCAGCGCCGCCCGCGCGACACGGTTTCAGCGTGCGCGCTTTTTCTTTTTCGCTCCTGCCTTCGATGGCCGCGCGGGCGGCTTCGCGCCGCGCTTTTTGGCCGCCGTCTTCTTGCGGGCTGGGCGTTTCCGCGCGGGGGTCTGCGGCGCGGGCGCGGGCGGTTCGGCCGCGATCGAGGTCGGCATCGCCATCTCAAGCTGTCCGACAGAGTCGGACTCCAAATGCGGCAGGAATGACTCGACCGCGGAGCGAACGAGTTGGCCCACGCTCGTGTGCTTCTCCCGCGCCACGCGCTTGAGGTCGTGGCGGATCTCGGCCGGCAGGCGCACCGAAATCGTCACCTGAGCCGGTCGCACGACGACGAGGTTTTCCAGATTAAAGCGTTCGAGCGCGTTGCGAATGAGGTCGCTCACCGACCTGGCTTTGCCTTCACGCACCGGTTCACTGAGTCGATCGAGAAACTCGACCTCCAGCTGGATCGCGAACGGCGCGTTATCTTTCGAGCTCATCGTGCGGTGCGCGAACGAATGGCGCTCAGAAACGCTGCACCTTCTCCGCCGGCACCGTCGGCGCGGGCGCCGAGATATTTTCGGCCGTGAACAACTCGCCCGGCAGGGTGAGATCAAGCGCCGCCGCCGTGACGGTGAAGCGTGTTTTGGCTCGCGTCTGATGATTGCGGAGGTCGATCGACTTCACGAGCCACTGCTCCCCGACCTTCTTGAGATCGAGCACAGTCACCGCCTTGATCGGCTTGCCTTCACCGTCCACCCACTCCGCCTGAGTCATGGCGCTGAACTGGGTGTCGAGGAACACGCGCACCGCCGCAGGTGCCGCGCCCGCCAGGTTAGCCGGCAACTGCAATGGTGCCGGCGGATAAAGGAGAAACGTGTGCGCGGGCCGACCGCGAACGTTGGCGACTCCTTCGTAGACGAAATCCTTCCATTGGAGGAACGGCATCAGCAAATCGAACGGCGTCAGATCGGTATCGTGCACGGGCGCCAGGAGCTGGTCAGCATCCATCTTGCTCGGCGTGATGCCGCGCTGGCCATAGTTCCATTCCCATGCCTCCGGCGCGGCGCCGCCTTTAAACAGGTAAAGCTGAAGATGGCTGCCGCCTTGGTTGCTCAGATCGTCGACCGCGAGACGGGTCAAGGGGCCGTCCGGGCCTTGCACGCCGAACATCTCCCCGCTGAGCACGCGCTCATCGCCCTTCCGGGGCATGACGCGCAGATCGAACTTCAGCCAGTATGCGCCGTGGATGCCGACGTTGCGAAAGCCCGCAAGCACTTGCGCGCCCTCGGCCTGGTCCGGCTTGCCGCCCAGATACTTCGGGGCAGGGCGACGCGGCACATCGGCGGCGTGCGCCACGATTCCCGCCAGCGCGAGCGCCGCAAAAAACAAAACCCGGCGAACCGGGTTTCGAGAGAGCTTAGGGTTTCTTGGGCTCACCTTGCGCCGGGACCGGAGTGGTCGGTGCGGGAGTGGCGGGGGCCGTGACCGTCGGCAACTTGCCGTCAATGGCGGCCTGATGCTTCGACTGGTAGATGTGCGCCAGATAGAGGCCAAAGCTGAGCACGAAAAAGAGAACCGCCGCGTAAATGGTCGCCTTGCTCAACACGTTGCCGGTCTCGGCGCCAAAGGTCGACTCGGCCACGCCACCACCCATGGCCGCCACGCCGCCATCGGACTTCGCCTTCTGCATGAGGACGACCAGCACCAGGAACAGCGACACGAGGATGAGAACCACCGTGAAAAGATTGATGAGCAAGTTCATGAAAGGGGCGAACGAACGGATTCCGACCCGCTTTGTCAACCAAAGTTCTGGTTCCGCCGATCGCGTCCGCGGGCGGTGGAACCACGCGGGGCCAGCGACCGTCATATCCTGGCTTACTCCCATGAAGGCTCTCCTCATCCTGGTGCGCGGCATGGCCCTGGCCGCCGCTCTTGCGGGGCTCCGCACGGCGGCATCGCCCGCCGGCGCCGAGCGCCCTGTCGCTCAAGGCGCCAAATACGCCGACCTGCAGCTCCAGATCAACGTGCCGCCCACCTGGCGGCCATTCCTCGACGACGACATCGCCGGGGCGCTCGCCGGCATCGTCACAGACACGTTCAAACGCCGCGGCTACACCGGCGTGATCGACTTCATCGAGCCCGATCGCCGCGCTCCCAATCCCGACCTGCCCCTGCTCGCACTCAATCTCATGCAGTGGCGCGTCGATCGCCTCGGCAACGCCGAGTGCACGCTCACGGCTGAGTTGGCGGTGCCCGGCAAACCCCAACGCGATCTCGGCATCGTGACGCAGACGCAGATCACCTGGATTCAAGAGCGCGGTCGCTATGGCTTCCGGCGCTTCGAAGCCGCCAATGCGCTCGAAGACGCCGCCAGCGAGGCCATGCGCGACTTGTTCCAACGCGTCGCCGACACGAATCTCGTGCCGGGTTTGCCGCCGGCTAAAAAGAAGTAGGATCGGCTTATGCCGGTTCAGCCGCCAGCGCCGCTATTTCTGCGGGCGGTCGTAGAACAGCCGCACCTCTGCCTCACTCGCGGGAACCTGCGTGCGCGCACCATTTTGGAAGTTGGCTCCGCTCCGCGCAAACGACGCCGACCCCGGCATGCCACCAAAAAGGCTGTTGGCGATATTGCCTGCTCCCATCGCGATGAGTTCTTGATTGGCGTCGATCCGCTGGCCGGAGCGGGTCGCCAACGTTTTCGAAATCGAGATCGCCTCGAGCATGCCGAGGATCGCTATGGCCGTGGCTGCACTCAGCAGACGCGGCAGGGCGTCGAAATCGTCGATTTCCAGCGGCGGGCCAAGCCACCACGGAAACGAGGCCGCCAGCCCCCCTTCGTCCGCTATCGTCCGGATGCCGAGTTCGGGCAGATACGTGAATCGCGTGAGCAGCGAGATCGCGAGAAGCCCGACAAATTCGGCCGGCCAACGCGGGAAAAAGCGCTCGATTGCCTCGAACAGCAGGAACGTCAGCGCGCCCATCGCCGCGCTGTAGGGCAAGAACTCACGCTGCAACACGTGTTCGAACGCACGGACCAGCCCGCCCAAAATTCCCGCACTCCGCTCCACTTCGCTGACACCTGCCAGATACGGAAGCTGTGCCGCGATCAGCAGCACGCCGATGGCGGTGCCGTAGCCGATGACGACGGAGCGCGAAATGAACTGCGTGAGGTCCCCCATCTTCGCGAGGCCGGCGCCGAGCTGAATCGCGCCGATCAGCAGCGCGAGCACGAGGACAATCTGCGGTGGATCAAGCACCTCGCGCCCCAACGAGTAGATCGTCGCCGCCAGGATGATGCTGATCGAATTCGTGGGCCCGAACACCAGGTGGTGCGAGGACGTCAATCCGGCGGCCACGAAACCGCCGACGACCACCGACATGACCACCATCAACGGCGGAAGCCCCGCGATCAGGGCGAAGCCGATCGCTTGGGGAATGGAAACCAGCGCCACCGTGGCGGCCGCAGCCAGGTCGCCACGGAATTTCTCCCGGTCGCAGCGGCGGAGTTCCTGGCGAACCGGAAATCGGCGCGCCAGCCAGTCCCGCACCGCATCACTGCCGCGGCGAAAGATTCCAGACTCGGTGCGTGTCGGCGATTCCCCCACTCAGGGGGATGAGTCACAGGGTCACGCCCATGCGTTCCAACACGCGCGCGAGATCGTCGTTGCCGTGATACTCCACGATGATTCGCCCCTGTTTCGGCGAATGGCGCAGCGTCACTCGCGCCCCGAGGTGGCTGGTGAGCTTCTTTTCCACGTCGGCGAGCGCAGTGGCCTCGGCCGCGGGGGCCTGACGTTTTTTGCCCGGACCAGCGCCCCCGCCGCGGTGCCCCTGCACGATTTGCTCCAGTGCGCGGACGCTCAGACCGTCCTCGATGGCGCGACGGGCGAGGACCACACGCTCGGCGCCATTCTCGATGCCGAGCAGCACTTTCGCGTGACCGACGCTGAGCATGGCCTTCCCCAAGTAGCCTTGGATCTCCCCATCGAGAGCGAGCAGACGAAGCGAATTGGCGACGGTCGCGCGTCCTTTGCCGACGCGCTGCGCCGCGGCGTCCTGCGTGAGATCGAAATCGCGGATCAAGCTCGCATAACCGTGCGCCTCTTCAATCGGGTTGAGGTCCGCACGCTGCAAATTCTCGATCAATGCCAGCGAAGCCGACGAGGCGTCGCTCGACGTCATCACCCGCGCCGGGATGGTCTTCAATTTGAGCTGCTGGAAGGCGCGCCAGCGGCGCTCGCCGGCGATGAGTTGAAACTTTTCGCCGACCTGTCGCACGACGATCGGCTGCAGCAGCCCCTCGGCGCGGATGCTCTCCACCAGGTCCGCCAGCGCGGTCGCATCGAACTCCTTGCGCGGTTGATACGGGTTGGGTTCGACCTGCGCCACCGAAACTTCGCGGTAGCCGGGCAGGCCTTCGGCCTGCGGGGCGGTGCCCGTCGCCGCGGCCGAAATGGGCGCAGCGGCCGGAGCGGCAGCGGGTTTGGCGGACGCCGGCGTGCCGCTCGCGATGAGCGCACCGAGGCCGCGACCGAGGCGGGAGGGAGTGGGTTTGGCCATGTTATTTGGCGAGGGGAATGAAGAGCGTTTGCCCGACGCGAATTTTCGTCGGGTCCGAAAGTTTGTTTGCGTTGATGATGTCCTGCATCCTTGCGCCGTTTTTCTGGGCGATAGCGGAAAGCGTGTCGCCGGTCTGCACGGTGTAGTTGATGCCCTGCTTGGGGAAATCCTCCGAGAAACTGGTCTGCACGGCGGGCCGGGCGGCTTGGTTTTTCGCCAGCGCGTCGAGCGCCGCGTTGGTTTGTTTGCCCATTTTCTCCAACTGTGCGGCCACTTGGGTAAGGATTTCGCGCTTTTGCTCAGAGAGCTCGGCCTGCATGGACCGGTTCAACTCGGCGATAGTGCGGTTGAGCTGTTCGATCGTGACGTAGCTCTGGTTGGCCTTGCTCTGCAGAGCGGAGTTTTCCCGCGCCAGCTGCTCCACCGTGAGCGAGAGTTCCCCCACCCGCTGCCTGAGTTCACGAATGTCCTCGCGCAGCCCAGCCAGTTCGAAGGCCGAGTTGCCCGACTGTGCAAAAGCGGTGACCGCCACGAGACTCCCGAGAAGAAACCACGATCTCATGTCGGCAGCTTGAAAAAAAGCCGGTCGAAAACAAGCGAAGACCCGTCAACGCGCGGGACGGGGAAACGGTTGCGGCGCCACCAGCGGCGGCATCGGCTGCGCGGGCAACCTGGTGCCGGCCGCGATGGGGAATCCCCGCAAAAACTCCGAAGCCTCCAACATCCTGCCCCCCGGCCGCTGCAACCGCAAAACGCGCAGGACACCATCCCCCGTCGACACATCCAAACCCCGGTTTCCGGCCTCCTGCACCACGCCGGGCTCGGCGGGTTTGTAACGTAATACGTTACAAACCTCCGCGAGGCCGAATTTGATCGGCTCACCGGCGATCTCGACGGTCGTCGCCGGCCACGGGAACAGGCCGTTGATGCGTGCGGCGAGTTCGGCGGCCGGCCGGGCGAAATCGAGGACGCCGTCGGCCTTGCCGAGCTTGCGGCAGAAGGTCGCCGACGCGTGCTCCTGTTCAACAAAGGTCTGGATGCCGGCGGCCAGTTTCGGCAGCGCGCGCGCCACGAGCGGAACGCAGGCCAGGGAAAGTTTCGCTTCGACGGAGAGCGCCGTGTCACGCGGTTCGATCATCACGCGCTCGCTATCCGCGATCGGGCCCGCATCGAGCGCGGCCACGATGCGCATGAGCGTGACGCCAGTCGTGCGCTCGCCCGAAGCGACCGCCGTCTGGATCGGCGACGCGCCGCGATACTTCGGAAGCAGCGAGGTGTGGAGATTTAGCGTTCCGAGGCGCGGCGCGCTGATGAACGCGTCGCGCAGGATGTGGCCGTAGGCCATCACGAGCGCGAGATCGGCACCGTAACCGCTGAGGGTGGCGAGCTCCGGTTCCCGGAGCTTTTCGGGTTGATGAACGGGAGTGCACCGCTCCTGCGCCCAGAGCTTGATCGCATTCGGCTGCACCTTCTGCCCGCGGCCCACCGGACGATCGGGCTGCGTGAACACGGCGACGACCTCGGCGCCACTCTCCTCGCCCGCAAGCCAGTTCAGCATCGGCAGCGCGATCGCGTCCGAGCCCATGAACACGATCTTCAGCATACGACAAGATCGGCGGGAATCGAACGTCTCATCTGTGTCGGAGCCTGCTCGCAGGCGCCCCACCGCATCGTTCGCCCCCCGGGCTTCGAATCGCCTGCCAGCAGGCTCCTACAGGGGCTGACTCGTGAAACGAACACGGGCATTGGTCTCGTCAGTCATCCAGCACCACCGGCTCGCCGGCGAAATCGGTGTCAACGTCCTCATCGCCAGCCGCCTGGTTCCGCTTCTGGCCGCGGCGCGCGAGACGCTCGTCGATCGAAACCTTCTTCTTGCCGACGAGATCGAAGTGAATCGGACAGCCATCGAGGTTGAATTCCTCGACGAGGCCGCTCTCGAGATAGCGGCGGTATTGCTCCGTGAGGTTGCCCTCGCGATTGCAGAAAATCTTGATGCGAAACGGACGATTGCCCGTCTGCGTCGCATAGTAGGCGCGGAAGCGTTGACCGCCGATCGCCGGCGGCGGCATGCGATCGGTGAGCGCGATGATCGCAGCGTTGAGCTTGGCGGTGGGGATCTTGCGGCCGAGGCGTTCGTCGAGCGCGCGCGCGGATTTCAACATGCGCTCGATGTCGTGGCCGGTCAGCGCCGAGACGAACATCACCGGCGCACCGGGCGTGAAGAACAGGCGGTCGTAGAGCGCCTTCTCGAACTTTTCGCGGAAGTCGCGCTCGTTGTCGTATTGCTTGAGGTCGCCGCGGCGGAAGGCGGCGTAAACGAGGTCCCACTTGTTGACGATAACGACGATCGGACGGCCGGCGCTGACGATCTCGCCGGCGATCGCCTTGTCCTGCTGCGTGACGCCGTCCATCGCGTCGAGCACCATGAACACGACATCGGCTTGATGGATCGCGTCGATCGAGCGCACACGGGAAAAATACTCGACCGAGGAGGACAGTTTCGTCGCCGGCCGGATGCCGGCGGTGTCGATGAGCCGGAACGGCCAGACTTTTCCGTCGCGCGACTTGTAGTCGAAAGCATGTTCAACGGAGTCGCGCGTGGTGCCTGGCACGTCGGAGACGATGAGCCGCTCGCTCTTGAGCAGGCGGTTCGAGAGCGAGGACTTGCCGACGTTCGGGCGACCCACGAAGCAGATCGTCAGGCGCTTTTTGTCGTGATCTTCCGGCTCCGGTTCGGCGGCGGGGAGTTTCTCGAGAATCTTTTCGCGGAGGATCGCCTCGCCGTTGCCGTGTTCGGCCGAGACGAAGATCGGCTCGCCGAAGCCGAGACGAAAGAGTTCGCCGACTTCGCCGACCTTTTCTTCGCCGTGGTCGGCTTTGTTGGCGACGAGGATGACCTGCTTCTTGGCCTTGCGCAGCATCTGCCCGACGCGCTCGTCGAGCGAGGTCAGACCTTCCTTGGCATCGACGACAAAGCAAATCACCGACGCGGCGCGGATCGCGAACTCCACCTGGGCCTCGGAGGCCTTGATGAGCTTCGACGGGGTGTTGGCGTCCTGCAGGCCGAGGCCGCCGGTATCGAGCAGCGTGTAGCCCCCGTCCTTCACCTCGACGGAAACGATGTCGCGCGTGACGCCGGGCTGGTCGTGAACGATGGAAACGCGGCGCTTCGCCAGTCGGTTAAACAGGCGGCTTTTGCCCACATTCGGGCGGCCAACGATGGCGACGGTGCGGCTCATCCTGGCAAGTAGTGAGTAGCGGGTAGCGGGTAGCGAGTAGAAATTGCAGATCCGCGAGCCCAATGCTCACTACCCGCTACTCACTACTCGCTACTGTCAGCGCCGGCTGGCGCTGACGAACTTCTCCATCCGATCGCACGCGTCGATGAGCTGCTCGTAGCTCGTGGCAAAGCAGGCGCGAACGTGGCCGAGGCCGTTGTCGCCGAAGGCCGTGCCCGGGACGACGGCGACCTTGTGCTCCTTGAGCAGGCCGACCGCGAAGTCCTTTTCGCTCATGCCCGTGCTCTTCACGTCGGGGAACGCGTAGAACGAGCCGCGCGGCGAGTGGCACTTGAGGCCGATCTCGTTGAAGCGGCGGACGACGAGATCGCGGCGCCGGTGGTATTGATCGCGCATCTTCACGACGGAATCCCAGCCGTTGCGCAGCGCCTCGAGCGCGGCTTCCTGAGCGATGATCGAGGCGCAGAGCATCGAGTATTGGTGCACCTTCATCATCGCGTCGATGAGCACCGCCGGGCCGCAGGCGTAGCCGATGCGCCAGCCGGTCATCGCGAAAGCTTTCGAGAAACCGTGTAGAAAGATCGTGCGCTCCGCCATGCCCGGCAGGCTCGCGATGCTGGTGTGCGTGCCGTCGAACGTGAGCTCCGAGTAGATCTCGTCGGAGAGCACGAGCAGGTCCTTCTCACGGCAGAACTCCGCGATCTCGGTCAACTGCTCGCGCGTGCACGTGCCGCCCGTGGGATTGCACGGCAGGTTGAGCATCAGCATGCGGCAACCGGGCTGCCACGCGGCGCGGAGCGACTCGGCGGTCAGCGCGAAATTGTCCTTCGCATACGTCGGCACGGCGACCGGAATGGCATGCGTCAGCGCGATGCTCGGCGAATACGACACGTAGCACGGCTGGTGGAACAGCACCTTGTCGCCGGGATTCAGGAACGCGCGGCAAGCGAGGTCGAGCGCCTCGGACACGCCAACCGCGACGAGGATTTGGTCCTCGGGACGGTAGCTGACTTGGAAGTGCTGCGCGACGTAGTCGGCGATCGCCCGGCGCAGCTCGGGCATGCCGAGATTCGACGTGTAGTATGTTTTGCCCTTCTCGATCGCGTAAATCGCGGCCTCGCGGATGTGCCACGGCGTGACGAAGTCAGGCTCGCCCACACCGAGGGAAATGACGCCACCCTCGCCTTTCATCTTGGCGACGAGTTCGAAGAAATCGCGGATACCGCTTTTGGGCAACGCGGCCACATGGCCCGCCACCCAGCGTTTCGGGTCGGAGCTCATTGAGTTGTCCTCCCGGTTACGGCGCGACGTTCAACCGCTCGCCCGAGGACTCGGCTTGATCGAGGATAAAGCCCTGGTCCTTGTAGCAGCGGAGTTGGAAATGCGTGGAGGTCGAGAGCACTCCCTCGATCGTCGACAGCTTTTCAGAAACAAAAGCCGCGACGCGCTGAAGCGTGGTGCCCTTGACGAAAAGGAGCAGGTCGTAGCCGCCCGACATGAGGAAGCACGACTCGACCTCGTCGAACCGGCTGATGCGCTCGGCCAGGCGGTTGAAACCGCCGCCCCGTTCCGGAGTGATGCGGACCTCGATGACGGCCCGCACGGTAGCTGCAGCGGCGTCGCGCGAGAGATCGAGCACCGGACGCCAGCCGAGGAAGATTTTATCTTTCTTCAACTGTTCCAGGTGCTGATGGACTTCGGATTCGGACACGCCCGCCACCTGCGCCATTTGGGCAGTGGAGAGTTGGCCGCCGTCGAGCAACAGCTTGAGAACAGGGTTCATGGGGCGGCGAGGCTGGCAGAGGCGCGAACCACTAATCCACACTAATTCTTACTGATGACAGGAACCGAAAAGTAACGCCAACGCCCTCGCCTGCGCGGCTTGGAGGTGGTCGCCGGTGTCCCCACCGGCGACACGCACCGCACGCCACGCCTGCAACGTATCGCCGCTGGGACAGCGGCGACCACCCACGAACTCGTAGTGCATCCGCTCTTTGTGATCCGTATGCCTTTGGGGCCAACTCCGCTGGGCGGCGATCTCTCCGCCACTTTTGTATTTTATTAGTGCCGTTTAGTGGTTTCCCTCGAACCTTTCCTTTTTCCGATGTTCGAATCCCTGACCGACAAACTGACCAACGCGCTGCGCAACCTCCGTGGCGTCGGCAAGCTGTCCGAGGAAAACATGGCCGACGCGCTCAAGGAAGTGCGCGCCGCCCTCCTCGCCGCCGACGTGCATTTCAAGGTCGCGCGCGAGTTCATCGAGCGCGTGCAGACTGCCGTCGTCGGTCAGGAAGTCCTGAAGTCGGTCACGCCGGGCCAGATGGTCATCAAGATCATCCACGACGAGCTCGTGAAGCTGCTCGGCGAAGGCACGACCGAACTCTCCGCCAAGCGCCCGCTGCGCATCCTCATGGTCGGTCTGCACGGCTCGGGCAAAACCACTTCGACGGCCAAGCTCGGCAAGCTCCTCAAGAAAAAGGGCGCGCGGCCGTTCGTCGTCGCGTGCGACGTGTATCGTCCCGCCGCGATCGACCAGCTCGAGATCCTCGCGAAGCAGGAAGAACTCGGTTTCTACTGCGATCGCGCTTCAAAGGACGTGCCTGCGATCGGCGCGAAGGCGCTCGACGCCGCCACCGCGGCCAATGCCGACATCATTCTCTTCGACACCGCCGGCCGCCTCCAGATCGACACCGACCTGATTGAGGAAGTGAAAAAACTCAGCGCGAAGGTGCAGCCGGACGAGATCATTCTCGTCGCAGACGGTGCGCTCGGCCAGGAGGCCGTCAACGTCGCGAAGGCCTTCCACGACGCGCTCTCCCTCACCGGCCTCATCCTGACCAAGATGGACGGCGACGCCCGCGGCGGTGCGGCGTTGTCGATCAAGAGCGTCACCGGCGTGCCGATCAAGTTCGTCGGCACCGGCGAAAAGACGGGCGACTTCGAGGTGTTTCACCCGGATCGCCTCGCCTCGCGCATCCTCGGCATGGGCGACGTCGTCTCACTCGTCGAGAAGGCGCAGGAGACGATCGATCAGAAGGAAGCCGAGCGCATGGCGGAAAAGATGCGCAAGGCGGACTTCAACCTCGAAGACTTCCTCTCGCAGATGCAGCAGGTGAAGAAGATGGGGTCGATGCAGTCCATCCTCGGCATGATGCCCGGCATGAGCGGCGTGGAACTGCCCGGCGACGCCGACAAGCAGATGAAGCGCACCGAAGCCATCATCCTCTCGATGACCGTGCAAGAGCGCCGGAAGCCGCAAATTCTCAACGGCAACCGCCGCATCCGCATCGCGCAGGGCGCCGGCGTGAAGGTCGTCGAAGTGAATCAGCTCATGAAGCAGTTCGAGCAGATGCAGAAGCTCATGAAGATGATGAAGGGTGGAAATCAGAAGAAGCTGATGCGCCAGATGGAAGCCATGCGCGGCAAGGGCGGCATGCCGGGGTTCTGACGGGCGCTGTGTCCGGATCAGGTTGGTTGGGACTTCCGGCTTGCGCCCGCGTAGTTCGCTCGGCTGTCTTCGCCGCGGGCCGCAACTATCCTTCTCATGTCGCGTCCCCTACTCTCGCCCGTCGGTCTTTGGCACAGCCTTCTCGACACCGACCAAAGCAAGTTCGCCTATCTCGGCAAGGCACTGCTGCTTGATCTTCCGCTCGGCCTCGCCGTAGCCGTAGTCATCGGACTTCTCTCGTCGGACCCCGGTCCGGATTTCAGCAAATACAGCCCGATGCTGCTCCTGTTTCTGCTGTGCGTCCTCGCACCGTTGGTCGAAACGGGGATGATGATGCTGATCTTCGGCGTGCTGCGATGGTTTACTAAGCGGGGGGAAATCTTGGTCGGCCTATCCGTCATCGTGTGGGCATTGCTCCACTCGACTTCGCATCCCCTGTGGGGGCTGGGCATCGCTTGGACGTTCCTGCTTTTTTCGGTCTGCTACCTGAAATGGGAAGAGCGATCGCGCAGACAAGCGCTCTGGATGACCGCGGCGTTCCACGCCTTGCACAATTTGTTTCTCGCGCTGCTGATGCTCCTCGGGCGCGCCTTCGAATCGTAAACCGGCGCCGTGTAGTCGCGGCGAACTACTCGACGTCAGCCCGCACGGTCCGTCCGAGCGGCGGTCGTTTCATTTCGGAGCTGCGGGCTGCAGTTCGAATTTCCAATAACGCTCCTCGGCGCCCGCTCGCTTCTCCGTCAACCCGCGCTGCGCGGCGCGCAGGCCTTCGAGCACGAGGCGGCGGATGTCCTTCAGCACGGAGCCGCTCTCCGCGAAGTAGGAATGCTCCAGGAAACTCGTGTCCAGCCCGGACGCGTCCACCGTTTCCACGCCGGGCACGACCGCGATCCCTGTCGCGGCGTCGCCGAGGCGCGGGTAGCCGTGGACCTTCTTCGAGGCCAGCAACGCCTTGTCCCCATCGGAGACGTAGAGCGTGATCTTGTCGCAACCAGCGGCGAGTTTCGGAGCAATCTCGCGTTTGAAGACGTCGGCGTCGACATCGGGCGCAGTGAGAATGATTTCCTTGAACCGCCCCTTCAGTTCCGGGTGCTCCGTAAAGAGCGCCGCCACCGCGCGAGTGAGCGCGCGGTTCCCCATCGAATGTGCGATCAGGTAGATGTCCTTCGCCCCGGAGTTCTGCGCGTAATCGAGCAGGAAGTTTTTCAGGTTGAGCGTGCTCCACTCCACGTTCGCCTCGTCGACCGTGTAGCCCTCGAGCGACGCCTGCGACGGCCAGCTGTAGAAGACCGGCGCGCCGTGAAAATCGAGGTCGTAGGTGATCTGCGCCGTGCGCCGCGCGGCGTCGTCGAACGCGACATTGTAGCCGTGCACGAAGACGAACGATGCCTCGCTGCCGCCGCGCGCCAGCGTCTCGCGGATATCGGCGATGAAATCGTCGCGAGGGAAAGTCGCCCGGCGCACAATCATCATGTGCTTGCGCGGGTCCTCCGTGAATTCGAGCCGCCACACCGACGGGCGCTCGATGCCACCGACCTGGTGTGTCCGCGGAATGCTGATGAACAAGCTGCCGTAAGTGATCTCGCTGCCGCGCTCGCCACCGAATTCCCCAGTCGCCGACTCCTTCCGATCGGTCGCGAAAAACACCCGCACCTGATCAAACTCGAAGCTGCGCGCAATATTCGGGTTATCGACCGCGGTCGGGCGCGGCGCCGCCCGCCGGGCCGCGCGCTCGGCTTCCGCACGAGTCGATGACTCGCCCCGTTGTGCGCGTTCCGCCTCCATGCGCGCGCGCATCTCAGCTTCGGCCTGCGCACGATCTGCCGCCTCCTGTTCCGACGCATCAGGCGGCGGTGGTGGCGGCGGTGGCGGAGGTGGCGGCGGTGGCGGCGGTGGTGCCATCGGCGCGGGCATTGGCTCGAGGTGGGAACATCCCATCTGCGCGCACAGCAGCACGGCGGTGAGCAGCAAGACAAACGCGTGGGGCAACCGTCTCATGCGCAGCGAACTTGGCGTGAGGAGTGCCACCGCTCAACTCGCAATCTTCTCACTTCGAGCGCGCCAGCTCCGCGTGGGACAGCGCGTCTTCGACGTAGGTCTTCTGCTCCGTCTTCAACGCCGACTGGAAGCGCAGGCGCGCCGTCGATTTGTCTCCCGCCTGCTTGCGCGCGAGCCCGATGTAGAAATGCATCTCGCAGGCGCGACCGGCGAGCTCGCCGTCGTCCGGCGTGTCCTTGGCCGCCACCTCAAGTGCTTCTTCGTCGATCTGGCCGGTGATGAACTTCGCCAGCGCCTGCAGCCAGGGCTCGTCCTTCCAATTGCCCCACGACGTCGCGAGGCGCTTGTCCGCAGCGCCGGTGCGCAACAGTGCGTAGTGACGGACGAACAGCGCGTAGGCCGCACTCGACGCAGGGTCCGCCTCAGCCGCCGCAGCCAAGGTCTGGGCCGCCTCGGCGTAGTCGCCTTTCGCAAACTGTGAATACCCGACGACGCGCATGGCGGCCGCGGCCTTCGGCGCGATCTCCAGCGTTTTTTTCCCGTCGGCAATGGCCTCATCCCATTTCAACGCATGGAAGCGAATCCACGCGCGGTTGCTCCATGCGTCGGCATGCTTCGGGCTCAATTCGATCACTTTCGAATAGTCCGCCTCCGCCGCCTCCGGTTCGCTGCCTGCCTCGTAAAGCTGGCCGCGTAAGTAGAACGCGGCCGCATAATCCGGCTTCAGTTCGATCGCGTGGGTCAGGTCGTAGATTGCCGACGGGTTGTCTTCCAGTTTGCTCTCCACCTCGGCCCGCATGCCGTAGAGTTCGGCATTCTCTTTCTCGTAAGCGTGGGCCGCATCCTTGTCGCCCGCCTTGACGATGGCGTTCACATTCTTCTTCACGAGATCGATCGCCTGGGTGAAATCCGCACGGCTGTTCGAATAATCTTTGGTCTCATAGCGCAGCAGGCCGCGCACACGGTAAGCGTCGACGTTGTCGGGATGGAGCGCGATGGCCTGGGCCAGGTCGGCGCGCGCGCCGCTGAGGTCCTTCAATTTCCATTTGGCGATGCCGCGCATGACCCAGACGTTCCCCGCCTTCGGTTCGGCCTCGAGGATCTCGTTGTAAATCTCAAGGGCGGGCTGGAACTCGCCGGCGTCGATCTTCTCGTTCGCCTCCTTGAAACGCTTTTCGAGCGCCTCGTTGTCGGCAGCAGGCGCCACAACAACCCAAGCGGTCGTCGCGATGAAAACGGTGAGGGCAAACAGGCGGAGGTGGTGCGGAAGTCGCATGAACGGCGTGGAGGTGACGGAAGGCTGACGAACGGCCGCCAGCTTTCTTAGCCCAAATCCGAGCGCAAGCCCGCAGCGCCGCGCCGGGGATTTACTCCCGTGCGCAGCACCATCCATCCGGCCCCTGCGGCACGAAAAATCAGGGATGCCCTTAGGCCTCCATGATCGCGATGCCGTGTGCGTCGAGCGAGACCGACTTCGCTGCCCTGCCGTTCGCGAGTGTCACGGTCGTCTGCTGGGCCTCGCCGGCGTTGTTGATGACGACGAGTTTTCCCGCCTTCGCGAAATAC
Organism: Candidatus Didemnitutus sp.; assembly: GCA_041906465.1. Classification (GTDB taxonomy): domain Bacteria; phylum Verrucomicrobiota; class Verrucomicrobiia; order Opitutales; family Opitutaceae; genus Didemnitutus. The sequence continues at coordinate 141,252 of JAYRJE010000007.1, read as the reverse complement.
GTCGCCTCCGTCTTCACGTTGCTCGACTGCCACACGCCCCAGGCGCCGTCCTGCGACGCCGCCCAATAAAGCGCGCGATGCAGCAGGCGCGTGTTCTCGAAGTTGAACTTGAAGCCGCTGAGATAGACCGCGCGGCCCTTGCCGAAGACGTGCGCGGCCAAGCGCGGCGAGCCGTCGCGTTCGGCGAGCACTTGTGTGTCGCCGTCGAAGACGTAGATGCCATCCACGTCCTTGCCGAGATCGAGCGGCGCCGTGACGTCGGCTGTGATGAAGTGCGAAGCGACGGGCGCAGCCGGAGCGGCGTATTTGTATTTCCCGTTCGCCACGCGATCGCCCGCGTCGCGATCGAGGCCGAACACTTGCGCGAGCTTGAACGTCTGCCCCGCACGCGGCCGCGCGCTCGGCTCGCCAACGCCGACGAGGCCGCCGCCCTTCTGGACGAATTGCGTGAGGATTTCCTCCACGCGCGGCTCGTCCCAATAGTGCCCGCCACTCCACGCGGAGCCCGCGCGACCGCAGTTGATGATCGCCTTCACGCCCTTCGGCACGCCGCGTTTCACGAGGTCGTCGAAGCTGATGAACTGCACGTCGAGCGCGAGACCGGCGAGCGATTCGAGCACATCGTAGAGCGCCACGCCTGGCGTGAAGTGCCCCGAGCAGGTCCATGCGCGCAGGTCGCCCCACGCCGTCAGGACGGCGACCTTGAACGGCGCCGCCCAGGGCTTGTCGCCGCGATGGAAGGATTTCAGGAGGCGAAATTCCTTCGCGAGGCCCTCGATGTAGTCCTGAAAATCCGGGAACGGTTCGACGAGCGACAGGTAACCGCCGAGGCCGATGCGATCGATCGGCGCGCGCACGAGGCCGCGACGCGCATCGATCCAGAAATTCTTCGCGTCGAGCGTGGGATTGCCGCCGGCCTTGAACGTCGGCTCGCCCTTCAGGCCCGTCGGGAAGAGATACGGATGCAGGCGCAGCTCGCGGGTCTTCGCACCGGTCGAGTGCGCGCAAAGGCGCACTTCGAACGCGTTGAACACGCATTTGATCAGGCCGTCGAAGCCGAACTCCTGGAAGCGCGGGCTGCTCGGCTCCACGCCGACCCAGTGGTCGTCGTAGAACACGTAGGCGAGCTTCTCGTATTTGTGCACGAGATCGATGCACTTGCGGCCGAACTCGATCACGAAGCCGTGGACGAAATCCATGTAGTCGCGGTAGCGGCGCGACGGGGCGTTGTGCGTGGAGTTGTAGAGCCCGCCGTTGACGAAGTCTTCCGACGTGAGCCGGTAACCGTATTTTTTCTCAAACAACGTCAGCGCGCGCGGGCTGACCGTCATCTCGTAGTCGCCCCAATCCGAGTAGATGTCGCGCAGCTTCGCGTGGTCGGCGCCCCAGAACCACGAGAAGTTGTAGAACATCGACGTGAAGCGAACGACCTTCGTGTCCGCGTGCTCGCGCAGCCACTTATCGAGATAAGCGAGCAACACCTTCTGCGTCTCCGGCTGCATCGGATCGACGGCGGCGAGATGCTCGCGATCACCCCAATTGTTCGTGAGGTGATTATACATCGAGATCTCCTCCCAGATGCGGAAGGCGAGGAAGTTCACCGTGTATTGGTGGCCGGGCACGGTGCCCTCGATCGTCACGGTGCCTTTCTTCGCGTTCACCGACCACTTCGTTTTCGAAACCTCCTTGCCCGTCGTGCGATCGAAGACCAGCCACCAACGCTTCGGGCTGTCGCCGAAGTTCACGACGAACTGCTCGGTGTAGTAGCCGGCGAGCAGCGTGATCGTCGTGCGCGCCTTCTCGGCCACAACGGGGAAGCTCATCAGGAAGTTCTGCTGGAGCTTGTCGCGATTGACGCGCGCCCAGGGCTGCACGGAGCGCACGAGGCAGAGCGTCGAGTAGATCGCGTAGCCGGATTGCACGATCTCGGGCGACAGCTGCGTGCCGTCGGAATCGCGGATCGTGTCGGCGCCCCATTTCTTGGCGAGGCGCAGCGTGAGCTGCTCGTAACCGGCTTCGCCGGGCAGCGTGAAATCACCGTGGGAAAAGGAATCGTTGCTCATGAGAGACAGGAGCCGGGAGGTTGCGCCAACCCACCCCGTCCCGCAACCCACCAAGCGCCTGCCGCAGTCGGACGGTCCGAGCGGCAAATCGACCGCCGCAGCTCGAGTGACAGCCCCCCTTCCAGCGACCGAAGCGCCGCGCTCGTCTCGCCGGCAAGCCGATCCCTATCGTTCGGCGGACGCGAACAACGCACGCACGCTCTCCAGCGAAACCTCGTCCGTCGGCTCGAAGTGTTCCCCCGCCACATAGGCGAGAAGGCTCGCACGCAGCTGCCGCACCACCGGATCATCCGTCGCATGCAGATCGGCGCTGCACACCAACAATCGCCCGGAGCCGACACGCGCCTCGAATATCACTCCGAGCCGCCGCGTCGTAAACCAGTCATCGATTGCCGCCACGAGCGGCTGCAGCCCACGCGGCAACGCATCGAGAATCAGCGCGTCGGCCCCGCGCAACACGTGCGACCATTGCCAGTTCGAATGCGCTTCGGTCGGAAACTCCGCGAACGCGCGATGCGCCGGATCGCACGCGATGCCCAGCGTGTGCGGTGCCTGCCGCTGCGTGCACGAGGTGTTCCAAAAGATCGGCGTGAAACCCAACTCGACACGACCACGCTCGTCGCCCCGCGCCTGGCCTCGGCCCGCCGCCAGCAGCACCCGCCCGCCCCCGCGCAACACGCGCTCCGCCTCGACATCGAGCCGACGCACCAAGTGAACGCCAGGCGGCGGCTCCAGCGGAACGCGCACCGGATAAACCCATACCTCCCAGTCGTTCTCGATCGCCCGTCCCGCGACTCCGACCACGAAGCGCAGCTTGCGCGCGCCGGCGAACGCTTCGAGTGTCACCGAGATTTTTCCCAAGCCGGTTCCGCTCCCGAGCGGCACGTCCCGCGGCGCGAATTCCCCGCTGGCGACCGCTTCACCTCTGTCGGCCTCCAGGCGCCACCACACACGCACGTCCGCCATCGTCTCCGCGCCGAAGTGCGCGACCTCGACTGTAGCTTCGAACGTTTCTCCTGCCGTGAACACCCGCCGCGGCAACCGCGCGAGCAGCACGGTCGGTCCGCAGAATCGCCGGAATTCCGCCGCGCTCGCATACGGCTTCGGTTCCCAGAAATGATCGAGCACGCCCACCGGCGCCGTCCCCTGCCCCGCGAAATCCTGCAAGCCGAGCAGCTGAAACCCGCCGAGCCCCGGCGTGCGCAACTGCGCCTCGATCTCCTCCTTGTAACACGCCACCTGCAGCCGCCCCGCGGCGTGCACGAAAGCCTGGTAACGGTCCGCCAGCCCGCGCTCGCGCAACCAGTCCGCGAAGATCTCGAAGTTCGCCGCGCGCAAGTGGCCCGTGTGTTTCGCCGCCGTGTCCAGCGCCGGATACGAACACCATTGCCCGATCTCGTGGCTGATGACCGGCGCGGCGCGCTTCTCCACGCTCTCGCGATAGTCCGCCGTCGTGGCCGGCGGGAGCGCATTGAGCCGGCTCTTCAAGCCGTCGCCCCACTGATGCGCGCGCGGCTCGGGCAAGACATGGAAATCGTTCTCGTCCAGCTCGGGCCACCCCGCCGTGCCAGTGTAGAGATGCCGCGGATCGAGCGTGCGCATCGCCTCCACCCAGCGTCCGAGATAAGCGCGATGCGCCGGACCGCCGGGCTCGTTGCCCGCGGCGAACAGCAGGAAGCTCGGGTGATTGCCGTAAGCCCGCAGGATGCGCTCGCCTTCCGCGAGCGTCCACGCATCGACCGAGGCGCCATCGCCGATCCCGCGCGGCGAGTTGAACGCGAGCACAGCGACCGCGTTGGGCCAGGTGGCCGCCTCGATCTGCAAATACAGACCGAGTTCATCCGCCGCGACGAACGCCGCCTCCGGAGGACACCACGAGTGAAACCGCACGTGGTTCAATCCGTAGCTCTTGATCGTGCCGAGAATCCGCCGCCACTCCGTCACGTCTGTCGGCGGATAACCCGTCCGCGGAAAAATCGCACAATCGAGCGTCCCGCGCAGAAACAGCGGCTGCCCATTCAGCAGCAGGCGCCGCCCTTCCCGGCGCACTTCGCGCAAGCCGAAGCGCACCTCGCGCGCCTCGCCGTTCGGCAAGGTTGCCTTCAGCGTGTGCAGCACCGGCGAAAACTCATCCCAGCACGCCGCCTCGCCCGACAATGCGACTCGCGCGTCGAAACTCCCGTCAGCGGCGATCCGCGCCGACACCGCGCGCTGGCCACTCTCGAGCGTCACCTCCGTCGGCTCCACCTCTCCGCTCGTCGCTACACGACCGGTTACGCGCACCGAGCGATCCGCGATCCGCGGATACACCTGCAAATCCTCGATCCACGCCGTCTCCGTGGCGCACAACTCGATCGCGCCGACGACCCCGTTCCAGTTGCCCTGCGTGTGGTCGCTGACGCTGTGCGCATTCTCGCCGACGTCCACGCGCAGGCGATTGTCCACGCGCAGCGTCAACGCATGCCGCCCCGCTTCGGCAAACACACCGAGTCCATACTCGTGCGGCACGCTCAGGCTGTCGCGTGTGCCGAGTTCGCGGTCGCCGAGCCACACGCGCGTTTGCCAATGCGGCCGCTCGAGCCGGAGCACGATACGCCGACCGACCCACGCCGCCGGGATCTCGATCTCGCGTCGATACCACGCCGCGCCGACATAAACCGTCCGGGGTGTCAGCCAAAACGGAAGCTTCACCGGATGCGGCGGCCGATACGGCGCATACTCCGGCGCACTGAAATAACTCCGATCGAAAATCGTGCCAGTCCACGGCGTGTTCGCGCCCACGGGGTCGCCCACGCCCTGCTCGGCCAGCGAACCCGGCAAATGCACCCGGGCGCCAAGTTCGCCCGCGAACCAACGCTCCGCCACGCCGACGTCAGCGCGATCCAACGCGAGCTGCCAGTCACCATGCAGAGAAATAGGACCGTGTGATGTCACCGCTCGCGACGATGCGCGCTGCACCACGCGTGCGAAAGCCGAAAGCGCCCCGCGGTTTGCAGGACTGTCCGGCAGCCGACGCATCGCCCCGCTTTTCGCTTCCGCCGAATCTACCGACGGAACCCCCATCGCCGCCATGTCCCCCGTTTCCGTTCGCCGCGAAACCCTCGTGCTTCCGACCTACGTGCCGCAAGCACCGGACCGCAACCCGATGTTCCTTGAGACGCGTGTCTATCAAGGCTCCAGCGGACGCCTTTATCCGCTCCCGTTTTGCGACCGCGTCGCCGGCGAGCCGGTCTCGCAGCCGTGGCAGACGGTGGTGCTCGAGAATGAATTTCTCGCCGTGACGATCCTGCCCGCGCTCGGCGGACGCATTCACCGGCTCATCGACAAGACGAACAATTACGACGTCATCTACTACCAGCCCGTCATCAAACCGGCGCTCGTCGCTCTCGCGGGCCCGTGGATCAGCGGCGGCATCGAGTTCAACTGGCCGCAGCATCACCGCCCCTCCACATTCATGCCCACGGACGTGCATATCGAGCACCACGCCGACGGCGCCGTGACCGTCTGGCTCAGCGAGCACGAACCGCTGGCCCGCATGAAGGGCATGCACGGCGTTTGCCTCCGTCCCGGCCGCGCTGTGCTGGAAGTGCGCGCCCGCGTCTACAATCGCACCGCCGACACGCAAACTTTCCTCTGGTGGGCCAACGTCGCCACGCGCGTCCACGAACAATACCAATCGTTTTTCCCGCCCGATGCGACCTACGTGGCCGACCACGCGAAACGGGCGATGAGCACGTTCCCGCGCTGCGCCGGACGCTACTACGGCGTCGATTACGCCGCGCGCGCACGACACGGCGTTCCGGCCGACGAGACGCCCCGCCTCTATCGCCCGCCCGGCCACTACACGCCCGATGACCTGTCGTGGTATGCCAACATCCCGGTCCCGACGTCCTACATGTGCATGGGGACGCAAGGTGACTTCTTCGGCGGCTACGACCATCGCGCCCAAGCCGGCATCGTGCACGTCGCCGACCACCACATCGCGCCGGGCAAAAAACAGTGGACCTGGGGCAATCACGAATTCGGCTACGCGTGGGACCGCAACCTCACCGACGCCGATGAAAACGGCGAGCATCGCCCCTACATCGAGCTGATGGCCGGCGTCTACACGGACAACCAGCCCGACTTTTCCTTTCTCACCCCCGGCGAAACGAAAACCTGGACGCAACACTGGTATCCGATCCGCGCCATCGGCCCCGCACACGCCGCCAATACCGACGCCGCGCTCAGCCTCCGCGTCGACGGAACCACCGCCCACCTCGGCGTCGCCGTCACCGCATCGCAGTCCGCGACACGCATCCGACTCGAGCGCCGGGGACGCTCCCTCGCCGAGTTCACGCGCGATCTCTCGCCAGCGGAGCCCCTGGTCGAACGCGTGGCCCTGCCGCGCGGCGCTCGCCCCCCTGAACTGACGCTGATCGTCACGACCGCCGATGGCCGCGAGTTGCTTCGCTACACGCCGATCACGCCGCGTCCACCCACCGCGAGCGAACTCGCTGCCCAAGCCGCCACCGAGCCCGCCGCGCCGGCCAATGTCGCGAGCAACGACGAACTCTACCTCACCGGCCTGCACCTCGAGCAATACCGCCACGCGACGCGCTTCCCCGAGGCGTATTGGCGCGAGGCGACCCGGCGCGATCCGGGTGACTCGCGCTGCCATCTCGCGCTCGGCCGCTGGCACCTGCGTCGCGGCGAGTTCGCCTCCGCCGAGCGCCACTTGCGGGCCAGCATCGCCCGCCTCACTCACCGCAATCCGAATCCGGCCGACGGCGAAGCGCACTACCAACTCGCTCGCTGCCTCGTGCTGCGCTGGTTCTCGGCCGCGCCCGCACCCGACGACACACGGTCCCCGCTCCTGCGCGACGCCTACGCTGCCGCCTACAAAGCCACGTGGAACCACGCCTGGCAGGCCAGCGGCTTCCACCTGCTCGCGCAGATCGATTGCCTGCGCCACGACTGGAACGCCGCCCTCGCGCAACTCGAACGCGCGCTCCGCCTGAACACCGACCACCTCGCCGCGCGCAACCTCCAGGCCATCGTCCTGCGCAAACTCGGCCACGAAACGGACGCGCAGGCACTCCTCGAGCAAAACCTCACCCTCGATTCGCTCGACGCCTGGAGCCTCCACCTGCTCGGCCGCGCGGTGCCCGGCGACACGCAGATCCGGCTCGATCTCGCTCTCGATTACGCGCGCGCCGGCTTTTACGGCCAGGCGCTCGACGTGCTCGCCGATGCCGCGCCCACCGCGACCGAAGGCACGGCGCCGCTCCTGGACTACTACCGCGCGTGGCTCTGTCATCGCGCCGGTCGCGTTGCCGAGGCGAAGCGGCATCTTGCCGCCGCCCGCCGCGCGGTGCCCGACTACTGTTTCCCCGCGCGTCTCGAAGAAATCCTGATTCTCGAATCGGCCATCGCCGCCGCCCCGACCGACGCCCGCGCGCCGTTCTATCTCGGCAATCTGCTCTACGACCGCCGGCGCCACCGCGAAGCGATCGCACACTGGGAGCGAGCGGTGCGCCTCGAGCCCGCCAACGCCGTGGCTTGGCGCAATCTCGGCATCGCCGCCTTCAACATTCTGCAGCAACCCGGCCGCGCGCGTCGCGCCTACGACGCCGCCTTCCGCGCCTCACCCGCCGACGCGCGTCTGCTCTACGAACGCGACCAGTTGTGGAAGCGCTCCGGAGCGGCGCCCGAAAAACGCCTGCGGGAACTGGAGCGTCATCCCGCGCTCGTCCGCAGCCGCGATGACCTGAGCATCGAACTGTGCGCGCTCTACAACCAGACCGGCCGTTCCGAACGCGCCCTGCCGATCCTCCGCACCCGCAAATTCCAACCGTGGGAAGGCGGCGAAGGTCTCGCGCTCGGCCAGCACATGCGCACCCACCTGCTGCTCGGTCGCGCGGCGCTCGCGCGCGGCGACGCCCCCGCTGCGATCGCCTCTTTTGACGCCGCACTCGAAACTCCGGCGAACCTCGGCGAAGCGCGCCATCTGCTCGCGAATGCCAGCGACGTTCGTTTCTGGCTCGGCGAAGCGCTCGCCACCGCGGGCCTGCGCACGGACGCCCGCCAACAGTGGCGAGCCGCGGCGACGTTCCAGGGCGATTTCCAAGCGATGAGCGTGAAAGCATTCTCGGAACTCACTTACTACTCCGCCCTCGCTTGGCGGCGGCTCGGTCGTCCCGCCAAAGCCGCGCAACTGCTCCGCGAACTGCTCGCCTACGCCCGCCAGCTTGCACAGGCCCCGGCGAACATCGACTACTTCGCGACATCCCTGCCGACGATGCTCCTCTTCAACGACGATCTCGCCGCCCGCCAGCAGACCGCCGCCCTTTTCCTCGAAGCGCAGGCTCAACTCGGCCTCGGCGACGAGGTGGCCGCGCGCAAGCTGCTGGGCGAGGTCCTGCAACGTGATCCGAACCACGCCCTGGCGTGCGATCTTGTCACAGCGTCCCCCTCTTTCGAGTGACGCGAACGCCATTGTCTTTCCCCCGCCCAGTCATTCCCGTTGCCCCATGAGTTCCTGCTGTCTCCGCCACCCTGCCGCCGCCTTCGCTCTCGTCGGAACAATTTTCGCCGCCCCGTCACCTGAACAATTCATCGACGCCCGCCCGTCCGCCGCGATCTATCACGACAGCTGGATCGACCTGAACAAGAACGGCACCAAGGACCCTTACGAGGACGCGGCCGCGCCGGTCGAGGCGCGTGTCACTGATCTCCTCGCGCGCATGACGCTCGAGGAGAAGACCGCGCAGATGGTCACGCTCTACGGTTACCCGCGCGTGTTGCAGGACGAGTTGCCCACGCCCCGCTGGGACACGGAGCTGTGGAAGGACGGCATCGGCAACATCGACGAGCAGTCGAACGGCAACCTCGGCTGGAAAAGCAATCTCGCGAACCCCAAGTTCGACCTGCCGTGGGGCAACCACACGCGCCAGATCAACGAAATCCAGCGCTGGTTCATCGAGCGCACGCGCCTCGGCATCCCGGTCGATTTCACCAACGAAGGCATCCGCGGCCTGCTGCACGCCAAGGCCACCAGCTTTCCCGCCCAGCTCGGCGTCGCCGCCGCCTTCAACCCCGAACTCGTGCGCGAGATCGGCCGCATCACCGGCCGCGAGGCCCGCGCGCTCGGCTACAGCAATGTCTACTCGCCCATCCTCGATCTCGCGCGCGATCCGCGCTGGGGCCGCACGACGGAAACCTACGGCGAAGATCCGTTCCTCGTCAGCACCCTCGGCGTCGAGCAAGTCCGCGGCATCCAGGAATCGACCGTCGCCTCCACGCTGAAACACTTCGCCGTCTACTCGATCCCGAAGGGCGGCCGCGACGGCCACGTGCGCACCGATCCCGCCGCCACGTGGCGCGACGTGCAGGAAATCTACCTCGAGCCGTTCCGCCGTGCGATCAGGGAAGCCGGCGCCATGGGCGTGATGGCTTCGTATAACGACTACGACGGCGTGCCGGTCGAAGCCTCGAAAAAATTCCTCACCGACATCCTGCGCCGGGAATGGGGTTTTAACGGCTACGTCGTTTCCGACAGCGACGCCGTGGAGTTCATCCACACCAAGCACCGCACCGCGCCGACCTACGGCGATGCGGTGCGCCAAGCCGTCGAAGCCGGCTTGAACATCCGCACGACGTTCACGCCGCCGCAGGTCTACGCCACCCCGTTGCGCGAACAGATCCGCGCCGGCAAACTGTCGATGGCCGTCGTCGACGAGCGCATCCGCGAAATTCTCCGCGTGAAATTCCGCCTCGGTCTCTTCGACGCGCCTTACCGCGATCCCGCCGCCGCCGAGCGCACGGTGCGCGCCCCCCAGCACTTGGCCGCCGCCCACACCGCCGCGCGCCAGTCGATCGTGCTGCTCAAGAACGATGGCGCCGCCCTCCCGCTCGATCCGAAAAAGCTCAAGAAGGTGCTCATCGCCGGTCCGCTCGCCGACGACCCGCACGGCTGGTGGTCGCGCTACGCGCCCCAGCAGCTCGACTTCATCACGCCGCTCACCGGCCTGCGCACGCGCCTCAGCGCCGCGGGCATCGAGGTGCTTTTTGAAAAAGGTGTCGCCGCCAAGGACGCCGCGTTTCCCGAAAGCGACCTTTTCAAGGAGCCCGCCTCGGAAGCCGTGCGCGCCGGCATCGCCGCCGCCGTGTCGGCCGCGGCAAACGTCGACGTGATCATCGCCGTGCTCGGCGAGACCGACGACATCAGCCGCGAATCCGCCAGCCGCGTCAGCCTCGACCTGCCCGGCTACCAGGAGGAACTGCTCCGCGCGCTGCACGCCACCGGCAAGCCGGTCGTGCTCGTCTTGAGCAACGGCCGTCCGCTCAGCATCAACTGGGCCGCGAAGCACGTGCCCGCGATCGTGGAGCTGTGGTTCCCCGGCGAAGAAGCCGGCGCCGCCCTGGCCGACGTGCTGCTCGGCGACGTCAACCCCAGCGGCCACCTGCCGATCACGTTCCCGCGCAGCGCGGGCCAGGTGCCATTCGGCTTCCCTTCACGTCCCGGCGCGCAAGCGAAGGACGAAGGCCAGGTCGCCGGCGCGCTCTTTCCGTTCGGCCACGGTCTCAGCTACACGAGCTTCAAATACTCGAACCTCCGCCTCACGCCCGAGCGCGCCGGCGCGGACACGACGATCACCGTCACGTGCGACGTGACCAACACCGGTTCCCGCGCCGGCGACGATGTCGTGCAACTCTACCTGCGCGACGATTTCAGTTCGGTCACCGGCTGGGACAAGACGCTGCGCGGCTTCGCCCGCGTGTCGCTTGCGCCCGGCGAGACCAAACCCGTCACCTTCCAACTCGAGCGCCGCCACCTGCAGCTCCTCAACGCGAATTACGAATGGGTCGTCGAGCCCGGCCGCTTCACGGTGATGATCGGCGAGTCGTCCGAAGAGATTCGCCTCCGCGGCCACTTCACGATCACCGCGCCCGACGGCACGGCGCCCGAGGAAGTGAAATTCGAGGACACGATTCCGCTCCCGCGCTGATCGCGCACCAGTCGACGCAAGGTAGGTTGTGCGCTTGCGCGCAACTCCGCCGCGCAACCTATACGGCTGACGCCGACTGCCTCGCCTCTCCCGTAGCCGCGTTGGAGCGCAGCGACAACGTGGTTGCTCGTCGCTCAGCGCGCCCACCGCACGCTGCTTCACCCGTCGAACGGTCAAGCGGCGCCGCGGTTGAGCCCGCCCGCTTTCGCAGAAGCATTTCGCACATGATCCCCCGACCCCTGTTTGCCTGCGCGGCGCTCGCTGTGGCGTCCGCCTTCTCATCTCTGCACGCGACCGAGGCCACGCTGACCCTCCGCGCCGACCAGCCCGGCCCCGTTATCAACCGCAACATCTACGGCCATTTTGCCGAGCACCTCGGCCATTGCATCTACGAGGGCATTTGGGTCGGCCCCGACTCGCCGATCCCGAACACGAAGGGCTATCGCAACGACGTGCTCGCCGCGCTGAAGGAGCTCAAGGTGCCCGTGCTGCGCTGGCCGGGCGGCTGCTTCGCGGACGAGTATCATTGGAAGGACGGCATCGGTCCGCGCGAATCGCGTCCCTCGATGTTCAACTCCCACTGGGGTGGCGTCGTCGAAAACAACCACTTCGGCACGCACGAGTTTCTCGACCTCTGCGAAATGCTCGGCATCGAGCCCTACATCAGCCTCAACGTCGGCAGCGGCTCCGTGCAGGAAACGATGGAGTGGGTCGAATACATGACCTCCGCCGCCAGCTCGCCCATGGCCAACCTGCGCCGCGCGCACGGCCGCGAGCAGCCGTGGAAAGTGAAATACTTCGGCGTCGGCAACGAAAGCTGGGGCTGCGGCGGCAACATGACGCCCGAGTTCTACGCCGACAATTACCGCCGGTATAACACCTTCGTCAAAAAATACGGCGACACCACGCCCTACCGCATCGCCTGCGGCGCCAACTCCAACGACTTCAACTGGACCGAGGTCCTCATGAAGAACGCGGGCCGTCACATGAACGGCCTCTCGCTGCACTACTACACGCTCCCGACCGGCAACTGGAACAAGAAGGGTGTCGCGACCGGTTTCGACGAGAGCCAATGGTTCGCCACGCTCCGCCAAACGCTCGTGATGGAAAGCCTCATCACGAAACACGCCGCAATCATGGACAAATACGACCCCGAGAAAAAAGTCGGCATGATCGTCGACGAATGGGGCACGTGGTATGACGTCGAGCCCGGCACCAACCCCGGATTCCTCTTCCAGCAAAACTCGCTGCGCGACGCCATCGTCGCCGGCTTGAATCTCCACCTGTTCCACCAACACGCCGACCGGGTCGCGATGGCCAACATCGCGCAAATGGTGAACGTCCTCCAAGCCGTCATCCTCACCAACAAGGAGAAAATGGTGCTCACGCCGACCTACCACGTCTTCGAGATGTTCAAGGTCCATCAGGACGCCACCTCGCTCCGCGTCGATCTCCTCGCGCCCGACTACACGTTCGGCAACGAGCATATCCCCGCCGTCAGCGCCTCCGCCTCGCGCGATGCCGCCGGCAAAGTCCATCTCTCGCTCGTCAACACCGACCCGAAGAACGCCATCACGATCACGTGCGCGCTGGCCGGCGTGGAGCCGAAGAGCGTCACCGGCCGCGTGCTCACCGCGGGCGCGATGGACGCGCACAACACCTTCGCCGCCCCCGACACCGTGAAGCCCACGCCCTTCACCGGCGCGAAGCTCGCCGCCGGCAAGCTCACCGTCGAGCTTCCCGCCAAGTCGGTGGTCGTGCTCGAGCTCTGACGTCGGTGATCCGGGCCGGCGTCCAGCCGGCCCTCGTTTTTTCTAAAGTCGGGGCCCGTGGGAGACGGGCCCCCTCCGCCTCACCCCATTCGAATCGGAGGCTCCGCCCCACCATGAAAATTCTCCGTCCCCTCTCGATCGGCCTCGCCGCGCTCGCGCTGACGGCGCCGCGACTGGCCGCCGCCGCTCCCGGTTGGCTCAACGCTCCCGTCGATGTCGCCGCGGATTTCGCCGATTCGAACAACACCTTCTTCGTCGCGGACAAGGTCGCTTCGTTCGACCCAACGACCGGCACGGGCCAGCTCGAATGGAAACGCTCGGCGCGCGGCGTCGGCGTGTCGTTCAACAACGCGCGCCCCGGCCTCAGCCCCACCCGCCCGAATGAATGGCCGCCGCAGGAATACGCCGCCGACCCCACGCTGCCCTTCTCGCTCGAATTCGTCTCGCCGCGCACGGTCCGCCTCCGCGTCGCGACAACCGCCACGCCTCCGCCCGCGCGCGAGGAACTCATGCTCGTTCGCCCGCCCACCCGCGATCCTTCGTGGCAAAGCAAGCGCATCGAGGGCGGCTGGGAATTCCGCAGTGCGCACGGCGCAGTCGTGCTGCACGAGAACCCGTGGTTCGTGGAGTTCCGCGACGCCACCGGGCGGTTGCTCACGAGCACGCGCTCGCAAGGCGGAGCGCCGTTCTGCTTCGTGCGGCGCATCGCCGACTACACGCGCAGCGTGCAACCGGTGCTCGCGCTCGCGCCCGGCGAGAAAATCATCGGTGGCGGCGAAGCGTTCGGCCCGCTCGACAAACGCGGACAGAAGCTCGTGCTCTGCACGACCGACGCCCTCGGCGTCGAGACGCCCGCCCAATACAAGCCCGTCCCCTTCTTTCTCAGCAGCCGCGGCTACGGCATGTTCTTCCACACCTCCGCCCCGCTCACCGCCGACCTCGGCGCCACTCACTTCTCGCAAAGCACGATCTCGCTCGGCGACGGCGTCGCGGATCTCTTCGTCTTCCTCGGCGCACCGAAGGATGTGCTCGCCGCCTACACCGACCTCACCGGTCGCCCGCCACTGCCGCCGCTCTGGTCGTTCGGGCTCTGGATGAGTCGCATCACCTACAGCTCCGAGACCGAAGTCCGCGACGTCGCCGCGAAGCTCCGCGAACACCGCATTCCCTGCGACGTGATCCACCTCGACACCGGCTGGTTCGAGACCGACTGGCACTGCGACTACGAGTTCTCGCGCTCGCGCTTCACCGACGCCGGCAAGATGATCGCTGACCTGCGCCGCGACGGCTTCCGCGTCTCGCTGTGGCAACTCCCCTATTTCGTGCCCAAGAACAAACTCTTCCCCGAGATCATCGCGCAGGGCCTCCACGTGAAGGACGCCAAGGGCGGCACGCCGCGCGAGGACGCCGTGCTGGATTTCTCCAATCCCGCCACCGTCGCGTGGTATCAGGAAAAACTCGCCGGCCTGCTCAAACTCGGCGTCGGCGCCATCAAGGTCGACTTCGGTGAAGCCGCGCCGTTCGACGGCCTCTACGCGTCCGGCTCGACCGGTTTCTACGAGCACAATCTTTACCCGGTGCGCTACCAAAAGACCGTGATGGAAGTCACCGAGCGCGCGAATCACGAATCGATCATCTGGGCGCGCGCCGCCTGGGCCGGCAGCCAGCGCTACCCGCTGCATTGGGGCGGCGACTCGCACACAACCGATGGCGCGATGGCCGCCACCCTGCGCGGCGGACTCTCGTTCGGCGCGAGCGGATTTTCCTTCTGGAGCCATGACATCGGCGGCTTCTTCGGCAAATCGCCGGAGGAGCTTTACCGCCGCTGGCTGCCGTTCGGGATGTTGACCTCGCACAGCCGCTGCCACGGATCGCCGCCCAAGGAGCCATGGCCCTACGGCGAGAAATTCACCGACGAGTTCCGTCGCACCGTGGAGCTGAAATACCGCCTCATGCCCTACGTCTACGCGCAAGCCAAGGACAGCGCCGACCGCGGCCTGCCGATGCTCCGCGCACTCTTCTTCGAGTTCCCTGACGACGCAGGCGCGTGGACCGTCGACGACGAATACCTCTTCGGCTCGAGCCTGCTCGTCGCCCCGCTGCTCGAAACCAACACGACCGCGCGCGACGTTTACCTGCCCGCAGGCAAGTGGATCGATTACCAGACCGGTCGCGTCTACGCCGGTGGCTGGCACCGCATCGAAGCCGGCCCGATTCCGATCGTGCTGCTCGTGCGCGACGGCACCGCGCTGCCACACATCGCGCTCGCGCAATCCACCGCGCAGATGGACTGGTCGCAGCTCGAACTCGTCGCCTACAGCACCACGGACGCCCCCGCGCACGGCCTCGTTTTTCGCCCTGGCGACACCGCGCCGCAAACCGTCACGCTCAACGCCGCGCCCGACGGCCAATGTCAGCTCGCACGCGATCCCTTCGTCGGAAAGGTGAAATGGAACGTGCGCCGTGCTCCCGCGCGCTGAATACTGTGATCCATGTCGCCGTCGCGCCTGTGCCGATCGCTGATCCTTCTGGCCTCACTCGTCGGCGCACTCACTGACGCCAGCGCCGCCTTCCCGCTCGTCGCCGACGGTCGCGCCGCCGCCCTCGTCGTTTCACCCGACGACGCCAAAGTCGTCCATCTCGCCGCCCGCGATCTCGCGCGCGACATCGCCAGCATTACCGGTATCGCACCGCCGTCGGCAGGGGCGGTTGCTCCCAACCGCCCTTCTCCCCGCGATGCGACTGCCCCGCGCGTCCTCCTCGGCACGCTCGGCCACGCCTCTGAGATCGACGCGCTCGTCACCTCCGGCGCGCTCGACGTCGGCGATCTCCGCGGCGCGTGGGAATCATTTCTCATCGCCACGCTCGCGCCGCCGGCCGTTCCCGCACCGACGCTCGTCATCGTCGGCAGCGACCGCCGCGGCACTGCCTTCGGCATCTACGAACTCTCGCAACAAATCGGCGTGTCGCCGTGGCATTGGTGGGCCGACGTCGCGCCGGAAAAGAAAAGCGAACTGTTCATCCCAGACGGCACGCGCCGCTTCGGTCCGCCCTCGGTCAAATACCGCGGCATTTTCCTCAACGATGAAGACTGGGGCCTGCAACCGTGGGCCGCGACCACCTTCGAACCCGAGAACGGCGGCATCGGCCAAAAAACCTACGCGAAAATTTTCGAACTCCTGCTCCGCCTCAAAGCCAACACGCTGTGGCCCGCGATGCACGCGTGCACGAAGCCTTTCAACGCCGACCCGCGCAACGCGGCGCTCGCCGACGACTACGCCATCGTCATGGGCTCCTCGCACGCCGAGCCGATGCTCCGCAACAACGTCCGCGAATGGCCCCACGACCGCGCTGCAGACTACAACTACGTCACCAACCGCGCCGGCGTCCGCGCCTACTGGGAGGAGCGCGTCCGCACCAACGGTCGCTACGAAAATCTCTGGACGCTCGGTATGCGCGGCATTCACGACAGCGCCATCCAAGGCGCGAAGACCGACGTCGAACGCATCGCTATCCTCGAGCAAGTCTTCGCCGACCAACGCGCGATGCTCGCCGAGCACGCCTCGCCGTGTAGGGCGGGGTCTCCCGACCCCGCCGCGAACAACCCCGCGCCGTCCATTCCCCAAATCTTCTGCGCCTACAAGGAGGTGCTCGACCTCTACCGCGACGGCCTGCGCGTCCCCGACGACGTCACGATCGTCTGGCCCGACGACAACTTCGGCTACGTCCGCAACTTCGCCTCGGCCGAGGAGCGTCAACGTTCCGGCGGCTTCGGCGTCTACTACCACATCTCCTACCTCGGTCGCCCGCTCGCCTATCTCTGGCTCTGCACGACGCCGCCCGCGCTCATCTGGTCCGAAATGACGAAGTCCTACGCGCACGGCGCCGATCGCGTCTGGATCGTCAACGTCGGCGACCTCAAGCCCGCCGAGATCGGCACCGAATTCTTCCTGCGCCTCGCCTGGGACGTGAAGCAATGGGGTCCCGACGCGCAGCCGAAATTCCTCCGCGAATTCGCCGCGCGCGAGTTCGGCGCGACACACGCCGAGCGCATCGCATCGATCCTTGATCGCTACTACACGCTCAACTTCGCCCGCAAACCCGAACATCTGCAATGGTGGCTACCCGGTCAGCCGCCGCGACCGAGCGATTGGACCCGCGGCGAGTTGGAGGCACGCCGCTCGGCCTTCGACGATTTGAGGTCGGACGTCGACTATTTGGCGGAGAAACTTCCGATCGAAAGACGAGATCCATTCTTTGAGCTGATCGCTTACCCGGTGAAGGGAGCCGCGCTCGCCAACCGTCGCTACATCCTCGGCGAACAAGGTTTTCACCTCGACGCCGCGCGGGACGCCGACACCGGGTTGCGCGAGCTGACCCGGCGGTTCAACGAGGATGTCGCTCTCGGAAAATGGAAGGGATTCATGCGACTGGAGCCGGCGGACGACGACTGGAAAAGTATGCGCATCGCTCCGTGGCGTCCGTCGGTTTTGCCCGATACCAAACCAAGCGAGGTCGACGGATTGATTTCTTTGCCGGTGTTTTTTGCCGCAGAAACGAGAGAGGGCGCCGGAATCATCCCAGGGCTCGGACGCTACGGTGGCGCGCTGCGTGTCGCGAAAGACGCGCTCTACACTTACGAGTTCGAATCGGATGGGCGGAATCTCGACCTCACCTTCGAAATCCTCCCCACGCACCCGCTCCGCGGCGACTCACTGCGCCTCGCCTTCTCCATCGACGACGACCCGCTGCAAACCCTCGCGCTTCCCGTGCGCGACGGCGGCCCGGAGTGGGCGCAAGGCGTCCTTAACGGCTACCGCCCGCTCACGACGCGCATCCGCCTCTCGCAGCCCGGCGCACACAAGCTCACCATCCGAGGGATCGAAGACGGCGTCGTGCTCGACCGCATCGTCCTCACGCCCGTGCAACCATGAAGAAACTCCTCCTCGTCCTCAGCGCGCTCTGGCTCGCCTCGACACTTGCTGTCCGGGCAAACGAGAAGGCATCCCCTGTTTCACTCGCTGCACTCCCGCCCCACCCGCGCTTGCTCGCCCGCGACGCCGACTGGGCCCGCTTGCGCGCGCGCCTCGCGCAAGAGCCCGCGCTCGCCGATTTTCACGCCAGCCTGATCGAAGCCGCCCGCGCTCGCGTCCCCGCCCCGGCCGTCACACGCCAGATGGTCGGCCGCCGCCTGCTGCACACGTCGCGTGAGCTGCTGCACCGCGTGCTTCTCTTCAGTTACGTCGCGCGCACGCTCGACGATCCCGCCGCCGCGGAGTTCGCCGCGCGCGCCGAGCAGGAAATGCTCGCCGCCGCCCGCTTCGAGGACTGGAACCCGAGTCACTTCCTCGACATCGGTGAAGCCACCGCCGCGCTCGCGCTCGGCTACGACTGGCTCCACGACCGTCTCTCGCCCGCGGGCCGCGCGGAGATCGTCGCCGCCATCCGGACGAAAGGCCTCCAACCCGGCCTCGACCCGAAGGATCACCGCAACAGCTGGCACCGCGCCAAGCACAACTGGAACCAGGTCTGCTTCGGCGGCCTCACCCTCGGCGCCCTCGCCATCGCCGAGGACGCGCCCGAGGAAGCCGCCACGCTGCTCCGTCTCGCCCGCGCCGGCATCGCCAACGGTCTCGCGCCTTACGCCCCTGCCGGCGTTTATCCG
Organism: Candidatus Didemnitutus sp.; assembly: GCA_041906465.1. Classification (GTDB taxonomy): domain Bacteria; phylum Verrucomicrobiota; class Verrucomicrobiia; order Opitutales; family Opitutaceae; genus Didemnitutus. Next base: position 122,762 of record JAYRJE010000007.1, on the reverse strand, counting down.
GAAGGTCCGTCCTACTGGGCCTACGGCACAACCTATCAGGTCTTGATGATCGCCGCGCTCGAATCCGCGCTCGGCACCGATTGGGACCTGTGCCGCAGCCCCGGATTCCTGCCCAGCGCCGGCGGCGTCGTGCAACTTACCGGGCCAACCGGTCTGTCCTACAACTTTTTCGACGGCGGCGAAAAACGCAGCCTCGAACCCGCCGCCTTCTGGTTCGCACGGCGCCTCGACGATCCCGGCCTGCTCCTTTTCGAACTCCGCGATCTCGCCACAGCCAAGACCCGCGCGCGCGCCATCGCCGCGAATCGCTTCGCCCCGCTCGCCGCGCTCTGGTGGCCCGAGCGCACCGCGCCCGCACCCAAGCTTCCGCTCGATTGGTTGGGTGACAGCGCGAACGCCGTCGCCACGTTCCGCGAATCGTGGACCTCTCCCGATGCCGCCTATCTCGCCGTCAAGGCCGGTCGCGCAGGCCTCAATCACGGTCACATGGATGCCGGTTCCTTCGTCTACGAAGCCGACGGCGTGCGCTGGGCCATCGACCTCGGCATGCAGGACTACGAGTCGCTCGAGTCGAAGCGCATCGACCTGTGGCGCATGGCGCAGGACTCGCAGCGCTGGACCGTTTTTCGCCTCAATAATTTCTCGCACAATACGCTCACGCTCGACGGTGCGCTGCACGACGTCGGCGGACAGGCCACGATCACGCGCTTCGCTTCCGACACCAAATTCCGCGGCGCAGTTCTCGACCTGAGTCCTGTCTTCGCCGGCCACGCGCACCGGGTGGCGCGCGGCTTCGCACTCCAGCCTGATCGCGGCTTCCTCGTGCGCGACGAGGTCTCCGGCCTCGCGCCCGCCGGCACCGTGCGCTGGCAAATCGCCACGCGCGCCCGCATCGAGCTCCGCGGCGCCACTGCGCTCCTGCACCAAAACAATCGCACGCTCACCGTGCGCATTCTCGCGCCATCCGGTGCGACCTTCACCGCCGCGCCCGCCGCGCCGCCCACCGACGGCTACAACGCCCCGAATCCCGGCGTCAGCCTGCTTTCGGTCACGCTCACCGCTGACGCGTCCGCGCCGGACCTCGCGCTCGCGATCCAATTCTCTCCGGGCACCGACGCTCCTGCTCAACCTCCTCTCCGTCCGCTCGCCGATTGGTGAGCCTTTTTCTCATGCGTTTGCTGACCACTGTTCTGCTCTCGTTCGCCGCGCTCGCCGCCTTCGCCGCCGAGCCGCGCCCCGCGCCCAAGCCGCTCTTCCGCGATCCGATCTTCGACGGAGCCGCCGATCCCGTCGTCGTCTGGAACCCGCACGCGCAAGCTTGGTGGATGTTCTACACCAACCGCCGCGCCAACGTCCCGGGCCTCTCCGGCGTCGCGTGGGTGCACGGCACTCGCATCGGTATCGCCGAGTCGCGCGACCGCGGCACCACCTGGAGTTATCTCGGCACCGCCGAAATCGATCTCCCGCCGGAAGTCGGTGGCCCGCCCGAAACCTCCACTCACTGGGCACCCGAGATCGTCACCGCCCACCCAGCCAATGGTCACGTAATACGTGACAACGCCGCCTCCCCGCCGAGCGGGAGTGACTCCACGCATCGTCACGTAATACGTGACGATGCGCTCGCCGGGGCGGGGCTGCACCACATGTTCCTCACAGTCGTGCCGGGCGTGTTCGAAAACTGGCAACACCCGCGCCGCCTCGTGCACCTCACGAGCACCGACCTGCGGAAATGGACCTACCGCTCCACGCTCGCGCTCGCCTCCGATCGTGTGATCGACGCCGGCGTGCACCGCCTGCCCGACGGCACCTGGCGGCTTTGGTATAACAATGAGCGGGACCGCAAATCCATCTACTACGCCGACAGCCCCGATCTCTTCACGTGGACCGACCACGGCAAATGCACCGGCGTGGGCGAGCGCCCCGGCGAGGGCCCGTTCGTCTTCGCGTGGCGCGGGCGTTACTGGATGCTCGTCGATCTCTGGCGCGGTCTCGGCGCCTATCGCTCCGACGACCTCGTCACCTGGACGGCGCAAGCGGAGAACCTCCTCGCCGTCCCCGGTCGCGGCGCCGACGACGGCGTGAACGGCGGACACCCCTGCGTCGTCGTGAGCGGCGAACGCGCGTTCGTGTTCTATTTCACACACCCCGGCCGCACCGGCACGATCAAGCCCGAGGACAAGGACTCGCTCGATCTCCGCCGCAGTTCGATCCTGGTGGTCGAACTACACGAGAAAAACGGCGTGCTCTCCTGCGAGCGCGACGCCCCGACCTTCATCGAACTTGTTCCGCCGCAATCCTGACCCGTCCGCTACACCCATCGCCATGCGTGCATTTTTCGCCGCCCTGCTCTGCACCGCACCGCTGCTCGCGCAATCCACCGCGCCCGTCCCTCCGCCGAGCGTCGCGCCGACCGCGGCGACCTCCGACGCGCAAGCCGCCCAAATCTTCGCCGGGCGCGTCGCGCCTGCCTACCCGACGCCGTATCAGCCCGCCACACCGGCCGAAATCAGCGCAGTGCTCGCACGCATCACCGACTACCTCGAACAGGCCACGCCGATCAAAGTCGTGCGCGTCGCCGACTACGGATCGCGCACACCGGTCACCGATCTCGCGCACCTCAACGGTCGCGTCGGTTTCGAGCGCACCGACTTCCTCCTCACGAGCTACGAGTGGGGCGTCACTTACGCCGGCATGTTGCATGCCGCCGAGGTGACCGGCGACGTGCGTTACCGTGACTACGTCGCACAGCGCGTTCACGCCATCGCCACCGTGGCGAACCATCTGAAGTCGCTTCCGCCACCCACGGAGCAACCCGCCGCCGGCCCGCAACGCGCCTTCGCGCTCCGCTCCGTGCTCGCACCGCGCAGCCTCGACGATTCCGGCTCGATGTGCGCGGCGTTCATCAAAGCCGCGCGCGCCGGCGTTTCGCCTGATCGGCTCCGCCCGTGGATCGAAAACTACATGCGCTGGATTCACGCGGAGCAGGTGCGCCTCGCCGACGGCACGCTTGCGCGCCATCACCCGCACTACAACACGCTCTGGCTCGACGATCTTTACATGAGCGTGCCCGCGCTCGCCCAGATGGGCGCGCTCACCGGCGAACAGAAATATTTCGATGACGCGGTGAAGCAGGTTCTGCAATTCTCGTCCCGCATGTTCATCCCCGAGCGCGGTCTCTACCGTCACGGCTGGGTGCAAGACATGGAGCCGCATCCCGCCTTTCACTGGGGCCGCGCCAACGGCTGGGCGATCCTCGCGATGGCCGAGGTGCTCTCCGTGTTGCCCGAAAATCACCCCGGCCGCGCCACGGTGCTCGCGCAATTCCGCGCGCACGCCGCCGGTCTCGCCGCCGTGCAAGGTCGCAGCGGGCTCTGGCACCAATTGCTCGACCGCAACGATTCCTATCTCGAGACGTCTGCGTCCGCGATGTTCGTCTACTCGATCGCGCGTGGCATCAACCGCGGCTGGCTCGACCCGCTCGCCTACGGCCCGATGGTCTCACTCGGCTGGAACGCCGTCGCGCAACAGGTCAACGCGCAAGGCCAGGTGGAGAACACCTGCGTCGGCACCGGCATGGGTTTCGAGCCGATGTTCTACTATTACCGTCCCGTGAGCGTCTACGCCGCGCACGGTTACGGCCCGGTGCTGCTCGCCGGCGCGGAGATGCTGACGCTGCGACAAGGCAAAGGCGCCGCCGCCCACCTCAACGACAGCTCCGTCCAATTCGCTCCTTCGCCCTCGACGCACTAACACCATGCCAACCCCATCTCTGATCTCCTCGTTGATCGCCTTGTTCCTCCTCTTCGGCGTCGTTGCTGCGCGCGCTCAGGAGAAACCGTTCGTCGTCGTCGCCACCGCGCGCGAGCCCATCGCGGCCGGTCCGTTTGCGCCGACTTGGGAGTCATTGCGCGGCTACGCGGTGCCCGCGTGGTTCCGCGACGCGAAGTTTGGCATTTGGGCGCACTGGGGGCCGCAATGCGAACCGGGCATGGGCGACTGGTATGCGCGCCACCTCTATCTTGAGCACGGCCCGGCGTGGGGCCCCAATGTCACCGCCTTCCACCGCGAGACCTACGGCCACCCGTCGCAGTTCGGCTTCAAAGACGTCATCCATCGCTGGAAGGCAGAGAATTGGAATCCCGACAAGTTGGTCGCTCTCTACCAGCGCGCCGGCGCGCAGTATTTTTTCGCCCTCGCCAATCACCACGACAATCTCGACCTCTGGGACTCGAAGTATCAGCCGTGGAACTCCGTGCGCGTCGGTCCGCAGAAGGATCTCATCGCCGGCTGGGCCAAAGCCGCGCGCGCCCACGGCCTGAAGTTCGGTGTCAGCGTCCACGCGGCCCACGCATGGAGTTGGTATGAACCCGCGCAAGGCGCCGACCAAACCGGCCCGCTCGCCGGCGTGCCTTACGACGGCAAACTCACCGCCGCCGACGGCAAAGGCACGTGGTGGGAAGGGCTCGACCCGCAGGACCTCTACGAGCAGCGCCATGCACCCGCGCCGGGTTTTCTGGACCCCAAGACCATCCACGAACGCTGGGATTGGGACAACGGCATCACTCCGCCCGACCAGGCCTACTGTGATCGCTTCTACAACCGCACGCTGGATCTGATCAACCGGTTCCAGCCCGACCTGCTCTACTTCGACGACACCGCGCTGCCACTCTGGCCCGTCAGCGACGCCGGCCTGAAGATCGCCGCGCATTACTACAACCAGAGCGCCGCGCGAAACGGAGGCAAAACCGACGTCGTGCTCTTCGGCAAAATCCTCACCGCCGACCAGAGACGCGCGCTCGTGTGGGACGTCGAGCGCGGCGCGCCGAACGACATCCAGGCGCTCCCCTGGCAGACCTGCACGTGCATCGGCAGCTGGCACTACGATAAAAAGCTGGCGGCCGACCATGGCTACAAGAGCGCCGCCACCGTCGTGCGAATGCTCGCCGACATCGTCAGCAAGAACGGCAATCTTCTCCTCAACATCCCGCTGCGCGGCGATGGCACACCGGACGAGGCCAGCCTCGCCGTCGTCGAAGGCATCGCCACCTGGATGGATGTGAACCGCGAAGCGATCTTCGGCACTCGTCCGTGGAAAACCTTCGGCGAAGGTCCGGCCAGCGCGGGCGTCGCGCTCTCCGCCCAAGGTTTCAACGAGGGCAAGGGCCAGCCGTTCACCGCTGCCGACGTCCGCTACACCGCAAGCAAGGACGGCAAAACGCTCTACGTGATCGCCCTCGGCGTTCCCACCGAGTCACTCCGCCTCGCCGCCCTCGGCCAGCACAACGGCCCGCGCATCGCGCAACTCACCGCGCTCGGCTGCGCCGCCCCCGTGCGTTGGAAGCAAACCGCCGAACACCTCGTGATCGAGCCGCTCGACGTGACGCCACCGCACGACGCCGCCCTCGTGTTTAGGCTCACACTCTGACGCGCGGTGACCCGCCACTCCGCGAAACCGCCAGACGCACGCTCAAACAGTTCGCGTTGTCGCGTCTCGGCATTCGCTTTGTTTGTCGTCAACCGATCTGAGCAACTCCGTTTCCCCCTATGCGTTTAGCCCCCTTCGTCTCCCACTCGCTGCTGGTTTTCTTCGCGCTGTCCGCCAGCGCGCAATCGCCCGACATCAACGCCACCGCTTCGCATCGCGGCGCAAAATCCTTTATCGACTACTTCCTTCCCATCCCTGCGCGCGCGCCGCTGACGTCGGAAACTTGGGGCGCACCGGGCGCGTTGCCGCGCGACGTGCACAACGGCCTCGAGGACGTCGCGAATCGCTACTGCTACTGGGACGGCCAGATTCTCCGCGGCGACGACGGTCGCTACCGCCTCTTCGCCAGCCGCTGGGACGAACCGCGCGGGCACAATGGCTGGGGCGGCTCCGTTGCCGTGAGTGCGATCAGCGAACACCTGCTCGGCCCCTACGTCGACCGTGGCCTCCTCTGGCCCAACGATGAACAGGGCAAAGGGCACAACGTCACCGCCCTGCGCCTGCCCGACGGTCGCTACGCGGTCGTGATCAGCGAAACCCGCCCGGGCACCGTCTACGTCTCCGATTCTCCCGACGGCCCATGGGCCAAACTCGGCACGATTGTCGCACACGGCGATGTCCGCAAACGCGCCTCCAACTACAGCGTCATGGTCCGGCCCGATGGCAATTTCATGATCGTGCCGCGCTCGGGACAAATCCTGCTCAGCCAAACCGGCATCCTCGGTCCCTACTACGCGCAGGGCCCGAGCATCTATCCGAAGATCGCCGGCCTCGAACAACGCGACCTCGAAGACCCGTGCGTCTGGTTCAGCGGCGGCCGTTACCACATCGTCGTCAACAGCTGGAGTCAGCGCCGCGCTTTTCACCTCACCTCGAAGGACGGCATCACCGGTTGGACGCTCCGCGGTGTCGCCTACGATCCACGCGTCGATTTCGTGCGCTACACCGACGGCACGGTCAACCGCTGGGACAAACTCGAGCGCCCCGGCGTTGTGATCGAAAACGGTCACGTGGTCGCCGTCACGCTCGCCGTGCTCGACGTGCCGAAGGACGAGGAGAAAGGCAACGACCGCCACGGCAACAAGGTCATCGTCATTCCCTTCGACGGCGCCGCGCTCGACCGCGATCTCGCCGACACCCCCGAGCTCCCCTCCGAACCGCGCCCCGCCAACATCTCCGCTTCAGTTGCCGCGCCCACACCCGCACCCGCTCCCGCTGACCGTGGCCAAACCGGTTTGTAACATAATACGTTACAAACCCGCTCCCGCACGTTCAGCGATTTGCCTGCCTTCACCGACTGCCGATGCCTCCCGATTTCCCCATGATGCCGCTCCGCTCTCTCCTCGTTTCGTGTCTTTCGTGTGTTTCGTGGGCGCTCTGCGGCGCTGCGATCCAGCGGGGCGCGCCGCCCCCATCATCTTTGCCCAACCCGCTCATTCTCCAGCGGGCCGATCCGCACATCCTCAAGCACAGCGACGGCTACTACTACTTCATGGGCACGGTGCCCGAATACGACCGCCTCGTGCTGCGCCGCGCACGCACGCTGGCTGAGTTGCCCGGCGCCGAGGAGAAGGTCATCTGGCGCCAACACGCCACCGGCCCGATGGGCGCGCACATCTGGGCACCGGAGATTCATCACCTCGATGGCAAATGGTTCATCTACTTCGCCGCCGGCGAGGCGGAGAAGATCTGGAACATCCGCCTCTACGTCCTCGAAAATTCCGCCGCCAACCCGCTCGAGGGCGAGTGGATCGAGCGCGGCCAACTCGACACCGGCTGGGAATCCTTCGCGCTCGATGCCTCGATCTTCGAACACCGCGGCCATCGTTACCTGATTTGGGCGCAAAAAGGCCCCGCCTCGAAGGACAACTCGAACGTCTACATCGCCCCGCTCGCCACCCCCACGCAGCTCGCCGGTCCGGCCGTGCTGCTGTCGAAGCCCGCGTTCGACTGGGAACGCGTGCGCTACGCCGTCAACGAAGGTCCCGTCGTGCTGAAGAAAAACGGTCGCATCTTCCTCACCTACTCTGCCGCCGGCACCGGCGCGGAGTATTGCGTCGGCCTGCTGACCGCATCCGAGGACGCCGATCTGCTCGACCCGAAGTCGTGGACGAAATCCCCCGAGCCCGTCTTCCGCACCAGCGAGGCGCACGGCATCTACGGCCCCGGCCATCACTGCTTCACGGTCGCCGAGGACGACGTCACGGACCTGATCGTCTATCACGCACGCAATTTCCGCGAGATCGACGGCGATCCATTGCGTGACCCGAACCGCAACACCCGCCTCCAGCCCGTGCGCTGGCGCACCGACGGCACGCCGGAATTCGGCGAACCGCACCGGGAAACCGTCCCCGCCCCGCGCCTCCCGAGCCTGCCCAAGCGTTCCGCCCCATGATCCCGCGCACGCTCCGCCGCGTTTTCGCGCCAACGCTCGTTCTATCGGCGCTCGCGCTGCTGACCGCACACTCCGCTTCCGGCGCGCGGCCCCCGGCCGCCGACCGCTGGGACGCTCCCGGGGCCGGCAATCCGATCTTGCCCGGCTATTTTGCCGACCCGTCGATCCTCGAGCACGACGGCAAATTTTATCTCTACGCCACGATCGATCCGTGGGGCGGCCGCACGCTCGGCTGTTGGGAATCGCGCGATTTCAAGAACTGGACCTTCCGCGAACTCAACTGGCCGACAAAAGAAGCGTGCACGAGCCCAACCTCCAAAAACGCGATGGTGTGGGCGCCCTCGGTCATCCGAGCGCCCGATGGCCGGTTCGCGATGTTCGTCTCCGTCGGCAGCGAGGTCTGGGTCGGCACCGCGGATTCGCCGCTCGGCCCCTGGCGCGACGCCAATGGCGGGCGTCCGCTCATCCCCGCCACGTGGAACTCCACGTATCACATGATCGACGCCGAAGCGTTCGTGGACGACGACGGTTCGGTCTATCTTTACTGGGGCTCGGGCTGGGGCTGGAAAAACGGCCGCTGCTTCGCCGTGAAGCTCCAGCCCGATCTCGTCACCTTCGACGGCGAGCCCCGCGACGTGACGCCGGCGAACTACTTCGAAGCCCCGTTCCTCTTCAAGCACGCCGGCCGTTACTACCTCACGTATTCGCAGGGCAAAACCGTCACCGACACCTATCAGGTTCACTACGCCACCGGTCCCGGACCACTCGGCCCGTTCACCGAAGCCGCCAACAGCCCGATCCTGACAACGGATCACACGCGCAACATCGTCAGCCCGGGCCATCACGCGATGTTTAACCACGGCGGGCGCGCCTACATTCTCTACCATCGCCATCGTCTGCCCTATGTTCCCGACACGGCCCATCGCCAAACCTGCCTCGACGAAGTGCGCTTCACCGACACCGGCTTGATCGAGAAAATCCGCCCCACGCACACCGGCGCCGTGCTGATCGGAAATAGCGCTTCGCCGCGCCTCGCGGCCACGATCACCGCATCCTCATCCCGCGACGGGCACCGTGCCGAGGCCGCCTTCGATGGCAACTACGCGACCCGCTGGACGCCCGCCGCGACGGACGCCGCGCCTTGGCTCCAACTCGATTTCGGGAACGAACGCGCCCTCGCGCGACTGGAGCTTCGCCCCGAGTTCCCTACCGTGCCGCTGCGTTTCGTCGTGGAAACTTCTCCCGACGGACAAACTTGGTCGCGCGTCGCCGCCCCGCTCACGCATGGGCTCACCGGTTCGCCGCTCGTTTTCCCCATCGACCGACCCGCGCGTTTCCTGCGCGTGGTTTTCGCCGCAACCGATCCCGCCGGGCCCGTCTCGCTCTGGGAATGCGGGGTCTATTGATCGCGCCCCTGTTCGCGTCCCGCCTCAGCCACCGCACCCTGATATTCTCCGCCATGCGCCTGCCGTTTCTTTTCCTGGTTCTCACTGCGTGCTCCGGAATCGGTGCCGCTTCGCTGCTCAACGCCGAGCCACTCGCGCTCACGGTCGCTCCGCCGCCGCCCGCAAACGAAGCGTCTGCGTTCAAGATGGGCGCCGCCACCGCGCCCAACGGCGACACGCTCACGCTCGACCGTCGCAGCCTGCTGCTCAACGGCCGCCGCTGGACGCCTGTGATGGGCGAGTTCCATTACTCGCGTTATCCGCGCACCGAATGGCGCAGCGAACTGCGCAAGATGAAGGCCGGCGGCATCGACATCGTCGCGACCTACGTCTTCTGGATTCATCACGAGGAGATCGAAGGCGAGTGGGATTGGTCGGGTGACAAATCCCTCCGCGCCTTCGTCGAAGCCGCGGCTGCCGAAAACCTCAAGGTCATCGTCCGCTGCGGCCCGTGGTGTCACGGTGAAGTGCGCAACGGCGGCCTGCCCGACTGGCTCGTCGCCCGCGGCAACGTTCGCTCCGACGATCCCGCCTACCTCGCCTCCGCGCGCAAACTCTACACGCACATCGCCGAGCAATGCCGCGGCCTGCTCTGGAAGGACGGCGGCCCGATCATCGGCGTGCAACTCGAGAACGAATACGGCGGCCCCGCGCAACACCTGCTCACGCTCAAAGCCCTCGCGCGCGAACTCGGCCTCGACGTTCCGCTCTACACCCGCACCGGCTGGCCCGCGCTGAAGACGCCGATGCCCTTCGGCGAAATCGTTCCGCTCTACGGCGTCTACGCCGAAGGCTTCTGGGACCGCGAGACGACCTCCATGCCGGGCAACTACTGGGCCGGGTTCCATTTCTCCACGCTCCGCACCGACGCCAACATCGCCAACGAAGCGCTCGGCCGTCGCGATGCGCGCGACGCCGACGACGTTGCGCTCTACCCCTACCTCACCTGCGAAATCGGCGGCGGCATGATGAGCAGCTACCATCGTCGCATCGTCGTCGACCCGCGCGACATCGTCGCCACCACCCTCGTCAAACTCGGCTCCGGTTCTGTCTCGCCCGGCTACTACATGTATCACGGCGGCACCAATCCCGAGGGCCGCCGCACGACGCTGATGGAGGAACAGGGCACGGCCATCACCAACTGGAACGACATGCCGGTGAAAAACTACGACTTCCAGGCGCCGCTCGGCCAGTATGGCCAGATCCGCCCGCACTACGCCGCGCTGCGCCGGCTGCACACGTTTCTCCACCACTTCGGCGACCGCCTCGCCGAAACCGGTGTTTCGCTGCCGGACGCGCGTCCCGCGGGCAAAAGCGACACCGCCACGCTCCGCTGGTCCGTGCGCGGCGACAGCGCGCGCGGTTTTCTCTTCGTCAACAACCACGAACGCGCCCGCACGCTGCCCGCCAAGCGCGACATCCAATTCACCGTTGCCTTCGCCGATCGCGGGGCAATCACGCTGCCGAGCGCTCCGGTGACAATCCCCGAGTCCGCCGCATTTGTCTGGCCGCTCAACTTCGACCTCGGCCGCGGCGGCACGCTCGCTTGGTCCACCGCGCAACCGCTCGCCGTCGTGGGCGAAGGCGCAGACGCCACGTGGTATTTCTACGAAACACCGGGTGTGCCCGCGGAGTTCGTCTTCACCGGCGCGCGGGTCATGACCCGTCGCGGAAAATCCGAAATCCGCGGCGACGGCTTCACGCGCGTGCTCGACGTCACACCCGATCGCGAGCCCGCCCTCGTGCTCAACTCGTCGGTAAAAATCGTGCTGCTCGGCGAAACCGACTCGCTCGCCTTCATCCGCGACGCGCAGACCGGCGCCGTGCGCTTCGACCCGCCCGCGCCCGAGCGCGTCTCACCCGTGGCGTTCGAACTCATCCGCGCCGCCGGACCGGCGCGCGAGATTCCGCTCGGGGCATCGAAGCAGCCCGTCGCCGCCGCGCCGGCCGATGCCGATTTCGCCGCCGCCGCCGTCTGGCGCATCCAATTGCCCGTCGGTTTTGACCTCGCGGCCGATCCGCTGCTCCGCCTGCACTACGTCGGCGACGTCGCACGCGTCTTCATCGGCGGCCGATTGGTCACCGACGACTACAGCAACGGCGCTCCGCTTGAAATCGGGCTGCGCCGCCACGCCGCAGAACGAGAGAAAGGCGCGATCGAGATCGCGATCCTCCCGCTCCGTCGCGACGCGGTCGAGGGAGCGGCGCCGAAGATCTTCTTTCCTGCCGCCGCCCGCCCCGACTTCGGCGATCGCGCTGCCGTGGCCGAGCTCCGCGCCGCCGAGTTGGTCACGCGCTAGGACCGGGTTGGTGCCGCGTTCGCCGCGTGATGACACCGTGCCGGCCTCTTCCAGCTCGTCGCCACGCGCGCCTCACTCCATTGTCCGCCCACCATGGCTGAACTCCCCGACTGCTTCTACTGCCGCAAGGACCAGCGCCTGCACGACCTCATGATCGAGCTCGCCCCGCTCCAGGTCTCGACGCTCTTCCTGTTTCGCGAGCAAACCTACCGCGGCCGCTGCCTCGTCGCCTATCGCGGGCACGTGAACGAGCTCTACGAACTGCCGCCGGACGAGCTGGCGAAGTTCACGCAAGACGTCGCCCGCGCCGCCAAGGCCATGCGCACCGCCCTCGGCGCAGCTAAGATCAACTACGGCGCCTACTCCGACAAACTGGCGCACCTGCACTTTCATCTCGTCCCCAAATATGTCGACGGTCCGTCCTGGGGCACGACGTTCACGATGATGCCCGACCCGAAGGTGCTGCTCACCCCGGCGGAATACGACGCCCTCGGCGCGAAGATCCGCGCGGCGCTGTAGGTCGCCCGCGCCCATCGCCTTATCAGGTGGGCGCCGCTGGGGACAGCGGCACCTGCCTCATCCGCAATCGCTTCGTCTCAGCGCAGGAGCGCGCTGGCCGTCCACAGCATCGGCGCCTGTCCATGGAGGTCGCCGGTCTTGCGACCGCGCGCAAGGTAGAAGTCGTATTGGACTTTGAGGTCTTCGCTCTTGGTCGCCTTGTGCGCCTTGTCGGTGCCGATGCAAACCTCGCGGATGTTCGCCGCGTCATCGAGCTGCGCGACCAGGGACAACCAGGCGCGACGCGCCGCGGGTGCGTAAGTCGCCGCATCGAGCCAGCCGCTCTTCACTCCCGTCACGAACGCGAATGCGAACATCGCGGAACCGGACGTCTCGCTCCAGCTTTCGGGCTTGTCGAGGAGTTGCTTCCACAACCCGTCGGCCCCTTGCGTCTGCAGCAGTGCGGCCATCATCGAACGGTAGCCAGCCATGATGCGCGCATAGTGCGGATGCGTCGCGGGCAAATCATGCAGCAGCTCGGCCATGCCGACCGCGACCCAACCATTGCCGCGCCCCCAATAGAACGGCGAATCCGCCGCGTGCAGAAATAGGCCGTTCGGCTGTTGCAGTTTGTCGAGGTAGGCCGCCGTCATCAGCGCGGCGCGGTCGAGATATTTCGCCTGCTTCGAAGCGCGGTAAGCCTGCAGCTGCAGAATCGGGCTCATATACATGTCGTCGATCCACCACCGCGCCTCCGGTGTCATGCCTTCGACCTGCACCGGATTGCCCCACTGGGCGTCGGCGTAAGTCAGACCGATCGCCCGCCAGACATCGCCGCGCCCCTGTAAGCTGAACTCCAACGGCACGACGCCGAAAATGCGGTAATCGACGTGCGCGTCCGGCGAAACGCGCGCCGCGCCTTCGGGCGTGAGCAGCACGTCGTATTTGGCGTAAAGGCGGCGGAGCAGATCGTCATCCTTCGTGAGTCCCGCGACCGTGAGCGCGCCATACCAGGCGCAGATTTCCGGGTAGATCACGTAGCGGCGCTTGGCATCCGTCTGCCATTGGAACTTCCGCGCCGCGAAGTTCTCCGCGACCCGCAGACCGACTTCCGTCGGCGAGGTGCCGGCGGGCCAGTGGGAGAACTCCGGCGGGTTTGCCGCCGCAGCCGAGACAGTGAGAACGAGGGACGCGAAGAGAGCGCGCATTTTCATGATCGATAAAATCTACGGTCGAACGGGCTGGGCCGCGGGCACGAGCGCGAGGCACTGCATCGCCGCGAGGCCCCACTGTGCGGTGGCATTGGTCGAGACCGTCGGGTCTTCGGGCACCGGCCGCAGCACGGCCGGACCTTCGATGCGGCGCGCGGCATGCGGGCGCGCGCGGCCACTGCGCTCGGAGTCTTCGTCGAGGTAGAATTCCTTCCATGCGCGTTGGGCCAGTTTCTCGTCGCCCAGCTGCACCGCCGCAAACGCGGTGAGACGCGAATGTCCCTGCTGCAGGTTGATGCCGCGCAGCGGCGCACCAAACCGGGCCTTCTGTTCAGCAGGCGTGGCGTTGTAGAGCACGCAGTAGTCGAGCCACGCGCGTTTGAACTCGGGCACATCGAGCAACTGCACCAGCTCGGCGCAAACTTCGACGAGTCCAAATACCGAACTAAGATGTGAGACGCGCGGCGACTTGTCCTGGCCGGCCGCCATGGCGCCGGTGGCGAGATCCATGCGTGCGCCGCCGGTGAAGAAGCCGAGCGGTTGTGCGGCGATGCCGCGCATGCCCGCGAGCAAGCGCTCGCGCATGCGCGCGTCGCCGGTGCGTTCCCACTCGGTGAGCCATGCGCCGGCGAGCGAGCCCCAATCGGTGCCGAAGCCCAGGTAAACCTCGCGCGCATTCGGATCAGGCTGCGTCACCAAACCGCGGGCAACTTTGCGATTGGCTTGGATCATTGCCAGCGCGCGTGCGCCTTCGATCTGCTCGCGCATGAGATCACCGACGCGCTCGTCGCCGGTGAGGTAATAGTAGTAGCGGCGATTTACCGCCGTGCTGATGCGCAGCTGCTTGGCGCTGCAGCCCCAGTGCAGGACATTGTGCCGCGAACCGAGCGGCGCGAAGCGCCCGACGTGATGCACGTCGACCTCGCCGGTGTGCCGCGTCATCGCTTCGGCAAAACGAAACACGTCCGCACGACCGGTGCGCAGGAAATAATTCCACAACCAAAGATCGGTCGAGAGCTCGGAATTGTCCCACGCAAAGCCACCGACATCGTATTTCCATTCGTGGCGATCCGCGTCGTAGCTGTGCATGACGTCGCCATAGTTCCAGAAGCCGAACCAGCGTCGCGCTTCCTGCTGCTCCTGGTAATAGCGGAAATACCAATCCAGTTGATCCTCGACCGCCGCCCGCGCGGGCGTGGATCGATCGACCGGCGACCAGAGACGACCGAACACTTCGCAACGGTGCAAGTGCTCCGGCGTCGTGACGAGTTGCGGCGGCGTGCGCACGATCGCGGCGAACTCCGCGAGCCGCTCGCGCGTCGGTGTCGCCGCCACGGCGAAAAGATACAGTTCGCTCGTGCGCGCCACGCCCTCGGGTTTGTCGAAGCCCGGTTCGTAGTCCTCGTAGGTGATCTCGAGCGCCTGAAGCTGCTTGTCGTAGGTGTCCTGTCCCATCCCGTCGTGATAGCCGCGCAGGTCCATCGCGCCGGCCTCCGGTGCCCACAGCCACGCCGTCAATTCGGCCGCATCGCCGGTCGCACCGCGCACGTCGAGCTGCGCTGGGTAACTCTGCCAGAAGTTCCGGATGCCCATCGCCAGTCCGCCCTGCGGCGTGCCGATGTAGGCCAGCCCACCGGCGCGCTGCCCACGCGCGGGCGTCAGCCACGTGCGGTCCTCCTTCGTGCGCTTGCGAATTTCGAAGCCGTCACAGCTCGACTGGAACAGGGTCCAATCAGCGTAGGCCGGGACATATTTCAACAGTTGCGGCACCGGCGCACGCCAGGCACTCACCGGCGGCGTCGCCGCGCCCGCCCACTGCGCTTCGCGCACGTCCTTGCCCGGATCCCGCCGGAGACCGGTAATCCCGCGCACCGCTTCGGCGAACACACCTTCGCCCTGTCCCGAAAAGCGCACATGACGATCGTGCAGTTCGCCGCGCAGCGGCACATCGAAACGCACGCCCAAGCCGCGGATGAAGTCCTGGTTCTCGTCGCCGTCATGGACGATCGTGTGCAACACGCGAATCGCCTCGCTGGCCGCGTAGAAATAGAGGCGAACCACGAAGGGCAGCCACGCCGGCCGCTGCGCGTCCGCCCGAAAGTGCTTCCCCTCCACTTTGACCACGGCGCGCACCGGTCCCGCCTGCTCGAGCGTTACCTTGCCAATCGCACCCGCAAACGCTTCCACGCGTGGACGTGCGCCCTCGGCCCGATCCTCGCGCAGACACACCAGCCGGCCGTGGCGCGCAATCTCGACCCCTTCCCGCGTGATGCTCTCGATCAACCGCTCACCGCGGGTGCCGATCCGACACACGATCACGCCGGTGTTGATCGTGATGCCATCGGCATCCTGCTCCGCGCGCATCGCCCGCTCCGGCGCCGCCGGCCGGCCGGCGGAAAGCTCATAGCGGCCCGCGGTCTGACCCGCCGCGACCGCGTGCGCGCTCCACTTCAGGGAACCATCGGGCCAGGTGGCCAGCGGCCAGCTTTGCACGGGAACTTCTCCCGCCCCGAGCGCGCGCAAGCGGAAGGTGGCATCACCGCGGTGCTGCCCACGCGGCCAGGCCACGCCCCAAGTTCCGCCCGAAAAATACGCGGGGGCATCTCCGTCGAGCCACCGCACCGGCGCAACCCCATCCTTCAGCGGCACCGCCGTCGGAGGGACGGATGCGGCCTCCGAGCGCAGTTGCGAAGTGAGCTGCAGCGCCGCCGCCCCGAGCAGGGTGCTGCGGACGAATTCCCGACGAGTGAAGTGTGCCATGGGGTGGAAGGAATCCGCAGCGAAGTGAGTGCGGAGGGGACAGATGACGCTTGGACTATGAGCAAGGTCACCGCGTTTGCCGGAGCTTAAAATTCGGACCGTCCGAGGAATTTCGTTGAATCGCGGAGCCGCTCCGACTCGTCTCCCTCCGGACACCCATGGCTGTTACTCCCACCCTGCGAACCCTGGCCCGTGAGCTGGGTCTCTCCCGCACCACCGTTTCCGATGCGCTGCGCGGCTCGCCGCGCGTGAAACCCGAAACCGTGGAACGCGTCCGCGCCGCGGCCAAAGCCGCCGGCTACGACCGCAATCCGCTCGCCGGGGCGGTGATGTCCTTCCTTCGCCGCTCGTGCGGACAGAAATTCCGCGGCGTCCTCGGCGTGCTGGAGATCGTCGCGGCCGAACAATCGCTCAATGCCCGTCGCTACAATGACGCCGTGTTTGAAGGCGTCTCGGCCAAGGCCGAACAACTCGGTTTCAAGGTCGACCGTTTTCAAATCGGCGCCACCGGCCTGAAACTCAGCCGCCTCGACTCCATCCTCCAGACGCGCGGCATCAACGGCCTCATCGTGCTGCCCGCCGCCGGCTTTCCGGACCTCACCGGCCTGAGCTGGTCTCGCTACACCGCCGTCTATGTCGACTACTTCGTCGACAGCCCGCCGATGCACTGCGTGTGTTCGGATCACTACCGCTCGATGGTGGGCCTGCTGCGCGAGCTCCACGCCCGTGGCTTTCGCCGCCCTGGGCTCTTCATCGAGACCTCGCTCGATGAACGCCTGCACTTCCGCTGGGAAGGCGCGTTCCTCGCGCTGCAGCATTTTCTGCCCGATATCAACACGGTGCCAATCCTGCGTCCCGACCACGTCACGTTCGAAGAATTCCAGCCCTGGTTCGAAAAATACCGCCCCGACGTCGTGCTCGGCCACTTTCCGGACGCCGTCGGCTGGATGAAACGCTGCGGTGCGAAGATTCCACGCACGCACAGTTTCATCTGCCTCAACTCCCTGCGCACCACCGACGGCGACTGCGCTGCCATGGACTTTCAAGCCCCGCAACTCGGCGCGCGCGCGGCGGAGCTCGTGACCGGCCATCTGATGCACAGCGAATTCGGCATCCCGCCGCAACCGTCGCTCACGACGATCCCTGCCCGACTCATCGAAGGCCCGACGCTGCGCGGTGCAGCAGAATCGGCTCCACGCTCGGCGCGGCGCAAGGCGGCCGTCGCCGCCAGCTGACTCTGCTGGGCTGACGGGCGCCCGCGCTGGCCGTCGCTTCGCTCGAACGGCTTCACGCATGCGCTTGAACTAACGTTTCGCCTCCCCCGTTGCCGCGGCGGACGCCCGCGCTCATCAGTATGGCGCCATGCGTCTGCTATCCCACCTCGCCGCTCTCCTCGTGCTGCTCGCCGGTCACGCCCGCCTGAATGCCAAAGCAACCGTGCTGTCGGTGCGCGACTTTGGCGCGCACGGCGATGGCGTCACTCTCGACACCTCCGCCTTGCAACAAGCGATCGACCGGGCGCACCGCGAAGGCGGCGGCATCGTGCGGATCGAGGGCGGCCGTTTCCTCAGCGGCTCGCTGACGCTCAAATCCGGAGTGACCCTCGAGATCGCGCGGGACGCGGTGCTCCTCGGCAGCCCGCGAATCGCCGACTATCGCCGCGGCAAATGGCCCGCACTGCTGCTCGCTCGCGACGCCGAACGTATCGCTGTCATCGGCGAAGGCACGATTGACGGCCAGGGCAAACTCGTCGCCGCCGACACCGTGCGCATCTGGGATTCCGGCAACCTCGTGGAGTTTTTCCCTGAAACCAAGCCGGGCGACACGGTGAACCTGGGCAGCGACTACTTTGCGCCGACAGTGATCAATCCCTACGCGCTGCAACGCGCCGGCAAACTCGCGGAGATTGTCGCGCCCCCACCGGAAACCGATCTGCGCATCTGGCGTGTCTACGAAAGCGTCCGCCCACAGCTAATCGAGTTCACCCGCTGCCGCGGCGTCGAGGTGCGCGGCGTGAAACTTCAGCACGCCGCCAACTGGGTGCAGAGTTACCGCGAGTGCGACGATCTCACGATCGCCGGCGTTCGCGTCGACAGCACGACGTATTGGAACAACGACGGCATGGACATCGTGAATTGTCATCGGGTGCGCATCGAAGATTGCGACATCGACGCCGCCGACGACGGCATCTGCCTGAAGTCCGAGCCCAACGCGCATGACCGCGGCTGCGAAGACATCACCATCGCCCGTTGCCGCCTCCGCACCAGCGCCAGCGCGATCAAGTTCGGCACCGCGTCGCACCATGGCTTCCGCCGCGTGCGCATCGAGGACGTCGACGTGCGCGACACCTATCGCACCGCCATCGCCCTCGAGACGGTCGATGGCGGCGTGCTCGAGGACATCGCCGTCCGCCGCGTGAAAGCGCGCCACAGCGGCGGCGCGCTTTTTCTGCGCATCGGCCAACGCAACACCGCCAAGCCGCCCGGCATCCTGCGCCGCGTGCTGCTGGAGGATTTCGACGTCGAAGTCGCTGCCGGCAAGCCCGACGCCGGTTATCCTCACGACGGCCCGCTTCCGCTTGTGCCGATGAATGTGCTCCCCTCCTCGATCGTCGGCCTGCCCGATCGCGCAATCGAAGACGTGACCCTGCGCAACATCCGCATCACCTACCGCGGTCGCGCCGACCGCCAGCGTGCCGAGGTGCCGCTCGCGCGCCTCAGCGCCATTCCCGAGCACCGCGCCAACTATCCGGAGTTTTCGATGTTCGGCGAACTGCCCGCGTGGGCCCTCTTCGTGCGCCACGCTTCAAACATTCGCCTGGAAAACGTCGAGTTCCGCCTGAACGGGTCAGACTTCCGCGGTGCAATCGTCGCCGACCGCAGCCGAGGCATCCACCTGCGGGACGTAACCATCAGCGAAAACGGCGGCAGTCCCGCGGTTGCGTTCTCCGAATGTGTCGACGTCACCCAGACGCAGATGCGGCTTCCGGGCAAGGACGAGCCGGTTTTCCTGTCAGGGCGGCGCTGATTGCGCTCGGCCTTGTGGAAAAAAAGCCGCGAGGCTAACGTCCGCGTCGCCCAAGCGCGCGAGTTCGCGAGCGACGATTTCGGCGTTCAGTTCCGCACCCGCGCGGCTGGTGTGCGTGTGCTCATCGGCGAAGAGGGCGTTCACGGCGGTTTCGCCGAGCGCGTCGTAGCGCGCCGCCACCAGTTCGTTCAGGTCGATGCTCGCGACATTTTCCTGCTGCGCGACAGCGCGCGCCCAAGCGGCATAACTATCGTTCGAGCGGACGATCTTGCCGTCCTTCCACGTCTTGCGCGGCACGAGCGTGCAGACGATCGGCGTGACGACGGCGGCCTTCGCATCGCGGATGTAGCGGCGCAGGTAGGAACCGTAGGTGCCAACGGTTTCGCGCTGCTTGGTGAGAAGGTTGTCGATGGTCTCGGTCTCTTCGCCGATGCCACGAATCGTCCCGCGCGCGCGTTTGTCGTCGTTGAGCGGCGCGCTGTCGTTGTGACCGAACTGCAGCAGGAGCACGTCGCCGCGCTTCAACAAGGTGAGCGCACGTTCCCAGTGTCCCTGCGTGAGGAAGGTGCGGCTGCTGAGTCCGCCGATGGCGCGATTCACCACATTGACCTTCGCAGGATCGAAATGCGTCGCGAGCGGGTCGCCCCAGCCCCATTGCCCGCCGGCGCCATCGCCGCGACCGTTGCGCACGGTGGAGTCCCCGATGAGGAGCAGTGTCGGCAGCTTCGGATCGCGCGGCTCCGGCAAGTTCAGCCAACCGATCGGGTCGGGCGTGAGCGCCGCGCCGGCGGGCGACAGCCAGCGCGCGAAATCAGCCTTTTTCAATCCGGCGAGACCGCGCGCGACCTGCTGCGCCGTCAGATCGGCGCCGGCCTCGTTGGTGTGCGTGTTGTCCTTCGGAAAAAATGTTTTCACCTTTTCTTCGCCGAGTTGCTGGTAGGTGTCGGCGATCAGGCGGCTGACATCGACGAACCACAGCCCCTCGGCCTGCGCGAGTTCGCGCGACCAAGTCCGGTGCGGGCCGCCGCGGTTCACATTACCGTCTTCCCATTGGTTGCGGAGCGTCGGCGATAGAAGGATCGGGGTCGCGCCTTTGGCGCGGACTTCCCTGACCATCTGGCGCACGTAGCTGCCGAACGTGCGCACGGTTTCGGGCTTCCCCGTCAGAACGTTGACGATGTCCTGCGTCTCCTCGCCCAGACCAGGCAGCGAGCCGCGCGAACGCATTTTCTCGCGTGGCGTCGATGGATCTTCGTTCACCGGGCTGGTGTCGTTGTGGCCAAACTGGATCAGCACCCAGTCGCCCGCTTTCACGTCGGCCATGAGCTTGTCCCACCAGCCTTGCGTGATGAAAGTGCGCGAGCTGCGGCCGCCGAGCGCGCGGTTCGAGAGGTTGACCTTCGTGAGATCGAGATATTTTGCGAACTCCACGGCCCAGCCTTGCTGCGGCGCCTTGGCGCGCGCAGCGGTTGAGTCACCGGCGACGAAGATGGTCGGCAACGAGGGATCAATCTTGCCAGGGTTCTCCGGCGGATCGTTCGAGAGCGGCGCGGCCGGAGGCGGCGTCTGGTCGGCCGCGAAGCAAGCGGCGGCGGCGAAAAGGAGAGCAGCGAGGAATTTCATTGGGCAACAACTTCGACCGTGGCAGGAGCGAGACCTTCGGAGATGGCGCTAATTTTGATCGTTCCACCCGCGCCCGCGCGAGGACGGACAACGATGAGCGCAAGGCCGTTGAACGCGGCGCGCTCGGGGCTCGGGAAAGAAACATGGCTGGTCGCGTCGCCGTTGTCGGTGGCGACGAGATCCGCGGGACCGCTCACCGCAAACTTCAGCAGCGGCTTCGAACGCGGCACGACGAGGCCCGCCGCATCGACGATTTCCGCGGTGACGAACACGAGGTCCTGCCCGTCGGCGCGGAGCGAGGTGCGGTCGGCTTTCAACCGCACCGCGGTCGCAGCCCCCGTCGTGCGCATCACGGCATCGGCCCACGGCCGGCCGCTCTTGTAGGTGACGACTTTCAGTTCGCCAGGCTCATATTTCACATCGTCCCAGCGGAAGCGGTATTCGAACGCGCCGCGTTTTTTGCGGCCGAGTGATTGGCCGTTGAGGAAGAGCTCGGCCTCGTCGCCGCTGGTGTAGACGTGCACCGGCGTGACCTGCCCCACCCGCTCCGGCCAGTTCCAATGCGGAAGAATGTGCGCCATGCGCAGCTCCGGCCGCCAGCGCGACTGGTAGAGGTAGAAACGATCCTTCGGGAAACCGGCGAGATCGATGATGCCGAAATAGCTGCTGCGCGCCGGCACGCGGATCTTGCCGAGTTCGGCGAGCTCCTTCGCGGCCCGCTCGCGCGCGGCCGCGTCGGCGAAATTCAGCACGTTGGTGACATCGGCGTTGAACGGCGTCGGCTCGCCGAGGTAGTCGAAGCCCGTCCAGACGAACTCGCCCAAAACACCGGGCGTCGTGTCGAGGCCTTTCCATTCCACGTCGGGCGGAAAAGACCAGCGCGGCGCGGACAAGTCGTAGCTGCTCACCTGAAAATCGGCGCGGCCTTCGAGTTTGTCGTCGGAGACGGGAAAGAAATATTCGCCGCGCGAGCTGATCGTCGACGCCGTCTCGGCGCCCATGAGCACGACGTGCGGGTAGCGCGCGCGGACCTTGGCGTAGTCCTCGGGCTTGTAGTTGTAGCCGATGACATCGAGCACGTCCTGGAAGCCCATGTAGGGCGCGTTGACGTTGTGCAGACCCATGACCACGGGACGCGTGCGATCCTCCTCGCGCACGATCGCGGCGAGGTGCGCGGCGAGTTTCCAGCCGTCGGCCTCGAAGATTTCTCGGACTTCGTTGCCGATGCTCCATTGGACAACGCACGGGTGATTGCGATCGCGACGCACCATGGCGCGCAGGTCCTTCTCGTGCCAGTCGTCGAACACGCGGCTGTAGTCGTCGCGCTTCTTGCCGATCCGCCACGCATCGAACGCCTCGACCATGACGACGAAGCCCATGCGATCGCATAGCTCGAGCAACTCAGGCGCGGGCGGGTTGTGGCTGGTGCGAATCGCGTTGCAGCCCAGCGCTTGGAGAATCTCGAGCTGGCGCTCGAGCGCGCGGACGTTGATGGCCGCACCGAGCGCGCCGAGATCGTGGTGATTGCACACCCCGTAGAGCGGCACGTGCTCGCCGTTGAGCAGGAAACCACGATCGGTGGTAATTTCGATCGAGCGGATGCCAAACGGCGTGCGCACGACGTCGATCACCTTGCCGTCGCGCGCGACACTCGTCTCGGCGACGTAGCGATTGCGTGTCCGCAAGCTCCAGAGCTTCGGGGCGTTCACCACCAACGCGTGCGCCACGTTCGCCTGGCGCCCCGCCGGGACGCGAGCGACCTGCGCGCCGCTCTCGGCGACGGGCTCGCCCACTGGGCGGCCTTCGTCGTCGGCAGTGAAAAGCCGGACGCTCGCCTGCACCTCGGCGGTCTCGCGGGTGAGGTTGTCGAGTGTGACCGCGACATGCACGAGAGCGGACTCGGTGCTCACGCGCGGCGTCGTCACGGCCACGCCCCAGCGTGCGACCGAAACCTCGCCGGTCTTCGACAGCCAGACGTTGCGATAAAGACCGGCGCCCGGATACCAGCGCGAGGATTCGCGCGGGTTGTCGAGGCGAACGGCAATCGTGTTCCCGCCGCCGGGCTTCAGGAAGCGCGTGAGATCGACGCGCCACGAGGTGTAGCCATAGGGCCATCCGCCGACAAATTCGCCGTTGCACCAAACGAGCGCGTAGGACATCGCGCCGTCGAGTTCGAGGTGGATGCGCCGGCCGGCGTCGCTGGCGGGCAGCGTGAATTTCTTCCGATACCAGCCGACGCCCATGTAAGGCAGCTTGCCGGTGTCGCCCGAGAGTTCCTGCTGAAACGGCCCCTCGATCGCCCAGTCATGCGGCAACGTCACCGAGCGCCACGTGCTGTCGTCGAAGTCCGACTGCGCGTAGGGCACCGGATGGCCGCCGCCGATCGCCCCCTCTCCGCGCGCTCGCGGCGCAGACTGGTAGTTGAGCAGTTCATCGCCGGTCGGGAGCACCCAGAGGCGCACGCGCTCGTAATCGAGCGAGCCGCCGATGCCGGGGAGATCGTGACGCGCGAACTTCCAGCCGTCGTTGAACAAGATCCGCTCACGCGGGGTCTCGTCGGCGACGGCAACGCTCGCCAGCACACTGGCGAGAAGGACGTGACGAAGCAGTTTCATGGGAAAAACGATTGGCGTCAGTGCGCGAGAGGGTTTTCGCTCACGCGATGAAAACGGGATGGCTGATGTTTCTGCTGCTGACGATTTCGTGCCTCGGCGGCGAGCGAGTCGTCCACACGGACGATTTTTCGCAAGGGCTCGCCCGCTGGGCCGTCGAACAGGCGCCCGGCGGGCGCGTGATGGTCGAAAAGAACCGCCTGGTGATCGAGGACGCCGCGGGATGCACCGTGTGGTTTCGCCCGAAGCTCCGCGCCCCGGTGACGATCCGCTACCGCGCCACCGTCAGCTCGCGCAGCCGCGTGTCGGATCTGAATTGTTTCTGGATGGCCACCGACCCGGCGCATCCCGGCGCACTGGTCGAGAACGCCGCGCGGCGCACAGGCAAGTTCGCCGACTACGACCGCCTCGCGACCTACTACGTCGGCTACGGCGGCAACGAAAACACGACGACGCGCTTTCGCCGCTACGACGGCACCGGCGCAAAGCCGCTGCGAAGCGAGCATGACTTGCGCGACCCGCGCTTCCTGCTCGCGGGCGACCGCACCTACGTAATCGAGATCAGCGTGAGCGCCGAGGGACGCGTGCGGTGGGCGCGCGATGGCGAGGTGTTGTTCGATTTCACCGATCCGCAGCCGTTGCGCGAAGGCTGGTTTGGATTTCGGACGGTGCATAGCCGGATCGAGATCGCGGATTTTCAGGTCACGGCGCCGGACGCAACGCCTGCAGTCCGCTGACGATCTCGCGCGGCACGGCGATCACGGTGCCATGTCGCGGGCGGAGCGGCGTGCCTTCATCGGGCAGGCGTAGTTGCGGTGTCGCATCCTCCCACTGCGCGAGATCGCGCGAGCGAAGAAGGCCGTAGTGCTTCGTCATGTAGGCGTCGAAGTAGAGCCGAAACTCATCTCCGATGCGGACGACGGACGGGCCTTCGACCCAGAGTTTGGGCGGCGAGAACGGCGGAGAAAACACCGTGAACGGGCCACGCGCGCTCGCGCCCCGGGCGTGGAGGAAGTGCTTCGCGGGCGTCGGGAAGCGCGTCTCGTCCTTCACGAAGAGGTGCCACTCGCGATCGACCTTGAGCAGCGTCGCATCGATGCAACTGAAGCCGGGATCGAAAAGCACTTCGGCGCGGGTGAAGTCGATGCAGTCCTTCGTCGCGACAAAATAGATGCGGTGATTCAGCTTGTCCTCGGAGCTGCCGGCGCCGGCGGTGAAACGATCGGGAATGGTCGTCGCCCAGAAGATGAGAAACTCGGCGCGATCGTCATCCCACACGATCTCCGGCGCCCAGGCGTTCCGCGCGGTCGATTCGTGTGCCATGACCGGAATCTCCTTCGGCTCGCTCCAATGGATGAAGTCCTTCGTCGACGCGTAGCCGATGCCCCGCTCCCACCAGCCGGAAGTCCAAACCATGTGATAGGTGCCATCCGGCCCGCGCGCGATGGAGGGATCGCGCATGAGTTTCTCTTTCGATCCGACGGTCGGACGCAACACGCTCGCGCCGTCCACGAGTTTCTCCCACGTGTAGCCGTCAGCGCTGGTCGCCAGATGCAGACCGTCTTCGCCGTTGCGCGTGAAGTAGGCGAATAGGTAGACCTCGTCGGCCGCCGGAACAACGACGGCGGCGCCGAGTGCAAATGCGCCGAGAGCGAGGATGCGGAGCAGATTCATGGGGGGAAGAGGAAGAAAAGGGTTAGCTCGCGGAGGCCGCAAACCGAGGCCAGACGGACAGTTCAGGCGAGGACGGCGTCACCGTTGTGCCTGCATGGCACGGGCGATCTCGAGATTCTGGCGCACCGTGGCGTCGTTCGGCCGCGCATGCAGGATGCGTTCGTATTCGGCAATCGCCTCCGGGAACCGGCCCACGGCGAGGAAACAGTTTGCCAGGTTGTTGCGCGCCTGATGATCGGCGGGCGTCGCCTCCAGCGCGCTTTGGAAAGCCTTGATCGCTTCGGCGAAGCGTCCCTGCCGTCCGAGAAGGTTGCCCAATGCGAGTGCCGCGGCGGCGAAATCCGGGCGCAACCGCAGCGCGGTGTGCAGAGCGGCTTCGGCTTCTTTCGCCGCGCCGGCGCGCTCGCACAAACGCGCCCACTGGTAATGCGCTTCGGGCAACTCGGGAGAGCTCTCGATGGCTTGCTGCAGCAGCGGGACGGCTTCGTCGAGACGACCGAGTTGCGTGAGCAGTGCGGCAAGGCTCGTGCGAGTTTCGGCCGCCGGCTCATCCGCGAGCGCCGCGCGGTAGTGCTCGATCGCCTCCTGCGTCCGGCCCTCGCGAGCCAGCACGTGACCGAGATTCACGTGCGCGTCCACATAGTGAGGATCCGCCTGCACCGCGGCGGTGAAATGCGTCGCGGCCGTCGCCCACGCGCCATCGGTCATTGCCAGCCCACCCAGTTGAAAGTGGGCGAACGCGTGCGTGGGTTGCAGGCGAATCGCCTGGCTAAACTGCCGGGTCGCCTCGACGCGGCGTCCGTCGGCGAGCAAGGCGAGCCCGAGGTTGTAGCGCGCGCGGGGATTTTCCGGTCGCTGGGCGACAGTGTCGGCCCACAGCGCGCGTGCGGATCCGTAGTCCGCGTTGCGGGCGAAAGTCGCCGCGGCCAGACCGACTGCGACCGCCGCCACGAGCAACGGCGCCAACACCCGCGGCACGTGCCAACGCTCGCGGGCGCGCGCCACGCCCGCGCAGATCAGCACCACGGGCGCGGCGAGCGCGAGATACATCCGGTGTTCCGCGATCGTTTGGGTCGCCACCGGGACGAAGCTGGAGCTGGGCGCGAGCAGCAAAAAGAACGCCGCGCCGGCCACACCCGCAGGATGACGGCGACCGAGGGCCCAGACCGTCGCCGCGCCGGTGGCAATCAACCAAAGCCCGGGAAGTGCGACCGCAACGATCCCGTCGGCGACCGCCATGCCGTAGTCGAAGGTCAGGCCCACTGGGCAGATCGCGAGCCGCAAGTAGTGCGGAATCGCCCACGCTTGGGTGAGCGCGTAACCGAGGACGTCCACGCTTGAATCCATTCCCGCCGAGCTGCCGCGGCCGTGCGTTTGCCAAACCAGCGCGGCCAGCACGATCCACGTGGCGAACAGCGCGACGAAGAGGCGACCGAAACGCCGCCACGCCTCGGCGAGATCCGGCGCGAAGAACATCGTGCCGAGCAGCAGGGCGAGCAGCGGCGCCGCCGCGGCGGTTTCCTTCGTGCCGACGCCAGCCAAGCAAGCGACGACGCTCAACACCGCCCAGCGCGCGCGCCGAGTTTGGTCGGTGGCGTAGCGCAGGAACGCATAAAGGGTGAGCAACACGAAGAGCCCCGCGAGCGACTCCGCGCGCTGCACCACGTAGGTCACGGACGCGGTTTGCAGCGGGTGCACGGCCCACAGCAGAGCGGAGGCGGCCGCCACGCGCTCACCGACGGGCGGCAGTCGACCCAGCACGCGCCACAGCAGCAATGCCGCCGCCGTGTGAATCAGAAGGTTGAGGACATGATAGCTCCAGACGTTCACGCCGCTCACCGCGTAGTTGAGCGCAAAGGTGAAGTTCAGCACCGGTCGCCCGCCGACGGTTTCCCCCCAAGCGTGCGGAGGATTCAGCCAGGCCAGCGAACCGAGTTGCCGGATGCTGGCGTTCTCGACGATCGAGGGGATGTCGTCGAAGACGAACGGACCGCGGAGCGTGTTCGCCCAAGCGCCGAGAATCGCCGCGCAGAGCAGAAGCGGAACGAGAAGCGGCGCACGTGTGGCCGGGACAGGTAGCGTTGGCGGGCTCATGAGGGCGGCGACGCGCGTCACCGCTTCGATTGTCCGGGCCGTTGGCGCGCGAACAACATGAAAAGCCCTCCGGTGTCTCCGGAGGGCTGAGAGCTACAGAGCAATGGGAGCCAATCGATCAGAAGTCGAACGTGGTCGTCAGCGTGAACTGACGCGGATCGATGATGCGGAACGAATATGGCGAGCCGTCGTAGTTGACTGCGACCGGACGCAGGCCGCCGTTTTCGAACACATTGGCGACGTTCAACTGCACCTTGGCGCGGACCTTGTTGCTCCAGGTCGTGAAGCGGTAGCTGATCCAGAGGTCGGTGTAGAAGTGCGCGCTGTCGTAATACGGTTTGGTGACGTCGGCGTAGTCGAGGACGTCCTGGCCGTTGTATTTATTCACGCCGCTCGCCTTGCCGGCGTAACCGATGACGGCCTTGTCTTCCCAGCGTTGGCTGCCACCGACGGTGAAGCCCTTGAGCTTGCCGCTGGTGAAGGTGTAGTTCGTCAGGAACGACCAGCGGTATTTGCGCTGACCTTGCACCGACTGACCCTGAAGATCGCGGTCGAGCGTGAGCTGCGGAACGACAACCTGGTTCCAGTTCGCTTCCGGGTTGGCGAACGCGTTGGCGTTCTCCGGGAAGAGCGCGCTGTTGTAGCCGTAGGAGCTCCAGAAGTTCGTCAGGTCAACCGCGCGGCCACCGGAGGTGGTGTAGGTTGCGAGGCTGCGATACTGCGGGAGGAGGTAGTCAACCGCTTTGGCCGCCTTCCAAACCGCGAGGCGCTCTTCGGCCCACGGGGTGAACTCCTTGAGCACGCTGGCGTATTTGGTGTCCTGCTTGCCGAAGGTGAACTTCAGCGTCCAGTTGCGGGTCGGGTTGTAGTTGATCTCCGCCTCGATGCCCTTGGCCTCCGCATTGCGGGTCGCGCCCGTGCTATACGGCAGCGTGGTGTAGTAATCGTAGGGCAATTTCCAGATTTTGGCCGCTTCGGCCTGGACCGCGTTCTCCTCGGCCGTGCTGAGCGGAGCATCCCAGCTGGTCTGGTCGCGCGGATCGCGGCCCATGTTGATGAGCGTGATCGTGCGGGCCCAGTTGCGGAAGAGCGTCGAATCGATGTTCGAGGAGAGACGGCCGAACACGACCGGGGCGGAAATGTTCTCGTTCAGGTTGGAAGCCTCGAACCACGTGACGCGGCCGAAGAGCTTGTTGTCGAAGAGCGAGAACTGGATGCCGATGTCCTTGCCTTCGCCGACGGGCTTGGCGAGCGCCTTGCCGTAGAAGTCGCCGAGCGCGCTGGAGGGCGGATTGAAGTTGTCCGACTTGTTGAAGCTGATGCCGAAGTCGCGGACGAACTGCCAGAGCAGCGAACCGTTTTCAGCGCGACGATCGATGTTGTTCCAGCCCTGGAAGGGACGGAGCACGCCGCCGAGGGTCGTGGTGCGGCCGGTGAGCTCGTTGTAGGGGCCCCAGCGGTTGAAGAGCATGTCACGCTGGTAGACACCATTGATCCACTTCTGCGCGTTGGTGATCGCCGGAGCGAGGGTGTTGCCGGCCGAGTCCTTGACTGCGGGCAGACCGGTGTTGGTGACACGGGCCTTATACTTGTCCTCACGCCAGCCGAACGTCGCGATGAGGCGATTCTGCCAGAAATAGCTGGTGATACCGCCGCTGATCGAGTCGACCAGGCGCTGGTTGCGGCCGGTGCCCGAATCGAAATCGATGAACTGCGTGGTCATGTTCACCGGGACGAAGCGGCTCTGATCGTAGTCGTAGACCTTGATGTCGCCGCTGTAGGTCATGGAGTCCCAGTTGCCGGCCGAACGGGTCACGACGCCATTGGGATCGGTGGGCGACGCGAGATAGTAGGTGCGGCGGAGCGAAGTGGAGTTGAAGTTCCAACCCGTGGGCGTGCCGTCGGCATTGTTGTTCGGGTTGTTCATGAACCGGTAGCGGCCCATGTCGCTCGTGCTCGAGACGTAGTGGAGGCGCTGGCGAATGGCCGTGGCCATGTATTCGTCGCGCGACCAGAGACCGAGAACCTGGTGACGGCCGAGCCACTTCGTCCAGCCGTTGTTGCGGGTGAAGTCGGGCGTCCACGCGAGCATGGCGCGGTAGTGGTCATCGAGGGAGGCGTTATAGTAGCTGTCCGGGTCCTGGTCCTCGAGGTAGGGCTTGCCGAAGTAGGGATTCGCGGTGCCGTCCGGCAGATACTTGTTGGTGTCGACGAAGAGCGTGGCGACGTTGAGCTGCGCGACGGTGTAGTTGGTGCGCTGGGCGAAATCCTGGCGGAACCAGCCGCCGCTGGCGTGGAGGTCCCAGGGGAGTTCCTGCTCGATCTCGATGTTGTAGTTCTTGTTCTTCGCCGAACCGAAGTTCATCGAGTTGAGATTCACGCTGGTCCAGTCATAGATCGATTGGTCGGTGACGCTGGGATAGCGGTAGCTCGAGGCGAGGATGCCGTTGCCGGCGGCGGTCCACCCTGCCGACGAAGTGTAGGTGCGCGTGTAGATGTCGGACCACGTGTTGTTGGCCCAGATCGCCGTTTCGGCGGGATAGAGGGCCGGATTGGCGGCGGGGTTGGTGGCGGTGCCGAAGCCGGTCAGATACCGGTAATTGTAGGTCGGGCGGAACCAGTTCACGAGCTGGCCGTCGGCGATCTGCATGATGCTGCGGGCCTGATTGACCTCGCCGATGCCGGGAACGAACAGGATGTTGGCCGCGGTGGTGCCGGCGACCCAGTTGGCGGGCACGCCCCAGTTGGCGTTACCGAAGATGTTGATGCCGTTGTATTGGGTCTTCGCGGCGTTCCACTTCGAAGCGTCGTAGCCGGGGAGAGTGGCGATGAAGTTGCGCAGGTCGTTGGCGAACGGCGAGGAGGCGTTGTTGACCATCATGCTCAGCTCCTTGCCCGTCTTCAGGCTGTAGACCTTGTGCGTGACCGCGTCGTAGTAGGGCTGCCCCGCGAGATTCCACTGTGTGACGTAGTCGCGCGGCGTGAGCGAATTCGGACGGTTGTTCCGGTTATCGTAATGCTCGAAGTTCGCCTTGATGGTCGTCTTCGAAAACGGCTTGACCGTGATGGCGGCGTAGTAGCGCTCGGTCTTGTCGTAGGAGGGCTCGCGCTGGAACTTGCGGTCGTCGTAGAGCGCGGCGCCGTAGATCGCGACCTTGTCGTGCAGGATCGCCTTGTTGAAACCGAAGGAACTGCGGAGCGAGCCGTATTGGTCGGTGCGGAAGGAAGCGCTCGCGGTATTGCGGTTCAGCAGCGCCGTCGCCGTGCTTTGATTGGCGATACCGGCCGGGCTGCCGAGACCGAAGAGCATGGAGTTCGGACCGCGGCTGATTTCCACCGACTGGGTGTTGTAGGCGTCGAACGGCAACGAGCCGTTTGTCGGATAATAGTTGATCGCCGCGCTGGGTGAGCCGAGACCACGAACGCGGTTGGCGCCGGCATTCGTGTAGGAAGCGACGGCGTTGCCCTGCGTGCCGCCCGCGATGACGTCGAGCACACCGTCGTTACGGAAGCTCTGCGTGCCCGGCGTGTAGGTCAGCGAACCTTCCGTGTTCACTTCATAACGGAAGATGTCGTTGATGTCGGTCGAGGCGGTGTCGTCCATCTGCTGCTTCGTGATGACGGAGATCGACGCACCGAGGTCGGCCAGATTGGTGTTCAGGCGCGAACCAGCGAGGGTGTTCGCCGCGAAATAGCCCTTGTCGTTGCTGGTGGTGACGACGAACGGCGACAGAACCACCGTATCGTCCGGTTTCGCCGTCTCGCCTTCGCGGACGGTTTCGACGGGAACGGGCTTCGTAGTGGCGGACGGCCGCTCAGGGGCGGCAGGGGCGGCTTGTTGTGCCATGACCGGCTGTGCAAGCAGGACGGCAAACAACGACGCGACGGTGCTAACTCCGGGTCGGAGCCTCGAGGGTAGGTGCAGCATAAGGGTGCGGGGTCTTTTCGCTTGGGGAGCGAAGTGCTTGGAGTCGAATCGCGCGATTTTCCAACGGGGACGCGCGAGAGGTTACGGTTTTTGTGCACCCAACCGGATGGGCAGACAAATCACGCGCGCCTCAGACAGTTCGATTTTTGCGCCCTCGCCTGCCATCTCCCGCCGTGTGAGACACGACGCAGCGTTGCGCCGCTCGTTTGGGCGCGCACGACACCCCGGATATCCCCATGGCGCGTCTTCCCACTCCTTCCGATCTTGCCCCGCGCGAGAAACCCCAGGCCGTCGTCCGCGACGACGAATTCGTGTTTGCCGCGACCCACCTCGAACACGGCCACATCTACGGCCAGTGTGAAGGGCTCGTCGGCGCCGGCGCCCGGCTGAAATGGATCTACGATGCGGATGCCCAGAAGGCGGCGGCGCTCCACGCCAGACACCCCTCTGCCCGCCTCGCGCGTTCGCTCGAAGAAATTCTGGACGACCCCGCGGTGCGTCTCGTCACCGCCGCCGCCATCCCCTGCGAACGCGGTCCGCTCGGCTGCCGGGTGATGCAGGCCGGCAAGGATTACTTCACCGACAAAGCCCCCTTCACCACCCTCGATCAACTCGCCGCGGCACGCCACGTCGCGGCCGCGACGGGACGCAAATACGCCGTCTATTATAGTGAGCGCATCCATAACGAAGCGGCGATGCACGCGACCGATCTCGTCGCCCGGGGGGCCATTGGCCGGGTGCTTCAGGTAATCGGACTGGGGCCACACCGCCTCGGCCAATCAGGCCGCCCGGCCTGGTTTTTCGAGAAGGAAAAATACGGCGGCATCCTTTGCGACATCGGGTCACATCAATTTGAACAATTCCTCACCTGGTCCGGCGCGCGATCGGTGGAGGTCGCGCACGCCGCCGTCGCCAACCACGGCCACCCGGAGACACCGGAACTCGAGGACTACGGCGAGGCGTCGCTCGTCGCCGATAACGGCGCGACTAACTTCGTGCGCGTCGACTGGTTCACCCCCGACGGCCTCGGCACTTGGGGCGACGGCCGCAATTTCATCCTCGGCACGCGCGGCTACATCGAATTGCGCAAATACATCGACGTCGCCCGCGACACCGTGGGCAACCAAGTCTACGTCGTCGACGAGCGCGGCGAGTATCACATCCCGGTCGATGGCCAAGTCGGGTTCCGCTTCTTCGGTGAACTCATCCTCGATTGCCTCAACCGCACCGAGCACGCCATGACGCAAGCACACGCCTTCCACGCCGCGGAACTTTGCCTGCGCGCGCAAGCCGCTGCGCGCCGTCTGCCGACGCGCAGCTGAGCATCATCATCCGAGCGACTCAGCGCCCGAGATACTTGTCGCGCCCGCGCACGAGCGCCTCGATCTTCCGGTCGGCGACCGAGCGCTTCAGCATCCAGAAGCCGCAATCCGGGTGCACCCAGCGCACGCGGCCAGCCCCCACCTTCTTCTCCACCGCCTCGATGCGGGCCGCGATTTCATCCGCGGTCTCGATATGGTTCACCTTGATATCCACGACGCCCACGCCGAGCGCGATCTTGCGATCGATATTCTTCAGCGCGTTCAAGTCGGAAGCTGGACGGTGCGCCAATTCGAGCACGAGATGATCGCAGTGCAGCGCGTTGAGGAACTTGATCAACGCGGCCCAACGTCCGGACTGGATCGTCTGGCCACCGTAATTACCGAAGCAGAAATGCACGGCGCGCTCGGTGCCCTTGTCGATCGCATCGAGCACGCGGTTCATCGCCTCCGCTGCGAGCGGGGCATCGTCGGGATTGCCGGGAATGTTCGCCTCGTCGACTTGAATGCACGCCGCCGGCAGGCCCGGCATCTGCGCCGCCAACACATCCGCGATGGCCAGCGTGAGCGCGCTGAAATCGCGGTAGTGATGATCGAGCAAGGTGCGTGAAAGCATGTAGGGGCTCGTCACCGTGAACTTGAACGGTCCACCCGCGACCGACGCCGCGCGCTGGCAATCCGCCAGAAGATTGAGCGAACCTTCCCCGAGGGGCCCGGTGACGACACCGGCGGGTTTGCGTCGGAAACCCATCGGCGAATGGCGGGCGAATTCCTCCGTGATCGAACGTCCGACCACCGACGAGATGCCCGCCATCGGACGGATGAAGTATTCGATCATGCCGTTCGTGTCGGGATGATTGATGTCGAAGCGATACAGCTCGCCGTCCGTCGGCAGATCGATGCCGGCCTGACGCTGGATATCGAACACGACGCGCGTCGCATCGATCACCGCCTGCTCGCTCGGCAACGCGGCCAGCCACTCCGGCACCGGGTAGGATCCGACCGTCGTCGTTAGAATTCGCGGCGTCTTGGGAATCATGGAAACAGGAGACGATTTGACCGCGACCGGACGCAGGCCCGCCGCAGCGGGGATCGAACGGCGCGGGGACGATGAGGCGGACGGGGCGGGCAGGCAGTTTTCGCACATAGGGGTTGGAGGGTTGGTCAGAACGTGGCGGTTTGTGGAGCGTGCGCGGCGGGAGTGCACGCGCAAATCGGCAGCGCCGGCGGTGCCTCGGGAATGACCGCGACCGCTGTCTCGGCGGCCGCGCCGGTGAGGCGCAGACCGAGCAAGTCCGCGCACAGCGCCAGCTCCGCCCGCACATCGCCGTAGGTCAGCACGACGTGCGTGCCATTGAGCGTGTGCAAGAAATCGCGCGAAGACGGGATCTGCACGCGAATCTGGGTGTGGCACGTCGGCTGTTTCGCCGCACGTTCGGTGCGCCCCGGATGCACGCACAGCTCGGTGAGATCGGCACCGATGCGCACCAGCGTCACAGGCCGGCCAGCCGGCAACGCCACTTCGGGCGCCACGCCACGCCCGCTCTCGTGATGGCGCAGCAAACGGTAGGAAAGTTCCCCGCCGCAGCCACAACGCGGCGCCGTGCAGTGGGCGAGATCGATGCAATTCGCCGCGTGGATGATCGGATTCGCGATCCAGACGAAATCCGCGCCGAGCGCCTTGAGCAGGTAAAGCGTCACCGCCGCGTCGAGGTCACCCTCGCAGGCGCCGATCGCATCCGCCGAATCGTTGAGGGCAGACAACGCCACACAACTCGTCGTCGCCAATTGGCCGATCATCGCGAAGCATGCCATCGACAAGGCGTCAGCGCCGTGGCGGTCAAGCAACCGCCGCATGGCGACCAAGACCCGCGTGGCGCGCACCACATCCGCCTGCGCCGGTCCGGACAGCGACGAAGCCTTGGCGACCCAGTCCTCTGCCATGCGCGCCGCTTCGCCGTCCGAAACCGTCTCGAACTCCCGATACAGATCCTCCAAGCCCACCGGCACCACCGTGCACCCCAGCGCCGTGTGGAAGCGCGCCGGATCACGCGTGCTGTTGATGACCCATGGCTCGGTTTCGCCAATCTTCAAAATCCGCGCGCCGCGCAGCCGCGCGACCGCTTGATGGGCGCGCCCCAGCGCGTGCACTTCGCCGACCGAGGCCAGCCAACGCGCCGGTCGACCCGTGCGGCGCTGACGCGCGAAGAAATCCGTGCAGGCCGGATGCGCATTGCGGTCGAGCAGCTGCGCCGCGAGCGGAGGTGAGAGAAACCCGGGCAGGTAAGCGTTCGCAAGTCCGACGTGCGCCAGCGCCTCCGCCACTGCCACCATCCATGGCTGAACCGCACCGCTCAGCGGAAGCAAGACCGCGGTGCGCCCGTGCACCGCCGCGGCCACCCGCGCCACGTCGTCCGCCGCAAAAACGAAATGAAACTCCAGCGGCACGGGACTCCCCTGCTCCAGTTCGGCGCGCGCCGAAGCCACCACGGCGTCCCGCGGGGCGGGATCGCGCCAATAGACTGGACTCGCCAGCACCACGATGGGCAGGGCGTGACGTTGTTGGAGCGCATTCATGGGAAGCCGATCACTCCGCGCGCAGCCAGCGCCGAAGCTGTTTTTGAAACGTGTTGGCGAGCGTGTCACCGGGCGTGACCAACACGCCCCAGCCACCGCGTCCGGGGTTGATCGGCACTTCGCGCGGAATCTGATTCTCGCACATCAGCCGGTCCTCATCGAGCACGCGGGTCGCAAACGCCATCTGCGCCTCCGGCGGCGGCCCGCGAAAACCCGGCGAGATCGCCAGCGCCCAGAAGCACGTGCAACTCTCGCGGGTGTTCGGCGACGGAATGTGCACGAGCACGCGCTCGTCCCCGTCCGGGAACGATTGCCGGATCGTTGTGAAATTGGGCAACCACCCGCGCTGGCAACGATGATGCGCGCTCTGCAACTTGCCCGGCATCTCGTGCGCCGTCTGCAACGCCGGGAACGGTGCATCCATCTGGAATCCGCCATCGGGCGTCGTCTTCACTTCCATGCCCGCGATACGCGGATCCGCGCAAACGCCGAGCGTCCCGCTGTGGGCGAAGGCAAAATGAGTCATGTCGAGGTAGTTCTCGACCTCGCGCCGCCAACCCGCCGCGAACGACATCGGCGCACCGACGCAGAACGTCCACCGGGCATCGTCGAACTCCGGCACCGCGGGCAACTCGTGCGTGGTGCCGTCCGGCAGCGGCGCCAGTTCGAGCTTCACCCAGACCATCCCATAGCGTTCCTGCACGGCGTAGGTGCGCAAACGAGAGAGCGCCAGTTTGTCAGGATTCGGCTCGACCAACGACGGGATCGAGTGACACGCGCCGTCGGGACCGAAGGTCCAGCCATGATACGGGCACATCAGCGCGCCCTCGCGAATGCAGCCGGTCGACAATCGTGCGCCCTTGTGCGGGCAAGCGGTGTCGGCCGCGAGCAATTGGCCGCTGGCAAAACGGGCAATCACCAACTCGGTTTCAAGCAGCGTGTAACCAATGACGCGACCGATCGGCACATCGGACGCGTTGGCCACGGGCTGCCACGTCCGACGTAGCGTGGAGAATACATGGTCTTCCGTCAGGGGCATGGGGTGGATTGAAAGTAGCACAACGCGTCCCGGCTGTCGTGGCGCCCCGGGCGATTGCGATTGGCATTTCGGGCAACGCCGGGAAAATGCCGTCCGATGTTCGATCCGCATGCCCTGCAGCCTGTCGCCGTCCGCTTTCCGTCCTGCGGCGTCTTCGTGCTCGAAAGCCGGCACGAACGCGGCTTCCGCATGGCCACGGTGCAACACGATTTCGTCAAGCTGGTGCACCCCATCTCCGGGCGCGGCTGGCTGGTGCGACGGCACGCGCGCATCCTGATTCAAACCGGCGACGTCGTGCTCGTGCCGGCCGGAGAGAAGCATCACATCGAGGACGACGGCGCCCGCCCGCTGTCGTTGTATGCGCTCTGCGTGGCCGACGTCGGCCCGTCGGCTCCGCGGAGCCTGCGCCACTTTCCCGCGCCAACCTGGGGAGCGGAATTTCGCGCGCTGATCCGCCAATTGCTGCACGAGCAAACGCTGACGCGTCCGGGACACGAGTTGCTGCTGCGCGGGCTGGCGCTCCAGGCGCTTGGCCTCGCGGTGCGGGCGGCGACGCGCGAGAACGAAACGCCGATTGCGCCGCCCGGCGATGGCGGGGTCGCCGCCGCACGGGTCGCCGCTTATCTGCGCGAGATGGAGCGCACGTTCTTTCACCCGCAAAGCCTCGACGAGGCCGCCGTGCGTCTCGGGCTGAGCCGCCGTCGGTTCACCCAACTCTTTCGCGCCGCCGCGGGCGAATCATGGCTGCAGCACTTGCATCGCCATCGGCTTGCCCATGCCCGCCGCCTGCTCCAGGAAACGCGCCGCTCCGTCGCATCGATCGGCTACGAATGCGGCTTTGAGGACCTCACGACGTTCTACCGCGCGTTCAAAGCCGCCGAGCGGACCAGTCCCCTCGCCTGGCGGCAAAGCCGGCTCAGCGACGCGAGCGCGCCTTCCCCCAGCGCGCGTAAATCGCCTCGAGCACGCCGAACTGATCGGTGAGCAAACCTTCGTAGCCGCAGGGACGATCGTCCCAATAGCGCCAGTCGACGCCGCTTTGGTTGCCACCGAATACGCGCGCCTCGGCGAAGCCCACGCACAGCCGTTCGAGCAGCCAATCCGCCTCGCAACGCAGACCGCAGCGGTAGAGCGCCATGACCAGGTGCCGCGTCTGCGCGTGGGTGCGTCCGCCGTTCTGATAATAGCCGAGCGGGTAACCCTGCATGATGTCGGCGAGGTCGGCGTCTGGGATGTGCCACAGATTTCCCGGCAAGCCGAACGCCGGGTCCGGCATGCCCACGCGCTTCGCCTCGGCGAGTAGCCTTCGCAGCACCGCCCGCCCCTCTTCTTCGTCGAGCAAACCCTCCGCGATCGCCGCGCCATTCACGGGCAGAAAGGCGTAGTCGTGCAACTGGTCTTCACGACAGCGCCAGCCCGCGAGCCAGCCCGTTTTCGCGTTCCAAAATGCCGGCCGGTAATTCTTGCGCAGCCACTCCGCCCAGCGCGCGAGCTCGCGCGCCTTGCTGCTGTCGCCGAAGCGCTCCAAGCCGGACGCGAGCTGTCGCAGCGCGCCGTGCATGATCGCGTTGGCGAACGCGTCCTTCCAGCCGAACGAAATCACGTCGAACCAGCATGTGCTCCACTGCGACGTCCCGGAAACGCCGGTCCGATGCGGACTCTCGATCAGTCCGTCGCCGTCCAAATCACGATCCTTCGCCGCGGCGAGCCTGCGCAGAATATCGCCGCGAAACTCGCGATACCATTCCGGCGTCGCGGCCGCGCACAGGTAATCGCCGAGCCCGCGCAAGGCGGAAGCGCCCGTCATGAGATACTCGTCGTCGGCATCGTGCGACGCACCGTCCTGCAGCAAGCGACCCGCGGCGTAGCCGGGACCGCCCGTCAGCCAACGCTCGAGCGAATAGCGCACGAATTCCGCGGCCGGCAGACCCGGCAGCACGTCCGGCGCGGGCAACGCAACCGCCGACCACGTATCCAGACAAATCGGGCAATGCATCGACGCGCCGTTGTTGCTCAACGTCGCCGTGTCCGCGCGGAGGGTCAGCGCCGTCCACTGCGTGCGCTCCAGCGCGCTCCGCACCACGCGCGGCGCGTCACGCCGCAGCGCCAACGCCGGCCGCGCCGGTTCGAGCCGGAAAACCGCGCGATGCCGCCCAGCCGGCAGACGATACAGTCCTTCCGCGGTGCGCTTTTCGCCCACCTTCAATTCCAACACGTTCAGATCCTGCGTGCGGAAACAGTCGCTGCGCGCCCACCCGGTTTTCGACACCGAGGAAACCCGCCAGGCCCCAAACCGGGGCAGCACGAGCAACGCCGGCATTTGCAGGGCGCCCGCTTCGCCGTCATTTTCGAGCCGCGCGAGCACATGCGACGGTGTCACGCTGTTGCGCAGACCGATCGTCCATGCCGCGCTGTGCCACGCTTGAGCGGCATGGGATGCGCTTCGTTCGGCCTCGCACACCAATCCGCGCGCGCTGACGCGCCACTTCAGGCGATAGCGCTGCCCCCCCGCCGAAAACCGATAAAACACCGTCGCGCCCTTCACCTCGCACACTCCGTCGAGAGCGCAGCGCACCACCGGCGCCATCGCCGGAGGGCGGCCGACCTCGTGGAGTTGCGGCCCCTGGAAAAACTGGGGCACGCGCACCTGCAGCACATTCGTGCCGCGGTTCGCCGCGTCCTCGGTGTGCAATCCGAGAAACGAAAGACCCGGGCGCGAGAGCAGAAAACCCACCTCGAAATCCTTCGTGCGATAACGCACCTCGCCATCGTGCATGCTCGCGGTGACCCCGCGTGGCATGCGCGCCAGATCCACACGGCCGCGCCGCAACAACTGCTCGCAACGCGGCGCGATCGGATCGATCAACTCGCCCTCGAGCACGAACGCCGACATCGCCAGATTCCACGGTGTCCAACCGCCATCGATGCCGGAACTGCGCAATTCGATGATCACGCCGCGCGTTTCCGTCCGCGGCAACCGGAACCACTGCACCGCACCGGGGACTTGCGGGGCCAGACCGCGACGCGCGCACACCTCCCGCCACTTTCCGTCCTGCCAAGCCAGCACGCGAAACGCGGTCACCCAGTCGAGATCCTGCCGGCTGCCGCATTTGTGATAGCCCTGACCGCGACGCACGCCGATCCGGTGCAGGATGGCCCGTCCGGGCAAGCGCACCACCCGCTGGTGCACAATGCGTTTTTTGGGCAATGCGCTTTCTCCGGCAGCGCGGGTTGCCCAGACCGCGCGCCCCGCATCCAGCCGACGGTGGACGAACAGGTCGCCCATCGGCGGCTCGAGATCGGCAAGCTGAAGAAGATCGACTGGCATAGTGAAAACGAGGCACGGGAAAAACGAGGAGAGCGCCGCACAAAGACACGGCGTGCATCGGTGTCGGCGCCCTCCGCAACACAACAACCCCGCGATACTAGTGCGATTACCTCGCGGCGGAAATGCACATTTTGGGAATTGTTTGGTGTGCTTTGGCGCTTCGCTCCGAATGCGGTTGCTTCGAGCCACCTCCTTTCCACGGATGGCAGCCATGTCCACCCCGACATCCCTGCCCTTCAAGCTCAACGCTGTTACGCACGCTCCGCAGGCAGACCCCGGTGAAATCACCGCCGCCCGCGAACTCGCCCGCCTGAGCGGCGCAACTCTCTCGGCCGCCGCCGGCGGCGTGCGCGTCGCCCTCGCTTCGCGCGGCCTTCCCGCCAAATTGCCGGCCAAAGCCAAGGACTCCACCGCCTGGATGTGGCTGCGCATTGCCGACGACGGCAGCGGCGAGATCTGCGCCACCCATGGTTCCTTCCTTTACGCGGCGGTCCGGCTGCTCGCCGCCGGCACCAGCGATCTCACACGCGAGAAACTTGCCGCGGGCATCCTGTTACCCGCGACCTTTGGTTGGCATCGCCCGCACTTCGATGCGTGCCTGACGCAATACTGGCGCAGCGCGCGCAAGTTCGATCCCGAGCGTTACCTCGCTACGTTGGCCGAGGCCGGCTTCACGCACTGCGAAGTGAACGGCTTGCAGGCACACATGCCGATGGAAGATTTCGTCGCGCACGAATACTACCCGCAGTTCTACACCTATTGCGCGGGCTTCAATCACTTCGTCGATACCGAGCTGACCAAGGGCACGTGGCCCGCGCATTACCTCGACGCGAATCTCAACAACCTGATCAAGCTCGCCAACATTGGCCGCAGCTACGGGTTGAAGCCGGGCGTGTGCATGTTCGAGCCGCGTTCGATGCCCGAGCGCTTCTTCGCCAAGTATCCCACGCTCCGTGGCGCGCGCATCGATCACCCGTTCCGCTCCCGTCTGCCGCGCTATACGATGGCGCAGGACCACCCGATCACGAAACGCCATTACCGCGAGGCGCTGCAAAAGATCATGCGCTCCGTGCCGGACCTCAGCTACATGTCGGTCTGGACGAACGACAGTGGCTCCGGCTTCGAGCACACCGCGTCGCTCTACGTCGGCCGCAATGGCGGGCCCTACATGATCCGTGAGTGGCGCAACCACGACAAGATCGCGCAGGCCGCCGGCGAGAGCATCGTGCGTTACCTGAAAAATCTCCAGAGCGCCGCCGCGGAAATCAATCCCGACTTCGACGTCATCCTCCGCCTCGAACCGTTCAAG
The DNA here is from genome assembly GCA_041906465.1 of Candidatus Didemnitutus sp. Taxonomy (GTDB): domain Bacteria; phylum Verrucomicrobiota; class Verrucomicrobiia; order Opitutales; family Opitutaceae; genus Didemnitutus. Next base: position 82,138 of record JAYRJE010000007.1, on the reverse strand, counting down.
GTGGAACAGGATCACATCAAAGCCGGCATGGGACCTCACATCACGTGGGAAGGTCCCTCGCTCATGGTCCGCGGTTACCACGTGCCCTACTCGCACCCGCGTTATCCCGAGAACCAGGCGGTCGCGGGCAGCATCTTCCACACCTCGATGGACCAAAAGGGCGAACGTGACGCCCTCGACGCCTCGCGCAAGGTTGGCGCCGAGCCGGCTCTGACCTACGCGCTCACCGGCGCACAGAACCACGAACCGTTGCTCGGTCTGCCCTTCCCGCGCTCGGTGCACCAAAAGCTCCTCGCCGTCCGCGATGTGGGCATCACCCGCATCAGCGCCATGGGCGGCTTGGCCAACTCGCCGCAAGCGCCCTACTGGCCCAACTCCGTCGCTGTCCGCGCCGCGCAGTTCTTTCCCGAGAAGCCGATCGATCAGGTCCTGATCGAATACGCGACTTCACTCGTCGGCCCCGCCCATGCCGCCGCGCTCGACACGGCGTGGAAGGACTTCGAGGAAGCGCTCCTCTGGCAGCCGCTCGTCGGCCTCTATTGCGCGTTTGGCTTTTGCTGGCAGCGCACCTGGGATCGCCCCTTCGTGCCGAATCCCGAAGCCGTGCCGGCCGCCGAACGCGAATACTACGAGCGTCACGGTTGCTTCCAAAACAACAACCCCGGCCTCATTGATCTCGGCAAGGACGTGCTGTTCGACCTCATCACGCAGCCGGCCGGCGCCAAGATGGCCGCGGACATGGACGCCCACGTCCTTGCCCGTCTCCGCCCGCTCATCGAACGCCTCAACGGACTCGCGAAGTCCACGACCGGCGAGGCGTCGAAAGTGTTCACCGATCTCCGCGATCGCGTCCGCGCCTACTTCCACTGGGTCTCCAGCCTCCGCAGCGTCTGCGCGTGGTGCGAAAATGTCTACGGCTACCTCGAAGCCAAGGACGACGCCTCGAAGGCGAAGTTCGAACAGCAGCTGCAAGCGGCGATCGACTTCGAACTCGCGAACATCCGCGGCCTGATCGAGCTCCTCGAAACGACCCAGTCCGAGGTCCTCGTGGTCTCCGGCCTCGGCGAGACGACCTTCCTCTACGGGGAAAACCTCGTCACGCATCTTCGCACGAAGCTTCGCCTCACCGAACAATACCGGCATCACAAGCCGCACATCGATCCAAACATCTTCTGGCGCCCGATCCCCGGCACGCAGTGGCCGGAAGGTTGGAACGTCTGATCGGTCACCCGCCCCTTTTGGGCCAACCGCGCCGACACTGGAGCATCTGGCTCCCGGCGCGGTTCTCTGTTTCTGTTCGCCGTCAGTGCCCGCGCACGCGCCGACGATAGTCGGACGGCGTGAAACCGAACTGCTGTTTGAACGCCTTCGAGAAGTGAAACACGTCGCAAAACCCCAGCGCGTCTGCCACCTCCTTGAACGATGACTCGCCGTGGCAGATCGAGGCACACGCCCACTCGAGGCGCCGACGCTTCTGATATCGACTCGGAGACTCGCCTGTGAGCGACACGAAACGCTTGCGGAAATTCTCGTAAGTGAGCCCGACCTGCGGCGCGACGTCCTGCGGGTTCAGCCAACCGGAAGCGCCACGGCGTCCCAGCAATTGCAGGCTCTTGTCGAGCCACGCATCGCGTCCGGTCACCCGCGTGCTATCGGCGTCGGCTGCGATCATGTCTGATAACACGTGCACGAACCGCCCGATCGACCGCAGCGGGGCACCGGCGCGGTGCAGCGGTTCGGCCTTCACGACCTCCTGCAATCGACGCCGCCAGTGATCGACCACGCCGAAGCGCATGACCGGTCGCTCCGGCGCGAGCAGCCCCTGCGCGCGCCAAAGCTGAAACTGCGGACCGTCGAAAACCACATAGATCTGCGTCCAATCCGAACCAGGCGTCGGTCCGTAGGCGTGCGGAATTTCCGGAAACACGAGGATGACGTCGCCCGCTTCCAGTTCGAGTCGCGTGCCGCGCGCGTCGCGGTAATAGACCTGCCCTGACACGATCAGCACGAGCGTGAAGCGGCGCAAAACCCGCATCGCCCCCGGGTCGATGCCCGCGACGTTCACCAGCAAGCCCGCCGACTCGATTTCGCCGACCGAGGTCCGGACCGGCTCATTCAACCACGGCTCGGAGCGATATTTTTGGGGCGGCGGCACCGACCCAAATTTTACATCACTTCTCCCATTTCAACTATTTTGTGCGCGCGCGTCTCCGAGTATTGTGCGCCATGGCTTCCACGACTGCCCTACCCCAGCTGTATTCCTATGGCCATGAGTTGGAGATGACCGACGACAAAGTCGGCTTGCTCCGCGACTCCAGCGACGCCGCCGATGATTTCGAAGAGTTGCGCCGCCGCGTGGCCGAGGATGGTTACCTCTACATGCGCGGCTATCTCGACCGCGACGAAGTGCTGCGCGCGCGCGCCAGCCTCACCGACCGCCTCGCCGCCGAAGGCGTGCTCGACCCCGCCTATCCGAACATCGAAGGCATCTGCAAGCCGGGCTCCGGTTACGTCTTCAAACCCGAGATCACGAACGGCAATCCCGAGGTGCAGAATCTCCTCTACTCCGGGCGGCTCACGGAATTCTACGCGCAGCTCTTCGGCGAACCGATCCGCCACTACGACTTCACCTGGCTCCGCGCCATCGGCCCCGGCAAGGGCACGAATCCGCACTGCGATCTCCCTTACATGGGCCGTGGCACGCACCGCCACATGACCTGCTGGATGCCCTACGGTGACATTTCGTTCGAACTCGGCGGCCTCATGATTCTCGAGAAATCCCACAAGCGCATGGACCTGCTCGAACACTACGTCTACCGCGACGTGGACACCTTCTGCGAAAACAAGGAGAAGGACGCCGCCAACGCCAAGGCCGGCAAGTGGACCTTCTCCGGCACGCTCTCGCACAATCCGCCGATCGTGCGCAACAAGTTCGGCGGCCGCTGGCTCACCACCGAATTTCGCGCCGGCGATTTCCTCACCTTCGGCATGTTCCTCGTGCACGCGTCGCTCGACAACCGCACGCCCAACCGCCTGCGCATCTCGAGCGACTCACGCTATCAGCGCGCGAGCGAACCGATCGACGAACGCTGGGTCGGCGTGAATCCGCCGGGCCACACGCTCGCGGGCAAGCGCGGTCGCATCTGCTGACGCCATGGTCGCTCCCGGCTCCACTCCCGCCGCGCCCGCCTCCGCGAGCACGCTGCGTCTCGCCGCCGTGCAGGACATGGCGCGTCTCCAACGCCTGCTTTTCGAGGCCGAGCGCGAATTTCTCCGCACCGCCACCACGCTCATCTACCGCGTCGGCGAGCCGGAACTGAAATACCTGCTCTGCCAACACGTCTGGGAATCCGCCGGACACGCTCGCTTCCTCCGCGAGCGCGGTCGCGAAATGAGCGGCTTCGGAACCGGGGACAACGTCCGCGAGAGCCTGCGCGCGCTCTATACTGAAGCCGTGTTGCCCAACGATCCCTACGCCGCGCTCGCCGGATTCTACCGCGTTTTGAAGCCGGCGCTGCTCGCCGGTTACCGCCATTATCTCGAGGTCACGCACCATCTCGCGGACTGGCCGTCGCGCCGCCTAGTCGAGGAATTCGTCGCCGACGAAGAGCGCCACGCGCGCGAAATCGTGCCTTTTCTCGCCGGACATGATCACGCCGCATGGGAACGGCACCTCATCGCAATTCTGGCTGCCAACGGCGGCCTGCTCGGAGAGCGCGCCCGCGTTCCGCTCGTCGAAGGCTTCGTCTGGGAAGCGCAGCGCCGCACCTATCAGCATCCGCCCACCTGCAGCCGCGGTATCTACCCGACGTGCTCCAGCGTCTTCAGTCACGACCCTGACGAGACTCCCATCGTGCGTCCCTGGTTGGTCGACCCGAAGACCGACGCCCGCGTCGTTCGCCTCATGGTTTACGTGTGGCTCATGATGGAAATGGACGCGGTCGACTACCTGGCGACCGTGTTTTTCGACACCCCCAACGCCCCTTTCGATCTGCATCATGATCTCGCCCGGCATCTCTGGGACGAGTCGCGCCACAGCGCCTTCGGCTATCGCCAGCTGCCGAAACTCGGCGTCGACCTGATGACGCTCGAGCACTCGCTCGATCTCTACAACATCCTCGTCCAGATGGCGCCGCATGAGCGCTACGCGATGATGACGATGGAATTCGAGGCCGGCAGTTTTCCGACGAAGGCCACCGTGATGGACCGCATCCGCGAGCTGAACGATTTCGAGGCCGACACGCTCCTGGCGTTCGATCGCAACGACGAACAAAATCACGTCCGCTACGGCCATCACTGGCTCCCCACGATGATGTCGCTCTTTGGGGAAACGCGTCCGGTCGACGAATTCGTCCGCGCCACACAAGCGCGCTTCAACGAGCTGGCGCGAACGTTCGGCGGGCGCACGCCTCACGCGCTGCCGCCCGACCGTCGCCTGACCGGCAACGTCATCAAGCGCCTGGCCGGCGTCGCCTGACACGAACATTTCGACGGGCGCGTGAAATTTCATGCGTTTTCATGTCGCGCAGAAGCGCCGCTCGCGCTTCGCTTTCCGCACTCCTGACGCATGAACAAAGTCTATCGCGCCGCCTTGGTCGGCACAGGTTCCATCGGAGAGGCCCACGTCAACGCGGTTGAAGCAACCCAAGGCCGCGTCGTGCTCGAAGCCGCCGTGGATCTGGAGGCCGCCCGAGTGAAGGCCTTCGCCGAACGCCACGAGATCAAGCACGCTTTCACCGACTACGCGCAGATGCTGCGCGAAGTTAAACCCGACATCGTGCTGATCGCCACCCCGCCCGCTCTGCACACGCCCATGTGCATTGCGGCGATGGAAGCCGGCGCGTGGGCGCTCTGCGAGAAACCACTCTGCGCCTCACTCGCCGAGCTCGAACAGATCCAGGCCGCAGAGACGCGCACCGGCCGGTTCACGGCGTGCATCTTCCAAATGCGTTTCGCATCGTCCACCGCGCACGTGCGCCGCCTGGCCGCGAGCGGCCAGCTGGGTCGGCCGCTGGTCGGGGTGTGCAATACGCTGTGGTTCCGCGATCCGGCCTATTACGCCGTGCCGTGGCGCGGACGCTGGGACACGGATTTCGGCGGCCCGACCACCGCGCTGGGCATTCACGCGATGGATCACTTTCTCCACCTGATGGGCGACTGGACGGAAGTGCGCGCCATGGCCGGCACGCTCGACCGCGCGATCGAAGTCGAAGACATCTCCATGGCGCTCGTGCGTTTCAAAAGCGGTGCGTTCGGTTCGATCGTCAACAGCGCCTTGAGTCCGCGCCAGGAAACCTACATTCGCCTCGATTATCAGCGCGCCACGCTCGAACTGAAACATCTCTACGCCTACACGCGCGACAACTGGAGCTTCACGCCGGTGCCGCCCGCCGAGAACGACAGCCTTATGCAAGCCTGGCAGAGTTTTCCGCCTGATGTGGGCTCGACCCACGGGGCGCAGCTCAACGCCTTCGTCGCGGACATGGACGCCAATCGCCGCCCGCTGACCTCGGGCGAGGAGGCGCGTCGCACGCTGGAACTTTTAACCGCGATCTACAAATCGGCCTACACCGGTGAAATTGTGACGCGTGGCTCCATTCAGCCCGGCGACCCGTTCTACGCCGCGCTCCACGGCAATCGCGCCCCCAAGCGACAGAAGGGCCAGCCGCCCGACCTCGGTTGATCGCCATGCAACGCGAGGCGCTCGCCGCCCGTTCGCTCGTCGGCTATCTCTGGTTCAGCCGCTCCCGCCTCGGCAAGGGACTGCTGCTCGCGCTCGCGCGCTCGCTCGCCGTCGCGCCGTGCCCCTGGCTCTTTCAGCGCATGATCGACGACGCCGTGCCTCGGCGCGATGTCACGCAGATTCTCCAACTGAGCGGCGCATTCCTCGCGCTGCTCGCCGTGCACTACGTTTTCTCCGTCTGGGGCGCCAACGAGATCGCGAAAGCGATGGCGCAGATGATGGTCGAGATGCGCAGCCGCATCTTCTTCAAGCTCCAGTTCCTGAGTTTCGGCTACCTCGACCAGCAAAAGACGGGGCGCCTGCTCTCGAAATACGCCTTCGACACGCAGAAGGTCGAAGCGCTGCTCTACAACATCCTGAACCAGTTCCTGCCGAACATCCTCTATGGCGGCAGCATTTTTTTGATTCTCACGGTGCTGAACTGGCGCCTGGCGATCGTGCTCGCGCTGGTGCTGCCCGCCTACGCGATCGCGAAATACTATTTCTTCCATCGCATTCAGACCAGTAACGCCGAGGCGCGCCTCGCGCAGGAAAAGCTCACCGGCACCGCCAGCGAATACATCTCCGCCCTCCGCCTCGTGCGCAGCTTCGGCGAAGAGAACCAGGCGCAAGCCGACCTCGAACGAACCAGCCACGACTTCGCGCGCACGCGCGTGCACCAGAGTTACGTCAACGCCATCTTCGGCACATTCTGGTATGTCAGCACGCAGGTCATGGCCCTCGTGGTGATGGCCGGAGGCGCGTGGCTCGCCATCCGCGGCACCATCTCACTCGGCACGCTCTTCGCCTTCGTCGCCGGGCTGCCGATCGTGCTCGGCCCGATCCAGGCATTCGTCGCGTTGAGCGAGCAGTATTTCGTCGGCCGCGAAAGTTTCCACAGCATCAAGGAGCTCATCGACTCGACCTACGTCGAAGACTGGCGCGGCACCACGCAGGCTCCGCTGCGCGGTGAGATTCGCTTCGATCACGTGAACTTCGCCTACCCGACGGCCCCCGAGCGCCGCGTGTTGCACGACATCGATCTGCACATCCGGCCCGGCGAACACCTCGCGTTCGTCGGCGCCTCGGGCTCCGGCAAGAGCACGCTGGCGAACCTCATGCTCGGCCTCTACGCGCCGCACGACGGCTGCGTGTTGATCGATGGACGTCCGCAAAGCGAGTGGGACATGCGCTGGATCCGCCGTCAGTTCGCCGTCGTTCTCCAGGACAGCCTGCTGCTCTCCGGCTCGATCATCGACAACCTGCGCTTCGCCCGCGCCGACGCCAGCGACGAGGAAATCCGTCGCGCGGCCCGCGAAGCCAACGCCGAGGAATTCATCCAGCGTCTGCCGCAAGGCTACGCGACTCCGGTCGGCGAACGCGGCGTCAGCCTCTCCGGCGGCCAGCGTCAGCGCCTCGCCATCGCTCGCGCCATCCTGCGCAATCCGCCCGTCCTGATCCTCGACGAGGCCACCTCCGCGCTCGACTACGAGAGCGAGCGCCTCATACAGGAGGCGCTCGACCGCCTCTCGCACGGCCGCACGGTCATCACGATCGCGCACCGCCTCTCCACGATCCGCAATGCCGACCGCATCATCGTGCTCGACAACGGCCGCATCGTGGAGGAGGGGAATTTCGCCACCCTTTCCGCGCGCGGCGGTCCGTTCGCCCGGCTCGTCAGCGCCCAAACTTCCCGTGACGGATTCATCTAAACCCACCCGCCGATGAAACAACTCGCGTTCCTTCTCGCCGCCCTCCTCGCCTGCTCCGTCGTGCACGCCGCGGAATCGTTCCCCGGTTTGAAAAGCGTTCTCACGCCCGAAGAGTGGCAGCGCGCCGGGCTCGACCGGCTGACGCCCGACCAAATCGGAGTCATCGACGCCGCGCTCATTCGCCGCGCCAAAGCCGAAGCAGTGGCACAGCGCGCCGCCATCGAATCTGCCCGCATTTCCCCGCAGTCCACCGCGGTTGCACCGCTCGAGCCTGCGCAGAAGAAGCGCTTCCTCGAGCGCTTCGGCCTCCCGTTCCTGGATGACGAAGATTGGCGCAGCTTCCCGCCGCTGACGGGCAAGGTCGTCGCGTGGGAAAGCCCGAATCGCTTTCGGCTCGATAACGGCCAAGTCTGGACCGGAGTCGACAACATCCCCTACGAGCTTCCGGGCAAAGAGATCGAGATCCACGCCCGCCCCAACCATCAATTCGTCCTGTTCGTCGACGGCAAGAACACGACCGTGCGCGTGCTTCGGCTGCGTTGACCGTGCTGACAATCGGCAACAACGAACTCACGGTGGAGATACTCGATCCCGCCGTGGATCGCGCGCGGCTCGGCCCACGCTTCGCGTGGGGCGGCTACATCTGGCAAGTGCACGACCGCGTGGCCGGCCCGTTATTGACGGGACCCGAATGGCCGTCACCCACCCCGCTGGCCTTCAACGGCCAGGGCGCTCCGGAATCATTCCGTCACCGAACCCGCAGCGGCACCCCGCTGACGTGGAACGGCGCCCGCGGCGTCGCCCTCGGCGCGGGTGAAATCGCCGAGGAGCATGGCGAACTGCGCGTGGTGTCCCCGTGTGAGTGGACCGTGAGCCAATTCCCCTGCGGGGTGCGCTGGCGCACCCGCCAGTCCGCCGCCGGCTTCGATTACCAGCTGGAACGCACGGCGGAGTTGCTCGATCGCGAACTGCGCTCGCACTCGCGGCTCACCAATCACGGCGTCGCGCCGCTCGCCCTCGAATGGTTTGTCCATCCGTTCTTCGCTCTCACCGACGGGCGGATCGCCGCCGACCTGCCGCGCACGGCGACGCTGTCGGAAAATCCCGGCTTCGCGCTTGCAAGCGGCCGCTTCACGCAAAAGCGCATCTTCCAAGGAGTGCACGACGGCCAGTTCGAATTACTCCAGCTTCCGGCGGGCGAGCCGCTGCGCTGCCGCCTGTCGCACCCGCGCCTCACGCACATCGATTTTGCCACGAGCTTCGTCCCGCACGAGTGCCCGGTCTGGGGCAACGGCAACACGTTCTCCATCGAACCTTATCTCGCGGCGACGCTCGCCGCCGGCGCCACGCTCGAGTGGCACGTGAGCTACGGCTTCGGTGCGGCCCGCGGAGCCGACTGACTCGCGCCCGGCTCGAGCAGCTCCGGCAATGTGTCACCGGCGCGCAGTTCGCGCACACCGCCGGCACGATAGAGCCAGGCCGATCCCACCACGACGGTCACTTGGCCGCCGTGCCGGCGCACCAGGGAGGTGTTGCCGATGCCGAGGATCAGGTCGTTCGGGTTGAATTTGTGATAGTAACGAATCTTGTTCGCCCGGCCCTTGAACTCCGCCTCGGTGGGCAGCGGATGGTGCGGATTGATCAGCGCAGGAAAAATGCCCAGCGACTGTCGCGTCGGAATTTCCGCCACGGGAAAATCGTTGGTCGTGCCGATGAACGGCCCGGCGACGTTCGCCCCGGCGCTCGTGCCCAGGTAAGGCACGCCTGCCGCCACACGCGCGCGGATCACCGGCAGCTGATCCAGCCGGTAAAGCGTCGCGAGCAGCACGAAAGTTTCTCCGCCGCCGACAAAGATGCCATCCGCCGTCTCGAGCAGTTGCCGCTGGCCCGCCGCATCGCGATGGTGCAGCGATTCCGCCTTGGCCCCCAGCAGATGCTCAAAGGCCTTCTGCAAACGTGCCTCCATGCGCTCGAGATCGACCGCCGGCGTCGCATGCAAAACCAGCGCGATGTGCCGGCATCCGGCGAAGTGTTCGCGGAGCGCGGCCAGATTGCTGTCGGCGAAATGATCGCCGTTCATCATCGTGCCTCCGCTGACCATCACCGAGGGCGATACCGGCGCGGCCATCGCCGCCGAAAGCAGCACCGCCGCCATCAGGGCCAACCGGGCTAGAACCAATTTCATGAGGAGGATGAGTTCGGGTTTCAGGCGCTGCCGAGCACGAGGACCGCTTTGAAGACGACGAGCACGAGGCCGACCAGGCCGCAGCAGGCCAGGAAGCCCAGCCAATCCTCGCGATTCCACTTCGTGAACTCCCAGTCCGTGCGCGGGAAGAGTTTCTGATTATCGAAGCGCGTCGGGTGGGCGTAGCTCTTTTCGACCTCGCGCGCGTCGTCCTCCAGCGTCGCCGCGACCGGGGTTTTCAAACGCGCGTAGAAACGCGCCACGCGCTGCGCCTCCGTGCGCGGCGTGAGCAGGCTCACGACGATCAGCACGAGGATGGGGAAAAGTCCGTCGACCAAGTAGCGCCCCGCCATCAGCTGCGCCGGCGAGAAGGTCGCGACATCGAACCCGATCGCGTGCAGCAGGTAGATTTCCGCGCGAAACAGACCCCGGCCCTGACGGGGGGAGTCCGGGTTCGCGGGATCGACGGGGGCCACGCCTTCTTCGAAATACACCGACACCGGCTCGATGCGTCGTTGCTTGGTGATCGGCTCGCCCTCCGCGTGCGCGCGCCCCGCGGCCACGTCGCCCGCCGTGGCCATCGCATTCACCGTCACGATGCGTTCGCGCGTCATCAGCGTGAGGGCCGACGATTGCGCGAGCGACGGAACCGCCGAGACGACCCACGGGATGATCGCCACCAACGCCACGGTCGCAAGAACCTGCACCTTCACCGCCGTCTCAGTGACGCGCCGCCACAGGAAAATGAACGTGATCGGCACGCCCCAAATCACGAGCAGCACGATCGCGAACTTCAGCAGCGCAACCACGCTGTTGAGGTAGAGGCCGACGGCCACGCCCGCCGCCAGCACGACCGGCACCGTGGCTCGCGCGACAAACATGTAGTGACGTTCCGATTTTCCGGGGAACACCGGTTCGTAGAGGTTCTTCACCACCAGACCGGAGAGCACGACGGACTGCGCACCGAGCAGCGCGAGTTTGCCGCCCAGAATGCCGATGATCATCACGCCGATCATGCCGACCGGCAGCAGCTGCTTCGTCAACAGGCCCCACACTTGATCGGGATCGGACAGATTCAAACCGAACAGGGCGATCGCGATCAACCCGCAGTAGGCCCACGAGATCGTGACGAAGCGCTTGCTGAATCCTCCGGTCACGGCGCCGATCCGCGCGGCGAACTCGTTCGTGGCCGAGCCGGCAATGGTCATGTTGGCCTGTGAGCCGACGATGCCGACAAACTGCACGAACAGGAGCGCGGCGATCGAATACCACGTGTATTCGGACGCGGAGTCGCCGCCGAACAGATTGAACATCACCGCCGGCACCTTCGCGTGCAGGCCCGACACTCCGCCCACCGCGTGCAGTCCGAACGGAATCAACACAAACGAAATCACGATGACCAACATCGCCTGAATCGCATCCACCATCGCCGAGGCCTTCAGGCCACCGAGCATGACAAACATCGCGACCAGCGCGGTGGAGGCGACGTAGAACGTCACCGGTTGGAGGTAGGTGATGTAAGGCTGCAACTCGCCCCGATCGTAGTAGCCCTTGAGTGTCACGTAGCGCGCCTCGCCTTCGGCGTTCAACGTCGTGGCCGCCGTGCGTTGCTGCCTCAGCTGGACGAACTCGTAGTAACCGTCGACGCGCTGCTTCTCCGCTGGCGTGTAGATCGCCGCGTCTTTCACCATGAGCGGCTGGAGGGTTTTTAGCGCGACCACGTTGCCGCCCGCGATGCCGACCACCGCCATCAGAATCGTGGTGATGGCGTAGAGCGTCGCGAGGAAGCGACCGCCAAAGCGGTCGTGGAACAAGTCCGCCATCGTCGTCAGCCGCACGCGACGAAACCACACCGTGCTGAACCAATAATACGGGGTCAAAAACAGCGTGATCAGCGCGAGCCACGCACCGCCCGCCCCTTGTCGGTAGACGGAGCTCGCCGTGGTGGTCGCCTGACCGGGATCGGTCATGGTGCCGAAGCTCAGGAAGAACTGAAACCACTTGCCCAGCGAGCGCCCGCCGAGGAAGAAATCCCCCTGCCCTTTGACGCCGTGCGAGAGCATCTTGCCGATGCTGAGAATGGCGATGACGTAGATCACGACGACGAGCGCGTCGAGCCAGTGAAGTCCGAGCAGGTGCATGGGGTGCGGTGGGGTGATTAAGGAGCGCGCGGTGCGAACGGCCAATAGCCGATCGCCCGCATGCGAGGTTCGAGACCGAAATCGGTGAAAAGCTTCTCCGTCGCCTCGCGGCTGCGGCGCGCCGGCTTCAACTCCGCATCCGCGACGAGCGCGAGCAGCACGCTGGCAATCGTCCGCGTCGAATCGACGACGATCGCCTCCGGGAGTTTGTCGATCGTGTCGGCCACATCGTGGTAGTAGCGCACCGACTCGCGCGGGATCGGCGCGTGGAACGTGACCGCGCGCACGCCCGCGAGCTGGTAGGACGTGTGATCGCTCCCGAACCAATTCACGTTCTGCACGCCTTGCGGCAACGGCCGGGGCAACGTCGCCTGCCAACGTTCGAGTGCGGGCACGAGATCGGCATCGCCGAGCGCATTGACGGCAATCGGCACGCCAACCATGTCGAGGTTGATCATCGCCACGACGGGCGAATCGCCCAGCTGGCTCGCAGCATGACGCGAGCCCCAAAGGCCCTGCTCCTCGCCATTGAACCAGACCAATTCAACCGTGCGGGCGAGTTCACGGCCGCGCAACGAACGCGCCAGGGCGTAGAGCTGCGCCACGCCGAGGCCATTGTCGAGCGCGCCCTGGCCAAGATCCCAGCTGTCAAAATGGGCTCCCACGATCACGCGCTCCGACGAGCGCCCGGGAAACACCACGTGCAGATTGGCGGTCGACATCTCCCGCGATCGGGAGGTCGTCGCGACGCGCACGCGCACGGATTGGCCGCGCGCGAGGAGTCGCTGGAGCGACTGCCCTTGTTCCTGCGCGAGCGAAAAAATCGGCAGGGGCAGGTTTTCTCCAACGAAGCTGCCCGTGCGCGCAAGCAACTGCGCGCCTCCCTCGCGATTGATGAAAAGCACCGCACGCAGTCGGAGCTCAGCCGTCCGCTGGGCAACCTGGCGGGTGGAAAGCAGCGTCGAAGGACTCAGCAAACCGACTTTGCCGGAGACGTCTTCGAGTTTCCGCTCGGGCTCGAGGCTGCCCAAATCGACGACCTCCGCGTCGAACGCAGGCGTCGGCGGCGTGTAGGACAACGCGGCGACGCGCAACGGTCGGGCATACGGCGCCAGCAGTTCCACGGTGTCGGCACCGCGTTGCCAGCCGGGAAAGCGAAACTCTTCGAACCGAGGTGCCAGCCCCAATTTCCGCAGCTCCGTTCCCACCCGTTCCAACGCGGCGCGATTCGACGCGCTGCCGGTGAGACGTCCGCCGAAATCGTCGCAGAGCCGCGTGAGGAACGCGTGCGCCTCACGCGCCGAGTCGGCGACTTCCTCGGCCTGCATGCGCAGCGGGGCGAGGAACGTGAAGGCCAGCAGAAGAATGGAGGTGGGTTTCAGCATTCGTGAATCCAGACGGACATTTCCCCTTCGCCGCGATTGGCCCAGAGAGCGTAAGGCACCGCGGTCAACTTCGCCGGCTCACTCGTCAGAGACGCCGTGGAGTAGAGCGCGCCGTTGGCCGCGATCAGCCGCCGGGCTTCGGCTTCGAGCACGACAACTCCGCCGAGCAGGGCGGGATCGAAACGGGCCGCGATCTCCGCATCGCGCGGCAAAAGGAGTTCGTCCAGCCGGGCGCCATTGTCGACTTGCTCAAGGCAGTAAACCAGCGGACCGCGCTGCAATGCGACGCGACCGCGATCGTGGCGCACGCGCGGATGAGCCCGCACCCGCAGGACCGGCATCAGAAACTCGAGCTGCACCAGGCCGTCGGCCTCCCACTCGCGCTCCAGCGCGAGATACCCGTCCTTCACGCCGTTCGCCAAATCGATGGCTTCGCCATCGCACGTGACGCTCGCACCCGCGCACCAACCGGGAATGCGCAGCCAGAGCGTAAACCGCACCGGCCGCTGCACTTTTACGCGCACGACAATTTGTCCGTCCCAGGGATAATCGGTCTCCACGTCCACCCGCACCGGCACGCCGCCGATATTCACGCGCGTCTCACTCGCCGCATAGAGGTGCAACGCGAGACCGTCAGGGAAGAGCGAGTGCGAGTAGTAGGCCAGCGACGCGAGCGTGCGCGCGATGTTGGGCGGGCAGCACGCACAACCGAACCACGGCACCCGTTGGGTTTTGATGTGGTGGTGATCGTAGCGACGCCGCGCCTCGGCCGGGCGAACTTCGAGCGGGTTGACGTAGAAGAACGTTTTTCCGTCGAGCGCCATGCCCGCGAGCACGTTATTGTAGAGCGTGCGCTCCATCACGTCCGCGTAGGCGCCACGAAGTTCGAGTTCGAGCATGCGCCGGGAAAAGAACACGAGTCCGATGCCCGCGCAGCTTTCGGCGTAGGCCCGATCGTTGGGCAAATCGTAGGGCTCGGAGAATTTTTCGCCCATCCACTCGGAACCGATGCCACCGGTGACGTAGAGGTGGCGCTGCTGAATCTCGTCCCAGAGCCGCCGGCAGGTTTGCGCGAGATCCGCCTCGGGCAGTTCGCGCGCGAGATCCGCCATCGCAGAATAGAGATACATCGCGCGCACCGCGTGCCCCACCGGCTCGCGTTGCTCGCGCACGGGACGGTGCGCCTGCAGGTAGGCCCAGCGGTCGTGATGGAAGTAGACCGGGAGCTTCTTGATGCCGAGCCGCTCGATCTCCGCCTCGTAATAAATCGGCGACTGGCCGCGCTGATTGATAAACCACGCCGCACGGCGGGCGTAGCGCGCTTCGCCCGTGGCGCGGGCAAGTTTGATCAGCGCGAGTTCGACTTCCTCGTGGCCGCAGTAGCCGGCGATTTGTCCCGGCGCGTCCCCGAAAGTCCGGTCGATCAGGTCGGCGAGTTTGCAGACAATGGCGAGCAACGTGCGCTTGCCGGTCGCCTGAAAGTGCGCGACGCCCGCTTCGATAAAGTGGCCCGCGATGTAGAGCTCGTGATACTCGTGGAGATTGGCCCAGCGTTTCGCGGGCTCGACGAGCTGGATATAGGTGTCGAGATAACCGTCGGGCAGCTGCGCGCGCGCAATGGTCGCGATCAACCGGTCGAGTTCCGCCTCAAGCGCAGCGTCGGGATGTGTCGCGAGGCGAAACGATGCCGCCTCGATCCACTTCGCGAGATCCGAATCCTGGAACCAGAGGCCGTAGAACTCACCGCGCTTCTCCCCCGCCGCGACTTGGAAGTTGTGAATCGTGCCGCTGCGCTCCGCGCCGGGAATGCGATCGTTGAGCGCTTCCCACTGGTAAGGAATCACGACGTCGCGCACCAGTCGCGCGCGATCCGCGAGAAAGCCGCGGCGAAAACTCACCTGCGGAAGCGAGACGGCGGTCGGCAGCGCCATGAGCGGTCAGCGTTCCCGCACGCGATCCGTGATCGTGAGCGTGTTGAAATCCAACACGCGCTCGAGCGGACCGTGAGTTAGCGTGAGACGGCGCGAGCCTTTCTCGGCGTTGAGGTATGGCCCCTCGAAGAGCTTCCAACGCGAGTAGTCGACCGCCTGGCCGTCGAGCTGGGGCACCTGCCCGTAGACGCAGTGAATCGTCGCGCCACGCAACGAGCGAAAGTGCACCGTGGGCACCGGTTCGAGCGAGAAGTGCAGGGACAGCGCGCGGATCGCGGCCTTGAACGCATCGAAACTCGGGAACTCCCGCACGCTCGCGGCCTGCACGATCGTGCCATTCTTCAAGTGCGGGCTCACGAGGCGACGATCCCCCGTCGCGACGCGCTCCTCCGACCAGCCGGACTTAAACTTCGTCAGCGGCTCCCACGTATACGGCGCGAGCGGGCGATAAGCGAGGTAGGTGTCGCCGCCGCGCGCGAAGATCCAGCCGGAGGCATCCTCGGAAACGTTGACGAGATCCTTGGAGAAAAATCCGTTGATGTGCGGGAAGCGCGTGCCCGGCGGAATGTCGTAGAGCGCGATGACGGTATCGAGGTGTTGAAACACCTGCTCGAACCGCGAGCCGCCGAGGAGCTTGTCGGGCAGATCGTAGGAGGGTTTCCCCTCCTTCGCGACGCCCTTGATCATCTGATCGGGCAGCTCGGTGAAGTAAGTCTGCATGTCGAAACTCGAGGAGATCGGGTGCACCGAGAAGATCGTGTTGTGCACGCCACGCGGATCAGGCACGGCCCAGGTAACGTCCCACACGTGCGTCTGAATCGGATCCGCCAGGCCACCTTGGTAGGAGCCGACCGCGTAATCCTGTCGCACATACTGCGTGCGATAGATCGGCATCATGAGCACATCGCTGTTGCGCCAGCGCCGGCGCGAGCGCTTCAGGGCGAGTTGCAGGTAGTCCTCGTTGCGGTCGACGCCGATGCGGTAGATCACTTCGGGCAACTCGTAGGTCGGCGCAACGGTGGCAAAATACCCCCCCCAACCGCCGTAGCTCGCCGTCGGCGCCGTGTTGCCGAGCATCATCCAGCTGAAGAAGGACGAGAGCGCGTTCCAGCGCTCGATGACCGATGTGTCATCGGTGCGGGCGTTGGCACCACTCATCACGCCGTTGAGCGTGCTGACGAAATAGTCGGCGAACAACCAGTCCAACATCATGCGTCCGCGCTGGCGCATCGCCGGATCATGGGCCCAGGCGGCGAGCATCCCCAGCGGAATCGCATACTCACCGATGTAATGCGAGCAGTGGAACTCCCCCTGGCCGACCGTCGTGGCGAGATCCATCCAATGGACAAGATACTCGCGCGCCTCCGCCAGATTCTCGGCTGAGCTCTTGCCCGAATACCACGATTCAGCCGGCTCGTCCGGGTAGAGTTCCGCCATCAGGTAAAGCGAAACGTAATACATCGCCCAATGGTTCTCGGTGTCGCCGCGCAGCTGCATCGTGGTGCGCCAAGCCTCGCGAATCGAACGTCGTGCCTCCGGCGAGAGCTGATCGCGACCGAGATAAGCGATGCAGGTCGTCGGGAACATCCAGAACGGGCCGCTGCCCGGCTCCTTCATCGCCGCAATCACGCTCTGCGAACACCACTCCGGGTCCTGACGCAGCGCGAGTTTCGCGGCGACCGCGGCGAGATCGGCCGACGGGCCATCCGCGGTTTTGACCAAGCCGGCGCGCCAGCTAAGAACCTCGGCGATGCGCGCATCGTAGGCGGAGCGGCGCTGGTCGGCACCCGGCACGACGGCCGTCGACGGCATCGGGCCGGTCGCCGACGGTTGCGCGATGGCGGTGCCAGCCGCAGCGAGCGCGAGAACGGAGAGAAGAGAGCGAAACGAGAAATTCATGGCAGGCGTGAGTCGGCGTCAGCGTTGAAGGCGCGGCAGGAAGACGAAGTTGTAGACGGTGGATCCCTCCAAGCCGTCCTTGCGCCACGTGCGACCGAAGTCGTCGGACACGTAGATTGCATCACGATACACGGCGGCGTGCAGCCGGCCGTTGTCGGGATCGATGCCGACGCGGAAAACACAATGTTCATCGGGTAAACCGGCATTGCGCTCGGTCCACGTCGCACCGCCGTCCTCTGTCGTGTAGACGCCGTAGGTCCAGCTCGACACGGCGAAGTGGCCGGCACGCGTCGCGTCGAACGCCACGTTGTAGAGCGCCTCCGCCGACGGCACGCCGGCGAGGCGATTCCAAGTCAGACCGCTATCGCGCGAGAGGATCACGCCGTCGGCCTGCGTGCTCGCAAGCCAAAGCGCGGCATCGAGCGGTGACTGGCGGAGATCGGTGATGGTGTAACGCGTCGCGAACACGCGGCGCCAATTGCCGCCGGCATCATCAGTCACGTAGATGCCTGACTCGCAACCGGCGAGCGCGCGGCCGGCGCGGCTGCGATCGACTTTGACCACCTGCGTATATTTGCCGCGATCCGGCAAGCCGCGCTCGGCTCGCGGCCAGGTGCGTCCGCCGTCCCGGGAAATGGCGATGCCGTCCGGCAAGGCGAGGTAGACGTGGTCGGGCGCATTCGGGTCGACGAAGATGTCCTTCGGCTCGGTCATATCCCAGCTCGTCGCGATGCGCCAGGTGGCACCGCCGTCGCGCGAGGCCAGGCAGCCGTTCAGCGTCGCGGCATACATCACGCGATGGTCGCGCGGATCGAAAGCCACATTGAAGAAGCCCGGAAAGTTCGGACCGAAATGCCGATAAGTGCCACCGTCTTCGCGGCGATAGAGGCCGCTGAGCGTCACCAGCTTCGAGCCGATCACGTAATTCTTGTTGATGCTCGCGCAGAGGTAGAGGTCGTGCGCGACCGGCGCGGCCACCGCGGAAAGCCCGGCGCACAGCGCGAGCAGAGGAAGGATGCGACGAATCATGAGGAAGGTGCTGTGGGGTTCAGGAACGGGTGAGTCGCGCGAGCGACGAGGCCACGAGCTCGGCCTGTTCGAGCGTGTTGAAAACGTGCAGCGACACGCGCACCGCATCGAGGCCCGCCTCGGTGACGGGCCGGCAGCGCAGACGCTCCGTCTCCATGAGATGGCCGAAAACCTTGCCGGCCGCCATGCCATCCACCTGGAGCGTCACCATCGCCGCGCGCAGCGACGCGTCGGCCGGAGTGAGGACCTTCACGCGCGGGATGCCGGCGAGCGCCGCCATCAGATGCTCGGCCAGCGCTCGGCCATGAGCGGCAATGCGTTCGCGGCCGATGGTCGATTGGAATTTTGTCGCCTCCGCCAGCGCCACGACGGACGCCGCGTTGCGCGTGCCGTATTCGTGGCGGCGAGCCCCCTGCGTGTAGACGAGCTGCCCGCACAAGTCGAAGTCGTCGCTGGAGTAAGCGCCGACGTGCATCGGCGCGACGTCGTTGATGCGCTCGCCACGAATGTAGAGGACGCCCGTCTCGCGCGGCGCGCCGAGCCACTTGTGTCCGCTCGTCGCATAGGAATCGCAGCCAAGTGCGGCGAGGTCGACGGGGATCATGCCGGCGGATTGCGCGCCGTCGACGTGGAGCCAGAGCCCTTTCCCCCGCGCCCAGGCGGCGAGCTCACGCACGGGCATCACGATGCCAGTCGGTGCCGTCACGTGACTGACCTGCACGACGCGTGTGCGCGGCGTCACGAGTGCGGCGATGCGTTCGAGGTTGCCCGCGGCCGAGGCCGCATCCGGCTCGAAGGTGCGGACCACGATGCCGGCCTGTCGCGCGCGGTTGAGCCAGGGCAGCGATCCGCCGGGATGCGCGTGCGATTCGAAAATCACTTCGTCACCCGACTTCAACCCGAGCCCCGCCGCGATGACGGAGTTGCCCTCCGTGGCATTGCGCGTGAAACAGATTTCTTCCGGCTTCGCGCCGAGGAATTGCGCCACGACGCCGCGCGCCTCCTCGAAGAAGAAATGCCCCGTCTCGACGCGGTGCTGCAGAATGCGCGAGGTCAGATCCAGAATATCGAGCACCGGGCGCGGCGACGGCCCGAGTCCGCCGCAGTTTAGATACACCAAGTCGTTCGCGGTCACGTATTGCGCACGCACCGCCTGCCAGAACTCGGGCGAATCCGCCGGCACGCGCGGCGGCCAGACGACGGCGGTGTCGGTTTCCGCTGCGGCCGCGCGCAACGGGGTCGCCGCGAGCACTCCAGCTCCCAGCCCGAGACTCCGAAGAAATTGCAGACGATCCATGTTCATTGGTCGGTGAAAGTCAGCCCGTGATCGACTTCGAGCGCGCCGTCGGCGGGCAGCACGAGGTTGCGTTCAAATTGAAACGGAAAGGCCACGAGCGGATTGTGGCGACGAACGAACCAGTGCAGCGGCCCCGTCGCGTTGGCGAAGCGGATCGTCACGCGGCGCAGCGACCCGTCCTTCTGTCCGCGCCATTCGAGCCAGTCTGCGGCCGAGCCGTGGACCTGCGTTTCTCCCGCACGACCGCTGGAGGCGAAGAGCCCCACGCGCGCGTCGCCGTGATCGTCGAGCAACTCGCGGGCTCCGCGAAATTGCAGGCCCGTGTAGTGCGAACCGGCGAGTTCCTGATCGGAAAAGTAGTTGCCGCACGCCAGCGGATGACCGGACGCGTTGCTGAGTCGCGCCTGCCAGCGCAGCGACCACGAACTCTCCGACAGGACGCTCACCGTCAGACGACGCTCCTCCTTGAGCAAGACGCCGCCGTCTGCGCTCCACTCCAACCGATGGGCGACCATCGCGGCGCCGCGCTCGAGCCACGCCACGTGGCGCTGCGTTCCGTGATTCGCCCGAAATTGGTAACCCTCGCCACGGCGATACGTCGGGCCGCCCCAGAAATTCCAGCCGCTGAGGCTGTTGATGGTGAAGCTCAGCCCGTGGTGCCACGGGTGGTCGTTGGGCCGAAAATTCGTCAGCACCTCGCCGCGAAGCGAGCACACCGGGTGCGCGTAAGGCCGCGGGGATTCCTCGAGCGGGGTGTCCGGCTGTGCGACGTAGCGCATGAGCAGCGTGCCGCTGGCCGTGCGCCACTCGACCGCGCGATCGTCGTCGATGATGAGGCGAAGCTCGCTCATGGGAGATCGATGCTCGCGGTGAAATGGCCACCGGTGCTCGCGAAACGCTCACCACCGGGCAACTCGATGACCACCGGCGTGGCGCCCGGCGAGTTGAGTTCGAAATGAAAACGTCGCCCCTCCACACGCCACGCGACCGCGACCAATCCACGCGGCGTGCAAAGCCGGCCGCTCGCATGCGCGAGCCCGCACCGCTGAGGCCGAACTGCGATTTCGGCAAAACCCGGAGCGCGCGGCGTGATGCCGAGCACGCCTTCGAGAAACTCAATCACGGGATGCGCACTCCAAGCGTGGCAGAGCGAGCGCCAGTAGCTGTTTTCCTCGACGAAGGTGTCGAGACCCGCGTCGACCATCTCGTGCCACGGACCAAGAAATTCCGGCATGCGGTCATAGGCGCCGCAGCGCTCGAGCGCCCGGAATCCCGTGTGCCACCAAAAAAAGGAGCCCGGGGCGAGCGCCGCGTCGGCGGGAAACCGCTGCAGCACACGCGCACGTTCCCGTTCGCCGGCCGCGCCGCACACCACGGCCCAAGCGTTGCCATATTGGCTGACCTCCGGCCCGCCGGGCCGATCGAAATAGAGCCCGCCAGTCTCCGACCAGAAACGCGCGTGCAGCGCCACGCGCAAACGTTGTGCCTGCGCAACGAGCGCATCCGCACGCATGGCGTCGCCGGCGAGTCGTTCGAGCTCCGCGGCTTCGTCGAGCGCGCGGATGTATTGCGCCGAGATGATGCACGTGGCGCCGGTGTCGGCGCCTGGCACGACCCCGCGTGGCCACCAGGGGCACCAGTCGGTGATGTTCCAGAAGGGCAACCGCTCGGGCAAACCGTCGGCGCCGGCGTGGCGCTTGAACCAATCGAGGACAGTCGAGACGCCGGGCAGCAACTCGCGTGCGGTGGCAAGATCGCCCGTGATGGCGACGTAGTCGCGAATGTTCGTGATCCAATGCAGCGACCACGACGGAATCACCTGCACGAGTCGCGACGGATAACGACTCTGTGTGAGGCCTTCGGGCAGACGCGACCAATCGAAGTGCAGCAGCGCCTGCCGGCTGAGCGCGTAATTGCCGGTCGTGAGCATCGCGATCTTGGATGTGATCATCGTGTCCCCGGCATACTGCATCTGCTCGTAGTGCGGGCAGTCTTCGAAAGTCTCGTGCGAGCACAGCCGCATCGTATGCAGGCCGGCGCGCCAGATGCGATTGAGGCGCTCGTCGGAGCAATCAAACTGCGCCTGCACGTCGTAGGGATACGCGGTGAAGCGATGCCCGAGCGACTCGAGGAGCAGCGGCTCGTCACCGGTGGCGATCTCCAGTCCGACGTAACGGAAGGCCCGCCAATGCAGCGGCTCGAACCGCTCCGCCGGCGCGCCCGCAGGCTCCCACACATCGCACCATCCGCTCACCGTCCCGCGCCGGTCGAAAGTCCAGCCGGAGGATTCGTCGGCGAAATGCGACGCGAGATTCGCCAGCGATTGCGGCCGCCCCAGCAGGCGCGCGCCGGGTGTGGCCCACGGCAGGCGCAGCGCTTCCGCATAGGTGAGCACGAGTTTCGCGCCGCGCCCGCCCGCGGTCGCGATTGACGGATACGCGGTCGTCAATTTCCCGGTGTCGAGCACGACACGAATCGTAGTGCGCGGCGGAATCGCCACTGTCCCCTGCCCCGCGACAATCTGCGTCCACCCGGCACCAGCGGACGCACCACCAGGCAGAAACACCTCGGCAAAGCGCGTCAGCGATCCTTCCTCCAGGGGCGGAATCAGGCGCGACATCAGCCCATAAGGGCTCGTCGGGTCGCGACGATTTTCGTGGCGCTCCGCCACATAGAGCGTGACGGCGTCGGCCCATGAGCGGTCGTCAAAGTCCGCTTCGCACCAGCCCGTCGGCGCGAGCGAAGAGACGCGATGCTCGAAATAACCGTGATAGCCTTCGAAGCGCGTCCCGAGATTCTGAAAGCGGTGCGCACGGTCGACGGCGACCTTCCAGCCCGGCGCGCCGGTGTCGAGCCGTTCGCCGCCGCCAGCTCCGCCCACTTCGCCTTCGAGCAAAAAGCCGCCCGCATACGTCATCACCGAGCACGGAGCGCCCAAATGCGCGGGCCGATGGGCCACGCGCGACATATCGAGCACGAGCGCCGCGAGCACATTGCGGCCGGGGCGCAACAGACCGGTCAGATCGAAAGTGTCGTAGAAGTGATGGTTGACGTCGCCCTTCGCCGGGCCGCGGCCGACGAGCTGGCCATTGCAGTAGAATAGAAACCGGCTGTCCGCGGAGACATGCGTCACGAGCGGCGCGATCGCCCCCGCCGACAACTCGAAGGTGCGCCGGAAATAGCGCACCTGATAATGAGAAGGCGACGACGCTTCCGGAGTCGGCGCGGCATGGGTGCCCTCAAACGACCAGATCCAAGCCGCGCGATGGACAAACGGAAGCGAACTCATGAGAAAACGTGGGGAGCGGAAGGGGTAAGCGCCGACCAGCGAGGCAGCGCCGGGGAGAGTCGACGCAAACTGAGCGGGCCAGAAGATTCTTTTCAACTCTCTTTTCATCTATTTTCATCGCATTCATGAAAATCACCCCACGCGCCCCTCGTCTCGTCCTGTGTGCCTCCCTCTGGTCAATGGAGGGGCAGCCCACGCCCAGCCGGCCCTGGTCACTGGCGACGAAGATGCGCCTGATCAAAGAGGCAGGGTTCGACGGCATCGCCGAAATGTTTCGGCCGGAGTTCGCCCTCCACCTTCGCAAGCATCAGCTGGCAATTTGCGGTCGGATTTTTTCGCGCGACGGCAGCGACGCAGAAGAGCTTTTGCGCATCGAAGCGGAAGGCGGAGCGACCTACGTGAACTGCCTGCTCGGCGAGCACGACACCACGCCGGCCGCCGCCGTGCGCCTGATCCGCAAAACGATCCGCATCGCGCGCGCGTTCGGGTTGCAGGCGCATATCGAAACGCATCGCGACTCCTGCACGGAGACTCCGGAAAAGCTCTCTGAGATCGCGGCCCGTTACCACCGGGAAACCGGCGAGTTGATTCCGCTCACGTGGGACCACTCCCACCTTTGCGTAATGAAGCACATGCTGCCCGCCGACTACTCGCGCCGCCTCCTCGACCAACCCAAACTCATCCAGCACTCGCGCATGTTTCACTGCCGGCCATTCAACAGCCAGCACTGCCAGGTTCCCGTCACGAACGGCCGCGGAAAACTAACGCCGGAGTTCGCAGACTACATTCGCTTCGCCGAGGATCTCTTCACCGTCTGGCTGCAAGGGCCCCAGCCCCGCGGCGAGCTGTGGGTCTGTCCCGAATTGGGCACCACCGTCGGCTACCATGTGAGCACCAATCCGCCCGTGTGGCCCGACACGGTGCGCTGCCGCACCGAACTGCTCGGCGCGTGGCGTCGCGCCCTCCGTCGCGTGGCCGCGCGTGGAGAAAGCGCTTGACCGTTTCAGGTTTTCTTTCATTCCGTTTACTGAAAATTTCATTTCGGGCCACCCCACCCATGCTGATCACCGAAATTGCCCGCAAGGCGCGGGTTTCTCCTGCCACGGTTTCCCGTGCGATCAACCAGCCGCAGCTGGTGGCGACCGACAGCCTGGCCCGCATCCGCGCGGTGATGCAGGAGCACAATTACGTCCCCGCCCCGCTCAACCGCCGCCGCGGCCCCAAGGCGCGCCTGCCCGAGCATCGCCGCATCGGCGTTTGGTTCGTCGGCGCAAAGGCGAACAACCCGAGCCTGAATTGGTTTCAGGATCAGTTGCTCCAAGTGCAGTCCTCCGATCCTCGCTATCGCGTCGACCTGCGCGTGTTGTTCTCGAACACACCCGACGAATTGCCGCGCACGCTCGCCAGTGAGGGCGTCGACGGCGTCATCGTCCAAGGCATGGAGCCCTCCGCCCAGTGCCTCTCCCAACTGCGCGAAATCCCGCACGTCTGGTTCATGACGCGTCGCTCCGCATCGTATCCGGGCGACTACGTTGAGCCGAACAACGAGGAGAACGGCCTGATGGCCGCGGACTACTTGAAGGCGCGCGGACACAAGACCGTCGCCGTCATCTCGACCGATCCGGAATACAGCGCGATCACGCGCCGCACCGACGCGTTCCTCGCGCGTGCCAAAGAAATTGGTCTGACCGCACACACGATCCTCGGTCGTGCCAACCCCGGCGTCAGCTACCTCGAAATCTCCCCGCTGCAGGCGGAGAGCGACATTTTGGTGAAACGTCTCGTCGCCGCGCCCGGTAAAGTCACCGGCCTCTATTTGCCCGTCGACCATTTCTGCGGCGCGTTCTTCCGCTCGCTGCGCGAGTCCGGCCGCAAACCGGACCGCGATGTCGAGACGATCCTCGGGAACTACAACCCGATGATCTACCACAATCTCGACCACTCGCCCGCGGTGATCGACATCAACCTCGGCACCCTCGTCCGCAAGGTGATCGATCACCTCCTCTGGCGCATCGAGAACCCCTCCGTCGCCGGACGCATCGGCATCAGCGTTTCTCCGCGCCTCCGCACGCCGGCCACTGAACTTTCGCCCCTGTCCTGACCTCCTTTGAACCGGAGAACCCCGGTCCTAAACCCGGAAACTACAAACCATAGCATGAAACCAACCCCGCATACCCCTATTGATCGCGCGCGGTATTTGCTGAGCGTCGGTCTGGTGTCGTTGGTGACGGCCTCCGTCGCCTACGGCCAGCCCACTGACGCCGACAGCCTGCGTCGACTCCAAGAGGAAAACGCCGCGCTGCGCAAGCGCCTCGCTGAACTGGAAGGCGCTACCGCGCCCGCCACTGCCGCCCCGAAAGCCACTACTGCGGCCCCCGCCGCCACATCGATTCCCAGTGTGGCCGCGCCCGCCAGCACGACCACCGAGGACGGCACCGTCCTGCTCTCCCCCTTCGAGGTGAAAACCGACAAGGACTATGGTTACCTGAAGACGAACGCCGCCACCGCCACGCGCATCGGCATGGAGATTCAGCGCGTCCCGATGAACATCTCCGTCATGAGCGAAGATTTCATCAAGGACACCGGCATCACCAGCATCACCGACGTCCTGCGCTACACCGCCTCGGGTTCGCCGGACTCGCGCTACGCCATGCGCGTCCCGGGCAACTCCGCGACACCGCAGGGCAATTTCACAATGCGCGGTTTCACGATCAATTCGCTGATGCGCAACGGCGTTTTCCGCTACGCGTCTTACAATCTCGATAACGTCGACCGCGTCGAAATCGTGAAGGGCCCGGCGGCCGTGTTCTTCGGTCAAGGCTACCCGGGCGGCGTCATCAACTACGTCACCAAGAAGCCGATTTTCGGCAAGGACGCCACGAGCCTCAGCTACGCACACGACGACAACGGCGGCAGCAAGGTCACGCTCGATCACAATGCCGGCATCTCCAGCAAAGCCGCCCTCCGTATTCTCGGCGCCTGGACCGACGCCGGCGGCGATCGCACCGGCGAGTTCCGCGATAACTTCAACATCACGCCCAGCCTCTCGCTCGTGCCCTTCAAGAGCGGCATCGTGAAGATCAACCTCGAGTTCGAATACCTCAAGGAACGCTACAACGAAAACGACTACGCCTGGATCTATCCGCAGGGCTGGTTCGACGCCTACAAGAATCCTACCGCCGAGCTGATTGCGGCCTCGGGCGTCGCGGACGCCACCGCGTATCGCACGCGCATCTTCAACAGCGTCGCGAACTGGATCGCCGACGTCCGCAAGGCCAAGAACGATCCGAGCCTCCCCGCCTACACCACGCTGTCCGGTGCCGGCTACTACACCGACAAGAGCGGCCAGCGCATCAAGGACGAAGGCTTCAACTTCACCAATTCCGGTGCCTACACCATGAATGAAGTGAAGACGTTCCAAGCCACGGTCGAAGCGTCACCCTTCTCCTGGCTCGACGCCCGCTACGTCATCACGCGCGACAACACCACGTTCGACAACATCGCGGGCCTCAACGCCCCGAACGCCGACGGCGTCACGTTCAACGCCGCCAGCGGCGGCGCCGGCGCCGGCTACTATCGCCGCGTCACCGACCACCAGCTCGACGTGATTCTCAAAAAGGATCTCTTCGGCCTGAAGAACAAGTTGCTCCTCGGCGGCGTGCTCAGCCGTCCGTTCCAGCAATACATGGCCTCCGCCGGCGCGGTTTACTACTCGGTCCCGGGCTACAACTACCCGACACCGCCCGCCAACAACCTCCCGAACGGCGCCGCCAGCTCCAACCCGCAGGTTCCCGTCAACCAGGTTCTCCGCGACCGCAACGGCAACATCCTGACCGCCCAGCAGGTCTATTCGCTCTGGGACCCGGGCATTCACATCAATCCGCCCACCTCCAAGATCTACAACATCGAGCGCAACCTGCTCGACGGCTACAAGAGCAAGACCACCGCCTTCTACGCAAACTGGCAGGCCCAGATGCTGAAGGACGATGCACTCACCCTCCTCGGCGGTTATCGCAAGGAGTCGGTCAAGGGCTACGGCCAGTCCCTCGTCGCCAACGATCCGTGGTTCAACACCCCCGAAGACGCCTACCTCGACCAAGCCAAGTATCCCCCGGGCGTGTATAACTACTCGCCGAGCTACGCCGGCGATCCGGAAGGCTTCCGCACGCGCTCGGGCGACTCCTGGATGGGCGGCGTCTCCTACGCCCTCACGCCGGAAATCTCGCTCTATGCGACGGTCTCGAAGACCTTCAAGATCAACACGGGCCTCGCGGGCGGTTACGACGAACTCGCGTTCGACACGCTTGCCCAAGCCGCGCTCACGCACGGTGGCGGCAGCTTCCAGTATCGCGGCCAGACCATCACGAGCGTCGCCCAAGCCCGCGCCGCCATCGCCGCCGCCGGCGCGAACGAGAGCCTGAAAAACGAAGACGGCAAAAACTTCGAAATCGGCGTCAAGACCTCGCTCTGGAACGGCCGCCTCGTGAGCACCGTCTCGCTCTTCCGCGGTATCCGCCAGAATCAGAAACTCGACGACAGCACCGCCCAGGCGAATGCCAACGAGCCGTTCAACTACAGCACCACGCTGTTCCCGTCCGGTTCGCCCTACTACAACGTCCGCAACTTCCGCTGGCGCGCGGTCGGCGTGAAGAACCAGATCACCGGCACGGAATTCGACGTCATCTACACGCCGATCCGCAACTACCAGATCGTGTTTAACGGCGCGTGGATGTGGCAGGCCGAGACGATCGACAACCCGACGATGTTCAAACCCGGCACCCCCAAGTTCACCGCGGCCACCGCCGGCAACCAGGCGCTCTACACGATGTATTACAACAACCGCATCGAGAACGTGCCGGAGTATCGCTTGAACCTGTTCAACAAATACACGTTCACGAACACCGCCGTCCGCGGCCTCAGCGTCGGCCTCGGTGCCCGTTACTCGTCCGAGACGATCGTCAGCCGCAGCCTCGATTGGAATCCCGATCGCGGCGGCATCACGGTCGGCAACTACCTCGTGTTCGACGCGACCGCTTCCTATCCGTGGGAGCTGTTCGGCTATCGCCTCGTGACCTCGCTGGGCATCAACAACCTGACCAACAAGGAATACTTCGAAGGCAACACCGCTCAGGCCAATACCCGCAGCTGGGTTCTGCGCACCGCGGTTAACTTCTAAGCGCCCTCTCGTCACTTAATCTAGCCCTCAAGGCGGAGGCCACCTCGGCCTCCGCCTTTTCTTTGGATGTCCTCTTCGCTTCGCCACCGTCTTTTCCTGCTCGCTGCTCTCCTCGCCAGCAGCCTCGCCGGCGCCGGCGCCGCCACCTCTCCCCTCGCCGGCACATGGGCCATCGATCTCGCCCGCAGCACCGAGCTGAGTCCGTGGAAATCCTACGATCTCACGATCACCTTCAATGGCGATACGGCGACGTTTGAACGTCGCCTTGCCTGGGGCCGCCGCGAATTCCGCGACTGCCTCGTTCTCGACCTGACCAAACCCGAGACCGTCGCGCCCGTCGAGATGTGGCCGGAGAACCGCCACCTCGGCGCCTACATCGCCGACGACCATGTCAAACGCGTCCACGCCTCGTGGCTCGACGGCCAGCGCATCCTCCGCCTCTCGACCGACCTCACGCTCTCCACGCAGCAGGGCGATCGCGCCGTCAACATCCTCAGTGACTACAAGGTCTCCGCCAACGGCGCCCAGCTCACGCTCACCGAGCTGCGCAGCACCCGCAATCGCCCGATCGTCTACGTCTTTCACCGCGTGCCCGCCGCTGCCCAATGAAGCGCCTCCTCTCCGCTCTCCTCGCCACGCTGTTCCTCGCCGCGACGCTCACCGCCGCCCCGCGCGAACCGCGCAAAGTCGAACGCGCCCCCGCGACCGCCACGCTCGTCCCGCTCTCCGAAAACTGGCGCCTCGATGGCGACGTCCCCGTTCACGCGCTGCTCATTTCCCTCCAATGCCTCGCCAACCGCGACCAGCCGCGCCTCTACCTCGAATACCCGAAAAATTGGCAGTGGGAAATCGTCCACCCGCTCCGCGATTTTCTCGCGTCACGCCACGGCGTCCAATGGCAGCGCCTCGCCACCAACGACGCCGATGCCGTGCTCGCGCGCTTCGCACGTCACGCGAAAGGCGTTGTCGTGTGGGACAAAGCCGTCCGCTCCTCGCTCACCGTCGCGTTCACCATCGCCGGCGTGGAAGACCTCGTCGTCGTCAACGAAGACCTCCTTTCCCTCGCGCAAAAGCACGGCCTCGCGATCCATACCGACCTGCGCGGCCAGTTCCGCGGCCAGACGGACGCGCAAATCTACCGCTGGGCCTACGATCGCTACTTCGAACGCTGCTCGCGCGATTACTACGTCGTCCTCGGCGGCCACGCCGGCGCCGAGATGCAGCCGGGCATCGCCGACTTCGGCGTGCAACAGCGCGCATTCTTCAGCGACCTCTCCGCCAATCCCAAACACCCCGAGGAACTCGCGCTCCTCAAGACGATCCTCTCGCGCCAAAATCCCGCCAGCGTCGTCCTCGGCTGGCATTCCTACGCGAAGGACACCGAGGGCCAGCACACCACGCTCGTCGGCAACTACGGCCTCATCATGGAAGGCCTGCACAACCTCCCGAACGTCTCCTTCACCTCGCAGATCCCGCTCACACCCGACTTCAAGTTCGCCAACCATCACAACGTCGCGCGCGACGCCAAGCTCGTCGCCGAAAAGAAAGTCTACGTCTGCGCCGTCGCGACCGACTCGATGGGCATCGGCACATGGACGAAGCCCGGCCGCGGCCAGATTCCCTACACCTGGCAGGTGCTGATGAACTGGGTGTGGATGAACCCGCCCGTTCTCCAATATTTCTACGAAAACAAAACGCCGAACGACTACTTCATCGGCGGCCTTTCCGGTCCCGGCTACATGTATCCGAAGGCGATCCCCGCCGACAAATTTCCCGGCCTGATGGCCTTCGGCCGCGACCTCATGCAACGCCTCGACCTGCGCGTGCTCGAGATCATGGATTACTCCGAGGGCAACCGCCACGTCGGCAACACCGACCTCCCGCGCGAACTCGTCGATCGTTACTACCAGGCGTATCCGGACGTCCTCGGGTTCATCAACGGCTACGGCAGCGCGCGCACCTTCGACCTGCGCGACGGCAAGCCCTTCCTCAGCTACGACTACTACCTCGACGTCAACCGCACGATCGACGAAGCCGCCGCCGATCTCGAAGAGCTGATCCAGCTCAACCCCGCGCGCCCCTACTTTCTCCTCATGCACGTGCGCGAGAGCAACACCATCGAGAAAGTCGCCACGATCTTCTCGCGCCTGAGCGAGCCCGTCGAAGTGGTCCCGCTCGACGTCTTCCTGAAACTCGCCGCCGGCGCCCCGACGTTCCGCCGCCACTTCAAGCAGCCCACCGATCCCGTAGACCTGAATCCGTGACGCGCGCGCCGCTCCAGTCCGCAGTCGAAATGCGCGACGGGCGCCCGACGCTCGTCCTCAACGGCGAGCCGCACGCCCCGCTGATCTACGCGCTGTCCGACTGCCCCGGCGCCCGCTGGACGTGGGAGGAAGTCCCCGCTCGCAACCTCCGCCTCTTCGCCGAGCACGGCGTCCGTCTCTTTCAATGCGATCTGTGGTTCGAGCAAATGCTCGACGCCGAAGGCCGCCTCGATGTCGCCCTCGCCCGCCGCCAAATCGCCGGCGTCACCGCGCAATGCGCCGACGCCGCCGTGATGATCCGCCTCCACGTCAATCCGCCCAAGGCGTGGTGCGAGGCTCATCCCGACGAGTGCGTCGGCTACGCCGACATCGCCGCGCAACCCGATCGCCTCTGGGGCCTCCAGCGCCCTCTCGGCACCGACGGCGGCAACCCGCTGCGCGCGAGCTTCGCTTCCACGCTCTGGCTCGATTGGGCGCGCGACCACCTCTCCACTTTTTGCCGCGAGCTGAGCCGCACACCCGAAGGCGCCTCGCTCTTCGCCCTGCAACTCGCGAACGGCCTCTACGGCGAGTGGCACCAATTCGGTTTCCTCCATCACGATCCCGACACCGGCGTCGCCGCCACTCGTTCCTACCGCGCCTGGCTCCGCGCGAAATATCGCGACGACGCCGGCCTCGAACGTGCGTGGCACCGGCCGGGCGCGACGCTCGACGCCGTGCAGCCGCCCGGCACGCCCGAACGCGAACGCGCCAGTCTCGGCGTCCTGCGCGACCCGCAAACGCAACAGGACCTCATCGACTACTTCCGCTGGTTGCATGAAACGATGGCCGACGCGCTGCTCACGCTCGCCGCCGACGTGAAACGCCACTGGCCGCGCCCGATCGTCACTGCCGCGTTCCAAGGCTATTTCTACGGCCAATTCGCCCGCAACGCCGCGGGCAGTCACCTCGCGCACGACAAAATTCTCGCCTCGCCGCACCTCGATTGCCTCTGCTCGCCCGCCTCCTACACCGGCGGCGTCCGCGCGTTCGGCGGCTCCGGTCACGGCCGCGGCATCATGGGCGCGGTGCGCCGCGCCGGAAAACTTTGGCTCGACGAAAACGACCACGGCACCGCGCTGGTCGGTTGTCCGTGGGACCGCGAATTCCACAGCACACTCGACGACGACATCGCCTGCATCCGCCGCAACGCCCTGCAGCCCGTCCTGCGCGGCGGGGGCCAGTGGTGGTATGACTTCGGCATGATCGCGGGCACGCCGGCGTTCGCCTCCCACGGCAACGTCGGCTGGTGGGACCACCCGCGCCTCATCGCGGAAATTCGCGCCGTGCACCAACTCGCGCAGAGCCGTCACGCGCGCCCCTACCGCCGACGCACGGACACGCTCGTCATCCACGATCCGTGGTCTTTCTGCCACACCGTGGCGCGCCGCTGGTCGCTCGAAGGCTTCAAATTCGGCGACCAGCCCCCGCCGGGCCCAAATCCGTTTGCGAGCAAAGGCATGGACGGACTCCTCGAAGGGTTATTCCGCTCCGGTCTCGTGTTCGACGAAGCGCTCATCGGCGAACTCGGCACGCTCGACCTGTCGCCGTATCGCCTCGTTTTCTTCGGCTCGACGCCGGTTCTCGACGCCGCCGCGCGCGACCGGATCACGCAGCGCCTCGCACGCGACGGCCGCCACCTCGTGCTCACCGGTTTCACCGGCTGGGGCGATGGCGAACGCGTCGATCCCGCGCTCGTCACGCAACTCAGCGGCATCCCGACTGCCCTCACCTCACTCGCGAATCCGTTTTCGCACCTCGCGCTCGACGGCGCGACCGAAGATCAACAACTCGAACCGCCGAAAGACGCGCCTTGCTTCGTCGCGCCCGATTCGCACGTGGTCGGTCGTTGGAGCGATGGCACCATCAGCGCCGTGCGGCGCGACGACTCCGCTGCGACCTGGTGGAGCTTCGCCGTCTGCCCCACCAATCCGACCGTGCTGCGCGCACTCGGCCGGCGCGCAGGCTGCCACATCCTCAATGATCACAACGACGCCACCTCCGTCGGCGACGGCCTGCTGATGGTCCACACGGTGGACGGGGGCCCGCGCCGGCTGCGTCTCCCCGGTGGCGCGGAAATCGCCCTCACGCTCGCACCACGCAGCACCACCGTCCTCGACGCCGACACCGGTGCCGTTCTTCTGGCCTGATCTTTGCCGCAACTCGACTGCCCCTCTTTCCGCCCTTTTTCATGCTCGACCCGCTCGCTATCTTTCGCCGTCTGATCTGCCCGCTCGCGCTCGTTGGCGCGGTTGCCACTTTCGCGGCGCCGGAGCCGCGCCGCCCGTTCGGCGTCGCCGATTACGATGGCTGGCGTTCGATCGAGGGAGAAACCCTCTCCCGCGACGGCCGCTGGCTTGCCTACTCGTTCATGCCACTCGAAGGCGACGGTGACTTGGTGCTGCGTGAGCTCGCCAGCGGACGCGAACTGCGTTTTCCGGTTGGTGCGCTGCCGCCCCCGCCACTCGCCGCCTCCGAGGAGAATCCCGAGCGCCCAAGCCCGCGCCGTGAAGTGACCATCGCGCTCACCAGCGACGCACGCTTCGCCATCGCCACCGCGTTTCCCACGCAAGCCGACACGCTCGCCGCCAAACGCGCCAAGACCAAGGCCGATGAACTGCCCAAGGAAGGGCTCGTGATCGTCGACCTCGCCACCGGCAGCGCCACCCGCATCGCGGACGTGAAGAACTTCCAGGTGCCCGCCAAGGGTGGTAGCTGGCTCGCCTACCTGAAAGAGCCCGCCACCGAAAAGAAAGACGACTCAGCAAAACCCATTTCGCCGAAAACGAAGGAAGAAAAATACGGCTCGCCGCTCATCCTGCGCGATCTCGCCACCGGCACCGAACGCATGTTCGCTGACGTGCGCGAATACTCCCTCGCGCGCGACGGCCACACGCTCGTCTTCACTGTCGCCTCCCGCAACGAAGCCGAGAACGGCGTCTACGCCGTCACGCCCGGCGACGCACGCGCGCCGCTGGCGCTCGCCACCGGCCCGGGCCGCTATCAGAAGTTCGCGTGGGACCGCACGCAATCGCAGGCTGCCTTCGTCACCGATCGCGCCGAGCCCGAGTCCAAGACTCCTCGCTTCGCGCTCTGGCATTGGAAGCGTGGCACCACTCCGGCCGGCGAGTTCGTCACCGCGACCACGGCTGGTGTGCCCTCCGGCTGGAGCGTGAGCGGCGACGCAGTCCCGGCATTCTCCTTCGATGGCAAACGACTCTACGTTTCCACGGCGCCGATCCGGCCAGCGACCGACGAGCGTCTCGAGTCGTTGCTCGACGAGGAGAAAGTCACCGCCGATCTCTGGCGCTGGAACGACGATTACATCCAGCCGCTGCAGAAAATCCGCGCCGCCAAGGATCGCACGCGCGCCTACCTCGGCGTGCTCGATCTCACGACCCGCGCGTTTCAACAGATCGCCGATCTGACACTCCCCGCCGTCACCTTCTCCGACGATGGTCTGCGCGCTTTCGGCCTCGACGATCGCGCGTATCGGCGCCGCCTCGACTACGATGGAGTGTTTCACGACCTCCACGTCGTCGACGCAACCACCGGCACCCGCACGCTGCTCGTGCGCGAGCTGGGGGAAAAGGCCGGCCTGCGCTGGTCTCACACCGGCCGTTGGTTCGCCTACTTCCACCAGCGCCAATGGTTCGTCGCAAACGCGCAAACCGGCGAGACGCGCTCGCTCACCGCGCAACTCCCGGTCGCGTTCCACGACGAAGACTCCGACGTGATCGAAGAACCCGGCGCCTACGGCATCGCCGGCTGGATGCAGGACGGCGAATCGTTCCTCGCCTACGATCGCTTCGATGTCTGGCAACTCTTCGCCGACGGACGCCCGGCGCGCAACCTCACCGCCGGCGCCGGTCGCGCCGAGAAAATTCAATTCCGCCTGCAGAGCATCCGGCCGGTCGATCCCGACGACGCCCGCCGCGGCATCGATCCCGCCGAACCGCTGATCCTTCGTGCCGAGAGCGAAGAGACGCGCGCCAGCGGTTTCTATCGCGCAAATTTCACCGCGGTCACCGCCACCGCCCCCGCGCGCCTGCTCTGGGGCGACAAAAACTACCGCTTTGTCGGCCGTGCGCGCGGCGCCGATACGCTGCTGCTCACCGCGTCGCGTTTCGACGAGTATCCGGACCTCGCGACGACCAACACCGCTTTTGCCGCCCCGGTCAAGGTCACCGCCGGTGGCGCGCAGCTGGATCGTTATCTCTGGGGCCAATCCGAACTGCTCACCTATCGCAACGCCGACGGCCGCGAGCTGCGCGCCATGCTCTGCAAACCGGCGGATTTTGATCCGACGAAAAAATACCCGCTCATCGTCTACCTCTACGAGCGGCTCTCGCACACGCTGCACACGTTCACCACGCCGGTGCCCGCAACCTATCTCAACCCGGCTTACTACACCAGCAACGGCTACCTCGTGCTGATGCCCGACATCGTCTACACCGCCGGGCAACCGGGCCAAAGTGCCTTGAAGTGCGTGCTCCCCGCCGTGGACGAGGTCGCCCGTCGTGGCTTCGTGGACGAAAAAGCCATCGGCATCTCCGGCCATTCGTGGGGCGGTTACCAGATCGCCTACATGCTGACCCAGACCAACCGCTTCCGCGCCGCGGAAGCCGGCGCCGCCGTCGGCAACATGACCAGCGCCTACTCCGGCATCCGCTGGGGCTCCGGGCGCGCGCGCCAATTCCAGTATGAGAAAACCCAGAGCCGCATCGGCGCGCCCTTGGTCGCGGCACCGCAACTCTACCTGGATAACTCGCCCGTTTTCCACATCGACCGCGTCACGACGCCACTGCTGCTGATCAACAACGACCAGGACGACGCCGTGCCGTTCGAGCAAGGCATCGAACTGTTCCTTGCGCTGCGCCGTCACGGCAAGGAAGCCTACTTCTTCAACTACAACGGCGAATTCCACGGCCTGCGCCGCCGCGCCGACCAGAAGGACTGGGTGAAGCGCATGCACCAATTCTTCGATCACTTCCTCAAGGACGCACCCGCCCCCGCGTGGATGACCGACGGCATTCCCTACCTCGACCGCGAAGCCGAGAAACTCCGCTTCCGCGACACTCCCTGATTTTTCCGCCATGACCTCACTCCGACGTCTCGTTCCGCTGTTCCTCCTGCTGCTACCGCTATTCGCCGCCGCCGCGCCTTCCGCGTTCGACGGTCGCTGGCGCCTTGATCGCGCGCGCAGCACCGCGCTCGATGGCTGGCACGAATGGGACCTCGTCATCGCCGTCGACGGCTCACGCGTCTCGCTCGCGCACGAGATGAAGTGGGGCCGCACCAACTTCGCCGCCACCAACGTCGTCGACACCGCGCAAGCGGTCACGCTGCCGAAATTCTTCCGCGTCGAGCAGCGCCACATGGCGCTCTATCCGGCGAAGGGCAAAACCACGCCCGTCCGCGCCGCGTGGCTCGACGCCGGGCGCACCCTGCGCGTCGAGGCCGAAACGCCCATCGAGATTTCCCAAGGCGAAACCGTCATGCGGATCTATTCCGAATACCGCCTCGTCGAAGGCGATCGTGAGCTGCAGCTGATCGAGCTGCATCACAGCCGGCCGCGTCCGCTCGTCTACACGTTCACCAAGGTCTCGGAGAAATAAGCCATGCGCCGCCTCTTTCTTTCCCTCACCCTCCTCGTCACCGCCGCGTCCGCCATCGCTGCCGACGCCGCTCGCCATGCCTCTTTCATGCGTTGGGACGGCGACTGGAAGGTCGCCGGCGCCCTGCCGGAAAAAGTCCTCCTGCTCTCGCTGCAAGGCCTCGCGAACCGCTCCGCCCCGCAGCTCTACATCGTGCACCCGCGCGACTTTCAGTGGGAGATCACGGAACCGCTCTTCGAATTCTACCAGCGCAAGCACGGCGTCCAGTTCACCGAGATCAAGACCGCCGAGGAGGCGCTCGCGCGCTTCGCGAGCAGCGCGAAAGGCTACGTCGTCTGGGACCCGGCCGTCCCGGCGACAATGAACGTGGCCTTCACCATCGCGGGGCTCGACGACGTCCTCGTCGTCACCGCCCCGCAGATCGCCCTCGTCGAAAAATTCGGCCTGAAGAAACATGACGACCTGCGCGGTCGCTACGACGGCCAGACCGAAGCCCAGATCTACACCGACGCGGTGCAACGCTACTGGTCGCGCTGCACGCACGACGCGATCATGCTCATGGGCGGCCACCGCGGAACCGTGCGCCAGCCCGCCGTCGCCGATTGGGGCGTGCGGCAGCGGATGTTCTTCCACGATCTCTCCGCCAACCCCGCGCATCCCGAAGAACTCGCGCTCGGCCAGCGCCTGTTCTCCGAACTCAAGCCCGGCTCCATCGTCTTCGGCTGGCACGCCTACGGCAAAGACACCGAGGAGCAGCACACCACGCTCCTCTCCAGCTACGGCCTCAAGATGGAAGGCCTGCACAATCTCCCGAACATTTCCTTCAACTGCCAGTTCACGTTCACGCCCGGCTTCCGCTTCACCAACAACCATCACGTCGGGCGCGACGCCAAGCTCACCGCCGAACCGAAGGTCTATCTCGCGTTCGTCCAATCCGACTCGATCGGCATCGGCGTCTGGACCAAGCCCGGCCGCGGCAAGCTGCCGTTCGCCTGGCAGGTCACGATGAACTGGACGAAATTCTCGCCCGCCGCCCTCGAGTATTTCCACGAGAGCGCCACGCCCAACGACTACTTCATCGGTGGCCTCTCCGGTCCGGGCTACATGTATCCCAACCACATTCCCGCCGACCGTTTCCCGCTGCTGATGAAAGAAGCGCGCGAACTCATGGCCGTCCTCGACGAACATGTCATGGAGATCATGGACAACTCCGCCGCCGACGGAAACGTCGGCAACGCCGACCTCCCGAAGGAAACGGTCGACCGCTACTACGCCGCGTTCCCCGACGTCATCGGTTTCATCAACGGCTACGGTCCCGCAAGAACGCGTGACCTGCGCGACACGCGCCCGCTCATTTCCTACGATTACTACATCGATCCGCGCCGCCCGCGTGAGGAAGTCGCCGCCGACCTCAACGAGCTCATCGCGCTCAACGCGAAGCGTCCCTACTTCCTCCTCATCCACGTCCGCGAGTCCAACGACGTGAACAGCCTCGTCGAAGTCACGAAGCAGCT
This sequence comes from Candidatus Didemnitutus sp., assembly GCA_041906465.1. Lineage (GTDB taxonomy): Bacteria > Verrucomicrobiota > Verrucomicrobiia > Opitutales > Opitutaceae > Didemnitutus. Next base: position 44,937 of record JAYRJE010000007.1, on the reverse strand, counting down.
CCGCGGCCCGGTCGAGATCGTGCCTGTCGACGTCTTCCTGAAACTCGCCGCGAGCAACAAGACCTACACGACGCGCTACCAGGACCCCGAAGATCCGAAGCACTTCGAGGGTTACCGGAAGTAATCTCGCCGCGCCCACTTCGTCGCCGCCGACGCCACTCCGCCGATCTCGACCATGACCGCCCCGTCTCTCATCGGCCTCGATATCGGCGGCACCAAGTGCGCGCTCAGCGTGCCGGACGGCCCCGACGGCGTGCGCGAGGTCGTGCGCTTCCCGACCGCGGGGCCCGACGCGACGCTCGCGCGCTTCTTTGCCGAAATCGAGAACCTCGGCCCGCTCGACGCGCCGCTTTTCGGCGTTTCCTGCGGCGGCCCGCTCGACGCCGCGCGCGGCGTGATTCTTTCGCCGCCCAACCTCCCGGGCTGGGACCGCATCGCGATTTGCGAGCGGCTCACCGACCGCTTCGGCGGCCGCGCCCGGCTCATGAACGACGCCAACGCCTGCGCTCTCGCCGAGTGGCAATCCGGCGCCGGCCGCGGCGCGCGCAACGTCATCTTTCTCACGATGGGCACCGGCATGGGCGCGGGCTTGATTCTCGACGGCCGCCTCTACGAAGGCGCCACCGGTGACGCCGGCGAAGTCGGCCACCTGCGCCTCGCCCCGCAGGGCCCCATCGGTTTCGGCAAAGCCGGCTCGTTCGAAGGCTTCTGCTCCGGCGGCGGCATCGCGCAACTCGCACGCCAGCGTCTCGCCACGTATCCGGCTGACTCGCTCCTGCGCCCCATACCGCTCGCGCAACTCACCGCGCAGGACGTCGGTCGCGCCGCGGCAGCCGGCGATGCATTCGCGCTGAAACTCTGGACGGAAGTCGGCACGCGCCTCGGTGAAGGTCTCGCGCTGCTCATCGATGTGCTGAATCCCGATCGCATCGTCATTGGCAGCATCTACGCCCGTTGCGAGCAATGGCTCGCGCCCGCCATGCAGGCCGTCCTTGTCCGCGAAGCGCTCGGCCCGAGCGTCGCCGCGTGCCGCGTCGTGCCCGCCGCCCTCGGTGACCAAATCGGCAGCCACGCCGCAATCGCCATCGCGCGCTATCACCTCTCGTCATCTCCGAATACCCCATGAACGCCTCCAGCCGCCGCACCTTCCTCAAAACCACCGCTGCGCTCGCGGCCCTGCCGCTCGTCCGCTTGCCGCTCGTCGCCGCCGAAACCGCAGCCGCGCCGGCCGCCGGCGCCGCGCGCGGCCTGCTATTCGACCCCGCGGAACTCCCGCGCATCCGCGCCAACCTCGAGCTACCCCGCCTCGCCGAAGTGCGCGCGATGCTCCGCGACCTCGACGTTGCCGCCGAAACGAAATTTCTTCGCGAAGAACTGCGACTGAACAACCACGTCGCTGACTTCATGCGCGCATGGAAAATCGTGCAGAACGCCGCCTTCGCTCACGTCGTCTGGGGCGAACCCGCGCACCTCGATCTCGCGTTGCTCGCCCTCCGTCGCCTCTGCGATTACCGCCGCTGGGACTATTTCCTCGAGGGCGGCAAGGACACCATCGGCCTCCAGCGCGCCCCCGAGGCCACCATCGCCACGTGTTACGCGCTCGATTGGCTCGGCGACAAAGTGCCGGCCGATCTTCGCACCGCCGTCGAAACCAAGATCGCCACCGAGGGCGCCCCCGCCTGCTACCGCACGCTCTACGGTATGAAGTATCCCGATCGCGTGCGCGGCTGGGGCTTCGATCCCGAGGATGACTATGCGTTCCGTTTCGACCTCAGCCGCTGGCCGCTCATTCTCAACGCGACGAATCTCAAGGTCATCCCGATCTGCGGCCTCGGTCTCGCTGCTCTCTGGCTGCACGGCCGCCACCCCGACGCGCGCAAGTGGCTCGATCTCGCGCGCCAAAGCGCCCAGGCCTTCGCCGTCATGTATGGCCCCGACGGTTCCTACGACGAGGGCGTCGGCTACTGGGGCTACACGACCTCGCACATGGCGATCTTCGCGGAAGCCCTCCATCGCCGGCTCGGTGTCGACGATCGCCACCTCATCAACTACCCGGGAACGATCCGCTACGCCCTCGCGATGGCGATGCCGTGCGGCGGCAAGCCGATCCTCGATACCAAAATGGGCACGGCCTACGCCGCGACGCCGCGCATCAATTATCAGCCCGAACTCGACTTGGTGAACTTCTGCGACGCCGGCGCGACGATGGACGTCACGGTCGCCAGCTGGGTCGGCACTGTCGCCAACGACCCGCTTTGCCATCACGTCGCCCAGGAGACCGGCTCGCTCCGCCAACTCCAGGCCGCAGTGTGGTATCGTCCCGACGCCCCCGCCAAGGCGCCGACGTCCGCACTGCACAACGTGCACCTCAGCAACGACTGGGTCATCTCGCGCACTGGCTGGTCCGCCGGGGACACGGTGGTCGCGCTCCGCAGCGGCGGTCCCGCCAATCACGAGCACGCGGACCGCAACAGCGTCATCCTCAAGGCCCATGGCGACCGTCTCTTTCATGACCCGTTCAAGGCGGCCTACTCGCCGACGCTGCCGCGCTGGCTGCTCCGCCAAACCGAGGCGCACAGCGCCGTGCTCATCGACGGCAAGGGACATCAGTATCACGACGGACGCGAGGGCACGAACTCCTCTTGGGCCAACGCCCGCGTCGTCGACTACCGCACGGGCGCGACCTGGATGGCCGTCACCAGCGACGCCACCGAAGCTTACGCCCTGGTCCTGCCCCACACGACGCTCGTGCGCCGCACGCTGATTTTCCTCAAGCCCGACGTTCTGATTCTCCTCGATCGCGTCGAGCTGCAGCAGCCCGCGCCGGTGCAGCTCCGCTTCCAAGTCTTCAACGAGGACAACCTCGGCGTCGCCACGGCGAGCGGCACCTCGTTCTCCGTGGCCCGCCCGCTCGCGACCGCGCAAGCGAACGTGCACACTTCGGGCAACACGGTGAGCACGCGCGCCGGAAAACTGAACTTGCCGAAGTCTGAAGGCCTTTACCCCTTCGCCGAAGTCGAGTCGGCCGCCGCGAAGGAGCATACCATCCTCACCGTGACGACCACCGCCCCGCGGGAAATCACCCACGGAAAGCTCGCCGTGACGAAAACCGACGACGGTTGGCGCATCACCGGCGAACACCGCGGCCGCGCCCTGCACGTCGAACTCCAGGCACGGCCCGGCGAACTCCCGCGCGTGATCGTCTGATCCATGCCGACCTTCAACACGGTCAACTCCGCCGACTACGGCCTGATCGCGCTCTACTTCGCGATCATCATCGGCGTCGGCTTCTACGCCGCGCGGAAAAACAAGAGCACCGACGACTACTTCAAAGCCGGCGGCCAGGTTCCGTGGGTGCTCGCCGGCCTGTCGAATTGGGTCTCCGGTTTCTCGGCTTTCATGTTCGTCGCCGCGGCCGGCTACACCTACCGCGTCGGCATCGGCTCGATCATCGTCTTCACGATGGCGACGTGGACCTACCTCATCGGCTATTTCTACTTCGCCAAGATGTGGCGCCGCGCGCGCCTCGATTCACCGCTGCAATTCCTCACGCGCCGCTATTCGCCATCGACAACCTATTTCTACTCCGTCACCGCAATCGTCCCGCAGGTCGTCGGCATCGGCCAGGGCCTCTACATCCTCTGCATCTTCGTCTCGACCGCGCTCGGTTTCGGCACGCGCGAGTTTCACCTCCTCGGTTTCGAGCTGAGCGGCCTGCAACTCTCCATCCTCTGCGTCGGCGTCGTGATGGTCCTCTACACCGTCATCGGCGGACTCTGGGCCGCTGTGCTCTCCGACGCCGTGCAATCGATCATCATCGTCGTGATGACGATCGTGATCTTCCCCGTCTCCTACCTCTACCTCGGACAAGGTCAGGGCATTGTCGCCGGCTTTCAGCGTCTCCTCGCTGAAGTCCCGCCCTACTACCTCACGACCCTCCAAAGCACCTCGGGCAACTTCTGGTTCCTCACCGGCTACTTCATCAACTGCGTCCTCGGCTACAACGTCGCCTGGCATCTCGCGCAACGCTACTACTCCGTCCCCGACGAGCGCGGCGCACGCAAGATGGCGCTGCTCTGCGCCGCCCTCTCGTTCTTCGGCCCGCTGCTTTGGATTCTGCCCGTGATGGCCGCGCGCGTCATCTTCCCTGACATCGGTTCACTCTGGCCCGCGCTCAAGGAGCCCGCCGAGGCCTCCTACGTTTCGCTCGCGCTGCTCCTCCTGCCGCACGGCCTGATCGGCTTCGTCGTCTCCGCCGTGCTCTCGGCCACGCTCGGCCAGGCCAACGATTCCTTCAACTGGCTCGCGGCGACCATCACGCGCGACGTCTATGCGCCGCTGCATCGCCGCGCGCGCGGCGCGCTGCCGTCCGACCATCACCAGCTCAACGTCGCACGCCTCACGATGCTGATCGTCGGCGCGGCGGGCATCGTGGTCGCTTTCTACATCCCGCGTTTCGGCGGCGCGTTCGATTTCGCGCTCCAATACTACTCGCTCACCGCTGCCTTCATGATGCCCGTGGCGCTCGGCATGATCTTCCGCCGCACGCCGTGGTGGTCGGGCATCGCCGCCTGCTCCGCCGCGCTCGCGGTCGCGATCACGCTCATGGTGCTCGGCGTTTGGAAGGAAAACCCGCTCGCGCGCAACGTCCTCAGCGAAGCGGTCACCGCCTCGCTCGTGTTCGCGCTGTCCGCGCGCTGGTTCCGCGCCGACAATCCGCGGCACCGCGAACTCGCCGTCCTCGATCGCGACCTCCGCACGCCGGTCCCCGACGCGCCGGCCGCCAACACCAGTGGACTCGCAGTCTACGGCGTCATCGGCACCATCTCGCTCGTGCTCGGCGGCGTCCTCATTCTCTGCACCGCGCTCCCGTCGTCTGCCACGGCGCCGTCCACGCACAACCTGATCGCCGGCCTGCTCCTGCTCCTCATCGGTTTCCGCGTCCGCCGCGTGGCGCGCCGCGCCCGCCCCGCCTGACATGCGCCTGCCCGCCCGCCTTTACCAGCAATTCGACGCCGATCCCGCGCGACCGGTGCCGGCCGAGGGCTATCGCGGCTGGTGCACGCGCGACATCGAACTCGCGCCCGCGCACACCGCGCTGGTCGTCATGCACGCGTGGGACGCCAATGCACCCGGTGAATTCCCCGGTTGGGACCGCGCCGTCGAATACCGCCCGCGCGCCCGCCGCATCCTCGCCGAGGTTTTTCCACCGCTGCTCTCCGCCGTCCGGCGTTCGCCGCTGCGCCTCTTCCACGTCGTCGGTGGCGGCAACTATTACCAGCACCTCGCTGGCTATCAGCGCACGCTCGCGTTGCCCGGAGCCTCGCAGGAATCAATCGCGCAAGTCGCTCGCGATCCGATCCACGATCAACTGCGCGCCCTGCGCCGCGCGCACGGCTCACCGGGCGCCCACAACGAGCGCGACGTCGCCGCCGGCTTCGCGCGTCTCGACTTCGCCCCGGAAGCGCGTCCGCGCGACGACGAAGGCATCGCGGAAAACGGCGCGCAACTCGCCGCGCTTTGCCGCCACCACAACGTCAATCACCTCGTCTACGTCGGCTTCGCGATCAACTGGTGCCTGCTGATGTCCCCCGGCGGCATGGTCGATATGGCACGATACGGCTGCCTCTGCTCGACGATCGCCGAAGCCGTCACCGCCGTCGAAAACCGCGAGACCGCCGCGCGGGAACTCGAGAAACAGCAGGCGCTCTGGCGCGTCGCCGTCGAGTTCGGATTCGTTTTCGCGTTGCCTGATTTTCTGTCCGCTTTGCCGCGTCGTTCCGCTCTGTCGTCATGAACTCACCCGCTCTCGCCATCTCCGGCGGCCCGCGCGCCGTTACCGCCGCCCGCCCCGCGCATCATCGCTGGGGCGCGGAAGAACTCACCCGTCTGACCGCGATGGTCGACCAGGCCTCGCTGTTCTACTGGAGGGGCCCGCAAACCGCCGCGCTGCTCGACGAGTTCCGCCGCACCTATCCGCTGCGCTGGTGCATGCCGTGCTCTTCCGGCACGGCGTCGCTGCACATCGCCGTCGCCGCGCTGCAATTCCCGCCCGGCTCCGAGATCATCACGTCGCCCGTCACCGACATGGGCTCGGTCATCGGCATCCTCTACCAGCAGCTCGTGCCGGTCTTCGCCGACATTGATCCGCACACCTACAATCTCGACCCCGCCGCGATCCGCCGCGCCATCACGCCGAAAACGAAAGCCATTATGGTCGTCCACCTCGCGGGCAACCCGAGCGACATGACCGCCATCATGGCCCTCGCGCGCGAGCACAATCTCGCCGTCATCGAAGACTGTGCGCAATCCTGGGGCGCCGCTCACCGCGGTCGCGCCGTCGGACTCTTCGGCGAACTCGCCTGCTATTCCTTCAACGAGTTCAAACACGTCAGTTGCGGCGACGGCGGCATCGTTGGCACCAACGACGAACGCTTCGGCCCCACGCTCGCGAAATGGGGCGACAAGCATTACGACCGTGTCACCGGCGGCCGCAACCCCGAGGCGCTCTCGCCCAACTACCGCATGAGCGAGCCGCAAGCCGCCGTCGCCGCCGCGCAACTCACGAAGTTGAACGCTATCGTCGCCGCGCACATCCGCCTCGGCTCGCGCCTGCTCGGCCACCTGCGCGAACTCGCGCTCCCCGGCGTGACGCTGCCGGCGATCGACCTGCGCGACACGCACAGCTTCTGGTTCTGCCTCCTCCGACTTGAGCCGTCCGCGTTCCGCTGCTCGCGCGACGAATTCGTGGCGGCCCTCCAAGCCGAAGGCGTTACCGTGCAAGCCGGCTACATCCCCAAGCCCGTCTACGGCTACCCGCTCTTCCAAAATCATAACTTCTTCGGCGGCGCCTGGCCGCTGCGTGACACCGGACTCACGACGATGGACTACCGCACCGTCCGCTGCCCGGCCGCCGAAGCGCTGATCGCCACCGGCATGTCACTGCCAATCAGTCCGGCGCTGACGGACGAGATTATCGACCAAACCGCCGACGCAATCGCCAAGGTTGCGCGCCACTTCGCCGCCTAACGGCGCTGCCGCCATGCGCGTCATCGACATCCACACGCACCCGATTCTCCGGCAGGACCGCCGCGGACGCGCCGGCGCCGACCAGCTCATCGCGCGCGCCAAGGTTCACGGCATCCGCCACATCGTCGCGCTCGGCGACGTGCTCGCCTTCGGCCGCTCGCCGACCGCCGCGCAAATCCGCACGATCAACGACGAAACGCACGCGCTCACGCGCCGGCATCCGGACTTCGTCACCGGTTTCTGCCACCTCAACCCGACGCTCGGCGCTCGCGAAACCGAGCGCGAGATCGAGCGCTGCGTCGCGCGCGGCTTCCGCGGCCTCAAACTCGAGATCGCCAACAACGCCGCCGACGCCTGCATGCGCCCGCTCATGCTTGCCGCACGCCGCCACGGGCTCCTCGTCCTCCAGCACGCCTGGAGCATGACCAAGATCGGCGAACGCGCGTTCCACACCGATCCCGAGGACGTCGCCACGCTCGCGCAGCGCTTCCCCGACGTGCGCATCATCATGGCGCATCTCACCGGCTGTGGCGTGCGCGGCGTGCTCGCGGTGAAGCCGCACCGCAACGTCGTCGTCGACACCTCCGGCGCCGCACCCGAATCCGGCATCGTGGAGTTCGCCGTCGCCGAACTCGGCGCCGAGCGCATCGTCTACGGCTCCGACGTGCCGATCCGCGACTTCGGCGTCGCCATTGCGCGCATCACCGGCTCCGCCCTCGACGCCGGGACGCAGCGAAAAATCCTCCACGACAACGCCGCCGCCCTGCTCGGCCTCGCATGAACTTCCTCGACGCCAGCACTTGGATCGGCCGTTGGCCGTTCTCCTTCGCCCCCGCGCACACACCGCGCGCTCTCGCCGCGCACCTGAAACGCCACGGCATCGCCCGCGCGCTCGTCTCGTCGCTCGACGCCGTGTTCGCACCGGCGCCGCAGCCGGCCAACCGCGCACTGCTCGCGTCCACGCGCCCGTTCCGCGCTCTGCTCCCGGTGCCGATCCTCAACCCCGCCCTCGCCACCTGGCGCGAGGATCTGGCCGAGGTCGCCGCCGATCGCCGCGTCCGCGCCGTGCGGCTCCTGCCCAATTACCACAACTACTCGCTCCGCGCGCCCGCCGTCGACGAGTTGATCGTCGGCCTCGCGAAACGCCGCCTGCGCCTCATCGTGCAGATGCAGCTCATCGACCATCGCCACGAATACCACGCCCTCACGATCAAGCCCGTGCCGGCCGACTATCTTGCCGCGCTGCTCCGTCGTCACCGCACGACGCCCATCCTCGCGAGCGGCTTGCTCCGGCCTGACTTGATGAAACTCGCCCGCCGCCACGCCAATCTGCTCGCCGATCTCTCGTTCGCCGAATGGCACGACACGATGGAACACCTCACCGCCCGCGTCCCCGCGCGACAGCTCGCCTTTGCTTCGCACACGCCGTTCCTGATCACCGCCGCCGCCCGCGCGAAGCTCGACACCTCCACGCTGCCGACCTCCGAACGTGCGCAGATCGCCGCCGGCAACCTCCGCCGCTTCCTCGCGCGTTAGACGCACCGCCTCTTCTCGCTCCATGACCGCTCTTCCCACCACCGACCACGAAATCGAGCTACTGCTTTCCACGCCCACATCGGGCGCCATCGCCGCAGTAAAAAATCTACCCGGTGACTTCATGGTGCTCGGCGTCGGCGGCAAGATGGGCACGACCACCGCTGTCATGCTCCGCCGCGCGCTCGACGCCGCGGGCCGCAGCGACGCTAAAGTCTACGGTGTGTCTCGGTTCAGCCGCGCCGAAGCGCGCAACGACCTCGAATCCCTCGGCGTCCGCACCCTCGCGTGCGACCTCGCCGACGCGACCGCTCTCGCCGCGCTGCCGAGTGTCCCGAACATCCTCTACCTCGCCGGCCAAAAATTTGGCACCGACGGCGCTCCGGGACTGACGTGGATTCAAAACACCGTCGTCCCCGCCCTCGTGGCGCAGCGCTTCCGCGACGCGCGCCTCGTCGTGTTCTCGACCGGTTGCGTTTACCCGTTCGTGCCGGTCACCGGCCCCGGCGCGAACGAAGGCGAGCCAGTCGCCTTCCTCGGCGAATACGCCGCGACCTGCGTCGGCCGCGAACGCGTGTTCGCTCACTACTCGAGCGAATTCGGCACGCGCGTGCTGCTCTACCGTCTCAACTACGCCGTCGAGCTGCGCTACGGCGTCCTCGTCGATCTCGCCCTCAAGGTTGCGCGCGGCGAGCCCGTTGATCTCACCATGGGCTGGCTCAACTGCATATGGCAGGGCGACGCGTGCGCGCGCGCCATCCAGTGCCTCGAACTCGCCTCCGCCCCGCCGCGCATCCTCAACATCACCGGTCCGGAAAAATTGCGCATTCGCGATCTCGCCGAGGAATTTGGCCGCCGACTCGGACGCGCGCCGGTGTTCACCGGCACCGAAGCCGACGCCGCGTGGCTGTCCGACGCCTCCGAATCCATCCGCCGCTTCGGCCCGCCGACGGTTTCCGTTTCCACGATGATGGATCACATCGCCGCGCACCTCCAGTCCGGCGGGCGGCTGCTCGGCAAGCCGACACATTTTGAAACCCGTGACGGCAAATTCTGACATGGACCTCCGCGCCCACTTCCTCGCCGGCCAGGTCATCCCGGCCCACCCGCTCGCCCTCGATCGGAACCGCAAATTCTCCGAGAAACACCAGCGCGCGCTCACGCGCTACCAGCTCGCCGCCGGCGTTGGTGGCCTCGCGGTCGCGGTGCACTCGACGCAATTCGAGATTCGCCGCCCCGAGCACGGTCTCCTCCGTCCCGTCCTCGAACTCGCCGCCGAGACCGCGCGCGCCGCAGTCGCCGTGCGCCCACGTCCCGTCGCCCTCGTCGCCGGTGTCTGCGGCAAAACCCCGCAAGCGCTCGCCGAGGCCGAACTCGCCTGCTCCCTCGGCTATCACGCCGCGCTCGTCAGCATGGCCGCCTTCAAGGACGAACCCGAGGCCGAGATTCTCGCGCACATCGCCACGGTCGCGCGCGTCCTCCCCATCGTCGGTTTCTACCTGCAACCCGCCGTCGGCGGCCGCGTCTTCAGTTACGCCTTCTGGCGGCAGTTCGCCGAAATCCCCGAAGTGCTCGCGATCAAGATCGCGCCCTTCAATCGCTACCAGACGCTCGACGTCGTGCGCGCCATCACCGCCGCCGGCCGGGACGACATCGCGCTCTACACCGGCAACGACGACACCATCGTCACCGATCTACTCACACCGTTCACCTTCGCGATCGACGGTCGCCGCGTCACCCGCCGCATCGTCGGCGGCCTGCTCGGCCATTGGGGCGTGTGGACGCACGCCGCCGTGCGACTTTTCCAGCGCATCCGGTCCGCCGCGGCGCAGCCGCAGCTCGACGCCGCGTGGCTCACGACCGCTGCCGCCGTCACGGACATGAACGCCGCGCTCTTCGACGCCGCGAATCGTTTCCACGGCTGCATTCCCGGCATCCTCGAAGTGCTGCGCCGCCAGGGCCTGATCGAGACGAACCTGTGTTTGAATCCCGCGGAGGTTCTCTCACCCGGCCAAGCCGACGAGCTCACACGCGTCTGCACCGCGTATCCCGAGCTCATCGACGACGCCTTCGTCGCCACGCATCGCGACCAGTGGCTGCGCTGAGCCGCGATCCTCAGAACGCCTCGCCGCGCAGCAGTTGCTGCTTGCGCGCGATGTAGTGCTCGAAGTTGGCGAGCGAGACGTCCGGCGGCACCAGATGATCCACCGTGGGAATAAATCCCCCGTCGGCGACCAGCGGCTGTAACGTGCGCAGATGGGCATCGATCGCCGGGGGATGCTTCGCCAGTTCGCGCTTGTCCACGCCGCCCCACAGGCGCAGCTCGCGGCCGAACTTTTTCCGAATCGCGAGCGGGTCCATGTCAGAGGCGCGCTCCAGCGGCCAGATCGCGTCCACGCCGCACTCCATCAGGAGCGGAATGAGCAGCTCGCAATTGCCATCGGTGTCCACGACGAACCACGGCACACCCGCCTGTTTGAAGAACGCCACGAGGCGCTTCATGTGCGGCATGATGAACGTGCGATAAGTATCCGGACTGAGCAGCGGCCCGTTCTTCATGCTCATGTCCTCGTTGAGAAAGAGGTAATCGGGCTTCACCCCGGCCTCGAGCAGCGGACGCGCGGTCTCGATCGTGAAATCCGCGATGAACTCCATCATCTCGTGCATCATCTCCGGCTCATCATACCAAGCGTAGCTCAGGTTCTCCGTTCCCATCCATTCACGCGCACGCCAGTAGAAGCCCAGGGTGCTGCAGTTCTTCCCCAGCACGAGCACATGGTCGCGCGCTTGCCAGCCCCGCACCGCGAAGTCGCGCCAATAAGCCGGATAGCGGCTCGTCGACGATGGCCGGAATCGTTTCTTCAGCTCCTGGAAATCCGCGGGCTTCTCGACGGGAAACCGCAGATATTCGTCCATGCTGGCACGCATGCCCTCAGCGGCGCCGGTGACGAGCGCTTTGCTGATGACTCCGTTCGCCCGCTGGATGATCTCGGTGTCACCCTCGCGCGAGAGGACCTTCTCCTCGTAGGGCGGCACCATGTCGAAGCGGATGTCCGCAAACTCCCGCGGATCGAGCCCCCAGCGCTCCTCGCCCGTGAACCAATCCCAATGCAGGTCGTCGATCGGCAGACCCTCGTCGCGCCACCGGTGCTTCGTCTGCACCCAGACCCCGACCTCGTGGTTCGGCACGCGGTCGAGCGGACCATAGTTCATGCAGGCGTGGAAGCGTTCGCGAGTGGTCATGGTGAAAGATCCAGCGTTCTATTTCTGATCGCCGCGGCCACGGCCGCGATGTGCTCGGGCGCGCTGCCGCAGCAGCCGCCGACGATTCGTGCCCCGGCCGCCACGAACCGCGGCGCCGCGGCACCGAAGTCCGCTCCGACCATCCGGTAAACGGCTCGGCCATTCTCCCACTGCGGCGTTCCGGCATTCGGCTGGACTATCACCGGACCGCCCGCGGCTGCCGCGACCAACTCCCGCGTGAGCGCCGCATAGTCGTCGAGCGATAGTTCCGTTCCGCAATTTGCCCCCACGACGTCTGCTCCGCCCGCGCGAGCGGCGGCCACGGCCTCGGCCGCCGAGGCCCCCATCAGGGTGCGAAAACCTTGCGGGCTCTTCTGGAAGGCGAAGGTCGCGATCACGGCGCGCGCTCCGGCTTCGCGCGCCGCCTGGGCTGCGAGCGTCGCTTCTTGTGGATCAGACATTGTCTCGACCAGGATCGCGTCCGCGCCGCCTTCGAGCAGCGCCGCGGCTTGCTCACGGAAAGCCGCCCGCGCTGTTTCCGGCGCGAGTTCCCCGTAGGGCTCGAGCATTCCTCCACAAGGTCCGATATCACCGAGCACCCAGGCGGTCTCGCCCGCTACCGCCGCCGCGATCTGCGCCGCGGCGCGGTTGATTTCGCTGGTCCGCTCTGCCCAACCGTGAGCGGCCAAGGTCAGCCGGCTGCCGCCGAAGGAATTGGTCGTGATCAGATCCGCGCCCGCGGACCGGTAGCGCTCGTGCAGCGTCCGCACCGCCTCGGGGCGATCGAGATTCCAGGCTTCGCCGCCCATCCCCGGTGGCAAACCCAGCAGCTGCAGCTGCGTGCCGGTTGCCCCGTCACCCACGAGGCAACGGGAGGCGAGCGCGTCGAGAAAAGGGATTTTCATGCGCAAAAATCTCAGGCGCCCGCCGGTTCGAGCAGGCAGCGGACTTTGCACAGGATTGTCTCGCCGGCGCCCGGCACGTGCAGCGTGTCGCACTCGGTGCCGAGGATGAACGGGTGGCCCGTGCTTCGCATCGCCTCGTCCAAATGCGCCGCGAGTTCACGCACTCGCGACGACGGCATCAGCTCATCGGAATAAAACTGCTTCGATGGCAGGTTGCCGTAGAGCACGATGTCGCGCGGCACGCGCGCCGCGTCCACCCATAGTTGCCGCGAACTGCCGAGGCTGAGCATGGCCGGGCGGAGCGTCGCAAAACCGTCCAGGATCGGGTCCACGAGTTCGCCGCAGCAGTGAAACACGTAATCGGCCCCGCGCGCCGCGAGCAGTTCGGCGATGCGGCGGTTGGGCTCGAGCACGAAGCGCTCGAGAATGCCGCTGCCCGACTCCAGTTGGTTCGGCGACAGGTAGACCTTGTTCGCCGCCGGCTCGGCAATGAAGATCACGCGTGCACCCGCGTCGATCTGCCGACGCACGTAATCGAGCGTGAAGCCCACGCTGATCTCTAGCGCCGCCTCCAAGAGCGCGACTTCCGGCTCGTCATCCGCAGTCGCTCCACTGCCGGCGAGAAACACCGGCGTGATCGGATCGGCGAGCAGCTTCGTCAACAGCGAGAACGGTCCGATCGACATGCCTGCTGGAACCAGCTCCGTGCTATGCGCGAGGAAGCGCAACGCGCCGAGATTCGCTGCCATGCGCGGCGTGGCATCCGCCTGGGGCAAGGTCGCCAGGAAATCCCGTCGCAGCGCCGCTGCGGGCGTCGTGTCGAAGTGAAACGTGTCCGCCTGGTCGGCCGGGACACCGAAACGCGCCGCGATCGCGGCCTTCTCCACCTTGAGATCCATCAGCATCAAGCCGAGCGGTGTCCCGAACTCGCCCGCCGCCTGCGCCACCACCGCCCCGAGCCGCGGCCCATCGAGCAGGATCGCCGCGGGATCGGCGTGCTGGTGCAGGATCAGGTCCGTGCCGATCGGCATGCGGTGCCGCCGCGCGGCGAGATCGAGAAAGAACTGGCGGGACATGGTTACGAGCCGGTTAGCCGCGGTTGAAATCGCGGATCGCATCGCACATCGCGACGATGTTAGCCGCCGGCGTGCGGGCCTGGATGTTGTGAATGGTATTGAAAACGAAGCCGCCGCCGGGCGCGAATACCCGCAGTCGCTCCAGCACCTCCGCGCGCACCGCGTCCGGCGTGCCGAACGGCAGCGTGCGCTGCGTGTCCACGCCGCCGCCCCAGAACACAAGGCGCGAGCCGAACTCCCGCTTCAGGCGCTCCGGTGACATGCCGACCGCGGAACATTGCACGGGATTCAGAATGTCGAAGCCGACGTCGATGAAGCGCTCGATCAGCGGATACACCGCGCCGCACGAATGCTTGAACGTCTTCCACCGCGTGTGCCGGTGCACCCAGTCGTTGACGCGACGGTAATACGGCGCCCACAGCTCATCGAAGGTTGTCCCCGAGCAGAATTGCGACGCCTGGGTCCCAAAGTCGGTGCCGCAGATGAAGAGCACATCCACTTCATCGCCCGCGATACGCGCGAAGGTTTCCAGATTCTTCAGCGCCACCTCGCATTGGTAGTCGAAGACGGCGTGGATGTAATCCGGCCGCTCGACGAGCGAGACATACCACTCGGTGATGTCGCGAATCCCGCGCGGCTGCTTGAGGAACGCGGCCGGCACGAGAGCGATGTCGCCGAAGCCCGTGCCGCCAAAACTCGCATGGACGCCGAACTGGCTCCCGCGCACGCGCGCGATCTCGCGTTGCCAATGCGTGACGTCCTCCGGCGCCAGCAACTTGAACTCCTCGCAGTTGTCGCGGGGGTCGAGCTGGTCCTCCTCGATCGGCAGCTGACGCACGATCGCATCGAAAAAATACCCGCCCGACGGCATGTGCCCGCTCGCGGGCGCGATCGTGTCGCCCTCCGGGAACAGATAGACGTCGCCCGATGCCTCTTCGCGCGGGCGGAATCCCGCCGGCACCTGCACGACCTGTCCCCACGGCGTGCGCCACTCGTGCCATCCCTCCAACGGAAAGCCAAACATCGTGCCGCGTCCGCTCACGCCGACCACGTCGCTGCCGAGCGCTTCGACCAGATCGGGTTCGATCTCGCCCAACATCTGAAACGGCTCCCACACTTTCACGGGATGCTCGGGCAGTCCGAAGCGTCGACGCAGTTCGGCCACGCAGCTGACGTGGATTCCCGTGACGCCGGTGCTGCCGAAATCGACCGCCACCGGCCCGGGCCGGTGGGTCAGGGCCGCTCTCAATTTCTCGCGCGGCGTCATCGCTTGTCTCTCAGGCTGCTTCGACGAGAGCTTTCGCCACATCGACCGCACTGCCGGCATCCGCGGCGTAGGCATCGGCACCGATCTCACGGGCGAATTGCTCCGTCACCGGTGCGCCGCCGACCATGATTTTCACTCCGTTCAAGCCGGCGGCACGCAGCGCATCCACCGTCGACTTCATCGCCGGCATGGTGGTCGTCAGCAGCGCCGAGAGACCGACGAGATGCGCGCCATGCTGGCGGACCGCCTCGACATATTTTTCCGGCGAAACGTTGGTGCCGAGATCGACGATGTTGAAATTCGCGCCGCGCCACATCATCGCCACCAGGTTCTTGCCGATGTCGTGCAAGTCACCCTGCACCGTGCCGATGATCGCGGTGTATTTCGGCGTGATGCCGGCGCGCGCCAACAGCGGTTCGAGCAGCTTGAGCGCTTCCTTCATCGCCCGCGCGGCGATGAGCATCTCGGGAACAAAAATCTCGTTCCGTTTGAAGCGCTCTCCGACGACACCCATGCCAGGCACGAGCCCTTGCTCGACAATCGCCTGCGGAGCCACGCCGGCGGCCAGCAATTCCTGGGTAATTCGCACCACCTCATTCTTTTTCCCGGCGGTGACCGCATCCGTGAGTTCGGATAGTTGGGGCATGCGCGCAATTCTGCAATCGAGCCTCGCGCTGCAAAGCAGATAACCCAAAATTCACTGCGCATCGGCCTGAAATTTCATCGCAACATATGCATAGCTCACCCGCTCTCGCCGTCATCGCCTGCGCTGTGCTCGAAGATGAAGTGCGCGCTCTTGCCGCCACGCGTCCGCAGGTGCGCCGCATCGATATCCTGCCGCAGGGACTGCACAACGAGCCGATGCGCCTGCAACGCGAGTTGCAGCTCGCGGTGGACCGCGCCGAGGCCGACCGCTCGATCGAGGCCATCGCGCTCGTCTACGGGATGTGCAGCCGCGGCGTGGAAAATCTCCGGCACGCGCGCGCACCGATCGTCATCGCCCGCGCGCACGATTGCGTGACGCTTTTCCTCGGCGACAAGGATCGCTACGCCGACTACATCCAACGTCACCCGGGCACCTATTGGTATACGCCGGGCTGGATCAAGAGCGCCGCCCCACCCGGACCGGACCGCGACGCGCGACTGCGCGCGGAATACGCGGCGAAATTTGAACCGGAAGACGTCGATTACTTGATGGAGATGGAGCGGCACTGGATCGCCAACTACTCGCGCGCCACCTACGTCGGACTGGGCATCAACGAAACCCCACGCGACATCAGCTACACGCAGCATTGCGCGCAATGCCTCGGCTGGACCTTCGATCACGTGCGCGGCGATCCCGCGCTGCTGATGGCGTTGCTCGACGGCCCCTGGGACGAGCGCCGCTTTCTCGTCGTGCCGCCCCATCACTCGATCCGGCTGACCGCGGACGACACGATCATCCGCGCTGAACCCGACCCGGCGCCCGCGCATGCATCCACGGCTGACCGTTGACCACGCGGGCGAAGCGGTAACGTGGACGCTCACGCCCCAGGAGGCCGCGAGCAACCTCGCGGACTTGCTGGCGCGGCGTGAACTGCCGCTCAACACCCGCTGCGGTCGTCGCGGATTGTGCCGGGGCTGCGAAGTCCAGCTGACCGCCGGCACGGTGCTCGACGCGGCGGGCCGGCCGCACACCGCGCCAGCGACGCTGAAAGCGTGTCAGCATCGCGTGCTCGCCGGCGAAGCCGCGCTAAACGTGCCCGCTCGCTCGCTCTTGCGGCAAGAGCCCGTGGTCGTTTCCGAATTTCAATTGGGCGTTCCCTGGTGCCTCGACCCGCTCACGTCCGCGCGCTACGGCGCGGCGGTCGATGTCGGCACGACGACCGTCGCGCTCCTGCTGTGCGATTTGCACCGCGGCCAGGTGCTCGCCGAGGCGAGCGCCTTCAACGCCCAAGTGCGCTTCGGGGAGGATGTCGTCACGCGAATCCAACTCTGTGCCTCCGACTCCGGCGCCGTGTCGCGCCTGCAGCGCGCCATCGCCGCCGAGACGATCCAGCCGCTCCTGGAACGCGCCGCGAGAGAAGCGCGGGTCGATCTCGCAGAGATCGGGGCGATGACCATCGCGGGTAACACGACGATGCAGCATCTGCTCGCTGGCGTCGACCCGACGCCCATGGGGACGCATCCCTTTCGTCCCGTCTTTCTTGAGCATCGCACGTTTGCTCCGGGACAGCTCGGGCTGCGGTTCGGCGGCGCGGAGGCTGCCGTCCATCTCTTGCCGAGTCCCGCCGCCTACGTCGGCGCCGACCTCGCCGCGGGACTCGTCGCCACCGGCATGGTTTACGATCGCGAGCCAAGCGTCCTCATCGACGTGGGCACCAACGGAGAAATCCTCGCTTCCGCCGGAGGTCGCCTCCTCGGCTGCGCCACGGCGGCGGGTCCGGCGTTCGAAGGCGCCGGGCTGAGCAGCGGCACCCGCGCTGTGCCCGGCGCCATCGAGCGCGTCACCCTCTCGAGCGATCCCTTCTCCATTCGCACTCAGATCATCGGCCACGCCTCGCGTGCGACGGGAATTTGCGGCTCGGCTTACATCGATCTTCTCTGGGAAGGTCGGCGCGCGGGACTGTTGCGGCCCAGCGGGCGCTTCGATCCGACATTCGTGGCGGCGCACGCCGAGCATTTCGAGCTCAGTCAATTCGGGCAACGTCTCAAGTTACACCCTGACGGCCATGGCTCCGTATTTTTTTCGGAACCAGACGTCGCGAGTCTGTTGCAGGCCAAAGCCGCCATCGCCGCCGGCGTGGAGACGCTGCTCGGCATTCTCGGCGTGCGCGCGGCAGACGTGAACACCGTCTATCTCGCCGGTGGCTTTGGCCGGCATTTGTCGCCCGAGCACGCGATCGGCTGCGGTCTGCTGCCTGGCTTTTCGCCGGAGCAGATCAAAGTCGTGGGCAACACCTCCCTCGGCGGAGCGTTTCTCGCGCTGCAGGATCGCAGCCTCCTCGAGGTGATGTCCGCCGCCGCCCGCCAACACGAAACGATCGAACTCAACCTCCAGCCCGGCTTCGAGGACGCTTACATCGATCATCTCTGCCTCCCGTAAGCCCGTTTCACGCCTAGGTAATTTTCATTCATTTTCATTTGGCTTTCAGGCGCCGCGCGGGAGGCTTCTTCCCCCGCCAGATGAACACCCCGAATCTGCCGATCTCCTGCGAATCGCTGCTCGCCCGCCTCGTGTCGTTCAACACCGTGAATGAATCGTTCGGCGGTCCGCGCGGTGGCGAAGCTGCTCTCGCCGACGAGATCGCGCGCCTCGCGCACGGCTGGGGACTCCACACCCGACGCCTTCCCGTTGGCAACGATCGCTCCAATCTTCTCGTCAGCCATGAAGTCTCGCCGAAGGCCGAATGGCTGCTGTTCGAGAGCCACCTCGATACGGTGAGCGTCGACGGCATGACCGTGCCGCCGTTCGAACTCACCGTGCAAGGCGAGCGCCTTCATGGGCGCGGCGCCTGTGACACCAAAGGCTCGGGCGCCGCCATGCTCTGGGCTTTGAAGGAATTCGCGCACGAGCCTACCGCACCGCGCAATGCCGGCGTGTTGTTCGTGCTCGACGAGGAAGCGCGCATGACCGGCGCCCAAGCCTTCGCCCAACAACATTTGCGCGAGTTCGCGAACCTCCGCGGCATCGTCGTGGGGGAGCCCACTCAGATGCGTCCGCTCGTGGCCCACAATGGTGCCTTGCGCTGGCGCACCGTCACGCGCGGCGTCGCCGCGCACTCCGCCGACCCTTCGCGCGGCCGCTCCGCCATCCGAGCCATGCTCGAAGTGGTGGCGCGACTCGAGGAGCGCTTCGTGCCGCTCGCGAATCGCGACTTTCCCCTCACTGGCCGCGCTGCGGCGAGTATCAACACCATTCGCGGCGGCACGGCTTCGAACATCATCCCCGACCGCTGCGAGATCACGGTCGATCGCCGCCTCGTGCCGGGTGAATCCGCCGACGACATCCTCGCGCAACGCGACGCAGCGCTCGCCGGACTCGAGGTCGAACACGACGAGCTTTACCTCGCTCCGCCGTTGCCACCCGGAAGTTCGACCACGCTGCACACTTGGATGAAACCCGCGTTTCACGCGGTCGACCTCGACTCCGTTCCCGCCGGAGCGCCCTACGCCACGGACGCGAGCCACTACGCCGCGGCCGGGGCTTCTGTCCTCGTGTTGGGCCCTGGCGACATTGCGCAGGCGCACACCAAGGACGAGTGGCTGCACCGCGCCGAACTCGCCCGCGCCGTCGCCCTTTACGGCGCCTGCCTCCGTTTGCCCGTTTGAACTTTTCATGAACCCCGCCTCTGCCCCCGGTTTGGAAGAATTCACCAGCGCGCGCCTCCTCTACCGCAATGGCGACCTCTTTAATCCGCCCGCTCTCACTAATTTTCTCGGCTGTCTCCAAGCCGCCCCCGATATCCTCGCGGTGCAGCATGTGACGTTCGCGCCCTACTCGCTCGGCGAAAGCTGGCTCGGCGCGCTCGAGCTAAACGACCGGCGCCTCCACACCACCTCCGCCCCGATCGAGTTTCAGTGGCGGCCCGACCGCATCACCCGTTGGACTCGCCACGACGATTTCGCGCTCGAATCCATCTGCGTCATGGGCGTGCGGCGCCAGACGGTCACGGTCACGCTGCGCGTCACAAATCAAACCGCCCTCGCGCGCCCGCTCCGCCTGCGCGTCCTGACCGGCGAAGGCATCATCCGCGTCGAGAACAACTGGAAAACGCCTTACTCACCCCGCGAATGTCCCGCCATCTCCACCACGCCTTGGGACGGCACTCCGCCCGCCCACACGCTGGTCCGCAACCTCGTTCACTCCGCCGCTGACGGGCACGGCCTGCTCTTCACGTCCCGCACGAGCACCGCGTGTGCGCTGCAAGCGTGTTCGCCCGCCCCGGATCGCATCGAGCGTCGCTGGCTCGATTTCTCCGGAGAACTCGCCGCGGGCGAGACGCGCACGCTGCATTTCTTCATCGCGGTCGGACGCGACGAGGCCGCCGCGCTCGCCGAATTCGCCGCCTGGCGCACCGATCCGGCCGCCGCCCTCGCAGCCGCGGAATCAGACTGGCGTGCCGAGATCGCCGCCGTGTTCACGCCGGGCAACGACCGTTACAGCGGACATCTGCCGGTGCTCCACACACGACACGAGGGGCTCCGCGCGGTTTACCTCAACGCCGTCATCACCGCGGTCTACTTCAAACGCGAGCATCCCGAGTCGCCACACGGCCGCACCTACGTGACACTGATGCCGCGCTACTGGGTCACGACGAGCTTCATCAACGACTGGTCGCTCTCCGCGCTCCTGCTCATCCTGCTCGATCCGCAGTGCGCGCGACAAACCATCGAGCGCTGGCTCGAACGCGACATTCACCGCCATTTCGGCACGGAATACGCCAGCGGTGCCAGCACGGGCAATTGGTATTCGTGCAACGACTATGCGATGGCGCGCCTGATTACGATTTATCTCCGCGTGACCGGTGATCGCGCCTGGCTGCAACACCGGGTCGGCGAACGCACGGTGCTCGAACACCTGCGCGACTGCGCCGCGCATTACCGCACACTCATCCGCGGCCACGGCCTCGCCGACTACGGCGACCGCAACAGCCTGCTCGAAGCCGTCGGCACCTACGAACACGAGGTGGCTTCGCTCAACGCCGCCAACGTCTGGACGCTCCGCGAGACCGCGAACGTTCTCGACTGGGCCGGCGACTCCGCCGCCGCCGCGACCTTGCGCGCCGAGGCCGCCAGCCTCGTGCCCGCGATCCAGCAGCTTTACGTCGCCGGCCAAGGCTTCTGGCAGTGCCGTCGCCCCGATGGCTCGCTCGTGCCGGTGCGGCACATCTGGGATTTCATCCACACGCTGAACTTCCTCAACGACGACCTGCCGCGCGCGCAGGTGGCCGAGATGCTCGCGTTCTTCCAACGCGAGCTGATGACGCCTGCGTGGCTCTCCGCGCTCTCACCGCAGGATGAGGACACCGGCTTCTCCCTGCGTCCCGATCACCAGTGGAACGGTTCCTACCCGGCGTGGGTCTCGCTCGCCGGCAGCGCGCTGCTCAAGGCCGGGCGCGCCGACCTGTTCGCGACTTGGCTGCCCGGATTGGCCGCCACCGCGCGCCAGGGCCCGTATTCGCAAGCGCACTTCGTCGAGAGCGCCGCGCCCACTGTCGACGGCGGCGCCCGCAAGGCGCCGACCGAGTGGCCCTACATCAACGACTGGACCTGCCTCTCCGCGGGAAGCTTTTTCGAGACCGTCGTTCTCGGCGTCTTCGGTCTCGAGCCGGGATTCACGCGTCTCGCAGCCCACCCGCAACTCCAGCATCTCGACGCCACCGCCACCTTGCGCGGCCTACGTTGGCAAGGCGGCCTCTACGAAATCGCGGCCGATGGCAGCGTCACTTCGCTTCCCTCCTGAAATGAAACGCCTGCTCCTGCTCTTCACCGCGCTGTCGCTCGTCCTCACCGCGTGCGCGACCGAGCCACCGCGCTTGCCCGCCGCGCTCGTCGAGCGTGCCGTGCGCACGAAGGCGCCGCGGTGGAAATTCGTCGCGATGCAGCGCACGCGCGAAATGCCTGAGACGTTCGCGCTCCAGGTGGCCGCCGTCGCCGCGTTTCAAAACCCGGATCAAATCGTCGAAGGCAAAACCCTCGCCACGCATCTCGCCGAGAAACTCCGCTATATTCTCACCACGCCCGAGCCGCATGCTGACGGCAGCACCAACGAACCCGAAGCCCAGGGCGGAATCGGCGGCTGGACGCATCACGTGCCCGCGCACGCGCTGCTGCTCGCGAAGCGCACGCCCGCAGTTTGGGCGCAGCTGAGCGACGACGAGAAGCAGCGCGCCGATCTTCTGATGCAGGCACTCGCGCTGGCCGCGCACTTCTGCCTCGACGACGACAACGACTACTACCTGCTGCTCGATGGGCACTCGCTCTACCACAAAAGTTGGAACCCGAACCACGTCGAAGGCTACGTCGGCGCGATCATCTCGGCTTCGCTCTACTTCGGACCCGACGAATTGAACGCGTTTTTCCGGTCCTTCGACTTCGATGGTTTCCTCGCGCGGCTCGACGCGGCGAATTTCCAAAACATCAAGCGCTGCTGGACATGGAACCCGGCGATCCGCGGCCTCATGATGCACGGCGGCAGCATTGCCGTGCCCACCAAACAAGTGCTCGCGCAAGGCGTCGTCACGCGCGGCGCCGGCGTGCGCAACGACTTCACGCACGACGGCATCACGTTGCGCGAGCCATGGGAGCTGCACCGCGCGCAGGCCGTCCGCTTGTTCTCGAAAGCCGTGCGCACGCGCGTCATCGCGAACAGCGAGTTCACCTCCGGATTAATGAACCGCGTCAGCGCGGCCACCGAATCGCCGTGGGAAGGCCAGATGGGCATGCTCCACGAGTTCGAGAGCACGGATTGGGACGGTTTCCGCACGAGCGCGGCCTACGCGTTCGAAGGCGCGATGATCGATGTGCCCACGGCGGTGACGCTGAAGCTCGTCGGCGTGTGGGATGCCGCTCGCGGCGGAGATGTCCTCGAACGTCGCATGGGTGTCGGCATGGCCGATCTGCGCTTCAAGGCCCGCGAAGGCTATCGCAGCTGGTCGCTCGGGAAACCGCGTGAATACTGGTGGGAGCGCGACCTGGAGCCGATGGGCGCGGACTACATTTTCGGGCTGTGGGAAACCTATTTCGCGCCGCCACCGCCGCCGTCCCGATGAAACGCTCGCTGGGCTCACTGCTGCTGCTGACGCTGACGCCATTCCTCGTCGCGCAGACTCCCGCCGCGCCCGAGGCCACGCCCACCGAACTGCCGGGCGCCGAAGCGCACATTTACCGCCCCGACGCGCCGGAGATGCGACTCTTCGTCGTGAAACCCGCGGGCTGGAAAGTGGACGACCGGAGACCTGCGCTCATGTTTTTCTTCGGCGGCGGTTGGACGACGGGCACACCGATCTCCGCACTCCCTTGGGCGAAATTCGCCGCGAGCTTGGGCTTGGTCGGCATCGCCCCCGATTACCGCACGAAGCAGCGGCACGACACGTCGCCGCTCGCCTCGGTCGCGGATTCTCGCGCCGCCCTGCATTGGTTGCAGGAGCACGCCCGCGAGTTGGGCGTCGATCCCGCGCACATCGTAGTCGGCGGCAACTCCGCCGGCGGGCACGTCGCACTCTGGACCGCCATCGTGCACCCACCGCCCGGTTCCGATCCCGCCG
Source organism: Candidatus Didemnitutus sp. (assembly GCA_041906465.1). GTDB lineage: Bacteria > Verrucomicrobiota > Verrucomicrobiia > Opitutales > Opitutaceae > Didemnitutus. The sequence continues at coordinate 21,635 of JAYRJE010000007.1, read as the reverse complement.
AGTCGCCGACTCTGAAACCGGCCGCGCTCGTTCTTTTCAGCGCGGTTTCGGATACTTCGCCCGCCACCGGCTACACGCCCGGGCGTTTCGGCGGCGATGCCACGGCGCTCTCGCCGGTGCATCAGCTCGATGCGCTTATGCCACCGGTGCTGGCGTTTCACGGCGCCGCCGACGTGCTGGTGCCGCCACGGCAGGCGCTGGCGCTGCGCGACCGCTTGCTCGCGACGGGCAATCGTTGCGAGCTGCACCTCGTGCCCGACGGCGGCCATAATTTCCTGCCCAGCTTGCCGGCATGGCAGGAAAAATCCCGCGAGCTCGTGCGCGAGTTTCTGGAGCGCGAAGGCTTGCTGCCCTGATCACCACCAGTCGCGCTGGGTCGCCGCTGCGAGCGCGTCTTCGACTGGCGCGAGTTCCGGATGCCAGAGCCGTTCCCACTCGAGGCTCATCGGGCCGTGATATTCGGCGCGCAGCATCTCGCGCAGCGGCGCCATGGGGAATTCGCCGTCCCCAGGCAGGCGATAGCTGAACGGATGCTTCGGCCCGGGAATGCTCACGCTGTCCTTCACATGCAAATGCACCACGTGCGGCGCGATCGCCCGCCATGTGACGAGCGGGTCTTCGCCACCGGTTTTCCACGTGTGATGCGTGTCCCAGAGAATGCCCGTGCCGGGAGCGAGTTCGAGGAAGCCGCGAATCGAAGAGCTGGTGCAGAGGGCGTCGTGCGTTTCCACCATCACTTCCGTGTGCCAGTGATTTTCCGCGCGCAATTGCCGCCACCAGGCAACTGTTTCTGCCATCGCACGGTGCGTGGCGGCGTCGCCCACCTTGCCGCCGTCAAACACGCGCAGCTGCGGAACACGAAGCGCCTCCGCCCACGGCAGGAAGCTCAAAAAAGCGTCCCGCTCCTCGGCGGTCGGGTGCGCCAGGTGCAGCGACGTATCCAACGAAAAAATCCGTATCGGCTGTCCGGCCAGGCGCGCCGCCAGCACCTCCGGTGTGCCATAGGTCGCGGCGAAATGCGCCGGCAGATCGATCGTGCCACCGAGCGCTCGCAGCTCGACGCCAGCCAACCCATGCCGCGCCGCCAGCGCCAGCGTCTCCTCCAGACCGAGCGCGGGACTGCCGAGGGTTGAGTAGGTGCGCATGTAAGCCATGCCGCAGCTTGTCAGCGCCGCGCCGCGCGCGACAATCTCGGACTTCACGTCGCCACGACCTCCGTCGCTCCCGGGATTGGCCCCACTTACGCCAGCGCCGTCACCGTGCGGTAAACGAACGCTACCGGGATCTCCCCGCAGCGTTGGCTCGTCGTGCAACTCGCGCGGCGTCTGCAAATCCGCAGCCCCCCGCGCCGCCAGACGCCAGGGTTCAACGGCACACGGGCCCCCGCATTCTAACTGCCGCCAGTAGCTCGGTGAATGAGACGCAATGCAGGAGTGCAAAAATCGGCGGCGCTGTCACGTTGCCTGAACTCTCGTCGTTTCTATGGCCATATCTCTCGGGCTGAGCCGCGGAACAAAACTAGCTGGGGCGCTGCTCGGGCTCGCACTCGCTCTGCCCGCCCTCGCCGCACCCTGGCAAAAGGCCGCGGACTTCACCTGCGACGCGGCGCGGCGCGAGGGCTTCGGCTACGTCGCGCTGCCGACCGCGAACAACAAGTTCTACGTCGGTGGCTACTTTTCCTCGTGGAACGGCTCGCCGCGATTCTCACTCGCCCGCGTCGCTGCCGACGGGCAACTCGACCCCACTTATCATCCGGCCGCGGTGGATTTCTTCGTGATAACCGCCGCCGAGCTTCCGAACGGTCAGCTGCTCATCGCCGGTCGCTTCAACACGGTCGGCGGCGAACCCCACAGCAACCTCGCCCGCTTGCACGCCGACGGCTCGATCGACTCCTCGTTCACGGCGAGCGGTCACCATTTCACCCAGGCGCTCGCCGTCCTCGCCGACGGGAAAATCCTCGTCGGCGGTAACGCTGGCCTAAGCTGCCTGAACGCCGACGGCACCACCGCTCCCAGCTTCATCCGCGGCAGCGGTTTCAACGGCTACGTCAACGCCCTCGTCGTGCAGGCGAGCGGCCGGATCGTCGTCGCCGGCGATTTTTCCGAATACAATGGCGTCGCCTGTGGACGTATCGCCCGACTCAACACCGACGGCTCACTCGACACCTCGTTCGCCGCCGGCACCGGATTCGACCGCACCGTGAACGCCCTCGCGATCGACGCGAACGGCCGCCTCGTCGCCGGTGGCGGTTTTGCGAACTTTGCCGGCACCGCCCGCAAGTGTGTCGCGCGGCTCTCGGCCGACGGCGCGCTCGACCCCACCTTCGATCCGAGCGCGACGCTCGGCCTGCAATGGTGCTTTGCGGTCGCGACCGCGGGCGACACCGTCTACGCGGGCGGCTTCGGCCCCACCACCACCACCACCGCCAACACCAACTTTCTCGTCCGCCTCGGCGCCGATGGCGCAGTCGACGCCACTTTCGCCTCCAACTTTCCCGCACTCGGCTATGGCGGCTCAGTGAGCGCAATCGGCCTGAATCCCGCCGGCCACCTGCTCGCGGTCGGCAACTTCGGCGGCCAGGCGGGTTCGGTCTCCGCCCCTTACAGCGGCGCCGTGGGCGTCGAGTCCGACGGCCGCCTCATCTCCGGCTTCTCCGCCCTCGTCTGCACACCGGGCACCGTCTACGCCGCTCAGTCGACCGGCAGCGGACAGTTTCTCATCGCCGGCGAATTCACCCATATCAACGGCCAGCGCACGAGCCGGCTGCTCACACGCATCAACGCCGACGGCTCGCCCGATCTCACGTTCAACTCCGGCAACGACGGCGCAAGCGGCGACCGCGTCCGCGCCATCGCCCAACAGGCCGACGGCAAGATCGTCCTCGGCGGGCATTTCTACTCCTACAACTTCCAGTCGCGCACGCATCTCGCGCGCGTCCTCGCCGACGGCACGCTCGACCCTGCGTTCAACGCCAACGGCGTTCTCTCCCTCGACGGCGACGTCCGCACAATCGTTGCCGCGCCGGACAACAAACTGCTCGTCGCGGGCTACGACGTCGTGGGCGGCTACACGCGGCCGTTTTTCCGCCGCCTCAACCAAGACGGCACCGTCGACAGCAGCTTCGCCGGCAATACCGGCTTCTCGAGTGACACGACCGGCTTCGTCTCGGAGGTCCAGATTGACGCCGCCGGCCACATCTATCTGGTCGGCTCGTTCGACCGCTATCAGGACGTCGCCTGCAAGCACATCGTCCGCCTCACCGCCGAAGGAAATCTCGACGCGACGTTCAGCTCCGCGAGCCTCACCGCGTCGCAAATTCTCACCCTGCTCCAGCGACCTGGCGGCAAGATCTGGATCGCTGGCACGCTCACGCCGCAGGAACTCGCCGCCGATGGCACGCCCAACCCCGCGTTCAACCCGAGTGGCGCCTACGTCACGCGCCTGATCGCGCTCGGCGAAACCGTGATCGCGCTCGGCGACGGTTTCCTGCGGCGCTACCGTGCCGACGGCGCGGAGGACACGGCGTTCCAGACCAGCGGGCTCGGCAACCTGCGCCTCTTCAGCGGCACGGCGCTGCCCGACGGCGCCCTGCTCCTCGCCGGCGATATCTCACTGCTCGCGCCAAACACAGAGACGCTGATGAAGATCGCTGTCCCGGCGTCGACTCCCACCGGCTACGCCGCATGGCGCCTCGCTAATTTTTCCTCCACCGACGCCGCCAACGACGAGGTCAGCGGCCCGGGCGCCATCGCCAGCGGCGACGGACTCACGAATCTCGCGAAATACGCACTCGGTCTTGCGCCGACTGCGCCCGCGCCGAGCGGGCTGCCGTCCTTCTCGTTGAGCGGCGACGACTGGCTCTTCACCTACACGCGCCCCAGTGACCGCGACGATATCGCTTACGCGGTCGAGTTTTCCACCGACCTCGCCCACTGGCAAACGACCCTCGCGACCCAGCAAAGCGAGACCGACGGGCGGCAAACATGGACCGCTCGCATCGCCGCCGCCGGCCACCCGCAGATTTTCTTCCGCCTGCGCTTCACGAGCGCGAACTGAGCCCGCTCCGTCCGCGCTCGTTCAGCTCCGCCGGAGTCATGTGGAGGACCTCCTGCGAGCTCGCAAATTTCGCCGAATGAGGGAAACCATGATGCTTTCGATGTGGCGCCACGGCGATATGCTGGGGCCTGGAGCTGCCGGCGCCCGCGCACCATGGATGCGGGTGGAATCGAAGCGAGCCGACGTCGGACCCGCGGCGGCAAAAAACGCCAAGGAATGCGCCGCAGCAGAAAAAATCGGCGCAGCCGCGATAAGCGGAGATGAATATTTTCGGTCCGTGCACGCCGATCTGGTTCAAGCCCTCCTCCTTCAGCGCCCCCAGATCGTCACCCGCTGGGGAACGTATTTGCGCATGCAGCCGGTGGTCTCCGCCCTCGCCCGCCCCGACACACTGATGTTCGGCGTGGATGGGGTTCTCGATGAAGTTTTCGCGCGACTGAAGCGACCTCCGACAAAACGGCCGGTGCGCCGCTGGGCGGACCATTTCTGCGGGCGCAACCCGCTGCGTGCCTTCTACTCTTCGGGGGAACAGGCCCTCCTGGAAACGCTGGTCATCGTGCAGACCTCGCTCGGCCGGACCATGCCACGCGAACGGACGGTCGCCCTCGAAGAATTACGTCAGACCATCCGCGCGGTGGCGCGGCGCGATTTGGAAGGATTGGCATCGCTGTGCCGCACGTGCGTGGTGAACGCCACCGGCACCGGACGCTGTCCAGCAGAAGGCTGCCGTGCCGGCTGGTCCGCGCGCGCAGCGGATCCGAAATCGCGTCTGGCCGGCCCGTCCGGCGAGCGTTCGCCTCGAGGCCTCGCCCCGAAGCGGGCATGCGTTTGACGCACGCACCCGCCGGCGAAGGCAGCTCCGCGCGGTGGCCGTGCGACGCGGTGCGAGTTCCATTCGATCGCGACGAGCGCACGCTGATCGCGTCCCGGTGACACCGCCCGCGGGAGCGCACCGTTCGCCGCCGCGACGCCGACGTGACGCGTTCGGGTGAATCCAGCCACCGCCGCCGCGCGTAAGTTCGGCATGAAGAAATGGCTGATCACAGGCAGTTCCTCCGGTCTCGGCCGGGCGCTGGCAGAAGCCGCGCTCCAAGCGGGGCACGAAGTCGTGGCGACCGCGTGCGACCCGGACAGGCTGCGTGATCTCGCGCAGCTTCGCGCTTGCCGCGTTGCCTCACTTGACGAGACCGATCCGGCGAGCGTGCGCGCCGTAATGGCGGAGGTCGGAGAGATTGACGTGTTCGTCAACAACGCCGGCTGCGGCCTGGTTGGTGCGCTCGAGGAATGCAGCGACGAACAGATTCGTCGAGTGATGGAGACCAATTTCTTTGGCCCGATCGGCCTCATCCGAGCGGTTCTTCCCAAACTGCGCGCGCGTCGCGGGGGTCACATCATCAACATCAGTGCCGCGGCCGCGATCGCCAACTACCCCGGCTTCGGCGCCTACGGAGCGGCCAAAGCCGCCTTGGAAGCCGCCAGTGAGAGCCTGCGCCAGGAGCTCCTGCCGCTCGGCATTCACGTCACATCAATCAATTAATCCGAGCGGCGTGACGCTTCCGAAAACGCCGCTGGCGCAAACGCGCCTTCTCCCGCTTCACCTCCGGGCTGACGAACGGCCGGCCGCGCCGGATCTTCAGTTCGAGTTCGGGCGTCGTGAACACGTTACGGTTTCTAAATTCGTTCGGTGTGTCTAGGAGGAGGTGCGCACGCAAGCGCCGTCCCGGCGTAGAAAACCACGGCTGATCGAGCACGTAGCGGGGATCACCCGTCCATCGCGGAGGGCGCACGTTAGCACGGCGGCAGAAGAACTCCACCTGCGCGGCGAGAAAGGCATCGGCAACCTCTCCCTGGGGGAACCGCGACGCCAATCGCGGCGGACGGATCTTCACCGCCTCTTGTAATTGTGCACGCGTGGAGATTCGCCGGAGTTCGTGAAACCAGTCCCGCAGATTCAGACCGAACTGCTCAACGGACGCGGCGCGACGGGCGACCGCTCGGGCGGTTTGCGGGCGGCTGAGGCGCAGGCTGTTGGTCTTTTTCATGGCCGATTTTCTCCAGTATTTCCGTGAGGGCAAGTTGCGTGGGCTCCGGCAGAACAGTGTCGGGGAAAAAGGCGTCCACGACTTTCTGCACTTCATCCACCGTCTTGATCTTGGTGATGCGCAGCAGGATTTCGATGTCGTGGTAGTCTCCGGCATAACCGGGCAAAGGCTTTCGACTGGCCATGACTTTCATGGCCAGCAGGTATTTGGCCGTCGGCCGGGTGATGTGCAGCCCGGCGCGCGAAACGTTCGGCAAAGGTAGTTCGTTCTTCGCTTCCTTCGAGCTGACGAACTGCCGCACGTTGTCGTTCAGCCAATCCTCCGACAGGCCGCGCTCGGCCGCCACTTTGGCCACGAGCCGGCGCCCAACCTCCGACGGGTGGATGATGGCATCTACGTCCTTAGTTACATCTCGGGCGTCGTAGGCCAAGAGCATCAACGCGCCTCCGTAGAGCGTCATTTCCAAGCGCACCCCTTCGGCTGCCGCTAACTCAGAGATTCGGTTGAGCGCAGCTTCGATTTCGGCCTTGGTTAGGTATTTCAGAGGCATTTTCTAAAATAAAGCGTTACGCGACTCATTTCGCAACCCAAATACCTCTGGAGCGTCGTGATCGTCGGCCACCAAGACGGCAGGAATGCCACGGTCCAAGCGAATCAACGCCCCTCCTTATCAGCGCTGCACCGTAGAGTCACTTGGGTTGCGATGGTGGGACTACGGTCGCGCGTTGTTCGGCCGCGTCGCTTCGATTCAGGAAACGCAAATCCGAGTCTCGCCTGTCAGCGGCCACGCAAACCCAGCCAGGTAGGGCCGGGTCAAAACCAGCCACCTTGAGAGGGTGATTTACCTCTTTGGCGAAGCACGCTTCGCCGAAGGGGCAATGAACCAACTCAACGTGAGCACCCAACAGTCGATCACCGCATTACTCGAGCGAGGCTGGTCGCAGCGCCGGATCGCCCGGGAACTGCGATTGGACCGCTCGACGGTGGCGCGTTACGCACGCTTGGCGGCAAAACCAGCCACGAACCCGGCCCACGGCGCAGAAGCAAAACCAGCCAGCAACCCGGCCCACGGCTCTGCGAGTGAGCGGGAGTCAAAACCAGCCACGAACCCGACCCACGGCGATCCACCGGGTCCGACGAGCCTGTGCGCGCCGTTCGCCGAGCAGATCACGGCTGCGGTGCAGGCTGGATTGAGCGCGCAGCGGATCTATCAGGATCTCGTGCGCGACCACGGCTTCGGTGGCGCGTATGGCTCGGTGAAGCGCTTCGTCCGGCGGATTACGCAGCGCTACGCGCTGCCGTTCCGTCGGCTGGAGTGCGCGGCCGGCGACGAGATGCAGATCGACTTCGGCGGCGGCGCCAAGACCACCACGATCGGCGGCGGAGTCCGCCGCCCGCATCTGTTCCGCGCGGTGCTCTCGCACTCGCGCAAAGGTTATAGCGAGGTCGTGTGGCGGCAGGACACCGAGTCGGTGATCCGCTGCATCGAGAACGCGTTCCGGGCCTTCGGCGGGGTCACCGCGACGATCGTGCCCGACAACCTGAAGGCCGCGGTGATCCAGCCGGACTGGTTCGATCCGGAGATCAATCCGAAGCTGCGCGCCTTTTGCGCGCACTACGGCACGGCGACGTTGCCGACCAAGCCGGGCATCCCGCGCCACAAGGGCAAGGTCGAGGCCGGCGTGAAGTATGTCCAAAACAACGCGCTGCGGGGGCGTCGCTTCGGCAGTCTCGCCGAGCAAAACGCCTTCTTGCAGGATTGGGAGCGCAGCGTCGCGGACCGGCGCATCCATGGCACGATCCGCCAGCAAGTCGGTGCGTTCTTCGCGCAGGCGGAGCGGCCGCACCTGCGGCCGTTGCCGGCATCGATCTTCCCGAGCTTCGAGGAAGCGCCGCGCAAGGTCCACAGCGACGGCTTCGTCGCTTTCGCCCGCGCCTACTACTCCGTGCCGCCGGAGTATGTCGGCTGCCAGGTGTGGGTCCGGGCCGAGTCACGATTGCTGCGGATCTACAATCGTCGCTTCGAGCCAATCGCCGCCCACGTCCGGGCCGAGCCTGGGCGCTTCGTCACCGACGACGGCCATCTGCACAGTCACAAGCGCGTCGTCATAGAGCGCGGCACCGAGTATATGCTGGAGCGTTGCCGATTGCTCGGCCCGCACTGTGGAGCCTGGGCGCAGGGCATGATCAATCAGCGCGGCCCGGAGGGACTGCGCGTGTTGCAGGGACTGCTCGCGTTGGCCCGAGAGCATCCGATCGACGCCCTCGAACAAGCCTGCGGTCGCGCCGTGCAACTCGGCGTCTGGCGTCTGCGGGAAGTCCGCGGCTTCGCCACCGAGACCGAACGCGTGGTGCAGATCGACTTCCTCCAAACCCATCCGCTCATCCGCGACTTGAGCCACTATCAACTCGAACCATGAACCAAACCCAATCGCTCCTGCGGGAGCTTCATCTCTCCGGGCTGCGCGAGACCTTGCCGGTCCGGCTCCAGGAGGCCGCCGCCAACCAACTCAGCCACGAGGAGTTTTTGACCCTCGTCTTGCAGGACGAGATCAACGTCCGCCATCAACGACAGATCCAGCGCCGGGTGAAGGTCGCCGACTTCAACCGGCTCAAGCCGCTCGACGAGTTTGATTGGCGCTTCAATCCGTCGATCTCCAAGAAGCAGATCTTCGAGCTGGCCGCCGGTCACTTTATCCGCGCGAAGAGCGATGTCCTCTTCATCGGCCCGCCCGGCGTCGGCAAAACGCATCTGGCTCAAGCCATCGGCTACGAGGCGATCAAGCAGGGCTGCAACGTGTGCTATCGCTCCATCTTCGATCTCGTGCGCGACTTCCTCGCCGAGGACGCGCTGGCGCAACGCGACCGCATCCTGCGCGGCTATATCAAACCCGATTTGCTCATCATCGACGACATGGGCCTGCGGGCGCTGCCGAAGCACTCCGGTGAGTATCTGCTCGAGGTTATCATGCGTCGCTACGAGACGCGCTCCACGATCATGACCAGCAACCGACCGCTCGAGGACTGGGGCAAGTTGCTCCAGGACGTGCCCACTGCCGGCGCCGTCCTCGACCGCTTCCTGCACCACGCCACCGTCATCGCCATCACCGGCGAGAGCTACCGTCTCAAGGACGCCGCCGTCGGCAAAGCAAAGTCGAAGTGACATCCCAACCCCTCTCACCCCGCGCTCTCCCCAAGGAGAGCGAGCCCCTCCCGCGAACCGTCCCGGTTCGCTCCGCCAGCTCGCGAGCGAGCGCTTTAACCTTGTCCCTCTAACTCAACCCTTCATGACCTCAGCACCCCATCAGGGTGGCTGGTTTTGACCCGGCCCGAAGTGGCTGGTTTTGACGTGGCCGGTGACATCTCGCCAGACCCAAAGTTGCTCGTCTGGCCAGCCGAGCAATTTGGCGATCAATCGCTCCGTAAATGTTCTTGTCCTGATGAGGGAATCGGCAAACGCGTCCCGCTCCGTGTATCGAGCGGCATGAAACAGACCGTTCCGAATACTGGCTGCCTCCGCCATGCCGTCGAAGAAATTCCTCTTCGGGAATAAATCGCCTGTGAGATCGCTACCAATTCTCCACGATCAATCCCGGCACACGACCGAACTCACCCAGGTTACCCGTGACCACGCAAGCGCCGAGTGCTAGCGCTTGCCCCGCGAGCAATCCATCGTATGGACCGATGGGTTGGGCGTTCGGCTTGAGCGTCGCCAAGTATGCGCGGACGTTACCGGCGAATGCCGCGGCGTCCGCGTCAAAAGGGGCGACATCGGGAAAGATCGCGCGCAGTTGGGCCACGCGCTGTCGATGCTTCGGGTTTCCCGATTTGGCCGCGCCATACTCGAGTTCGCTCAGCACAATCGCCGAGACGCGGCAGAATGGCAGCTCCGTGAGCAATCGGTCTCGCAGCGCCTGATCTGCTTCTCCGCCCCGCAGAAAACGGGAGAAAACGTTGGTGTCGGGAAGATAGATCACGAGGACCAGCGCTCAGGACTCGCGAAGGGGGAAATCCGAGGCGGCCCCGAAGAGCGCTGCCAGCGCCTTCCGGCGCTTCGCCAAATCGACAGGGTCGCTCGCGACAAAGCCGGAGGCCGTTGGCGTGAGCGTGAAAGTCTTTCCCACGGGCACCTGCAACCCTGCAGGCAAACGCAGCGCGGCTGAATTGCCGGACTTGAACACCTTGCCTACCGGGGGACGACTCAACGTCACAGGCCGGGCATGCGAGGATTTTGTCGTCGTGGAGGAGGATTTCATTGTATCTACACCGTATATTCCCTAGACGACTCGAAACAAGCAAGAAATCCATGGACGCGAAGTGGAACGACATCGAGAAGGTGCTGAACGCCGGCACGCTAGAGGCTCAGGATCGTGAAACGCTCAGGGCCTTCGCGAGGGTCGAGCCACCACCATCTCGAAACCCCGCCTTCCATGAGCGCTTCCGCGACGCCAAGGAACGAATCCGCCACCGCCTCCGCGAGTTGGATGGTGATGGCGCCGCTGTCCGAGTAAATCCGAACAGCGGCGGCTTGGGGCCATGGTTCGTGCAGGTTAGCCGGCTGATCCGAGAAATGCGCAAGAAGGCGCTCGACGCGCAGAAGACCAAGGCGAAGACCACCATCGCTAGCATCAAAAAAATACCTCCAGGCAGACTACGATGCCCTGTGCGAACAGTGGCCGAAAAATCTGAAATGCAGCCATCTCACCGACCTCGGCCGGCACATCAGCTTCGCTCAATCGGTCGATTTCCGCGACATGATCGAGTTCGATTTGCCCGGGATTGAATCGACTGCTGAGAAACACTTCCTTTCGGCACAGCCAGCTGGCTCGTCGAGCGACTTTGAATCGCTGCTACACCCCGCCATTCGGGACAGCTCCTACCCTCAAGTAGTATCCAGTTCCGCGTTCCAATCGGCAGAGTGTAGCGTTTCCGTAAATAGCCGGCGGCGATCAAATCGTTCGCGATTTCGTCGAGGATCGGTTCCACCGACTTGACCCAATCGTCAATTGCGTTGGCTGCGTCTCCGGCCTTCTTTGCAGAATCGAAGGCTTCGCGGAATTCGCGAAAGACCTCTTCGAAGATCGACTCCGAAGTGAGTCCAGTCTCACGCATCAGGTCTGCAAGCGTCGGTTTCTGCTTGTTCGCATAATAGCGATCGAACGCGTTAATCACGAGCAGATGATTTTGTTGGTTGTACATCGTTCTTCTATGGGCAAAATCTCTGTTTTTCGGACGAAATCTGAGATAATTGAACAGCCGACCCGAATGCGAAAATCATCCGTCGGTGGCCATGAGCGCAGGCGCAGCGACCGCATCGAAATCCAAATCTGAGTTAATTCGGGCTATCCAGCCTCGCCGCTGGCAATTTTTTTGCTCAGCAAAAGCCGCCAGCGAGCACTGAGGCCGCCGCACGGAGTTGAGCCAGCAAGCGGTGATCCCACCCTGATTCCCGACGACCCGGGTTCGCGACTCGAGCCAATCGGCGATCTTCTTACCGTGCCGCGCCAGCTCACGCGCGCGTTCGCCTCCTCCACCTGGAAAGCAAGACGACGGGACAGGCGTGCGTAAGCACGCCGCGCAGAGGTTACGTGAGGGGAGCAGCTTGACCAAGGGCGGCACCAGCACCAATCGAAGCTCGCTCCAGCTCAGTCAATCGCTGATGATGCTTTTGCGGAGGAGGCCTCCGAATTAATTCTCCCTCGAATTAATCCGGCGGACAATACTGTCCTCCGCTCTGGGCCTTCCCTCTAGGACAGCCCCAATTCGACCAATTATCCCTCCCAAAAAAACACGGAAGAACCAGATTTCGCCCATAGTCCACAGGAGGTGTGCCTACTCGCGCCGCGCAACTTCGACCGAGCCCAAAGCCGCGCGCGCGAAAATCCAACCGTTCCCAAGGGAATTCGGTGAACGGGACGCGCTCACCTCGGGTGCTCCAGCCAATATCCCCCGAACCATATGGCGGCGGCGCATCGAGTCACCCGCCGCCGATCACGATTAAGCCACTCTCACCGACATTCTCAGCTTGGCGACTCGATCTGTTCGTAGCGATTGCGAAGCATACGAAACGCCCTCCGGTCTCGCCCAACAATCGACGAACCGGCGCGTTCAGCGAATGCGAGCTGCCAAGCGTCATTCTCGCCGAACCGTTGACCGGCCCGTCTAGCACACCGCTGGATTTCAGCGCATTTCGAGGCGTGCTGGAATCAGATGGCCTGGGGGATGTAGCGGCAGATGAATTTCATTCCCTTCGGCAAGTCATCGCAGCTCTCGAGATACTCTGCTGCGTAAACGCAGCTCACAAGTAACCTTCGTTTAACTACACACGTAGTCACTGCCACCGTAGTTTCACCCCTGTCGCATCGGCGAGAGGTCGCTGCGGATAGGCAAGCAATCAGCACCGAAGCTGGAACGGCAGGCGGGACGTCAGCCGCCACGACTGCGACTGCGCAACAAATTCCAAGGGAAGCGCAAAATAGTTCGAGGGCCCCGGGAGAGAGCGCGGCTGCGGCACTCGGGCAAACGCGTGGGGCCGCATCTGGTCTCCCAACTTGGCGTGATGATCACTCCTTCTTCTCACCGCACCCATCTGACCCAGTCGAATCTGCTCACCCCACGCGAGCGCCTGCTTTGGACTCTTCGTGACCGCGCCAATCTGAGTGTTTCCGAAATCCTCGCCTTGCGCTGGCGGCACTTCGGCGAAAACGCCGGAGGCAACGCGGAACTTCGCGCGGCCCTCGCTGCCTACCGCGACAGCTTGGGAGGGAAAACGTTTCTCCTGGAAGCAGACGCGCCAGTCTTCACCAGTCGCAATCGCGGTCGCGGCGGGCGGCGCGTTTCGATTAACCGCTGGCAGGTCAATCACCTCTTGGCGCAAGTGCGGCGCAAGTTGCTCCAAAGCAAATCGCCGGCGGATTAATTCCCCCGGAATGCGCCCGCCCGCGGCTATCGCGCTCCTCAGGAAGGCGAGCGGGAAGCGGACGAGCAGGAAACCCGTTGTCGGCGGATGATGCAATGCACCGTTTGGTCCGAGCGGGTTGAGCGAGTGATTGGAACGCTTAGCCGCTGCCAATCACCGACTTCCCGCTCCAGTCTCACGCCATTTCGGGAAACGGGACATCGGCCGCCGAGGGAAAGCGCGCCCTTAAGGCGCAGCGTCCCGGGAAAAGCGGTCACTTGCCTTCCGCCACGAAACGGCGCGCGACGAAACGACCGCGGAGGGTTCCTCCGCCGGGCAAGTAGGCGATCAGCGCCGAGCCGGTGGCCTCGCTCCCGAAGATGGCGGTGGTGGCGTGCGCGCGGGCGATCGCCTCGCGCGCGGAATGCCGCGCCTCGGTCGTGAGCGATGCGGCGATCGCCTGATCGAGGGAGCGCGCGCGCTCAGCATTCCATTCCATGGACGGCTCCAAGATGAGCGGCAGGGAATGGGTCAGCAGCGCGGTGCGTTGCGGTGTGTCGGCCAGGGCGCCCGCCGCCCGCAGGATCGCCCGCGCAAAGCGTCGCTTCGTCTCCGTGAGCCTTTCACTCGGCATCTTCACGACCGCGAACAGGCCATAAATCCGGCCCAAGCGCAACTCGGCCACGAGCGCGCGGATCCGCCCGCCGCACGCGCCAGCGTCCCATTTCGGTCCCGGGCCGCTCCCATCTTGGGAGCGTTATGGTCAACATCGATTCCCTCCCCTCCTCTTCTCACGCGGAAGCGGGCCATGTGCCCGCCTCCTTTCTCGCCACCGGTCCGGCGACGCTCACCGTCGAGACGGTGATCCACGGGCGGCTGCGCAGCGACACCGACCGCGCGCGCTCGGATTCGACCGGGCGCATCCTCACCAACCCCAGCTATCAGCTGGCGCTCGCGAGCTTCGCCAAGACCCTGGCCGCCGCCGGGGCCTCGGCCGGCGAATCGCGGGTGGTCAATGGCGTCCGCTATCACGCCCTCTTTGCCTCGAGCTGCCAGATCGAGATCGAGGTGAAGTTCCTCATCGGGGTGCGCCCCCGCGGTCAGCAGCCCGACCTGGATAATCTCTGGAAGCCGCTGCAGAACGCGCTCGCGATTCCGCCCGCGAGCCTCGTGGTCCCCCCGCCTGACGCCGGGCTCCTCTACACCATGTTCGCGAATGACCATCAGGTCACGCGCTACACGGTGGGCATGGCTCCGTTCATCGCCGCGAGCCCGGTGAACGACCTCACGGTGGTTAAGGTGACGGCGCATCCCGCGCCGTGCCTCGCTCTCGCGCGCCACAGCTAAACGACCGCCAACAACCGTGGGCGCGGGCGGAGCCCATCCCGTCCGTCCGCGCCATTCCTCCCATCTTCTTTCGTCATGAAAATCCTTCACGTTACCGACCTTCACTTCCACACGCCCTGGTTTTACTGGGTGTCGCTGAACGCGCCCGACTACGACGCGGTCGCGATTTCCGGCGACCTGCTGGACATCTTCAACCCTCGCCCGCTTGAAGACCAAATCGAATGGGTCAGCAGCTGGCTGCGCCACGCGCCGGTGCCGTTCGTCATCTGCTCCGGCAACCACGACCTCGACGAGCCGCCGCACTGCCGCTGGCTGTCGCCCTTGAGCATTGCGCGCGAACAGCTGAAAACCGACCGCCAGATGCTGCGTCGTGGCCAATGGACCATCGAAGCGGTGCCCTTTGGCGAAGTGCCCCTGCGCGGCGGCGAAAACCACGTGGTGATCACGCATCTTCCGCCCGCCGGTGCGCCCACGGCGCAAGCGCGGTATGAGGACGTAGACTGCGGGGATGAGCATTTGGCGCGTCATCTCCGGATGCCGACTGACAAGCCCTGGCTGATCCTCTCCGGGCACATCCATCTGCCGCAACGCTGGCGTGCGCGCAGCGGCGCGATGTGGAGCCTCAATCCGGGCAGCTCGCCGGACGCGCATCCCCAAGTGCCCAACCACATCGCGCTGGATTTGACCGCGGGAGAGGCCGCGTGGCGCGACGGCTGGGGCAACCAGAGCCGGGTCCGTTTGCGTTGAGTCCCGTCCGCTCACGGAGGCCGCGCGCGGGGATCGTCCCCCGCGTGCGGCCAACGTCGGCCCATATCCCTCCCATCTTTGGACATGCTCTCTCCTCTTTTTTCCCGGTCGTCGGCCAGCGAACCGCCACTGACCGAAGATCAGGCCCGCGTTCTCCAACGCATCATGGACTTGGCGCGGTTGCATTTTGCGGGTGCGACGCGTGACTGCGTCATTCAGCCGCGACTTTGGCCGCTCATCGTGGGGCCCACCGGCTGCGGCAAAAGCCACTTGTGCCGTCTTCTCACACAAAGCGTGGGCGCGCACTATCTGCGCCTGAGCTACGGCGACTGGATCGTTCAAGGGGCGCGCTCTTTCTGCACGCTCTTCCGCGTCCTCGAGGCAGCGGTGGATCATCCGCGCGTCGTGGTGCATCTCGACGAACTCGACAAGTTGCCCGTCAACTCCGAGCAAGAGTGGTCTCGTGCCGTCGCCAATGAAATCTGGGCACTCATCGACCACGAGTTGCCGCTGGAACGCTTCGTGACCGACGCCGAAGTCCGCGGTCGCCACAAAGACGAAGCGCTGCAGGCCCTTCGAGATCACGGCGCGGGAGCTCGCCTGTTCATCGTCGGGTCCGGCACGTGGCAGGAGATTTTCGATGCGCGCTTGCTGAAGGGGCAGATCGGATTTGGGCAGGGCACGGTCGAAGCACGCGTCACCGACCATCGGGCGGCGTTGCGCGAAGTGATCGCGACACGCGGCCCGATGGCAGAACTGCTCGCCCGCTTTGACGGCGCAGTGCAGCTCATCCGCCCGCCGAGCCTGCCGGAAGCTCTGGTGCTGTTGGAGCGAGCTGGTGCCCGCGCCTACGCCGAGCACGTCCACTACGACGAGGTGCGCGTGCTGGTGGAATTGCTGCCGCGGCAAGGGTTTCGCGCGCTGCAATCCGTCGTGACCGAACTGATGCTGCGGGGCTGGCAGCCCGGCAGCCCGCCTCTTGACGTAGGCCCCGGCCCCGTGCGGCTCGTCCGCAAGGGTCAGCAACGCGAGTTCAGGTTCTGAACACCATTTTGCGGCCTATGAAAGCTCGACGTCCGCTGACCGATACCGAAGAGCAACGCGTGATCGCTGTGGCACGCGCGCAGTCACCGCGCGACCGCGCGTTGGTCACTACGCAGCTCTTCACCGGTTTTCGCATCGCCGAAGTGCTCTCCCTCACGATCGGACAAGTCTGGCGCCACGGCAAAGTCTTGCCGCAGATCGGCGTCGCGCCTCGCCGGCTGAAGGGCAAGCGAGGCCAAACGCGCTGGGTGCCGGTCGTTCCCGAGTTGGAGCGTGCGCTGGAGCTCCACGTCTCGGTCATGGCGTCTCAGGCGAAAGGTGGGCTGGCCCAGACTCAGCCGCTGTTCGCCAGCGATGCTTCCGGTGAACTGCTCCGCCCCCTCAGCTCCGCACAGGCGCGAAAAACCTTCATGCACGTGTTCCGACTCGCGCGGGTCCGCAATGACGGGCGCCTCGGCACCCACACGTTCCGGAAAACCTTTGCCCGAAAAGTTTTCATTCTCTCGGGGCACAACCTCCACGTCACGCGGGCCGCGCTCGGCCACACCTCCATCGCCGTCACCGAGCGTTACCTCGAAAACCGGCCAGGGGATATTCACCGGCTCGTGCGGCTCGGCGACTGGACGCGGCAGCCGCGGCGAAAAGCCACCAACTTGTAGTCGATCACTCCCATGCCTGGCACTCGCTCTCTCAGCGCCGAAGAAGAACGTCGCGTTGTTTTCGCCGCACGGTGTGCGCCGTCGCATGCCCGTCTTCTGGTTACGCTGCAACTTTTCGCGGGCGCTCGCTTGCTGGAGGCGCTCGTTCTGCGGGTCGAGGACGTCTGGTCGGACGGCGCGCCGGTAGCCTTCCTGCAGCGGCCGCCACATCCGCTGGATCGTCGTCGCAAGAAGCCGCTGCCGCTGCCGGTTTCGCAGGAGTTGGGCCGGGCGATCCGTGCTCACGTCGAGACACTGGCGCGACGCGGCGCGATCGAGCCGCGGTCGCTGCTATTCCCCGGCGAAATCCAAGACAGGGACGGGAACGCGCTTCCCATGGACCGCCGAACGGGATTGCGCCTCGTGCGCCGAGTCTTGGCCAAAGCTGGGATTTTTGACGACGGACGCCTCGGCACGCATATGCTGAGGAAGACCTTTGCGCGAAAATTGTTTATCCGCTCAGGGCGCAATTTGATGCTGCTGCGCGATGCGCTCGGACACGCCAGCGTTAGCTCCACGGACGACTACATCGAATCGCTGCGCGACGAAGTCGAAGCGGCCATTCTGAAAGCCGATTGGACCGGGGTTCCGCCTTCCAAATCGAGGTGAGCATTTCGTCACCTGCTTTTTTGGGAGGATGGGAGTTGTTGTTGGGTCTCAGGGAACCGATTCGTAAGCGTCCGGCCGGCGTCCTCCTAGGCGTGGATGATCGAGCGCGGTAAGGTGGCGGGATGGGAACGATTGTGGCGGAGGTGATTGATGCGGGAGATCGCGACTCGCGTGGGCGGCGTCGGATGTCGGTGGCGCAGCGCGCTGACTATGTGCGGGCGTATCGCGAGAGCGGCTTGAACCAGATGGCGTTCGCGAAACGCGAGGGGCTGCGCTACTCGACGTTTGCGCACTGGGTGCAGAAGGCTGCGAAGGGAGAGTTGCGCGTGTCGGCGGTGTCGTCACCGCGCGAGGGCGCGATGCAGTTTGCGCAGGTGCAGTTGCCGGCATCAGCAGCGCCGACGACCGCGAGCCTCGAGGTGCGTTTGGCCGACGGCGTGGTCGTGCGTGGCGACGATGTGCAGAAGCTCGCGGCGCTGGTGCGGGCATTGCGGAGCTGAAGCGATGCTCGCCTTCCCTGCGGCGGTGCGGATCTACGTGGCGGTGCAGCCGGTGGACATGCGCAAGCAGTTTAACGGACTGTGGAGCGCGGTGGCCGAGCAACTCGAGGAGGATCCGCGCAACGGTGCGGTCTTCTGCTTCATCAACAAGGAGCGCACGCGCCTGAAGATGCTCTATTGGGACGGCACTGGCGTGTGGGTGCTGGCGAAGCGACTGGAGAAAGGCCGCTTCTCGTGGCCAACGCCGAGTGAGGCGCGCAAGAAGCTCTCGCTGGCACCGGAGGCGCTGGCGTTGCTCGTCGGTGGCGTGGAGCTGAAGCAAGGTTCGCTCAAGGCGTGGTATGAGCGCTGAGCAAAAATAATATAACGACGGCGGAACTTTTGGTGCGCGCTCTGCTCTCATCGCGCCGACGTGAGTGCGGCCGCGATCAACCCCGAAGAAGTGAAGCTCCTGCGTGAGGAGCTGAGCGAGTTGCGCGCGGAGGTTCCGGTGCTGCGGGCGCAGATCGAGTGGCTGAAGAAACAGCTGTTCGGTTCCGGCAAGAGCGAGAAGCTCGATCGCGCGCAGCTGCTGTTGAAGTTGGCGGAGCTGGAAAAACTCACCGCCGCGGTAGAAGCGCCGAAACAAACGATCACCTACGAGCGCACGAGTGCGCCGCGGGAAAAGCGCCCGCTGGCGGCGGAGACCTTCGCAAAGTTGCCGGTGAAGGAGACGATCGAGATCGTGCCGGAGCCGGTGCGCGCGCAGCCCGAGCACTACGAGCGCATCGGCGAGGAGCGGACCTTCGAGGTGGACGTGGTGCCGCCGCAACTCTTCAAGCGTGAGATCGTGCGCCCGAAGTTTAAGCGCCGTGATGATCGCGACCAGCCGCCGGTGATCGCGCCCGCTCCGGCGCGTCCCGTGCAGGGCGGCTACGCCTCGGCCGGTTTGCTCGCCTGGATCGCGCTCAGCAAATACGTCGATCACGCGCCCCTTTATCGCTTGAAACAGATGTCGGCGCGTTGGGGAGCGGCAATCTCGCGGCAGACGATGGCCGACTGGATCGCGATCACCGCGCAGTGGCTGGAGCCGATTTATCGGCGGATGCAAGCCGACCTGCTCGGTGGTGGTTACGTCCAAGCCGACGAGACCCCGGTGCGATGTAACGATCCCGACGAAAAACGCGGCGGGACCACTCAAGGTTGGCTGTGGGTGATCAGTCGGCCCGGCGGCGATGTCGTCTTCGATTGGCGGCTGTCGCGTCGGCATGGCGAACTCACGTCCCTGCTCGGCGATTACCGCGGACTGCTTCAGTCCGACGCGTGGGGCGCCGTGTGACATGAAGTCATCCAAGTAGATGCTCAATATGCGTGATCCACCATAGATGAGACTGCGGTTCCACCCGCAGCGACCTATCGGCACCGGCGCGGCTGGCAACGGCCGGGTCGGAAACTGTCGAGACAACCTAAATCGTCACTGCGAGTGTCAACGTGGTGACGGGGACAGGTCCGGTGATACGCCCAATGAAAGTGAACTGTGAACAAAGCACCGTTAAGGCGAAGGAGCCAAACGACACTGACAGGCTTCGACCAAAAGGTGAGCGGCCAGGATGTCTCGCTAGCTACCTCGGGATACGTGGATGAAGAGCCGCCGGTGTAATGGCAGGGGCTAAGTCACCAACCACGCTACTTGGAGGAAACATGGTAAGCCCGACGCTCCGCTTCTTCGGAAGCAAAGCGCACCGCATGGTGCGCCGACGGTGTGGCGGGTAAAGGATGCTGGAGGAAGCGAACGCCGCCCGGTAATCGGACGGATAGGAACCGACTGTTCCGCCGCGAAAGCGAGCCGACTTCCAGCGGGTCATCAATCACGAGAATCCGTGCAAAACCATCGAATGGGGGAATCGCAAACGAGCGGGGCGCGAGCCTCGTGTGCACCTCCAAACTCGGACGCAGCTGCTTGGGAGCAAATCCCGTGGCAGGAATGCGAACGCCGGGTCAGACGGCTGCAAGAACGTATCGTGAAGGCGACACGGGAGAGACGCTGGGGCAAGGTGAAGTCCTTGCAATGGCTGCTCACCCACGCGTTCCACGCGAAGGCCCTCGCGGTGAAGCGGGTGACAGAAAACAAGGGTAAGAACACTCCGGGAGTTGATGGGGCCACTTGGCGTTACCCGGAGACAAGATATAGAGCGATCAGGACGCTGCGTCGGCATGGGTATCGACCGCAGCCGCTGCGACGGGTGCACATCCCGAAAAGCAACGGGAAGCTCCGTCCGCTGGGAATCCCGACGATGAAGGACCGGGCGATGCAGGCGTTGCATCTGTTCGCTCTGGCTCCCGTCGCCGAGTCACTCGCGG
Organism: Candidatus Didemnitutus sp.; assembly: GCA_041906465.1. GTDB lineage: Bacteria > Verrucomicrobiota > Verrucomicrobiia > Opitutales > Opitutaceae > Didemnitutus. The sequence goes on along the minus strand of JAYRJE010000007.1, from coordinate 1,354 downwards.
ATGCGAACTCCTACGGCTTCCGGGTTGGCCGCTCGACGGCGGATGCCATCGAAGAATGCTTCGTGCTGCTTGGTCGTTCGGATGCGGCAGAATGGGTGCTGGAGGGCGACATCAAAGGTTGCTTCGATCACATCAGCCACCGATGGATGCTCCACCACATCCCCACCGACACGGAAGTGCTCAGGAAATGGCTGCGCTGCGGCTACGTTGAAAGCCGTCAGTGGTTTGCGACGGAGGAAGGCACGCCGCAAGGCGGCATCATCTCACCGACGTTGGCGAACATGACCCTCGATGGGCTGGAGGAATTGCTGACCCGAACGTTCCCGCGAAAGTGGGCGCCCGGTTCGCAGTTCATGCGGCACCCGAAGGTTCATCTCGTGCGATATGCCGACGACTTCGTCATCACCGGCGCCTCGCGAGAGCTGCTGGAAAACGAAGTCCGTCCGCTGGTCGAAGACTTTGACCGGCCCGTGGGCTCACGCTCTCAGCGGAAAAGACGACGATCACGCACATCAACGACGGCTTCGACTTCCTCGGGCAGAACATCCGCAAGTTCGGCGGCAAACTGCTGATCCGGCCGTCCAAGAAAAACACGCAGGCGTTCCTCGCCAAAACACGTGCAATCGTCCGCGAACAACGCGCTGCAGCGCAGGAGCGACTGATCTGGCAACTCAACCCGGTAATCCGAGGTTGGGTTAACTATCATCGGCATGTCTCTGCGACACGCGCGTTCGAGCGGGTGGATGGCGCGATCTGGAAAGCGCTCTGGTTCTGGGCAAAACGCCGCCATCGCAAGAAGTCGGTGCGTTGGGTTGCTCGCCGCTACTGGCACTCCATCGGGAGTCGGAACTGGACGTTTGCTGCATCGGTTGAGGGCAGGCAGCGATTGATGATCCCCGAATGGGTGCGGCTGCACTATGCAGTCGAGACTCCAATCCGGCGGCATCTCAAAATCCAAGCAAAGGCGAATCCGTTCGATCCAGAGTGGAACGGATATTTTGAGGCCCGATTGAGTCTCAAACGACATCGCCGCGAAACCCGACACTCAGGAAAAACTGTCGTGAACACCGGTCCGGCATTACCCGGACTTTGCTGATGGCTTGAGCCGGATGACGGGAAACTGTCCAGTCCGGTTCTGAGGGGAGGACGCGTCAGTGATGACGCGTCCTTACCCGACTATGCCGCCTACGTGCACACGCGCCCCGAGGTCGAGTGGCTCGGTTGCTGGGCGCATTATGTTGCGAACTAAATATGTGAGCGCGATGACGACTTCTCCCCTGCGCTGTAGCGACCGCGCGCAGCATAATTTTCAGAGGGATGACAGGTAAGTGAGCAGCGATTTGGTCGGCCGCCA
>JAYRJE010000006.1:0-295986 GCA_041906465.1 Candidatus Didemnitutus sp. | reverse complement strand
AAACTCACTCCACCGCGCGCCGCCAGCGTGACGAACTCGTGCCGCCGCGCGAACACATCCCTGATGTCCCAACTCATGGGCTGAGGGCCATGGCCCTCAGCCCATGAGTTGGAAAGTGTTACCGCTAACCCGGAACAGGTGTTACCCATGACCCGGAACAGAACAGTCTGGTCGGGCCCGACCGGGTGTCGAGCCTCGCTCGCGAAGTCGGCACGTGCCGACTTCGCGGGCGGGGCCTCACACGCGGTGAGGCGCTACAGGAGTGTTTCGCACATGAGGGGTTGATCGACCGTCAGTTGGACGCAGGGCTGCGCTGCGCTGCCGCGCGTTTCTCGCCGGCGGCGGTGAACTGCGCGAGCTCCTCCGGGGTGAGCGCGTTGTAGAGACGGTGCGCGTAGAGGTAGTTCGCGCTTTGATAATAGCTGACGGCGGCGTTTTCGTTCGCCTCGTCGCGCGGGGCGGGCGTGAGCGTGCCGGTGGGAAGATCGACCGTGTAGGCGTTCGCGCCGCGTTGGGGGCGGAGCACGACGAAATGCTCGCCGCGCAGGTGGCCGAGCTTCTGATAGTTGCCAATGAGCGCGCGGGCCGACGCGGCCGGGGTGCGGCGGACGTCGTGGCCGTAGAAACGCGAGACGTAGCTCCAGTTGAGCAAGCCGAGCAGCGTGGGCGCGTAGTCGACCTGGCTCGTCAACGCCTTCACGCGACCGGGCGCGATCTGGCCGCCGGGCGCGTAGATGAAGAGGGGGATGTGGTAGTTCTGCACCGGCAACTCGGCGCGCCCGGCACTCGAGGCGCAGTGGTCGGCGACGATCACGAACACGGTGTTCTTGAACCACGGCTTCGACTCGGCGTCCTTGAGAAACTGGCCGATGGCGAAGTCCGTGTATTTCACGGCACCGGCGCGGCCGGAGACTTTCGACGGCAGGTCGATCTTGCCCTCCGGAAACGTGTAGGGGCGGTGGTTCGATGTCGTCATCACGAAGTAGTGAAACGGCTTGCCGGCGGCGTGGGCCGCGTCGGCCTCGCGCATCGTCCAGCGGTAGAGGTCCTCATCGCACGCGCCCCAGACGTTGGCGAAGGTGATGTCGGACGCGGCCACGGAATTGCGGTCGATGACCTTGTAGCCGTTGTGGCCGAAAAAGTAGTTCATGTTGTCGAAGTAGCCAAAGCCGCCGTAGATGAACGCGGTTTCGTAACCCTTCGCGCGGAACACCGAACCGAGCGTGAACATGTCTTCGTTGTGCGGGCGCTTGATCATCGAGCGACCCGGCGTCGGCGGCAGCGACAGCGTCAGCGCCTCCATGCCGCGATCGGTGCGCGTGCCCGTGGCGTAGAAATTCTCGAACACCAGACTGTGGCGCGCGATCGCCTCGAGGTGTGGCGTGAGCTTCGACGCGTGATTGAAGATGCTGATGAAATCCGCGCTCAGGCTCTCGACCGTGATCTGGATGACGTTGGGTTTCAGCTCCGGGCCGCCGTCGTTTTTCACGTAGCGCAGCGTGTCGCGCTCGCCCGGACGGAGGAGCACGGCCCCGTCGTCCACGAGCTGGGATTGCATCTGCGCGAAGGCCTGGTCGATCGGCAGCGTTTTGTAGAACTGCTCGTAGTCGAGCATGTTGTTCTTGAACGCCGCGAAGAGCGCCCAGAGGCCGTTGCGGCCGATCTCGCGGTTGAAGTTGTTCTTGAACGCCGGCAACAGCCGGTCGTCCAACACCGTGCCGAGCGCGATCGCCGCGCAGAACCAAATCGCCGCCGCTTTCCACCGTCGGCCCGCGGATTCCGTCGCGCCCGCGAACCAGCGTTGCGGCCACCCGGACCGCGCGAGGAGCCACACCCCGAGCAATGCTCCCGCCGCTACGCCTCCGAGAATCGCCGGGAGGTTGTAGGATTCGCGGATGTTGCCGACCACTTCGGTCGTGTAGACGAGATAGTCGACCGCGATGAAATTGAACCGCACGCCAAACTCCTCCCAGAACGTCCACTCGGAAACCGTGCCGAAGAGCAGCGCATAGATCACCGCGAACGCTCCCCCTGCGGCCACCCCGCGCGCCCAGGTCCACTCAAAGAATCGCTCCGGGAGCGCGGCCAGCAGGAGCGTGAGCGGCAGCGAGGCCCAAGCCGCCGCCCCGAGATCGTAGAGGAAACCCCAGCCGAACGCGGCGAGCAGGGACGGATTCCACCCGACATCCTGCCGGGCCTGGATCAACAGCGCCACACGCGTGATGAGCGCCACGATGAGAAACACCGCGAAGAAGATCGCGACACCACCGTGCCGGCGCGGCAACAAGAGACGACTGAACCGTTGATCCGCCATCGCGGCGGGAGAACCAACTTGAGACATGAAGGGGGGGCGAGAGTTGTGGCAGCCGAACGGGCCGCTCGGTTCTCATCTACGGTTCTCCCGGCACGGGCAATCCGATACCACACGATTTCCGTTAGAAAAACCTAATGCTCGGAGCCCCTTCCGCATGGCGGCGCCACACCGAGGGTGGAACCAGCGCTGGTCATTCGCCGTTTACCCGGCCAGACCCGCCGCCACGCGCTTCGTCTCGCGCCGCAGCAGCCACCCTCGGGTCAGCAAGCCCGTCAGCATGACCGCGCCGGCGATCGCCACCAGCCAGCGTGGGATCGCGGTGAAATTTTGCACCATCGCCATGCCCGAGACAGATCCCATCACGCCCGAAATGCCGTAGACCACCGCCGCCCATTTCGCGCGACCGCTGCGCGCCGGGTAGAAGACCAGCGCGGTCGAATAAATCGAGACGCCCGCCGTGTAGAGCAGCATGCCTTCGGCGAGATTGTGGCCCTCGGGATCAATCAACACGCCGGCGGTCAGCATCATCGCCACCGCCGCCAGCACCGCGCGCCCAACCCACCGCCGATCCATCATGTAACCCGCGAGCATCGCAGCGGCGAAATGGATCGCGGCGTTGGCATAGAGTCGGCCGCTCCCCCACGTGTGCTCCCGGAGGTAGGGTGAACGTTGGACGATGTGAAAAGCACCGCTATCGAGCCACACGAGCGCGAGAAAGACCGTCACCCACGCCGCCAACGCCGGCCCCTGGTAATCGTAACCGCTCGGCACCTGGCGCGGCGCCCGCACGTCCAGCATCTGCACCGCGAGAATGCCGACACAGCACAACCCCAGCCCGATGAAAGCCTGCGCGCTGGCGTCCGCAGTGAAGACGATCGGCAGATTGCAGATCGCGTAAGCGGTCCCGGTGCCCAACCCGATCGCGCTGCCCAGCCGGTCACCGCCGATGACCCGCCGCAGGACTCCCGCAAGGGTCACCGTCAATCCGCCCAGCCCGACGCCCGTCAACAGCGCGATGCCGAACAGCGGCACCACCGCCCGGGTCATCACGCTGAGACCGGCTCCGGCCCCGCCAACGGCGAACAACGCCACCATCCGGTGCAGGGCTTGGTTTTCCCGAAACGTCCATCCCGCCCAGACACTGCCGCCCAGTCCGCCCACGGCCATCGTGGCGAGGATCGCCGAGGCGAGGCCAGTCCTTTCACCCACGGCAGCACGAACGATCTTCAAAAAGCCGAACTGGGTGAACAGCAGGAAAAAAGCATACGTCGCCGCCACGGTAACCACCGCCGCCACCCACGCGCTCGTCTGCGGCGTGAACTCCTCCTGGTATTCACCGCGATCATCGCCGGCATTGGCGGCAGAGTGACTCATGCACGTGGGGACATGGGAGCTTGTCGCCCCTTATGCCGCGGCGGGCAAAAGAAATCTCTTGCCGCTCCGTTGCCGCTCCGGCTTTTTGACGATCGTTCGCTCCATGGTCCTCAACCACCACCATCACCACACTTCCTAGCCTTCCCAACCCGGGGAGGCAGCGTGCCTTCCCGTGGTGATGAAACCCAATTTCTGAAACCCCGGTGGCACTACCCACCGGGGTTTTTCTTTTCCCGTTTTCCATCCTCCGCTCCCTCCTCGCCACTCACCACCCGCTACTCGCTCCTTCCTCCGCCATGTCACCCATCGTCACGCCTCCCGCCAAAGACCGCCTCCGCCTCGCCATCCAGAAAAGCGGCCGCCTCTCCACCGACTCCCTCGACCTGCTCAACCGCTGCGGCATCAAGGTCAAGGCTCCCAAGGAAAAACTGCTCCTCCACGCCGAGAACTTCCCCGTCGATATCCTCTTCGTGCGCGACGACGACATCCCGCAGCTCGTCATGGACGGCGTGTGCGACCTCGGCATCGTCGGCGAGAACGTCCTCGAGGAAACCGCCCTCGAGCGCACCTTCGGCGGCACGCACAATCCCTACGTCGTCGACCGCCGCCTCGATTTCGGCGGCTGCCGCCTCGCCGTCGCCCTGCCCGAAGAGCGCGGTTACGCCGGCCCCGCCGACCTCGCCGGCCTCCGCATCGCCACGTCCTACCCGCGCCTGACCAAGCGCTGGCTCCAGGAAAAAGCCATCAAAGCCGACGTCGTGCTCCTCACCGGTTCCGTCGAGATCGCTCCGCGCCTTGGCCTCGCCGACGCCATCTGCGACCTCGTGGCCACCGGCTCCACGCTCGAAGCCAACCGCCTCCGCGCCGTCGAAACGATCTTCAAGTCCAAGGCGACCCTCATCCGCTGCGACCGCCCGCTCGAAGCCGCCAAGCGCCACGCGCTCGACATCCTCCTCCGCCGCATTGACGGCGTGCAACTCGCCGCCGAAGCCAAATACATCATGCTGCACGCCCCCAAGAGCGCGCTGCCCGAGATCAAAAAACTCCTCCCGGGATCCGAAAACCCGACGATCCTCCCGCTCGCCGGCGACGACACCAAAGTCGCCCTGCACGCGGTCTGCCAGGAAGCCGTCTTCTGGGAAACGATGGAGTCCCTCAAACGCGCCGGCGCCAGCAGCATCCTTGTCCTGCCGATCGAAAAGATGATGATGTGACGGCCTGCCTTGTCATTGCGAGGCGCCCGCAGGGCGCCTCGCGATGACAGTGTGTAAGCTTTTGCGCTTTTCGTGGCCCTCTGATCCTCCGCCTTTCGCTGCCGTGACTCCGCTCGTCTGGAAAAACCTCTCGCCCGCCCGCCGCGCCGCCGCCCTCGAGCGGCCCGCGCAAACCCACCGCGCGGACATCGCCACCACCGTCTCGCACATTCTCGCCGAAGTCGCCCGCGACGGCGACGCCGCGCTCAAGCGCCTGACCGCGAAACTCGACGGCGCGAAACTCGCCTCGCTGCGCGTGAGCGCCGCCGAGTTTGCCGCCGCCGGGAAAGCGCTCGCCACCGCCGACAAGACCGCCCTCCGCACCGCCTACCGCAACATTCGCCGCTTCCACGCCGCCCAAGCCGCGAAACCGATCCGCGTCGAAACGATGCGCGGCATCGTCTGCGAGAAAGTCGCGCGCCCCATCGCCCGCGTCGGCCTCTACGTCCCCGGCGGCAGCGCGCCGCTCTTTTCCACCGCGCTCATGCTCGGCGTTCCCGCGCAGCTCGCCGGTTGCCCCATCCGTGTCCTCTGCACGCCGCCCGGTCGCGACGGCCGCGTGAACCCGTGGATCCTTTTCGCCGCGCAGCTTTGCGGCATCACCGACGTCTTCAAAGTCGGCGGCGCCCAAGCCATCGCCGCCATGGCCACGGGCACGAAGACGATCCCGAAATGCGACAAGCTCTTCGGCCCCGGCAACGCCTTCGTCACCGAGGCCAAACTCCAGGTCTCGCGCTCCGCCGCCGGCGCCGCCATCGACATGCCCGCCGGCCCTTCCGAGGTGATGATCATCGCCGACAACTCCGCCGAGCCCGCCTTCGTCGCGGCTGATCTGCTCTCGCAAGCCGAGCACGGCCCCGACTCGCAAGTCGTGCTGGTCGCCTTCGCCGAAAAGTTCGCCGCCCGCGTCGTCGAACAAATCGCCGCGCAACTCCGACTCCTCCCACGTCGCGACATCGCCGAAGTCGCGCTGAAAAAGAGCCGCGTCATCCTCGCCGCCTCGTCCGCCGAAGCCGTCGCGATCGCCAACGCCTACGCACCCGAGCATCTCATCCTGCAACTCGCCCGCCCGCGCCGCCTGCTTCCGCAGATCACCGCCGCCGGTTCGGTTTTCGTCGGCCCGTGGACGCCCGAGTCGCTCGGCGATTACGCCAGCGGCACCAACCACGTGCTGCCGACCTACGGCTGGGCGCGTTCGTTCAGCGGCCTCGGCCTCGCCGACTTCTCGCGCACGATGACCGTGCAAGAAGCGACGCCGCTCGGCCTTCGCCGCCTCGGCCCCGTCGTCGAACGCCTCGCCACCGCCGAAAGCCTCACCGCCCACCGCCGCGCCGTCACCATCCGTCTGCAAAAACTCTCCCGCTCCTCTTAATCCATCTCCGCCTGCCGCCCGCTCGTTCTCTTTCTCGTAATCTTAATCGTTCTCTCGTTTTCGAGATTACGAGAACGATCAAGAGAACGAGCACGAATCAATCAGCCGAGTCCATGACCTCCGATCCCATCCTCTCTCTCATCCGGCCCGAGATCCTCGCGCTCACGCCGTATTCATCGGCCCGCAAGGAAGCCTCCGGCGGCAAGGTCTGGCTCGACGCCAACGAAAACCCGCAAACCCCGCACGCCGGCGCCCCTCGCCTCAACCGCTATCCCGAGCCGCAACCCGCCGAGATCGTCGCGCGCCTCGCCTCGCTCTACGGCGTCACGCCCGACCGCATCCTCGTCACACGTGGCTCCGACGAAGGCATCGATCTCCTCCTCCGCGCCTTCTGCCGCGCCGGCCTCGACGCCATTCTCACGACACCACCGACTTACGGTATGTATGCCGTCGCCGCCGGCATCCAGGGCGCCCGCGTGATCACGGTCCCGCTCGTCCGCGAAAAAGATTTCGCCGCCGACACCGACGCCGTCCTCCGCGCCGTCACGCCCGAGACCAAACTCGTTTTCCTCTGCTCGCCCAACAACCCCACCGGCCAGCTCCTCGACCGCGATGCCGTGCTCAAGATCGTCACGACGCTCGCCGCGCGCGCCGTCGTCGTGGTCGACGAAGCCTACGCCGAATTCTCGACCGAACCCAGCCTCGTTCAGGAGCTCGGCACCAACGCCAATCTCGTCGTCCTCCGCACGCTCTCCAAAGCCTACGGCCTCGCCGGCGCCCGCGTCGGCGTGACGCTCGCCTCGCCGCCGCTCATCGGCGTCCTGCAAAAAATCATCGCCCCCTACCCCATTCCCGCGCCGGTCGTCCGCGCCGCGCTCGACGCCCTCACGCCCGCCGGCATCGCCGCCGCGCGCCAATCCGCGCTCGATCTCGTCGGCGAACGCCGCCGCCTCACCGCGGCACTCGTGAAACTCCCGCACGTCCGCAAGATCTGGCCGAGCGACGCCAACTTCCTGCTCGTCGAAGTCACCGACTCCGCCCGCGTCATGAACATCGCCCGCAATGCCGGCCTCGTCATCCGCGACCGCAGCAAGGACGTCCCCAACACCGTGCGCATCACCGTCGGCACGCGCGCCGAAAACGACTTCGCCCTGGAGACGCTCGCCCGTGTTTAAACGAAACCTCTCCTCGTTCCGTCCGTGGGTCAGCGCGCTTGCGCGCGCCCAAACCGCGCCCGCAAGCGGGCTGCCCACTGCATGAAAAAACTCCTCTTCCTCGACCGCGACGGCACCCTCATCACCGAGCCCGTCGACCAGCAGATCGATCGCCTCGACAAATTCGCGCTCGAACCCGAGGTCATTCCCGCGCTCCGCCGCCTGCGCGACGCCGGCTACTCCTTCGTGATGGTGACGAACCAGGACGGCCTCGGCACGCCGAGTTTCCGCGAGAGCGAATTCCGCCCGCTGCAGGACCTGCTGCTCAACGTTCTCGGCTCGCAAGGCATCAAATTCGAAGCCGTCCGCATCTGCCCCCACACCGCCGCCGACCGCTGCGATTGCCGCAAGCCCAAGCCCGGCCTCGTGCTCGACTACCTGCGCGACACCACGTGGGACCGCGCCGCCTCCGTCGTCATCGGCGATCGCGAAACCGATCTCCAACTCGCCGCCGCCCTCGGCCTCCGCGGCCTGCGTTACGATCGCGCTTCACTCAACTGGACCGAAATCGCCCGCCAGCTCGTCGACGCCCCGCGTCGCGCCACGATCAAGCGCGAGACCAAGGAAACGAAAATCTCCGTCACCGTCGACCTCGACGCGCCCGCACCCGTCTCGTTCCAGACCGGCCTCGGCTTCTTCGATCACATGCTCGAGCAGATCGCGCGCAACGCGGGCATCAGCCTCGTCATCACCTGCGACGGCGACCTGCACATCGACGAGCATCACACCATCGAGGACGTCGGCCTCGCCCTCGGCACCGCGCTCAAGCAGGCCCTCGGCGACAAGCGCGGCATCGGCCGCTACGGCTTCGTGATGCCCATGGACGAATCGCGCGCCGACGTCGCCCTCGACCTCAGCGGGCGTGCCTGGCTCGTGTTCGAGGCCGACTTCCCGCGCGGCAACGTCGGCGAGCTGCCGACCGAGATGGTGTCGCACTTCTTCAAATCGCTCAGCGACACGCTCGGCGCGACGCTGCACATGAAGGTCACCGGCGACAACGCACACCACATGATCGAGGCGCTCTTCAAAGGCTTCGGCCGCGCCCTCCGTCCCGCCGTCGCCCGCACCGCCGGCAGCGACATCCCAAGTTCGAAAGGGGTGCTCTGATGTCCCTCTCTCCACGCCACACGCGCGGCGCGGCAGCGCCGGTAGGGGCGCTTGCCCCCAAGCGCCCTCGGCGCACGTCCGCCACCCTCAGGGCCGTTGAAGGCAACGGCCCTTACCTCCCGCTTCGCTCATGCTAGCCATCGTCGACAGCGGCGGCGCCAACATCGCCTCGGTGCGCTTCGCCCTCGAGCGCCTCGGCATCGCCTCCCAACTCACCGCCGATCCCGCCGTGATTCGCTCCGCCGATCGCGTAATTCTCCCCGGCGTCGGCTCCGCCCAGGAAGGCATGCGCAAACTCCGCGCGCGCCACCTCGTCGACACCATCCGCAGCCTCACGCAACCCGTCATCGGCTTCTGCCTCGGCGAGCAGCTCCTCTTCGAGTCCTCCGCGGAAGGCGACACCACCTCGCTCGGCCTCATCCCCGGCCGCGTCGCCCGCATTCCCGAGACGCCCGGCATCACCGTGCCCCACATGGGCTGGAACACGCTCGAAATCCTCCGCGACACGCCGCTCCTGCACGGCATCGCCCGCGACGCGCGTTTCTATTTCGTGCACAGCTACGCCGGTCCCGTGAACGCGCACACGCTCGCCACCGCCACGCACGGCACGCCCTTCGCTGCGGTCGTGCAGCGCGGCAACTTCTACGGCGTGCAATTTCACCCCGAACGCTCCGGCCCCGCCGGCGCGCAACTCCTGAAAAACTTCCTCACCCTCACCTAAGCGCCCAAGGCAGTTTGTAACATAATACGTTACAAACCCGTCCGAGCCGATTTTTCGCCCACGCATGATCATTTATCCCGCCATCGACCTTCGTCGCGGCCGCGTCGTGCGGCTGACCGAGGGCAGCTTCGAAGCCGAAAAGGCTTATCATGACGATCCGACCGTCGTCGCGCGCGAGTTCCAGGCCGCCGGCTCCACGTGGCTGCATCTCGTCGACCTCGACGGCGCCAAAGATCCGGCGCAGCGCCAGACCGCGCTCATCGAACGTGTCGTCGCCGCCAGCGGCCTGCTCGTCCAATCCGGCGGCGGCATCCGCGAGGAAGCGCAAGTCGCCGCGCTCCTCGCTGCGGGCGTCACGCGCGTCATCGTCGGCAGCCTCGCCGTCAAGGAGCCCGAACTCATCGCCACTTGGCTGGAGAAATTCGGCCCGGAGAAAATCGTCTTCGCCCTCGACGTGCGCCTCAACGCCGCCGGCGTGCCCCAAGTCGCCATCGCGGGCTGGCGCGCCGACAGCGGCCTCGCCCTCGCCGACGTGCTGACGAAGTTCACCGCGCGCGGCCTGCGCCACATGCTGTGCACCGATATCAGCCGCGATGGCAAGTTGACCGGCCCGAACTTCGAACTCTACGCGCAACTGCGCCGCGATTTTCCGACGTTGCACGTGCAGGCCTCCGGCGGCGTCTCGTCGCTCGACGACCTCCGCCGCCTGAAAGCCGAGGGTGCGCCCGGCGCGATCGTCGGCCGCGCGCTCTACGAGAACAAGTTCACGCTGAAGGAGGCGCTGGCGTGCTGAGCCATCGCGACAGCTTCTGTGCGGTAGGGGCGCTTGCCCTCAAGCGCCCTCGCAGTGCGAACGATAACCCAAGGGCCGTTGGAGACAACGGCCCCTACCTTAAGTCATGCTAGCCCGCCGCATCATCCCCTGCCTCGACGTCCGCGACGGCCGCGTCGTCAAAGGCGTCCAGTTCCGCAACCACGAGGACATGGGCGACATCATCGAGCTGGCGCAGCGCTACCGCGACGCCGGCGCCGACGAACTCGTCTTCTACGACATCACCGCCAGCTCCGACGGCCGCACCGTCTCCGCCGCGTGGGTGGAGCGCGTCGCCCGCGTGATCGACATCCCCTTCTGCGTTGCCGGCGGCATCCGCTCGCTCGACGGCGCGCGCCAGATCCTCCACTGCGGCGCCGACAAGGTTTCGCTCAACTCCCCCGCGCTCGAAAATCCCGCCCTCGTCACCGCTCTCGCCGACGAATTCGGTTCGCAAGCCGTCGTCGTCGGCATCGATTCGCGCCAGGAAAACGGTGACTACTTTGTCAAGGCCTACACCGGCAATCCCGACAAGACGCAGTCGACGCGCTGGCGCACGCTCGACTGGGCGCGCGAGGCGCAACGTCTCGGTGCCGGCGAAGTCGTGCTCAACTGCATGAATCAGGACGGCGTGCGCGCCGGCTACGATCTCACGCAGCTCAAGCTCGTCCGCGCCGTGCTGACGATCCCGCTCGTCGCCTCCGGCGGCGCGGGCGCGCCGGAGCATTTCCGCGACGTCTTCCAACAGGCCCACGTCGACGGTGCGCTCGCCGCCTCCGTCTTCCACAAAGGCACGATCCCGATCCCCGACCTCAAAACCTACCTCGCCCGCGAAGGCGTGTGCGTTCGTCCCTGAATTCGATTCAACCACCGATGAGCACAGATAGACACAGATGGAATGCCCCGGTTTGGGCATTCTCTCCGTTCATCTGTGTGCATCTGTGTTCATCTGTGGTTCTCTTTCTCCGATGACCTCCCTCCCCACTCTCGACTGGCAAAAAGGCGACGGCCTGCTCCCCGCCATCATCCAGGATGCCGACACGCAACAGGTGCTGATGCTCGGCTACATGAACGCCGCCGCGCTCGAACAGACGCTTGCGACGAAGCGCGTCACGTTCTTCTCCCGCTCGAAAAACCGCCTCTGGACCAAGGGCGAGTCATCCGGTCATTTCCTCGACCTGGTGAGTGTCGAGGGCGACTGCGACAACGACACGCTGCTCGTTCGCGCGCGACCGAACGGACCGACGTGCCACCGCGGCACCTGCTCGTGCTTCGGCGAAGGCGGCGGCGCCACCGGCACCGGTTTCCTCGCGCAACTCGAACGCACGGTGAACCAGCGCATCGCGTCCGGCGACGAGAAGAGCTACACGGCCAAACTCGTCCGCGAGGGCACCAAGCGCGTCGCGCAGAAAGTCGGCGAAGAGGGCGTCGAGACCGCCCTCGCCGCCACCGCCGGCGATAATGCCGAGCTGGCGAACGAAGCCGCCGACCTGCTCTTCCATCTCATCGTTCTCCTGCGCACGAAGGGCCTGTCGCTGCAGGACGCGCTCAGCGTCCTCGAAAAACGTCACGCGGTGAAAAAGTAAGGAGCGCAGCGGCCGGGGGGAGCCGGCACCGATTAAAGCAAACCGCCGCCGGCGCCACGCGCAGCCCATCCTCGCAATATAGGTGGCGCGCTCGCTGCGTCACTTCCGCGAATCACGGCGCGCCCCATCTCGCTTTGACCGGCCAAGTCGCGGGAGCTTCCAGCTCCCTGGCCGGCCGGCGTGGAGAAGCGGGCTGAAAGCTCCCGCCACTTGGGGCGTCCACGCATCGTCACGTATTACGTGACGATGCCGAGCGAGCGGGCGTCGAAAACACGTCGCGGCGGACGAGCCATGTCTGGGTGGCGGCGAGGGCGAAATCCGTCAGCGGCACGCTGAGCCACACCAGCGGCAACGCGTCGGTGGCAATGGCCCATGCGCTATAGAGCCCCGCCGCGAGCCGGAAGAAAATCGTCAGCTCCAACACGTGGCGCAGCCGTGCGACGTCGCGCCGCCACAGCGCCCACAGGTAGCTGAAACCCACCGCGAACACGAAAGCGCCCACCCAACGCAGGTAGATCGTCGGTTCGGCCGCGAGTGCCGCCGCGCCCATCGCCTGCAGCATCAGCTGCGGCGCGAAGACCAGCGCGAGCCCGCTGCCCGCATCGAGTGCGCCCGCGCCGAGCGCGAGCCAGGTCGCCAGCATTTCGAGTTTGTTTTTGGTCATCACCAACAGGTTCATCGACGGTCGCAGACCGCCGCTACAGCAGTGGCCTCACTCCGACGCCGCCACCGGCAACGCGCCGACGAACTGGAAGCGGATGGTCACGTCAGGATCGACACTCGTGACGCCGAACTTCCGGAATTTCTTCAGGCCCCAGTTGCGGTAGTCGATCGTCGTCTTGCCGGTGACGGTGTAAACGCCGTCCTGCACCTTCACGAGCACGGGAAACTCGACGAGCTGCGTCTGCCCGTGAAACGTCAGCTTGCCACTCGCCTGCCCCTGACCGTCCGGGGCGAGCGCCAGCATGCCGAGATCGAACGTGCCCTCGGGTTCGCCACCACCGAGCCACTGGATCATCTCCGCATCGCGGTCGGGTTTGCCGGTGCGCAGGTCGGTGAATTTGAACTTCAGGAGCGCGTCCTTGATCTTGCCGCTGGCCTCGAGCGGCATCGCGATTTCGTAGCGGTCGAGATGGCCGGTGAACGAGCCGATCGTGGCTTTCACGTCGACGTCGACGTAGGACTTGGAGCGATCGAGCTTGAGCGTGCGCTCGACCGGAGTATCGACCGCGCAGACGCGCACGAGCGCAGCGGAGAGGACGACGAGAGCGAAAAGCCAGCGGAACGAATTCATGGGATGGTGGAATGTGGGCCGAACCATACTGGACCGCAAATCCGCAGTGGTGTTGCGAAGGCTCTTCGCTATTGAAGGGCGACACGCACGAAGGCCGGGGTGGAACGCGTTGCCTCCAACGCGTTCGCAGCGGATTGAGGTCAATCCGCTCCACCTGTTCGCCGCGGCACGCTGTGCGCAATCCCCCACCCCATGAGCGAGCGCAAGACTGCCGACCAATGGTTCGCCGATTACGGCGAGAGCCACCAGAATCCCACCAACGAGACCATCCACTGGATCTGCGTCCCGACAATCTTCTACTGCGTGCTCGGCCTGATCTGGTCGATCCCGGTGGGCGGCGCGTTCGCGACCGCGATGCCGTGGTTCAACTGGACGCAACCCGTCGCGGTGGCGGTGCTGTTTTTCTACCTGCGCCTCTCGGTGCCCCTCGCCATGGGCATGTTCCTGTTCATGAGCGCATGCTACGCGCTGATCGAGTGGCAGGCGGCGAGCGCGTGTCCGTGGAAAATCTGGCAAAGCAGCCTCGCGCTCTTCGTGCTCGCGTGGATCGGGCAGTTCATCGGCCACAAGATCGAGGGCAAGAAGCCGTCGTTCTTCCACGACGTGGTGTTTCTCCTCATCGGGCCGGCGTGGCTGATGCACTTCGTGTATCGCCGGCTGGGCTGGCGGTATTGAGGCGCGACGGGGACGCCATGGCCGCGCACGAGTTGCGCGCAAGCGCGCAGAATCGCGCGAGCGAAGACAGCCGCCTTACGGCGGCGGCTACGAAGAAAACCCGGGCCCAGAAGCGCGGCTCAGGCCCGCTGCGCGTTGCGTTTCGCCGGCATCGGCAGCGGGGCGCTGCGGCTGGGCATCGGGGCGTAATCGGGGCGACCGAGGCCCGTGACCATCTGCTGCACCGCGACGGGCTGGCCCGTCTTGAAGCACTCGTTCGCTGCCGCGCCGATGAGAATCGAGTTGGCGCCGGCGCGCTCGTCGGCCGCGCGCAGGTATTTATCGGCCGGGGGCTGCGGGAGGAAGAGGTCATCGAGCATCACCTTGTCGCCACCGCCATGGCTGCCAGTGCCGGTCCAGGGCTCCACCTGCGTCGCGGCGCCGCGCAGCGGGATCAAACGCGTGCGCACGCCGCCATCGGCGATGCCGCCCTGCACCGTGTCGGTGCCGTTCACGTAGACCTGCTCCACGATGCTGTGCTCGAGGCGGCCGAGCGTGCCGTTGAACGCGATCTGGTAGCCTTCCCAGGCGTTGAAGGCGTTGAGCGAATACGAGAGCGTCACGTTGTCGTCGTAGCCGACGATGACGTTCATCGTGTCCTCGATGTCGATGCGCGGGTGGAAGACGCAGCGATCGCGGAAGTAGCCGTCGTGATGTTCCTGGTCGAGGTAGAGGGACTTGAGCTTCGGGTCGGCCGCTAGACTCATGAAGAACCCGCATTTCTCCTGCTCCGGGCACGTGTGGCAGCGCTCGTGATGCGAGGTGAGGCCGAAGCGTTTCGCCATCTCCGGCGTGTAGAACTCGCGCTTGCCCGTCGCGGTGACGGTGCGCGGCACGGCGCCGAGCCACCAGTTCACGAGATCGAAGTGATGCGTGGCCTTGTGGATCATGAGGCCGCCGGAGTTCTTCTTCTCGCCGTGCCAGCGGCGGAAATAGTCCGCGCCATGGTGCGTGTTGAGCAGCCACTGGAAATCCACCGAACGCACTTCGCCGATGGCTCCGGACATGAGCAGGTCCTTCACCTGCGTGCGCGGCGGCGAGTAGCGGTAATTGAAGAGCACGCGCACGTGCTTCCCGGTGCGCGCGCAGGCGTCGAGGATGCGCTGGCACTTCATGGGATCGGTCGTCATCGGCTTCTCCGTGACGACGTCAACGCCGGCGTCCATCGCGCGGACGAGGTATTCGTCGTGCGTGGAATCCATCGTGGTGACGATGAGCACGTCGGGCTTCGTCTCGCGGAGCATCGTGTCGAAATCCGTGTGCAGGTAAACACGCGGCACGGGCGCGTTGTTGCGGCCGGAGCGCGCTTGGGCCACTTGCAGGCGTCCGGGATTGCGATCGCAAAACGCCACCAGCTCCGCGTGGTCGCGGTAGGTTTTCTCGATGGCGTCGTGATACATCGCGTAGCGCGAGCCGACGCCGACGATGGCGTAACGGCGGCGCCTCGTCGCGCCGTCCGCGGCGAACAGGCGGCTGCCGCCGAGCGCGAGTCCCGCGCCCGCGACCGAGACGGTTTTGAGAAAATCGCGCCGATCCATGCCGGCGCCCGAGGTGGGGTTTGGGGTCTGCATCTTGCCGCGGGACTTAACGCGCCGCGCCTCCCAGCGCAACGCCGCTAATGAACGCGGCGTTCGCTAATGAACTTCACCTGTTGCGCGCGCCTTGGACGGAGTCGCACCTGGTGAGACATTTTCCCGTCGCTGGCATCGAAGGGAGACGGCGTTTCGTAGCACTCGACGTGAGTCGGCTGGTCATCGCCCTCCAGGACTCGTGCGAAAACAGCCGACTCACGTCGGCTGCTACAAGAAACGAGCGGCGTGGGCTCGGCGCAGCGCAGGCGTCTCGCCTGCGTCGACGTGCATGACAGGCGGGACGCCTGAACTCCGTTTACCCGCGCCCGCCGCGGAGCACGACGACGTTGGCGAGGTCGTTCTTCTCGAACTCCTGCCAGTAACGCTCCTCGATCTTCTTCAACTCGTCCTCGGGCGACGGCGGCGGCTCGACCCCGGGCGTCTCGATCGCGCGCTTGGCGGCGGCGCCGGCGTGGTCGCGATCGGCGAGGCGCTGCACGAACTCATGCCAGAAGGCGTCGTTCTGAAAATCGAGTTGGATATCCTTCATCCGCTCGTCCTCCGCCAGTTTCGGCGACGGCTGCAGTGTGCCGTCGGTGCGCTCCTCCACGAGGTCCGCGCAACCCAGGTCGGTCGCGAGCTGCATCAGCCGTTGATCGAGTTCGAAGTAGCGTTTGGCCGCGGCGGTTTCCTCGCCTTGGTAGCCGGTGACGACCCACATGCCGAGGTGCACGAGCTCGAGGAGCTGGCGATATTCCTTCGCGGTGAACGAGACTTTCATGGCGGGAGCCAACCGTTGCCCGCGCCCCGCGCCCCGCAAGCGTGAATTGTTGCCGGGCGCCGCCGGCGCCGCTCAGGGCACGAAGTCCGCCGGCGGCGGCTTGATCGGCTCCTTGAGGTGGAACTTCACGAGTTGTTGCGCGCGAACGACGACGGCCTTGCCCGCGCGCTTCGGCGCCACGAACCGCCACGTCGCCACGGCCTGCGCGGCGGCGTAGCCGAACGCCGGGTCGGTCGCGGAAACAATGCGCGGCAGCTGCGCATCGCCATCTTTATCGACGTAGAACTCGATCATCGCTTCGCCATCCTGGCCGGCTTCACGGAGCGAACTGGGATAAATCGGCGGACGTGACGACACCGGTTTCAACGGGACGTCGAGTTCCTCGGCCCTGGCGCAGACGAGGCGCTTGTCCTCGATCAGCCCGAGCAGCGCCCGCGCGCTGCCGGAGACGAGCACGTCACCGCGGCCGTTGGGCTTGAACTCGCGGGTGAGGCTCACGACCGCGTAGGAGGCGGAGCCATCGGCTTTGCGCGCGGGTTTGAAACGCCAGCCATCGATCATGGCGGCCACCGCGGCGCCGAACGTCGGATCGGTTGCCTCGCGAATCTTCACCGCCGCGACGCGACCCTCGCGGTCGATGACGTAGCTGATCCTCACGCGGCCCTCCTTGCCGGCGAGCAGCGCTTCGAATGGATACGCCGCCATGTAGGTGCTGACCGGCTCCGGCGGCACGTCCCAGCAGAACTCGGGCGGCACCTTCGACCAATCGCGCGGCGGATCGATGTGCCAGAGATTTTCGCCGGATACGCCCGCGAGCGTGAAGCCCAGGTCGATGCGAGCGCGCGCGTTCACCGGTTTGCCGTTCTTCTGCGCCGGCTCGAATTTCCACTTCATCACCGCGTCGATGGCCGGACGCTCAAAGTAGGGATTGTTCGAACGCGCCACATGCACCTCGACGACGTTGCCCTTCGTATCGACGATGAAGTCCAGGGTAACCTTGCCAATCACGCCGGCATAGCGCAGCCCAAACGGATACACGGGCTGCTCCTGCTTGATCGCCCGGGGCGGCATGTCGGGCTTCGGGGGCACGTCGAGTTTCGAGGGCTCCGGCGCAGGGTCAGCGGCCAGGCAGGCGCTCGTGAACAACAGGGCGAACAGCAATTTTTTCATGGGTAACTCAGGAGGCGGGTGGAGCGAAATGCAGCGCAATGCGCACGAGCACGTCGGTGGGTTCACCCCCGCGGCGCGGCGGCGCGAACACCCATTGGCTCACGGCCGTGGCGGCGGACCAGCCGAACTCCGGCATCGTCGCGGACACCACGCGTGGCACGCGGGCGCGTCCGTCGCGATCGATCACAAACTCGACCTCCGCGTCGCCCTCGGGGCGCGTCGCGCGGAGTGTTTCCGGATACGCGGGGAATCCGCGCCACACGACCTCCAGCGCGGCATCGAGACCGCGAGCACTCGCGATTTTTTTCTCCCGCAGCGCTTCCGCCAGCCGCGCGAGCGTGCCGCCCTCGGGCCGCCGGAACTCGTAGCGGAGCGCGACGTGCACCGGCACGTTGTTGCCGTCCTTCATGCCGGGCCGAAACAACCAGGCGTCGATCGCCGCCGTCAGGGCCGCGCCGAACTCCGGCGCCGAGCATTCACCGAGCACGAACTCCGTGATCTGACCGCGCGGCCCGATCACGAACGTCGCCTCCGCGCTGCCCTCCTCGCCCGCGACGAAGCGCTCCCGCGGAAACACGGGCTCCTGCATGACGATCGGTTCCGGCCACACGTCGGC
Source organism: Candidatus Didemnitutus sp. (assembly GCA_041906465.1). Classification (GTDB taxonomy): domain Bacteria; phylum Verrucomicrobiota; class Verrucomicrobiia; order Opitutales; family Opitutaceae; genus Didemnitutus. The sequence goes on along the minus strand of JAYRJE010000006.1, from coordinate 278,088 downwards.
TTCGGAGACGTCGACGAGCCGCAGGCCGTTGGCCGCGCAGATTTCCGGCCGGCGCGCGCCCACGCTGACGAAGCTCACGGGCGCCCGCATCGTCGAAGGTTTCTTGAGCAAGCCCTGCCGTGCCGGCTCGAACGTCCAGCGCTCTGCGACGCGCAACGCCTCGGCCACGAACGCGCCGTGTGACGCCCACAACACGCGGCGCCCCGCCACGCGCCCCTCGGCATCGATCGCGAGCTCGAGATCGACTTCGCCCGGGAGTTTGCGCGGGTCGAGCTCCTCCGGGTAATCGGGATCGGCCGCCTGCGCGACGCGCGCCGGAGTGCGTTTCGCCGGCACCGGCCACTCCTTGTCGGAGGGCAAACCGTAAGGCGGCTTGAGCTTGAGCTGACTCAGCCGGAAGTGGACCGGCATCGTCACGCCACTCGCGACCGGTTTGCCCTCGTCGAGGGCGGGTTTGAATTTCCACGTGCGCACCGCGGCGAGTGCCGCGTCGACGAACAGCGGATCATTAGCGTCCGCCGCTTCCGCCTGCGTCACGGCGCCGTGCTCGTCGATCACGAGGTTCACCACCACGCGCCCCTCCTTCTTCGCCTGGCGCGCGGCTTCCGGGTAGGGCGGCGGCGTCCACTCGTGCAGCAACGCGGGGCCATCGACCACCAGCGCCGCCGCCGTGGCGGGCGCGGGGTCGGCGGCGCGACTCGACGCCAGAGCGCCGGACAAGCTCAAGAAAATCGCGGCTGCGAGCGCGCCGCGCGAAGGGGTGTGGTGCATGCGTTCACGTCTGGCCCGTGACGAGAGCCGCAGCGTAGACCGAGCCCGCGGCCGCGCAAGGCTGCGCGCGCCGGCCGCGTGTCAAAGCGGCTTTCGCGTTGCTCGGTCGGCGCGATCAGCGATAGTTCGCGGGCGTTACCCCGTCGCCATGCGCGTCCTGTTTTTGTTTCTCGCGACTGCGTCGCTGACTGCTCCCCCGCTCGCCGCGCGCAGTTTTCTCGATTTGCTCATCGGTCGGCGCGATCTCGAGGTGATCACCGTCACCGATGCCACCCCGGCGGGACGCGCCTGGGGCACCGCGTCGAAGGACAAGCCGCAATACTATGTCGGCGTCAGCCTCGGCTTTCGGGATCTCGGCGCCGCGGTGGGCGGCATCAAGGAACCGCCGCCGCAGGACGCACTGCGCCTCATCGCCGCCGAACTGGCCAAGCAAGGTTATCTGCCGGCCACGGAGAAATCACCGCCGGCCACGCTGATGCTCGCCTACACCTGGGGCACCCTCAACGCCGACATCGAGTCCTTCGACCCCGATCTGCCATCGCGGCAACGCAATCGCGCCCAGATCGTCGCCTTCCTCGGCGGACGGAAGATGGGCTTCGACCACAATTTTTTCGACCCGCTCACCGCCCCGATCACCGGACTCCAGACGATGAGCTTCGACGCCCGCCAGATCTACGACGTGGCGCGGGAGGATTTCTACATCGTGGTGGTCAGCGCGTATGATTTGGCTTCGCTGCGACAGAAAAAGAAACAGCTGCTCTGGATGACGCGCATCGCGACACCGTCGCTCGGCCTCGATCTCGGCGCGTCGATGCCGAGCATGCTCGCGATCGCCGGACCGCACTTCGGGCGCGAGACGCAACGGCCCGTCTGGACGAACGCCACGGACAAATTCAAACCGAACGTAAAGCTCGGTGAGTTGCAGCTCGTCGAGTATCTCGGCAACTCGCCGCTCCCCGTCGTCGATCGCTCGAACAATCAAAAAAAGCCTAAACGCTGAACCTCTTTCACGCTCGCCTGGGCCACGAGCGTCGCTCCGAACATGAAAACTCGCCTGATCCATTGCCTGTTCTGCGCGGCCCTCGCCGCGCCGTTCGTCCACGCCGGCTGGCTCGACGCGCTGCACTCGCGGCGCAATTTCGAAGTCATCACCGTCACCGACATGACGCCCGAAGGCCGCCTCTGGCCCGCGCCGACTCCCGACCAACCGCAGTATTACATCCCGGTGAGCCTCGGTTACCGCGATCTCGGTGGCATCATCGGCCGCGTGAAAGAGCCGCCAGAGGACAGCGCCGTGCAGACCATCGCGCGCGAACTCGCGCAACGCGGCTACCTGCCCGCCACCGACAAAACGCCGCCGCCCACCCTCGCCCTCGTGTTCTCGTGGGGCACGCTCAACGCCAAGTTCCCGGCCGCGATGAGCCGCAACCTCCCGGTCGCACAGCAGAACCGGAAACAAATCGTCGATTTCCTCGGCGGCCAGAAAGTGGGCATCACCGCCGACTGCTACGAGGGAGGCATCTTCGGCATGCCGGCAGACTCGCGCCTGCTCGACAACGAAGCCCGCGACTATCTCACGCTCGCCTCCGACAACTACTACGTCGCGGTCGTCACCGCCTACGATCTCGCCGCGATGGAGAAAAACCCGACGCTCTCGCTGCCGCATCTCTGGATCACGCGCATCGCCTGTCCGTCGCTCGGCTTTTCGCTGCCCGACGCGCTTCCGTCGATGCTCGCCCTCGCCGGTCCCAGCCTTGGCCGTGAAACCCCGCGACCAGTGCGAACCGTCGTGCCGCGCCGTGAACGCCCAACGGTGAAGTTCGGCGAGTTGCAGGTGGTCGAGTTTTTGAAGGAGCCGCCGCCCGCGGCCACGCCGACGCCGAAACGTTGAACCGCGGCAGTGGAGTCGTTGGCGCGGCTTCTCCGGGACGATCCGGATCCGCTTGTGCGAATCACGGCGACCGAAGCGCAGACCAAGTTGGCCCGCGTCACGCCACCCGGATTCCTCTTTCCAGCCAACAGCATTGCCTGGATCGACGAACTGGGCCGCGGCGGCGCCCAGCACAATACTTGGGCCAACCATTCGGGGACAGGCACCCGCTTCGGCCCGTAGTCGGAGATATTCCGACCCGAGCCTGCCGTGACCAACGGCGGCATTGACCGCCCTCGGCGCGCGCCCTTCACTGCCCGACCGCTCGTCACATCCAGTGGGGGGCGGCAATCATCACCATGTCCAACAGCTCCACCGAAAATCCGAATCTCATGGAAGCCCTCGTGTCGCTCGCGAAGCGCCGCGGCTTCATTTACCAGTCGTCCGAAATCTACGGCGGTCTCAACGGATTCTTCGACTACGGTCCGCTCGGCGTGGAGTTGAAGCGCAACATCCGCGACTGCTGGTGGCGCGACATGGTGCACCGCCGCGACGACATCGTCGGCATCGAGACCTCCATCATCATGCACCCGAAAGTCTGGGAAGCCTCCGGCCACGTCGCCGGCTTCACGGACCCGCTCGTCGACTGCAAGGTGAGCAAGCAGCGGTATCGCGCAGACCAGTTGTTTTTCGCCGCCGTCGTCGTGGATGGCAAAATCGCCGGCTACGTCTCCGCGCTCGAGAGCGAGAAGACCACCGAAGACCTCCAAGCCGCCGCCGAGCAATTCAAGCGCAAGAAGGCCATCCAGGGCGCGCTCGAGCCGGTGAAGGCGCGCGAGTTCACCGAGGCCACCGCCGAGGAGATCCCGCTCATCCCCTCGCCTGCCACCGGCGAGCCCGGCAGCCTCACGCCGCCGCGCGCGTTCAACATGATGTTCGAGACGAACGTCGGCGCGCTCAAGGACGCCTCGTCGGTCGCCTACCTTCGTCCCGAGACTGCGCAGGGCATGTTCGTCGATTTCAAGAACGTCGTCGACACCACGCGCGTGAAATTGCCCTTCGGCATCGCGCAAGTCGGCAAGTCGTTCCGCAACGAGATCACGCCGCGCAACTTCATCTTCCGCTCGCGCGAGTTCGAGCAGATGGAGATGGAATACTTCATCCACCCCGACGCCGACTGGTTTGCCTGCCACGAGGAGTGGCTGAAGTGGTGCCAAGCCTGGCTCATCTCGATCGGCCTGCCCGAGTCGCACCTCTCGTTGCACGAGCACCCGAAGGAGAAGCTCTCGTTCTACTCGCGCCGCACGGTCGACATCATGTTCAAGTATCCGTTCGGCGTGCAGGAACTCTGGGGCATCGCCGCACGCTCCGACTACGACCTCCAGCAGCACCAGAAATTCTCCGGCGTGCCGCAGGTTTATTTCGACGAAGGCACGAAGACCAAGGTTGTCCCGCACGTCATCGAGCCCGCCGTCGGCACCGACCGCATCTTCCTCGCCGTGCTCGCCTCCGCCTACGCCGTCGAGGACGTGAAGGACGAGAAAGGCAACGTCGAGCAACGCACCGTGCTCCGCCTCTCCCCGCGCATCGCGCCGACGAAGGTCGCCGTGCTCCCGCTCCTCAAGAACAAGGAAGTCCTCACCAATCGCGCCAAGGCACTCTACGCGAAGCTCAAGAAGCGCTACGCCGTGCAATACGACGACGGCGGCGCGATCGGTAAACGTTACCGCCGCCAGGACGAAGCCGGCACGCCGTGGTGCGTGACGATCGACTTCGACACGATCGAGAAGCCCGGCGACACCTTCACCCTCCGCGAGCGCGACTCGATGAGCCAGAAGCGCATCACCGAAACCGAACTCTTCGCGTTGCTCGAAGAACAGGTTTACTGAGCTGATCCTCGCCGTGCCCGCAGCGACGTTCATCCAGAACTCCCGGGCCGGTAGAGCCATTTTCGAGATCTCGCGCGACGAGGTTCACGTTTCTTCGTGGATGCTCGGTCGCCGAGGTGAACTGCGCATTCCTATTCGGGAGCTGAGTCCAAATTACATTCCCGGTTCGGCGCGGATATACGCGATCCTCTACGGCTCACTCGCCGGTGTGCTGGTCTGTTCCGCCGCGTTGTGGCTTCTCTACCACACCGACGCCGTGCCGGAAGGCCCACAAGGATTTCTGGCGCACTGGCCGCTCATCGGCTTGGCCGCTTCGCTCGTCAACGCGATCCGCTTCACGCCTCGCGTGGAGTTCTTCACTTTCTGCAACCAATGGGGACGGCCGGCCTTCAGCATCGTGCGCGAAAAGAAACAAGCAGCAGAATGCGATGCGTTTATTCTCACTCTGGTTGCAGCGATTGAGCTGGCTCACAGCGAAACGACAGAGCCGGATCGGAAGGACGCCTTGCGCCCCCTGCTCGACGAATTGAAATCCTCTGCCATCGTCTCAGGTGATATTCCCAAATGGCAGCTCTCGCTCGCGACCGGAATCGCCGCTGTGTTGCTTCCGATTCTTCCGGGTGTGATGGCCTCGTGGGGCGATCTTTTATTCCTCGTCGAGTTTTCCCTCTGCGTGGTGGCAATGGCCTTTGGCATCCTCGCGCTCTGGAACCGCGAAACCCGGAGCTGGTGGGGCCTCCTCGGTGTCGCACTCGGACTAGTGCCGCTCTTCTTTTACTGAGCGATTCGGGAACGCCGTGCGCCAAGCCCGGTCTTGCTTCACACCGCGGCGCAGTCTGGCACGACGGCAAAGCGGCCAGTCACTCCATCTCGCGCTCCAGCCGCGCCCGCAGCTCCGCGATCAGCTCATCCACGTCGCACGCGAGATCGCCCACGTCCACGAGCAGCGGGCCGAGTCGCGCGGGTTCGATCAGTTTCTCTTCCTGGCACGACTCCAACGCCCGCACCGCGTCATCGAGATACTCGCGCGCCTTTTTCAGTCGCACGATTGTGAGGGCGCAGAAATCCAACTCGGGCGGCCACTCGCGACTGTTCAGCCACGCCGCGAGCTTTACGTGCGCCTTCATGAGCGCGTCCAACAGCTCTTGCACCGGATGCTCCGCCACGGCGTCCTCCGGCACCCAGCCCTCGTCCTCTGCGCAGCTCTGCCACACATAACATAGCTCCCTCGCGCGCACGGCGACCGGATGCTCGTCACTCCGCTCCGCCTCGTCTTCCGGCTCCGAATCCTCCAACGCCTCCTTCGCCGCGCGATTGAATTCCTCCAGCCACGCCTCATTCCGCGCCACCTGCTCGGGCGTCGGCTCCGGCGGCGGGTCCTCGCGATTCAACCGCTCGATTTCCTCCTCCAAAATCTTCGCGTGGTCCGCTTCCGGCCCTTCGCGCTCCATGCGCGTCTGGATGCGATCCGCGAGCAAATCGCTCCGCGCCTGCATCGCCTCGGCCTCCGCTTCGGTCATCGGTTTGCTCTCACCCACGACGCCACTCTCGTCGTCCGACTCGCCCGCGTCACCCGCCTCGTCCCGTTCACCCTCACTTTCACTCTCACTCAGTTGCGCCGTGAAGCCGCCCATCGCCTCGCCATTCTCACCCCGCTGCACCGTTTCATCAGCCTCGGTCATTTCCCACGTCGGCTCGCCGACGATCTTCAGCTCGAAACTCGCCGTCTCGATCACCACGCGACCATTGCGCTCTGAAATCCATTCAAGATAGAGCGCATTGCCCCAATGCCACGGCATCTCGCGCCCGGTCTTGTAGTAGAGGTGCATGTCCTCGAGCGGGAAATCCAACACCTTCACCTTGCGCGACGCCGTGATGTCGCCGACCGAACCCACCTGCCGCGCCGCCAAACTCTCCGGCAATCCCGGCTTCGGCTGCGGGTTGACGAACTCCAGCCGCCGCCCCGCCAGATCGCGCCAGCAATCGCCGACCAGCTCCAACTCCACCGGCTCCGCGCGATCGACCAACCAAATTTTCCCGACGACGCGACCTCGCACGCGGTTATCAATCTCGCCGCGAACCACGTGCTCATCGATGCGCCAGGCCATGCGTGCACAGTGTGCGCACGAAGCGCTGTCGCGCGAGGCGTTCTTTGTCATCGCCCCCAAACCCAGAAAAGTAGCCACGAAACACACGAAGGCCCGCTCGCCGCGACCCTCGGCTCCTTTCGTGTGATTCGTGTGTTTCGTGGGCCCGAATCTTCTTCATCGCCGCCTACGCCGAAAGTTCCGCTTCGCCACGGAACGCCGCCGGCCGCAGCCCGCTACGCCGACGGCTTCCCGGCACGGCGCGCTTCGCTGGCGCGCATCATCTCGTCGAGGTCGGCCGCCGGCCGGATTTCCCACGGACCGAAGCCGATGCCCGGGTGCTTCGAGATGAGCTCGACGGCATGATTCAGGTCGCGCGCCTCGAGGATCAGGATGCCGCCGAGGTATTCCTTGGTCTCCGTGAACGGTCCGTCTGTCACCGTCACGCGTCCGTTGACGGAGCGCAGCGTCATGGCCGTGTTCGGCGGCTGCAGGCCGTGACCGCCGACGAAATGCCCCTTCGCGCGCAGCTCGTCGTCGTAGGCGAAACAGCGGTCCATCCCCGCGTGCAATTCCGTTTCGGAGAGCGCACCGAAGATCTTGGGGTCAGCATAACCGAGGCAGATGTATTTCATGTGATTTAGGATAGGGAAAACGGCCGGAATTGGCCGCGTTTCAGTGACTAGTCGATTGGGTGCCGCCCAATTCGACATCCGGCGCGAAAAAGTCATCCGAGTTCACGCATCCTCCGGGTCAGAAATCGCCGCACGGCCTCCGCGGGCGCCAACGCCAGCGCGCGTTCGTAGCTCTCGCGCGCCTCGCCCACCCGGCCCAGTCGCCGGCAAAGATCCGCGCGCGCGGAGTGCGCGAGGTCGTAGTCCTGCAACTCGCCCCGCACGAGCAGCGCGTCGATCAGCGCCAACCCGGCCTCCGGCCCGCGATGCATCGCGACCGCCACGGCCCGATTCAGCTCGATGACGGGCGAAGACTGCACCTCGAGCAGTGCGGCGTAGAGCGCGCAAATCTGCCGCCAATCGGTCTGGTCGGCCGAGCGCGCCTCCGCATGCACCGCCGCAATTGCCGCCTGCAGCGTGTAGGCGCCGAAACGCCGCGTCGCCAAGGCCCGCTCCACCAGCCCGATGCCCTCGCGGATCGCCGCGCGATCCCACCGCGCGCGGTCCTGCTCCTCCAGCAGCACCAGTTCGCCCGCCGCATCCACCCGCGCCGCTCGCCGCGATTCCTGCAGCAGCATCAGCGCGAGCAAGCCCATCACCTCCGGCTCGGGCATCAACTCGAGCAGCATGCGACCGAGTCGGATCGCCTCGGCAGAGAGATCGGCGCGCAGCAGCATCGGCCCGGAGCTCGCCGCGTAGCCCTCGTTAAACAGCAAATAAACGACCGCGAGCACCGCGCCCAAACGCTCCGGCAGTTCCTCGGTCGACGGCGTCTGATACGGAATCCGCTCCGCGCGAATCTTCGCCTTCGCCCGCACGATCCGCTGCGCGATCGTCGGCGCCGTGGTCAGGAACGCGCGCGCGATTTCCTCCGTCGTCAGGCCGCACAGCTCGCGCAGCGTCAGCGCTGTGCGCGCCTCCGGCGGCAGCGCCGGATGGCAGCACGTGAAAATCAGCCGCAGCCGGTCGTCCGGCACATCGTCATTCGTGGTCGGCGCCATCGTTTCGTCCTGATGCAACGTCGCAGCAACCTCTCCTCGCGTAGCGTCCAGCCGCGTCTGGCGGCGCAGAGCGTCGATCGCCTTGAACCGCGCCGTGGAAACCAGCCACGCACGCGGATGGCGCGGCACGCCTTCCGCCGGCCAGCGCTCCGCCGCAGCGCGAAACGCATCGTGCATCGCATCCTCCGCCACCTCGAAACTGCCCAACAAACCGATCAGTGTGGCGAGCACACGTCCCGCCTCGGCGCGATAGATCGCATCCAGCGGAACGCGAAGATCGACCGGCGTGGTGTCGCTCATGTGTCGGGCAAGGGAGCCGACCTTGCCCGCGCCGGCAAGCCGCTTGCGCGCGACCGGGTTTCCCGTCGGGTAAACGCGTGCCCGGCCACATCGGATCGAGCACGCGCCTCCGCCGGGATTTGCCCCGCGGCCGTTCAGGCCGGGGCGGGCGACGGAGCTTCGGCGCCGCTCGGGATGAGCGGGCATTGCGCCGGTTGCTGTGTGAGCACGTAGATGAGCTGGGCCACGGCCACGATGAGCGAGGCGATCGTTTCCGCCACCGCAAGCGCGGCGCCGAAGAACTTCACCAGGATCTTCACGAGCAGCTTCGTGAGCGCCCACCAGCCCATCGTGGTCAGCACGATCTTGATCAGCGGCCAGAGCACGCCGAAATCATAGAGCGCCTTGATGATCACGTAGAGCCCGGTGGCCGTCACCGAAGCCGGGATGTTGCCGATCGCCCGCATCAGGGCGGCGTTGCCCAGGATCCGCTGCTGGATGAACTGCAGCGCGCGGTTGGTCAGCGCCGCAGTCACGCCGAACACCGACAGCAGGCCCATCAGGATCGTCCAGATCACGCGGATGCGCCACATCGTGCAGTCGTCGAGCGTCTCGAGCGGCGCGCGGAAGACCACCGTGGAGTGGACGGGCGTGTGGTGAATGAGGATGTGTTCGCCGTCGATCTTGTGGTGGGTGATCACGAAGCGCAGCTCCTGCGGCCGCTCGCGCATGAGGTGCCGGACGCGGGCCCATTCACCGGCCAGCTTGGCGCGGAAGCGCTCGACGTGCGCCGCGGGCACGAACAGGTGCAGGTTCTGCTCGAGCTCCTTGCGCGCCGCCTCGTCGAGCAGCTTGTCCAGCTGGGGCGCGTCCGCGAACGAGATGCCGTCGCGCAAGCGCTGCATCATTTCAGGGGCGAGCTGCCGGTAGTGCGGCTTCTCGGGTTCGCGGCGCGATTGGCGCGCGGTGGCGGTGGCCGATGTCCCGGCCGCGCCGGTCTGCGCGTGCACGCTCGCGCGATCGGCGAGGCCGACGAGATTGCCGTTGAGCTCGTTGCGCGTGAGCTGGCTGGTGAAGTCGTAGTGCGCGGTGAGGCCGGCTTCCTGGATGGGATACGCGGTGAGCCATTGCTGGATCTGGGCCGCGCTGAGGCTGACGTTCCACACGTCGACGGTCTGGATGAAACCCTGCAGCGTCCAGACCGTGGAAGGCTGCGTGGAAACTGCCGCGCCGCCGATGAGCACGCTCGGCGCGGCGAGCGCCGTGATGGCGGGGAACGCGGGGCTCGACGAATCGAGCGCGCCGTTGAGGTAGAGCGACAGTGTCGTGGTGGTCGGATCGTAGGTCGTCGCGACGTTCACCCACTGGCCGAAGGGCAGCGTGCCCTGCGAGACGAGGGTGCTGCCGGGGCTGTCGACGTTGCCGCGCAACGACGCCAGCCGGTAGAGGTTCGCGGTGCTGTCGTAGACGAGGAACAACGCGACGCCCACCGGCGCATCGATGAGTTGGTTGACGAACACGGCCTGGGCGGCGGGCACGAGGCCGTCGGCGGTGAGGCTCGCCGCCGGGTTCGCGATCCAGATCCACGCCTGGAGGGTGTAGGGGTCGTTGCCGGCGCCGCCGGGATTCACGCCGGGATCGCGGATCGGCTGGCAGTAGGCGCTGGCGCCGAGTGCGACGGCGGGAGCGACGGCATTGACGTGCGTCGTGCCGCTGAGCACGAGCGGGAGGTTGTTGCCGGAGGTGTCGACGGGCGGATTGAGGGTGAAGTCGAAGTTCGCAACGTAGCTCTGCGCGGGGTCGGGCTGGAACATCGCCGCGAGCAGCAAGCCCGCCGGCAGCGCGCGGTCGTAGACGCGGACGCTGTTCAGGCGGCCCTGCAGGTTGTTCGCGATGACAAACGGGTTCGTGTTGTCCGCGCCCTGGCCGGTCACGCCGGCCGCGCAATCGAGGACGCCGTCGATGTAGAGCTGCAGTTGCGTGCCGGTGTAGACACAGGCGACGTAATGCCAGGCGTCCTGCGTCACGGGATTGGTGCTGCCGTCGGACCAGAGGGCCGGGAAGCCGTTGAGTTCGACGTAGAGCTGGGTGCCCTGGACGCCGAAGCGAAACACGCCGTCCTTGGCGAGGATGTCGGCCGGGTCCTGGATGGACTGGGCGTTCACCCACGCGGTGACGGTGAAGGGCACGCTGCCGTTGAGCTTGATGGCGAATTGCGGCGCGGTTTGCGCGCTGCCGTTCACGAAGAAACTGGTTTCGAGTGAGACAAAGGGAGTGCTCATGGGAGACGATCAGGCGGTGGGTTGATACGCGGTGGCGGTGTTGCCGATCGCAACGAGGACGCCGTTGACGGAGTCACCGGTGGCTTTGCGCACGAGCTGCTTGGTGGCCACGACGGAGGGATGCTGCTCGAACTCGCCGAAGCGGTGCGCGAGGTGCGCCGCGGGCGAGCTCGCCTGCATGCCGACGTAGACGGTGGTCGTCAGCATCGCGCCGGCGGGCCACGTGCCGCTGGTGAGGCGGGCCATCGTCTCGACCAGGCCGTTGAAGCCGGAAGGGCAGGTGACGCCGCTGGAGTAGACGGTCTGGTTCGGCGCGGTCGTCACCACCGAGGTGTTGATGCCCAGCGCCGAGCAGAGGATCTGCACCGTCGTGCCGACGGGGATGTTCTGGCACTGGACGGCGACCAGCATCGGCATGGGCGTGGCCCACGGATTCGCGAACGAGTCGAGCCGGTCCCACTGCGGCGCGCTGGGATTGGTGACGAGGCTGAGGTTGCGCCAGCAGATGTTCTGGTTGTTGCGCACCCAGAGGGCGAACTGGTCGGAGGAGCTGAACGTCGGCGCTTGCGCCGGCGGCCAGTTGTAGGGCGGCACGGTGTTGACCGCGCCGATCAGGCAGAAGTGGTCGTTGGCCGAGATCGTGGGCGGGGTCCAGTTGAACGGGATCGCGCCGACCGCGATCTGCCCTGCGGACACGCTGGGCAACGTCACGTAGTTCTGCGGCTGCTTGTTGAGCAGCGCCGTCATCGGCTGGTTGAACCAGAGGTTCGGGGTCAGCAGCAGCGAGGCCTTGCTCCAGTAGACATACATCGCGCCGCCCTGCGCAGCGGTGCCAAGGTTCCGGGCGCGAACGTAGAAGTTGTTGTTTTGCTGGGCCACCACGGCCTGGTTCGGGTCCGACGCGTAGCTTGGCGTGGTGCCGAAAACGGCGGCGGGATTGGCATAGGTGTTCTGTTGCACACAGATGATGTCCGGCGACGTGTAAGGATAGCCGGGGGATGGAACGATTCCCTGATCTTGCAGGGAGTCGCGCACGAGTAAGCCAGTGTAGGGCATGGACGGTCTCCGTTGGGGGTGGATGCCTCGCCTCGGCGCCCACGGAAGAAGGCCCGACGCGAAGCAATGGGATGGCGGGGTTTTGCGGCGGGCGTCTGGCCCGATGCCGTCGCGTCTGCTCTTACAAGCGCGCTTTCGCGGCCGAAGGGGCCACGCCGGCGGCGCGGCTCGCGCGGAACGGTGACGCAGCCCCCGCTTGCCCTGGCCGCGCCGGGCCGGCTCGCTTGGTTCATGGACGCCTATGCCGCCGCTCGCTCGCTCATCGATGCTGCCCACGCCGCCGACCCGAAGAGGGCCGCGGACGGCCGCGCCGCCGAGCTCGTTTACGCCGAGCGCATGGAGGCGTGGGTCGTGCGCGTGGTGCCCGACGCCTCGCCGCTGCTGAGGCTCGCCGCGCGCTGCCAGCACCTGGAACGCTGGAGCGTGCCGCGCACGACGTTCCCCGAGGGCAAAGTCGGCTACCTGAAGTGGCGCCAATCGCTCTACGTGAAACAGGCCGCGCGCGCGAAGGAGTTGCTCGTCCAAGCCGGCGTCGCCGCAAACGAAGCCGACGCGGTTTACACGTGGGTTTCGAAAACCGCGCTGAAAACCAACCCGGGCACGCAAGCCCTCGAGGACGCGGCGTGCCTCGTGTTCCTCGAGAATGAGATTGCCGACTTTGCCGCGCAACATGCCGGGTATCCGCGCGAGAAGTTCGTCGAGATCATCCGCAAGACGTGGAAAAAAATGAGCCCGCGCGCGCACGAGCTCGCACTCGGCCTCCCGCTCCCCGACGCCATCGCCGCCCTCGTGCGCGAAGCGGTCGCGCATCCCTGAGCGCCGTTCCGTTGGTGGTGCGGCTTTTCCCCGGCGGCAGGCGGGCCATCATCCTCCATGCCGGGGCGGTCATCGGCGGGCGATTTCTGGCAACCGCCCGCGAATCCGCCGGTCTCCGGAGGAAACATGCGCAGCGCTCTGAAGATTCTGCTCCTGCTCTCCCTGCTGCTGATCCTCGGCCTGGCCGCGCTGCCGTGGTGGCTCGGCGCCGCGCTGCGTCCGCTGGCGCGTGCGCAGGGCGTGTCCTTCGCGCGCTACCAAATCATCGGCTACGCGCGCTTCCGCCTCGAGGGGGTGAATCTCAAGCGACCCGGCCTCGCATTCTCCGCCACGCATGCGACCCTCGACACACCGCTCCTCTGGCTGCTGCAACGCTCCCACGCCCACGCGGAAATCTCCGCCTGGTCACTGCGCCTGATTCCCGCGGACCCACCGCGACCGCCGTCGACGCCGGCCGCGGTCCATTCGCAAGTCCAACGCGTCGCCGCACAGCTGCGCCAGTGGCTGCCGAACTTGACGGCGGAAAACGGAACGATCTCGCGCGGCGAAACGACTTGGAAGATCGCAAGCCTCTCGTGGCGAGACGGCACCGTCCACGCAACGGGAGCACTGCCCACACAGCAGGAGCTGCACGCGAGCGTCTCCACGCCAAACGACACGCTGTTCGCGACCATTGAACTGCCCTCCTTGGCCACACACGCGGAAATTACCTGGACGCCGACCGCCGTCCGCAGCACCGGCACGTGGCAACAGCAGCCGTTCACGGTCGAGGCGCGGTTCGACGATCCCGCATGGATTCCGACTCACGCCGAATTCCGCGCGGAGAACTGGGATCTGCCCGCGGCACATGCGAAGCTCGGGCCTCCCTACGAGCGCGTGCGCGGCGACATGCGCGCCCAGTGGACCGGTCGCGACTTCACCGCCGAGCTCCGCGCCAACGCATCTCCCTCCAACGGCACAAAGGCTCCGCCGTTCGAAATCGCCGCCCACGCCACGGGCGACCGCCAGGGAATCGTGCTTCGCACGCTGCAGGTGCGCGCGCCCTTTGCCACGGCGACGCTGAGCGCGCCGCTGACTTTTTCCTTCATCGGAAGCAGCGCCGCAAATCCCGCGGTCCTCCAGATCGCCGCCGATCTCAGTCGGCAACCGTGGTTCGACGCCGCCGGCCAGTTGACCGGTGAAATCCGTGCCGTGCCACGCGGCGGCGACTCGCGCGGCGAATTCAGCGTCGCGCTCGATGCGTTCCGCTGGGGCAAGCTCACCGCGCAAACCGCCCGCGTGCGCGGCCGCTGGCAGGCGCCGCGCGTCCAACTCGACGAGGCCGTCGTCACGCTCGACCCCGGCAGCCGGATCGTCGCACGCGGCACCCTGGACTGGGCCGCGCGCGAGCTCCATGACGCTCGCCTCGATGCGACCCTCCGCCCGGCGTGGCTCGCACCACTCTGGCGCGGTCAGGTCGCGTTCGAGCAGGTCGCGGCGGCCGTCGAACTCGAGGGCCCGATCGCGGCGCTCCGGCACCGCGGCGAACTTGACGCCACCCGCCTGCGCGCGAGCCAGTGGCGCCCGTTCGACCTTCATGCGGAATGGACCGGCGAAGGGCGCGCGCCGGCCGAATTCTCCATGTCGGCCCGCGCCGGCGACTCCGCGCTCCAGCTCACGGGCGCGCTGAGCGCCGATCGTGCCACCGTGCGCCAGTTCGCGCTGCAACGGGCCGGCCAGCCGCTGTTGCGCAGCGTCGCGCCCGCGGAGATCAGCCGGGCGCCGCACTGGAAGATCAGCGGTCTGCGCCTCGAGGGCCCGGACCACTCTCTGGCGGTGGATGCGGAGTGGAGCGATGCGCCGAATTTCTTTGTTTCCGCGCACAACGTTTCCTCCGAGTGGCTCGCCGACTGGTGGAGCGGCGAAGTGCTTCCGCTCCGCGTCGCCGCACTGACGTTGCGCGGTGGCGGGCGCGACGGTGTCCTCGTCGCGGAGGCCGCCCTCGATGCGTCGGCTCAGGTTGACGGCACTTGGTTGCAAACACGCCTCAGCGCGGCGGCCCAGGCAAACGGTATTCGGGTGTCCCAGCTCGAACTCGCCGATACGGATGGGCTCATGGCCTACGCCACCGGCCATGTTCCGGCGCGCGTGCTGTGGTCGCATACGCCGCGCATCGAGTTCGACCCGCGTGCGCCTCTGGAACTCGAGGCGTCCATCGCGTCCGACTCGCCCTTGTGGGAGCTCGTGCGGCGGCGCACGGGTTTGACGGTCGCAGGTGGTGCCGTGGTCGCGAACATCAGCGGCTCGCTCGAGCAGCCGCGTGGTCTCGTGCGCGTCGACGCGGCGCGTCTGGCCCGCGCCGGCCCGGCCGAGAATAACCGGGCCGAGATCACCGCGCTCTCCGCCACGATCCGCGGCCTGCGCGAGGGTGTTCAACTGGAGTCGCTGGCGGCACAAGTCGCCGGCCACCCGGTGCGCGCCACCGGCCGGCTGCCGATGAGCGACGCGGCTTGGCGCACGTTGCTGAGCGCGCCGCGGGAATTCGATTGGCGCCGCGCGGAGGTCCAGCTCTCCGCTCCGCGCGTCGAGCTGGCGGCATTGACCCCAACGTTCCCCGCACTGCCTTTCACGAGCGGCACGCTGGCCGCCGAACTCCAGTTCGCGAGCGGCGAGGTGACGGGCCGCGCTGAACTGCGCGACGGCGCGAGCCGGCCGTTGCCCGGCCTCGGGCGGCTGTTGGCGATCGAGGCCGATCTCGCGCTCGCCGGGCGCCGGGTTGAGGTGAAGACCTTTTCCGCGCGCCTCGGCGGCGAACCGGTCGAGCTGACCGGCACCGCAGCCCTCGGCGATCGCAACCGGCTCGATCTCGAGCTGCGCCTCCAGGCGAAAAACGTCCCGCTGGTGCGCCGACCGGGTTTGCTCGTCCGCACCGACCTCGATCTGCGCGCCCAAACACCCGACCGCGGCCCGACGCGCATCAGCGGCCGCGTGGAGCTGCGCGACGCGCTCGTGCTCGCTGATCTCGCGGCGATCCTGCCCGGCGGCCCTCGCGGCAGCGCCCGCGTGCCGCCGTATTTCTCCGTCGAGGCCGAGCCTTTTTCGCGCTGGCCACTGGACGTGCAGCTCGGTGGATCGCGCGCCGTGCGCGTGCGCACCGCGGTGTTCAACGGCGTCGCCACGCCGCAATTTCACCTCACCGGCACCCTCGGCGAGCCGCGTGCGATCGGCCAGCTCACCGTCGATGAAGGTCAGGTGCTCTTCCCGTTCGCCCGCTTCGCCGTGCAACAGGGCGCAGTCCGTCTCACCGCGGCCGACCCGACGCAGTTGCAGCTCGCGGTCAACGCCACCGCCAAGCGCATGGGCTACGAGCTGCGGCTCGAAGCCGGCGGCACGACTGCCGCGCCGACGCTGGCGTTCGCTTCCAACCCGCCGCTCGAATCCGCGGACATCCTGCTGCTCGTCACGACGGGACAGCCACCGAGAAACGAGTCGCTCGCGGGCGTCGGCCCGACGAATCAACAACGCCTCACGCGTCTCGGGACGTTTCTGGGCAGCGGCATTTTTCAGAATTTCGGCGGCACGGAGGATCGCCTCGAGATCACCTCGGGCGAACAGGTTTCCGAGGCCGGTCGTGAAACTTACCGCGCAGAATACAAGTTGACCGAAAAGCTTTCGCTCACCGGCGAATACGACCAATACGACGACTACAACGCCGGGCTCAGCTACCGCATCTACACGAAGGAGGGCGCGAAACGTGAAGAGCGGAAGTGACACGCCTGCGCAGCCGGCCCGGTGTGGCGGAAGCCGTGAGGCTGTCGCCGGGCATAGTGTGCGCGACGGGCGCGCCGGACAAGCCGGGCATGCCGCGGGCGCCGCAACCACTGCGGCTGACGTGCGAAATTCTGACGAATTCCGCTACCCGCTCGGCGGGTGGTCGCCGCTGGGACAGCGGCGACCACCCCGACCGCGCCGCGCGATCGCCGTGTTCGTGCGCGACATGCTCCTCCGTTGGAGGGCGGCGCTCCGTCGGCGCCGGAGCGCCCTCCATTTACTGAGTTGGGTTCTCTTCTTGCTGGTGAATGCGCTGTCCGCCGCCGAATTGCGGGTCGACGGCATGGGCTGGTTCGGCAGTCGCGAAACCGCCCGTAATCTCCAGTTGCTGCTCGGTGACCAGCTCGCCCCTGAAACGATCGACGCTCCGCCGATCGAGGATGCCGCGCTGATCCTCTTCCACGAACTGCAGCGCGAGGGCTACCTCGGCGCCCGCGTGACCGCAGAGATCGCGCAAGCCGATGGCCTGAAGTCGCGCCACCCGCTCACCGCGGTGCTCGACGAGCCGCTGCCGCGACCGCTCGCCGCGCGGCAGGTCGTGTTCCACGTCGAGCGCGGCACGCGTTTCCTGATCGATCAGGTCGCGTTCCGCGGCCTCACCGCCATGCGCGAAGAGGAGGCGCGGCGTTTCTTCACCGGCGAGACGATGCTGATCCCGTTCGCGGCGGATCGCGTGTATTCGCCGGACGGCGTCCGCACGTCGCTGACCAACCTGGCCGAGGAGCTGCGCCTGCGCGGACACGCCGATGCGGTCGTCACGCTCGCCCGCGAGGACGTTGACCGCGCCACCGGACGGGTGCGCCTCGAGGTCGCCGTGAACGAAGGACCGGTCTGGCGCGTCGACGCGGTTCATTTCGCGGAGCAGGCCGACCCGATGCCACCGGCGGGTTTTCTGCAGGAACGCCGCGGCCTCGCTTGGTCGACGCTGTGGCGCCAAGATGCGGCCACCGCGGTGCGCGCGTGGTATTTCGCCCGCGGATTCCCCGACGTGCGGGTGCGCATCAACGCGCGATCCGGTGAACCTGCGCCCGGGCGGCGAAGTGTGACGGCGGAGATTCGCGTCACCCCGGGTCAACAGGTTCGGCTCGGACGCGTGTCGTTCGAGGGCAACACGCACACGCGCGAACGCACGATGCGCCGCATGCTGCGCCTGCGCTCGGGCGGGTTGCTCAATCCGGTCGAGATCGACAATGCGCAGGCGCGGCTCGCGCGGCTCGGGGTGTTCAATCGCATCGATCTGCGCTATGAGGATGCGGCGCCGGGAGTCCGCGATGCGGTTTTTTCCGTGACCGAGGGGCGCTTGCAGGAAGTGAACTTGCTCGCCGGCTACGGCAGCTACGAGCAGCTGCGCGCGGGCGTCGAATGGCAGCAGCACAACGTCTTCGGTCGCGCCCACACGAGCAACCTGCGGCTGGTGCAATCGATGAAGAGTTCGACCGGCGATTTCCGCTACACGGTGCCGTCGCTGTTCGGCACCACCGTCGACGGCAGTGCGCGGCTCTTCGGATTGCGGCGCGAGGAGTTGTCGTTCGTGCGCCAGGAATTCGGCACGAATCTTTCCCTGTCGCGCGAGTTCCCGTCGCTCCACTCCACCGGCACCGCGAGCTACACGCTGCAGCGCCTGAAAACCACGGCCAATGAACTCGCCACCCATCCGATCGATGAGAGCGAAACGAATGTCGCGAGCCTCGACCTCCGCCTCGTGCGCGACCGGCGCGACAACCCGCTCACTCCACGCTCCGGCCACCGCTTGTTCGCGCAGGTGCAGCTGGCGAGCAAGGTGCTCGGCGGCGAAGTCGACTATCAGCAGGTGCAATTCGGCGGCTCGTATCATCGCCGCGTCGGCTCCGGGCGTTGGATGCATCTCGGCCTCGAACACGCGGTCGTGACGACGTTCGGCGCCGAGGATGATCGGGCCCTGCCGGTCAACGTGCGCTTCTTTCCCGGCGGCGACACCTCGATTCGCGGCTACAATCGCGGCGAGGCTGCGCCGCGCTCCGCCACCGGCCAGTTCGTCGGCGCCAAAAGCTACCTGCAATTCAACGCGGAGTTAGAGCAGGCGCTCACGCCAAAGTTGTCCATCGTCGTCTTCGGCGATGCCCTCGGCACGGCGGCACAGCTCGCCGACTACCCGTTCGACGACACGCTTTTCTCGGTCGGGCTCGGCCTGCGTTATCACACGATCATCGGTCCGGTGCGGGTCGAATACGGCCGCAATGTAAACCCGCGCCCGCTCGATCCCGCCGGCACGCTGCTGGTGTCAGTCGGTTTCCCGTTCTGAGGCGCCTACTGCTCCGCCAAATCGGTAGGACGAACCCTCCGGGTGAGCCGCGGCTCGGCGAGACGCCTCGCCCTGCCGGCGTGGGTGGTGGGCTGGGCTCCGGCGCGGGTCGAGCGCGGCGAAATTCGCCATTCGCGGACGCCGCTGCGTTTGGCCACGCTGTCGCTGCGCTTCAACGCGGCGACGGCACCGCCGTCCCGCATCGTGGAGGGAGCGGCTCGCGTTTGAGCTGGCCAAACGGACCCAAAAACCGCTGATTTTGCCTTAAATCCGCCCCTTTTCGCCGTGTCCGCCCCCCGCGCCCCGCGCCATCCCCTCACTTGGGTGCCCTCGCTCTACCTCGCGATGGGTTTGCCCAACGTCACCGTCGGCGTCGTCGCCGCGATCATCTACAAGAATCTCGGTGTCTCCAACGAGGACATCGCGCTCTACACCTCGCAGATGTATCTGCCGTGGGTGCTGAAGCCGCTGTGGTCGCCGTTCCTCGAGCCGTTCCAGACCAAGCGCTGGTGGGTGATCGCGATGGAGTTCACGATGATGGCGGCGCTCGGCGCGGTGGCGTTCTGCCTGCCGCTCGACGGGTTCTTCCGCGCGTCGCTGGCGTTCTTCTGGATCATCGGCTTCGCGTCGGCGACGCAGGACATCGTGGCGGATGGCGTGTTCATGACGACGATGCCGATCCGCGATCAGGCCCGTTACTCGGGCTTGCAGGGCATGTGCTGGAACATGGGCGCGGTCATCGCATCGGGCCTGCTCGTGTCGCTCACGGGCTGGCTGCACAACCAAGCCGGTCTGTCGTGGGTGCATTGCTGGATGATCGTGATGGTCGCAACCGGGCTCGTGATGGGCGGGTTCGGCCTCTGGCACCTGCGCGTGCTGCCGGTCGGCGAGGTTTCGCCGCTGCGCGGCCAGGGCGTGCGCGCCGCGTGGCCGGCGTTGAAGGAGTCGTGGGTGTCGTTCTTCCAGAAGCCGAGCATCTGGATGATGCTGACGGTGGTTTTCTTTTATCGGTTCGGCGAAGGCTTCATCGAGAAATTCGGCCCGCTCTTCCTGCTCGATCCGCGCAGCGCCGGCGGCCTCGGTCTCGACAACGCCTCACTCGGCCACATCAACGGCACCGTCGGCACCATCGCGTTCATCGCCGGGGCGTTTCTCGGCGGTTTCCTGGTCGCGCGGATGACGCTGCGGCGCTCGTTCTTCCTGCTCGCGCTGGTGCTGAACGTGCCGCACCTCACGTATTTTTTCCTGAGTCACGCGATGCCCGAGAACACGATCGCGATCGGCGCCATCGTGGCGCTGGAGAAGTTCGGCTTCGGCATGGGCTCGGTCGGCCACATGCTCTACATGATGCAGCAGATCGCGCCCGGGCCGTTCAAGATGACCCACTACGCGTTCGCGACCGGCGTGATGGCGCTGACGAAATGGTCCACCGGCTCGATCAGCGGCTGGGTTTACAGCCTGTGCGGACAACACTACGCCACGTTCTTTGCCTTCGTCCTCGTCGCTTCGGTGCCGCCGGTGATCTTCGCGTGGTTCGCGCCCTTCCCGCAGAATGGACATGATCTTGCGAGCGCAGCGGAAAAGCAGGGAGCCCGCGGCACACACTGAAGACACGGAAAGGGCTGCGCGATGGACGGCGGAGGAATTTCACTCAGGAGGAGCGCATCGACCTCAATGCGCTCAAGCATTCGTGCCGCGGAGAAAGTTCTAGAACGCGTGGGGGTCAACGCGTTCCACCCGACAGCGCTCCGCCGCCTTTCGTGTGTTTCGTGTCTTTCGTGGTTCCTCCTCGCCTCGCCGCTCCCCCTCTTTGCCGTGACCGCTGAATCCTACACCTGGCGCAACGTCGCGATCGGCGGCGGCGGTTTTGTCACCGGCGTGGAGTTTCACCCGACCGAGCGCGGCCTCGCCTACGCCCGCACCGATGTCGGCGGCGCCTACCGCTGGGACGCCGCCGCGCAGACCTGGGTGCCGCTCCTCGATTGGCTCGGGCAAGCCGACTGGAATCTCCAAGGCGTCGAAAGCGTCGCGCTCGACCCCTCCGACGCGAACCGCGTCTATCTCGCCGTCGGCACCTACACGCGCCCCGACGTCGGCAACGCCGAGCTGCTCCGCTCCACCGATCGCGGCGCGACGTGGCAACGCACACGGCTCCCGTTCAAACTCGGCGCCAACGAAGCCGGACGCGGCAGCGGTGAGCGCCTCGTCGTCGACCCGAATTCGCCCAACATCCTCTACCTCGGCACGCGCACCGCCGGGTTGTGGCGCAGCACCGACCACGCCGCCACGTGGTCGCGCATCGCGAGCTTTCCCGATCTGCCCGACGGCAGCGCCGGCCAGTCCCTCGTCGTCGACGGGCGCTTCAATTACCTCGGCCAACCGGTCGGCATCGTGTGGGTGCGTCTCGCGGCCGCGAGCGGCCCGCGGGGCGAGCCCACGCCCGTCATCTACGCCGCGATTTCGCGCCCCGGTGAAAGCATCTTCCGCAGCACCGACGCCGGCGCGACGTGGCACGCGTTGCCGCGACAGCCCTTCGCGTTTCGCCCAACCGGTGCCGCGCTGACGCCCGACGGCACGCTCACCGTGACCTACGCCGACGAGCCCGGTCCGAACCGCATGCGCGACGGCGCCGTGTGGAAATTTTCCCCGCGGGACGACACGTGGACCGAACTCACGCCCGAAAAGCCCGACGTCGCCAATCCCGCGCGCCGCTTCGGCTATGCCGCCATCGCCGTCGACCCGAACGATTCCGCCACACTGCTCGTCACGACCTGGAACCGCGGCGCGCCCGGCGATGAGATGTTCCGCAGCACCGATGGCGGACGCAGCTGGCGACCCACGCTCGACACCGCGCGCTGGGATCACTCTGCCGCGCCCTACACGCGCAGCCTGTGGCGGCACTGGATGAGCGACGTCGCGATCGACCCCTTCGACCGCGATCGCGTGATCTTCACGACCGGCTACGGCTTGTGGGCCTCGCTCAACGCCACTGCCGCCGACCGCAGCGAGCCCTTGCGTTGGATCTTCCACAACCGCGGCCTCGAAGAAACCGTGCCGCTCGCGCTCATCAGTCCGCCCGAAGGCGCACCTCTCATCAGCGGCCTCGGCGATATCGATGGGTTCGTGCACGACGATTTCACGGTTTCGCCTCCCGACCGTTTTCCGTCGCCCGGCTACAAGAACACCGAGTGGCTCGACTACGCCGCGCTGGCGCCGCGCACGCTCGTGCGCTCCGGCACGACCTACGACGACGACAAGATCCTCGCCGCCGTCTCCGACGACGGCGGCCGCACGTGGACGGCGCTCGCCCGCCAGCCGCCACATCGCGACGCACGCGTGCGTTTCTCGCCCGGGCCGGTCGCGATCTCCGCGGACGGCGAAACCATCACGTGGACGCCGCGCGGCGGTCCGCCGTTTTTCACCAGCGATCGCGGGCAAACCTGGCGCGCGGCCCACGGCGTGCCGGCCAACGTCCGCCTCGTCGGCGACCGTGTCGACGCGACGACGTTCTACGGCTACGACGCCGAGGCCGGCGCGCTTTACGTCGGGACGATTCACGCGCCAGGCGGCGAAGCATTCATTCGCCAGCCGCACCGTCTGCCTGTGACGCCGCAACGCCCTTGGCACCGCGATTACGGCGATCTCGCCGCGGTGCCCGGCCGCGCCGGCGAATGCTGGCTCGCCGCCGGCGGACAGCTCTTCGCGTTCGCCGAACGCGGCGCTCAGCGGCGCACGTTTCCCGCGCTCACTGCCGTCGGTGCGGTCGGCTTTGGCCAAGCCGCGCCCGGCCGCGATCATCCCGCCGTCTTCGTCACCGCGACGATCGACGGCGTGCACGGCATCTATCGCTCAGACGATGCCGGCGCCACGTGGGTGCGGTTGACGGACGCTGCGCACCAGTTCGGCTCCGCGTCGCGCCTCACCGGCGACCCGCGCGTCTTCGGCCGCGTGTATTTCTGCACCGGCGGCCGCGGCATCATCTACGGCGAGCGCAAGTAGCATAGGCGAGTTTCCGGCACGCCACGCGCGATCGTTTTCCTCACCACAGATAACACGGATAAAGACAGATAAAACGGATCGTGATGCGCGCGCCGGTCGTCCGATCGATCCGTGCCTTTTATCCGTGCAATCCGTGGAAGATAGAACCCGCAAGCGCGGCATGCGTTTGAAGCGCCGCGCCGACACACGCTTGCCTCGCATCCGCATTCGCGGCCTGCTCGGGCTCTTGGACAACGTCTGCCACTTCTCGCCTGATCGCCGGCATCGCTACTCGCTCGTGCATCGTTGGAATCCGCTTTTCGGCGATCGCTTGATCATGTGGATCGGGCTCAATCCCTCGACGGCCGACGAGTCGCAGCTCGACCCGACGCTCACGCGCATCCGCGCATTCTCTCAGCGCGAGGGTTTTGACGGCTTCTGGATGGCCAACCTTTTCGGCCTGCGCACGCCCTATCCCGACGAGATGATGAAAGATCCCGATCCCGTCGGCGCGGAAAACGACGCGTCGCTCCTCGCCGCCGCCGCGCGTTGCGAGAAAATCGTCGCGGCGTGGGGCGTGAGCGGCGTTTACCAGGCCCGCGCCGATGCTGTCGTTAAGCTGTTTGCCGGTCGCGAGCTATGGTGCCTCGGCACGACGCAGGACGGCCACCCGCGCCACCCGCTCTACGTCGCAGCGAAGCAGCCACTCGTCCGCTGGGAACCGCGCCCGGTGGGCTGAGCGCAAGTTTCGGCCCGTTGTGCCGATAACACCGTGTCGGCCCTGAAAACCCGCGTTCAGGGGCCCGTCGCACGCACCCAAATCTCATGTCCGCTGAACTCATCGATTCCGCCTCCGCCTCCGCCGCCCACGAGAAGGCGAAATATGAACAGATGTGGGAGCATGAGGACTACCGTCGGTTCTCGCCCGGCCTGCACGCGCTCGAACGCCTCGATCTGGCGGCGCGCTTTCGCGATTTCGGCGTGCACACGATTCTCGATGCGGGGTGCGGCTCGGGCAAATTCATGCAGCGCATCATGGAGCGCCACGCCGGCGAGTTCACCATCCGCGGCTTCGACATCGCCGCCAACTGCCTCGACCCATGGTTCGCCGACAAGATGTCCCCAGGCTTTCTCACGCTCGGCTGCATGTGGGACGAAGGCGCGCTGCCCGCGCCGAACGATGCCGTCGTCTGCACCGACGTCATGGAGCATATCCCGACCGAGCACGTGCCCGCCGTCCTGCGCAATCTCCGCGTCGCCGCCACGCGCTGCGTGTTCCTCGGCATCGCCCTGTTTCCGGACGCGTTTGGCCCCAAGGTCATCGGAGCACCGCTGCATCTCACCGTGCAGCCCGTCGATTGGTGGCGCGCGCAAGTCGCTGCCGCCGGCCTCGAAACCATCTCCGGTGCCGTGCAAAAGACTCCCGACGAAACGCCAATGTGGCTCTACCTGCTCTGCCGCCCGGCCGCGTGACCGGACTCGACGCCCACGGTGCAAGGCGGGGCGGGAGATCCCGCCCTGCCGCTTCCTGCGACCTGTCCGACGTGCTTGGGCGCAGAGTCGGATTGAGCGGGGTGACGCACATCGCCTCGTTTCGCGGTTTGCGAGGAGAGCAATTTGCCTTTTCTTCGCCACATGTTCTCCACGCTCTCGCCTCGGACTAATTTTTTCCTCCGCGTTGCGCTCGCCCTCGGTTCGGGCCTGCTGATCGCCGGGCTCCTTTGAAGCCGTTTCGCTACGCGCTCGATCCGCTCTGTGTCGGAGCGATCGCGGCTTACCTGTTCGGCCGCTGGTGGCTGCGCGCGCACGTGGCGCACGGTTTCTGGCACGATCAGTTCACCGATCTGCTCCTGGTCCCCGCGGCGCTGCCGCTTGCGCTGTGGCTGCAGCGAAAACTCGGGTTGCGCCGCGACGATGCGCGTCCGCGCTGGCGCGAGATTGCGCTGCACGTGGCCGCGTGGTCCGTCGCTGCGGAACTGCTCGCCCCGCACGTCTTCGCCCACGCCACCGGCGACTGGCGCGATGTGGCGGCCTATGCCGTCGGCGCGCTCGGCGCGGGCGCTTGGTGGAGTTGGGTGTGAGCTTCGACTTGCTGGCTCCGCACTACGGCTGGATGGAGCGCGTCGTCGCGGGGCGGTTGCTGCAGCACTGCCGCACGACCTGGCTCGGCCAACTGGCCGGCTGCGAGCGACTCCTCATCGCCGGCGTGGGCCACGGGCGTTTGCTGCACGCGCTTCTGCCCCGGCACCCGGCAATCCGCGTCGTCTGCGTCGATGCGAGCGCGGGCATGTTGCGCGCGGCGGAAAAGCGCGCGCGCCGCGCGCGGCTCGATCTGGGACGCGTGGAGTTCGTTCACGCGCACTTGCCTGCATGGCGGCCGCCGGCCGGCATGTTCGACGCCGTCGTGACGCCGTTCTTTCTCGATTGCTTCGCGCCGCCCCAACTCGACGCCGTAGTCGCTGCGCTCGCCCACGGTGCGGCGCCGCGCGCGGTGTGGCTGATCTCGGATTTTGCCGTGCCGCCGCGCGGGTGGGCGCGCCAACGCGCTCGCGCGGTGCACGCGCTGATGTATGCGTTTTTCCGCTTGGTCGCGCGCTTGCCTGCCCGGCGCCTCACGCCGGCGGACGCGTTGCTGGCCGCACACGGCTTCGTGCTCGGCGGACGCCGCACGTTCAACCACGGCCTGTTGCAGGCGGATTGGTGGACCCGCCGCCCGAGGGGCGCGTGATTTCGAGTTCGATCTCGCGGAGATTCGCTTTCTCCGGGTGATAGGTCGGCTGGGGTGAGAAGCCGCGCACCGTCAGTGCGACGTCGCTGATTTCGCTGAGCAGGAACGTGCGCCAGCCGGTCGGCGGATCGGAGCGGCTGCCGCCTTCGACCTGCCACGCGAGCAACGCGCGGTGCCCTCCCGCGGTGACGCCGATGGCGTGGGGCTCCACGAGCCGCATATGTCCACCGTAACGGAGGCGGATCGAACGTTGACGGCGGATCCCCTCGCGCGCGATGTCGATCGTTCCGGCGGTCGCTGCGAACGCCGGCCGCGCCCACCACGCGAGCACCGCACATCCCGCCGCACGGAGAAAAAGTCGCCGCTTCACCGCGGGCAGCATGCGCGCCTGCGCCCGCGGCGCAAGCGCCCTAGCGTTCCGCCTTGGCGTCCACTTGATCCCCGACCGGTGCGTCTCCCGCCAGAAAATCCGCCAGCGGCAGCCCGAGTCGGATGATCTCCTGCACGGCGAGCGCGGCGACGCGATCGGCGCCGTAGGCGGAATAATGCGTGTTGTCCTGCCAGCCCTTCTTCGGATTGCGCGCGTAGACGCCGGGCGCGATCCACAGGTGCAGGCGCTTCGATCCTTCGACGCCGTGCGCCTCCTCGAGCGCCGTGGAGAGCGCATTGAGCTCGAGCACCGGCACGTTTTCCGCCGCGCCGACTTCGCGCACGGCGGTGATGTAGTCGCCATGCGTGTCGACCAGGTGCTGGCCGTCGGTGGACCATTTGCGCCGTGCGACGGAAGTCGCGAGGAGCGGCGTGGCTCCCTTGGCGCGCACATCGGCGATCATGCGGCGAAGATTGCCCGCGAAATCGCCCCGCGGTTCGGTGTGGCGCGCGGCATCCGGCTTTTGGTCGTTGTGGCCGAATTGCACGATGGCCCAATCGCCCGGCGCGAGCGCGTCGACGAGCTTTTGCCAGCGGCCCTCGGTGAGGAACGACTTCGAGCTCCGCCCGTTCATCGCGTAGTTCACCACCGTGAGTCGGTCGCTGAAATAGCGCGGCAGCGCCTCGCCCCAACCGTATTCGGGATTCGGCGTCTGGCGCTCCTTGGTCGCCATCGTCGAATCGCCGGCGAGGTGCAATCGCGCGGCGGACAGCGACAGCGCGCTGCTGGCCAGGAGAACCAAGCCCAACCATCGACCGGACCACGAGAAGCTCATGGCCGCAGAGCCAATTCGTTCGCAGCGGTCGCCGCCAGATTGAAGTCTTGCTCGTCGTTGACCGCGGTGAAATTTTCCGCGGCGTGAAGACCTCCGCCAAAATTCTCGTCGGCATCGGGGCGCTGCTGATCGTCGCCCAAGCGATCCGCCCCATGAACAACCGCGGCACCGTCGCCGGCCCGAACCACCTCTCGCAGCTCGCACCGATCCCGGCGGACGTCGACGCGCTCCTGCAACGCGCCTGTTACGACTGTCACTCCAACGCCACGAACTATCCGTGGTATGCGAACATCCAACCGATCGGCTGGTGGCTCGAACAGCACGTGCGCGACGGCAAGAAGCACCTGAATTTCTCCGAATTCACCACCTATCCGCTCAAGCGTGCCACGCGCCGGCTCGAGGAGGTCGCCGAAGAGGTGCGCGAGCACAAGATGCCGCTTCCATCCTACACGTGGGTGCACCCGGAGGCGAAGCTCACCGATGCCGAGGTCCAGACGCTCGCAGCTTGGGCCACCAACACCCGCCGCGCGGTCGGGGTGAAGCTCAGCACGCCGACAAAGTGAGGCGCGGATCAGCCGCCTGCCCGTCGGGGCGGAAGCCGTGAGGCTGTCGTGGAGTGTCGGCGTAAGAACCGCAAATTCTCACGAACTCCGCTCCGCCTCCGCGCCGCGGCTCCTACGGTTCCCGCTCACTCCGGCAGCTTCTTGTTCTTCTCGCAGGCGGCCTCACCACCCGTCGCCTGCATCGCCGACACCACCTTGCTCATCATGCGCGCAAACTCCTGCGCGTCCGCGTCGCTGAGGTGCATCGCGAAATACTTGGTGATGCCCGCGCGATAGACCGGCCAGATTTTCCGCAGCACCTCGACACCCTTGTCGGTCAGCACCGCATGCTGCACGCGCCCGTCACTCGGACACGACTTCCGTTCGATCAGCCTCTCTTTCTCCAGCTTGTCCACCAAACGCGTCAGGCCGCTGCGGCTCAGCAACGCGCTGCGCGCCAGTTCGCTCATGCGCAGATGCCGGTTCGGTGCGAGGTAGAGCTCGTAGAGCGCATCATACCAGCTGAGCGACGGCAGCCCCGCCGCCTGCAAGTCCGCCTCGATCGCGGCAAAGATCCGCCAGAAGGACACATAGTAGCGGCGCCAGGCTTCGAGGTGGGTTTCCGGGAGATCGGGCTGCTTCATGCCGCGCACCCTACACTTTTTAGTTGCATGCGCAACTTCTCTCCGCTTTTAGTTGTGCATGCAACTAAAGTCCCTCCTCCGCTCCTCCGTCGCCACGAGCGACTCGATCGCGCCGCTCTTCCTGCGGCTTTCCCTCGGCCTCATGATCCTCCCGCACGGCCTGCAGAAAACCCTCGGCTGGTTCGGCGGCTACGGCTTCGAAGGCACGATGGGTTACCTGACCCACACGTTTGGCGCACCGTGGATCTTCGCGCTGCTCGCCATCCTGGCCGAGTCGGTCGGCGGCCTGATGCTCATCGCCGGCCTGGGCACGCGACTCGCCGCCCTCGGCGTCGGTGGCGTGATGCTCGTCGCCTCCACGCAGCATTGGGCGAACGGATTTTTCATGAACTGGTTCGGCGCGCAAAAGGGCGAAGGCATCGAGTTCTTCATTCTCGCGGTCGGCATCGCGCTCGCGCTGCTCGTGCTCGGCGGCGGCAAAGCCTCGCTCGATCGCCTGCTGGCGCGCTGAGCGAGCCGGAACCATCGGGCGCGGTCGCGAGTCCGAGCGAGACCGGCGTTGCACTGTGCGGCGCCGGTCGATTTCCCTGGCATGATGCTTCGCCTTCCTTCGCTCATTCTCCTGCTGGCGCTCACCGGCTGCAGCAGCGCTTACTACGGCGCCATGGAAAAGTTCGGCGTGCCGAAGCGGCAGATCCTCGTCGACCGCGTCCAGGCCGCCCGCGGCGCGCAAGCCGAGGCCAAGGACCAATTCGCGAGCGCGCTCGACCAGTTCCTCGCCGTGGCGAAGGTGCCGCCGTCGGAACTCAAGGCGACCTACGACCGCCTGAACGACGCGTTGAAGGACAGCGAAGCCCGCGCGAAGGAAGTCCGTTCTCGCATCGACGCGATTGACGACGTCGCGAAGGCGCTCTTCGAGGAGTGGAACACCGAACTCGCGCAATACTCGAACCCGACGCTGCGCTCCCAGAGCGAGCGCCAGCTCGCCACGACCAAGCGCCGCTACGCCGAGCTCATGCGCGTGATGGACGCCGCCGCCGCCCGGATGGACCCGGTGCTCAGCGCGTTCCGCGACCAAGTCCTCTTCCTCAAGCACAACCTCAACGCGCAGGCGATCGCCTCGCTCGACGCCACGACGCGCGATCTGCGGCAGGACATCGCCCGTCTCGTCGCCGACATGGAAAAATCCATCCGCGAAGCCGACGCGTTCATCCAGTCGATGCAAGGCGCCCCCGCGCGCTGAGGTGGCGCCTTGGAAGCAGTCGCGTTGCAGCGCAGCGACAACGTGACCGCGCCTGCGCGCGATGCACCTCCCGCGGCAGCCTGGTCGCGGCCCAGGCGCTCATCCCCATCGATCGGAATCCTGGACCGAACGCGCGGTCGACCGTAGCAGCCGACGTCAGGAGGCTGGGCTCCGGTGAAAATCGCCCAACCGCCTCGCTCCCTCAGCTGCGACGTCGCGTCGCTGATTTCGAGTGCATCGTTCCGGCATGGAGACGGCGACTCCGCGCCGGATTTCCACGCGATTGTGCCGGCCGCGACGCACACGCGATTCGACAGCACCGCCGCACGACGGCAGTTTCCCGGCATGCCCGCTTCGCCGCTCCCGCTCCGCCGCGCCCGCGCGGAAGACTCTGCCGCCTGCCTCGCTCTCGTCACCGCCGTGCTCGCCGAGTTCGGCCTGCAGCCCGACTCCTCCGGCACTGACGCCGACCTCGCCGATCTCGACGCGGCCTACTTCTCGCGCGGCGGGGATTTTGCAGTGCTCGTCGACGAATCCAGTGCGATCGTCGGAACGTGCGGGCTCTTTCCGCTCGAGCCCGGTGTCGTCGAACTCCGCAAAATGTATCTCGCCCCCACACAACGCGGCCGCGGCCAGGGCCGCCGCCTCCTCGACTGGGCGCTCACCCGCGCGCGTGAACTCGGTTTTCGGCGCATGACGCTCGAGACTGCGACCGTGCTCCACGACGCGATCGCGCTCTACGAGCGCAACGGCTTCACGCGCACCTGCACCGGCGCGCACTCCTGCCGTTGTGATCTCGCCTACGCGCGCAACCTCTGAACGCCCTTTCTTTTCCACGCCATGAATCGCATCCATCTCGCCGATAAACTCGCCCTCTTTTCCTCCCACTGGGACCCGAAAATCATCGCCGAACTCAACGGCCAGCACGTGAAGCTCGCGAAAATCCACGGCGAGTTCGTGTGGCACCATCACGAGCACGAGGACGAGTTGTTCCTCGTGCTGCGGGGCAGCTTTCGCATGGAGTATCGCGACCGCACGGTCGAACTGCGCGAGGGCGACATGGTCGTCGTGCCGCGCGGCCTCGAGCACCGCCCCGTGGCGGAGCAGGAGTGCAGCATCCTGCTCTTCGAGCCCGCGAGCACCGTGAACACCGGCAACGCCGGCGGCGAGCTCACACGCGAGAAACTCGGCTGGATCTGACGGGCGCCGGCGCGGGAACCGCCGCTGCTCACTCTGACCGTAGCAGCGCCAGCGGATCGACCTTCGCCGCGCGCCGCGCGGGCAGCAGTCCGCCAATCACCGCGGCGAGCAGGCCCGCCGTCGCCGCCAGCACGATCGCGAACGTGTCTGCCTTCAAGCCCGTCATCATCCACGAGCCCAGCACGCGCGGCAGCAGCACCGAAAGGCCGACGCCCACACCCGCGCCGAGCAACCCGAGCAGCGCGGCATCACGCAACACGCCGCGCCAGACGCGCCCCGGCTCCGCGCCGATCGCGAGGCGCACGGCGATTTCGCGCGAGCGGCTGGCCACGAGATAACCGAGCGCGCCCAGCACGCCGATCACGGCCAGCACCGTCGCCAGCACGCCGAAGCCGGCGGTCAGCCGCACCGTCGCCAGGTCGTTCGCCACCCAGCGCTGCGTCCGCTCCTCGAGCGTTGCCCAACGCGTGAACAGAATACCGGGCTCCGCCGCGGAGATTTGTTTCTGCACCGCAACCCGCGCCGCAGCACCGTCACCCGACACGCGAACCACCAGACAGGACGGCCGCGACTGCCATTGCGCCAGGGCGGTGTAGATCACCGCCGGCGCCGGCTCGCGCACGCCGTTGACGCGCGCGTCGGCCACGATGCCCACGATCTCGCGATCGTCGGGACTCGCATTCTGGTCGAACCCGAATCGCCGCCCGATGGGATCCGCGATGCCAAACACCTCCCGCGCGAGGCGCTCGCTGATGACGGCCACCGCCGGGTGCTCCGCGTCGTCCGTCGCCGCGATCGTTCGGCCGCGCAGGAGCGTCATGCCCATCGCCTCGAAGTAGCTCGCATCGATGCTCTCGTGCTGCACGTTGTCGCGGGGTTGGTTGACGCCTTCGCCGCGAAAATACGTGCCGCTCCGCGAACGGCTGCCGCTGAGCACGCCCGACGCCGCAAAACCCACCGCGCGCACCTGCGGCAGTTCGCGCGCCGCGGCGCGGATATGATCGAGGACCGCCGCCTGCTTTTCCGCCGGAATCCGTGCTGCCTCGAGGCTGAAGAACGCCTGCACCACCGTGGCGCGCTCGTAACCCGGATGCGCCGCGAGGACGCGGCGCAGATCCATCGCCAGCGCCGCGGCGATGGAGATCAGCATCACCGACAGAGCGAGCTGCGCCACGATGAGCGCCCGGCCGAGCCGCAGTGAGCCGCCGGCGCCGAACACGCGTTGCTGCAACACACTTTGCGGCGACAGCCGCGCGCTGAGCCATGCCGGCGCGGCACCGATCGCCAATCCCAGAAGAATCGTGAGCCCCGCGAGCGCGCCGATCAGTTTCCAATCCACGCCCGGCAAATTACCGGCCGCACTCGGCACGAGCCAGGTGGCGAGCAACGGCGTCAGCCACAGACTCAGCAAAACGCCGCCGGCCGCCCCGATCAGGGCCAGCAGCAAACCCTCCATCAGCGCCGCGCGCGCCAGCCGCCATTGCCCGGCGCCGAGTGCGAGTCGCACGCCGAGCTCGCGCCCGCGAGAGAGCACGCGCAGCAGCAACAGCGTCGCGGAGTTCGCCGCCGTGACGAGCACGACGGCGGCCACGAGCAGCGTGAGCGTGAGGCCGACGCGGCGGAATTCGTCGCGAGTGGACGAGTAGCCTTGCGGGCTGGCGACGAGCCGCGGCACCCGGCTGCGGAAATCCTGCACGGTGTTCGGGTCCGTGATAATGCGCAGCGCAGCGTCGAGCTGCGGACGCCACGCGGCTTCCAGCTGGCCGGCCGCGCCATTCGCGCCCGGCGGCACGCGCACGAGCGCGGAGAGCCAGGCAACGTTGTCGGCCTGCCGCCACGCCGCGAGCGTGATCGGGCCGTCGGAAATCGTCCACGCCGACGGACTGCACCGCAGCGGCGCATGCAGCCCGAGTGGCAGCCAGAGTTCCGCCGTTTCGCCGAGCGTGACCCCGGTGAAAGACTCCGGCGCGACCCCGACGATCGTGACCGATTGGCCGTTCAAGTCGACGACGCGACCCACCACGTCCGCAGCGCCGCCGAGTTTCTGCTGCCAAAAGCGGTGCGAGACGACCGCGACCGCCTGCGGCGCGCCGGGAGCGTCGTCCGCGGCCGCGATCGCGCGACCGCGCTGCGGCGCAAGGTCGAGGACCGTGAAAAAATCACCGGACACAAACTGCACGCTGGTCGGTTGCGCGGGCGCGCCGTCGATCCGGAGCGCGGCGCGGGAGTTCGACGAATAGCCCGCCACCCGGCCGGCCAGGCCGCCGCTCTGGCTGAGGCGGTCGACAGCCGGGCCGCTCAGTTCGAACGGATCGCCATTCGGCGCGCACACGAGGTGCAACTCCTCCGGATGCGCCACCGGCAACGGATCGAGGAGCACGCCACGCACGAGCGAAAACACGGCGGTCGTTGCGCCGATGCCGAGCATCAGCACCGCCACCAGGCTCATCGCGAAACCCGGCCGCCGGCTCAGGCTCCGCCACGCCACGCGAAGATCATGCACCCACGCCTCGAGCGACGGCCAGCCGAGCGCGTCCTGCGACTCCTCGCGCGTCGCGAGCACGTTGCCAAACGCGAGATGCGCCTGGCGCCGCGCCTCCACGCGGTCGAGCCCGCGCCGGACATTTTCCTCCGTGAGCTGCTCGACGTGGTAACGCATTTCCTCCTCCAGGCGCGCCACGCGAGCGCGGCGGCCGAAAAGGTTTTTCAATTTGGTCCAGAGTTTCATGGGCGTGGAGGGAAAGGAGCGCCGGCTTCCCGCCGGCAAGGATGGAGCCGCAGGCGAAAAACCTGCGCTACGTCAGGTGCGATCGAAAGAACGCCAGCGGTGGTTCGAGGTGGTCGCCGCCGTCCCTGGCGGCGACGAGAGCGTGCGGTGCCGCCTGTGACTCCGCGAAGCGCGTGACTGTAGCGAGCGCGCTCACGATTCGGCGGCCAGCACGGCGTCGACGAGCGCGGTGACGCGCTGCCAGTTGGCGACTTCTTCTTTGAGCTGCTTTCGGCCGGCAGCGGTGATGGCGTAGAAGCGCGCGCGGCGGTTGTTCTCGCTCGTGCCCCACTCGGAGGAAATCCAGCCCTGCTCCTCGAGCCGGACGAGCGCGGGATAGATCGTGCCCTGGTTGAGCAGCACGGAACCGCCCGAGACCTGCTCGATGCGCCGCGCGATGCCGAAGCCGTGCAGCGACCCGAGGGACGAAAGCGTCTTGAGCACGAGCAAGTCGAGGGTGCCCTGGAGGAGTTCGGTGCGGTCAGCGTCGCTCATGTGGACAAGCAACAGGTGCTCCTGTTGAAAGTCAACACGAGCCACCCGGGCCGCTCGGCTAGCCGGCGTTTGTCACCAAGAAGTGAGAGCACTCCCGGCGCTGGGGATCTGGTAGTTGTAACCAAATAGGTTACAAATCGGCAGACTCGGTCAGTTCCTCCCGGCGGCGCGGGCGAGGGCGCGGGGGAAGAGGATGTTGTTTTCCTTGTGCACGTGGCGGTGCAGATCGGATTCGAATTCCTCCAGACCGCCGAGGAGAGCGCGGTGCGTGTTGCAGGCTTCGCCGTCGGGGCGGAAACCGTCGGTCAGCTCGCGCAGGCGCGCGACGGCGTTGCCGGCCGACTCGTGCTCGTCTTCCATCTGGCGGATCGGGTTCGCAATGGAACCGCAGTGGAAACTGTCGGCGGCGCCGCCATCGATTTGGCGCACGAACGGGAAGAGGATGCGCTCCTCTTTCTCCATGTGACTGAACATTTCGTGGGTGAGCAGCGTTACGGTCTCGGCGACTGCGGCGAGACGCGCATCGCGCCAGCCGTGCTTGCGGGCGACGCGCTCCGCCATTTCGAGGAGGCGCGGCAGCTCCGCTTTCACGTATTCGTGGTGCGTGCGCTCGATGTGGTCGGCGAGTTCGGTGAGCGAGAGCGTGGCGGGATTGACCTCGTCCGTGCCGGGCGTGACGGCGAGCGCGGCGTCGATCATCGTGAGGACGGTGGCGGGATCGAGGCCGCGCGCGGCGGCGAGTTCGGCGAGGGGCTTTTTGCCGCCGCAGCAGAAATCGATGCCGAGTTTTTCGAAGAGGCGCGAGAGCGCGGGCCGCGCGGCGACCATGGCGCCAACGGTGGTTTCAACAGTGAAGACGGGAGACGTGGAGTCGGTGTTCATTGCGCGGACAACGTAGCGCTACGCACGCTGCGGCGCCTTGAGCTGCGTCAAGGGATGCGCGCGTTAAACGGAGGCGTTTGGCGCGAGCGGGGGAGTTGCGCGCGAGCGCGCAACCTACCCTGCGGGCGGCGGGCCGCAGGGAGATCCGCGCCGGCCACGTGTTCGGCGGCGACGGAGCGCCGCCCTCCAGAAGGGGCGGTCGCGGATTGACTCAGTTCGTGACGACGACCGGAAAACCGGCTTCGCGCAGGGCGCGGTGCAGGGCGCGGACGTGCGCCTGGTCGCGCGTCTCGACGGTGCAGACGGCGTTGACGGCGTGCACGTCGGGGCCGCTGAAAGCGCGGTCGTGCTCAATGTCTTTCACGCTGGCGCCGGATTGCGCGATGACGCGCGCGAGCGCGGCGAGACCGCCGGGGCGGTCGCTGATCGTGACCGTGAAGCGCGTGATGCGGCCGTCGCTGACGAGACCTTTTTCGATCACGCGGCTGAGGATCGCCGGATCGATGTTACCACCGCAGGCGACGAGCACGACGTTCTTGCCGGCGAGTTCGGGCAGCTGGCCGGACATCATCGCGGCGAGCGGCGTGGCGGCGGCGCCTTCGACCACGATCTTTTCCATTTCGATCATGCGGAGGATGCCGACGGCGATCTGCTCCTCGGTGACGCGCACGACGCGATCGACGTGCGAGCGGAGAATGGAGAACGAATTCGCGCCGACCGTGAGCGTGGCGAGACCATCCGCGAGCGTGGCGCGGCGCGGCACGACGACGGGTTTGCGAGCCTTGAACGCCGCGGTGAGATTGCCGGTGGCGGTGCTTTCGACGCCGATGACTTTCACTTTCGGGCGAACGGATTTCACCGCGAGCGCGACGCCGGCGAGCAGACCGCCGCCGCCGACGGGGCAGACGATGGCGTCGACGTTGCGCACTTGCTCGAGGACTTCGAGGCCGAGCGTGCCCTGGCCGGCGATGATTTCCGGCGCATCGAAGCCGTGGATGTAGGTGAGGCCTTCATCGCGGACGAGCGCGTCGGCTTTGGCGCGCGCGGCGGCGAAATCGGCGCCGTGGACGAGAACGTGCGCGCCGAGTTTTTTGCAGGTGCTGATTTTGATCAGCGGCGCGTAGTCGGGCATCACGACCGTGACCGGGACGCCGAGGAGCTTGCCGTGATAGGCGAGGGCGGCGGCATGGTTGCCGGCGGAGGCGGCGATCACGCCGCGTTGGCGTTGTTCGCGCGAGAGCTGGAGCAGGGCGTTGCGGGCGCCGCGTTCCTTGAAGGAGCCGGTGCGCTGGAGGTTGTCCAGTTTGCAGAAGATGTGCGCGCCGGTGATTTCGGAGAGCGGGATTGATTCGGGGCAGCCGGTGACGACGACGCCATCGCGGATGCGGCGGCGGGCGGCGCGGATGTCGGCAAGGGAAACAGGGAGCATGGGGAGTGCGTTTCGGGCGGGCGTTGGGCTCGTCATCGTCCGCAGTGCGGATGGAGCGAGGACAGCAGGGATTTTTCGGCGGACGGTAACGCCGCCGAAGGAACGCGCAACAGTGTTGGGACGGTGGCGCGGGTTTGCGCGGGGGCTTCTAAGGGCGGTCGCGCGGCTACTGACGCAGCGTTTGCAGCGGCGATGGAGCGCACTTTCCGGCCGGCGGAGGCGCCGTCGCGGCATGGGTGGTGCGGGCGGCGTTGGCGGCGGCGGCAACGGAGCGCCGCCCTCCATTTCGTCGCGCGGGGATTGGGCGCGGGGCGGAGGAGTTGCGCGCGAGCGCGCAACCTATTTGCTGGCGGACGTCTTTCAGCCCACTTACGTCGGCTGCTACGAGGACGCGGGCGGATAGCGGCTGGAAGCGGGTGCTACTTTTGGCGGCGCTTTTGGCGCTCCTCGCGGGCTTTGATCGCGGCAGCGCGCTCTTCGTCGTTGAGGACGCCATCCTTGTTGGTGTCGAACTTGGCCATCACGGTTTCGCGGTTGGCCTGGAATTCCTCGCGCGCTTTCTCGGCTTCGGCGCGTTCGGCGGCGTCGAGTTGGCCGTCGTTGTTTCTGTCGAAGAGCTTCAGCGCTTTCTTGGCGCGCTCTTTCGGCCCGCCGCCGGTCTTGCCGCGCATGTAGGAGCGCGCGGCGAGTTTTTCCTGGTCGTCGACGCGGCCGTCGTGGTTCGTGTCGAATTTTTCCAGCAACTCGCGCTGGCGTTGGTTGAGCTCGGGACGGGAGTTCGCCGGTGCGGTGGAGCCGGATTCGGTCGCGAGGGTGAAGACCGGGATTAACGTTGCTGCGAGCAGGGAGAGAGCTAGAGACCTTGACGCCATAGCGGTGTTGGGTGGGTTGTCCGACTTCAGGCAAGACGGCCAGCCTGCACGGTGGTTACCGCGACTTTCACGCCATGTTCCAAGTCACTTTTTCCGATCAAAGCATGCGCGAGCTCAACCGGCTCGACAAACTCGCCCAGCTGGAGGCCATTGAGCCGATCAGCAAGGTGAAGCCGGCCGATCTCGCGCACCCGCGGGAGCCGCTGGGCAAGTTCAACCGTGGCGGCGTCGATTTCTACCGGTTGCGCGCCGGCGAGTTCCGGTTCTACTTCACGGTGGACAGCGACAAGCTCCACACGCACTACATCCTGCACAAGGATTCGCTCGAGGATGCGCTCTTCCGGCTGAAGCTGCCGGTGTCGGAAAAACAGCTGTTTGAGCAGGACTCGAAGTTCTGGAAATACCTCGAGAGCCTGACGAAGAAGTAACCGTCCGCTGCGCCCCATGCCCGATCTCCAAGATCGCGAAAATCCCTACAACGTCACCCAGGCGAGCCGCATTTATTTCCTGCCGAATCTGATGACGGCCGGAAACCTGTTTTGCGGGTTCATTGCGGTCATCAAGTGCATCCAGGCGCGGCTCATCACCGATGCGGGCGAATACGCCACGCTCCACCCCGCGCAAAACGCGCTGGAGCTCTACACGCAGGCGGTATGGTTCATCCTGCTCGCGGTCGTCTTCGATTCGCTCGACGGCCGGCTGGCGCGCATGGGCGGGCGCACGTCGCTGTTCGGCGCAGAGTTTGACTCGCTGGCAGATGTCGTGTCGTTCGGCGTGGCGCCGGCGCTGATGGTGTTCTTCCTGATTCTCGCCCCGCGGGGCGATTACCAGTGGTTCCGCGAGCTCGGCTGGTTCATCGCGTTCGTTTACCTGCTCTGCGGCGCGGTGCGCCTGGCGCGTTTCAACGTCATCACCAATCCCCTGCTCCATCGCGCGGAGACGGAATCGAGCAAGGATTTCGTCGGTCTGCCGATCCCGGCGGCCGCGGGCACGGTCGCATCACTGGTGCTGCTCCTCGTCAATTTTGCCCGCAACGACCGCGAATTGCGTGAGCTGACGATCGCTCTGCCGCTGCTGCTGATCCTCGTCGCGTTTCTGATGGTCAGCACCGTGCGCTATCCGAGTTTCAAGCAGGTCAACTGGGAGACGAAAACGCGCTTTCAGACCTTCGTGCTGCTGGTGGCGATCGCGGCCGTCATCGTGAAGCTCCGCGAAGTGGCGGTTTTCTTCGTTTTCCTCGGCTACATCGCCTACGGCCTGTTCGCGCATTACCAGCGCGTCGCACGACACGCCCGCATGCGAGTTCTTCGCAAGCGCGTTGTGAAGATGCGTGGGGAAAACCCCGAATAACTTCCGGCCGTGAACAACCCGGGGCTTATTCGCAGGTTCTCGTCAGTTGTTCGCAGGAGATGGGCATCGGGTTTTTCACTCGGAAACCGCCAGAGTTGCTGCGATATTCTGCGACCATAATAATACGGATACTTCCTTATTGAATCCCTCTCTATCTATCCATTCTGTGGGAAACCAAAAACCACCCTGCTCGCCCGATGAAATTTAAGATCAATCGCGACCACTTCAGCAACGGCCTGGCTCAGGTCCTCAACGTCGTGGGATCGAAGGCGGCCATGCCCATCTTGAGCAACGTGCTCATCGAGGCGGAAAAGGATCAGATCTCCCTCTCGACCACCAACCTCGACCTCGGCATCCGCTGCAAGATCAAGGCGGAGGTGAAGGAGGGCGGCAGCGTCACGCTGCCGGTGAAGCGCCTCGCCACCATCGTGCGCGAACTGCCGAACGTCGACGTGACCGTCGATGCCGCGGCGAACCACCAGGTGAAAATCGCGTCCGGCGGCTCCAATTTCAAAATCATGGGCATCGGCGCCGAGGAATTTCCGAAGCTCCCCGACACTGGTGACGACAAGACGTTCTCCCTCGAGCAGGCGGAACTCGCCGGCATGCTCGGCAACGTCGCCTACGCGCAATCGACGGACGAGACGCGCTACATCCTCAACGGCGTTTATTTCAACTTCAAGGACGGCAAGCTTTCGCTCGTCGCCACCGACGGCCGGCGCCTCGCCCTCGTGGCGAAAGAGATGCCCGTGCCCGCCAACAGCGCCGGCGCGATCATCCTGCCCGCCAAGACCGTTTCCGAGCTCCTCCGCCTGCTCGGCAAGGGCGACCAGTTGAAGATCGCCTTCAACGACCGCCGCGCGGCGTTCCAGATCGATACGAACAAGGACAACTCGGGTCTCACTGACGCGATTTACCTCTTCTCGAAAGTCGTCGAGGGCAACTACCCGAATTACCAGCAGGTCATCCCGAAGGAGACGCACCAACGCATCGCGCTCGAGCGGGAGCTTTTCCTGCAATGCGTGCACCGC
Organism: Candidatus Didemnitutus sp.; assembly: GCA_041906465.1. Classification (GTDB taxonomy): domain Bacteria; phylum Verrucomicrobiota; class Verrucomicrobiia; order Opitutales; family Opitutaceae; genus Didemnitutus. The sequence continues at coordinate 238,906 of JAYRJE010000006.1, read as the reverse complement.
GCCGCGCTCGTCACCTCCGAAAAGTCGAACTCGGTTAAGATCAAACTTTCGGCGAACCTCCTCGAAATCACCGCGTCATCACCGGATTTCGGTGAGTCGCACGAATCGATGGCGATCGCCTACAGCGGTCCCGACCTGCAAGTCGCCTTCAACCCGCAGTTCATCATGGATCCGCTCCGCGCCCTGACGAAGGACCAAGTGTTCTTCGAGCTGAAGGACGAGGTGAGCCCCGGCGTGTTCAAGACGCTGGAGAGCTTCGTGTGCGTGATCATGCCGGTGCGACTGAGCTAAGGCGCGTCTCTTCCTTCTCTGCGGGCGGGAGCCCCGACGATCATGCCCGGGCAACCAGCACCACTCGCGGCGGTCTATGACCGCCGTTTTGCGTCATGACGGAGATGGTGACGCTTCTTCTCGCGCCCGCCGCCGCGCTCCTGCTGTTGCTGTTCTACATCAACCTCCGCATCGCCTCGCCGTTGCTGGCGATTCCGATCCGGTGGCTGCGTTGGGTGCTTTTCGCGCTGTTCCTGGCGGAGACCAATGAACGCTTTGAGTGGATCGACCGGCCATTCTGGGTGATCGCGGTGGGTGCGTTCCTCGCGTGGTTTCTGGCTGAGTCCGGCTTCAACTGGCTGCGCGTTTCCGCCATCAGCCTGAGCCCGCTGCCGCTGTTCCCCAAATTCACGGCCAACACGAGCGGCGACGAGTGGCCCGTGCAGGAACGATTGCTGCGGGTGCGCGATTGGCTGCGCGAAAACCGCTTCACGCCTGTGCAGGCGCTGAAAGCGGAAGTTGGGGGCGGCATCTGGCTGCGCGTTTCGGTTTACCAAAACGCCGATCGCACGATGCGGTTGCAGGTGGCGTTCCTCCCGCAGGACAGCGGCGCGATCACAGTTTGCTACAGCCTGTCGACGGAGACGCAGAGCGGGCGGCGGTTCGTCACCGATAACTTCTTTCTGCCTTTCGGCGGCTTCTATCCGGAGAACTGGTATGTCGATCGCAGCCCGTGGCGGCGTTCGCTGCCGAAGCTGGTCGCGCATCACCTCGCGCGTCTTGATCGTGCCGGCGAGACTCCGATCGCGTGGGAAACCGATCCGCTCGACGACTTGAACCGCCAGCAACAAGCGATGGAGCAAGTGAACACCGAACTCGGTTTCCTGCTGCCACACGCTGAGCGCGAGGAGCACGGCAAGATCACCCCGGAAGGCCGGTTCCGCATTTGGAAAGAGGCGTGGCTGCTCGATTATCTCGGCCGCGCCGGTCGCTACTGAGCGGCTCGAGGCGGCGCGATCTCGTCGAGGAAACCTTCGTCCCACGCAATGGCGGTGAACACGCTGTCGACGCGCGGATCGGTGCCGGACGGATAAAGATTTCGGCGCGCCCAAGCCAAGGACTTCTCGCACGGAAAACCGGGCCGGCCGAGGTTCGGCGCGAGCGCGTTCCATGCCGCGATTTTTTCCGGCGTGAGCGTGCCGCGCGCAGTGAACGCGGCGACCACGGCCGCATCATCCGGCGCTCTTGCGACGACCGCGAGCGCTTCCTCCTTGGTCAGCCCGAAGTGCGTGAGGAACGCACCGTCGGTCGCGAGCGGATGACAAAACGGCAGCTGATAATCCGGCGGCAGCGCGCCGGCGAAGTGCAGGCGGCACTTGTCGATGAACCGCGGCAGCCACATGCAGCCGCCGAGTTGATCCATGGGGCGACGAAGGCGAGTCATGCGCCGGCAGCGTAGCGCGAAGCGCGACCTCGCGACGCACCCGTTCCGCGCAAAGCCATGCCGCAAACGCTCAATTCCACTCGGGCGAGGAAGCGGGCTTTCCAAGCGCGGCCGACTCGGGCAAATCGCTGCCATGTCGCGCCAGTATTTCCATCGGTCCATTTCCTGGCGTGGCCGCGCGGTCACGGAAGTCGCCGGCTGAACGCCGAGTTTCTGTCATGGTCTCCGCCGTTCCCCGACCGCAGTCCTCCGACCCGATGAAGCGCTCGCTCCATGTGCGGCCCGGGCTCGGTTTGGCGCTGCACGTTGTGCAGGAAGGCGGCCGCCCGCTTTGGCGCGTGTTCGTGGAATTTCCGACGCTGCTGGTCGTCTGCGCCGGCGAGAAGCATTTGCGGTGCGGTGCACGCGAGATCGTCGTGCGCGCCGGCGAGATGATCGCGCTCGCGGGCGGATTTTCGGTCGACGTCACCAACACGCCGCCGCCCGGCGGACCGTTTCTCGGCCAGAGCGTCTCGATTGATCCGGCGCTCTGTGCCGAGTGCGCGCCCATGGGCCCGCGACTGACAGCAGTGGAAGACGCACAGCTGATGGCGCAACCGCCCGAGTTTCTCCGCGCGGCGTTTGCTCGGGCGCTGACGGCGTGCGACCAGACTTCGGGGCCGCCGCTGATGGTGGCGCGCCATCACATGAAGGAAGTAGTTCTCGCGCTCGCGGAATGCGGCCTGCGTTTCGAACTCGCGGCCGCCAATAAAGTCTCCACGCGCGTGCGGCGGCTGGTCGGCGTGGATGCGACGCGGCGCTGGCGGGCCGGCGCGGTCGCGCGCTCGCTCGGCATGAGCGAGGCCACGCTGCGCCGGCGCCTGGAGCGCGAGGCCACAACCTTCCGTCGCGTCTTGCAGGAGGTGCGCATGGGCCGCGCGCTCGTGCTGCTGCAATCGAGCGAGCTGTCCGTCGTGCAGATCGCCTACGAGGTCGGCTACGACAGCGTCTCGCAATTTTCCGCGCGGTTCCGTCGGCATTTCGGCCAGAGCCCCCGACAGTTGCGCGGCGCGACCGCAAAATGAGCGGGCCGGGCATGTTTCTGCGCGAAACCGGGGCGCGCGGTTCCGCCGAATGCGCTAGTGTGGATCACCCGCATGTCTCGTGCCACGCCATCACTCTCGGGAATTCTCGGTCGCGCGCTGATCGCGCTCACGCTGCTCGGCTTCCTGGTGTTTTCGTTCGCGACGAAGCAACTGTCGCCGGCCGATGCCGCGGTTGAGCGGACCGCGGCGCGTCGGCGCTGAGCGCGGCCCGGCGGAAAATTTCCCATGATCCACGTCACACTCGCCGCTGAGGCCCAGAAAAGAAAATCGTTCGACGTCGCGTTCGACCTGCTCGCGACCGGACCGCAAAGCATGATGGCCATGATGCATTACCGCGTCGGAAATCAGGTTCCGTTCCACTCCCACCCCAACGAGCAGATCGGCTACCTCCTGTTCGGTCGCACGCGGGTGCGCACGCGCGACGATGTGCGCGAACTCGGACCGGGCGACAGTTACGCGATCCCCGCGGGCGTGGAGCACAGCATCGAGATCCTCGAGGACACAGACGAATTGCAGGTTTTCACGCCGCCGCGACCGGAGTTTCGGTGACGTCGAGATGCGCCCTTCGAGGCCGGACCCGCGAACGGACGTTTTGCCAAAGCCTCGTCAAACGCGGCGCGGCCCCAAAATCCGCTCGTCTCGCGGGGCTTTCGCGCTAGCCGTGGGACATGATGCTGTTGCTCGCTGCCTCCGCCCTTGAGACCGCGCAGAAGATCCCACCCGCCACGTGGGTGAAGCTGGGCATCGGCATCGCCGCGTTCGTGCTCGCCATCATCATCCTGCGCAAAGTCGCGCAGATGAACAAAATCGTGCTCGGCGTGATCGTGTTCGTCGTGGTGAGCATCGTGTTCTTCTCCTGGATCTATAACCGCAACGAGCCCAAGTGGCTGACTCCGGTCGTGGAGAAGATTGCGCCCTTCTTCCCGAGCGCCGGCTCCTACTCGAACAAGCAGCACAAGGCGCCGTGAGGCGCAGCTGGGGGGGCGCCGCAGACGCGCTGGCAGGTAGGGCGGCGACTCCACTCGCCGCCGATGGCCACGGCGCGGAGCGGAGTCCGCGCCCTACCCTCGCGACTCGTTCGCCCGTGAACTTTCCCGGGAGCCTCGCGTAATAAGCAACGGGTTGACCGGCTTTTGATTTGGTGTTCGCGAGTGTGACCGCTAGGGTGTGCGACTCCTACCTCTTATGGCCAAGACGCACTCTGACATCGGACTCATCGGCCTCGCCGTCATGGGTCAGAACCTCGCGCTCAACATCGCCGACCACGGCTTCCAGATCTCGGTCTACAATCGCACCGTCGAGAAGACCGACAAGTTCGTCGCCGACAACCCGAACACGCCCGGCGGCCTCGTCGCCACGAAGACGCTGCAGGAATTCGCCGCGTCGCTCGCGAAGCCCCGCAAGGCCATCATTCTCGTCCAGGCCGGCAAGGCCACCGACGCCGTCATCGACGGCCTCACCGCGGTCTTCGAGCCGGGCGACATCATCATCGACGGCGGCAACGCGCTCTGGACCGATACGATCCGCCGTGAAAAAGCGCTCAAAGAAAAAGGTTTTCGCTTCATCGGCTCCGGCGTCTCCGGTGGCGAAGAGGGCGCGCGTTTCGGCCCGTCGCTCATGCCCGGCGGCGATCCGGCCGCGTTCAAGGAATTGAAGCCCATCTGGGAAGCCGTCGCCGCCAAGGTCGACGCGAAGACCGGCAAACCCATCCCCGGCGCCAAGCCCGGCCAGCCCGTCACCGGCGGCGTGCCCTGCACGACCTACATCGGCGAGAACGGCGCGGGCCATTACGTGAAGATGGTCCACAACGGCATCGAGTATGGCGACATGCAGATGATCTGTGAGGCCTACGCGTTGATGTCCGGCCTCCTCGGCCTGAAAGCCGAAGAACAATCCGCCATTTTCTCCGAGTGGAATCGCGGCGCGCTCGACAGCTTCCTGATCGAGATCACCGCCGACATTCTCCAGCAGAAGGACCCGAAGACGAAGCGAAAGGCTTTCGTCGACGTCGTGCTCGACACCGCCGGCCAGAAGGGCACGGGCAAGTGGACCTCGGTCAACGCGCTCGACATGGGCGTCGCCGCCCCGACGATCGCCGAGTCCGTCTTCGCCCGCTGCATCTCCGCCATCAAGGAGGAGCGCGTCGCCGCCTCAAAGATCCTGAAGGGCCCCGCGAAGAAACAATATCGCGGTTCGAAGAAAGCGCTCATCCAAGCGATCCACGATGCGCTCTACTGCTCGAAGATTTGCTCCTACGCGCAGGGCTTCCAGCTCATGCGCGCCGCGCAGAAGGAATACAACTGGAAGCTCAACTTCGGCGAGATCGCGCAGATCTGGCGAGGCGGCTGCATCATCCGCGCCGCGTTCCTGCAGAAGATCACCGAGGCCTACGCGCGCAATCCGGAGCTCGCGAACCTGCTGCTCGACCCGTATTTCAACAAGACGGTGAAGGCCGCGCAGGAAAACTGGCGCAAGGTCGTCTCGCTCGCCGCCGAATACGGCGTCGCGGCGCCGACGTTCTCGTCCGCCCTCGCCTATTACGACAGCTACCGCTCGGCCCGCCTGCCGGCGAACCTGCTCCAGGCGCAACGCGACTACTTCGGCGCGCACACCTACGAGCGCGTCGACGCCCCGCGCGGCAAGTTCTTCCACGTCGACTGGCCCGAGCCGAAGCGCCCGCAACTCGAGGCGTGAGCCTCCGACCGTAGCAGCCTGCTTGCAGGCGAACTCCAATCCAAGCGCGGCTTCGGCCGCGCTTTTTCTTGGCCCGACGGGCCGATCTTGACGCACGCGCGCCGTGCTAGCGTTTGACCATCGCGGAGAGTGCGAGAGACTGGGCAGCGAGCTCTTCTCCCCTTTCCGCCATGGCTGCCAAACGTTCTACTTCCGTCCCTGCGATCACCTCCGCCCCCTTCGGCAAATTACCCGACGGCCGGGCCGCCACGCTCTACTCGCTCGTGAACGCCCGCGGCATGCGCGCCGACATCACCGACTACGGCGCGATCATCGTGCGGCTGCTCGTGCCCGATCGCGCGGGCAAACTCGACGACGTCAATCTCGGTTACAACTCGGTCGAAGATTACGTGAAGGGCTCGCCCTATTTCGGCGCGGTGGTCGGCCGCGTCGGCAACCGCATCGCCGATGGCCGGTTCATGCTCGACGGCCAAGCCTACACGCTGGCGAAAAACAACGTGCCCAACGGCGTGCCCTGCCACCTGCACGGCGGTAATGTCGGCTTCGACAAAGTGCTGTGGTCGGCAACCGCCGAACTGCTGCAGGAAACGCCGGTGCTCACACTCCGCTACCTCAGCCGCGATGGCGAGGAGGGTTACCCGGGCAACCTCGACGTGACGGTCCGTTACACGCTCACGGCGGATAATGTCCTGCGCGTCGACTACGCCGCCACCACGGATCGCGCGACGCCCGTGAATCTCTGTCAGCACGCCTATTTCAACCTCAAGGGCGAAGGGCGCGGCGACATCCTCGATCACGAGCTCACGCTCAACGCCTCCCGCTACACGCCGGTGAAGCCGGGCATGATTCCCACGGGCGAAATCGCCTCGGTCGGCGGCACGCCGCTCGATTTCACGACGCCGCATCTGATCGGCGCGCGGATCGACGCCGCGCACGAGCAGCTGCGGCTCGCCGGGGGCTACGATCACAATTTCGTGCTCGATGGTCCGACGCGGCAGCTCAGCTTCGCGGCGCGCGTGCGCGAGCCGGCGAGTGGCCGTGTGATGGAGGTGTGGACCGAGGAGCCGGGCATGCAGTTCTACGCGGGTAATTTTCTCGATGGCACCAACGTCGGCAAAAACGGGGCAACGATCGTGCGTCGCGGCGGATTCTGCCTTGAGACGCAGCACTTTCCGGACGCCATCAATCACCCGAATTTTCCGGACACCGTTCTGCGCCCCGGCGCGCGCTACGAGACGCGCACGGAGTTTCGCTTCCTGGTCGGGTGATGAGCGCGGCGCGTTTGCTGGCCAGGCAGCGATCTGTCGCCTCGGTCGCGCCGTAGCCGCGACGGCTTTCTGCGGCCAATCTCGGTTTGCGCGGCGGGCGGGAAGGGACGTGTTTCCCGATGGCGGGCTGGCTGCGCGTTCCCAGCGGAATATGACACGTTGGCGGAGGTGTCCAACGCCGCCGCGCCGCGCCTTTCGTCGTGCGGCCGAATCTCAGGTGCTCGGTTGGAGTGCCGCGAGCAGCTCGACGTCAGTAAACGGCTTTTTCAGGCAGACCTGCGCGCCCGCACCGGCGGCGATCGTGAGGCAGTTTTGCGAATCGACGTAACGTCCGCCGCCCGAGATGGCCACAACGCGCGGCATCACGCGGCCCGTCCGTCGCAGCCGATGCAGCAACTCGATGCCATCGCCGTCCGGCATGAGGACGTCCGTGATGAGGACGTCGACCGCCACGGAATCGAGAATCGCCGATGCTTCCCGGCCGGAGCGGGCGCTGACCACGGCATGGCCCTCGCGACGCAGCAACTCGGAGACGAACTCCACGATGTGGGTCGAGTCGTCGACGACGAGGATGGAGAGACGTTGGGTGGCAGGCATGCGTGGGAGCCGGAGCGGACGTTTAGGGTGCACCTTGGCGAAAGCAATGCTGCTTCTGGGCCAGGCGAGGCCGGTCCTCAATCGGGATCATGCCACACGGTGGGTGTCGGTGTCTCCACTGACGCTGGTCGCGGCTGGGACAGCGGCGACCACCCAGTGGGTGGGACCTCGCCAGTCGGGAATCGCGTCGAGTTGCATGTGTCCGGCTCAGACCGGCGGTTCGTTCACCGGGAGGACGATTTCGAAGGTCGTGCCCTGCGCTCCGGACTCGCACAAGGTGAGCTCGGCGCCGATTTGCCGGGCGAGGAGGTGGCTGATGGCAAGGCCGAGTCCCGTGCCGCCGGGTTTCGTGCTGCGGCCGGGTTGAAAAAGCGCCTGACGGACCTGGAGCGGAATGCCGCGGCCGGCGTCGGCGACGCGCAGGCGCCATGTCGTGGCGACCGCCGACAGCGTGATGCGCACTGCGCCGCCGCGCGGTGTGGCTTCGATGGCGTTTTCGATCAGGTTGCCGGCGACCAGAGCGAGGAGGTTGCCCCGGTGGCTCGGCAGCGAGCCTGCCGCGTGTTCGGTTTCAAACTGGAGCGTGACTCCACGTGCGGCGGCGGCGGCGCGATGGCGCTCGCGCAACAGGCTGACGAACTCCGCCCCCGTCAGCTCGTAGGAGACGTGCGCTTGCCGCTCGCCGAGCATGGCGACGGTTTGCTGGATCATCTGCTGCAAACGCGCGGTGTAGTCGGCTGCGGTTTGCCAGTCCTCGCCCGCCTCGCCTGGGCCGCGCGAGGCCATCACGGCCCGCAGGCCGGCGACAGGCGCCTGCAGCCCGTGGAGCAGGTGCGAGGTGATCTGGCCGAGCACGGAGGCTTTGGCGGCGAGCGAGAGTTCGAGATTGGCGCGGATGAGCCGCTCGTTGCGCTCGGCGATTTCGCGCTGGGCCCGCGACAGCCGCCAGTAGGACAAGCCAACGACGAGCCCGACGAGAGCGGCGCCGAGCGCGAGCGTGGTTTGCGTCTGGCGGCCGATGCGCGCGTCGATCGCATCGAGGTCGTCGGCGAGCGTGCGGGCGTCGATCCAGTATTGCACGGCGCCCGCGAGGCGTGTGTCGCCCGGGCGATGCAGCGGCAGCAACACCTCGAGCACCGGAGAACTGGCCATGGGCGTGTCGTCGGAGCCGAACGTGGTGTGCAGCAGGAATTCCGGATGATAGCGACTGACGGGCTGGAGCCGCGTGAGTTCGAGGTAGTCGTCGGGTGCGAGGTCAACGAAAGGCAGGGACGCGGGCACCGCCTGCAGCAGCGTGCCTTGTTCATCGAACACAGCCATCGCGAGCATGCCCGGCTGCTCGGCGCTGTGGAGGACGGCGCGGAGATTGTCGCTGTCGGAAGATCCGGCCGGCTGGCCGGCGAAGCGCTGGAGGACGATCGGATGGAGCATCGCGCCGGCGCGCTCGATGAGGGTGCGCTGCATCTCTTCGCGCAGTTGATGACGGACCGGCAGGAGCAGCGCGGTGAAGACAGCCACCAACGCGAGCACCGCCGCGGCGGCAACGATGCCGGGCCGGGCGGTGACGAGACGCAGGAAGTGCAGCGCGGTGGTTTTCAGTAGCGACAGCAGGTAGGGCGCGGACTCCGCTCCGCGCCGTAAACTCGCGGCGGCGAATGGACTCGCCGCCCTGCCCGAATGGTTTGGTCCCTGTGCATGGTTTCGTTCACCGGTTCAGCAGCGGGAGGTCGAGTTTCTCGAGCGCGGCGCCGAAGAGCAGGCGGCGTTGCTCGGGCGAGAGGCCGGGTTGCAGCACGGCGGACTCGTAGTCGGTGTAGCGCAACCAGGTCTCCTGTTGGCGCAGCGCGTGATCGAAGACGGCGATCTGCTGGTCGATCGTTTTGGCGGATTGGCGACCGATGAGCGAGGTGGCGACCTGGGTGATCTCGGCGGTGAGTTGTTCCTTCTCGCGGGCGAGAGCGACGTAGTCTTTGCGCTGACCGGCATTGAAGGCGGCGAGTTCGGCGATCGCTGCGTCGCGTTTCACGGCGGTGTCGGCTTTGGCGCGGCGGTTCGGGACGATCTGGATGCTCGGGGCGCCGTCGAGGCGCGAGAACTCGACGCGGTCGTCCGGGAACTGCGTGCGGAGCACGTTGAGCTTTTCCATCATTTCCTTTTGCCAGGCGTTCTTCTGCGCCATGTAGACGGAGATGCGTTTCAGCAATGGCGCCGGCAGCGGGATCGCGGCGGGACGGGCGGGGTTCGGGAACGGGGCGAGGCCGATGCGGATCTCCTCGGCGAGCTGCTCGACGGCGGCGAATTCCGGGGCTTGGGACGCGGCGAGTGCCTTGACGGCGTTGATGCGCGTGCTGGCGAAGAAAGCGCGGTCGGTCTTGTAGAGGGCGTCGCGCAACTGGTGTTTCAGCGCGGCTTTCTTGGCGCGATAGGCTTCGATCTTCGCTTCGAGTTCGGCAGGAATTCCGGCCGGCAGGCGGATGCGCGCGGTGAACGGCGAGAAGTAGAAATAGGGTCCGGGCGTGCCGAGGGAGATGTCCGCGTCGGGAGCTTGCAGGCTGTCGGCGAGCTCCATCGCCATTTCGCGGAGGAGGAGGCGTTGTTCCGAGGAGAGGCCGTCCTGGAAGAACGAAGCACCGACGATCACTTTGATTTCGTCGAGTTGCGATTCCCAGCGGGTGTCGTCGCCGAGGCGCCATTGGCGCAGGTCGTCCCAATCGACGCCGCTTTGGAGCCAGGAGCCGTTGACGAGATTGTCGCGGATGCCGTCGGCGGTGGTCTCGAGCACGGCGAGTTGCGGGGTTTGCTGGGTGGCGAAGGCGCTCAGCTCGCGTTGGCGCGTGTCGGGATCGGCGCTCGCGAGGGATTCGAGTTTGGCGCGGAGGGCGTTGGCGGCTTGCAGGCGCGCGGCGATGTAGCCATCGAGCGTTTCGCGGCGTTTGCGCGAGAGATCCTCGGAATACATCAGCGCGCTGAGCGGCGCGTAGAAGGTATCGTAGATGCAATTGCGCAGGATCGGCGGCAGCGTCATCGCGGTGAGCGAAGTCGAGCGCTGGCGAGTGATGGGGACGATTTCACCGAGCGCGGGCGGCGTCGGCGGGAGAAAGATCATCTGCCGGCGAACAGTGACGGTGGTGGAGTAGCCGCTGGTGAAGGGGCCGGGATAGCTACCGAAGTGCCCGAAGCCGGAGCTGTAGTTGAAATTGCTGTAGCTGTTATCGACGCGGTAGGTGGTCGTGTGGTCGGTGTAGCTGCGCGGAGCTTCGCGCACTTCGCCGCCACTGGACGACGAGGAGCTGGCGGACGTTTGTTCGGCGGCCAGGGCGGAGGCGGTGAGCGCGGAAAGCAGAAGAGCGAAACGAGGGATCGGTTTCATGCCGGACTCAATTGCGAGAACTGTGCCGTGCGGCGGAGTGCCGTGCGGCGCTGTTGTGCCGGAGAAGTTTGCGGAATTTTTCGGGAAAAACGAGCCGCGCGAGCGGCAGTGAAGGGTGGTTGTAGACCACCACGATCGCGCGCGTCGCGGCACGCGCGCGGGTGTCAGCCACCATTTTCCGGGGGCAGCTGGCGGCGGGCGGCGAGACGGTAACGCAGGAATTCGCGCGTCACGCCGAGCCGGCGCGCGGCGGCGGAGACGTTCTGGTTGGTCTCGCGCAGCGCCTCGGTCACCAGGGACTCGACGACATCGTCGATGGCGAAACCGCTTTCGGGCAGGCGCCAGGTGGGATTGCGCCACGCAGCCGTCGCGGACGCGTCGGGTGCCGCGGAGGGCTCGGGCGCGGTCAACGTGGCGAGATCGAGCGTGGCGCCTTGGCTGAAGATCAGCGCGCGTTCGATTTCGTGGGAGAGCTCGCGGATGTTGCCCGGCCAGCCGTGGGCGACGAGCGCGCGCTCGGCCGCGGCGGAAAAGGCCACAGGGCGGCGGCGATGCCGCTGGGCGAGGCGCGCGAGCAGGTGGCGTGCGAGCGGCACGATGTCGGCGCCGCGCTCGCGCAGCGGCGGCAGCGTCACGTGCAGCAGGTGCAGGCGATGAAAAAGGTCCTCGCGGAATCGGCCGGCGCGCACGAGTTCGGCGAGCGGCTGGTTGTTGGCGGCGATGAGGTGCGCATCGACCGCGAGTTCGCGCGTCGCACCGAGACGGCGGATTTTGCCGTCGTCGATGGCGGTGAGGATCTTCGCCTGCGTGGCGGTCGAGAGGGAGCCGATCTCGTCGAGGAAGAGCGTGCCGCCGTCTGCCGCTTCAAAGAGACCGAGGCGGCCTTTCTTGGCGTCGGTGAACGCGCCGCGTTCGTGGCCGAAGAGTTCGGACTCGGCGAGTTGGTCGGGAAGCGCGGCGCAGTTCACGCGCACGAACGGTTGCGTCGCGCGCGGGCCATGGCCGTGGATCCAACGCGCGAGCAGGCTCTTGCCGGTGCCGGTCTCGCCTTCGAGGAGGACGGGCGGGAGCTTGTGCTCGAGGCGGCTGAGCGCGGCGACGATCGCATCGAGCTGGCGGCGCAGACCGCCGAGCTGTGCGCCGAAGAAAAATTCCTCGGGCGCGTCCCGGTGCTCCTCGCGGCGCTCGGCCACGCGGCGGCTGCGGCCGCGCAGGAGCGCGACGGGCAGTTGTTCGAACTCGAAGGGCTTCGCGAGGTAGTCGCAGGCACCGAGTCGCATCGCCTCGACGGCTTCGCGGATGCCGCCGAACGCCGTCATGACGACGACGGCGGTGTTCTCCGAGAACGTGCCGGCGCGGAGCAGGTCGAGGACGTCGCCGTCGGGCAGGTGCAGATCGACGACGGCGAAATCGAAGCGCAGGTCGGCGAGGAGCCGGCGCGCGCCGGCGAGATCGGCGGCCTCGGTGATTTCGCAGCCGAGGGAGCGCAGGTAGGCGGCGAGGCGTTTGCGCAGCGCGGCGTCATCCTCGAGGAGGAGCACCTCGCAGCCATTCGGGAGCGCGGTTTCAGAGCGCATCGGTGCGGCGATTGCCGGACGGAACGCGCGCGAGTTCAACGCCAAAGCTCCGCGCCGGCGACGCTGCGGGGGCGGAACACGTGCGCCGCTTGACACCCGCGCCGCGCCGGCGCACGGTGCGCGCGAAATCATGTTGTTGCACGCGTCCATCGCTCTCGGAGTGCCCGCGATCTTTCCGAAGGATCCCGGTGCGGTCGTGGCGTGCGCGCGTAACTGAGTCGCTGCGCCCGTCGGACCGGCACCGGGGATAAAACGAGACGAACGATCCGCCGAATGCGGATCGGCCCACTTCCGCCGCGTGTCGCGCGCGGGGAAATCCACCACCAGACGGTCGCACGCCGTCCTCCCGAAGAAGACCCCGACATGAATCACCGCAAATTTGGCCGCACCGACCTGCATGTTTCCGAGCTGTGCCTCGGCGCGATGCAGTTCGGTTGGCTGACCGACGAGTCCGCCGCTTTCGCCATCCTCGACGCATTTCACGCGGCGGGGGGCAATTTCATCCAAGCCGCCTCCGATGGCGCGCGCTGGGATGGCGCGCCCGCGACGCTGTGTCGCTCCGAGGAAATCCTCGGTGCGTGGTGGCGCGCGCGTCGTGTGCCGCGCGAGTCACTCGTGCTCGGCACACACGTGCGTCTCGTGCGCGAGCCCGGACAAAGCGCGCCCGCCCTCGCCGCCCGCGTGCGCGCGGAGCTCGAGGCCATCTTGCGCCGGCTCGGCACGACCTATCTCGACGTGCTCATGTGCGAATGGAGCCCGGCGTGGACGCCGCCGGACGATCTCTTGCGCGCGCTCGATGAACTGCGTCGCGCCGGAATGCTCCGGCACATCGGCGCGAGCGGTTTTCCGGCGTGGCGTTTAATGGAGTGCCTGTGCCACTCGCAGCGGCGCGACCGGCCGCGCTTCGAAGTGGCGCAGGCGCCCTACTCGCTGTTGGAGCGCGCGCCGTTTGAGCCGGATTTGCGTGAGCTCACGGGCGAGCAGCGGGTCGCGTTCGTCGCGCAATCGCCGCTTGCGGGAGGCGTGCTGGCCGATCGCTTCCTGGCGGCGGACACGCCGCGAGCGCGCCGGTTGCAAGCGCGTTACGGCGACGCTGGTCCGGTGGTGGCGCAACTGCGGCAGTTGGCGCAGGAGCTGGATGTGCCACCGGCGCAGATCGCGCTGGCTTGGACGCTGCGGCGTCCGGAAGTCACCGCCGCGCTCGTAGGCTGTTCGCGGGTCGAGCATGTGCACGATGCGGTGGCGGCCACCCGCCGGCTGGCAGCGCTCGCCTCGTCCTGGCCCGCGCTCACCGCGCCGTCCGTTCCGGTGTCGCTTTGAAATTTTCATCCCTCCTCCCATGAATCCTCCTCTCCCCATCCATATTTCGACCAATGATCGCGAGGTCCTGCAGTTGTTGCTGAAATCGCCGGCGCGCCAGCACGAGGTGTGTGCTCGGTTGAGCGCTGAGCTGCAACGCGCCGTCGTATGCGATCCGGCTGCGTTGCCGCCGGGCACGATCGGTTTGAACAGTCGTGTGCGCCTGCTCGATCTCGATCGCAAGGAAGTCGAAGAATACGTGCTCACATTGCCGGCTGCCGCCGATCCGGAGCGGCAGCGGATCTCCGTGCTGGCTCCGGTGGGGACGGCGCTGCTCGGTTATCACGTGAATGACGAGATCGAGTGGCCTACGCCCGGCGGCACACGTCGCCTTAAGATCCTCGAAGTCATGCCGGAGCCGCCGCGACCATCGTTGATCGAGACGCTGCTGCCGGGGCGGCGTGGGTGAAGGCGCGCGAGAGCAAGCGGAGGTGGTCGTTGAGGTCCCGGCGGCCACGGGCGCCTGCCGCGCGTGCCACCGCTGGGATAGCGGCGCCCACCGCGCGGATTTCCCGGCGATGCGGCCGGGCGCGGATTCCGTTCCGCGCCGTGAATCATCGGCGGCGAGCGGAGTCGCCGCCCTACCTTGCGCTACTTGTCGGTGAGGAGAAATTCCAGCGGCAGGTCGACGCGCGCGGCCCAGGCCTTCTCGTTGTGCTCGGCGCCGGGGAATTTTTTCGTCAGCCAATCGCGTCCTTCGGTGTAGCCGAGCGTGCGCAGCGCGGCGTCCATGCGTTGCTGAAACGGCTCGTAGAGCGCGTCGAGCGTGGCGGTGCCGAAATCGAAATAGACGCGGTGCGCACCGGCTTTCGGCAGGGCTTTTGCGAAATATTCCACGGCGCAGCCATCGCCGATCGGCCAGTGTGTCGACACGCACCCGGCGGCGCCGAAGACGTCCGGATATTGGGCGAGCGCGTAGGCGGAGATGAGTCCGCCCATACTGGAGCCCATGATGCTCGTGTGCGCGCGGTCGGGCTGCGTGCGATACGTGCGGTCGATGAAGGGTTTTAGTTCTTCGACGATGAACTTCAGGTAGCCGTCGGATTTGATCGCGGCCGAAGCGAGGCGCGGACCGTTGGGCCAGAGCGTGAGTTCGGGCGCGGTGACGGCCTGCCGCGGCATGTAGTCGGCGAGGCGGTCGTAGCCGTTGTTCCAAATGCCGACGACGATCGCGCCGCGCGTCTTGCCGGCGGCGATGAGGCGGTGCATCGCCTCGTCAATGCCCCACGTGACGCCGCCGTAGCTGAGGCTGGGGTCGAAGAGATTCTGCCCGTCATGCATGTAGAGCACCGGATAACGGTCGTCGGCGTTCGCGTGGTAGCCGGGCGGCAGCCAGACATCGACGTGGCGCGGGCCGGCGAATTGCGACGGAAATGCCGCGTGGCGCACGAGGCGTGCGGTGCCGACGGTGACGAGCGTTTCGCTGCTGAGCGTGGTGCCCGCCAGGTTGTGCGCGGCGACGCGGTAGCGGCCACTCTGTGCCGTGACGGCTTGCGGGATGACGAGAGTGGCGGAGGTGGCGCCGCGGAGCAGCTCGCCGTCGCGATACCATTGGTATTCGAGATCGCCGGAGCCTTCGGCCACGGCGGTGAGTTTCAGCTCGGAGCCGAAGGCAATGGTGACCTGCGGCGGCGGTTGAGTGGTGAACTTCGGGCACTTTGCGTGCGCGATGCCGAATTGGATCGCGGCCGCGCGAGAGGCCGTGGTGCCGCTGGTTTTCGAATCCGCGGGAGCGACGGTGATGCCGCTGACTTTCGCGGCGGCGGTGTGGCCGCGGAGATCGTTCACGGTGGCGATGAACTCGAGCTTCTCGTCGGGCGCGAGGTCGGCCGGAGGCGTCCAGAACACGCGATAGGGCGGCGCGTCGTCCGTGCCGAACAGTTCGACTTGGCCGGGGCGCGAGGCCCGGGTCATCGCGAAAGTGACTTCGGCGAAGCCGTCGGTGTTCGAGACTTCGGCGCGAATTTCACGGCGCGAAGGGAAGACGAGATCGTCGACTTCGCGCGAGCCGAACGTGAGCGCGGCGTCGGCGGCGGGCGTGACGAGCGCGATGGCTGGTGCCGCAGCGGGAGCGGCGAGCGGGCGCTCGGCGCGCCAGAGGGCGAATTGGAGCGGGGCGAGTGTCACGCGGGCGGCGCCGTGGGCGTCGGCGGGCAGCGTTTCCTGGCCAACGAAGTCGGCGGCGCGCGAATCGAAGAGCGGTGCGAGTTTCGCGCCGGCGGGCTGGCTCGTCGGGATGCTGACGGTGAGCGTGGCGGTGCGCGAGGCGTTGAAGACGGCGAGGTATTCGGCGCGTTCGGTGCGGTCGATGCGCGAGAAGGCGAAGAGCGCCGGCTCGGCGGTCGGGCGCAGGATCATCGCGCCGGTGCGGAGCGCGGCGTGCTCGCGGCGGAGTTGGCCGAGCCGGGCGAAGAGGCGGTAGAACGGGTGCGTGGGATCGAACTTGTCGTCGGCGCCGGTGCGCGTGGTGGCAAGGAGCTTCGCGTCGCGGTAGGCGGGCGTCTGCGTGGGGAACATCGTCTCGCGCGCCTGCTGGTCGTTGCCGCCGGCGCCGAGCATGCCTTGTTCGTCGCCGTAGTGGAGCACAGGCATGCCGCGCGAGAAATACATCAGGCCGTGACCGAGTCGGGCGAGATCGGCGATCTGCTCGAGCGGGGCCCCGGGGTTGTCCTGCAGGAGGAAGTAGCCCCAGCGCCCGATGTCGTAGTTGCCGAGGAGCGTGACCGAGGCATGGACGTTGCTGTCGTGATCCGTGTAGTAGTCGTCGCGCAGGAAGAAATCTTCGAGTGAGGCGGCGGGTCCGCCTTGGGAGACGAATTTGCGGGCGGCGGCAGCGAAGCCGAAGTCGGTCGTCGAGTCGGCGGGCATGGTGCCGGTGGAGAACTCGCTGAGGTAGGCGACGTCGCCGACTTCGTTCATGACTTCGCCGAACTGAAGGAAATCGGGGCGGCCGAGCGCGCGGGCCTTGGCGCGCATGGCGGGGTTGAACGCCTGCCAGAAGGCGGCGTTGACATGGCGCATGGTGTCGATGCGGAAGCCGTCGACGCCCCACTCGAGCCACTGGCCGAAGACGTCGATGAAGCCGTGCACGACGCGCGGGTGCTCGGTCATCACGTCGTCGAGGCCGACGAAATCGCCGCGCGTGGCGCTCTCGCCGGCGAAGGTGCTGTTGCCGCGGTTGTGGTAGAGCGTGGGGTCGTTGAGCCAGGCGGGATTTTTCGCCTGCGCGAGGCCGGGTGGAACGATGGGCGGGCGCGCGAAGCTGGTGCGCGCGTCGAGGGCGGGGAACTCCGCGTGAGTCGAGGGTTCGGAGGTGGGGCGCGGACTCCGCTCCGCGCCGTGCGCTTCCGGCGGCGAAGGGACTCGCCGCCCCACCTCGGCAGACGAAGCCGGCAGGCCATTGTAGGCGAGCGCGCGTTCGTCGAAGGCTTTGCCGGAGGCGTCGCGCGTGGGCGTGGTTTTGGTGTCGAGGTAGCCGTATTGCTCGCCCGGGTATTTGAGGATGTCGCCGGTGTGGTTGACGACGATGTCGAGGTAGACGCGCAGGCCGCGCGCGTGGGCTTGGCGCAGGAGTTCGCGGTAGTCGGCGTTCGTGCCGAAGTGCGGATCGATGTTCAGGAAATCGGTGATCCAGTAACCGTGATAACCGGCGCTGCCGCTTTGCACGGGGTTGTTCTTGAACGGAGGGGTCGTCCAGATCGTGGAGACGTTAAGGCCCTGGATGTAGTCGAGCTGCTTGATCACGCCGGCGAGATCGCCGCCGTGGAAATAGCCGGTGCGCGTGGGATCGTAGCCGTGTTGCTCGGGGCCGCCGGCGATGCCGCCGCGGTCGTTCGCGGGATCGCCGTTGGCGAAGCGGTCCGGCATCAATATATAGATCGTCTGGCCGGCGCCGGGATGCGTGAGGCGCGGAACGACGATGGGGGCAACGGTCTGCGCTTGAGCGCTGACGACGGAAACCAGCCACAACGCGGCGCCAGCGCGCCACGCACGGATCGAGGGGTGAAGCGTCATGGGGAGCGCCGCCACGCTCGCCGCGCCGCCCGGAACGGTCAAACGGCGCGGTCGTGACAAGACTTCCATGGCCGGGAGAAATCTTAGGCGTAGTGCACCGCGACCGCACCAAACGCCGCGCGGGGCGAACCCACGCGTTCGCGGTGCCGCGAGATTCTCCGAGTGAAAAATGTCAGACTTTGTCCGACGGCGCAGCGCCGCGCGGGGCTGGCGAGGCCACCTAAGAGTTTTCCGGAGCATCTCGGTTTTCTGCGTCCAAACCGAATCGCGAACCGCGCTGAACCGGATTTCTTCGGATCATCCCCTCGCGGCGCCTGCTGTTGGCGCTCCCCTGTTAACCACACCCTCGCTGCTGTTGGATTTTTATCCCCCCACCATGCACACCCACAAACATCAGAATTCGCGCCGGCTCCTCACTCGAGGACTGGTCGCTGGCCTCCTGCTTTCGCAGACGGCCTTGTCGGCTTACGCGCAAGCGGTAGCTCCCTCGGATGAGGAGAAAAAGAAGGACGATATCGTCGTCCTCGACGCCTATCAGGTTCGCGCGGGCTTCAGCGGCTCGCTCGCGGCTGCGGCCGAGAAGAAGCAGGCCGCCGTCAACATCACGGAAGTGATCGCGCCGGAAGACATCGGCAAGTTGCCCGACATCTCCATCGCTGACTCGCTCACCCGCCTGCCCGGCCTCGCCGCGCAGCGCACCAACGGTCGCAGCCAGCAAATCAGCGTGCGCGGTCTCGCGGCGGACTTCACCGTTGGCACGCTCGGCGGCCGCGAGCAGGTTTCGACGAACCTGAACCGCGCGCTCGAGTTCGACCAATATCCGGCCGAGCTCTTCGACGGCGTCGTGGTCTACAAGACCGCCGCGGCCAACCTGATGAGCCAAGGCCTCGCCGGCACGATCGACATGCAGACCTACAGCCCGCTCTCGAAGGGCAAGCGCATGGTCAACATGAACGCTTACTACAACTGGAACCAGCTCGGCGAGCTGACGCCCGGCGTCAGCGCCAAGGGCGAGCGTTTCGGCCTCACCTACATCGATCAACTCGCCGACGGCAAAGTCGGCGTCGGTCTCGGTGTGACCTACTCGAAGACGCCGTGGGCGGGCCAGCAATTCCAAGGCTGGGGCTACGACCAACCGGGCGGCAATTACCTGCTCGGCGGCACGAAGTCCTACGTCCGCAACTCGATCCTCGACCGCAAGAGCGTGATGTTCGTCCTCGAGTTCAAACCGAATGACCACATCCGCGCGAAGTTCGACCTTTTCAAGTCCGACTTCCAGGAGAAGCAGATGCTGCGCGGCATCGAAATCCCGCTGGCGCCCAACTGGACCGGCGGCCAGGCCAACGGTTCGACGGTGCTGGTTTCCGGCACGACGACGAATGGCTACTACAGCAACGCCGTCATCTCGAACGTCCAGCCCGTCATTCGTAATGACATCTTCATCCGCGACGCCTCGCCGCTCTCGCTCGGCGCCAATGTGAAGATCAACGAAAAGTCCGCGTGGCCGATCGACATCGACGCCGGTTACTCGAAGATTACCCGCACCGACGAAAACCTCGAGACCTGGTCCGGCATCGGCCTCCGCGGCGCTCCGTTCGGCGCGACCGACACGGTCACCGTCCAGCTTCGTCCGGGCGACATGCCCATCTTCAAGAACACGCTGAACTACGCCAACGGCAGCATCCTCAAGCTCACCGACCCGCAGGGTTGGGGCCCGTCGACGCTCCCCGGCAACGGCATGTATGGTTACCTGAAGTTCTTCAAATCGAAGGACGAACTCGGCCAGATCAAGGTCTCCACGAAGCACGAGCTGCCGAAATTCTTCAAAGACGTCGAATTCGGCGCCTTCACCGGCGAGCGCTACAAGCGCGAAGGTGAAACGCCCTCCGGCTACATCCACTCCAAGGGCCAGGTCACGATGGCGATGCCGCCGAGCATCGGCACCACGGACCTCGGCTTCCTCGGTCTGGGCAGCATCTACGCTTACGATCCAATCGCGGCCTACGACGGCGGTATGTATGGCTTCACCGCCAACACCGACACCGGCATCGTCGCCAATCGCTACGAAGTCGACGAGAAGCTCACGCAGGCTTACGTGCAGCTGAACATCGACGCGAAGTGGGGCAACATTCCCGTCACGGGCAACATCGGTGTCCGCGGCATCCACACCGACCAGAACTCGATGGGTTATTCCGCGGCCGGCAACGACCTGAACCGTGTCTCCGGCGGCACGACCTACACGCAGGCCGCCCCGAACCTCGCGCTGAATTTCCACCTGCGCGACCACACCGTGCTGCGTTTCAGCGCCGCCCGCCAGTATGCCCGCCCCCGCATGTATGATATGCGCGCCTCCCGCACCTGGAGCTACGATCCGACGCTCGCCAGCTCGAGCACGAACAGTCCGTGGAGCGGCAGCGGCGGCAACCCGAACCTGAAGCCGTGGGCGTCCAACTCCCTCGACCTCTCGCTCGAGCACTACTTCGCCGACAACAAGGGCTACGTCTCCCTCGCCGGCTTCGCCAAGAAGCTCACGAACTACATCTACGAGCAGCAGTCGGTCGTCAGCTTCGCCGGCTATCCCGTGCGCAGCGGTCCGGAGCCGGTGCTCCGCCAAGGCGTCGTCTCCCAACCGGTCAACGGCACGGGCGGCACGATCAAGGGCCTCGAGGCGACGGTCTCGCTCCCGTCTGAACTGTTCTTCCCGTCCGTGAAGGGCTTCGGCGTCTGGGCCAGCGGTGCCTACACCGACTCGAAGATCAAGCCGTTCGGCCCGACGGGCCCCGACATGCCGATCGCCGGCTGGTCGCGCAAGGTCGCCACGTTCACCGTCTACTACGAGCGCCACGGTTTCTCCGCGCGCGTCAGTCAGAAGTATCGTTCGGCCAACCGCCAATACATCACGACGTTCGGTCCCCCGAGCCGTGGCGGCGACGTCAACCCGAACGGCGGCTTCTCTGTTGCGCAGCCGGAAACGACCATCGACGCGCAGATCAGCTACACGTTCGAGAAGGGTATGTTCAAGAACCTCACGCTCCTCGCCCAGGCCTATAACCTGAACAACGAGCCGCTGGTCACCTACGACAACGACGACCCGCGCCGCGTGATCAATTATCAGAAATACGGCGCCTCCTACTCGGTCGGCGCGTCCTACAAGTTCTGAGTTACCGCGGGACTCGCGTCCCGCTTTGTTTCCGCGCGGCCACCAGTTCACGCTGGTGGCCGCGTCATCTCCGCCCTCACCGTTTCCCCTTCAACCCCGCTTCGCCGTGCGTCTTCTCGTGTGCGCCCTCGCCAGCTCGCTCATCCTCAGCCATACCGTCATCCTGGCAGCTGACCACACCACGCTGCAGCCGATCGGCGCCGTCGCGTCGACGACGCGCACCGCGCAAGGCGTCTCGCTCACCGCCGCCGACGGCTCGACCGTCGCCGTGAGCATCCTCGCACCGGACCTCGTCCGCGTGCGCACAATTTTTGCCGGGCAAAAGCCCGCGCTCGATCACTCCTGGGCGATCGCCAAGACCGACTGGCCCGCCACGTCTTTCCAGTTTTCCGAAGACGCCGCCGCGATCACGCTCGCGACCGCCGAGCTGAAGATCGTCATCACGCGCTCGCCGCTGCTCATCGAATTCCGCGACGCGGCCACCGGCCGCGTTCTCAACGCCGACGCTCGCCCGATGGCGCGCGATCCGAAAACCGGCGCCGTCGGCGCCGCCAAGAAACTCGGCTACGAAGAACACTTCTACGGCCTCGGCGAAAAAGCCGCGCGCCTCGACAAGCGCCGCGGCAAGTTCGTCATGTGGACCTCCGACACGCCGGGCTATGTCGAAGGCACCGACCCGATTTATCAAAGCATCCCGTTCTACGTCGGCCTCGAAGCCGGCGTCGCCTACGGCCTCTTCTACGACAACGCGTGGCGCTCCACCTTCGAGTTCGGCCACCTCACGCAGGAGAGCGCCAACTACACCGCCGACGGCGGCGAGTTGAACTACTATTTCTTCGCCGGCCCGTCGCTGAAGAAAATCGTCAGCCGCTACACCGAACTCACCGGTCGCATGCCGCTGCCGCCGCTCTGGTCGCTCGGTCATCAGCAGAGCCGCTACAGCTATTATCCGGACAAGCTCGTCGAGCACATCGCCGACCAATACCGCGCGCACGACCTGCCGCTGGATGTCATCCACCTCGATATCCACTACATGGACGGCTACCGCGTGTTCACGTGGGACAAGGCGCGCTTCCCCGACCCCGCCGGTCTCGCGCGCTCCCTCGCCGCGAAAGGCATCCGTCTCGTCACCATCGTCGACCCCGGCGTGAAGTATCAGCCCGAGGGCGGCTACGGCGCCTACGACGAAGGATTGAAGAAAGACTTCTTCCTCCGCCAAACCGACGGCACGCACTACGTCGGCGAAGTCTGGCCCGGCAAATCCGTCTTCGTCGACTACACGAAGGAAGACGCGCGCCGCTGGTGGGGCGATTGGCATCGCACGCTCACCGATGTCGGCATCGCCGGCATCTGGACCGACATGAACGAGCCGGCCGATTTCCGCGACCCGAGCGGCAAGCTCCACGAAAACATCCGCTTCGACGACCTCGGCCAGCAGACGCCCTACAACGGCCTGCGAAACACCTTCGCGCTCAACATGGCCCGCGCCACCTACGAGGGCCTCCAACGCTTGCAGCCTGACCGCCGCCCGTTCGTCATCACGCGCGCCGGTTACGCGGGCATCCAGCGCTACGCCGTGAAGTGGACCGGCGACAACAACGCCACCTTCGCCTCGCTCTCGCTCAACGTCCCGATGTTCGCCTCGCTCGGGCTCAGCGGCGAAGCCTTCGTCGGCGCCGACATCCCCGGCTTCATCGGCCGCGGCGACGGCGAGCTGCTCGCGCGCTCCTACCAGATCGCGGCCTTCTCGCCGTTCTTCCGCAACCACACCGCGATCGACAGCTACGACAAGGAACCGTGGCGCTTCGGCCGCTACTACGAGGACATCGCGCGGAAGTTCATCAAGCTCCGCTACGCCCTCCTGCCGTTCATCTACACCACGATGGAAGAGGCGTCCCGCACCGGCGTGCCGCTCTTCCGTCCGCTCGTGCTGAATTTCCAGGACGACGAGAACACCGCGACGATCGACGACCAGTTCATGGTCGGCGACGCGCTGCTCGCCGCGCCCGTCACGCGCGCCGCGCAGCGCGAGCGCGAGATCTACTTCCCCGCGGGCACCTGGTTCGATTACTGGACCGGCACGATGATCGACGGCGGCCAGATGCGGAGCGTCGCCGTGCCGCTCGATCATCTGCCGCTCTACGTTCGCGGCGGCTCGATCGTCCCGTCGACGATCGCGATGAAGCACACCGGCGAGAAGCCGTGGAATCCGCTGCGCTTCGACGTCTATCCCGATGCGCGCGGCTCCGCCACCGGCTCGCTCTACGAAGACGATGGCATTTCCCCCGCCTACCAAAAAGGCGCGCTGCGCCGCACGGCGCTCACGCTTCGCGAGCGCAAACTCACGATTAAAGCCGAAGGCGCATTCCAGCCCGCCGCGCGCGAGTTCGAGATCGTCGTCCACGGCGTCGCGGCAAATTCCGTGTTGGTCGACGGCGAGCCTCTTTCCGCCGCGGCGTGGTCGCGCACCGGCGAGAACTCGCTTTCCCTTCGCCTCCCCGACAACGGCCAAGCCCGCGTCGTCGAATTCCGCTGAACCATGGAAGCGCCCCCGAATTCTTGGCTAAACATTCGCGCCGCCGGCGTGCTCGCGCACGTCTCGTCTCTGCCCGGTGACTACGGCATCGGCAATCTCGGCGCCGGCGCCCGCGGCTTCATCGACTTCCTCGCCGACGCCGGCGTGCGCTACTGGCAGATCTGCCCGATCGGCCCGACCGGCTTCGGTGACTCGCCTTACCAGCTCTTCTCCGGCCGCGCGGGCAACCCCTACTTCATCGACCTCGGTGAACTGAAGGAAGAAGGCCTGCTCACCGACACCGACCTCGTGCCGCTCCGCGCGCTGCCGGCGAGCCAGGTGTTCTACGGCGCGCTCTACGAGCGCTTCTGGATCGCACTCGCGAAGGCGAGCGATCGCTTCCTCGCGAGCGGCAAAGACGAGATCGACGCGATGGGCTCGTTTAAGGAATTCCGCGCCGCGAACGCCGGCTGGCTCGAACCGTTCGCGGATTTCATGGCGCTGAAGTCGCATTTCCAAGGCCGCGCGTGGACCACCTGGCCGACCGAGCTGCGCCGCTGGACGCCGCAGCTGCGCACGCTCTTCCCGGACGCCGTGAAGCGCGAGGTCGAGCGCCACGCGTTCTATCAATACGTCTTCTTCGGCCAATGGGACCGCCTGCGCCGCTACGCCGCGCGGCGCAACGTCGGCATCATCGGCGACGTGCCGATCTTCGTGGCGCTCGACAGCGCCGACACCTGGGCGCACCGCGATGTTTTCCAGCTCGACGCCGACGGTCAGCCGACGGTCGTCGCCGGCGTGCCGCCGGATTATTTCTCCGCGCTCGGCCAGCTCTGGGGCAATCCGCTCTACAACTGGGAATACCTGCGCGGCACCGGCTACGTCTGGTGGATCGACCGCCTGCGCGCGGCGTTCGAGCTCTACGACATCATCCGCCTCGACCACTTTCGCGGCTTCGACACCTACTGGGAAATCCCCGCCGACGCGCCCGACGCGCGCACCGGCCAGTGGCGCACCGGCCCGGGCGCGACGTTCTTCGCCGCGATTCGCACCGCCTTGCCCGACGCGAAAATCATCGCCGAAGACCTCGGCTACATCGGCCCCGGCGTCGTCGCGCTTCGGCGCGGCGCGGGCCTGCCCGGCATGAAGATCGTGCAGTTCGCCTACGGCCACGACGCCAACAACGCGAACCTCCCGCACTACTACCCGCCCGACAGCGTTGCCTACACCGGCACGCACGACAACGTCACGACGCGCGGCTGGCTCGAGTCGCTCACCGAGCCCTACGCGAGCAAGATCGCCGAGTATTTCCAACTGAACGGCAACGCGAAGTCCGCCTGGCCGATCATCCGCGCGACGCTCTCGACGGTCTCGCGTCTCGCCGTGATCCCGATGCAGGACCTGCTCGATCTGCCGGCGAGCGCGACGTTCAACCGTCCCGGCACAATGGACGGCAACTGGGTCTGGCGTTTCACCGCCGACGATCTCGCGAAGCTGCGCGCCGACAAGGTCGCGACGCTGAAGCACTGGATCCAGCTCTACGACCGCACCGGCGATCGCCCCGTGCGCGATTACAGCGAGCCGCCCGCGCACTGAGCGCACGCGCGGCCCGCGGCCGCTCCGAGTTTCCGTTCCCCAACCCTGTTGCTCGAATGAAAGACCTGAAACCCCTCACCCTGCCCGCAATCTGGAACATGAGTTTCGGATTCTTCGGCATTCAATTCGGCTGGGGCCTGCAGATGGCGAACATGAGCGCCATCTACCAATACCTCGGCGCGTCCGAGGGCGACATCCCGATCCTCTGGCTCGCCGCGCCGCTGACGGGCCTGATCGTGCAGCCGATCATCGGCTACTACAGCGACCGCACGTGGCACAAGACGCTCGGCCGCCGCCGTCCGTATTTTCTCGTGGGCGCGATCCTCGCGAGCCTCTGCCTGATCGCGATGCCGAACTCGAGCGCGCTCTGGATGGCCGCCGGCCTGCTCTGGATTCTCGACGCGTCGGTCAACGTCAGTATGGAGCCGTTCCGCGCGTTCGTGGCAGATCTCATGCCGCCGCACCAGCGCCAAGTCGGCTTCGCCATGCAGAGCCTCCTGATCGGCCTCGGTGCGGTGCTGTCCTCGGCGCTGCCGTGGATTCTCACGCAGCTTGGCGTCACTAACGACGCCGCGCACGCGGGCGGCATCCCGCTGTCGGTGCGCTACGCCTTCTACATCGGCGCCGGCGTCTATCTCTGCTCGGTGCTCTACACGATCTTCACGACGAAGGAGCATCCGCCCGAGCCGGCCGATCCGGCGGCGCAACCGGCCGCGGGCGCGCCGCTGGGTTTCTTCGCCGAGATTTTCCACGGCATCGCGAAGATGCCGCACGTCATGCGCCGCCTCGCGTTGGTGCAGTTCTTCACCTGGCTCGGGCTGTTCTGCATGTGGATTTATTTCGCGCCGGCGATCGCGCACGGCGTGTTCGGCGGGCAGCCCGGTTCGCCGGAATACCAGCGCGGCATCGAGTGGGGCGGCGTGTGCTTCGCGACCTACAACGGCGTCGCGTTCGCGGTCTCGTTCTTGCTCGTCGCCCTCGCGCAGCGCGGCGTGCCCGCGAAGCTCATGCATCGCCTCGGTCTGATCTGCGCCGGAGCGGGCCTGCTCTCGGTCGGCTTCGTCAATGATCCGAAGCTGCTCATCGTCTCCATGGTCGGCGTCGGCATCGGCTGGGCGACAATTCTGTCGATGCCCTACGCGCTGCTCTCGAATTCCATTCCGCCCGCGCAGATGGGTTTCTACATGGGCGTGTTCAACTTCTTCATCGTCCTCCCGCAGATCCTCGCCGCCACCGTGCTCGGCCCCGTCGTGCAACACCTCCTCGGCGGACGCGCCGTCGCGGCCGTGATGGTCGGCGGCGCGAGCATGTTCATCGCCGCGCTCGCGCTCCAGCGCGTGCCCGAGGCCGCCTCCACGCAAACGGTCTCGACGCTCTAATTTCAACCGCTCCCCCGCCATGATTCGTCGCCGTTTCCCCTTCCTCGCCGCCCTGCAGGCGGCCGCCGTCTCGCTCGTCTTTGCCGTCGCGGCGCCCGAGCGCGAGAAACCGATCCCGAGCGCGATGCACCCCGCCATCGGCCTGCCCGCGTGGGCGCGCGGCAGCACGATCTACGAGATCAACGTCCGCCAGTATTCGGAGAGTGGCAAATTTACCGCCGTCACCGCCGACCTCCCGCGCCTCAAGGCGCTCGGCGTCGACATTCTCTGGCTCATGCCGATCCATCCGATCGGCGAACTGAACCGCAAGGGCCCGCTCGGCAGCTACTACGCCGTGAAGGACTACAAGGGCGTGAACGCCGAGTTCGGCACCGAGCAAGACCTGCGCGACCTCGTCAACGGTGCGCACGCGCAGGGCATGCGCGTCATCCTCGACTGGGTGCCGAATCACGTGTCGCCCGATAATCCGCTGACGAAAACGCACCCGCACTTCTTCTGGCGCGACGACAAGGGCAACCTCACGCCGCCGCACGGCTTCGATTGGACCGACGTTGTGCAGTTCGACTTCGACGCACCCGGCCTGCTCGATTACCAAGCCGACGTCCTTCTCTACTGGGTGAAGGATTTCGGCATCGACGGGTTTCGCTGCGACGTCGCTTGGGGCCTGCCCACGCCGTTCTGGAACGAAGTGACGAAACGCGTGCGCGCCGCGAAGCCCGACGTGTTCTTCCTCGCCGAGGCCGAGCTCCCGCAGCAGCAGGTCGCCGCGTTCAACCTCTCCTACGGTTTCGACCTGCACCACGCGATGAACGCCGTCGCGCAGGGCAAGAAGACCGCCAGCGGACTCGATGAGGCTTACGCGAAAATCCGCGCCACGTTCCCGCGCGGCGGCGCGCTGATGGTGTTCACGAGCAGCCACGACGAGAACAGCTGGGCCGGCACCGAGTTCGATCGCATGGGCGCGGGCTACGCGCCGTTCGCCGTGCTGACCTTTCTCCTCGACGGCATGCCGATGATCTACAACGGCCAGGAAATTAACCTCGATCGTCGCCTCGAATTCTTCACCCGCGACCCGATCGTCTGGCCGAAGGAGACGCACCCGACCGCGAAGCTCTACCAAGTGATGACGAAGCTCCGCCGCGAAAATCCCGCGCTGCACACCGGCGCGCCGATGCGCCGCCTCGACACGACGGACAACGCGACGTTCTACGTCGTCGAGCGTTCCGCGGGTGCGAAGAAGGTCGTCGGCATTTTCAATCTCACGGCGAAGGACGCGAAAGCCGACCTTTACGACGCCGCGCTGACGGGCAAGTGGACCGACGCCTTCACCGGCGAGACCGTCGAGCTGAACGGTCTCGTGCCGCTCGACATGAAAGGCTGGCGCTACCGCGTGCTCGTGCAGTGAAGGGGCGCAGGCGTGCCGCCTGCCTCTTTCCGCGGTAGCAGCCGGCGTGAGCCGGCTGTCGCTGTTCAGTCAGGTGGATTGCGCGGAGCTGCGGCGTTTTCTGGTAGGGGCGCTTGCCCCCAAGCGCCCTTGTCCGAGGGCCGTTGAGGGCAACGGCTCCAACCTCAGTGGGGAGCGTTCATTTCTCCGCCGTGCCCGCTTCCTTCTTGTGCGGCACGCCGTGCGTGAAATCCACGTGGTCGTAGTAAACCGTCTTCGGCTGCTGCTCCTGCGACTGGCGGCGCGCGTCGATCTGCGCGCGGAATTCCTGCGGCGTCATTCCCTTGTGCTGTTTGAACACGCGGGCGAAATACGCCGGGTCCGCGAACCCGCTGGCGTAGGCGATCTCCGAGATCGTCAGCTTCGTCGTCTCGAGCGCGAGAATCGCGCCGTCGATGCGGATGCGCTGAATGTAGTGCGTGAGCCGCTCCTTCGTCTCGACGTGGAAGAGGTGCGAGAGGTAATCCGCCGAGCAGCCGAGCACCTCGGCGACGTGCTGCACGCTGAGGTCGGAATTGGCGAATTGCTCGCGCACGAGGCATTTCGCCTGAAACACCTTGCCGATGTCGCTGTTCAGCTGGCCGCTGCCGGTCTCGACGATGTTGCGCATCAGGCCGAGCAGCGCGAGCAGCAGCCCCTGCAGCACGGCGTCGCGCGCCGGGCCATGCATGCTGTGCGTCGACGCGACACTGTTGGCGAGCGTGAGAAACACGTCGAGATTCGGCGCATCAAAGAACTCGATGACCTCGATGTCCGGTTTGCCCGGCTTGGCTTCGTGCGCGAGGTGGAGGCTCAGTGTGTTGTTATAGAAACCGGCCACGAGGTTGCGGAACGACTCGCCGGACGCCGCGCCGACCGTCTCGCCGTGCGGCACGCCCGCGGGGATCACGCAGACCTCGTCCGCCGCGACGCGAAAACTTTCCTTCGGAAACACGAAATCCGTCCAGCCGCGCACGCCGAGGAATATCTCGGGCCGGTAGTGATAGTGCATGCCGCGCTTGTTCTGCACCGGACGCACTTCGTGCGGCACGCGCAGCGTGAGCCGGTTGCGCTCCGCCAGCCGGATGGCGTGATCGAAGATCTGCCGCATCTCGGCGCGGTTATGCTGGCTCATCGAACGAGCCGCAAAGAGGGCGGACGGTGCCGCGTTTTCGGACATGGCCAGGGGTGCTGGGTTAGACGGCGCAAGCCAACGCGCCCGAGAGGGAAACTCAAACGGAAACACGCCCGCGAACGGGTTTATTGCCTAGGACGAACGCGCGGCTTTGACGCGCGCCTGTTGTCGCCTACGTTGCGCGCTGAATGATCGCCACCGACCACGAACTCGAAGCCGAGACCGAGCGACTGTTCCGCGCGCTCATGCACGTCGATTGCGAGCCCGGTCGCGTCTGGAATTACGAAGCCTGCCGCCGCATCGCGCCGCTCACGCTCGAGATCAACCGCCTCAAAAAGGAAAAGGACGCGGTCATCCTCACGCATTCCTACGTCGAGCCGGAGATCATCTACGGCGTCGGCGATTTCAAGGGCGACTCCTACTTCCTCAGTCTGAAAGCCAAGGAGGCGAAGGCGAAGGTGATCGTGTTCGCCGGCGTCGTGTTCATGGGCGAGACGGCGAAGATCCTTTCGCCCGACGCCACCGTCGTCGTGCCGGATCGTGGCTCCGGTTGCTCGCTGGCGGATTCGCTCACGGGCGAACAGTTAAAGCAGCTGAAAGCTGCGTATCCCGACGCGGCGGTCGTGTGCTACATCAATTCCACCGCGGAAGTGAAGGCGGAGTCGGACGTGTGCGTCACCTCGGGCAACGTCTATGACATCGTTGCGCAGCTGCCGCAGCGCCGCATCCTCTTCGTGCCCGACCGCCTCATGGGAGAGAACATCCGCGCCGAGTTGAAGCGTCGCGGCGTGGACAAGGAGATCATCACTTCCGACGGCACCTGCATCGTGCACGACGAGTTCACGCCCGCCGACATCGCTGACGCGCGCGCGCGCTTCCCCGGGCTGAAGGTCGTCGCGCATCCCGAGTGCGAGCCGAGCGTGGCGGCACTGGCGGATTTCGTCGGCAGCACCGGCGCGATGATGAAATACGTGAAGAGCACGCCCGCGCCGTATTTCCTGATGCTCACCGAGTGCGGCCTCGTCGGCCGCCTGCAGGTCGAGACGCCCGAAAAGAACTTCATCGGCGGCTGCCGCCTCTGTCCCTACATGAAGCTGAATTCCCTCGAGAAGGTCCGCGATGCCCTCGCCGCTCCGCGGCCCGAGCAGATCATCACGCTCGACGAAGGCCTGCGCCGCCGCGCGCTGCGCAGCAT
The DNA here is from genome assembly GCA_041906465.1 of Candidatus Didemnitutus sp. Classification (GTDB taxonomy): domain Bacteria; phylum Verrucomicrobiota; class Verrucomicrobiia; order Opitutales; family Opitutaceae; genus Didemnitutus. Next base: position 208,825 of record JAYRJE010000006.1, on the reverse strand, counting down.
CGAGCGAATGTTCGAACTCGCGCCCCGCGACTGACGCTCCGCCGGAATTGTAACGTATTATATTACAAACCCCATGCTGACGCCCCGCACCGACCACCTCATCGACCTTGCGCTCGAGGAAGACGCCGGCCTCGGCGATCTCACGAGCCGCGCCATTTTTCCGGCCACCCATCGCAGTCGCGGCGCGATCGACGCGAAGCAGGACTTGGTGCTCTGCGGCGTCGAGATCGCCGCGCGGGTGTTCGCGAAGGTCGATCCCGCGTTGAAAACGACGCTGCTCGCTCGCGACGGCGAGCGCGTGAAGAAAGGTGCGATCGTGCTCCGCGTCGAAGGCCCGACCGCGGCGATGCTCACCGCGGAGCGCACCGCGCTGAATTTTCTCCAACGTCTCTCCGGCATCGCGACGCAGGCGCGCCGCTACGCAGATGCTGTCGCCGGGACCGGCGTGCGCATCGTCGATACGCGCAAGACGACGCCGGCGTGGCGCGCGCTCGAAAAATATGCCGTGCGCACCGGCGGCTGCTTCAATCACCGCAGCTCGCTCGGCGAGCACGTGCTCATCAAGGACAACCATATCGCCGCCGCCGGCTCGCTGATGCGCGCGGTCGAGCTTTGCCGTTCGGCGGCGCCGCACGGCGCGAAGATCGAGGTCGAGGCCAAGACGCCGGCCGAGGTGAAGGAGGCGCTGCGCGCGCGCGCCGAGATCGTCCTGCTCGACAACATGACGCCCGCGCAGGTGCGCGCCGCGGTGAAGGAGATCGCGGGCCGCGCGATAGTGGAGATTTCCGGCGGCGTGAAGTTCGATACGCTGCGCGACTACGCGCAGCCCGGCGTCGATGTGATCAGCATCGGCGCGCTCACGCACTCGGCGATCGCGGCGGATCTGAGTCTCGATGTTCGGCCGGCGCGGAGGTCGGCGCGATGAGCGCTGCGTTCGGTCGGGGCCGTTGCCCTCAATGCCCCAACGACGTTCGAGGGCGGTTGAGGGCAACCGCCCCTACCCTGATCCAGCAATGAAGACCGTGGAGACGGATTGCCTCGTGCTCGGCGCCGGCTTGGCCGGCTCGGCTTACGCGCTGCACGCGGCGCGCGCTGGCCTGCGCGTGGAATTGCTTTCGCTCGCGGAGCCGCTCGTGGCCAACAGCGATTGGGCGCAGGGTGGAATCATCTACGGTGCGGGCACCGATCCGGCGCAATTGGCGCGCGACATCATGGACGCGAGCGCAGGCACGGCGAATCCGGCGGCGATCGACCAACTCGTGCGCGAAGGTCCGGCGGCGGTGAAGGATTTGTTATTGGATGAACTGCGCGTGGACTTCGACCGACGCCCGGATGGCGAGCTGGATTTCACGCGCGAAGGCGGGCACCACGAGCGTCGCATCATCCACACGCGTGACACGACCGGTCACTCGATTCTCACGGCGGTGGCGGCGAAGGTGGACGCGACGTCGGGCATCACGCGGCGCAGCGGCCACGTGGCGGTCGACCTGTTGACGCTCTCGCACAATGCCGCCGATCCCGCGCACCGCTACGAGCCGCTGACGTGCTTCGGTTGCTACGCGCTCAACACGGCGACGGGCGAAGTGATCGCGATCACGGCGCGCAAGACGATCCTCGCGACGGGTGGCCTCGGCGGAGTTTTCCTACACACGACGAACCAGCCCGGCAGTGTCGGCCACGGCGTGGCGATGGCGTATCGTGTCGGCGCGCGCGTCATCGATCTCGAATACGTGCAGTTTCACCCGACGGTTTTCTTCCCGCGCGACGGTGCGCCGTTCCTCATTACCGAGGCGCTGCGCGGCGAGGGCGCGGTGATCGTCGATGCGCGCGGGCGGCGGTTCATGGACAAGGTTCACCCGCTGGGCTCACTGGCGCCGCGCGATATCGTCGCGCGTTCGATCAGCCAGCATCTCGCGGCGACGGGTGATGCGAGTGCGTTCCTAGACCTCTCGGCGCTGCGGCCGGAGTTTATCCGCGACCGCTTTCCGGCGATCTACGCGCGTTGCCTGGAGGCGGGGATCGACATCACGCGCGAGCGCATCCCGATCGTGCCGGCGGCGCACTTCTCCTGCGGCGGCGTGCACACGGATTTGCAGGGTCGCACCAATGTGCGCGATCTGAACGCGATCGGTGAGACGGCGTGCACCGGCCTGCATGGCGCCAACCGTCTCGCGAGCACGTCGCTGCTCGAGTGTCTCGTCAGCGCACGGGCGGCGGCGAACGCGGACCTCCATGAACTCGCGAGTCGCTCCATCGACAGAGTCCGTATTACGGACTCTTCCTCTGAGACGAAGTCGCTGGCTGGCGGAGTCGCTGGAGCCAAAGTCCGTGATACGGACTTTGCCCGACCCGTGGCGCGCGAGTGGCGGAGTCCGGCGAAGGTGGCAGATCCGCTGCTGTTGCAGCAGGACCTGCATCAGATCCGGCAGACGATGTGGAATTACGCGGGCATCATCCGCTCTCCGCGGCGGCTGGCGCGGGCGCGCCGGATTTTGTTGGAACTGCGCGAGGACATTCAGGCGTTCTACCGCGATTGCCGGCCAACGCGGGAGTTGATCGAGCTGCGCAACGCGGTGCAGACCGCACTACTGGTGGTGCATGCGGCGTCGCTTAATCCGGTGAGCAAGGGTTGTCACTTCGTGGCGGAGGAGAGCTGACCAACGCGAGCGCTCGCGAGAAGAGCGAATACGAGAGCTGGGCGAATGCGAGCAGACTTGCGTATTAAGCAATTTACGCGGCAGCGAAGCTTCGGAAAATTATTGCTTATTAAGCAATTTTGCTGGTGGGGGGCGGACTGGGTGATCGGATGGTGAGTCGCGCACGCGCGCGGCGGCTACTTTGTTGCGCGGATGGCGGACCGGGCGGTGGCGAACGAGGCGGGTGCAGCCGCGTCACGGCTGCGGCGACGAATCACCGGAGAAAAAAAGAGCCGGCCATTGGGAGGCCGGCTCGGGGGGAATTTTGCGGGATCGTCGCGGGGCCGTTGGGCGGGCCGCGCGAGAGCAGGATGGACTCAGCTCTTCTTCGCGCGGGCGGTGAGCCAGAGCATGAGGCCGCCGAAGAGGGCGAAGATCACGCCCCAGATCAGGTTCACGTTCTGGCCGAGCGAGTGCTTGGCGTAGATGGCCGGGTCGGCCATGACGCCGTAGCCGGCGAGGATCAGGCCGAGGCTGAGGAAGAGCAGCCCCATGGGCAGGCGAACGTCGAGTTGTTGCATGGTCGGATGGGGTGGCGGGTTACCAGAAGATGATGTTCAGCACGAGGGTCATCGCGAGGACGATGATGCCGAGCGTGGCGGGACGGGAATACCACGGGGTGTCGTGGTGATCGACGACCTTCTCGGTGAGCGAGTAGACGAGGCCGCGGAGTTCCTCGTCCGTGCGGTTCGGTTTGGTGGCGAGCGAGATGATGATCGTGCCGAGGAAGCAGCCGCTGAAGGCGAAGATCGCCATCCAGAAGTTCTGCGCCATCGAGCTGGCGAACGGGTAGGCATCGGCCGCGCCGCTGATCCAGCCGCCCTTGTAGATGCTGGCGATTTCGCCGACGGGGAGCGTGTTGCCTTGGAAGATGACGGCGGCGAGCGTGCCGAGGAGCAGGCCGAAGAAGGCGCCGTGGCCGGTGGCGCGCTTCCAGAACATGCCGAGGAGGAAGATGGCGAAGAGCGGCGCGTTCACGAAGCCGAACACCAATTGGAGCATGTCCATGATGTTATTGAACTTCGTGGCGGCGTAAGCGCAGGCGGCCGAGATGAGCAAGCCGACGACGGTGGTGATGCGGCCGACTTTGATCAGGTGCGCGTCGGAAGCGTCGGGCTTGAACCAGCGTTGGTAGAGGTCGTAGGTCCAGACCGTGTTGAAGGCCGTGACGTTGCCGGCCATGCCGGACATGAACGAGGCCATGAGCGCGGTGAGGCCGATGCCGAGCATGCCGTTCGGGAAGTATTTCGCGAGGAGCGCGGGGACGACCATGTTGTAGTCCGGGTTGCCGTCGGCGCCGATGGGCAGCGCGATCTGCGCGGTGCCGCCTTTGTGATAGAGCGCGATGGCGAGCATGCCGGGAAGGATGACGAGCGCCGGGAAGAGCATCTTCGGAATCGCGGCGATGAGCGGCGTGCGGCGCGCGGAGTTCATGTCCTTGGCGGCCATGGCGCGCTGGATGACGAGGAAGTCCGTGCACCAGTAACCGAAGGAGAGGACGAAGCCCAAGCCGGCGACGAGGCCGAACCATTCGATGCCGATCGGGTTGGCGGCGGCGCTGCCCATGTGTTGCCAGGATTCGCTCCAGGCGCCGGGCATGCCCTTGGTTTCGGAATAGGCGCCGAGCTGCGTCATGAGGCCGTCCCAGCCGCCGATATCCTGCAGGCCGAGGATGACGAGCGGGAGGAAGCCGAGGACGATGAGGAAGAATTGGAGCACCTCGTTGTAGATCGCGGAGGTGAGGCCGCCGGTGTAGATGTAGACCAGCACGATCGCGCTCGAGATGATGATGCATGCATCAAAGTCCCAGCCGAGGATCGCGTTGAGCAGCTTCGCCAGGGCGAACATCGAGATGCCCGACGAGAACACCGTCATCGTCGCGAACGACAGCGCGTTGAACGTGCGCGTCTTTTCGTCGAAGCGGAGCTTGAGGTATTCGGGAACGGAGCGGGCCTTCGAGCCGTAGTAGAACGGCATCATGAAAATGCCGACGAAGACCATGGCGGGAATCGCGCCGACCCAGTAGAAGTGCGACGTCGCGATGCCGTATTTGGCGCCGGAAGCGGCCATGCCCATGACTTCCTGCGCGCCGAGATTCGCGCCGATGAAGCCGAGCGCGCAGATCCACGCGGGCAACGAGCGACCGGACTCGAAGAAGTCGGTCGAGGTCTTCAGGTGCTTCTTCAGCACCCAGCCGATGCCGAGCACGAAGGCGAAGTAGAGCGCCAGGATCAGGTAGTCGACCGAGGCGAGTTGAAGGATGACGCCGCCCGACGATGCGGACGAAGCGCCGCCTCCAGCGGAGGCAACAAACAAGGGCAACAGGGACATGGGGAGAAAAACGCGAGGGAGCCGAAATCAACGACGCCGGGGTCGAGCGCCACGAGGCTGGGAAACTGGCAGTTGGCGCGGGCTGCGCCAACCGGAATCTGGAGTCATGACGCTCGTGGCGGGGCTGGCGATGTGATGTTCGCGTCCGGGGATGGGGGCGGAGTGCGCGGGGTTGAGGGCTGGGTTCGTGAGGGCGAAAGCCACACGGCTTCCGCTACGGGGTGAACGGAGGACGGAGCGGGAGTGTAGCAGCGGGAGGGGAGGAAGATATCCCTCGTTCGGGGGAGTGGGGCAAAATACGCGGGTGCCGGCGGCTGGCGGGGCTTTGTCACCGCCGGAACAGCGGCGACCACCTCAGAGCAGGCGCATTGGGTGGGAGGAGCTTGGGGCGACGACGTTGACTGAGCGTCGGGGCTTAAAGCCCCTCCCACCTACCCTGGACTACTACCTCAAAACATCATTCGGAGGCGCGTTGATAGACGCGGACGAAATCGACTTCCATGCGCTGCGGGAGCACGTCGGGATCGACGCCTTTCACGCCGCCCCAGTCGCCGCCGAAAGCGACGTTGAGGAGCAGGTGAAAGGGCCGGTAGAACGGCCACGAGGTCCAGTCGCCGCCGTCGCGCTTGCTGGTGAAATAAAGGCGGTCGTCGAGATAGACGCGGATCTCGTCGGCTTCCCACTCGAGGGTGTAGGTGTGGAAGGCATCGGAAGCGTCCGGCACCTGGATGGTGGCGGTGCGTTGGCTGTTGTTGCGCCACTGGTGCGCTTTCGAATGCGTGGACGCGTGGACGACGCCTTGGGCGTAGCCGACGTGCTCCATGATATCGATCTCGCCGATGTCGGGCCAATGGCCGGAGCCAAGGTCCCATTTCGTCGGGAGCATCCAGATGGCGGGCCAGGTGCCGAGGCCGCGCGGGAGCTTGGCGCGGATCTCGAAGCGGCCGTAGGTCCAGTCGCCTTTGTCCTTCGTGACGAGGCGGGCGGACGTCACGTCCTTGCCTTCCCACTTCTCGCGGCGTGCCTCGATGATGAGGTGGCCGTTTTCGATGCGGGCGTTTTCGCGGCGGTTGTCGGTGTAGAACTGGAGCTCCTTGTTGCCCCAGCCGTGGCCGCCGACGTCGTAGGACCACTTGGCGGGATCGGGCGCGCCGTCTTTGTCGAATTCGTCGGACCAGACGAGTTTCCAGCCGGTGGCAGGTGCGGCGGGCAGAGGTGTGGCCGCTTGCGCGAGCAGAGCCGAGCTAAGCGCGGAAGCGAGCGTGAGGAGGAGAGAGAGAGTTTTCACGGGAACGGCCACGCTTTCGCCTGCGGCTCAAGCGCGGCTACAGGCGAGTGCGGCGATGGTTTGGAAGGTGCGTCAGTTGGCGCGGAGGTAGGTGTGGATGCCGTGCGCGGGGATGGTGCACGCGACGGCGTCGCCGCCGGCGGCGAGCGTGAACGACTGCGGCTTGTCACCGGCGTTCATGACGACGATGGCGAGCGAGCGGTCCGGGTTCTGGAACGCGATGGCTTGCAGGCCGGCGGGGATGCCGGCGGTGGCGACGCGGTGCGCGCCGGGCTGCACGTATTTGCTGAAGTGACCGAGGTAGTAGAACGCGGCGCTGTAGCGGACTTCCTTGGTGTTGGTGTCGACGAGCACCGGCGCGTCGCAGAAATTGCCGACGTGGTTCGGGCCGCCGCGCTGGTCGAGGACGATGTTCCAGTCGATGAAGCCGCAGACCCAGTTGTTGAAATCACCGATCATCTGCGTGACGTAGGCTTCGCCGTGTTCCCAGACGCCGAGGTTCTTGCCGCCTTCCCAGCAGCCTTCGGTGAAGAGGATGGGCTTGTCGGGATATTTCGCGTGAACGCGCGAGGAGGCCGCGAAGTCTTCGCTGACATACCAGTGGACGCCGAGGCCCCAGAAGTATTTGGCGACGGCGGGATCGCCGAGGAGCGCGTCGGCGTGCGCTTCGAGGATGTCGCGGTTGTGGTCGTGGCCGATGAGCTTGATGTTTTGCAGGCCGGCTTGGTGCAGCGCGGGCCCGAGGTGATCGCGGACGAAGGCGGCTTCCTGCTTCGGGTTGAACAGGCACGACTCCCAGGTCTGGTGTGCCTCGGGTTCGTTTTGCACGGAGAAGGCCCAAACGGGGATCTTCTCTTCCTTGGCCATGGCGTGCGCGAATTTGACGAACATGTTCGCCCACGCGGCGGCGTATTCGCGGCGGAGCGAGCCGCCATCATCCATGCGGAAATTGGTCTTCATCCATGCGGGCGGGCTCCAGGGCGAGACGAGGAGCTTGAAGCGGTCGTCGCTGCCGGCGGCTTTGCGCGCGTCGTGCAGGAGCGGCATGACCCATTTGCGCATGGGATCGAGCGTGAAGCTGTGGAGGTCGTAATCGCCGGGCGTCTCGGCGAGCGACCAGTGGTTGAGCGAGAAGTCGCACGAGTTGAGGTGCGTGCGCGCGAGCGTGTAGCCGAGGCCGTCCTTGCCGTAGTAGGCGCGGATGACTTCGAGGCGTTTGTCGGCGGGCAACTGCGCCAGGACCCAGGCCGACGACTCGGTGAGCGCGCCGCCGAAGCCGACCATTTCCTGGAATTGCTTGCTCGTGTCGACGGCGAGCGCGTGAGCGCCGGCCGGCGCGGCCGCGGGGGCGGCGACGGGCGTGAGGCGATGACCATTATCGCGGGCGGTCTCGATGACCGACCAGGAGGCGGCGCGGGCTGAGGTGAGCATGAGGGCGGCGAGCGCGGCGGCGCCCGCGGTGCGGAGGACTGGGTTGGAACGCATAGGGATCGAAGCTAAAGGCTGGGAAAAAATCGCGGCGGCGGACCGTCGCGACGAAACCGCCCGAGCGAGAGGCTCGGGCGGCGTGGCGGAAAAGCACGCGCCTGCAATCTACGTCAGCGCGGGCGGAGTGCTCGCGCTGACAAGAAGGTGGAGGCGTGGTGCGGAGAGAAAGAACGGGTTAGCGAGCAGCGCTCACAGCTTTTGCGAATACGTGAGCGAGAAGCGGCGGGGGGCCTGAGCAATGAAGCCGTAGTAGTCGGTGTTGTTGGTCAGGTTATCGACGTTGAGCTGCAGCGAGGCGTCGTGGCCGCGCACCTTGAACTCGTAGCGCGCCATGCCGTTCCAAACGGTCTTGGACTTCGAGTTCAGGAAGATGACGTTGCCCTTCGAATCCTTCGGCTGGCTGAAGTAGGTCGGATAAATGACGCCCGAGCCGGTGTAGACGACGCCGGCGCCGAAGGAGAAGCCCTTGAGGGCGCTGGCCTTCGGGAACTGGTAGTTCATCCACGCGGAGGCCTGGCTCTTCGGGGTGTCGTCGAGCGTGAGGCCGTTGCCGAACGAAATGTGCGTCGACGTGTCGTTCGGATCGGTGAAGCGCTTTGCTGCGGCGGTGCCGCCGTCAGCCCAATCGATCGGCGCATACCAGATCGCCCAGCGATCCTGCGGGTAGGGATACTTCGCCCACTCAGAGGCGTTGAGCACGGTTTTGTCGACGTGCGAATACGACAGCGCGATTTGGAGGTTGTCGGTCGGCGAGAGGAGGACTTGCGCGTCCCAACCTTCGGAGCGATCGGAGCCGAGCGGCACGGAGCGGCCGCCGGTCGGTCCCGGAGGCGAGGCGCCGTTGTAGTCGACCGTCGCGTTGTTGGTCAGGTTGTCGAAGTTGTAGATCCAGCCCCACCAACCGGTGGAGTTCGTGCTGATGGCGTTCGCGAAGACGGCGTCCATGAGCGCGGCGCCGGTCGTCGAGGAGGCGTTTACATACCAGTTCGTGTTACCGGCGGAGTTGGTCGCTTGGTAGACCGCGCCGGCGGCCTTGGCGGCGTTCCATTGCGCGGTCGAGGCGACGACGGCGGCGTTCCACTCGTTGCCGACCGGATTGAGGTCGTTGACCTGGTAAACGATGTTCTGGTTCGGCTTGAAGTAATAGGTGCCGGAGGCCGTGGGCGCCCACCAGATGCCGCCGGGGTTGCCGATGCCGACGCGGGTGCGCGTGATTTCGAACTTCGAGATCGTGCCGGAGACGCGGCCGTTGAAGAGGTCGAATTTCAGACCGAACTCCTTGTCCTCGCCGAGGGCAGCTTTGATGACGTTGCCGTTAAAGTCCTTTGCGCCGTCGTAGTTCGGCAGGCTGGACTCGGCCTTCATCGCGTAGAGCGAGAGGCTGCCGCTGCGCGTGAGGCGGACGTCGATGCCGTATTGGTAAGTCGTGTCGCGGCTCGGATCGCCGTATTGTTCGACGGGTTTCTCGTCGTAGCCTTGGTTGTGCGAGACGCCGTCGGCGCCCCATTGCGGATTGTAGTGCCAGAATTTATTCCAGCTGCGGTCCTTTCGGGCGCCGGCGATGAGCGTGACCCATTCGTCGAGCAAGCGGCCTTGATAGACGGCGTAGAGCGCGGCGTCGCTCGTGTTCTGGATCTGGTGGAAGAGGTCCTTCATCGCGTGATCCGGGGAGCCATCGGCCTGTTTGCCGGCCTTGAAGGGCGAGCTGTCGGTCGGGTTCTTGAACATGTTCCGATCGAACGGCGTGCCGCGGATCACGTTCTCGTAGCGCTCGGTCGTGTAGTTCAGGCCGACGAGGAAGGTGTTATCGAGCTTCAACCACTTGGAGTTCTCGAAGAGCGCGAGCTTGTAGGTGAGATCGGCGCGAATCTGTTCGTGGGTGTCGTCCTCCGTGGAGGCGTTCCACTGATAGCCGATGGTGGCCGGCTGCGGGCCGGTCGGGAAACCGCTCTGGCCGGAGACGAGGGGAACGTAGGTGACGTTGGCGATGGCCCACGCGGGGGTGGACGTGCCGGGCGTCTGAAGCGAAGCGGAGACGTCGAGCTGGTCGTAGCTGAAAGCCGAGTTGTTGTAGCCGACGTTGAAGTAGAGATTCTCGGCGAGCTTTTGCTCGAGCTTGAAGAGGAGGTTCCAGGCTTTGCTGTCGTTGAACGTGTCGGGGCCGCTCCAGCGGAATTCCTTCGGGTTGCGACCGGCGGGCGTGAGGAAGCCGCCGTTGTAGCCGTCGGAGCTGTTCACGAAACCCGTCGGCACGGCGCGGATGTTTTGGAAGCCGATGCCGCTGCGGTTCTGCTTACCGAACTCGGTGTCGAAGGTGATCTTCGTGTCCTTGAACGGCGTCCAGGTCACGATCGGCGCGACGAAGTAGTGGTCCTCTTTCTTGTAGTCCGTGTAGTCGTCGGTCCGCTGGTAAGCGGCGGTGAGGCGGTAATCGACCGTGTCCGTGGCCGGGCCGGTGTAGTCGATCGTGCCGCGCATCAGGTTGTAGCTGCCATACTCGAACGTGACTTCGCCTTCGGTCTTCTTGCTCGGCTGCTTGACGAGGTAGTTCACCACGCCGCCGAAATTGCCGACGCCGTAGAGCAGCGAGGACGGGCCGCGGATGACTTCGACGCGGGCGAGGTTGACGGAGTCGGTGGCGTTTTGCCGGCGGAAGCCGTCGCGCAGCGAGGCTTCGGTGAGGAAGCCGCGGATCTTCACGCGCGATTGGTCGGCGGTGGCGGTGCTGCCTTCGGGATTATTGATGCGGCCGGGCGTGGTCGCGGCCCAGCCCTGCGTGGTGCCCCAGTCGTTTTGCGACTGCAGTTGGATGCCGGCGCTGTAGCGGAGCGATTCGCGCAGGTCCTTCGAGCCCGTGTCGCGGATGAATTTTTCCGTGATCACCTCGATCGGCATCGGCAGGTCCTTGATCGCGGTGTTGAGGCGCGTGCCCGACGTGGTGTTGGTGGCCTTGTAACCGCTGTCCTTGTCCGTGGTGACCGTGAAGGGTGAGAGGACGACTGTGTCGTCGCCGGATTTTGCGGCGGTATCAGCAGGCGGCGCGCTCGGCGCGGCTTGCGCGTGAAGGCTGACACTGGCGGCGCAACTGGCCGCGAGGCAGGCAATGAGTAACAGCTTCGGGGAGTTCATACGTGCGAGGGTTGATACACCCAGCCGTCGTGGGGGACGAGCGGCTGAGCCGCGAGGGCGCGGCGTGGGGGATGTGTCACTCTACCAATCGCGACTCCGTCGCCGCATCCCCATTTCGGGTGGGCGGCATCTGCTGAAATTTTCGTGTGTTGCGCGCGCGAGAGACTTAACTCGGGAGCTGCGTCGCCCCGAATTTTTCCGACGCGCGTGTGCGTCCGATCATCAAAATTTTCTCTGTGCTGTGGTGCAGCGCCGTAATGCTGGGCGGCGTAGCGCGTGCCGGAACGGGCACGCCCGCCGAGCCGCTCACCGAAGCCTCCGAGGTGTTGTCGCTCAGCGCGGAGCAAGCGGGCCGGCGGTTGCGCGTGGCCGTGACCGGTGTCGTCACTGCGGCCGAGCCGGACTGGCGCGGGCAGTTCTTCGTGCAGGACGCGACTGGTGGCATCTTTGTCGAAAACCTGAATCGCGTGCCTCCGTTGCCGGGCGATCTCGTCAGCGTCGAAGGCATCACGCATCCCGGCGCGTTCGCACCGATCATCAGCGCGCCGACGTGGCGGAAGCTCGGCACGGCGCCGTTGCCCGAGGCGAAGCGCGTGACGATCGAGGATCTGAAGGCGGGCCACGAGGACAGCCAGCGCGTCGAAATCGTTGGCGTCGTGCGCACCGCGCGCGTCGAAAACAATCGCTTGCTGGTCGACCTGAGCGTTGCGGGCAACCGTCTCCAAGTGACCACGCCCGTCTCGCCCGACGCGGCGCCCGAGTCGTTCATTGCCGCGCGCGTGCGCGTGCGCGGCACCGCGGCGATGCATTACATCGGCGCGCTCCGGCATCTCACGGCGGCCGCGGTCTACGTGCCGTGGGCGGAGGATTTCGCGGTGCTCGAGTCGGAGCAGGCGAATCCGTTCGAGGAGCCCATCATGCCGGTCAACAGCATCGCGCAATACCGGCGCGGGCGTCACGCGGAGCAACGCGTGCATGTGCGCGGCAACGTGACGTTCCAGCGGCCGGGCGAAGAGTTGTTTTTGCAGGACGGCTCGGGCGGGTTGCGGATCGAGACCGCGCAGCCGGGAAGGTTCGCCCTCGGCGAGGAAGTCGAGGCGATCGGCTTCGTCGAATACGATGGTCACTTGCCCGTGTTGCGCGACGCGGTGCTGCGGCGCTGCCGTGCGCCGCATGCGATCGTGCCGGCACGCACCGTGCCGTTCCTCGAGATCGCCCGTGGCGAGCATCACGGCGAAACGATCACGCTGCGCGGACGCCTGCTCGATCGTTCCACGCGACCGCACACGCGGCTCGACGGCCGTGCGGCCGGCTTCGTCACCACGTGGCTCGTGCAGGGATCGGGCACGATGTTCACCATCGAGCACCTGAGCGCCGAGGAAAGTCCCGCGCTCGCGGAAATCCCGATTGGCAGCGTCGTGGAAGCCGACGGCGTGTGCGTCTCGACCATCAACGCCGCGGCGAAACTCACCTCGCTCATGCTGCTGTTGCCCGATCTCGACGGTTTGCGCGTGATCGAAAAACCGAGCTGGCTGACGCCGGAACGTTTGCTGGCGGGACTCGCGTTGCTGAGCGTCGGCCTCGTGATCGTCGTGGCCTGGCTGCTGACGGTGGCGAAGAAGAACGCCGCGCTGCGCCGCGTCGTGCGCGAACTCGAACGTGCCCAGCGCGAACTCCAGGAGGCGCACGACACGCTCGAGGACAAGGTCGCCGAGCGCTCCGCGCAGCTGCAGGTGGAGATGACCGCGCGCAAGACCGCCGAGGTGCAGTTCAAGGCCGTGCTCGCCGAGCGCACGCGGCTCGCGCGGGATTTGCACGACACGCTCGAGCAAACGCTCGCGGGCATCGCCATGCGTCTGAACACCGCGGCGAAACTCTCGCGCCGCGATCCCGAGGCGTCCGACACGCACCTGCAGCTCGCGCGGAATTGGCTGCATCAAAGCCAGGTCGGTCTGCGCCGCTCGATCTGGGATCTGCGCTCGCGCGAGCTGGAGCAGTTCGACCTCGCGAGCGCGTTGAAGTGCAGCGCGGACCAGATGGTGCACGGCACGGAGATCGCGCTCGATTTCGCCACGCAGGGCGAGGCGCGCGGGCTCCCGGAGGTCGTCGAGGAGAACGTGCTGCGCATCGGCCAGGAAGCGCTGACGAATATCGCCAAGCATGCTCATGCGACGCGGGTGAGCATCGCGCTCGAGTTCGATCCGCGCGTGCTGCGGCTGCGCGTGCAGGATGATGGTGTGGGCTTCGATGCGACCGCTACGCCGGGCGAGGGACATTTCGGTCTCACGGGCATGACCGAGCGGGCGAAACGTCTCGCGGGCGGGATCACGGTCACGAGTGCGCCGGGCAAGGGCACGACGATCGTCGTCGAGGTGCCGTTGCAGCCGACGGACGCGGCGACGCCGAAAGAGAAATTGAATCCCCTCTCATGAGCGAAAACCAGCCCCTGCGCATCATGGTGGCGGACGATCATTTCATCGTTCGCAGCGGATTGGTTGCGATGATCGATTCCGAGCCCGACATGAAGGTCGTCGTGCAAGCCACGGACGGCGCGCAAGCGATCGAGGCTTACGCGAAGCACCGGCCGGACGTCGCGCTGATGGACCTGCGCATGCCGATCAAAAGCGGCACGCAGGTGATCGAGGCGATCCGCCGCGAGTTTCCGGATGCGCCGATTCTCGTGCTCACGGCCTACAACGGCGACGAGGACATCCACAAGGCGATCGCGGCGGGCGCGCGCGGCTACCTGTTGAAGAGCTCGACGGGCGACGACTTGATTCCGGCGATCCGCGCGGTGGCGGCGGGCGGAAACTGGATTCCGCGCGATGTCGCGAGCCGGCTCGCGGTGCGACGCGACTACGAGACGCTCACCGCGCGCGAAATCGAGGTGCTGCGCGAAATCGCGAAGGGTTGCGCGAACAAGGAAATCGCAGGGCGCCTCGCCATCTCGGAGAACACGGTGAAGGACCACCTGAAGAACATCCTGAGCAAGCTCCACGTCGCCGCGCGGACGGAAGCGGTGACGGCCGCGGTGCAGCGCGGGATCATCGAGCTGTAACGCGCCCGACGCTGAGGAAGGCGACGCGTGAACCACACTGCTCATTGCGCGTAGGCCGCGAGTTCGCTGATCGCGGTGAAGTAGTGCCGGCCGACCGCGCGGTTGGCTTCGTCGGGCTCGATGCCGCCGGCGCGGCCGATCAGGCGGATGGCGGTCGTCTCGACGGGATCGAAGCGGAGGTCGTAATCGCAGTGGCTCGCCTTGAGCCATTGCGAGTTCTCGAAGTCCGGCGTCGGCGAAATCTTCAGGCCGGAGACTTCGCGCCAGCTGCCGTCGGAGGCTTGCGCTTCCACGGCAAGACTCGTGAACCAGCCGCCCCACTCTTTCATTTCGCCGACACTCAGGCGCAGCGCAGCAATGCGTTGCGGGGTGGCCCAGCGGTAGCCGTAGAAATCGGTTTTCGGCTGCGAGTGCGCGGCGACGCTGAAGTAGGTGCGCTGGCGGCGCTCGCCATCGCGCAGCAAGGCGACTTCGTGGTCGATCGCGTCGGGGTTGGAGAGAATCTCCGTGGCGGATGCGGCGAGGTTTGTGCCGCGCACGTGGATTTCGACCGGCACGTTTGCGCGATCAGTGCTGGCGGCGACGTGCACGCGCACGATCGAGGTTCCGGCGGTTTGCGGCGTGCCGGAAATCGTGCCGTTGGCGAACGTGAGGCCGCGGGGCAATTCGCCGTCGAGGTGCCACGTTACCGCTCGGGCGTCGCGGCCGGTGTAGAACTCATAGGAGAACGGTTCGCCGACGGCGGCGAAGAACGGCGGCGGGGCGTTGAACTCGAACGGTGGCGTGAACGCGGCGTCCGCGGGAATCTCGAGCGTGTCGACGCCGTCGACGACGATGCGTTTGCCGCCGTGGGCGAGGACGACGCGTTCGCCTTGGCGCGCGAAGCGGCAGGCGAGGTCGGCGATGCTCGCGTCGGGTAGGTCGTGGCGCGAGACGTTCACGTAGCGGTCGTTGAACGGCGCGGTCCAGCCGGCGTCGGCGAGCGGCGCGAGGAGAGCGGGCGGCAGGCCTTTCGTGCCGTGAACGATGCCGAGCAGGCCGCACATCGTGGCGGCTTGGTTGTCGGCGTCGAAGCCGAGCGCGCAGCAGAGATCGAGCGTGCGCTGAAAATCGCCGTCGCCGTAGAGCAGCGCCATCACGCCGCAGGCGCCGTTGAGCACGGCGTCGACGACCGGCCACGCGCCGGCGTTGTAGTCGAATTGTCCGTAGTAGCGCGCGGCCAGCGCGGCGCGGGCGGTGCGCCAGTCGTGCGGGTGGCGTTGCACGAGTTCTCGCGTGTAGCGGACGGCTTCAGCAAAGCGGCTGCCGGGCGGCATGGCGGCGAGGCCGGCGTCGACGAGCTTGGCGATGTCGCGCTCGAAGAACGCGGCGGAATACATCGCGGCGTAGAAGACGGTCGGCTCGACGCCGAAGGAGTCGCTCGTGATGCGCGCGGCCCAGTCGGATTTCGCGGTGGCGTAGCGGATCATGCCGGGCGCGGTGACGGCCCAGAGTTCGTTCACGAGTTGCGGATCGATCTGGAACCACTGGCCGTTGTAGCCGCGGCGGCCGGTGTGCGGTGGAAAATGGCCGGCGCGCATGAGCGTGAGCGCGGCGCGGTTGGCGACCCAGACGCGTTCGCGCACGTGATGTTTCCAGGCGGCAGCGAGCTGCGCGTAGGTCGGCTCGATGCCGTGCCGCTCCATCGCGAGCAGATACATGTATTCGATGTCGGTGTCGTCGTCCGAGAAGGTGCCGTTGACTTCGCGGAGGCGCGCGAGGATTTCCGGGCGGAAGCCGTAGGGCATCGCGTCGGGGCCGGGCTGGTCGATGAATTTAAACTCGTAGCCGAGTCCGTAGAAGTTGCCCGCGAGCTGGCCGAGGAAGGACGCGCGGACTTTGTCCTCGTAGTCGGCGATGGCGATGCGCGGCGGCGGCGCGCCGCGCGCGACGCAGAGCGCGAGTGCGGCGCACAAGAGCGTCGCGGTCATCCAACGGGCAGCGAGGGGGGCGCGGCTTGGCATGAAGAGTGGGAGCGCGGTAAGGCGCGAAAGCGGCCACGTTGTCGCTGCGCTCCAACGCGGCTACATCCAACGTGGCTACGGAGTTGAGATCGGATCAGGACGCGGCTTTGCGGGCGGCGAGGTCGGCTTCGATCTTTTTCACGTCGGCCTCGTCGAGGCGGTAGAAGAAGATCGCGAATCCGCTGAGCAGCGCGAAGACGCCCGGGAGCACGCTGAAGAGCAGCGTGATGCCGTGGAGCGCGCGGGGCGTTTGCACGGCGTCGGCCATGTAGCCGTAGTAGCTGAGCAGCCAGCCGATCATGGCGGAGCCGATCGCGAGACCGACTTTTTGCACGAACACGGTGGCGGAGAACACGAGGCCGGTGGTGCGGCGGCCGAACTTCCATTCGCCGTAGTCGGCGGTGTCGGCATACATCGACCACACGATGGCGGGCGTCGGGCCCGCGACGAAGGACGCGAAGATGTTCATCGCGTAGAGCAGCGGGAGATTTTTCGGATCGAGGAAATAGAACGACGCCATCGCGAGGGCGTTGAGGATTGTGAGGCCGATCATCAGGGTGCGGCGCGCGGCGAATTTCGTGAAGAGCTTGGTGGCGAGCGAGCCGACGATGAACGCGAGGAAGCCCCAGAAGTTGAAGGCGCTGAGGCCCTCGAAGTCGCCGACGACGTATTTGAAATAGTAGACGCCGGAGCCGCTGCGCATGCCGGTGTTGGCGAGGGTGAGGAAGGCGGCGAAGAAGAGGACGAGCCACGGGCCGTTGCGGAAGAGGTCACGCAGGTCGGCGCCGAAGGAGGATTTCTGCTCCGCGGGCGGGGCGACGCGTTCCTTCGTGTTGAAGAAGGTGAACAGGAACATCACGACCGAGATCACGGCGAAGATCGCCATCGTGTAACGGAAGCCGGCGGCTTCGCTGCCGCCGACGGTGGCGAAGAATTTGCTCAGCTTCGGCACGAGCGAGCCGATGAGCAGCGCGCCGAGGAAGGCGCAAGCGAAACGATAAGTGGAGAGCGAGGTGCGGTCTTCGGACGAAGCGGACATCACGCCCATGAGCGCCGAGTAGGGCGTGTTGATCGCCGCGTAGGCGACGAGCATGAGCGTGTAGGTGACGTAGGCGAAGATGAGTTGGCCGTCGGGCGTGAAGCCCGGGTTGGCGAACATCACGTAGCCGAGGACGCCGTAGGGCAGCGCGCCCCAGAGGATCCACGGGCGGAATTTGCCCCAGCGCGAATTCGTGCGATCGGCGAGCATGCCGATGACGGGATTCAGCGCGGCGACGAGGATGGGCATCGTGCCGAGCAGCCAGCCGACCGCGGCGGTGTTCTTGATGCCGACGACGTCGGTGTAGTAGTAGGCCAGGAAAATGTTGAACGCCTGGAAAAAGAAATTCGAGGCGGTGTCGCCGAGACCGTAGGCGAGTTTTTCCCGGAGGGTGAGAGGGGCGGAGGAGGACAAGGGAGGAGGGAAGGTGAAGAGCGCGAGCGGAGAGGCGTGAGGAGCGGAGGCAGGCGTAGCCGCGTTGGAGCGCAGCGGCAACGCGGTCCTGTTGGGACCACGCTTTCGCCTGCGGCTCAAGCGCGGCTACAGTTTTTCGAACCCCATTCGGGTGGCAGCAGAAAAACGAACGCGCATCAGCGGGAGCCGATGCGCGTCGTGGTTAACCATACAAACCCCAAATCAGAACTTGTAGCGGAACTCGATCTTGGCCGAGCGCGGGGCGGCGTAGATCAGGCCGTAGAGCTTCTGGTCGTCGAGCAGGTTGTAGACGTTGAGCTGCACGGCGGCGTCGTGGTCGTAGAACTTGAAGTCGTAGCGAACCATGAGGTCGACGTTGTAGCGCTCGGGCGTCTTGAGGACGACGAGGTTGCCGTCCTTGTCGGTGACGCGCTGGCCACCGCCGTGGGTGATGCCGGACTGATATTCGCGGGGAGATTCCCACGAGCCGCCGAGGCCGGCGGAGAGGCCCTTGAGCGTGCCCCGGGTGAACTGGTAGTTGGCCCAGACAGACGCGGCGTGCTCAGGCGTGTCGTCCTGCTTTTCGCCGGTGCCGTAGCCGATGCCGGTCCAGGTGGAGGTGTCCTGCGCGTTGCCGTAGACGGTGCTGAGCGGCTTGCCGGTCAGGCCCCAGTCGGTGTTGGGGAAATACCAGACGGCCCAGCGATCCTGCGGATTCGGGGACTTGGCGAACTGGCCGGCGTTGTCGATGACGCGCTCGGTGTGGGCGTAGCTGGCAACGACCTGGAAGTTGTTGTTCGGCGTCCACATGATCTCGGCGCTCCAGCCCTTGGCGGAGTCGGAGCCGATGACGTATTCGTTGCCGTCCGGGCCGGAGGCGCGGTCTTCCCACGAGTTGTTGGTCTCGGCGTCGTAGTTGTAGAGCCAGCCCGGCCAGCTCATGCCGTGGGACTTGGTGTAGTCGAACACGGCGTCGAGGTAGGCGGCGCCAGTGGCCTTGGAGGCGTTGACATACCAGTTGGTGCTCGCACCGACGGTCTTTTGGTAGATCGCACCGGCGGCGACGCCGGCGTTCCACTGCGTGAGGGCCGCGTCGGCGGCGCCGTTGCCGCCGTTGCTGCCACCGGGGACGGACGTGGGCGAGAAGTTGGAGACGTTGTAAACGATGTCCTTGGCCGGGTTGAAGTGCTTGTAGTTCGACGTGGGCGCCCACCAGTAGAAGAGCTCGGTGCCGGTGCGCTTGATCTTGTAGGAGCTGATCGAACCGGAGAGACGGCCGTCGAAGAGATCGATCTTCACGCCGTATTCCTTGCTCTTGGCGATGACCGGACCGACGGGCTGGCCGGTGACGTCGCGGTGGCCGCTGAAATTCGGCATGAGGCCGCCGGCCTTGAGGGCGAAGACATTGATGTGGCGGTTCGGGTCGAGGGCGACGCTGATGCCGTGCTGCTCGGTGCGCTCTTCGACCTTGGCGCTGCGGACCTTCGAGGAAGCGTTGGTCTGCATGTCGAGGGTCGTGCTGTAGTTGTCGGTGTGGTCCTCGCGGATGCCGGAGATGAGCGTGACGCGGTCATCGGCGAACTTGCCTTGGTAAACGACGTAGGTCGCCTGGTCCCAGCCGCGCGAGTAGTTGTTGTTCTTCCAGCGGGTGGCCACGTCGGCCGTGCCGTCACCCTGCTTGCCCCACGTGATGTAGGAAGCGTCGGTCGGGCTCTTGTAGTTGAACTGGTTGTCGAGCGTGCCGCCGCTGCTGACGTCGTTCTCGGCGGACTCTTCGGAGTGGCCGAGGAGGACGGAGTGCGTCGTGCGGAGCCACTTGTTCGCATCCGGGAAGAGGTCGAACTTGTAGGTCGCTTCGGCGCGGACCTGATCGCGGCTGCTCGTGGTGTCGGAGAAGCCCCAGGTGTATTGGAGGACGACGTCGTCGACGTAGCCGTTGATGGCGTTCTGATTCGAGTCGCCGGCGGCCGGATTGAGCGTGCTGAAGAGGACGCGCTTGCGGAGCGCGACGGGGCCGGTGTTCTGCGAGAGATTGCCGTAGACGTCGCGGGTCTGGAAGTCGGCCGTCGAGCGGTTGTAGCCGACGAGCAGGTTCAGGTTCTCGAAGAACTTCTGCGAGACTTGCGCGCGGAAGTTGGTCGCCTGGCTGTTGATGTAGGTGTCGTTGCCGGACCAGCGGAAGGTTTTCTTGTCGGTGCCGGGGACGGTGTAAAAGTCGGCGCGCTCGTTCTGGTCGTTGTTGAGGCCGACGTTGGCCATGGCGCGGACGCGCTGGAAGCCGACGCCCTTCTGCTTCATGTCGCCGGTCTCATAGTCGATGTCGACCTGGGTGGACTTGGTCGGGTTGAAGCTGATCGCGGGCGAGAAGAACGTGTGCGACTCGGTGTTGAAGTCGGTCCACGATTCGGTGTCCTGCCACGCGCCGGTGAAGCGGTAGCGGAGATTGGCGATGTTGCCGAGCGGGCCGGTGGTATCGAGCGTGGCGCGCTTGAAGTTTTCCGTGCCGTAGGAGACGGCGACTTCGCTGGCGGTCTTGGCCTCGGGGGCCTTCGGGATGTAGTTCACGATGCCGCCGAACTGGCCGAAGCCGTAGAGCAGCGCCGCGGGACCGAAGACGGCCTCGACGCGACCGATGTTGATCGAGTCGGTGAAATTCTGGCGGCGATAACCGTCCCGGAGCACGACGTCGGTGACGTAGCCGCGGATCTTGTAGGAGCTGGCGGTCTTGTTGGCGGTGGCACCCTCAGGATTGTTGACGCCGCCGGGGCCCTGGTAGGCGCCGCCGGGCGTGCCCTGGTCGTTTTGCGACTGCAGCAGGATGCCGGCAGTGTAGCGCAAGCTCTGGCGCAGGTCGGCCGAGCCGGTGTCGCGGAGGAACTTTTCCGTGATGACCGAGATGGGCATCGGCAGCTCCTTGATCGGCGTGTTCAGGCGCGTGCCCGAAGTGGCGTTGGTGGCCTTGTAGCCGCGGTCCTTTTCGGTGGTGACCGTGAACGGCGAGAGAAGGACGAGGTCGTCCTTCTTGGTTTCAACGGAATCAGCGGCGGCAGGCGGTTGCGTTTGGTCGGCCGTCGTCGAGCCGCTCGTTTGCGCCTCCGACGTCAGCGGCCACAGCCCTAAGGCGGAGCTGGCCAATAGTCCGGCACACAGCACGGAACGGTGTTGAGGGATCATGAGGGTAGTCGGGTTGGTGGGCTGCCTCCCGCGGGTTCGCGCATCTGGGGGGACGCGCATGCCCCAAAAAACGGGAAGCAAGGGTTTGCCGGTCGCGGCAGGGTTTTCGCCGCAATCGAGTGGGCCAAGCGTCGCGTTTGTGCGCACGTTCTGTCAACGCGTTTGTGCATTACAAGTTGCATGGAACTGCCTTTGTTTTGTTGCCATAAAAACTAATGGAAAACAATTGTTTGCGATTTTAATACATCGCAAATTCCTCTAAAAATCTCCGCCAGTGACATGTTTGTTGCATTGATAATTGCTTGCTTATCCCCGCTGTATTTGTAGCAAGAACTCCACGCGCTCGCGTTCGCTCAACCCCATCCGGCTCGCGCGGTCTCCCCATGCCCCGCATCAATCAGAACCTCATCGCTCAGCGGCTGAATATCTCGCGCGCGACGGTCTCGCGCAGCCTCGCGAATCACCCGGCGATCAGCGCGGAGACGCGGGCGAAGGTGCACAGCGCCGCCGAGGATCTGGGCTACCGCATGAGTGCCGGCCGCATGTCGCGGCGCCACGCGAAAGGCGCGAAGAAACTCACCATCGGCGTCCTGATCGGCATTCCCGCCGAGAACGTCGTGATGGCGACCTTTCCCTACATCCTGAAGGGCATTCGCGATCGCGCCGAAATCGAGCGCGTGAAGATCGACGTCTATTATCAGGCGCCGGGCGACTTTCATCCCGAGAGCACGCGGCAACCGGCGTTCCGCCACATGCGCGCGGCCGATTGGCGCGGAGCGATCCTTATTTATCCGTTTGCGGAGGACGCAGTGGAGATGATCTCGAAGCGCCTCTCCACGGTCGCCGTGCTCGAGAGCTACAACCATCCCGGCATCGACATCATCGACACCGACGACGCCTCCGGCGTGCTTACGCTGGTCGAAGCGCTGCGCGCCGCCGGCCACACGCGCATCGGTTTCGTCTCGTGGAAATACCCCATCGGCGGCCACTGGGTCGCGCGCCGCTTCTCCGGCTACATCGAGGCGCTGTATCTGCACGGCATGGACTTCAATCCCGCGTGGGTGGTCAACGTGCACAAAAAGGACCCCGAGCTCACGCCCGCGCAGGTCTCCGAACGCGTCGCACACCATGTGAAGAACTCCGGCGTCACCGCCTGGGTCTGCGCCGCCGACCACCAAGCCTATCCGCTCATCACGGACCTTCGCGCACGCGGCCTCCGCGTGCCGGAGGATTGCTCCGTCACCGGCTTCGACGGCCTGGAGCCGCCGGCCGGTCTGCCGCGAGCCACTTCCATGCGCGTGCCCCACGAGCACATCGGCGCCTCTGCCCTCACCCGTCTCATCAATCGTCTCGAGCATCCCTCGTCCCCGCGCCGCAAAATCTTCGTCGAAGCCGATCTCGTGCCCGGCGAAACGATCGCGCCCGTGCGCCTCACCTGAGTGAATCCCCTTCCCTCGCCTGCCCCGCAGGCTTCCCTCCGCCGCAACCCGACCGTTCCGCAATCCGCCGACTCCCCCGTCGACGCCTTCGGCGGTCGCTACCACCGCATCGCGCAAGCCGACCGCTTGCCGCCGTTCTTCATGAACGTCGTCAGCTCGTCCGACCTCTGGCTCTTCGTCGCCAGCAACGGCGGACTCACCGCCGGCCGCAGCGACGCTGAGCAATCGCTCTTTCCCTACCAAACCGTCGATCGCATCTACGACAGCGCCGGCATCAACGGTCCGTTCACCGCACTCTGGGTGGAAACCACGCGCGGCCCCGTGCTCTGGCAGCCGTTCGCGCCCGGCGCCGCGGCAGCGAACAACGCGATCTCGCGCGCGCTCTATAAAAGCATCGAAGGCGACCGCCTCTGGTTCGAGGAAACGAACACCGCGCTCGGCCTCGTGTTCCGCTACGGCTGGTCCTCTGCGGAAAACCACGGCCTGCTCCGCCGCTGCGAACTCGAAAACATTTCCGACGTGCCGATTTCGGTGCGCCTCCTCGACGGTCTGCGCAACGTCCAGCCGTGGGGCGTTTCGCTGCGCCTGCAGAACGTCAGCAGCTGCCTCACCGACGCCTACAAGACCGCCGAACTCTTCCCCGAGTCCAATCTCGCCGTCTTCGCGCTTGCCGCCGCGATTGTCGATCGCGCCATCGCCCTCGAATCGCTCCGCGCGAGCGTCGTGTGGTCCGACGGTCTGCCGAAACCCGCCGTCCTGCTCTCCGACGCGCAACTTGGCGCCTTCCTCGAAGGCCGCGCGCTCACGCCCGAGCCGCACCGCCGCGGCGTGCGTTGCAGTTACCTGCTCGCGAGCGAATTCACCGTGCCCGCGCAGCAGACGAAGCGCTGGCTCTTCGGCGCCGACATCGGCTTGAGCCAGCCCGACGTCGCCGCGCGCCGCGCTGCGGCTGCTAGCGGAAAGCTCGCGTCCGCCGCGCTGGCCGACGCGGATGCGTCGACCGCCAAACTCCGCCAACTCGTCGCGTCCGCCGACGGTTGCCAGTGCGGCGCTGACGAAACCGTCACCACGCATCACTTCACGAACGTCCTCTTCAACATCATGCGCGGTGGTGTGTTCGTGGAAGACCACGCGATTCCGGCCGCGGACTTCGCCGTCGTCGTTGCGCGCCGCAACCGCACCGTTGCGCAACGCCACGCCGCGCTGCTCGCCAGCCTCCCCGCGACGCTCACGCGCGCCGATTTGCTCGCGCGCGCTCGCGCGACCGGCGACGCCGATTTCGCGCGCCTCGCCGAGGAATACCTGCCGCTCACCTTCAGCCGCCGCCACGGCGACCCGAGCCGCCCGTGGAACCGTTTCAAGATCCGCGTGCGCGACGAGAAGGGCCAGCGCGTCCTCGCCCACGAAGGCAACTGGCGCGACATTTTCCAAAACTGGGAGGCGCTTTGCGCCAGCTATCCGGAGTTCATCGACTCCGCGCTCGCGAAATTCCTCAGCGCGTCGACCGCCGACGGCTACAACCCGTATCGCGTCACGCACACCGGCATCGATTGGGAAGTGCCCGATCACGAGGACCCGTGGGCCTCGATCGGCTACTGGGGCGACCACCAGGTCATCTATCTTCAAAAACTGCTCGAGTGGTCCGGCCGCTATCATCCCGGCCGCCTGCAGGCCGCGCTGCGCGAGCCGCGCTACGCCTACGCGGCCGTTCCCTATCGTCTCGCCAACTACGCCGACACGCGCCGCCACCCGCGCGAGACGATCCAGTTCGACCTCGAGAAACACCGCGCGATCGTCGCGCGCGAAGCCGAGCTCGGCAGCGATGCGCGGCTGATCGCCGACGCCGACGGTCGCGTGCGGCACGTCAATCTCACCGAAAAACTCCTGCTGCTCACGCTCACGCGGATGACGAACTTCGTCGCCGGCGGCGGCATCTGGATGAACACGCAGCGCCCGGAGTGGAACGACGCCAACAACGCGCTCGTCGGCTACGGCGTTTCGTTCGTCACGCTCGCCTACCTGCGTCGCATGCTCGCGCACGTGCGCCGCGAGCTGCTGCCCGCGCTCGGCGCGTCGCCTGTCGCGCTCTCGGCGCGCGTGGGAGAATTGCTCCGCGGCATCCACGCCGCGCTGGAGTCGCACCGCGCGATGCTCGCGGCATCGACGATCTCCTCGGCGCAGCGTCGCTCGCTGCTCGACGCGCTCGCCACCGCCGGCTCCAACTACCGCGACGCGATTTATCGCACCGGTCCCGGCGCCGCCGAAGCCATCGCCCCCGCGCAAATCGCCGCCGCGCTCGCGCTCGCGCAGGAATTCGTCGATCACACGCTGCGCCTCGGTCTCCGCGCGGACGGTCTCTACGAATCCTACAATCGCCTCGAGTTCACCGAGCAGCCCGCCGGTCTCGAAGTGCACGCGCTCTACCCGATGCTCGAGGGCCAGGTCGCCGTGCTCAGCTCCGGTCTGCTCACGCCGGCAGAAGTCGTGCGCTTGCTGCGCACGCTGCGCGCGAGCCCGCTCTACCGCGCCGATCAACACAGTTACCTGCTGTATCCGGATCGCCAGCTGCCCGGCTTCCTCGCGCGCAACACGATCCCAGCCGACGCGATTGCGTCCTCGCCGCTGTTCGCGGCCCTGCTCGCCGCCGGCGACGATCGCGTGATCGTGCGCGACGCCGCGGGCGCGCACCGTTTCCATGCGGACCTCGCGAACGCCGACGCGTTGCGCGACCGCCTCGCACAACTCGCGCGCGAGCCGCGCTGGGCCGATCTCGTCCGCACGCACGGCGCCGCCGCCGAGGAGGTTTACGAGCAACTCTTCCATCACCGCGCTTTCACCGGGCGCAGTGGCAGCATGTTCGGCTACGAGGGCCTCGGCTGCATCTACTGGCACATGGTCGCGAAGCTCCTGCTCGCGGTGCAGGAAAACCTGTTCGCCGCGGAAGCGCAGCAAGCGCCCGAGACGGTCACGTTGCGCGAGCTCTACTACGACATCCGCGCCGGGCTCGGCTTCAACAAGACGGCCGCCGATTACGGCGCGTTTCCGACCGACCCCTACTCGCACACGCCCGGCCACAGTGGCGCGCAACAACCCGGCATGACCGGCCAGGTGAAAGAGGAAATCCTCACACGCTGGGGCGAACTCGGCGTGCATGTGGAAGGCGGCACCCTCGCCTTCCGTCCGGCTTTGCTGCGCGCCACCGAATTCACGGCGGCGCCCGCGACGTTGCGCGTGCCGGGCGGCGAGGCCCGCGAACAGGAAATCGCGATTCCCGCGCGCGCGCTGGCGTTCACGTTTTGCACGGTGCCGATCGTCTACCGTCTCAGCTCGGGTAAGGCGTGCATTCGCTGGACCGATGCGAGCGGCACGCACGAGCGCGCCGGCACGGCTCTCGACGCCGCGACCAGCGCGGAAGTTTTCGGCCGCACCGGCCGGGTGACGCGTATCGAGGTCGAACTCGGCAGCGAGTTCCGGCCGCTCTGAGTTTCTCCCCCATGAAGTTCCCTGCTCTCCTCCTCGCCGCCTGCGCGGCGATGCTCTCCCTTGCGCCCGCGTTGCGCGCCGCCTCCGATCTGCCCGGCGGGCGCCGCACGCTGAATCTCCAGCTTGATGGCCGCTGGATCGGCAACGGCGTCTCGTTCAGCCCGTATCGCGACGGCCAGACGCCCGACGGCCCGTTGCCCAACGACGCCGAGATCCTCGCCGACCTGAAGCTGGTCGCGCGCTACTGGAATCTCATCCGCATGTATGACGTCATCGTGGCGGAGCCCACGGTGCGCCTCATCCATGAACACAAGCTGCCGATTCGGATGATCCTCGGCGCGTGGGTTGACGCGAAGCACCCGGAGCGCACGCGCCACGAGCTCGCGAATGCCGTGCGCATCGCGAACGCCTATCCCGACGTTGTGATCGCCGTCGCCGTCGGCAACGAGGCCTGCGTCGAGTGGTCCGACCACCGCACCGATCCAGCCGAGGTCGCGCGCTGGGCCCGCGAGGTGCGCGCGCAGGTGAAGCAGCCGGTCACGAGCGCGGACGACTACAATTTCTGGAACAAGCCCGCCTCGCAGGCCGTCGCGGCCGAGTTGGATTTCATCATCCTGCACGGCTACGCGCTCTGGAACGGCCGCCCGCTCGACGGCGCGATGGCCTGGCTCGGCGAACAATACGACAACACCGTCCGCCTTCATCCGGGCGTGCCGGTGATCATCGGCGAGAGCGGCTGGGCCACGAGCAACGATCCGACGCGCAACAAGCCCGGCGAGGAAGGCGCGCTGATGAAGGCCGAGGTGTCCGTCGCCGCGCAGGAAAATTATCTCCGCCAGCACTACCGCTGGATCAAGGAGCGCCAGGTCGCGACGTTCCTCTTCGAAGCCTTCGACGAGAGCTGGAAAGGCGGCGGCGACAAGGTTCCGCCGCAAGTTGCCGAGAAACACTGGGGCGTGTTCGACAGCCAGCGGAAGCCGAAGCCGTCGTTCCAAGCGATCCAGCGCGAATTCTACGGCGAGAAATGAATTTGGCGGGCATGCGACATGTCACCGCGGCCAGGAGCGTGTGCGCGCTCCTGGCCGCGCTCGCGTTCGGTGTTGCCGCGCTGCGCGCCGACTCGCTCGACGCGGCTCGTGCGCTCGTTGCGCGCATCGTGCCGCAGCACGCCGAGCAGATCGTCCTCGAACCGCTCGCGCACGCGCCGGGCGCGCTGGATGCGTTTGAGGTCGAGACGCGCGACGGTCGCCTCGTGTTGCGCGGGCACAACGGCGTCACGATTGGCTCGGCGCTGAACTGGTATTTTCGCCACGTCGCGCACGTGCAGCTCTCGTGGTGCGGCGACAATCTCGCGCTGCCCGAAAAGTTGCCCGCCGTGCCGCAGAAGGTGCGCGTCGAGTCGCCCTACGCGCACCGCGTTTACCTGAATTACTGCACGTTCAACTACACCGCCGCGTGGTGGGATCGCGCACGCTGGGAGCGCGAGATCGACTGGATGGCGCTAAACGGCATCACGACTCCTCTCGCGATCACCGGTCAGGAAGCGGTCTGGCAGGCGACGCTGCGGCGTTTCGGGATGCCCGACGACGAGATCCGCGCGTTTTTCGTCGGTCCGGCGTTCTTCGCGTGGCAGTGGATGACCAACATCGAGCGCTGGGGCGGACCGTTGCCGCAATCGTGGATCGATTCGCATCTCGAACTCGGCCAATGGATCGTCCGCCGCGAACGCGAACTCGGCATGACGCCGATCTTGCAGGGATTCACCGGCTGCGTGCCGGTCGCGCTGACGAAGCAGTTTCCCGAGGCGCGCATTCTCCAGAAAAAAGTCTGGTGCGAAATTCCGCCCGGCCCGGCGCAACTCGATCCGGCTGATCCGCTCTTCACCCGCATGGGGCGTGTGTTTCTGGAGGAACAGCAGAAACTTTTCGGCGGCGACCATCTCTACGCGGCCGATCCGTTCCACGAAGGCGAGCCGCCGCAGGAAGGCGCGCGTTACCTGCACGATGTCGGTGAAACCATTTTCAAGCTCACGACCGAGTTCGACCCGCAGGCCACGATCGTGATGCAAGGCTGGTCGATTCGCGAAGGCATCGTGCGCGGCATCCCGGCGGACCGCCTGCTCGTGCTCGATCTCACCGGCCAAAAGTGGCGTGAGACCGACTCGTTCTGGGGCCGCGCGTGGGTCGCAGGCATCATCCAGAATTACGGCGGCCGCCACAGTCTCGGCGGCAATCTGCCGCAACTCGCCAACACCGCGCCATCGCTCCTCGGCACGCCCGCTGGGCGGAACTTGGTGGGCATCGGCCTTTTTCCCGAAGCCATCGAGCACAACCCGCTGCTCTTCGATCTTGCCGCCGATCTCGCGTGGCATCGCGCGACGCCGGACCTCGACGCGTGGACGCGGCGCTACGTGCACGCGCGCTACGGCGTGGACAACGCCGACGCGCAACGCGCATGGGCCACGCTGCGGACGAGCGTTTACGCGCAAAAGAGTCCGGAGCCGCCGATGGAGTCGCCGTTGCAGGCGCGTCCTGCGCTCGAGTTGAAGCAGGCGTCGCCGTGGGGCAGTTTCGAGCGCGACTACGACATCACCGCGCCGTGGCGTGCGTGGAGTGATCTGCTCGCGGCGGCGCCGGAGCTCGGGCGCGTCGAGCCGTTCCGCTACGATCTGGTCGACGTCGCGCGTCAGGCGCTCGCGGATCTTTCCGTGCCGCTACACCGCGAAGTGGTCGCCGCGTGGCGCGCGGGCGATCGGGTAAAATTCGCCGCGTCGCGCGATCGCTTTCTCGCATTGGGCGCCGATCTCGATGCGCTCCTCGCCACGCGGCGGGAGTTCCTGCTCGGTCCGTGGCTCGCCGATGCGCGCGCCTGGGGCAAAACCGCCGCCGAAGCCGACCTCTACGAGCGCAACGCGCGGCAGCTCATCACCGTGTGGGGCGGCACGCCGGAAACGACGATGCTGTTCGAATACGCCGGTCGCCAGTGGTCGGGCTTGATGGACAGTTTTTATCTGGAGCGTTGGCGGAAATATTTCGCGTGGCTCGAGCAGCAGCCCGCGGGCTTCGACGACCGCGCGTTGCCGCGCCGCGACGGGCGCGTGGTCGCGGCGGCGAACGATTTCTACAGTGAACTCGCGCGCTGGGAGTTCGCGTGGTGCGAGCGGCACGAGCCGCACCCGACGACGACGCGCGGGGATTCGATTGCGGTCGCGCGCGCTTTGTTCGAGAAGTGGTCGCCCGTTCGCGAGCAAAGTTATGCGTCCTTCGACTGGAAATCGCTTCAACCGTCGTCGCCCTGACGACTCCGCGCGATGATCCGCGCGCTTTTCGTGATCATGATCGGCGCCGCCGTCAGTCTCGTCTCGCTACGGGCGGACGCGGGCTCCCGCCCCGCGCTGATGCCTTGGCCTTTGCAGGTCGAGTGGCGCGCAAGCGCGCTGGTCATCGATGCCGCTTTTCGGGTGCGCGTGGCCGGCCATGACGACGCCCGCCTGCGTGCCGGCATCGGCCGCGCCCTCGATCGGTTGCAGAAGCGCACGGCGCTGGACTTCGGTCCGCGCTACGCCAACGCCGGCGGCGCGCTCGTGATCACATGCGCGGCGGCGGGCTCGACGTTGCCGCAGCTCGGCGATGACGAGTCCTACACGCTCGAGGTCCGGTCGGACGGCGCGGCGTTGCGTGCGCCGAGCGTCGTGGGCGCGCTGCGCGGACTCGAGACATTCCTGCAACTGGTGGAAAAGGGCGCGAGCGGCTACGCCGCACGGGCGGTCGTGATCCGCGATGCGCCGCGTTTTCCGTGGCGCGGGTTGATGATCGACGTCGCGCGCCATTTCCAGCCGCCGGAAGTGATCCACCGCAATCTCGACGCGATGGCCGCGGTGAAGATGAACGTCCTGCATCTGCACCTGACGGACGACCAGGGCTTCCGGATCGAAAGCAAACGACACCCGGAGCTGCACGCGGTCAGCGCGGAGAGCGGCGTGCTCACGCAGGCGCAGATCAAGGCAATCATCGCGGCGGCGGCCGAGCGCGGCATCCGCGTGGTGCCGGAATTCGATGTGCCGGGTCACGCGACGGCGTGGCTGGCGTCGCACCCCGAGCTGGCGAGCGTGCCGGGCCGCTACACGGTCGCGAAGGATTGGGGCGTCCTCGATCCGGTGCTTGACCCGACGCGACCGGAGACGCTCGCGTTGCTTGAGTCCTTTTTCGGCGAGATGGCGGCGCTGTTTCCCGACGAGTTCTTCCACATCGGCGGCGACGAAAACAATGGCAAGCACTGGAATGCCAGCGAGCGCATCCGGCAGTTCAAATACGCGCACGGCTTGACGACGAACGAGGCGCTGCACGCGTGGTTCAACCAGAAGCTCGCGACGCTGCTGGCGCAGCACGGCAAGCGGCTCGTGGGCTGGGACGAGATCTTGCATCCGGACCTGCCGCGCAGCGCCGTCGTGCATTCCTGGCGCGGACCGGAATCGCTGGCGTTGGCGGCGCAGCACGGTTTCGCCGGCATCCTGTCGGCCGGCTACTACCTCGATCTGCATTTTTCGGCCGCGGAACACTACGCGGCCGATCCGCTGCCGGAAGGTAGGGCGGCGACTCCGCTCGCCGCCGAAAACGACGGCGCGGAGCGGAGTCCGCGCCCTACCCTGACGATTGAGCAGGCCGCGCGGGTGCTGGGCGGCGAGGCGCCGATGTGGAGCGAGTGGGCCGACGCCCGGATCTACGATTTCCGTGTCTGGCCGCGGGCGGCGGCAGTGGCGGAGCGTTTGTGGTCGCCGCGGGAAGTGCGCGACGTGCCCGACATGTATCGCCGACTGGCGCGGATCGACGCGCTGCTCGTCGAGACGGGCGTGCAGCATCGCGCGTGGCCGCAGTTCGACGGCTATTCGCCGGAGGAAGCTGCGGCGTTGCGCGTGCTAGCGTCGGCGGTGGAGCCGGTGAAACGCTATCGCCGCCCGCAGATCCAGAAAGGCGGCGCCGATTTTCCGCTGAACGAACTCGCCGACTGGGCGCACTCGGAGAGCCGCCCGGCACGCGAGTTTGCGACGAAGATCGACGACTGGCTGGGGTTGCCCGCGGATGCACGCGCTGCGGGGATGGACGATTTGATGGTGACGCTCAGTGCCTGGCGGGCAGCCGCGGCGCGCGTGGCCGAGATGCCGGCGGCGGACAAATACGCGCAGGGCCGCATCGAAACGGCGCAGCGGCTGGTGGCGCTGTGCGATGTGGCGTCGCGGGCGTTGCAGGTGGTGGCGAGTGGCGCGCGGCTCAACGCGGCGGAGTCGGAGCGGGCGCGCGCGCTGTTGAAGCAGGCGGAGCAGCCGACGGCGGCGGCGGTGGAGTTTCCGTTTTTGCCGGCGCTGGAGAAGCTGGTGGCGGCAGCGTCGCGGTAGAAGGGCAGACGTTCGCGGAGGTGGAGCGTGTTGACCTCAACGCGCTCGGACGTGTGATTCGCGGCGGGCGTTTTTGAACGCGTTGGGATCAACGCGTTCCACCTAGTCGATTGGCCGATGAGATCGGGCTCGCCAGCGCGGCGGGGTTCGCGCTGCATCGGCGCGCGGCATGAACCCCTTTTTTAACGCCGGCGACTGGGCCATCATTTTGATTTATCTGGGCGGCGTCGTGGCGCTCGGGCTGTGGTTCGGGCGCGACCAGCAGAACACGCGCGACTACTTCCTCGGGAGCCGCAATATTCCTTGGTGGGGCATTGGGATGTCGATCGTCGCAGCGGAGACGAGCGCGCTGACGATCATCGGCGTGCCGGCGATCGCGTTCGGCGGAAATCTGATGTTCCTGCAGATGATCTTCGGCTACGTGATCGCGCGCGTGATCCTGGCGGTCGTGATGGTGCCGCATTATCTGAGCGGGGAAATTTATTCGCCCTACCAGTTGCTCGAGCAGCGCCTCGGCGTCGGGCCGCGGCGGGTGGCGGGCGCGTTGTTTCTGTTTCTCGAAACGCTGGCGGCGGGCGTGCGCGTTTACGTGGCGTGCATTCCGATCCGGCTGTTGCTCGGCGAGACGGTGTGCAGCTTCGGCGGACTCGTGGATCCGATCTTCGGGGCGATCGTGCTCTTCGTGGGACTGTCGCTGCTCTACACCTACGTGGGCGGCGTGAAGGCGGTGATCTGGACGGACGCGGTGCAGTTCGGGCTGTTTCTTGCGGGCGGCATCTTCGCGCTGTGCTACATCCCGACGCTCGTGGGCGGCTGGGACGCGGCATTCGAGGTGGCGCGCGCGGGTGGAAAGCTGGAGTGGTTCAACGGGACGTTCTCGTTCGGGGCGCCGTTCAACATCTGGATGGGCGTGCTTGGCGGGACGCTGATCGTGCTGTCGTCGCATGGCGCGGAGCAGTTGATCGTGCAGCGCGTGCTGGCGTGTCGGACGGTGGCAGACGGGCGGAAGGCGCTCGCGTTGAGCGCGGTCGTGATCTTCCCACTCTTCCTGATTTTCCTGCTCGTGGGCGCGCTGCTGTGGGTGTTCTACCAATCGCATCCGATGCAGATTCCGCTGCCGGAGACGCGACCGGGGATCAAGGCGAACGATTTCATTTTCCCGGTGTTCATGCTCACGGAGGTGCCGCATGTGCTGAAGGGTTTTCTCATCGTGGCGATTTTGTCGGCGGCGATGTCGTCGATCAGCTCGGCGATGACGTCGCTGGCGTCGGTCTCAACGATGGATTTCGTGAAGCCGCTGATGCCGCGGCTTAACGAGGCGGCGCTGCTGGCGTGGAGCAAGCGCTCGACGATTTTCTGGGCCGCGGCGCTCGTGGGTGTGGCGTGGCTGACGCGCGAGGTGCAGTTCGTGTTGAACGCGGCGTTCTCGTTGCGCGGGCTGACGAGCGGTGCGCTGCTCGGCGGTTTGATGCTGGCGCTGTTCGCGCGCGGCGTCGGCGCGCGGGCCGTCGTTGTCGGGATGCTGAGCTCCGTCGCGGTGATGAACGTGCTTTATTGGCCGCCGAACATCCCGGCGGTGCGCGGGTGGTGGCTGGCGACGTTCGGCGGCGAGATTTTTTGGCCGTGGTTCACGCTGATCGGGACGCTGGTGACGCTCGGGGTGGCGGCGGGGGCGGGACGGTTCTTGCGGGCGGATGTGCGGTAGGGCGGCGAGGTTCTTCGCCACCGGCGCGGTCGAGGCAGCACGGGATCCACGCCTTTCCGGAAACGAAAAACGCCGGCGCAGTGGCCGGCGTGAGGTTTTCGGCGGTCATGGACCGCCGCTGCAGATTTGGCGAGCTACGCTCAGAAGAAGCGCACGGGCTTGGCCTGCATGCGGGCGTGTTCCTCGTCGGAGCAGCCGGCGGCCGTGTTGACGTCGGTCGTGGCGGTGGTGGGCTTCACGAGCTCGTTCGCGAGCATGTAGTTTTCCACTTCTTCGCCGGAGACGTCGGCGAGCATCACGCCGTCGATTTCGACGCACGGAGAGAGCGGCTGGCCGGACTTGCGGACCATCTCCTCGTAATTGGAGCGATGGTTGATGATGTCGATGTCCTCGAACGGCAGGTTGTATTTGCGCATGATGGCGCGGACGCCGTTGGACCAGCCGCAGTGCGGCTTCAGGTAGGCTTTGATCTTCATTCGTGGAGCGGTGACGAGAGGGTGTGTGAGGGTTCCGGGCGGAATGTAGGTGGGGCGTTTTCTTCTTCAACTGAAAGTTTTGGCGCGTAGCGTCACGAGCCGTGCCGGACGTCTTCCCCACGCTCACCTTGTCGCAAGCCTCCGCTTTCGCGCGCCTCGGGCTCGCGAACGTCCGGCGCGAATACCCGCATCTGCTCCAGCACATGCTTAACGGGCCGGAGGACGTGATGGAGGTGCGGGCGCTGCACCCGGCGTTCTACGGCAGCTATGACTGGCACTCGTGCGTGCACCAGCATTGGATGCTGGCGCGGCTGGCGATTTTGTTCCCGGAGCTGCCGGAGCACCCGGAGATCGACCGGGTGCTGCGGGTGCACCTGACGCGGGAGAATATGGAGCGCGAAACGGAGTATTTTCGCGCGCCGGGGCGGCAGTTTTTCGAGCGGCCTTACGGCTGGGCTTGGTTTTTGAAGCTCGCGCAGGAAATGTCCGGTTACGACGAGCGGCTGGCGGAAAACATGGACCCGCTCGTGGACTACATCCGCGACGGCTTCATGCGTTACCTGCGCAGTCTGACGCATCCCGTCCGCAACGGCATCCACGGCAACACCGCGGTCGCGGTCGCGCTGGCGCTCGGGCATGCGCGTGCGCACGATGACCAGGAGCTGAAGCTGCTGTGCACGGCGCGCGCGGCGTATTGGTTCGGGCACGATGAGGATTATCCGGCGCACTACGAGCCGTCGGGCGAGGACTTCTTTTCGCCGTGCCTGACGGAGGCCGGGCTGATGGCGCGCATTCTGCCGCGCGAGCAGTTCTTGGTGTGGTTCGGAAAATACCTGCCGCGCTTGGCGCGCGGCGAGCCGGCGAATCTCCTGAAGCCGGTGCCGGTGAGCGACCCGCGCGACCCGAAGATCGCACACCTGGTCGGCCTGAATTTGAACCGGGCGTGGGTGTGGCGGCGACTGGCGGCGTTTTTGCCGGCGGACGATGCGCGGCGAACCTTCGCGACGGCGGCCGCGCTGGCGCACTACGAGGCGGCGCTGCCGTTGCTCGGCGAGGAGGATTTTCATCGCGCGCACTGGCTGTCGTCGTTCGCGGTTTATACGCTGACGGAGTGATCCGTCCTCCCACCCCGCCCGCGCATCCTTGCGTGGCGGACGGTCGCCCGCATGATGCGCCTGCTCATGGACTGGAAAATCGCGGTCACGACCGGAATTGCCACGCTGACGCTGATCGGCGTCGCGGTCGGCCGCTGGCCGTGGCTGAAGATGAACCGCGCGACGATCGCGTTGGTGGGAGCGACGCTGTTGATCGCGCTCGGGATCCTCCCGCTTGAGAAGGCCTACCAGGCGGTGGACTGGAACACGATCGTGCTCCTGCTCGCGATGATGATCCTGAATGTGAACCTGCGCCTCGCGGGCTTTTTCCACCTCGTCGCGTCGAAAGTCGTGCGGTTGGCCAGCACGCCGCGGCGGTTGCTGGCGTTGATCGTGGCGGTCTCCGGCGTGCTCTCAGCCGTGTTTTTGAATGACACGATTGCGCTGATGCTGACGCCGCTGGTGCTCGATCTGGCGCTTGCGTTGCGGCGTAATCCCCTGCCCTACCTCGTCGCATTGGTGACGGCAGCCAATGCAGGCTCGGTGGCCACGGTGATGGGCAATCCGCAAAACATGCTCGTGGGCATCGCGTCGGGGATCGGCTTCACGCCGTTCTTCCTCGCGCTCGCGCCGGTGGCGATTGCCGGGCTGGTCGTGATCTGGGGGGTGATCGTGTTGGTTTATCGGACGGAATTCGCGCCCGTGGTTTTTGCGGAGACTTATGCGCTGCCGGGGCGCGAGTATCGTCCTTTGCTGCGCAAAAGCATCGCGGCGTCCGTGGTGATGTTGGTGGCGCTGTTCGGCGGCGCGCCGATCCCGCTGGCGGCCTTGATCGCGGCCGCGCTGGTGTTGTTCACGCGCCGTTTGAAACCGGAACGGGTGTTTCGCGAAATCGATTGGGGGCTGCTGGTGTTTTTTTCGGCGCTGTTCGTCGTGACGGGGGCGATCGAGGAGTCGGGCGCGGGCGCGCATCTGTTCGCTTGGTTGCGTCCGTGGGCGGATGGCGGACCGGCCAGTCTCACTGCGGCGTCGGTCGTCTTGAGCAATCTCGTCTCGAACGTGCCGGCGGTGATGCTTTTCCGCCCCGTCGTGCCCACGCTGGATGATCCGGGCACCGCGTGGCTGACGCTGGCCATGGCCACGACGCTTGCCGGCAATCTCACGCTGCTCGGCTCTGTGGCGAATCTCATCGTGGCGGAAATCGCGCGCCATCGCGGCGTGCGACTGAGCTTCGTGGAATACCTGAAAGCCGGCACGCCGATCGCGATTCTCACGCTGTTGATCGGCATTGGCTGGCTCACGCTGGGCCGATAACGACTCCTCGCGGCCGGGCGTGAAACGGCGACAGGTCAACTTTTCCGACCGCCTAAATTAAGGGAGCCAATTTTCTCCGACTCCACGCTTGCGGCGCGCGAGATGGCTCGGAAAGTCTCCTGACATACGGCTGTCAACGTGTCCTGATAGCTTCTCCCCCCACCCACTCACTCCATGTCCAAAGCCGATAAGTCTCCCAAAGCCGAAACCAAGCCCGCCGCTCCCTCCGCCGCGATCGTCGCGCGCGAGAAGAATCTCGACCTCGCCGTCTCTTCCATCACGAAGCAGTTCGGCGAAGGCTCCATCATGCGCCTCGGCGACAACGCCAAGATGAAGGTCGAGACGCTCTCGACCGGCTCGCTCGCCATCGACCTCATGCTCGGCGTCGGCGGTCTGCCCAAGGGCCGCATCATCGAAATCTACGGCCCGGAATCTTCCGGTAAGACCACGTTCTGCTTGAGCGTCATCGCCGAGGCTCAGCGCCGTGGCGGCCTCGCGGCCTTCATCGACGTTGAGCACGCGCTCGATCCGAAATACGCGAAGGTCGTCGGCGTGAACCTCGACGACTTGCTCGTCTCGCAGCCGGACTCCGGCGAAGACGCGCTCAACATCATGGAGACGCTCATCCGCTCGAACTCCATCGACGTCATCATCCTCGACTCCGTCGCCGCGCTCACCACCAAGGCCGAACTCGACGGCCAGATGGGCGACGCGACGGTCGGTGCGCAAGCCCGCCTCATGTCGCAGGCCATGCGCCGCCTCACCGCGGTCGTCTCGAAGACGAACTGCGTGTGCATCTTCACGAATCAAATCCGTGAGAAGATCGGCGTCATGTTCGGCAACCCCGAGACGACCTCCGGCGGCCGCGCGCTGAAGTTCTTCGCCTCCATCCGCCTCGATATCCGCCGCAAGGACCAGCTGAAGACGCCCGACGGCAAAGTCATCGGCAACCGCACGAAGCTTAAGGTCGTGAAGAACAAGGTCGCTCCCCCGTTCACCGAGTGCGAGTTCGACATCATGTATGACGAGGGCATCTCCGCCACCGGCTCGCTTCTCGATCTCGGCCTCGAGCACAAGGTGCTGGAGAAAAAAGGCGCGTGGATCGCGTTCAACGGCGAACTCGTCGGCCAGGGCCGCGAAGCCGCGAAGGAAGCGCTGAAGCAGAACCCGCAACTGGCCGAAAAGGTGAAGACGGGCATTCTTGAGAAGGCGCAGATCAAGCCGGGCGATCCGGCCGCCGGCGCCACCGAAGAATAAATCGCAGCCCACGCTTGGAATTCCGGGGCGCCGCGCCGATGATGTTCGCATGAACCTCATGGCTCGAGCGCCCTTCTTGTTTGCCGGGGTTGTTCTGCTTGTGGCTGGTCTCGTTGGCTGCAGCCAGATTTCGGCGGAGAAGCAGATTCGCGAGCGCATCGCCTCGATCCGCGAGGCGATCCTCGCTGAACGTCCGGAAGGAATCATCGAGTTCGGCACGCCGGACTGGCGCTTCGACACGCCGGATCGCCAGAGCTTCGACCGCGCCGGTTATCTTGAACGCGCGCGAAAACTTTTCGCCGACTTCGACATCGAGTCGCTCGACACACACATCGACCGGATCGATCGCGACGATGCGCGCGCCGAGGTCACGCTTACGCAGACGCTCGTGCGCGTGGAAACCGACGCCACCGGTGCACGCACGCGTTGGAAAATGAAATACGGTGAGCGCCAGGAGTGGATTTGGACGCGTGATCGCGGCTGGCTGGCCGCCCACGTGACCGTTCTCTATCGGCCGATCCGCGAGGCGCTGCCAAATCCCTGAGCGGAACTCGCTCGCGATCTTCCCGTCTACCCGTTCATGCGCTCCCTGCTCCTCCCGTTTGCCCTGTTCAGTCTGCCGCTGCTGATGGCCCATGCCGCGCCGCCGAAGGCATCGACGGCGTCCTCGGGCGACGCAGCGCCGCAGCTCGTTTCGACCGGGCCGAAGTGGAAGAATGTGGAGCAGCTTCGTCGTTTCGCCGCACAGGGTGATCCGCAGGCATGCTTCGAACTCGGCGATCGTTTGCTCAATGGCGACGGCGTCGCGGTCGATCCGGTCGCTGCGCGCGAGTGGCTCGACCGCGCCGCGCGCGGTGGCGTGGCGGAGGCGATGTTCCGTCTCGGCAAGCTCCATAACGATGGCGTTGGTGGGCCGAAGAGCCTTGAGCTCGCGCTTGATTACTACGGCCAGGCGGCGCTGCTCGGCGTGCCCGAGGCGCAGCACAACATCGGCGCCATCCTGGTCAGCGGTCGCGGCGTGAGGCGCGATTATGCCGAAGGGCTCGCTTGGCTCATCGTCGCCGAGAAGAACGGTGCCGCGTCCGACGCCGTCGCGCGCACGCGCGGGCATCTCGCGAAGCGCCCGCACGAGATCGCGGCGGCGGAAAAGCGCGCGGCTGAAATTCTTGCGGCGCTCGCTGATCCGGCGAAGCGCATCGTGGCGGCGCCGCGCTTCACTTTGCCCGGCGCGCGACCGGTCGTTCCGCCGCCGATTGCCGAGCCCAAGTCCGAGACGCCCGGCAAGGTGAAGGTTGATCTCGGCCCCGGTCTCACGCCGCCGAAGCCGCCGCTCGATCTGCCGAAATCCTGACGTGTGCCTGCGCGTTCACGGCTCGATGGGCGGTGTCTCGCCGAACTTGGTGCCGAGTTGGCGAAGATAGCTTTCCATCGTGCGCGTGGGTCCGAAAGCGAACCGCGCGAGAAATCGAAACAGCGCCGCACGCACAAAGCCGTCTTCCGTGATGCGCACGTGCGTGCGCTCCTCGCCCGCCGGTTCGAAGACGATCGTCCACTGGCCGCCGAACGGCAGCGTGTCGTCGGCGATTTCCGTCACGAGGCGGCGCGCAGGCTCGGTTTCACGGACCGCATAGACGATCGTGCCGTGCGAAGAGGTTTCGCGGTAGCGGAGCGGCGCGTCGGACGATGATGGCGGAAGCAGCTCGACCGAGCGGATGTCGCGCCGCCACTCCGGGTGGTGCGCGAAGTCGCGTGCCGTCTCGAACAGGGTCGCAGCTGATTGGCGGAGCACGATGCTGCGGGTGGCGGTGTGTGCGCGCGGCAGCAACGCGCCGATGCACCACGCGAGGGCGATGAGGAGGACGAGAATGGCGAGGGCGAACAGCAGGATTTTCATGGTCACCAGCGGCGGCGGCGTGGAGCGCGTGCCTGGAAAGCGAGCGCGGCGCGCGCGAGCAGAGCGAGGCCCGCAACGGCGCGCTTTTGTTCGGATGGAGAGAGGTGTTCGAGCACGGCGGCGACGCGCCGGCGATCGAGCACCGAGGTGTCGGCCATCGCATCGGCGCCGTGTGGCGTGAGGTGCAACTCCATGCGTCGGCGATCGCGGCGCGCGGGGGTGCGCGTGAGGTGGCCGAGTTGTTCGAGGCGGGCCAGCGCGGCGGAAAGCGTCGAGGCTGCGACGCCGAGGTGGCGTGCGAGGTCGCCCGCGGTGGTCGCGCGCGATTCGTCGAGGTGCGCGAGCAGCGTGGAGTCGTGCGCGGAGAGATGGTGACGATTGGATTTCGTGCGCACGTGGTCGACGTGGCAGGCGAGGTAGATCTGCGGGTAAGCGCGCTGCACGGCGCGGACGAGGGGCGCGTTCATCGCGGCGGAGAGTAGCGGCGCCACGAAATTTCGTCAAAACGAAGGGTTTTTGCGCGGCGGGTGTTGTTGGCTATGCTCGGGCGCAATGTGTGCCCAACTGTTGCGTGAACAATTCATCGCCGCCCCACTCGAGCGGGTGTGGGCGTTTTTCGCCACGCCGCGCAATCTCGATGAGCTGACGCCGTCCGATCTGCGTTTTCGCATTCTCAGCGCGGTGCCGGAAAAGATGTATCCCGGATTGCTGATCGACTATCGGATTTCGCCGATCGCCGGCGTGTGGCTGCGTTGGGTAACGGAAATTCGCCATATCCGCGAGGGCGGCTACTTCGTGGACGAGCAACGCGTCGGGCCGTATCGGCTGTGGTATCATGAGCATCATTTCGAGGCGGTGGACGGCGGGGTGCGGATGACCGATCGCGTGACGTATGAGATTGGCTGGGGACCGTTCGGATGGTTGGCGGAGCGGCTGTGGGTCCGGCGGCAGCTGGAGCACATTTTCGATTTTCGCGCGCGGAAGGTGGCGGAGATTTTCGGCGCACCCGGCGATTGAAGCGCAGGCGCGCCCGGCGTGGCGGATGCGTGTTTCATTTTGCGTCGCGCGCGGCGCTGTCTTTGGGTGGCGCGATGGGTTCGCTCCAAGATACGATTGCGGCGCTCGCGACGCCTGCCGGCACGGCGGCGATCGCGGTGTTGCGCGCGAGCGGGCCGGAGGTGCCGGCGCTGACGCGGGAGATTTTTGGCGATCTGCCGGAGCCGCGGGTGGCGCGGCACGCGGACTATCGGGATCGGGGCGGTGAGTTGCTGGATGATGTGTTGTTCACGTTTTTCGCCGCGCCGAACTCCTACACGGGCGAGGACACGCTGGAGATTTCGTGCCACGGGAACCCGTTTATTGCCCAAAAAATCCTCGAAGACCTGCTGGCGCGCGGTTGCCGGTCGGCTGAGGCGGGCGAGTTCACCAAGCGGGCATTCTTGGCGGGGCGCATGGACCTCAGCCAAGCGGAGGCGGTGATGGATTTGATCCACGCACGCAGCGAGCGGGCACTCGCGGCGGCCAATCGCCAGCTCCGCGGCTCGCTCGGCCGGCGGATGGATGAGCTCATCACATTGCTTTTGAACAGCTTGGCCGTGATCGAGGCCTATATCGATTTCCCAGAGGAGGATCTGCCGGAGGAAAATCGGGCGGCCCTCGTGGCGCAGTTGAAAGATCTGTCAGTGAGAACCGAGCGCCTCGCCGCGACGAACCACTACGGCCAGATCCTGCGGGAAGGCATCCGGACGGTGATCATCGGGGAGCCGAATGCCGGGAAAAGCAGTCTTTTGAACCGTTTGGTCGGTCGGGAGCGCGCGCTGGTGAGTCCTGAGCCGGGGACGACGCGCGATTACATCGAAGAAATCATCGCGCTCGGACAGCATGCGCTGCGATTGGTGGATACGGCAGGTTTGAACGCGCAGCCGGGAGCGCTCGAGCGGCGTGGTATCGAGAAAACTCTCGAACAGGCGGGCGAGGCGGATCTTTTCCTCTGGGTCGTCGACGCTACTGCGCCGACGCTCCCTTCCCTGCCCGCCCATCTGCGCGAGCGCATTTCGCCGGCGA
Source organism: Candidatus Didemnitutus sp. (assembly GCA_041906465.1). GTDB lineage: Bacteria > Verrucomicrobiota > Verrucomicrobiia > Opitutales > Opitutaceae > Didemnitutus. The sequence continues at coordinate 168,087 of JAYRJE010000006.1, read as the reverse complement.
ATACGGTGACGGTGTTTAACAAGATGGACCGCGTTGCGGGCCGCACGTTGCCGGTCGCAGGTGTGCCGAATCCGGTGGCGGTGTCGGCATTGCATGGTGACGGCATGGAGACTCTGGTCGAAGCACTGGAAGCGCGGGCCGAGTCCTTCCGCACCGAGGTGGGCGAGGATTGGGTCGCGATCAACGCGCGCCATGCCGACGCACTAGCCCGAGCCGGTCAAGCGCTGGAATCAGCCGTTGTCGGGCTGGCTGATGGTCATGGTAGTGAATTGGTGTCGAGCAATTTACGTGCTGCTTTGGCGTCGTTCGGGGAGATTGCGGGACGCGTCGACAACGAGCGGATGCTGGATGTCCTGTTCTCCAGTTTTTGCATCGGAAAATAGATTTAATATCAAAATACATGCCTGATCGGATTTACGATGTGATTGTTTGTGGTGCTGGGCATGCCGGCGTGGAGGCGTGCTTAATCGCGGCGCGCCGCGGTGCTTCCACCCTGCTGTTAACCGGTAATATCGACACCATCGCCCAGATGAGTTGCAACCCGGCCATCGGTGGACAGGCGAAGGGTCAGCTGGTGCGTGAGATCGACGCGCTCGGCGGTGAGATGGCGATCAATACGGATGTGACGGGCATTCAGTTTCGATTGCTCAATGAGTCGAAGGGGCCGGCCGTTCAGTCGCCCCGGGCGCAGTGCGATAAAAAGGCCTATCAATTCCGGATGAAGCACACGCTGGAATTGCAGCCGAATCTCCGGATATTTCAGGCGACTGTGACCGGACTGATTTTCGAAGGAGGCGAGGTCGTAGGCTGCCGGACGAATCTGGACGTGGAGTTTCGTGGTCGGACGGTGATCGTAACTACCGGCACGTTTCTGCGGGGGTTGATGCACGTCGGGCAGAACAAAAATGAGGGAGGGCGCCTCGGTGACTTCAGTGCCAAGACCCTTTCGGCGAGTTTGCTGGAGGCGGGGATTGAGTTGCAGCGACTCAAGACGGGCACCCCACCCCGCATCCTCGGCCGGAGCATCGATTTCGCGGTGTTGCAGGAGCAGCGGGGCGACGAGCGACCGACGTTCTTTGCGTTCCACGATACTCGCTGCGAGGCGGAATTGTTCCACGTGGAACACCGGGGTGAGCGGAAGCTCGGCTGGCAGCCCGGGGCCGATCAGGTTTCTTGCTGGATCACCTATACCACGCCGGAGTCCGCCGAGATTGTCCGAGGCAACCTCCACAAGTCCGCGATGTATTCCGGCGAGATCGTCGGCACCGGCCCGCGCTATTGCCCGAGCATCGAAGACAAATTTGTCCGTTTCGCCGACAAGCCCCGGCACATGCTCTACCTGGAGCCCGAGGGGCGAAATACGAACGAGTATTATATCAATGGCCTGTCGACGAGTCTGCCGTTCGATGTGCAGCTGCGATTGGTCCACAGTATTCCGGGGCTCGAGCGGGCGGAGTTGCTGCGGCCGGCTTACGCCGTCGAATACGATTTCGCGCCGCCCCAACAGCTCTTTCCCTCCCTCGAATCACGGAAAGTCGAGAATCTGTTCTTCGCCGGACAGATCAATGGCACGTCGGGCTACGAGGAGGCGGCCTGCCAAGGGTTGATTGCCGGCGTCAACGCCGTGCAAAAGGTCAGGGGAGAGCCTCCGTTGGTGCTGGGCCGCCACCAGGCTTACATCGGCGTGCTGATTGATGATCTGGTGACTAAGGGCACGAGCGAGCCGTATCGCATGTTCACCAGCCGGGCAGAGTATCGTCTGCTCTTGAATCACGGCAGTGCGGAACTGCGACTCCGTGAGCCCGCGGAACGACTCCGGCTTCTCCCGGAGTCGCGCTTGAATGCGATCCGCGCGAAACAGGACGCGGTGACGCATTGGGTTAACTGGCTGGAGGAGAATCGCACTGAAGGCGGGCGCTGGGGAGATGTCATTCGCCGCGTGGATTCGATCTCCATCGTGCCCACTGATCTCGAAGCGGCTGGCGCTGCGGTGCGCGATGAGGTGCTCTACCGGGTGAGCTACCGGGGCTACTTGGAGCGCGAGCTGCGGCAGATCGAGAAGTTGCGCGATGTAGATCGGATCTCCCTCCCCGCAGATCTGGACTATTTCACCATTCCCGGGCTGCGCCGAGAGAGCGCGCAGAAACTTCAGCAGCTACGTCCGGTCAACCTCGGCCAAGCGAGTCGCATTAGCGGCGTGAACCCAGCCGACATCAGCATACTCATGGTGCGCATGGCAGCGGCGAAGCGAGATGGACGTTCGTATTGATCGGCGGTCGCGGGCGAACTGCGTGGGGAAATAGTGCGCCGTGTGTCAGTAGCCGGTGTGTAGAAAACAACAGGCAATAATTTTTATTTATTATTGCTATTCAATAATTTATACATCTACTTGGCGCTGGGAAGCCCATGCGTTCCCGAAGGGAACGTGCAGCAACGGGGCATGCGCCCTGCGGGCATTTGGGCCGCTCGCCGTTTCAACCCCCATTTGACGCCTGGCGGGTGAATCGCACCATGAGCGTCGCCGTGCCGTTCGGTCCGAGCCGGCGGTTTGCGGGTGCGGCCTCCCACGAAGAGCCCGTTTGCGCGACATGGCCGACTTGGCGTGCCGTTGCTCAGTCGTCTTATCGCCGCTCGCGGGGGCGAGCGTTCGCGTGACAATCAGGTAACACGGCGGAATTGCTCTGGAGCGTTTCGCGTCTGTCACAATACTCCGGCCCCAATGGAGAAGAAGAAGATCCTCGTGGTCGACGATGAGCCGGATGTCACCGAACTCGTCGCTTACAACCTCCGCGCCCGCGGTTTCCTCGTTGAGACGCTCAACGACGCCACCGCGAGCCTCGCCAAGGCCCGGCATTTTCATCCGGATCTGGCCATTTTGGACATAATGATGCCGCATTTGACCGGTTTGCAGATCTGCCGACTGTTTCGCAGCGATCCGAAGCTCGCGCGGGTGCCGGTCATTTTCCTCACGGCCAAAACGGAGCCACAGGATCGCATTGAGGGTTTCGAGAGCGGCGCCGACGATTATCTGGCGAAGCCGTTTAGCCCGAAGGAACTCGTCTTGCGCGTCGAAGCGATGTTCCGCCGGTTGGCCCTGCCGCCGCCCAGCTCCGCGCGGTTGCAGATCGGCGCCATCCTTCTCGATGGCGAGACGCACCGGGTGACGGTCGCCGGCGAACACGTCGAACTCACCGCGACGGAATTCAAGCTGCTCCGTCTGATGATGGAGCGGCAGGGGCGCGTGCAGACGCGCGAGCATTTGCTCGTGAATGTCTGGAATTACTCCGCCGAAATCGAGACGCGCACGGTCGACACGCACGTGCGCCGGTTGCGCGAGAAGCTCGGCTCCGAAGCCGACTGGATTGAAACCATCCGCGGAGTGGGCTATCGCATCGCCGAGAAGAAACCCTCGGCATGATTTACCTGGTTGTCGCAGCGCTCGTTCTCGCGCTCCTGTTCTGTGTGCGGCTTTTGCTGCGGCAGAACCGGCTGCTGGAACAGTTGCGCGGTGCGATCCGGTTCCAGCAGCCGCATCTGAAATCCGAGGGCAGCGCGGACCATTTACCCGAATGGCCGGGGCTCGCGGAGGATGTCAATCGGCTCATCACGGAGAACATGACGCTGCACCAGCAGCGCAGCGACCAGCTCACGCAGCTCGAGGCCACGCTCGGTAATCTCCGCGAAGCGGTGCTCATCGTGGACGAGGCCAACTACGTGCACATGGCGAATCGCGCGCTGCGCGACATCTTTCCCTCGGCGCGCGATCTGGTGAACCTGCGTCTCGAGCTGATCGTGCGCAGCGCGGCGTTTCTCGATTACGTGCGCGCCACGCGCGCCGGCCAGCCGCTCCCGCGTCAGGAGTTCGAAATCAACGAAGGTGCGAACTCCACGTGGATCGAGGCTTCCGGCGCGCCCATCCCGTCGCCCGACGGCAAATCGCCATGGGCGCTGTTCGTCATTCATGACATGACGCAGCAGCGCATCCTCGAGCGCATGCGGCGCGATTTCGTGGCCAACGCCTCGCACGAGCTCCGCACGCCGCTCAGCGTGATCAAGGGCTACGTCGAGACGCTCGTCGACGGCCACGCGACGATGACCGACGAAGAGCGCGCGCGATTCCTCGGCACCATCCAGCGCCACAGCGATCGACTGAACGCCATCATCGCCGACCTGCTCACGCTCTCGCGCCTCGAGTCGGCCACGCCGGGCGTGAACTTCGAGCCGATCGATCTGCGCGCGTTTCTCACGGCGCTCGTGGACGACACCGCGCAGCGTCCCAATGCCCGGCGACACGCGCTCGCGTGTCGTCTCGATCACGCGCTCGGCGAAATCTCCGGCAACGCCGAGAAGCTCACGCAGCTCTTCGGCAACCTGCTCGACAACGCCGTGAAGTATTGCCCGCCCGGTGCGAACATCCTCGTCGAAGCCCGCGCGCTCACCGCGGGCGGCGAAGTCGAGGTGGTGGTGCGCGACAGCGGCCCGGGCATTCCCGCCGACGATCTGCCGCATATTTTCGAGCGCTTTTACCGCGTGGAAAAAGGCCGCTCGCGCGAGAGCGGCGGGACCGGTCTGGGCCTGAGCATCGTGAAGCATATCGCGCAACTCCACGGAGGCCGCGTCTGGGCCGAAAGCGAAGTGGGGAAGGGCACCGCGATCTTCGTGCGGCTCCCGCGGACGAGCGCCAAAACGGCGTAGCGAATAAGCGGATCGGTGGCGCGCTCGCCGCTCCACTTCTGCGAGCGGGAACAGCTGGGTGGCTCGGATAAGTTGCGCACAGCGCACAACCCACAACACCGGATTGCTCGTTTCGCCGCCGCCGGGAGGCGGCGGTTGTGTAAGATGAAAGCATTCCGTCCGCCTCGCCAGCCGTCTCACGGCTGCTGCTGCCTCGTGCGGCCCACCGCACGCTGCCGCGCTTCGCGCTTGCCGCCCGCGTGCCCGCGCGGCGGACTGCGCGCGTGACGTTCAAACCCGAGTTTCTCGCGCGCGTAAACGAGCGCCGCGCCGAGCTGCAGCGCACGCTCGCGACGCTATTGCCCGTTCCGCGCGCGATCGTCTGGGAAGTCGGCTGCGGCCACGGGCACTTCCTCGTGCGCTATGCGACGGAGAATCCGTCGAAATTCTGCGTGGGCGTGGATATCATCCTCGATCGCCTTGCCCGCAGTGGAAAAAAGCGCGACCGCGCGCAGCTCGCCAACTGCCATTTCGTCCGCGCGGAGGCACGCGAGTTTTTCAATGCGCTGCCCGCCGGCGTGACCTTCGAGGAAGTCTGGGTCCTTTTCCCGGACCCGTGGCCGAAAGCGCGCCACAACAAGAACCGGCTCCTGAAGGCGGACTTCTTTAACGCTATCGCCAGCCGGGCAGGGGAGGGCGCGCGGTTCTATTTTCGCACCGACCACGAGGAATATTTCCGCGAAGTCGAAGCGACCGTGGCGACGCTGGAAACCTGGCGGCGCGACCTGGCGGCGCTGTGGCCGCTGGAACAGGAAACCGTGTTTCAGGCCCGCGCGCCGAGCTACCACTCGCTCGTGGCGGTCAGGACATCACATCCAGCGCCAGCAGTAGAATTAACTGGGCCAGGGCAGCCGCCCCCAGGAGCACCCACGTCGCCTGCATGAACGGATCGCGTGCGAGTTTCCGCTCGCCGTTCGCGTAGCGAGGCTGCGCGGTGCGCTCCATGAGGTCGCGGTTGGCGGCGTCCATGTTTTACAAGTCACCCGGTCTGCCGCTCCGCGCAAGCCCGCTTTGCACGTCTTAATAGGAGCCATTAGCGCAACAGGGCGAATTTCTCGGTGTGGCTAATTCCGAGAGGATACGGTGAGGAAATCTAATTTCAGGAGTTGACGGGCCTTCACAGCGACAACTTCCTCTTCATTCCCTCCCGAAAGCACCCCATTCGGAACCGCATGCGCATCGTCTCTAAATTCCTCGCACTCTCCCTCGCGCTCGGAGCAGCCACGGCTGCTTTTGCCGAAGGCGTGGATCCCAAGGCTTCGGTGCTGTTCGATCTCGGCGGCGGCTGGCGCATCACGAATTCGATGATGACGGGCTGGGCCGTATCGCTGGTGATCATCGGCCTCATCCTTTATGCGGTCGGCAAGCCGCAGGTGCTGCCGGGCAAGGCCCAGTCGGTGTTCGAGTCGTTGCTCGAGGCGCTACGCGATCTCTTCGAGCCCATCGTCGGCAAGAAGGCGTTCCCGGCGGTCTTCCCGCTGCTCGTCACCCTGTTCATCTTTATTCTGATTCAGAACTGGTCGGGTCTGCTCCCGGGCGTGGGCACGGTGGGCTGGGAATCGCACACCGCGAACGGCCCGCACTTCACGCCGTGGGTTCGTCCGTTCACCGCCGACTTCAACAGCACCATCGCGCTCGCGCTGATCTCCTTCGGCGCCTACCTGATCGTCATCTTCAAATACGCGGGCCCGAAGCTCATCCTCTGGGATCTGTTCGGCAACAAGGCCGACAAGAAAGAAACCCCCGGCTGGCTGTATCCCATTCTGTCACTCGTCTTCCTCGTGGTCGGCTGCATCGAGGTTTTCTCGATCCTGATCCGTCCGTTCACGCTTTCGGTGCGTCTCTTCGGCAACGTTTTCGGCGGTGAAAATCTGCTCCACGGCACGAGCTTCTTCCCGATCTTCTATTTCATGGAGCTGCTCGTCGGCCTGATCCAAGCGACGGTCTTCACGCTCCTCTCGGCGGTTTATGTCGGCCTGATCTGCAATCACGGCGACGATCACGACCACGCGCACGAAGGCGCCCACGGCGAAGCGCATCATTGAGACTTTCCCGTCGGGAGCGTGCCAACGATGTGCGCACGGCGGAAATCCAACCAACAAAAACCAACATCACCATGAACCTCCTCCTCGCTGAAATCACCGGCAACATCGCCAGCGCTTTCGGTCTGCTCGGCGCTGCCATCGGCGTGGGCATGATCGGCACCAAGGCCGCGGAGTCCGTCGGCCGCAACCCCGGCGCTTCGGGCAAGATCCTCGTCCAGGCCATCATCGGTATGGCGCTCGCCGAAGGTCTCGGCATCCTCGCGCTGTTCCTCGCCAAGTAAGCTCGTTTCTTTAACTGGCGGCGTGCGCCGCAAGCCGCGCCGCCAGACCCTTTTTCGCTCTCCCGCTCCGCTCCCGCCATGCTCTCCCTCTTCCTCGCTACCACCGAAGCTGCGCACGCCGCCGCTGGCGACGCGTCCATCGTCGAGAAGTTCGGCATCGAGTGGCACTACGTCGTCTGGCAGATCGCCAGCTTCCTCATCCTCTTCGCGGTGCTCTACAAGTTCGGCATCAAGCCGACCGTCGCGACGATGGAGGAGCGCAACAAGAAGATCGAGAGCGGCCTCAAGCACGCCGAGGAGATGCAGGCCAAGCTCGCCGCCGCCGCGCAGGAAAGCGCCGCCATCGTCAAGAACGCCCAGCTCGAGGCCCAGAAGATCGTCGACGAAGCCCGCAAGTCCTCGAAGGAATACACCGACAAGCAGCAGGCCGAGGCGCTCCAGCGCTCTGCCGAGCTGATGGCCAAAGCCCAGCAATCGATCGAACTCGAGCACAAGAAAATGCTCAACGAAGCCCGCGGCGAAATCGCCCGCCTCGTCGTTACCACGACCGAGCGCGTCCTCGCCAAGAAGCTCACCGACGCCGACCGCGCCGCCTACAACGACACCGCCGCGAAGGAACTCGCGTCGCTCTAATCCGTTTTCCCCGCCGCGCACGCCATGGCCGCCGACAAGCAAACCAAGCTCCTCGCCAAGCAGCTCTTCAAGCTGAGCGTCGTTGACGGCCAGGTTTCCGCCGACCGCGTCGCCGGCGTCCTCGGCTGGATCGAGAAAACCCAGCCGCGCCACCCGCTCGCGCTGCTCCAGCTTTATCACCGCCACGTCGCCAACGAGGTCGCGAAGTCCCGCGCCGTCGTCGAGCACGCCGGCCAGGTCAACGCCGCCACGCTCGCCTCGATCGAGGCCGCGATGACCAAGAAGTATTCCCGCAAAGTCACCGCCGTCGCCAAGCCGAACGCCGCGCTCCTCGCCGGCCTCCGCGTCCGTGTCGGCTCCGACATCTACGAGTCGTCCGTCGCCGGCCAGCTCGCCGCCCTTTCCGCCGCTGTTTAACCCCGCCCCTTTCCCTCCCACTTTCCACACGCGCCCGCGCCCATGAGCAACGTCATCGAACAAATCGAACAACAGATCGCCAAGCTGTCCTCCAAGGCGGTCAAGAAGAACACCGGCAACATTCGCACCGTCGCCGACGGCGTGGCCAAGATCGAAGGCCTCTCCGACGTCATGTATAACGAGATGGTGCAGTTCCCCGGTGGCGCCATCGGCATCGCGCTCAACCTCGAAGAAGACGAGGTCGGCTGCGTCGTGCTCGGCGACGTCTCGGGCCTGAAGGAAGGCGACGAAGTCTCCACCACGGGCAAGCTTCTCTCCGTCCCCGTCGGCAAGGCGCTCCTCGGCCGCGTGGTCGATGCGCTCGGCCGCCCCGTCGACGGCAAGGGCCCGATCGACGCCAAGGAATTTTATCCGGTCGAAAAGATCGCCCCCGGCATCATCGTCCGTAAGTCCGTTTCGCAGCCACTCTTCACCGGCATCATGGCGATCGACTCGATGATCCCGATCGGCCGTGGCCAGCGCGAGCTCATCATCGGCGACCGCGGCACCGGCAAGACCACGATCTGCATCGACACGATCATCAATCAGGCCCGCATCAACAAGGTCGGCCTGGCGTCGGGCAACAAGGACTTCCGCCCCGTCTACTCGATCTACGTCGCCGTCGGCCAGAAGCAGTCGAACATCGCGCGCACCATCGCCGCCCTCGAAGCCGCCGACGCGCTGCAGTTCACCGTCATCGTCACCGCGCCCGCCGCCGACAATCCCGCCAACCAATACCTCGCTCCGTTCTCGGGCGCGGCCATCGGCGAGTGGTTCATGGAAAATGGCATGGATGCGCTGATCGTTTACGACGATCTCTCGAAGCACGCCGTCGCCTACCGCCAGATTTCGCTGATTCTGAAACGCCCCTCCGGCCGCGAAGCGTATCCGGGCGACGTGTTCTATCTCCACAGCCGCCTCCTCGAGCGCGCCGCGCGCCTCTCCGGCAAGGGCTCGCTCACCGCGCTCCCGATCATCGAGACACAGGCGGGCGACGTCTCGGCCTACATCCCGACCAACGTCATCTCGATCACCGACGGCCAGATCTTCCTTGAAACCGACCTCTTCAACCAAGGCATCCGCCCCGCGGTGTCCGTCGGTCTCTCCGTCTCGCGCGTCGGTTCCGCCGCGCAGATCAAGGTCACCAAGCAGGTCGGCGGCAAACTCAAGGGCGAGCTCGCCCAGTTCCGCGAACTCGCGGCCTTCGCGCAGTTCGGCTCCGACCTCGACGCCAAGACCAAGGCCACGCTCGACCGCGGCGCGCGCATCGTCGAACTCTTCAAGCAGCCGCAGCTCAACCCGCTCGCGATCGAAGTGCAGGCGTCCGTCCTCTGGGCGCTCCAGAAAAACTACTTCGAAAACATCGACGTGAAGAACATCGTCGCCGCCGCGAACTCGCTGAAGGAGTTCCTCATCACGCGCAAGGACGCCCTCCTCACCACGATCCGCACCAAGGCCGCTCTCGACGCCGAAATCGAAGCCGGCCTCAAGGCCGCGTGCGACGAGTGGAAGTCCACCTTCGCCGCCAAGTAAGGTAGGGCGAGTCGTCCCGACGAGCCGAACGCTCCCGCAGCACCTCTAAATCACCGTGGCTTCAACACGCGACATCCGCCGACGCATCAAGTCGGTCAAGAACACCCGCCAGATCACGAAGGCGATGGAGCTCGTCGCCGCGTCGAAGATGAAGAAGGCGCAGCAGGCCGCGATGGCCGGCCGCCCCTACGCGCAGCTCATGGCCGACATGCTCGCCGCCCTCGCCGGCCGCGTCGACGAGTCGCTTCATCCGTTCCTCGTCAAACGCGAGGTCAAGACGCGCGGCATTCTGCTCATCACGACCGACAAGGGCCTCGCTGGTCCGCTCAACGCCAATCTCTTCAAGCTCATCCTCGACGTGAAGAGCCCGGCCAAGTTCGTCGCGATCGGCCGCAAGGGTGCGCAATTCCTCGGCCGCGCGAAGAAGGACCTCGTCGCCGACTTCACCGTGAGCGACCGCGTTGCCTTCGCCGAAGTGAAGCCCGTCATCGAGTTCATGATGAAGATGTATCTCGACGGCGAAATCGACACGCTCGAGGTCATCTATCCGCGCTTCAAGAACACGCTCGTGCAGGAGCCGACGCTCCGTCCGCTGCTCCCGCTCACGAACGTCCGCGACTTCGTCGACCACCTCCGCGCCGAGACCGGTCACACCGCGAAGCACGACGATCGCGACATGCTTTTCGAACCGAGCGCGCAAGCCGTGCTCGAGGCGCTGCTGCCGTTCTACGTCAACCGTTACGTCTATCAGCTCATGCTGAGCGCCAAGGCCTCCGAGCACAGCGCGCGCATGGTCGCGATGAAGACCGCCAAGGACAACGCCACGAAGCTCCTCGGCGACCTCACTCTCGAATACAACAAGGCCCGCCAAGCCGGCATCACGCAGGAAATCCTCGAGATCGCCGCCGCGCAGTTCGCCTCCGCTTCCTGATCCTTTAAACCAAACACCCCGCCCACGTTTCCGTCATGAGCAACCAAGGCAAAATCGTCCAAGTCATCGGCGCCGTCGTCGACGTGCAGTTCGCCGAGAACACCGTGCCGCCGATCTATCAGGCGCTCACGGTCGACTTCACCGCCGCCGGCAAGAAGGAGCACCTCACGCTCGAGGTGCAGCAGCACTTGGGCGAAGGCCTCGTGCGCACCATCGCGATGTCTTCTTCCGAAGGCCTCGTGCGCGGCATGCCCGTCGTCGACACCGGCGCCCCGATCTCGGTGCCCGTCGGCGAAGGCGTGCTCGGCCGCATCTTCGACGTCACCGGCAAGGCCGTGGACGAGAAGGGCCCGGTTCCGTTCACGAAGACCTACCCGATTCACCGTCCGGCTCCGCTGCTCGTCGACCAGGACGTCAAGGCCTCGATCCTCGAGACCGGCATCAAGGTCATCGACCTCATCTGCCCCTTCATCAAGGGCGGCAAGGCCGGCGCGTTCGGCGGCGCGGGCGTCGGCAAGACGGTCGTCATTCTCGAACTCATCAACAACATCGCGAAGGCCCACGGCGGTTACTCCGTGTTCGCCGGCGTCGGTGAGCGTTCCCGCGAGGGCAACGACCTCTACCACGAAATGTCCGACGCGGGCGTCATCAACCAGAAGGACATCTCCAAGTCCAAGGTCGCGCTGGTCTACGGCCAGATGAACGAGCCCCCGGGCGCCCGTATGCGCGTCGCCCTCTCGGCGCTCGCGATGGCGGAATACTTCCGCGACGAGAAGAACCAGGACGTGCTGCTCTTCATCGACAACATCTTCCGCTTCTCGCAAGCCGGCTCCGAAGTGTCCGCGCTCCTCGGCCGTTCGCCGTCCGCCGTCGGTTACCAGCCGACGCTCGCGAACGAAATGGGCATTCTCCAAGAGCGCATCGCCTCGACTAAGAAGGGCTCCATCACCTCCGTGCAAGCGGTCTACGTCCCCGCGGACGACCTGACCGATCCGGCCCCCGCGAACACCTTCGCGCACTTGGACTCCACCATCGTGCTCGAGCGTTCGATCGCCGAACTCGGCATCTATCCCGCCGTCGACCCGCTCGCCTCCGTCTCGAAGGCCCTCCAGGCCGACGTCGTCGGCGACGAGCACTACAAGGTCGCCCGCGAAGTTCAGCGCGTCCTCCAACGCTACAAGGACCTGCAGGACATCATCGCGATTCTCGGTCTCGATGAGCTCTCCCCCGAGGACAAGCTCACCGTCTACCGCGCCCGCAAGATCCAGCGCTTCCTCTCGCAGCCGTTCTCCGTCGCCGAAGTCTTCACCGGCACGCCGGGCAAATACGTCCCCGTCAAGGAGACCGTTCGCGGCTTCAAGATGATCCTCGACGGCCAGCTCGACGACGTCGCCGAAACCGACTTCTACATGAAGGGCGGCATCGACGAAGTCCTCGCCGCCGCGGGCAAGAAATAAGGCGCCACCACGAAAGACACGAAACACACGAAATTCTCGAACCGGTCATTCTGAGCGCAGCGAAGAATCCATTTCGTGTTTTTAGTGTGTTTCGTGGTTAATCAACTCAGCCGCCCATGTCTCTAACTCTCGAAATCGTCACTCCGGAAGCGAAGGTTTACTCCGACGCGATCGACTCCGTCGTCATCCCGACCGTCGAGGGCGAGATCGGCATCCTCCCGGGCCATATCCCGCTGCTCACGCAAGTCGCCTCCGGCGAACTGCGCGTGGCGAAGGGCGCGGAGACGCAGTTTCTCGCGGTCAGCGGCGGCTTCGCCGAAATCGAAGGCGACACCGTCCGCGTGCTCGCCGAGAACGCGATCACCGAGGAGAAGATCGACGAGAACGCCGTCGAAGCTGCGATGAAGCGCGCCGAGCAGGAACTCGCCACCGCGAAGACGCTCGACCCGCAGGAGCTCGAGCACCTGCAGAACCTCGTTCGCTACTCCGGCGTCCAGCTCGCCCTCAAGCGCCGCAAGCGCTGAGGACGCAGGCCAGCGCGCTTGCGCGCGCAGTTTTCCCAAGCGCGGCCGAAACGCCGCGCTTTTTATTTGCCTGAATTGTAGGGCGGGGTCTCCGAACCCCGCCGCGATCGGCGCCATCAGCCGATCAGCAACTCAAGGTAGGGCGCGGACTCCGTTCCGCGCCGAAAACACGCGGCGGCGAAGGGACGCGCCGCCCGACCGTCACTCGCTCGCGCTCGGGGCCCGATGTCGCAGCGCCATACCCGGCTTTGCGCCCGTGTGTGCGCCGTCGCGAATCACGACCACGCCATTCACCAACACGAACGGCACGCCGACCGCATACTGATGTGGGTCGCGATAGGTCGAGGGGTCGCCGATCTTCGCTGGATCGAAGACCGCCACGTCCGCCCAGTTGCCCGCGCGCAACACGCCGCGCCCGTGCAGCTGGAAATGCTCCGCCGGCAAACTCGTCATCTTGCGCACGGCGTCCTCGAGCGTGATCACCTTCAGCTCGCGCACATAACGGCCGAGCACACGCGCGTTGTTACCATAGCCGCGCGGGTGGGGGACGCCCTCGCCGAACACGCGCTCGCCGCTGTCCGACGCGATCATGGTCTGCGGATGCGCCATGAACTTCTTCAAATCCTCCTCGCTCATGCCGTGAAACACGCCGCTCGCGCCGCCGCGTCGCTCGATTTCCAAAATCACTTCGATCTGATCCTCGAGTGAATCCGAGCCGCGCAACTTGTGCGCGGCTTCGACGATGTTCATGCCGTTCAGCGTCACGTCGCCGCGGAACGACGCCACGACGGCATACGCGTAGTCCATGCGACCGCGCCCGAGGATGCTCGTCTTCATCTTCGCGACGATCTTCGCCTTCTCTTCCGGGTTGTTCAGGCGCGCGACGAACTTTTCGTGCCCGCCGTCGAACGCCCCATCCGGGATCAACTGGCTGATGCCCGTGCTCGATGCGGTGTAGGCGTATTGATCCTGCTTCACGCGCGCGCCCGCGGCGCGCGCCGCGTCGAGGTGCGCGAGAATTTTGTCCGCCTGTCCCCAGGATTTCTCGCCCGAAAGCTTGATATGCGACAGCTCTGCGCGCACGCCGGCCTCCTTCGCGATTTGCAGCAATTCATCGATCGCCTCGAGAATCTTCCCGCTCTCCGAGCGCATGTGGCTGGCGTAGATGCCGTCGTAAGGAGCGATCGATTTGGCGAGCTCCACGATTTCCTCGGTCTTGGCAAACGTGCCCGGCAGATAAATCAGTCCCGTTGATAGTCCGACGGCGCCATCCTGCATCGCCTGATCGACGAGCCGTTTCATTTCGGCGAGTTCCGCAGTCGTTGGCGCGCGGTCAAACACGCCGCCCATCGCCCGCTTCCGCACGGTATTGTGGCCGATCAGCGTCGCGACATTCGGCGACACGCCGTTCTTCTCCAATCGGGCAAAAAAATCTGCGACGCTCGCGTTCGATCCGCCGCAGTTTCCGGCGACGATGCTCGTGACGCCCATGCGCAGAAAATGTTCGGACAAGGGCAACTTCTCGACGAGGTCGTCCGAGTGCGTGTGCACGTCGATGAAGCCGGGCGCGACGACCAGCCCGCGCGCGTCGATGCGTGTGGGCGCGTCGCCAGAGACTGCGCCGACCTTCGCGACCTTCCCGTCCTTGATCGCCACGTCGGCAGCGAAAGCCGGTTTTCCCGTTCCGTCGACGACACTGCCGCCCACAATGATCACGTCGTAGTCCTCACCGCGCGCCACCATCGCCAGCGCCGCAATGCACGTTGCCACCAGCCAAACGCCGAGTCGATTCATGCCCGGCAAGATTCCGGAAATCGCCCCGCGCGCGAGCCTCATTTGCGTCCGCGCCCCGCCCCGCCCCACGCGCGAGCCCTTCAGACAAAGTCACGTATTACGTGACTTTGTCTGAAGGGCTCCGTGCGATAGAAAGGCACGCAGCAGGTGACGGAGGCGACTGCTTGCGCAGCGCACGGCCTGGGCGCGCGGGCGGATGGTCGCGCTACTTTTTCGGCGTCACGCCGTGTCCCGCGGCGATATGTGCCACGCTCAAGAGGCCGCCGGTCGCGCGGTAGCCGCCATCGAACGGATTTTCCGCCAGAAACCACGGCGTGTCCAAGTCCGCGAATTTGAAGCCGCCGTGCCCGCACGCGAAGCACGCCGAGAACGTCATTGCGAGGATCGATTCGACGTTGCCGCCGATCATCAGGCTGAGGCCGCGCTCGCGTGCCACGCGCACGATGTCGAGCGCCGCCGCCACGCCGGCCTTCATCAACTTGATGTTCACGACGTCGGCCGCGCGCGCGTCGGCGATGCGCGCGACATCGTCGCCTGAGCACGCGGCCTCATCCGCCGCGACGAGCCAGCCGCTGTCCTCACGCAGTGCGCGCATGCCGTTCAAATCGTCCTTCGGCAACCACTGCTCCAGCAACGCCGGCGTGATCTGCGCGGCGCGGAGTCCTTTCACCAGCTCGCGCGCATGCTCGCGCGTGATGCCGGCGTTGCCATCGAGAATGAGCGGGGCGTTCGGGGCGGCCGCAGCGATGGCGCCGACACGCTCCAAGTCGTGCAATGCGCCCTTCGGGCCGCCGACCTTGACCTTGATCTGGCGAATGCCGCGCTGGCGGATGGCGCGCACGTCCTCGGCCGCCTGCGAGGCGGTGCCGGTCGTCACGGTCATGTCGGTCTCGAGTTCCGTGCTCGCGCCGCCGAAAAAATTCCACAGCGGCTGCCCGCGCTGGCGCGTGAGCGCGTCGAGCAGCGCCATCTCGAAGGCGCATTGCGCGGACCCGCACTGTGCGCCACCCGCATCGCGGGCCCAGCGCGCGACGGCGATCCAGTCGGCCGCGTCGCGTCCGACGACGTGTTGACGCATGGCGTCGAGCGCGCGCAGTGCGTCGGATTGGGTTTCGCCGTTGTAGGGCGGGAGCGGTGCCGCTTCGCCGTAGCCCACGCTGCCGTCGGCCAGTTCCACGCGCGCGAGGACGTTGTTCGCCGCCGGCTGTGCGCCGCCGGCGATGCCGAACGGGACAAACAACGGAATATCGAGCGCCGAAAACGAGAGGTCGCGAACCAGGGCAGGGGAACTCACGGCCGAGGAGCACAATCGCCGACGCACGGACACGCAAGCCGCGCGCCCTTAGCCGAAAGCCCGAAGAAATGGAGACACGACGGTCCGCCAGCAGGCGATCGCGTGTTCCCTCCCTCTAGCAGCCGACGCTAGGAGGCTGATGAACGTGACGTCACTTGGCCCAGCCTCCTCACGTCGGCTGCTACACGCACGCTAGGCGTGATCTTAGCCGAAAGGCTCGCGCTCCGGCGTTGCGTCGCGCGCGGGGCTCTGGCTGAGTGCGCGCGCATGACGTCGTTACCCCGTCTGCTGCTCGTGTTGGTCGCGCTTACCGGCGCCGCGCTGCTGCGTGCCGCGTCGTTGGCCGAGGAAATATCCGTCTTTCTTGCGCAACCGCGTTTCGACGGCGCGATGTGGGGCGTGAGAGTCGTCTCGCTCGACAACGGGCAGACGCTCTTCGAGCACCAGCCGCGGCTGCGGCTCAGTCCGGCGTCCAATTCCAAGCTCTACGTCGGCGCGCTCGCGCTCGCCCAGCTCGGCGCCGACTACCGCATCCGCACGCCATTGCTGGCCACGGCGCCGGTGAATGCGGCGGGAGAAATTCCCGGAGACCTGATTATCGCCGGCCGCGCCGATCCCAGCTGGGGTGCGCGAGAAAAAAGCCCGGAGTTCTGGTCGGTCTTCACGCCGTTCATCGAGCAGCTGCAGCGCGCGGGCGTGAAGCGCATCCGCGGCGACCTCATCGCCGACGGCACTTGGCTGCGCCAACCGCCCGACGGCGCGGGCTGGACGGTCGACGACATGAATTACGACTACGGCGCCGAAATCTCCGGCATCACGCTGCTCGACAACTTCGTCGCGTTGCGCGTCACGCCGGGAGCGCAACCCGGCGATCCTTGCGCCTTCGAGGTGCTGGAGCCGCTCTCAGGCCTGACCTTCGTCAACCGCACCCGCACGCTCACCGCGGGCGCCACCGCCACGGTCGAGACCCGCCGTGCCGCGGGCACGACCGTCGTCGAGGTCATCGGCGGCGTCGCCGTGGACGCGAAATTGGCCAAGGCCGAGGCGCCCGTCCCGCGCCCGGCGCAGTGGTTTGCGATCGCGTTAAAAGCGGCGCTCGAGCGCGCCGGTATTCGCGTCGACGGTCAGGCCCGCAGTTTGATCTGGCCGGAGCCGCCGGCTCGCGCCGACGTGAAGCTCGGCGAAATCGTCTCGCCGCCGTTGCGCGAGATGGTGGCCGGTTTCATGAAGCCCTCGCAGAATCTCGAGACGGACCTGATCTTCGGGCACCTCGGCGAACTGCGCCGTGACGACCAAACGCCTGCGAACAAGCGCAGCGACAGCCTCGCGCTGGAAGCGTTGACGGAATTCGCGAGCGAAGTGGGGATTGCGCCGAACGATCTGATCTTCGAGGAAGGCTCGGGCCTCTCGCGCAACAATCTCACGACCGCCGACGCGACGGCGCGCCTGCTCACCTTCATGGCAAAACACCGCGAGGCGGACGCATTTCTCGCGTCGTTGCCGGTGGCCGGCGTCGACGGTTCGCTGCGTCGGCGGCTGAAAGGCACTTCCGCGGAGAACAACGTTCGTGCCAAGACCGGCGGCCTGCGCTGGGCGGCCTCCCTTTCCGGCTACGCCACTCTCGGGACCGGCGAGCGCGTCGTCTTCAGTTTCATGCTGAACCGTCACGTCGCCGCCAACGGCCGCCGCGCGTGGCAGGAAATCGATGAGCTCACCGTGCTTCTCACGAATCATGGCCGTCCCTAACCGCACTTTCCTCGCCTTCGTATTTGTCACCACGCTGGTGTTCGCCCGCGCGGGCGAGCCGATCGTCTTTGGCGCGCTCGAGACGCAGACCGCCGCCGGACCGCTGCGCGGTTTGTGGGCCAAGGTTCATCTCGATCATCCCGCCGTGCGCGTCGGCGCGACCGAGCCGCTGACACCTGACGCCGGCGATCCGCCGGGCACGGAAGTGAAATTGCTCCCGGTCAACGAATGGGCGCTCGCGAACGAAGCCACGCTCGCGATCAACGCGAGTTTCTTCGGCATGATCAACCCGAAGCCGGGTCCTGGCGAAGACAAGGTGCGCTACACCACCGGCGCGGCCTCCGACATTCGCGGATTGAGCCAGGGCTCGCGCGGCCTCGTTTCCCCGCCACAGGTGAAGAACGGGCGCGGCGATCCGGCGCTGCTGATCTACGCGGATCGCGCCCGCATCGCCTACGCCACCGAAGCCGATCTCGCGGGTGTTATCTGTGCGGTAGCGGGGCTGGGCGTCAGCGAGGACGGCAAACAGCCGGGCACGTTGCTCGTCGAAGCGGGCCGCAACACCGGCGCCACCGCCCGCGTGGCACCGAAAGTGCGTCACCCACGCACCGCAGCGGGCGTAACGTCCGATGGCCGGACGCTGATTCTTCTGACGGTCGACGGTCGCCAGCCGGGAGTCAGCGTCGGGGCGACGCTGCCGGAAATGGCCGATCTCATGATCGAGCTCGGCGCGCACGACGCCGTGGCGCTCGATGGTGGCGGCTCAACCTCGTTTTACCTCAAACGCGCCGACGGCACGCTGCTCACGAACAAACCGAGCGATGGCCACTGGCGTCCGGTCGCCAATCACCTGGGCGTGTGGGTGAAGTGGCCGCAGCCGTCCGCAGCGAAGCCGTGAGATGCCGCACCGCGTCCAACCAGCGGATCGACCTGGGCGCCCCGACCGACATCTGTCGCCGCTGGGACAGCGGCGATCACCGCGTGAACTGCGCATCGCAGATTTGAAATGAAAACCACCGAGCGACTCGTTTCTCTGGACGCCTTTCGCGGCGCCACGATCGCGGGCATGTTGCTGGTCAACAATCCCGGTTCGTGGGGCGCGATCTATCCGCCGCTCGCGCACGCGCGGTGGCATGGCTGGACGCCCACCGACACGATTTTTCCGAGTTTCCTCTGGATCGTGGGCGTGTCGCTCACGCTGTCGACTGCGCGCCGCGTCGAGAGCGGCGCGGATCGCGGT
Source organism: Candidatus Didemnitutus sp. (assembly GCA_041906465.1). Classification (GTDB taxonomy): domain Bacteria; phylum Verrucomicrobiota; class Verrucomicrobiia; order Opitutales; family Opitutaceae; genus Didemnitutus. Next base: position 149,419 of record JAYRJE010000006.1, on the reverse strand, counting down.
CAACTTTTCCGTCATGTGCTCCAGCGCGCCGCGATCATCTTCGCGCTCGGGTTGCTGCTGACGGCGTTTCCGTTCGGGCTCTGGCCTGGTCATCCGCTACACTTGGAAACCCTGCGCATCCCCGGAGTGCTGCAGCGCATCGCGGTCTGCTATCTGGTCGCGAGCGCGATTTTTTTGCGCACGAGCTGGCGCGGCCAACTGGCCTGGGCGCTCGCGCTGCTGCTGGGCTATTGGGCGTTGGTGACGCTCGTGCCGGTGCCGGGCTACGGCGCGGGCGTGCTCGATCAGCCGAAGGGCACGCTCGCGTGGTGGATCGATTCGCACGTGCTCGCCGGACACACGTGGTCCGGCGCGCCGGCTCCCGGCTTCGATCCGGAGGGTATCCTGTCCACGTTGCCGGCGATCGCGACGGTGCTGTGCGGCACGCTCGCGGGCTACTGGCTGCGCGGCGCGCGCGCTGGCATGCGAACGGCGCTGGGTTTCGTCGCCGGGGGCGTGGCGCTCCTTGTGCTTGGGACGGCGTGGGGCGCGGTGTTTCCGATCAACAAGAACCTCTGGACGAGTTCCTACGTGCTGGTGATGGCCGGCTGGTCGTCGCTGTGGTTTGGCGTTTTTTATTGGCTGATCGATGTGCGCGGGTGGCGGCGCTGGGCGCTGCCGTTCACGATCTATGGGATGAACGCGCTGGCGATGTTCGTGCTCGCCGGCGTCGTCGCGCGGTTGCTCGATCTGATCCGATGGACGAGTGAGGCGGGCGTGAAAACTTCCCTCAAGGGGGCGCTCTACGACGGATTGCTGCAGGGGTTGAGTCCGGTGAACGCGTCGCTGGCGTTCGCGGTGGGCTTCGTGCTCGTGTTCCTCGCGATCGCGACGCTGCTGTGGCGCCGCGGCTGGTTCATCAAGGTCTGACAGAGCCGCCGGTTGACGGGCAGCAGCCAAAGCCGTAAGCGGGAGGGTCTATGAAACGCCTGCTCACCTTCCTCGCTCTCACGCTGCTGCTCGCTGGATGCAGCAACATGCCCGCGCCGGACGGCAAGGTGCCGCACCAAAGCGCCTCCGCGCGCGGTGCCTCGAAGTAAACCCGCCGGAACTTTTCGGGCGCAGGATTTACGCGGCCGCCGCGGTCCTCAGCGGCTGCGACCAGCGATGCGGCCGGCGGCTCAGAACGCCGCGTGCGCGATGAAATCGTCCGGCGCGTAACGGCGAAACGCCTCGATGGCCTCGTATTCGGCGAGACCGAGGGCGTTGTAAGCCTGGGCGAGCCGGCGGCTGCGGTCCTCGGTGCGCTGCCAGAATTCGCGGCGGTCCTCGCCGAGGAACAGTGCCTGATCCTTCTGCGTTTCGTGGCGGAAAATCGCGCGGCGGCGACGCAGCACTTCCTGCGGGCTGAGCGGCACCGCGAGGTCGATCTCGTCGAGCGGCCATTCGGCCCACGCCCCGCGGTAAAGCCAGAGCTCGCTTTGCTCCAGCCATGCGGCCTTGTCCGCTGCGGCCTGGGCGAGCGCGTCGCGGAGCACATGGAGGCAGAGACGATGCGTGCCGTGCGGGTCGTCGAGATCGCCCGCCGCGTAGATCAGGTGCGGCTGCACGGTTTCGAGCAACAGGCGGAGACGCTTCACATCATCGACGCTGTAGCGGCGGGTGCGCGGCGCCGCACCGTAGAACGGGAGTTCGAGGAAATGCAGGCGACTCTCGGGCACGCCGCACACGCGGGCGGCGGAGATTGCTTCGTGACGGCGAATCAGGCCCTTCCAGCGCGCCAGCTCCGCCGAGGGCGACACCGTGCCGGCGGTGAGTTCGCCGCAGAGCGCATCGAGCCGCGCGCGGTTGGTGGCGTCGACCAGGTTGCTGTCACGCACGAAGGCCAGCACGCGCCACGCGGCGTCGTCGGAGACGGCGTTGGCGCCGGAGACTTCGTAGGCGATGTGCACTTCGTGGCCGTGGTCGACGAGGCGGCAGAGCGTGCCGCCCATGGAAATCACGTCGTCGTCCGGATGCGGCGAGAGGATGAGCACGCGCTTGGGGAAAACGTTGGCAGATTTCGCGCGCAACGGGCGCACGGGTGCGTCGCCGGGCTTGGCGCGCTTCGGATCGCGGCCGCCGGGCCAGCCCGTGATCGTGTGCTGCATCTGGTAGAACCCGACGAGGTTCGCCTCATAAGCGGAGCCGTGCGTGCGCAACAGGTCCTGCAAGCCGGCTTCGTTGTAGTCGTCGTCGGTGAGTTTGAGAATCGGCTTCTGCCGGAGTTGCGAGAGCCACAGGATGGCTCGGCGGGTCATGCGCTCGTCCCAGGCGAGGCCCTGCTCTTCGAGCGGGCCGAGCAGCCACGGCGTGCGGAAGCGCGTCAACGAACCGGCCGCGGCGGCGTCGAGCACGAACGTGGCGTTCGCGTGTTCCTGCAGAAATGATGCGGTGACATGCGAGCTCACCTCCGCCTCGACGGCGGTGCGCACGATGTCGGCCTTGTGCTGGCCCCACGCCATCAGGATGAGACGGCGGGCGTTGAGGATCGAGCGCACGCCCATCGTGATCGCGTAGCGCGGCGTGTGGGCGTCGCCGCCGAAGTCCCCGGCGGCATCGCGCCGCGTCAGCGGATCGAGTGCGACCAGGCGCGTGAGCGAGTGGCGCGGGCTGCCGGGCTCGTTGAAACCGATGTGGCCGGTGCGCCCGATGCCGAGGATTTGGATGTCGATGCCACCGGCCGCGCGGATCGCCTCTTCGTAGGCGGCGCAGTGCGCATCGACTTCGCTTTTCGCGACCACGCCCGAGGGCACGTGCGTGCGTGTCGGGTCGATGTCGATGTGATCGAAGAGATGCTGCTGCATGAAACGCCGGTAGCTCTGCGGGTGCGTCGGCGGCAGGGCGAAATATTCGTCGAGATTGAACGTCGTGACGTTCTTGAAGCTCAGGCCTTCTTCGCGGTGCAGGCGCACGAGCTCGGCGTAGACGCTGACCGGCGTCGAGCCTGTCGCGAGGCCGAGGACGCAGGCGCGCCCGGCGGCGGCGCGCTCCCGGATCAGCGCGGCGATTTCCGCGGCCACGGCGCGCGAGGCCTCGCGACTATGCGCAAAAACCGAGATCGGCGCGTGTTCGAATCGGCAGCGTTCGAGCAAGGGGAGCGAGTTCATGGCGTGGCCGTCCAGAATACGGTTGGCGTTCCGCACGACAACTAGCAGAAACGACGAAGTTTTTGACGAAAATGCCACACCCCGCGACGCCCGACCTCGGGAAACTCGTTTCCAAGCTGCCCCAGCCGAACTTCCAGCTGCTCGGCCGCCGCCCGGCCCCGCTGCCCCTGCCGGCGAACATCGTGTGCTTCCAGCGTCAGCGCGCCGATGAGCTGAACAAGCCACGCAAAGGCCGGGCGCTGCACCACCGCTTCGTGCTGATCTGCGCCTTGCGCACGGCGGTGACGGTGTGCATCGACGACCGCAACCTGCGCCTGAACCCGGGCGATGCGGTGCTGGTTTTCCCGTTCCAGTTCCACCATTACTCGCAGCCGCAGCGACAGGAAATCTCGTGGCTGTTCGTCACGTTCGAACTGAACGACGCCGAGCCACTGGCCATGCTGCGCTATCGGCCGTTCACCCTCACGCCGTCGTTGCGGACGCTGATCGCCGAACTGGTGGAAGCCTACGAGACCGAGCGCACGGAGGAGTTGCCCGTGCTGCTGCTGGCCCTGCTGCTCGCGCGCCTGCGCCGGCTGAAGCACCCGGCGCCCCACCATGCTCCGACGCCGGCGCCTGAACCCGATCAGGGCCTGATGATCCGCATCAATCAGATCGCGCAGCGCACCGGCGCGCCGCCGAGCATCAAGGAGCTCGCGCGTTCGCTCGGCATCAGCTCGAGCCACCTGCGCGCGCGTTTCCGTGCCTCCTGCGGCGTGAGCATCGGTCGGCACCTGCGGCGGCTGCGACTCGAGCAGGCGTGCGGACTGTTGCGGCTCGGACCGCAGCGCGTGTCGGAGATCGCGGAGCAATGCGGCTTCGGTTCGATCTACAGCTTCTCCCGCGCGTTCCGGCTCGCCTACGGCATCTCGCCGCTCGTGTTCCGCCACAGCGGCAAGGCCGCGCCCGGCCGCAAGCGTTAGTGGACCGGGCAAATTCCGATTGTCAGAAATGATGATGTTTTTGACGAAAATGTCAGAGGCCTTTTTCGCTTCACTCTGAGCGCGCCGCGCCGCCCGGCACCGGGAAAGAATTCGGCTTGGACGGCGCCGCGGTTGGGCGTAACCGGAAGCATCAACACCTGCGCCGCGTTTCCCCATTGTCACCGCGCGGCTCAAAACTGCACACCATGAGCATCCAGATCGTGAGTAGCACTCCGTTCGTTCGGCTGTTGCGCAATGCAATGAGCCTTTTTCTCTTCGTCGCCACGGGCCTGATCGCGTTTGCCGCGGACACCGGCCGTGTCGCCGGCACTGTCGTCAGCAAAAGCACCGGCAACGCGCTGCAAGGCGCGCAGGTCACCGTGCAAGGCCGCTCCGGTTTCACGGATGAAAGCGGTCGCTTCGTGATCTTCGACGTTCCGACGGGCAACGCCCAAGTGGCGGCGTCCTACTCGGGCTTCAAAGATCTCACCCAAGACATCGTCGTCTCGGCCAGCGGCCAGTCCGACCTGACGCTCACGATGGAGACCTCCGACATCGTGCAGCTGGAGGCCTTCACGGTGCAAACCGTCAAGGAAGGCCAGGCGCTCTCCGTCACGCAGCAACGCAATGCTTCGAACGTGAAAAACGTCGTCGCGCTCGACGAGTGGGGCGTCTTGCCGACGCAGAACATCGGCGAACTGTTCTCCCGCCTGCCCGGCATCTCGTTCACCATCGATGAGGACAACCTGATCAACAACGTCAGCGTGCGCGGCATGCCCTCGAGCTACACGCGCCTGAACGTCGACGGCCTGCCCACCACCGGCGTCGGTGGCGACGGCCGCAGCGCCACGCTGCACTCGTTCTCCGCGTCGAACTACGAGCAGATCGAAGTCATCGCCGGCCAGACGCCGGACAAACGCGCCGACTCGCTCGGCGGCCAGCTCAATCTCAAGACCCGCTCGCCGATGGCGATGAAGGAAAAGCGCCGCGTCACCTACAGCGTCGGCGCCCGCATGTCTGCGCCGTGGTCCGACCGTAGCACGCAGCGCAAAAACCACCCCATCCAGCCCATCACGAGCTTCTCTTATCAGGAGCGCTTCGACGTTCTCGGCGGCACGAACAACCTCGGCATCACCATCAACGCCTCGCAGTCCGAAATCGTGAACATGATGGTTTACGACAGCTTTTTTTATCAGGCCACGACCGACCCGGCGGTCACGCCGGCGTTCAACGATTACACCACGCAGGCCGGCCAGAACACACGCTTCATCACCGGCATGAACATCCGCGCCGACTACCGCCTCTCGCCGCGCACCACCTTTTCGCTGCGCTTCCTCTACAACGCCGGCTCCGAGCCCTACTACGATCGCGTGAAGATCGATCCGCTCGGCAACACCACCGTCGGCACGACCGGCACCGCCTCGATTCTCCCCGGTTTCACCGAAAACCGCACCGAACTCCGCCAGACCGGCACCGCCGGCGCCACCCGCATGGACCTCGATATGTGGCGCTTCGGTTTCTACAGCAAGAACCCGACCGGCACGTTCGTTGGCGAGCACGACCTCGGCGCGCTCAAGCTCGATTACGCGCTGCGCTGGAGCAACACCCGCTGGCACTCGGCTGCTGGTCGCGATCGCCAGGGCGGTCAGCTCACCATGCGCGCCGACAACATCGGCTTCATCCTCGATAAATCCGACCTCAACGGCCAGGTCTTCACCCAAACCGCCGGCAACAGCGTGTGGAACCCCTCCAGTTTCACCTCGAACATCGTCTTCACGAAGCGCGACACCGTCACGCGCACCAACGAAGTCACCGGCACGTTCAACGCCACCTACACGCTGCCCACCGCCCTGCCCATCGTCGTCAAAGCCGGCGCCGATACCGTCAACCGACGCGTGAACAATTTCCAGGTCAACCCCCGTCGCTGGAACCGCAATGTCGACCCCGCGCCCGCGCCGGGCTCCCTTGCCAACGCCCAGATCCCGCTCAGCGGCTACGCGCTCATGGAACTCACGCCGTTCGAGGTGAAGAACGGCAACGGCCAGCGCATCCCGGTGTTCGACCCGGTTGCCGTCAGCAAAGACCTCGGCGACACCACCAAGTGGACCGAGGATCTGGTCTACGCTGCGCAGCAACCCTACACGAATCGCCGCATCTTCGAGGAAGGCGTCGACTCCGCCTACGTCCAAGCCTCGACCAAATGGGGCAAGCTCACCGTCCTCGGCGGCACGCGTTTCGAAGCGGTCCAGGTCAACACCTTCAACTACGTGAAGCGTTTCTCCACCTCGGCGACCGTCGAGCCCGATCCCGTCAAGCGCGCCGCGCTCGACTACATCCCGCACACCACGAAGGGCACCACCGACAGCTTCTTCCCGAGCATCCACTTCGCCTACGAAATCACGCCGAACCTCAAGGCGCGCGCCAGCTGGTCCACCAGCTATGGTCGCCCGACGCTCGCGCAACTCGTGCCCGCCATCACCTTCAGCGACGCGAATCAGACCGTCACGGCCGGCAACCCCGCCCTGAAGCCGCAATACGCGAAGAACATCGACCTGAAGCTCGAATACTATCCGAAGACCGGCGGTGTGGTTTCCTTCGGTGTCTTCCAGAAGAAGATCAAGGACTACATCATCAACCAGACCCTCGCCGAGAAGATCGGCACCGGTCCGGACAACGGCTTCGAAGGCAACTTCGCGGGCTACACGCTCACCGCCGCCACCAACGCCGGCTCCGCCGACCTGCAGGGTTGGGAGTTCGATTACCGCCAGCGCTTCACGTTCCTGCCCGGCCTGCTCAAGGGTCTTGGCTTCTCGGCAAATTACACCTGGTTGCGCACGACCGGCAATTTCGGCGCCGCCACCGAAATCGCGCCGAACGACGTCCCCGGCTTCATTCCCGAGACCGGCAACATGCGCCTCACGTATAACTACAAGGACTTCGGTGCGTCCGCCGGCGTCAGCTTCACCGGCGAACACATCAGCGGCGCCGGCGTCGAGCCCGTCTCGCCGCTCACGCCCGCCCCGGCGCGCCTCTACCGCACCGACCTCACGACCTACAACGTCGGCATGACCTACCGCCTCAACCCGAACATGACGCTGTTCGTCGACTGCAACAACATCACGCAGGACGGCCCCGTCGCCTACCGCTCGATCCCGTCGCGCATGCGCTTGGTTTACCTGTCCGACGTGACCGTGAACTTCGGCATCAGCGGCCAGTTCTAATCGATCGTCATTTCGTTCTCCGGGCGCTCCCTCGCGGAGCGCCCTTTTTTGCGCACCAACCAGGTGGTCGCCGCGGTCCCAGCGGCGACGGAGGGCGGGCCCGACTTTCGTCGCATGCGCCACGTTGCCGCGTATCGTGATGCGCTCCGCTTCTCAGCCGAAGCTCGGCCGCTTATTTCCGCGCGCTCCCCTCCTTTTGGCCCATGCGCAGGGCAAGGATTCTGCTTGGAGCGCCGGCGACTTACGCTAAACACCTCGCCGCGGCCCGCTGCACACGAGCCGCGAACACACACCCACGGGCCATCTGCGCGGAACGCTACGCCGCGCTTTGTCCGTGTGGGCTAGTCCACACCCAACACACGCACCGTATGAACGCACGTTACCTCCGGAGTCGTTACCTCTGTCTCGCGGCTCTCGCCGCCAGCATGGCCGCCTCCACCGCGATGGGCCAGACCGCCCCCGCTGCGACCGACGAAAAGAAAGAGGCCGCCGTCAAACTCGAGAAATTCGTCGTCACTGGCTCCTCCATCAAGCGCCCCGCCGACGAAGGCGCGCTGCCGATCTCCGTCTTCACGCAGCTCGACCTCCAACAGGAGGGCATCGCCAGCGCCGAACAGCTGATCATGAACCTTAACATCAACGGCAACGGCCTCGACAACCTCGCGTCGAACGCCGACGTCGTGGCCGGCGCCGCCCGCGGCAACAACGGCGCCACTTCCGCCAATCTCCGCGGTCAGGGTGCCGGTGCGACGCTCGTCCTCCTCAACGGCCGCCGCGTCGCCTCGCACGGCCTCAACGGCGGCGTGGTCGATCTGAACTCCATCCCCTTCGCCGCCATCGAACGCGTCGAAGTCCTCAAGGACGGCGCCTCCGCTGTCTACGGCACCGACGCCGTCGGTGGCGTCATCAACTTCATCACGAAAACCGATTTTCGCGGTCTCGTGGCGAATGCCTCCTCCGACATCACCGAAGCCGGCGGCGGCAACATCTTCCGCTACTCCCTCGTCGGCGGCTGGGGCAGCCTCAACAAAGACGGCTGGAACATCATGGCCTCCCTCGCCCTCGCCGACCACAAAATGCTCCGCGGCGACCAACGCGATTTCGTGAACACCTTCCAGCCCGCGCGCGGCATCTCGCCCGACACGCGCGGCGCGCCGATCGCCACGATTTTCCCGCTCTCGACGCTCTACTCGATCATCAGTCGCGATAACCTCAATAACACCGGACGCAGCACCGGCCCCATCGATCCCGCAGGCACCCTGGCCATGAGCGGCGGCATCAACATCCTCGACCTCCCGACCAACACCGCCGGTTACGCCGGCTACGACGGCATGGGACCGTATGAGGAACTGCTCTGGAACGTGCCCTCCGCCAAATACGCCTCGGCGTGGGATACCGGCCGCGCCGCGGCGCTCCAACAGCCCGTCAAGAACACGAATTTCGTCGGTCGCGGCTCCTACAAGCTCGGCGAGCACCTCATCACCGCCGAAGCGGTCATCGGTCGTTCGGATTCCACCAAGAGTTTTTCGCCGAACCAGATCTCCAGCTCCACCTCGTCCGCCAGTCCGTTTTTCAACCTCGCTTACCCGAGCACCGGCGCCGACTACAACCGCGTCTATCAGGCGCTCATCGCATTTTTCCCCTCGAGCGTAATCAATAACGGCCAGCCGATCGCCTTCCGCTGGCGCGCCACGCCGCTCGGCAACCGCGAGATTCGCACCATCAGCGACACCCGCCGTTTCCTTGTCGGCCTCGAAGGACCGTTGCCGTTTCTCAGCGACTGGGAATACCGCACCGGACTCTCGCAAGCCCAGAGCGAGAGTAAGTCCAAACTCATCAGCGGCTACTTCTACGCCTATCCATTCGCCAAGTTGATCAACGACGGTGTTGTCAGCCCCTTCAGCCTCACGCAGACACCGGAAGCCATAGCCGCTCTCGCGAAGACGCGCGCGGACGGCGTCCAGCTCTACGGCGGCACCTTCACCACGACCACGTTTGACTTCACTGCCTCGGGCCCGCTCTGGAATCTGCCCGCCGGCCAGTTGTTCGCTGCCGTCGGTGCCGACATCCGCAAGGAGGAATATGAGTTCAACGGCGCGAGCGCCGCCTACGCCACCCAGTCGGATGTGCAGAACTTCATTTTCAACGCACCCTTCGACAACGCTCTCGCCACTGCCGGCACCCTCAGCCGCACCGTGAAGGCCGTCTTCGCCGAGCTGCAGATTCCCGTCATCAAGCACGTTGATCTCAACGTCGCCGGCCGGCGCGACCACTACACTGGCTTCGGCTCCACGACCAACCCGAAGATCACCCTCCGCATCGCGCCCACCGAGAAAATCCTCCTCCGCGGTTCCTACAGCACCGGTTTCCGTGTGCCGACCTTCAAACAGCAGTTTGATGCGACTTACGAGTCGGCCTACTCCGGTGCCGACTTGGTGGACCCCACCACCGGCGCGTCCGTCCCCGCCAACAGCGTGAACTTGATCAATGGTGGCAAACCCGATCTCCAGCCCGAGGAAGCCGACATGTTTTCCTACGGCGTCGTGATCTCGCCGATCAAAAACGTGACGCTCGGCGTCGACTGGTGGACGGTGAAACGCGACGGCACCATCCAGAGCCTCGGGGCTTCCGACATCCTCAAGAATTCCTCCCTCTTCCCGGATCGCATTCTTCGCAACACAGCGACGAATCAAATCGCCTATATCGACGTCCGCCCGCTCAACGCCGGCCAGACCGAGACCTCCGGCGTCGAGTATACCGGTCGCGGTGAGTTCGACCTCTTCGGCGGCAAGATCATCGGCGACGTGAACGTTTCGCAGCTCCTGAAAAAGCGCTCCAAGCTCATCGCCTCCGCTCCGTGGGGCAACAGCGAGGTCGGCCGCTTCACCCGCGCCTCCGACATCGGCCTGAAGTGGAAATACACCGCCGCCGTCTCCTACCGCAAAGGCAAGTGGACCGGCCGCGTCAGCCAGCTTTTCCGCTCGGGCTACATGGATTACGTCCCGCCCGGCATCGCCAACGGCCTCTACACGGCCAAAGCCACCCAATACAACCCGAAGGTCGACGAATACATCACCTACAACGCCAGCCTCACCTATCGCTGGAGCAAGGACGTGACGATCATCGCCGGCATCAAGAACCTCTTCGACGAAGATCCGCCGTTCTCCATCGCCTACGACACCAACACCGGTGCCGGCAGCTCATGGGAACCGCGCGTCACCGACCCGCGCGGCCGCTCTTTCACGCTCTCCGTCGAATACAAGCTGTTCTAACCAGAAAACGCGTGCCCCGCGCCCGCGTTCCGTCACTCTCTCAGGGGCGATCCACCCGGATCGCCCCTTTTTCTTTCGCCCAACTATGTCGGCCTTCCTTATCGCCTTCGCTCGTGGAGGGCGGCGCTCCGTCGCCGCCGCAGCGCTCACGCTCGCCGTTGCTCTTCCCGTGTCGACGCTCGCCGCCGAGCCTCGACCCGTCGCGCAACTCGCCACCGTCCCGCTCTATCAATTCACCGAGCCCGAAGTCGGCACCTACCTCGCGCACCTGCACGCCACCGAGCCCAACCTGCGCCAGCGCATCATCCACCTCGCGCGCAAAAATCTCGGCCAGCCCTACGAACTCTACCTCCTCGGCGAAATGCCGTTCGAGACGCACGACCCGCAACCGCTCTACTGCCTCGCCAAGAGCGATTGCCTCGTCTTCACCGAGCACACGCTCGCCATGGCGCTCTCGCGCGACTGGACCGGCTTCATGCGCCTCCTCCAACGCATCCGCTACCGCGACGGCCAGATCGGCGTCGTCACGCGCAACCACTTCACCGAGTCCGACTGGAATCCTTCCAATCGCTGGCTCGCGCGCGACATCACCACCGAGCTCGCCGGCCCGCGCGCCGTGAAGTTCGACGAAAAGATCGACCGCGCCCGCTTCCTCCAAAATCGCTACAAGCTCACCGTCTCCATCCCCGTCGAAGAACATCGCGACACGTTTTTCCCTTACGCCGAAGCCCCCACGCTCGCCGCGCAGCTCCACGACGGCGACATCATCGAGGTCGTCCGCGGCATCGTGAAAAAAGGCGCGCCCGTGAACGATATCTTCGGCGGCAACGCCTGGATCGGCCACGTCGGCCTCGTCGCGCACGGTCCCGACGGCGCGCTGCACATCATCCACTCCGCGGAGCCCAAGGTCCGCGAGGAGCCGCTCACCGCCTTCATCGCCCGCGAGACCGCGCACAACGCCGAACGCGACGCCGCCGGCAAGCCGCGGCTCCTCGGCTTCAAGTTCCTCCGCCTCGAAGCCGATCCGCTCGCCAACCTCCGCCAACTCGACGGCCCCGACGCCCCCCGCGTGACGCTGCCCGGCGGCGGCAGCCTCAAGTAATCGTTCTCGTTCCTCGTAATCGTAATCGTTCTCTCGTCTCCAAAAATTGCGCGACCGAGAGAACGAGAACGACTAAGAGAACGGGAAACGAAATAGGTCCTGCGTTCTCCGTTCTTCAGTCCTCCATCCTCCGTGAGTCCCGCTTCCATCTCCGCCCTCTCCGCCCGCAACGCCGAGTTCACCGCGCTCCTCGAACGCTGGGCCGCGATCAACTCCGGCTCGAACCACGCCGCCGGCCTCGCCCGCATGGCCGCCGAGCTCCGCGCGACCTTCGCGGCCGCATTCCCCGCCGCGGCATTCGAGGAACTCGCCGCTGACGCGCCCGGCTACAACCCCGACGGCGTGAAAGCGCTCCGCTTCCGCCTCCGCCCCTCCGCGCCGCTCCAAGTTCTCCTCTGCGGCCACTACGATACCGTCTACGGCGCCGACGATCCGTTCCAGACCTGCCGCTGGCTCCCGGACGGCACGCTCAACGGCCCCGGCGTCACCGACATGAAGGGCGGCCTCGTCACGCTCCTTGCCGCACTGCAAGCCTTCGAGCAAACCCCGCACGCCGCCCAGATCGGCTGGGAAATCCTCCTGACGCCTGACGAGGAAACCGGCACGCACGGGACGCGCGTCTATTTCGAGGAAGCCGCGAAACGAAACCACTTCGGCTTCGTCTTCGAACCCGCGCGCCCGAGCGGCGACATCATCCATTCCCGCAAAGGCACCGGCGGTGCCATCGTCACCTGCCACGGCCGCGCCGCGCACGCCGCGAAAATTCCCAACGACGGCCGCAGCGCCATCCTCGGCCTCGCCGCCTTCGCGCTCGCCGCGTCGAAAATCCCCGCCGAATTGCCCGGCACGCTGGTCAACGTCGGCAACATCAAGGGCGGCTCGCCCGCCACGAACGTTGTCCCCGATTTCGCCCAAGCCGAACTCGATCTCCGCGTCACGCAGATGAGCGACGAGCCCCAACTCTTCGCGCGCCTGCGCGCCGTTGCCGCCGAAATCGCCGCCGCTTACGAGGTGAAGTTCGACCTCAACCTCTGGCTCAATCGCCCGCCGAAGGAAAACCACGCCGTCGAAGCGAAGCTGTTCCCGGAGTTCCAACGCGCCGCGACCGACGTTGGCATCAAGCCCTTCAACTGGGTCCACGGCGGCGGCGCCTCCGACGGCAACTTCCTCGGCGCGGCGGGGCTCCCGTGCTTCGACGGCATCGGCCCTGAAGGCGACCATCTCCACAGCGCCCGCGAATACTGCCGCGTCACGACGATCGTCCCCCGCGCGCAGAACGTCGCCCTCTTCCTCCACCGCCTCGCCAGCGGCGAGATCGCGTTTCCACGCTGAACGACCAGCGATTTCCTGTGGGGGCGAGCTTGCTCGCGACAGAGCGTATTCGTGTCGCGAGCAAGCTCGCTCCCACAAGCGTCGGCTCGGTCACTCGGGCATCCAAACTCCGCCCAACACCGCCGCGCGCGTCGCACCCGTGACCGCCGGGCAATTTCCGTTCGCGCCATTCATCCGCTGCCGCGCCAGCCACGCGAACGCCATCGCCTCGACCCAGCCCGGGTCGACGCCGAGTGCCGCCGTCGAATCGACGCTGCACCCCGGCATCCGTTCCTGCAGCGTGCGCATGAGCACCGGATTCCGCGCGCCGCCGCCGCAGATGTAGACGCCCGCCCGCGCCCCGTTCAGCGAGACACGAATCGCGTCCGCGATACTCTGCGCCGTGAGCGCCACGAGCGTCGCCTGCACGTCGGCCGCGGCATAGCCGTCGACGCGCGCCGCCAGCCACGCCGGCGAAAAATACTCCGGCCCCGTGCTCTTCGGTGCCGCCTGCGCGAAAAACTCATCCGCGAGCAACTCGCGCAACAGTTTCTCGTCGACGCGCCCGCTCGCCGCGAACGCGCCATCGCGATCCATCGGCTCGCCGCGATGCTGGCGACACCACGCATCGAGCAGCGTGTTTCCCGGACCGGTGTCGAACCCGCGCACCGGCGCCGCCGGATCCGCGGGCAGCACCGTGAGGTTGGCGATGCCGCCGATGTTCACCACCACGCGCGCCTCGCTCGCACTGCCAAAGATCGCCGCGTGAAACGCGGGCACGAGCGGCGCCCCCTGGCCGCCGAGCGCCATGTCCTTGCGACGGAAATCCGCCACCACCGGCACGCCCGTCGCCGCCGCGATCACGTTCGGATCGCCGACCTGCAGCGTGAACGGCACGGCGCGCCGCGGCCGATGCCGCACCGTTTGCCCGTGGCTGCCAATCGCGCGCACCTGCGCGCGCGCAACTTTCGCCGCATCGAGCAGCTCATTCACCGCCTGCGCGAAATGCCGACCGACGCTCACGTCGGCACTGCCGAGCCGATCAATCTCGTTTTCGCCCGGCACCGCCAACCGCAGCAACTCCGCGCGCAATTCCGCCGGGTAAGGCAGGGTGTGCGTCGCGACAAGTTCCACGCGTTCGCCGAAACGCACCAGCGCGGCATCGACGGCGTCGACGCTCGTGCCCGAAAGCACACCGATGAAAAGTTCGTCTTTCGGCCCAGAATTCACGCGCGAATGAAATGAACGGTTGAACCATCCGCCGCAACGCGGGAGTGTGCCGCCATGGGCCACAGCGTGGACTGCCGTGTCGGTTGTCATCGCGAGGCGCCGCATCACGGCGCCGTGGCGATCCATTTGAAACCCTTGCCATGCTGAACACCGAGAAGCCGGACAGCCGCCACCCCGAACTCGATCTCTATCCGACGGAGCAACTCGTCGCCGCTTTCACCGAGGATCAAGTGCTCGCCGCCCGCGTCGTGGACGCCGCCCGTGCGTCACTCGCCCGCGCGGTGGACGCGGCGGCACCGCGCCTCGCGCGCGGCGGTCGCCTCATCTACGTCGGCGCCGGCACTTCCGGCCGCCTCGGCCTCCTCGATAGCGTCGAACTCTGGCCGACGTTCTCCTGGCCCAATGAGCGCGCGTTGGCGCTGCTCGCGGGCGGGCGCAATGCGCTCTACGTTGCCGTCGAGGGAGCGGAGGACGATCGCCCGCAAGGCGCCGCCGACGTGCGCGCCGTTGCGCCGACAGCGAACGACGTCGTCATCGGTCTCGCCGCGTCCGGCCGCACGCCCTACGTGCTCGGCGGACTCGAGGCCGCCCGCGCCACCGGAGCGCTGACGATCGGCATCGCCAACAACCCCGATTCGCCCGTCGCCGCCGCCGCCGAGATCAGCCTCACCCTCGACACCGGCAGCGAAGTCATCTCCGGCAGCACGCGCCTCAAAGCCGGCACCGCGCAGAAGATCGCGCTCAACACGCTGTCGAGCGCGATCATGGTCCGTCTGCACAAAGTCTACGGCAACCTGATGGTCGACGTCATGCCGACGAACGAAAAACTCTTCCGCCGCGCCATCGCGCTCACCGTCCGCGCCACCGGCGCCGACGAGGCGGCCGCGAAAGCCGCGCTCGAACAATGCCGCTATCGCGTGAAAGTCGCGATCGTCATGCTCCGCCGCCACCTCGATGCCGCCGCGGCCGAAACCGCGCTCGTCGCCGTGCAAGGCAACGTCCGCGCCGCGCTGAAAGCATGAAATCGCCGTTACGCTTCAGGGGAAGCGCGTTGACCCCAACGCGCTCATCGTTCGAACGCGTTGAGGTCAACGTGTTCCACCTCTTCGCAGCGCTCACGATGCTGTTCCTCGTCGGCTGCACGACGAAGCCGAAACCGCCTGCCGCGCCTGCAACACCGCCCGTCGCCGAAGAACTCGCTCCGCCCGCGCCACGCGAATTCCGCGGCGTGTGGGTCGCGACCGTCGCCAACATCGATTGGCCGAGCAAGAAAGGTCTGACTGCCGCGCAGCAACGCGCGGAGATCAAAGCCATCCTCGATCGCACGCAGGCGCTTAACCTGAACGCGGTCATCTTCCAAGTCCGCCCCGCCGCCGACGCGCTCTACCAGTCCGACCTCGAGCCATGGTCCGAATATCTCACCGGCACGCAGGGGAAGTCGCCGGGCTACGACCCGCTCGCCGTGTGGATCGAGGAGGCGCACAAGCGCGGCCTCGAACTGCACGCGTGGTTCAACCCGTATCGCGCGCGCCACCACGAAGCTAAATCGCCGCTCGCCAAGTCGCACATCGCAAACACGCATCCCCGCGCCGTGAAAAAATACGGCGAGTATCTCTGGATGGACCCGGGCGAGGCGTTTGCCGCCGAGCGCACGCTGGCCGTCATCCGCGACGTCGTGCGCCGCTACGACCTCGATGGCGTGCACATCGACGACTACTTTTATCCCTACCCGATCACGAAACCACTCCCGGCCAACGCACCGAAGGATGCGAAGCCCGAGGAAGTCGACTTTCCCGACGATCCCGCGTGGCAAGCTTACCGCAAAGCCGGCGGGAAACTCACCCGCATCGACTGGCGCCGGCAGAACGTCGATCAACTGGTCGAGAAAATCCACGCCGCCGTTCACGCGGAGAAGCCGTGGGTGCAGTTCGGCGTCAGCCCGTTTGGCCTCGGCCGCCCCGATCGCCGTCCGCCGGGCATCAAAGGCTTCAGTCAATACGACAAGCTCTACGCCGACGTGGAACTCTGGCTCGAGCGCGGCTGGCTCGATTACTTCGTGCCGCAGCTCTACTGGCCGCTCGCGAGCAAGGAACAGTCGTTCCCCGTGCTGCTGGACTATTGGATCACGCAGAACCGCGCCGGTCGCGCGATCTACGCCGGCCTGTTCACCAGCGCGATCGGCGACGAAAAGAAGTGGTCGCCGAACGACATCACGCAACAGATCGAGCTGACCCGCGCCCGCCCCGGTGCGACGGGTCACGTGCACTTCAGCGCGATCGCGCTGACCACGGACCGCAAAGGCATCGCCCAAAAACTCGCGCCGCTCTACGCCACGCCCGCGCTCGTGCCGGCCGCCACGTGGCTCGGCAAGAAGGCGCCCGCCGCACCGACGCTCGAACTCACGCGCGAGCGAAAAGTGAAGGTCCACGCGAGCTCCGACGCCACGCTCCTCGCCATCTGGCGCCGCAGTGGCACGCACTGGCGCTTCGCCGTCCAAGCCGCGCGCTACGCGACGCTCGAGCTGGCGGCGAACGACGAGGCGGTCGTGGTCAGCGCCGTGAACCGCCTCGGCAACGAAAGCCCACGCGCGTCGCTGACGTTGCCGGCGGTCGCAGGGAGGGCGAACCGTCCCGATGAGCCACGATCGAAAGACGGTTCGGCGGGGACGCCTCGCCCTACCAAGTGAGCATCCCGTCCCTTGTATTTTTCTGTCATGGCGAGGAGCGTAGCGGTGAAGCAATCCAGCGCACTGGATCGCCACGCTCGATCACGTCGAACCCGCGATGACAGGTGAGGATCGATATGAACGCCCCCGCCACTCCGCACTCTGCCCCTCGCTCCCCCTGGTCGTGGATTCCCACGCTCTATTTTGCGCAGGGCGTGCCCTACGTCGTCGTGATGACGCTCTCGACGGTTCTCTACAAGAACCTCGGGCTCTCGAACACCGACATCGCGCTCTACACCAGCTGGCTTTACCTCCCGTGGGTCATCAAGCCGCTCTGGTCGCCGCTCGTGGACCTGTTTCGCACGAAGCGTTTCTGGATCTGGTCGCTGCAATTCGTGATCGGTATCGCGTTCGCACTCGTGGCGCTGACGCTGCCGGCGCCGAAATTCTTCCAGCTCTCGCTCGCGGTGTTCTGGCTGATGGCGTTCGCGTCCGCCACGCACGACATTGCGGCTGACGGCTTTTATCTCCTCGCGATTTCGACGGGCGAGCAGGCCGCGTTTGTCGGCGTGCGCTCGACGTTCTATCGCCTCGCGACGCTCTCGGCGCAGGGCGGGCTGGTTTACCTCTCGGGCAAGCTGATCGCGTCCACCGGCAACGTCGTCACCGCGTGGTCACTGGTGTTTGGACTGCTCGCGGCGGCGTTCCTCGTGCTCGGCGCCTACCACGCGTTCGTTTTGCCGCGGCCGGCAGTGGATCGCGCGACCGCGCAGGGCGCGAATGTGGCGCGGGAATTTTTCGCGGTGTTCGTGGCCTTTTTTCGGCGACCCGGCATCGGGCTGATCCTGTTCTACCTGCTCGTTTACCGGCTGGCGGAGTCACAGGCGCTGAAACTGCTCTCGCCGTTCCTGCTCGATCAGCGCGAGCAGGGTGGACTTGGCCTTACAAACGAACAGCTCGGCATCGTCTACGGCACCGTCGGCATCATCGCGCTCACGCTCGGCGGACTTGCCGGCGGCTGGGCGATCTCGCGGCTCGGCCTGCGGCGCCTGCTCTGGCCGATGATCTTCGCGATGCACGTGCCGATTGCCGCGTTTCTCTTGCTGGCCATTTATCAACCGACGCACTTGGGCCTTCTCTCGTTTGCGATCGCGGTGGAGCAATTCGGCTACGGCTTCGGTTTCACCGCCTACATGCTCTACATGATCAAGGTCGCGGATGGCCCGCACAAGACGGCGCACTACGCGATCTGCACCGGCTTCATGGCGCTCGGCATGATGGTGCCCGGCATGGTGGCGGGGCGAATCGAGGACCAGGTCGGCTACGTGAATTTCTTCATCTGGGTGCTGCTGGCGACGATCCCATCCTTCTTCGCCACCGCGCTCGTCGCGAAGACGATCGATCCGGCCTTCGGCAAGAAGGCGGCGTGACAACTTTCAAATTGCCCGCCTTTCGCCGCTCGGGAATTGTCGGCTGATGCCTCGGCCGGGCCAGCTGGGGCAATATCTCCCCTGCGATGTCCGAATCCGAGTGGCTGACCCGCAAGACCCGCATCGATCGCCGGCTGACCGAAGCCCGACCGGGCTGGACTATCGTGCCGCACCGTGAGGGGCTCGACCTTGTCACCCTGACCGCTCACGCCGTCGCGGAGTTTCCGACCGAAAACGGCCCGGCTGATTACGCGCTTTTCGTCGACGGCCGGCTGCTCGGCATCATCGAGGCGAAGAAGGTCGGCACTTCGCCGCAAAACGTCCTCGAACAGGCGCGGCGCTACTCCCGCGGCGCGACCGCCGGCCTCGGCAACTGGCGCGGCTTCAAGGTGCCGTTCCTTTACGCGACCAACGGCGAAGTCGTCTGGCACGTCGATGAACGTTTCGAAAACGCGCTCTCGTCCCAAGTCGCGCATTTGCCCAGCCCGGCCGAGCTGGCTGCGCGCTTCGCCCTCGATCCCACCGCCGCGGTCGCGCACCTGCGCACGACTCCACCGAGCCGCATCGGCCGGCTGCGCGACTATCAGGAGCGTTGCCTTCGCGCGGTCGAGGCGCGCCTCGCCGTCGATCAGCGCCACCTGCTCGTCGCGATGGCGACCGGCACCGGCAAAACCTTTCTGACCGTCGCACAAGTCCATCGCTTGCTCGAAGCGAAGGCCGCCCGGCGCATCCTCTTCCTCGTCGATCGCAAGGCGCTCGCCGCGCAGGCCGTGCGCGAGTTCAACGCCTTCACGACGCCGTCCGGGTTCAAGTTCACGCAGGAGTTCGAGGTGTTCAGCCAGCGCTTCCAAAAGGAGGACTTCGGCGATGACGAGCCGTTCGACCCCAAGGTGCTGCCGCAGGAATACCTCATCGCGCCCTCGCCGGCGCACACCTTCGTCTACGTTTGCACCATCCAACGCCTCGCCCGTTACCTCTTCGGCGCGCAGGGCGGTTTCGCGCAAACCGGCGGGGATACCGAGAGCGACGACGAGGCGGACCGCCTCGAAATCCCGCGCCACGCCTTCGACGTCATCATCGCCGACGAATGCCACCGCGGCTACTCGGCGCACGAGCTCGGCATCTGGCGCGCCACGCTGGACCATTTTTCCGCGACCAAAATCGGCCTCACCGCCACGCCCGCGGCGCACACCGTCGCCGTGTTCGGCCAGCCGGTTTTCCGCTATGGCATCGAGGAGGCGGTGCGCGAGGGCTACCTCGTCGATTGGGACGCCGTGGCCGTCCGCTCCGACGTGCGCCTGAACGGCATTTTTCTGCGCGAGGGCGAGGCGGTCGCCAACGTCGACACCGAGACCGGCGTGCAGCAGCTCGACCTGCTCGAGGATGAGCGCACTTTCGCGGCGCCCGACGTCGAGCGCTCCGTCACCGCGCCGCAAAGCAATCAGCGCATCCTCGAAGAAGTCGCCCGCTATGCCCTCGCGCACGAGCAGCGCACCGGCACGTTCCCGAAGACCCTCATCTTCGCCGCCAACGACCTGCCGCACACCTCGCACGCCGACCAACTCGTCGCGCTCGCGCGCCAGCTCTTCAATCGGGGCGACGACTTCGTTCAGAAAATCACCGGCAGCCCGTCCGTCGACCGCCCGCTCCAGCGCATCCGCGAGTTCCGCAACCGCCCCAAGCCCGCCGTCGTCGTTACCGTCGATCTGCTCTCCACGGGCGTCGATATTCCTGCGCTCGAATTCCTCGTCTTCCTCCGTCCGGTGCAGTCGCGCATTCTCTGGGAGCAAATGCTCGGTCGCGGCACGCGCCGCTGCGACGCGATCGCGAAGGAGAAATTCACCGTCTTCGATTGCTTCGACGGCACGCTGATCCGCCGTTTCCGCGGCGCGTCGAACTTCCAGATCGAGTCGCCGGGCGCGCCGCCGGTCTCGCTCCCGCAGGTCATCGATCACATCTGGAACAACGTCGATCGCCGCTACTGGACTGGCGTGCTCGTCAAACGCCTGCACCGCATCGCCAAGTCCATGAACGGCGAGGCGCGCGCCGAGTTTGCGAAATGGATCCCCGAGGGCGACGTCGCCCGCTTTGCCCGCGACCTGCCGCAGGCGCTCGAGCGCGACTTCACGCGCACGATGCAGCTGCTGCGCAACCCCGACTTCCAGCGCCTCCTCGAAAATTACCCGCGCGCCCGCCGCACGTTCGTCGTCGCGCCCGGCGTCGAGGATTCCGTGACTTCGCAACCGATCGAGCGCTTCGGCCCGTTCGAGAAACCCGAGGATTACCTCGCCGCTTTCAGCCGCTTCGTCCGCGACAACGCCGGCCGCATCCAGGCGCTCGGCGTCCTCCTCCGCGCGCCTTCGGGTTGGAGCCCGGCCGCGCTCGCGCAGCTCAAGGACGAGATGCAGCGCGCCCAGTTCGACGAGACGCAGCTCCGCCGCGCCCACCGCCGCGTCGGCCATCGCGACGCCGCCGACGTGATCTCGCTCGTGAAACACGCCGCGCGCGACGAGTCGCCGCTGCTCACTGCCGACGAGCGCGTTGCCGCCGCCTTCGCACGCTTGGAAAAGAAGCTCACGCTCACCGCCGAGCAGCGTGACTGGATGCATCTCATCCGCGAGCACCTCGTGACGCATCTCTCGCTCGACGCCGAGGATTTCGACCTCCAGCCGCTCTTCGCCCACCGCGGCGGCGCCGCCCGCGCCAAAAAACTCTTCGGCACCCAGCTTCCCGCCGTCATCCAGCGCGTGAACGAGGAAGTCGCCGCCTGATATCGCCTTTATGCCAGACGCACTCAAACAACTCGTATCTCGGCCCTATTGGGTGATTGCGCTCGTGATCGGCGGGGTATTCGTCGCCGGCTCGTGCATCTCAATCACCGTGGTCAAAGATGGTTGGTCCTATCAGGCGCACAGCCCGAATACGTATTGGCTCGCTGGCGTGGGTTTAACCCTGATCGCGATTTCGATTCTGAGTTTTGCCTACGGCTTACTGAGAAACGCCAATTTGGATCCGCTCGATTCCGCTGGGGACGGAGCTCGGTCACCGGTGCAGAAGGAGGGAGAACGATTCTGGATCAAAATTGGCGCCACCTGCGAATTGAGTGTCGTTCGCGGACGAGTGGAAACGGTTACGGCGGAGGGCGCGGTCATTGCCCTGCCTTGTAACGAATACTTCGAGCACTGTGCGGACCACCCCAAAAGCGCACTGGGCGCATTCACGCGCCGAAACTTCGATGGGCAATTCGGCCCGTTTCAAAATCTGATCCATGAGGAGTGTCGGCGCACCATCGGGGTTGGAGTCGAACAGTGGAAAACGAACGAGGCGCGCGCCGTGAGCTTTAGTCCAGGCCGATGCTTGCTGCTGCGCCGACCCTTGGATCGGAATCTGAATGTCGCTCTGATTTCCACGTCGGTGCAGCGGGCCGGCACCGGTATCTACTCGCGCGTTTCGTATCTCTTCGAGGGCGTTCGTGAGCTGACGATTCGCATGGGCGATGCACGCCTTGAAGAAGTCGTGATGCCGATCCTGGGCGGAGGAAATGGCGGGCTGACTCCACAACTGGCATTCGTCGGGACTTTGCTGGCCGTCGCCGAAGCCATTCGCCACGGCGCCCAAGGCCATCGGCTTTGCAAGGTCACCATCGTCGTGTTCCGCCCGGACAAGCCGGCCCAGGCCGCGATCAGCGACTTGGTGATTCGCCGCGCTTTGTCGCTCATCGCCGACCCCGTGTGACCCGCGCCGCCGTGGAAGACCCGCACGACCTCCAGCGGTTTGTCGCTGCTCAAACGGAGGTGTATGGCGCTGTGCTCGCAGAACTGCGCGCGGGCCGAAAGACCACTCATTGGATGTGGTTCGTCTTCCCGCAAATCCGCGGACTCGGTTCCAGCTGGATGTCCGAGCACTACGCCATCGCGTCCGTGGACGAGGCCCGGGCCTACCTCGCGCATCCGCTGCTGGGCGCGCGCCTGCGCGAGTGCACCGCCATCGTGGTGGCGAATCGGCACAACTCCGCCTGGCGCATCTTCGGTTGCGTGGATGCCATGAAATTCCATTCCTCCCTCACGCTCTTTGCCCACGCCACCGCCGACAATCAGGTGTTTCTCGACGCCCTGGCCAAATTTTTCCACGGGAAGTTCGACAGCCTGACGATACAGCGCCTTAACAGCCGCTGACCATGTCCGACATCGTCAACAAGCTCTGGGGCTTCTGCCACACCCTCCGCCACGACGGCATCGACTACGGCGACTACATCGAGCAGCTGACCTATCTCCTCTTCCTCAAGATGGCCGACGAGCGCGCCGTCGACCTCACGCGCGTCAAAACCAAGGACGCCCGCGGCCGCGAGGAAATCACCGATTGCTCCTGGGCCAGCCTGCGCGAGCCTGCCGGCGTCGCGCTCACCGACCACTACGCCGATCTCCTCCGCCGCCTCCGTGAGCAGCCCGGCACCCTCGGCGATATCTTCGCCCAGTCGACCCCGCGCTTCAACAACCCCGTCAACCTCAAGCGCCTCATCGCCCTCATCGACGAGGAGGACTGGTCCGCGCTGGACGTCGACGTCAAGGGTGCCGCCTTCGAGGGCCTGCTCGAAAAAGCCGCCAGCGAGGGCAAGAAGGGCGCCGGCCAATACTTCACGCCGCGCCCGCTCATCCAATCCATCTGCCGCGTCATGCAACCTGACCCGCGCGGTCGGCCCGATTTCCGCATCGCCGATCCCGCCTGCGGCACCGGCGGCTTCCTCGTCTGCGCCTACGAATG
Source organism: Candidatus Didemnitutus sp. (assembly GCA_041906465.1). Lineage (GTDB taxonomy): Bacteria > Verrucomicrobiota > Verrucomicrobiia > Opitutales > Opitutaceae > Didemnitutus. Next base: position 126,337 of record JAYRJE010000006.1, on the reverse strand, counting down.
GCTCGTCGGGGAAAGCAAAGGCGTCTTCGACCGCGCCGACGCCCGCCGCATCCGCGGCTCGACCTACTTCGGCCAGGATCTCGTGCCGCGCCCGCGCCGCCTCGCGCTGATGAATCTCTACCTCCACGGCGTCGAGCCCCGCATCCACCTCGGCGACACCATCTACGAGCCCGACCGCGGCGAGCGCTACGACGTCGTCCTCACCAATCCGCCCTTCGGCACCAAGGGCGCCAACCAGGCGCCCGACCGCGACGACTTCACCATCGAGACGAGCAACAAGCAGCTCAACTTCGTCCAGCACGTCCTCACCGTCCTCAAGCCCGGCGGCCGCGCCGCGCTCGTGCTCCCCGACAACTGCCTCTTCGAGGGCAAGGCCGGCGAAGTCTTCGCGCTCGTGATGCAGGATTGCGCCGTGCACACCGTGCTCCGCCTCCCGCGCGGCACGTTCACGCCCTACAGCCAGGGCGTGAAGGCCAACGTCGTCTTCCTCCAAAAAGGCCGCCCCACCACCGAGACGTGGATCTACGACGCCCGCTCCAACGTGCCCGGCATCACCAAAAAGGACCGCCCGCTCACGCCCGCACACTTCGCGGAATTCGAAAAATGCTACGGCGCCGACGCGAACGGGCTGAGCAAGCGCAAGGATCTCGGCGAGACGGGCCGCTTCCGGAAATTCACGCGCGCCGAGATCGAGGCGCGCGGCTACAAGCTCGACGTCACGTGGCTGAAGGACGAGTCGCTCGAGGACGGCGACGAGCTGCCCGAGCCGCAAGACCTCGCCGCCGAAGCCGTGACCGAGCTCGAAGCCGCCGTCGACGAGCTGAAGGAGATCATCGCACTCGTGGAAAAAGAAGAGGGCGTGGAAAAGTGAGCGACGAACTGCCGCAAGGGTGGGTGAGCGCTTCCCTAGCCCAGCTTACATCTGACCCGAAGTCGGACATCGTATCCGGACCGTTCGGTTCGAATCTAAAATCTGAGGAGTATGTCGCCGAAGGCATCCCGATCATCCGCCTGCAAAACGTGGACCGGAATCGATTCCTCGAAAAAAACATGCGCTTCATCTCGGCGTTGAAGGCCGAGGAGTTGGCCGCGCACTCTTTCAAGTCCGGCGACATCGTGATTTCGAAGCTCGGTGATCCGGTAGGCAAGGCGTGTGTTATTCCCTCGTCACTGCCTGCGGGCGTAGTCGTCGCCGATGTGGTGCGTGTGCGAATCGATGAGCGACGGTTCTCCAAGCGTTACGTTGTCTTCGCGATCAACTCCCCCGCGGTGATTGGCCAAATCAATCAGGAGGTGAAGGGCTCCACGCGTCCGAGGGTGAATCTCAATCATCTACGAGATCTGAAAATCCCGCTCCCGCCGCTCGCCGAGCAGCGGCGGATCGTGGCGAAGCTGGAGGAGGTGCTGGGCAAGGTGGACGCGACGCGCGCGCGGCTCGCGAAGATTCCCGCGCTGCTGAAACGCTTCCGCCAATCCGTCCTCGCCGCCGCCTGCTCCGGCCGCCTCACCGCCGACTGGCGGGATGAAAACAGAAAATCCGCGGACGATGGAGAAACACCACCAGACTGGGCACCAACCAAACTCGGCTCCCTTGTCTCTTTGGTGACGAGCGGCTCTCGTGGCTGGGCGGAATATTACGCTCCGAGTGGCCAGATGTTCATCCGCGCGCAGAACATCAGTCAGGACTATCTCGATCTCGCGGATATCGCATTCGTGCAGGTCCCGGCCAAGGCCGAGGGCGCGCGAACGAAGGTTCAACAGCATGACCTTCTCGTGACGATAACCGGAGCGAACGTGTCCAAAACGGCGTTGGTGGCGCAAAAACTAGACGATGCCTACGTCAGCCAGCACGTCGCCTTAGTTCGTCTCCAAGAACCAAAGCTCGCTGCGTTCGTCTATCTCGTGCTGCTCAGTCCGACGCACGGAAGAAAGCAGCTTCTCGATGCGGCATACGGCCAAGGAAAACCCGGACTGAATCTCCAGAATATCCGCGATGTTGAATTTCCGCTTCCGCCTCTCCCCGAGCAGCAGGAAATCGTGCGGCGGGTGGAGGCGTTGTTCGCGTTGGCGGACAAGCTGGAGGCGCGGTTCCAGCGCGCGCAGGCGCAGGTGGAAAAGCTCACGGCGTCCGTCCTCGCCCGCGCCTTCGCCGGCCAACTCGTGCCGCAAAACCCGGCCGACGAGCCCGCCGCGGTGTTGCTGGAACGAATTCGCCGACGCGCTGGAATCGCCGAGCCGGGGCAGGCCGGAGGCCTGCGCTACTCCGAGCCGGAGCCGCGCGAGCTGAAAGTCGCCGAAACCGCACCGTCGAAGCGCGGTCGCCGCCGTCGCTAATCCGCTCTTGCCACGCCGCTTCCGTCGCGACTGTCTGTTCCTCACGGGCCAACGTATATGCGTGGCCCGTTTTCATTTTCAGCGGCGAGATGCCGGTCGAACCCCCGAGGCGCGGAGATGGAATTTGTCTTAAGGAACCCAAGGCTTGACCGAAGGTATCAATTGATACCTCTTCGTTCTTTGCATGTTTGCCGCCCCGCCAGCCCATGAGCTTGCAGCCGATCCCTGCGACTTGGCGTCAGGCGGTGTGCGCGGATCTCCGCGCTCGCGGCAATCGGGTCGAATACACGAACGATTTCCGGACGCACTGGCAGCGCGATTTTCCGCGCGGCACCTACCGCGAGTTGCTCGAGGACTTCGAGACGATGCTGTCCCAGTCGCTCCAAGGTTGCCCGGTGCATCTCACTCCTCCGGCCCGCGAAGGCGAAACCTGGGAATTCTGGTTCATGCACCAGAACGATAAAGCCTACGGCAAGATCCTGCTCCGCAAAGACGGCAAGGGCATCGTCCTCTACTCCGCCCACCGCCCTGAGTTCAAATACCTGAAATGCGAAAGACCTTACGCGCTATGAAAACCAAAACTACCCAACGCGAACGAATCGAGAAGCGTCCCGCGACCATCAGCATCCCGACGGCCGATGGACGAGGCGTGGCCGAAACTTTGACCGTCGACGTGCCGATGCGGTGGGATCCGGGCCTGCAGGAGTGGCTGATCGACGGAGACACGATGGAGTATTTGGAAACGGTAAAAACCCGTCACATGGGTCTGATGATCCCGGCCGAGTTGCGGGCGCTGCGCGAACGGCTCGGCCTGACGCAGAAACAAATGGGCGAACTCCTCCGCATCGGCGACAAGAGCTGGACGCGCTGGGAAACCGGAGTGCAGCGCCAGTCGCAGAGCATGAACCTGCTGCTGAAGCTGCTCGACGCCGGCATCGTCACGCCGACGCAGCTGGCGCAAATCGGCGCGGAGCCGGCGGATTGGTCGCGGCAATTCCTCCGCATTGCCGAGTCTGCGGTGGACGACAAGCCGGTCGCGTTGGACGGCCTGCGCGCCGGCAGTGCCACAGAGGTCGCTGAGCCGCTGGCCATTCCCGCATGAAACTCGCGCGCATCTCCCTCATCGAATACTTCGCGACCGACCTCGTGCTCGGGACAAATCACGGTTTCGCGCCGGATCAGCCGGTGAAGTTCGAAGACAAAGATTTCGTCGTCACACCGACGGTGAGGAAGAACGACGGCGCGCCGCGCGATGGCCGGCGCTGGCAGGTGACGGTCGAGATTCGGCACCAGCCGGCGCCGGGCGTGAATTTCCCGTATTCGTATCGCGTGGTGCTCGTCGGGCAGTTTGGAGTGCAAGATGGCGTGCAGTCGGAAGACGAAGAGCGCTTCGTGCGCATCCAGGGTGCGTCGGTGCTCTACGGCATGGCCCGCGAAATCGTGCGCGCGCTCACCGGGCGCGGGCCGTATCGCCCGGTGATTTTGCCGACGGTGAATTTCTACGAGCAGAAGCCGCCAGCGGCGGCGCCGGAAGCCACCGCCGTCGCAGACACGGGGGCGATTGTGAGCGCGGCAGCACCGACGAAAAAGCGCGCGCGAAAGCAGAGCGCGGAGTAGCGCGAGCGAGCGACGCAGTCGCCGCGTTTGGACACGCAATTTTTTAACCACGGATTACACGGATAACACGGATGAAGGCACAGCGTCGGTCCGTGATCCGTGCGATCCGTGAAATTCGTGGCTAAAGCCTGACGCGCGAGCGCGGCGCACGCCGCACTCGCCGCACCTTAAGGCACCAGCCGGCGCGCGCCTTTGATCACCTTGTCCCAATCGAACGCCGGGCCCGGATCCACTTTGTTGGTCTGAATGTGGTAGTGGCCGAGCACGCCTTCGTAGGCGGCGAGCTGGTCGTCGGGGAGTTTCTTCGGCAGCAATTGGCCGTCGGGGCCGCGCGGGTAGTCGAGTTTGATCTTCGGGAACACGCGGTGCAGCGCGGCGGTGAGCTTGATCAGCGCCTTGTATTGCTCGGGCGTGAGGTCGTATTGCACGAGGTCCTGGCCTTGGATGTTGCCGCGCACGGGCTCGGCGCGCACGGGACGCGCGGTGAAGTTCGGCGTGCGAATCATCGGATCGCCGAGCTTCGCGGGAATCTTGACGCGCGGACGGCCGTCGGGGGCGCGTTCATACCACGTGTCGAGCGTCTTCGTATCGCCGGGGCCGTAGGCGCCCATGTTGGCGATCTCGATGCCGATGCTGCGGTGGTTCGACGTCGTGGCGTGATACGCACGCTCCTTGAGGTCGAGCGTCTGGTAGATCGTGCCGTCGAGATCCAACATGAAGTGCACGCTGAGGCCGCGGTGGTCGTGCAGGATGTTGAAACACTGCTTCGCGATGCCGCAGACGTCGAAGTGGATCACGAATTGGTCGACCGTCCGCTGGAGCAGCGGCAAATCCCAGCCGCCGCCGCGCACGCGTTCGATTTCCTCGGGTGTGAGTTTCTGAAAGCGCAAGCCGTAGCGGTTCGGGTCGGTGTAGCCGACTTTCGCCTCCTGTGTTTTCGCCCAGCTGCTCTGCTCATAAGGCACGAAGCGGCGCTCGACGCGGTAGGCGTCGTAGCCGCCGGCGTCCATCCACGTCACGACCTTCGTGCCCGTGTGGAAAAGCTGACCGGCGACGACGATCTCGTCGCCACTGCGCTTGTTCAACGTGCCGGGCCGGTGCGCACAGCCGGCGAGAACTAGGAGCGCGAAAATCGCGAGCGAGAGAAGACGAACGAGTTTCATGGCAGAAATTGAACCACGGCTTGCACGGATCACACGGATGGCCGGAAAAGGGTAGGGGAACGAATGCCGAAATCCGTGCAATCCGCGGTTAAAAACTCAGGAAATCAGCCCGATGCTGCGCTTCAACGCGAGCACGCGTGCGCAAGATTCGTCGATGCGAGTGGCGGGGATTTCTCCCGCGGCGACGGAACGCTCAATCAACGCGATCACCTTCGGCGCGATGTCGGGATCGTAGCTCATGTTGTTGCCGAAGCAGAGGAGGTCCACGCCGGCGTTCACGGCGGCGGTGACGGCGTTCTCGAGGCCGTAGTGCGCCGAGATGGCCTTCATTTCCATGTCGTCGCTGAGCACGACGCCGCGGAAGCCGAGCTGTTCGCGTAGCAAGCCGGTGATCACTGCGCGCGAGAGCGTGGCGGGTTGCGCGGGATCGAGCCGGGCGTTGAACACGTGCGCGCTCATCACGGCGTCGCCGAGGCCGGCTTCGATCAGACGCGCGAACGGCGTCAGCTCGCGCTCGTGCCAGGTCGCGGTGACGTCGACGAGGCCAAGATGGGTGTCGCCGGCGGCGCTGCCGTGGCCGGGAAAATGTTTCGCGCAACTCAGCACACCGTGCGCACGATGGCCGCGCACCCACTCGGCGGCGTGGCGCGCGACGACTTCCGGATCGGCGGAAAAGCTGCGACGCTTGCCCTTGATGATCGGATTGCTCGGGTTGGCGTCGAGGTCGACGACGGGCGCCAGGTTGAAATTGACGCCGGCGGCCGCGAGCGTGCGAGCGGTCGCCTCGGAGTGACGGCGCGTCTCGGCGAGGTCGTCGCGCTGGCCGAGTTCCTCGGCGGAAATCGTCTCCGGAAAACCGTAGGCGGGCTTCAGGCGGTTGACGCGGCCGCCTTCCTGGTCGATTGCCACGAGCAGCGGGAGGCGGGCGTGCGACTGGAGGTGTGCGACGAGCGCGCGGAGCTGCGCGGGCGACTCGATGTTGCGCTTGCCGGGCGCGCCGGAATCGATCGTGGACGTCATGTCCAGGTCGAAGAGGATCACGCTGCCGACGGCGTGCTCGCGGAGATCGCGGACGATGAGCGCGGTGTCGGCGGCGGTGCTGCCACGGAAGCCAAGCAGCAGCATCTGGCCGATTTTTTCGCGCAACGAGGAGGGAAGTGCCGGGGCGGACATGCGGACGAATCGCCCCGACGTTGGGCTCGCGCCGCCCGCGACGCGAGCCCGCTTCGCTCCAGGCGTGGTGGCCGTTGGGCCCAGCACCGTCGCAAGACGCCCCCCGATTCGCCGATATCAGGCGGCCAGCAGCTCAGCGGGGTTTGTAACGTATTATGCTACAAACTTCCCGAGGCCACGCGCGACGCGGGCCGGGTGGAGGGTGGCGTGAACCGCCTCAAGTCACTTCGCGGCGGGCGGTGCAGCCAGTAGCGCGCGGGCTGCGCGCAGTGCTGCGTCTTCGGGGAAGAGCCGCACGCCTTCGTCGACCAATGCGACGTGCTGCGCGGGCGGAGCCGCGGCGGCTTTCGTCCAGGCTTCGGCGAACAGCGTATAGACCTCCGGCGAGCGCGGGGCCTGCGTGCGGGCGTTGAGCAGCGGCTCGAGCACGCCAAGCAGTTGTTCGTAGCTGAGCTTGCCGTCCGGGCCCTGCGGCTTCGCGAGGCGCTCGTCGAGACGCAGCTGGGCGAGGGCGACGTAGGCGCGCGTGCGCGTGGTCTTCGCCTTCGTCGCGAGCGTGAGGTAATTGCGGGCGCGGTCGTGCTGGCCGAGCTTCAAGGCCGACACACCGAGTTCGGCGACGAGATTGGGCGTGCGCTCGCCGCGACGGTAGGCGAGCGCGAGTTCGTTGTGCGCGCGGTCGGGCATGTCCGCGAGGGTGAAGGCGGTAAATTTCAGCCGCGCGACCTCGGCGATCGTCGCGGCGCGCACCTCGAGCGGTGCGGCTTCGGGCAGTCGCGCGCCTTTTTCCGCTTCGACGCCGATCACCTTGCCGCGGACGAATTCGATGTGCGTGCGCAGCGCCGTCAGGCCTTGGGCGTAGCTCAGGTCGAAGCACTCGCGGAACAGCGTTTCAGACGGCGCTTCTTTCTCCAGCCGCTTGATGAAGGTGAGGAATTGCTTCCGGTGCTTGCCGACGTCGCCGAAGAGTCCCCAGTGCACGAAGGCGTGGCTCTGCTGGAACCAGCGGATCGCCGTGAGCTTTTTGCCGATGTAGGTGTCGCGCTGCCATGCGAACATTTCCTCCAACGGCATGAGCGCGGTGGCGGCGAGCGCGGCGTTGAAGTCGAGTTCGTCGCTCAACGAGTCGCGGGCGGGGGCGCGCTGACGGGTGAGCATCGAGGCCGTGGAGGCGTGGCCGGTGGAGCGCTCGTCGGCGCCGCTCAGCACCTTGTTGGGATTTTCCACGACGCCCCACGTGACGGATTTTTCGTCGATGCGGACGTTCGCCAGCGAGCGTGCCAGACCTTCGGCCAACCACGCCGGCATCGACGGCTGCTGTTGATACAACAGAAATTTCACGAAGGCGGTCTGCAGGCGGCGGGTGGAATCCTTCGTGCGCTCCTCCGCGAAAGTGATCTCGGTCGATTCTTCACCGCTCTGGTCGTCGAACAGGCGAAAGGTGTTGGCGGTCTGGTCCAGCACGAGCACGGCGCCTTCCCGGCCGAGAAACTCGTAGTGCCACGTGCGCATGTCCTCTTCCGTGTTCTGATCGCCGAACTTTTCCGAGTAAGGCTGGAAATCCGCCTCGCGTCCGCAGACGAGGATTTTGCCGGAGACTTCCTCGGCGGGCAGAAACGGCGTCTGCAGCAGCCTGAGACCGTGGAGGAGGCGATTGAGATCCTTGAGCATGCGCTCGGTCGGACCGCGTCCTGCGCTCGACAGGATCTCATGGTTGCCGAGCCGGCTGTAGAGCCACGGCTCGGGCGGCGGCAGCTCGCGCTGACTTTCGACGACGAAATCGGGCAGGTCGATCGGTGTGGTGTTCACCGGTTGCTCGGCGGCGGCGGCGAGGGGAATCAGGGCGGCGCCGAGAGCGCGGCGCAGGCGAAGGAAGGGCGCGGAGGACATCGGAAAACTAAGGAGCGGGGATCAGGATTTGCGCGGGGCGAGGCGTTGACTGAGCACTTCGAAGCGTCGCCGCTGCGCGTCGGTCGCAGAATATTTCAGGCCCAGGGCGATGAGTGACGCGGCCGACTCGTCGCCCGCGTTCACGGCGAGCGTGGCCACCCGCAGCGCCAGCTCCTGGTCGCGGGGTGCGAGCTGCACGCCGGAAATGAGGCCTTGGAGTTGCGCGTGACTGGGCGACTCCTCGGCCAGGAGCCAGGCTTCAGCGGCGAGCGAGTATCCTTCGGTGATCGGAGCGAGGGCGAGTCCGCCGATGAGCGGCTCGAGGATGCTGCGGATTTGGTGCGGCGCCAACTTATCCCCGGGGTGGGCGCGTCGCGCGAGACACTCATCGAAGCGCAGGCGCGCGAGCGCGAGGTGAGCCCGCGCCTGACGGGTGTGTTGCGCGGTCGCGGCTTCGAGGAATTGGCGGGCGCGCGCCGTTTCGCCGGCCGAGAGGTCCGATAATCCCAGCGCGGCCAGCAGCTCGGCGTCCTTCTCGCCGTGGCGGTAGGCGCGAATGAGTTCCGCGCGTGCTTCGGCTGGCCGGCCGGCCAGTTCGTGAGCCTCGGCCTTGAGGCGGGCGATTTCGCTCGGGGTGGCCGGGCGCACCGTGGCCGGCGCGGGACGCGGGAGCTTTTGGCCCTTCTCGGCGCGGAGGCCGAAATATTTGGCCCGGGTGAACTCGATGTGAGTGCGGAGAGCCTGCCAACCCTCGTCGTAGCTCATCTGAAAACAATCGCGAAACAGGGTCTCGCTGGTCGGCTCGTAACGCGAGCGCTCCACGAACGCCGCCATTGGCGCGGCGTGCCGGCCGTTGTCGCCGTGGAGACCCCAATGGACGAAAGCCAGGCACTCCAACGTCCACAGGACGCGATCGCGGCTTTGCGGTGCCGGCCCGAAAAGCTGTGCGAGAGGTAACGCGGCGCTATCCCGGAACGGAGCGGCGTCTTGACGGGAATCCGGCTCAGAGTGTCCCCGTGAGCTCTCGTTTCCCGCCACGCCAGCGTGGCTTTGCAACGCGGGGTTCGGTGCGTCTCGGTCCGAGAGTCGCATCATGCCGGCGCGCTGCGACAGAGGCGCTTTTCCCGGCCCAGCGGGCAGGGCGAAGCCGGGCGCGCGGCCGATCGCGATCTCGTCTTCAAGGATGCGCAGATCGGCGTAGAGGCCCGCGGCGCCTTCCTGGAACCATGCCGGCAGAGCGGGGCTGACGCGGCTGAGCAGGAATCGCAAGTAGTCGCCGCGCGCGCGCTTGGGGTAGAGCAAGCGGACGCGGCGGTCGGCCTCCTCGCCGGTCTCGATGGTTCCGTCGGCACGTTTGAGCGGTTGGGCCTGGGCGTTGAGCAGGATCAACGAACGATCGGGTCCGTGGAAGAAGCGGCTCAACGAGCCATGGCCTTGCGGCTCGCGTCCGCCGGAGGACAACTCCCGAAAGTGGGAGGCTTCTCCGCAGATGACCATCGTGACCGGCAGCGGGTGTTGCAGGCGCAGTTGCGGCGAGATGAGGTGCAGCGCGAACACGAATTCGTTGAAATCCTGCACGAGCTCGCGGGTGACTTTTTCCGGCGCGCTCGAGAGGATTTCGAAGCCGTCGATCCGGCTGTAGTTCCAGCGGGCCGATTGGAGCGCGGGTCGGCTCGCGGTCACGGTGAAATCCTCCAGGACCGTCGGCAGTTCGACTCCGGCGCGGATGTTTGAGGGCGGCTCAACCGGTTTTTCTGGTGCCGGTTTTTCCTGCCCGACAAGGCGCATTGCTGCGCCGAGGATCAACGCGGTGGCCCAGACCGCGCGGAAGAGGGGCATTGGCATGGCGGCGAGCAGTGTGGAAGCAGCGCGCGGGCTGACAAACCGGAACTGCGCGTCCGCGTGCGACGCGGGTGGCGTTTCCGTCCGGTCAGCGCTTCACCGCGCCGATGCCGGGGCGGTCGTTGAGCGTGACGCGACCGTCGACGATGCGGGCGCCGTCGAACGGATCGTCTTTGATGAGCAACGCGCCGTCGAGGTCGGCCCAGTCGACGAGCGGCGAGAGCTGCGCGGCGGCGGAAATCGCGCACGAGGTCTCGGTCATGCAGCCGAGCATGACTTTCATGCCGAGGGCGCGCGCGAGCGTGATGGATTTGTGTGCCTCGCGCAGGCCGGTCGACTTCATGAGCTTGATGTTGATGCCGTCGAACACGCCGCGCAGGCGCGGCACGTCGCCGACGCGTTGCAGGCTCTCGTCGGCGATGAGCGGGAGCGGGCTGCGCTCGCGCAGCCACGCGGTGTCGTCGAGCGCGGCTTTCGGCATCGGCTGCTCGATGAACAAAACGTTTTGCGGGGCGAGCCACTCGATCATCCGGAGGGCGTCGTCGCGGTTGGCCCAGCCTTGATTGGCGTCGACGGTGAGCGGGACGCTCGTGACTTCGCGGATCGTGGAAACGAGCGCGCGATCCGTGGCGACGTCGCGGCCGAGTTTTATTTTGAGAATCTTGTAGGGTGCCGCCTCCCGCGTTTTCTCGCGCACGACTTCCGGCGCATCGATGCCGATCGTGAACGACGTGACGGGCGCCTTGGCGGCGTCGAGGCCCCAGAGGCGGTGCCACGGCGCGCCGAGTTTTTTGCCGATCCAGTCGTGTAGCGCGATGTCGATGGCGGCTTTGGCGGCGGTGTTGCCCGGCGCGAGGGCGTCGACGGCGGGTAGAATTTCCTCGAGCAAGAAAGGGTCGGCCACGCGCGCGAGCAGTGGTTGTGCGGCGGTGAAAAACTTCGCCGCGCTCTCCTGCGTCTCGCCGAGGTAAGGGGGCATCGACGCTTCACCGTGGCCGACGATGCCATCGCGCTCGACTTCGACGAGCATGGCGGGCGTGGACGTGCGGGTGTTGGACGCGATGCCGAACGCGTGACGGAGGGCGAGCGTGTGCGGAACGAAGCGGAGCTGCATGACGGGGCGAGAAATCGCGCGGGCATCGCACGCGCTTTCGTCGCGCGGCGCAAAGGCGAAAGCTCTGCGCACCGGTGGGCTTTCGACGAAGGAGCGGGAGCGGTGAGAGGGACGGAAGAGACGCGAAAAGGCGCGCAGAGGTGCAGAAAAAACCAAGGTGCCTTTGCGGCCGAGCTGCGGACGAAGAGGAGTTGTTGCCGCGGCAAACCGGCTCGTTGCTTCTTGGTGCCCTTTGTTGCCTACGTTCCGTTGCCCGGCCGCGTGCGGCGCAAGCCCCGTGGGCGCGCGCTCTTATCGCCTTCCTCCCCCGGTCGATCACCCGGTCTCCTGACCAGCTGGGCGGGTATTTCTCCGTGCATGCTTTGTCGAATTTGTCGCGAGCGTTGCGTTTGTCGGAGTTTCGATTCCTACATAAGATACTGACAAATAACCTGATTAGCGGATTCCGGTGCCGAGAATTTGGGCGATCCTTTCCGAAACCTTGGCTTGCAACTCGGTCTCAATCGCGTTTGCTGGCCCTCGTCGAATGTCCACGCCGTTCAAGGAACTCTCCCCACTTTGCCAGCTGCCGGCCGGCTCGACGGGGCGCGTGTGTCGGCTGACGGGCGACGAAGGTTTCTGCCAGCGCGTGCGCGAGATGGGCTTCGGCGAGGCGGCGCTGGTCACCAAAATTTCGGGCAGCGTCACCAGCCTCTGCCTCGTCAACGGAACTCGCCTGGCGCTCAACCACAGCGCGGCGATGAGCATCCTGGTCGAGCGTCTGCCGGCCGGCGCGAAGTAAGCGCCATGCGCCTTTCGCGCGCCGACTCGCGCCGCGTCGCCACCTTCCGCGCGTGAAGCTTCCGTCGCACATCTCGCTCCCTGCGTCGGCCGCGAAGCGTCCGGCGTCCGCCGCCGCTTACCGCACGCCGGTTTACGCCGTCGTCGGCAACCCGAATTGCGGCAAGACGACGCTCTTCAACGCCCTCACCGGTCTGCGGCAGAAGGTGGGCAACTACCCGGGCGTTACGGTCGAAAAGAAAACGGGCATCACGTTCTCGCAGCACGGCCGCCCGATCCAGATCATCGACTTGCCCGGCGCCTACTCGCTCGCGGCGCGCTCGCCGGACGAGGCGGTGTTGCGCGACGTGTTGCTCGGTCGCCGCGAGGATACGCCGCAGCCGGACCGCATCGTGTGCGTCGTCGACGCCTCGAACCTCGAGCGCAATCTCTACCTCGTCCACCAAGTCCTCGATCTCGGCCGCCCCGTCATCGTGGCGCTGAACATGATGGATGTGGCCGCCGAGGCTGGCATCAAGATCGACCCTGCCGCGCTCGAGCGCGAACTCGGTGTGCCCGTGATCCCGTGCGAAGCCGTGCGCGGCAAGGGTCTCGTCGAACTCCGCCTCGCGATGAGCCGCATCGAGCTGCCGCTCGCGAAACACCGTTGGGACGTTCCCGGCCCGATCGCTCCGGCTGTGGCGGAGTTGCAAGCCTCGCTCGTGCAAAACGACGCCCGCCCGCCGCTCGTGGCACGCGCCGAGGCGTTGTTGCTCCTGACGGATTTCGACTCGGTGCGCGTCGCCGGCTCGAAGCAGCACTCGGCGCGCACGCTGGAAATTCTGGCCGGTTGGCGCGAGCGCTGGACGAGGGAGGGCACCGACTGGTCGGGCGTCCTCATTCGCAGCCGCTACGATGCGATCAAGGTGCTGTGCGAGGACGTCGTGCTCCGTGACCGCCATTCGGGCCCGTCGCTTTCGGACAAGATCGATGCCGTGCTCTGCCATTCGATTTGGGGGTGGGTCGCGTTCGCCGCGATCATGGGCGTGATGTTCTTCTCGATCTTCACGCTCGCCGAATACCCGATGAACTGGATCGACGAGCATGTCGCTTCGCTCGGCGAATGGGTGAAAACCACGATGACGCCGGGCGATCTGCGCGATTTGCTGACCGATGGCATCATCGGCGGCGTGGGCGGCATCGTCGTGTTTCTGCCGCAAATTCTCATTTTGTTTTTCTTCGTCGGCTTGCTCGAAAGCACGGGCTACATGGCGCGGGCGGCGTTCATCATGGATCGTCCGATGAGCAAAGTCGGCCTGAACGGCCGGTCGTTCATCCCGCTGCTCGGCTCCTATGCGTGCGCGATTCCCGGCATCATGGCCACGCGCACGATCGAGAACGCGCGCGACCGACTCGTCACGATTCTCGTCGCGCCGCTGATGAGCTGCTCGGCGCGCCTGCCGGTTTATTTGTTGATGATCGCGACGCTGTTGCCGGGCGAAACCGTGCCCGCGACGCAGAAGGCCGGTCTGATGCTCGTGATGTATGCGCTCGGCACGCTCGGAGCGTTCGGGTTCGCGTGGCTGTTCAAGCGTTACCTCGTGAAGGGCGGCACGCCGCACATGATCATGGAGCTGCCGGCCTATCAGTCGCCGCGGTTTTGGGACATCACGCGTCACATGGTGGAGCGCGGCTGGTTGTTCCTGAAAAACGCCGGCACCATCATCCTCGCGATCTCGATCGTGCTGTGGGTGCTGACGACGTATCCGAAGCACCCGGATCCCGCGGCCACGCCGACGCAGCAGATCGAACACAGCTTCGCCGGCCAGGCGGGGCGGGTGATCGAGCCGGTCATCAAGCCGCTCGGCTTCGATTGGCGCGTGGGCATCGGCCTCATCACGTCGTTCGCGGCGCGCGAGGTATTCGTCAGCTCGATGGGTGTGATCTTCGGCGTCGAAAGCAGCGACGAGGACACCACGCCGCTGCGCGATGCCTTGCGCAAGGCCCAGTGGCCGGACGGTGCGCCGCTGTTCACGCCGCTCGTGTGCCTCACGCTGATGGTCTATTACGTCTTCGCGATGCAGTGCATGAGCACCATCGCGGTGGTGAAGCGCGAGACCAATTCCTGGCGCTGGCCGCTCTTCCAAGTCGCCTACATGACGGGCACCGCGTGGGTCGTGTGCTGTCTCGTCTACCAAGTCGGCCGCGCGGCCGGATTCTGAGACTTAGAAGCGTGATCACCACGAAACACACCAAACACACGAAAATGAAAATCGCCCGCAGCCGTGTGTCTCGTGTGCTCCGTAGGCCTGATCGCCTTTCGTGTGTCTAGTGTGTTTCGTGGTTTCTTCGAGATGTCTTCCTCCCTCCAAACCCTGATCGTCGCCGGCATCGCCCTCCTCGCCGTGGCGTATCTGCTGTGGACGTGGTTTGGTCCGAAGAAGAAGTCCGGTTGCGGCAGCTCCGGCGCCTGCGGCGCGATCTCGCCCGAGGTGAAGAAACTCCAGTCGCGGCTGAAGCACTGACGCCGGCGCGGCTTCATCGCTTGGCGCGATCTCGATTTCCCGTTTGCCGCCGCGCGACGTCCTCGCATCGTCGCCCGCCATGTCCTTTCGACGCCTGTTACCCCTGGCGGTCCTTGGCGGACTGACCGCGGGCCTTTGCGCGCAGGAGAAGACGCTCGTCTTCCGCGGCGCGCACCTGATTCCCATCGTCGGCGAGCCCGTCTCCAACGGCGTGCTCGTCGTCTCCGACGGCAAGATCGTCGCCCTCGGCTCCGCCGATAAAGTCGCCCTCCCCGCCGACGCTGAAATCCACGACGTCACCGGCAAGGTCATCATGCCCGGTCTTGTCGACTCGCACACGCACGCGGGTGGCCCCGCCGGCGCCGATGCGTCGAGCCCGATCCAGCCGGACGTTCGCGCGCTCGACTCGATCGACGCCCAGAGTCCGTCCATTCAAAAGGCGCAGGCCGGCGGCATTACCACCGCCAACATGATGCCCGGCTCCGGTCACCTCATCAGCGGCCAGACCGTCTACGCCAAACTCCGCGACGGGCGCACGATCGACGACATTCTCATCAAGAACGACGACGGCTCGCTCGCCGGCGGCCTCAAGATGGCCAACGGCACCAATTCGATGCGCCCGGCCGGGAACTTTCCCGGCACGCGCGGCAAGTCCGCTGCTCTCGTGCGCGAGCAGTTCATCAAAGCCCAGGAATACCGCGCAAAGATCGAGCGCGCCAAAGGCGATCCGGACAAATTGCCACCACGCGATCTCGCGCTCGAGGAACTGGCTGAGGTGCTCGCCGGCCAGCGCGTCGTTCAATACCACACGCACCGCCACGACGACATCCTCACCGTGCTGCGACTGGCGAAGGAGTTCGGCTTCAAGGTCGTGTTGCACCACGTTTCGGAAGGCTGGAAGGTCGCCGACGAAATCGCGCAAGCTGGCGTCGCCTGCTCCGTGATCGTCGTCGATTCCCCGGGCGGCAAACTGGAGACGAAGGAAATGTCGTTCACGACGCCCGCCGTGCTCGAAAAAGCCGGCGTGCTCGTCGGCCTGCACACCGATGATTCCGTCACCGACTCGCGCCACTTCCTCCGCTCCGCCGGTCTGGCGGTTCGCGCCGGCATGACGCGCGATGGTGCCCTCCGCGCCCTGACCATCGCCAACGCGAAAATGCTCGGCTTGGAAAAACGCGTCGGCTCGCTCGAACCGGGCAAGGACGCCGATTTCATCATCCTCGATGGCGATCCGCTGAGCGTCTACACGCACGTGCAGCAAACGTGGGTCGAGGGACGGAAGGTCTTCGATCTCGCCGAGCCGCAGGACAAACTCTACGCGCTCGGCGGCGCCGGAGCCGGCGACCCGCGCCGCGTGCAGCTCTGCTGCTTCGGCAACGCCTGGGACATCATCGCCAATGCCAACGCCGAACTCTTCGGAGGTGCCCAATGAATTTTTCGTTCTCGCTCCGGCTTCTTCGCAGGGACACGGCTCGTCCGCGCCCGTCCGGCGCACGCGAATCGAACCGGGCGCAGACAAGCTGCGCCCCTACAAGAGCTATGCGTGCGTCCGTTCCGCTTTTTTGTGCCTCCTTGTGCCTCTTTGCGGCCAACTCCTCTGGCCTCCGTGCCGCAGACACCGCCCCCATGCCGCTCGCGATTCACGCCGAGACGCTGCACACCGCGGCCGGCGCGCCGATCCAGGACGGCCTCGTGCTGGTCGGTCGCGACGGCAAGATCGCCTACGTCGGACCGGCCAAGGACATGATGTATACGGCCGATCACCGCGTCGTGCGCGCCAAGGTCGTCACGCCCGGCCTCATCGATGCGCGTGCCACCGTCGGCCTGTCCGGGCTGCTCAACCAACCGCACGATCAGGACATGCTCGAGCGCTCCGCCGCCGTGCAGCCTGAACTCCGCGCGCTCGACGCCTACAACGCCCAGGACCCGCTCGTCGCCTGGGTCCGCGGCTTCGGTGTCACGACTGTCAACACCGGTCACGCCCCCGGCACGCTCGTTTCCGGTCAGACGATCATCGTGAAAACCGTCGGTCGCGAAACCGACCACGACGTCATCAATCCCGCCGCGATGACCGCGGTCTCGCTCGGCAACGCCGCCCTGAACCGCGCTGACGGTCCGGGTGGTGGCGGTCAAGCGGGCCCACCCAAATCTCCGGGCACGCGCGCCAAGGCTGTCGCGATGCTGCGCGCCGAACTCATCAAGGCGCAGGAATACGCGAAGAAGCGCGAAGCCAAGGACGAGACGAAGCGGCCCGCGCGCGACTTGAAGATGGAAACCTTAGTGCGTGCGCTCGATGGCTCGCAGCCGCTGCTCATCACGGCCCAGCGGCAGCTCGACATCCTCGCGGCGCTGCGGCTCGCGAAGGAGTTCAACGTGAAGATTGTGCTCGATGGCGCCGCCGACGCGCACCTCGTGCTCGACCAGATCAAGGCCAGCGGCTTCCCCGTGATTCTGCATCCGACCATGGCGCGCGCGAACGAAGACACCGAGAACCTCGCCATGGACACCGCCGCGAAGCTGCGCGCGGCCGGTATTCCGTTTGCGATCCAGAGCGGCTACGAAAGCTACGTGCCGAAGACGCGCGTGGTGCTCTTCGAAGCGGCGGTGGCGGCGGGCAAGGGCCTGGGCTTCGACGGCGCGCTCGCGAGCGTGACGATCGATGCCGCGAAAATTCTCGGCATCGCCGACCGCGTGGGCTCGCTCGAAAAAGGCAAGGACGCCGACCTCGCGCTCTACGACGGCGATCCGTTCGAATACACCAGCCACTGCGTCGGCACGGTGATCAACGGCCAGCTGTTCGAGGCGGGTGCGAACTGAGTCGCCACAAGCGAACCGCTCGCTCGGCGGCGTGGGCACGCTTGCGTGCAGGCGTTCTCCTCTCGCCCGCGGTCCCCGGGGCCGTTGAGGGCGACGCGCCCTGCCTTAGTCTGCCGCGCTCAGCGCCGCCGCGCTCACGGCAGATTTGCCAGCACGCGCCGCGCGACGGCCGCGATGATCTTCCGGTTGTTCGCGTGCTCGCGTCCGTCGGTAAAGGTCACGATCACCACACGGCCGCCGCCGGGCAGCTCGATCAGTGCGGCGTCGTGCCGTGCCCAGCTCACCCATCCGGCTTTCGACCAGAGTTTCATGCCGGGCGAGAGCGCCGGCCCGGTGAAGCCGATGTCCTGCGAGTCGGGATCGTCGCCCGGTTTGAACGGATCGCGCCGCATCAGCTCGAGCAACTGCGCCGAACGCGCGGGCGAGACGCAGCGGCCTTGCGCGATCTCCACGAGCAAGCGCGCGGTGTCGTCGGTCGAAAGATAATTTCGCGCGGGCGGATGCGCTTCCATGTCCTGCTGCTCGCGACCGTAAGGGCCTTCGCCCCAGGTCTTGCGCTGCGCGAGGACGTTGGCGTAACCGAGGCCCGCGAAGTAGCGCGTCACCGCGCCGCGCTGTTCGCTCCATTTCGCCAGCTCCTCGGGCGGCAGTTCGGGACCGCTGGTGGTGCCGGTGATGGCGTCGACGATGTAGCTCGTCGCTTCGTTGTAGGAGTCGACGATCATGTCGCGCAGGCCGCGGCGCAGTTCGGGCGTGTCGGCAAGCTGGCCGTCTTCCATGCGACGATGCGCGTAGGCGGCGAAGAAGAGCTTGATGACGCTCGCGGGATAGATGCGCGCGTCGCCGCGGTAGGCGGCCGCGACGGGCGCGGGGCCGCGCAGGTCGACGACGGTGACGGCGAGCTGCTCGGCCTTGAGCTCGGGTGCGGTGAACTCCGCGCGGGTGTCGGCGACGGCGCGGTCGACCACGCGTTGCAGCGGAGCGGAATCGGCGGCGAGAGCGGAAGTAGCGAGACCGGTGGCGAGCACGAACGCGGGGAGTTTCATCAGGAACGCCAGCCCTGCCGGATCATGGAGACCGCGATGGCGGCGAGGAGCATGGAGATGATTTTCGAGATCGCGCGCATGCCGGTCGGACCGATCTTGCGACCGAGCCACTCGCTGTAATGCAGCGCGAGGACAACGAGCACGAGATTCACGGCCAGCGCGGCGAGCGTGGGAGCGAGACCGACATCCTCTCGTTGCGCGAGCACGAGCAAGGTCGTGATCGAGGCCGGGCCGGCGATGAGCGGCATGCCGAGCGGGACGACGCCAAAGTCCTCGGGCAGCTTCTCCCCCTCGGCGGCGGACGAGAGCAGGTCCTTCGCCGCGATGACGAACAGGATCAGGCCGCCCGCGATCTGGAAATCGCCGACCGAGATGCCGAGCGCCGCGAAGATTGACGTGCCGAGAAAGAGAAAACCCAGCGCGACCAACCCGCCCGTCCAGATGGCTTGATCGGCAACCTTTTGGCGCCGTTCACGCGGCAGGTTTTGCCCCAGCCCGAGGAAGATCGCGGCGAGCCCGATCGGGTCGATCGCCACGAAGAGCGGGATGAATGCCTGCAGAAATTTATGCGCCCATTCCAACATGCCGCCCACGCTGCGGTGCGGTGAGGAAAAGGCAACGCGCCAGCGGCGGGATTCCGCAATCCCTGCGCAGTCGCGCGGGCGGCGGAAGAGTAAACTGCCGCTCCAACCCCGAAAAAAGGAGGACACCATGTCCGCCATCAAAATTCATCTCGAAGATGCCGAGATGCATCCCGTGTTGCGGCTCGCGAAGCTGTTGCACGTCGAACCCGAAGATGTCGCCTACGCGGCGCTCAACCGCCTGATGTTGCAGGCGCGCGATCCGGAAGTGCAGAACGACATCTGCCAGACGCAGAAGACCCGCGACGCCCAACTGCCGCTCTGGGCCGACAGCGCCGGCTCGGTGCACGCCTACGAAGGCATGCGCGACTGCGATCCGGTGCGCAGCAAATACTCGGTATAGGTCGTGGGCGGGCGAGACGTCCCGCCGAGCCGCGGCTCACCGGGACGGTTCGCCCTGCCTCACTCGCTCAATCCGCGAGCGCGGTGAGCGCCGACGTCAGTCGCGCCGCCTTGAAGCGGAAGCCGTCCGCCAGCAAGCGCGCGGGCACGGCGTATTGTCCCTCGAGCACCAGGCTCGCGTCCGTCCTCATCACGAGCGGTGCGATGAGTTTGATGGCAAATGCGGGCGCAGGCGGGGCCCACGGACGCTGCAGCACCTCGCGCAGCGTGCGCATGAAGGCGGCGTTGCTCGCCGGTTCGGGCGCACAGGCGTTGTAGGCGCCGCGCATGGTGGAGTCATGCACGGCCCGCAGGAATATTTCCTCGAGGTCGTCCAACAGAACCCAGCTGATGCCCTGCCGGCCGTTGCCGGCCGCGCCGCCGAGGAACCACCGGGTCACGCGCGCCAGCGGCGGGTAGGCGCCGCCTTTGCGCGCGAGCACGACGCCCACGCGCAACACCACGTCGCGCACCGCGGCCGGACACGCGGTGGCGAACGCCGCTTCCCATTGCACGCACACGTCGGCTTTGAAACTGGAACCGACCGGTGCGTTTTCGGCGCACCGCTGCTCGGTGTTCCCGTAGATGCCGACCGCGCTCGTCTGCACCCACACCGCCGGCGGCACGGCGCACGCGCGCACGGCGGCGCCGAGCGCGCGCACTGACTCGAGTCGCGAGGTGAGAATGCGGCGCTGGTTCTCGGGCGTGTGCACGCAGTCGATCGTCGAGCCGGCGAGGTTGATCACAGCGTGCGCGCCGTCGATCTCGCGCCACCACTCGGGCGGCGGGCGCGCCGTGGCACTTGGGTCGGCGGCGGCGTCCCACTGCACTTCGCGCACGCCGTCCCCCCGGCGCCGTGGCGTCGAGCGCGTGAGCACGACCACCTCCGTGCCGCGCTCGCGCAGCCGGCGCGCGAGGGCTGCGCCGATGAGTCCGGTGCCGCCAGCGAGAACGATACGTTGGGCCATGCGGGAGAATTTAGGTGCGTCGCGGGACTTGGCAAACCGGCCGTGGCGGCCCACAAACAGGCCGATGTCCACGCCGGCAGCCGCCAACTTCTACGACTTTACACGCGATGAATTGCTCGCGGCGGCCTCGCGCTGGGGTTTCCCAACGGTGCATGCGGCGCGGTTGTGGAGCTACGTTTATCTCCAAGGCGTCGAGGACTGGCGCGCGATGTCGGAGCTGCCGGCGCGTTTCCGGGCCAAGGCGGAAAGTGAACTCGCCTTCGGTCGCCACGCGACGGCGGCGGAGACGCACAGCACCGATGGGTTTACGCGCAAATACCTGCTCGAGCTCGGCGACGGTCGCCGCATCGAAACGGTGTTGATGCGCTACACCGGTCGCGTGACCGCGTGCATCAGCAGCCAGGCGGGTTGCGCGATGGGCTGCGTGTTTTGCGCGACGGGGCAGATGGGCTTCCTGCGGCATTTGAGCGCCGGCGAAATTGTCGCGCAGGCGATGCACGTCGATGCGGTGCTGCGCGGGATCGGCCCGGACGGCGCGCTCGCCGATGCGGCGAGCGATTCGCCGCACGAGCGGCACGAGCGGCTGCGCAACATCGTGCTCATGGGCATGGGCGAGCCGCTGCACAACTACGACGCGGTGATGAAGGCGATCGACATCCTGCGCGATCCCAACGGCCTCGCGCTCGGCGCGAAGAAAATCACGCTCAGCACCGTCGGCGTCGTGCCCGGCATCCGGCGCCTCGCGGAGGAGCAGCGACCGTTTCACCTCGCCGTGTCGTTGCACGGTGCGACGCAGGAGGAACGCGCCGCGCTCGTGCCGGCGGCGCGGAAATGGCCGCTCGACGAGCTGATGGACGCATGCCGCGGCTACATCGCGAAGCAGCGGCGTCGGATTTTCTACGAGTGGACGCTCATCGAGGGAAAGAACGACACGACTGAAACGGCGCACGCCGTCGGGCGTTTGCTGCAAGGTCAGCTCGCCCAAGTGAACCTCATTCCGCTCAACCCGACGGCGGGCTACGGCGGAGCGCCGACGGGGCGCGAGGCGGCGAAACGCTTTCAGGAAATTCTGGCCGGGTATGGCCTGCCGAGCACGGTGCGGCAGCGGCGCGGCATCGACATCGCGGCGGGCTGCGGGCAGCTCGCGGTGGCGAGGAAGTCATAGCGCGAGCGTTTCGCAGGTAAAGTAGCGGGAGCTTCCAGCTCCCGTGTCCCGGATCGCCCAAGCGCGGGAGCAGGATGCTCCCGCCACTTTGCGGAGCTGTTCGTCAGCGCGTCGACGGGCGCTACCAAACGACGGAACCGCGCGAGCCGCTCACAGCGCGATGTCGCTTACGCCGGCGGCTTTCGCGGCGTCGGTGGCCAGCCAGGCGCGGGCGTGGGCGAGTGCGGCTTCGTCGGTGGTCGCGCCGCGCGCTTGCAGGCGCTGGAGCGCGGTGACGAGCGCCAGTTGCGCGCGGGCGTCGGCGGGGTTGGCTTGCGCGGCTTTCAAGAAAAGGTCGACGGACGCGACGACTTGCTCGGGCGCGAGCATCTGCTTTTCGCCGAGGAAGAGCGTGAGCGAGCCGCCGAGGGCTTGGATGTAGCTCAGCGGTGCCGCGGGGGGGGCGTAGGCGAGTCCGCCGGTCGCGGGCTGCCACTCCATGTAGGTCTTCAGCTGCTGGTGGAATTGTGCGAGCACCGTATCGGCGTCGGCGGGCGCCCAGCGTGTCGTGAACGTCTTCAACTCGCGGAATTTCTTCACCTCCCAGATGCGCGCCGTGAGTTCATAGTCGGCATTGCGGCTGCGCAGAGCGAACGTGATGACATAGTCGAGGCCGCCGTGGGCGGATTCGTCGAGTTGCCGGATGTTTTCGGCCGCCCACTCCAGCGGGAACAGCGCATAGTGCTTCGGCGCGAAAAGGCCGATGCCGGCGATCGGGTCGTAGCCCGAGCTGAAGCAAAACGTCTCGGCGAACCACAGCGGAAGCCCGCGCGTGAAGCGGCCGACGACCTCCTCGGGCTGCGCGGCGCGATCCATGAGATTCGCTTCGCCGAGCAAGGCGCATTGGGCGAACGCGACGCGGCGCAGCTTCCCTTGGCGCGCGGGCAGGAGCGCAGCCGCGTGGTTTTCGAGGCCGTAGAACCAGATCGGCTTGCTGATGCTGACCAGGCTGATCTTCGTGCCGGCTTCGAGATCGCCGGCCGGTGCGGCGTCCGCGATGGAGAGTTCGGCGAGAGCGCGGGAGAAGCCGATGAGGCGCTGCTCGAGTTCGGGGCGGTTGAGGGAAAACAGCAGATCGAGCAGGTGCTGCGCGGCCTCCGGCGAACGGGCGGCGAGGTAGGCTTGAAGGAGATTCATGCCGGGGCCGGGGCCGTGTCGCTCGGCGTCGTAGCGCGGCGCCACGAGTTCAATCAGTTCGCGGATGTGGCCGTGGGTGCCGAGGTCGCCCGAAATGGTGAGCAGCACGTCGGGACGGTCGCCGGCGGTCGCGAGCACTTGCTCGTAGATCCCCATCGCGCCGGGGAGATCGCGTGCGGCCAGGCGCGCCTTGGCGGCGGCGAGCTGCGGCAGGACGCCACCGGCTGTCGCAGCGGCGGGGACCGGAGGGGCCGTCGGCGTGCCCGGTGCCGCCGCCGGGGGCGGGGCGGCCGGTGCGGGTGCAGGTGTTTTCTTGCCGGTGAAGCGATCGAAGAAACCCATGATGCGCGAGCCAAGCGAACCCGTCGCGCACGCCAATCCTATTTCCCAGGCGGCGGGCGGGCCCTTCCGCTTGCGCGTGCGCATCGCGGGAATCATTCGCGGCAAAATTCTCGATGCGGGGTCGGGAACTTCTCCCACGGATAAATCGAATATTCCCACGCCGTATAACTGATTCTGACTCGGAAAACCGGGGTCCATCTCCTTGCTATCTTTCCTCTATTTCTGCGCCGTGCGGGGCAGCGGAAACTCAACCCAGCGAATTACTTCATGTCAGCTTATCGCATTGGTTTGGTCACGGAGCACGGAATGGTGCGCCAGCTCTTCGCGCAGCTTTTGACGGTGGAATTGGGCCTCAATCTCGCCGTGCAAGCCAGTTCCGTCGTCGAAGCGGAAACCGCACTGGTCGGCACGGATCCGACACCCGATCTCGTGCTGGTGGGGGCGACGTTGCCGGACGGACGCGGCGCGGATGTCGTCCGTCGGCTGGCGTCGCGTCTGCCGCAGGTGCGCTGGTTCATGCTCTCCACCCGTGAGCAGGCGCCGATCGTGCGCGAGGCGGCAAACCTGGGTGTGCAGGGCTTCGTGATGACGCGGTCCGACCTGAGCGTGTTTCGCGACGGGCTTCGCCGGGTGTTGGCGGGCGAAACGTATTACTGCCCGGCCGCGGCGCGGTTGTTGGCGGAGCACGTCGTCAACGAGAGCGCGGCGACGAGCCCGTTGACGCCGCGCGAGCGCGAGGTGCTGCGGGGCTTCGCCCGGGGTGAAAACACGAAGGTCATTGCCCAGCGCCTCGGCATGAACGTGAAGACCGTGCAGAACCACCTCACGTCGCTGAAGGACAAGCTCGGCATGCGGGAGCCGGGGGAACTCGTGCGCTACGCGATGAAGCACGGTTACGCGGACGAGATCTGAGGGCGTTCCGCGGTGAAGCCTGCGCGACACGTCGACGTGTGGCCGAGTCCGGATATTTTGCCCGCGGCTCGCGTGTTCGTGAGCCCGGCGTCGCGGGGGGAGGGTGGCGGGCCCCTTCGCCGCCGGAGGCCCGCCGGCGCGGAAGAGAGTCCGCGCCCCGCCGTGCCGAGCGGTGCCGGCGCGCGTCAGCGTTGCAGGGCGGAGGTCGCGATCGCCTTCAGCTTTGCGCCGGGCAGCTCCTGCCAGCCGAGATCCGAGCCGAAATAGCGCGCCGAGTTGCGGGCGCCCCAATCCGTGGTCGCGATGCGGTAACGGCGGTCGGGCGCGATGGTCTCCGGGGCGGCGGCCACGAGGAAATCGCCCAGCCGCTCCGCAAACGGCGTGCCCGGGCCTTGGTTGGAGCGGGCAACGAGTTCGCGCAGACGCACGCCATCCACTTCGGCGGTGAAGATCGCGCCGTCGAAGCGCACGCAGGCATCGAAGGCCAGCCGCGAGATTTCGCCGGCCGGCAGCCCCGTGCCGAAAGTCGTGTTGCCGATGAAGGCCGCGTCGACGTCCGTCGCCTCGCGGAGCGCACTGACGACGAAGCGCGCGGCGGCCGCCGGTGCCAGCGGCGCGCGCAAGCGCCCCACCACGGCGAGATCCTCCGGTTGCCCGAATTCGCGCCGGACCTTGGCGATGAACTCGGCCATCGGTGCGTCGGTGACGCCGTTTTCGGAGAGTTCGACCTGTTCGACGCGCCACAGGAGGTTGCCGCCGAGACCCTGGCGCAGCCAGACGAGGGAGGCGTGGCTGTTCCAGCTGCCGCTGTGGAAATAAACGGTGCGCCCCTGCGGCTGCACAAAGCGCAGGTGATCGTGCGCGCCGGCGAACAGCGTGCCGTCGGGCACGAGCTTGAGGAGCTCGCGATCGACCTCGAGCCCTGCGTGGCTCAGCACGATGAGCGGACCCTCTTTCGCCAGACGCGGCAAATTTTCGCGGCCCCACGCGACGGGCTCCGCGAGCTTGAGCGCGGGACGGATCGGCACGCGGTAAGTGGAAAGGTGGTCGGTGGTGAGACCGACGAGCACCGTGTCGATGCGGCCGAGGCGCAGCGCCAC
The DNA here is from genome assembly GCA_041906465.1 of Candidatus Didemnitutus sp. GTDB lineage: Bacteria > Verrucomicrobiota > Verrucomicrobiia > Opitutales > Opitutaceae > Didemnitutus. Next base: position 101,372 of record JAYRJE010000006.1, on the reverse strand, counting down.
CGCGGGATCGGTGAAATATTTTCCGCTGGCGCGATCGCGCAGATTGCCGATCGGCACGACGCCGGTGGCGCGGACGCGCTTCACGGTTTCGGCCACATCGTAGAATTCCGGGTCGTGATTCCCGAGGTTGAGGAACGTCGGCACGCGACTCGCGAGTGCGCGAAACATCTCGAAGTCGATGGCCCCGTGCGAGCGGCGCGCGATGACGTTGCCGTATTCCTGCGTGTCGCCATTGAGCAGCACGGCGATGGGCAGATCCGGGTTTTTCAGGCGCAGGCGATCCACGAGCGCGATGAACTGAGCCGTTCGCTCGTAGGCGGAGTGTTGGTCGCCCGTCACGATCAGGAGGGCCTCGATCTCGGCGCCGCGCATGAGCGCACCGCACCCGCTGGCGAGGAGCGCGAGTGCGATGGCGAGGCGGCGGATGGACATCGAGCCGATGTTTCGGACCCCGCCGGCACTGACAACTCAGAAGCACGACCGGTCTGACCCGTCAATGAGGCCGGTTGGGGGCAGGACGGCGTGAGGTGCTTTCCCGGCCGACGGCGGACGATCTCACGACGTAACCACTAATGTGGGCATTCGGGTGTCTTCATGTTTGTCAGCGGCTAAGAAACGACTCCTGTGCGTCGTCATTCCTCCCGTGAAACGTTCCGTGCTTATCGTCGACGATCATCCCCTGTTCCGGGCGGGTGTCGTGGCGGTGTTGAACAACGATCCGGGGTGGGAAGTGTGCGCGCAGGCCCGCGATCCCGCGGAGGCGCTCGCGCTGATCGCGCAAACCCGCCCGGAGGCCGCGGTCGTGGATCTGATGCTGCAGGACGACGACGGCTTGAAGCTGATCCGCGATTTACGGCGCGAGGCCCCGGGCCTGAGGATCGTCGTGCTCTCGATGCTCGACGAAGCCGTCTACAAGCCGAAGGCGTTGCACGCCGGGGCGAGCGCTTTCGTTTCAAAACACGCGGGACCTGCGGCGGTTTTGGACGCGCTGCGCGAAGCGACGCCGCGCGTGGCCCGGGCGAGGCCGGGCACGCATGAGTTGGCGGTGCTCTCCGAGCGCGAACTGCACGTGTTCACGCAGTTGGGACACGGACGCTCGACGCAGGAGATCGCCACGGCGCTCGGCGTGAGCGCGAAGACGATCGAAACGCACCGGGAAAACATCAAAGGCAAGCTCGGGCTGCCGCACGCGAATGCGCTGGTCGCGCGCGCCGCGTTGTGGGTGCGCGAGCAAGGGCTGGCGCGCTGAGGCGGAGCGCGGCGCGGGTCCGGAGCGTGGGCTGGATCGCCGAAGGCAAACGCGCGACGGGCGCGGTCGCGCCTGAATGCGCGTGTGTCTCGGGGGGCGCGATGGGGCGCGGTATCACCGCGGCGCGAAAATTGCGGGAATCCCTTAGGGTCGTGCGCTTGTTCGGCTCGCCGCGTCGCGTTCTCTCCTGCGCGCACGAACACACCTATGAAAACACGTCACCTCCTCGCTCTCCTCGCCGGCTGCGGCGTCGCGTCACTGTTGTCCGCCCAGACGTTCGTCGGCTCCGACGATTTCAATGACAACAATCTCGTTGTCCAGGGCGCCAACCCGCAGGCCGCGGGCCAATGGCGTTTTCTGGTCGCCGATGCGGGCGCGGCGTGGGCCAACGTCAACGGCCGCCTCGAATACACCAACACGGGCGCGCAAGCCGCGTTCAACTCCAGTCGCGCCGGCTGGGTCTCGCCGAGCACGAGTTCGAACGAGGTCGGCGGCGCCGGGCTCACGACGGGCAATCCGTTCACGTCGAGCTGGAGCGCCGTGGTGTCCGCGACGAATCTCGTCACACCGGGCGCGGGCTACACTTACCAGGGCTTGGAGACCTACACGCTCACCTCCACAAACGGCAACAACGCCTACTACGGCATGTATCTCTCGACGTTCAACGGCGGCGCACAGCTCGCTGCGGAGTGGGGCATCTGGAACGCGGGCACGGGCGACTTCGACCGCCAGCGCACGGTCGTGAGCACGCTCGATACGACCGATGTGCTCCTCCGCTTGGACTACAATGGCGACACGAAGGTCATGTCTGCCGGCTACAGCTTCAACGGCTCCACGTTTTTCAATGTCGGCTCGTTCGACCTCGATGGGGCGCAAGCGGGTCTGGAAGCCCCGAACCTGAATGGCCTCGGGCTGCAATTGATCGCCGTGCTCAACCAGGGCGCCGGCCCGGTCGCCGCGGGAGAACTCCATTTCGACAACCTTGCTGTCTCCGCCGTGCCGGAGCCGTCGACCTACGCGGCGCTCGCCGGTCTCGCCGCGCTGGGCCTGGTCTGGTGGCGCCGGCGCCAGCAGGCGGCGGTCGCGGCATTGGTCGCGGTCAAGGCCAGCTGAACCTTCTTCGGGCTACGTAAACGAGCCGGCCCGAGTGGGCCGGCTTTGTTTTTTCAGCCGGCACGCGGCGCGGCGAGCTGGCCCGGTGCGACACCGGCGCGCACTTGCAGCGTCGCGAGCACCTTCGGCACATACATGCGCGTCTCGGAGGGAAGGCCCGGAGCGATCGCGGCGAACGAGCCCGCCTTGCGCGCCGCGAGCAGACGGCGCACGCGGCCTTCGCCGGCGTTATAGGCGGCGAGCACGAGCGGCCAGTCGCCGAACTTGCCGTGCAAGGTGCGCAGATAACGCGCGGCGGCGCGCGCCGATTTCTCCGGATCGGTGCGCTCGTCGGGCAAAAACGTGCTCAAACCGAGACTTTTCGCCGTGGCCGGCATGAATTGATAAAGCCCGCGCGCGCCGACCGGGCTGCGTGCGGAGGGGTTGAAAGTCGACTCGACCTCCGCGAGCCACGCCAGCTCCGCCGGCACGCCCTCCGCCGTGAACGCGGCGCGGACGACCGGCAGCAGCTGTGCGGCACGGGCGGGCGCCGGACGGGTGCGCAGGCGCGCGAGCCAGAGGTTGTAGTAGGGCACGTCGGGCGTGGCGACCGGCGGGCGCTGGCCGGGTTTCAGCGCGGGCGGCTTGGGCGGCAACGCGTAGCCGGACTGCCGGGCGGCGAGGCCGGCGGCTTGGATGTAGTCGAGTCGCTCTTCGAGCCATTCGGCGTAGTCCGCGTAATCGGGAAACAGCTGCAGCGCCTTCAACGCGGCGCGCGCCTCGGACTCATAGGAGGCAAGGACGCGCAAGTCTTCTTGGTCGAGGGCAGTCTGCAGGCGCGCGGCGAACGCATCCCATTCCTCCTTCGCGGGGAAATAAAACTCCCGCTTCACCTCCGGCGGCGCGTAGTCGTCGAAGAGCTGCTTGCCCTGGCGATAGAGCGCGTCGAGGTCGATCTCGGACTCGGGCGCCGGCTGCGCGGGGGCGGATTTCGCCGACTGCGCCAGCGCCGCGGCGGCGAAAAGCGACAGGAATGCCGAGAGCGGCGCGAGGCGAAGAATTTTCATGGCGCGGCGGGTGTCGGTCATTTGAGGACGGGGCCACTCGAGAGCGAAACAATTCAGCTCCAGCGGACGCCGATGAGATCGAACTTCCGCCGATCGGGCTGACGCTGCGTGGAAGGCGTGACGTTTCCCGCGTTGACCGCGCCCGGGGCGTGGGTAGGTAAGCCCGTCCCACGGATGAACCGCGTCTTCATCAAAACCTACGGCTGCCAGATGAACGAACGCGACAGCGAGGCTGTCGCGGCGATGCTGCGCGCACGCGGGTATCGCATCGTGCAGGATGAGGACAGCGCGGACGTGATGCTGCTCAACACCTGCAGCGTGCGCGACATGGCGGAGCAAAAAGCCATCGGCAAAGCCGGCTACCTTTCGCAGAAGAAAAAGCGCAACCCGCGCTTCATGATCGGCATCCTCGGCTGCATGGCGCAAAACCGCGGCGCCGCGCTGCTCGATGCGCTGCCGGACGTCGACCTGATCGTCGGCACGCAGAAATTTCACCAGGTCCCCGACCACCTCGACAATCTGCGGGCCGCGCAGGCCGCCGGCGCCGTGCTGCCGACGCGCATCGTCGACATCGCGGAGGAGGCCGGTTCGCAGAACACGATTCGCGAGCACGTCCTCGAGGACCGGCAGGTCACCGCTTTCGTCTCGATCCAGCAGGGCTGCAACATGGATTGCGCGTTCTGCATCGTCCCGAAAACGCGCGGCGACGAACGCTCGCGGCCGATGGACGAGATTGTGCGCGAGTGCGAGGAGCTGGCCGATCGCGGCGTGCGCGAGATCACGCTGCTCGGCCAGATCGTGACGAGTTACGGCCGCCGCGATTACCCGCACACGGACGGCGTGACGCCGTTCGTGCAGCTGCTCGAGCGCGTGAACGCCATCCCGGGGATCAAGCGCATCCGCTTCACCTCGCCGCACCCGCGCGGCTTCAAGGACGACCTCGTCGCCGCCTACGGCCGGCTCGGGAAACTCTGCGAATACGTCCACCTGCCGATGCAGAGCGGCAGCGATCGCATCCTGAAGCTGATGAACCGGCCTTACTCGCGCGACCGCTACAAGCAGATCGTCGACGACCTGCGCCGCGTGCGGCCGGACATGTATTTCTCGACGGACATCATCGTCGGCTTCCCGGGCGAGACCGCGGAGGACTTCGAGCAGACGCGCGAGCTCTTCGAGGCCTGCAACTACGACATGGCCTACGTCTTCAAATACTCGGTCCGCTCCGGCACGCCCGCGGCCGACATGGGCGACCAGATTCCCGACGAGGTGAAGGAGGAGCGGAACCAGATCCTGCTCCGCCTGCTCGAGCAGAATTCCGATCGCCGCAACGCCACGCTGCTCGGCACGACGCAGGAAGTGCTCGTCGAAGGTCCGGACAAGAAAGGCCTGCAATTCATGGGCCGCACGCGCGGCAACCGCATCGTGCACTTCCCGGCGCACGAGCGCCTGATCGGCGAACTCGTCCCGGTGAAGATCAACCGCGTGTCCACTGCGGTGCTCTACGGCGAGCTGGAGCTGGCCGGGGTGGAGAAGTGAGCGGCCCCCCCATCGTTCTCGTTTCTCGTCCTCGTAATCCTAATCTTAATCTTAATCTCGTAACAACGAGCGCTCCGCGGCGAGGTTCAGAGCCGAGATTAAGAGCAGGATTACGATTACGAGTAAGATAAGAGAGAGGCTCGAGCCCCATGAATAATCCCCAATTCGATCACGAGAAGCTCCGCGCATATCAGGAAGCCTTGGCCTTCGTGGGCTGGGTTGGTCCGGTCATCGATCGTCTCCCGGCGAAGCTCTCCGCGCGCGATCAACTCGATCGAGCATCAACGTCGATCGTGCTCAACATCGCCGAAGGAAACGGCAAGCGCTCTCATCCTGACCGCTGCCGTTATTTCGACATCGCGCGCGGTTCGGCGGTCGAGTGCGCCGCTTGCCTTGATGTCCTTGTCGCGCGGCAGGTGATCAAGCCAGACGAAGTTCTCGAAGGGAAGGCGATCTTGGTGGGAGTCGTTTCACTAGTCACTGGATTGATCGCTCGTTTTTCGGGCGAGGTGCGCGAAGACGCCGCCGACTACATCGCAGGCGGAAGCCAGAACGACGAAGACCGGAGCTAAGCCCCCTCAGCCGCCTCCGCGTCTTTCTCGTAATCATAATCCTAATCCTACTCGTAATCTCGCAGTGACACGCTCCGCGTCTCCTCACGACCCGAGATTAGAGTAGGATTAGGATTACGAGTAAGATTCCAGGATACGATGAACCGCAGAGGTGAGCGGCCGGAAAAATGAATCTTTCCCTTTTCGTGTGTTTCGTGTGTTTCGTGGTCTTCTTCCGATGAGTCTTTTCCTCGCCACCCTCCTGCCCGGTCTCTTTCTCGCGCTGCTCGGCGCGCTGCTGGCGGCGGGCGGGTCGCGCGTGAGCTCGACGGCGAAGGCGTTGCCGCGTTCGCAGCGCGGCGCGTGGCTGTTCTTCGGCGGCGGCGCACTGTGGTTTCTGCTCCGTCTCTCGAAGCTCGGCGAAGCGGACCTGATCTTCTTCCAGAATCCCTGGCCGGTGATGCTCGCCTTCGGCGCACTCGCGGTGCTGGCGTTCGTTTATGCGCCGGACTTCCTTGCGGTGCGTGGACTGTGCGTGCTCGTGCTGCTCGCGGCTGAGCCGCTGCTCTACGCCGCCTACATGGAATGGCAGCATCCGTGGCGCCTGCTGATGGTGACGGCGGTTTACGTGGCGCTCGCGCTCGCGCTCTACCTCGCGGCGGCGCCGTATCGGCTGCGCGACTTTTTCGAGTGGCTCTTCTTCCGTCCGCAGCGGCCGCGCGTGCTCGGGCTCTTCCTCCTGGTTTACGGTCTCGCTACCGTCGCGGCGGCGTTCACTTACTGAGCCATGGCCGAATCACCGACCGTGCTGCTCATTCTCGCCGGACCCGCGGGCGTGGGCAAAAGCACGCTCTGCGACCGCCTCGTGCGCGAGGTGCCGGGTTTCGAGCGCGTCATCACCGCCACCACGCGCCCGCCGCGGCCGAATGAGGTCGACGGTCGCGATTATCATTTCCTCACCGAGGCCGAGTTCGACGCGCGGCTCGCCGCCGGCGATTTTCTCGAATGGGCGTGGGTCCATCGCAAGTTCCGCTACGGCACGCCGAAATCCACCGTGCTCGAGCGGCTGAAGCACACCTGCCTCGTGATGAACATCGACGTGCAAGGCGTGCGCAGCATCCGCGCTGCCGCGCAAACGACACCGGAACTCAAGGGCCGGCTCGTCACGATGTTCGTCTCGCCCGACTCGATGGACGTCTTGCGCGAGCGTCTCTTGGGGCGTGGCCCGGTCAGCGAAGAAGAACTCGCCCGCCGCTTGCAGAGCGCCGAGTTCGAGATGGCCGACCGCAGCTCCTACGATTTCGTGATCCACAGCAAAACGAAGGAACAGGATTTCCGCGCCCTGCTGGATTTTTGGGAGCAGGCCAAGCGCAAGCTCGGCCACGGGTGCTGAGCGCCGCCATGCCGCGCGCGCCGCGTTTTCCGGTCAGCGACCACTGTGACGGCGAGCGGTTCTTCAACCCGCCGCCGCAGCCGCAGGCGCTCGGCTTCGGCTCGCTGCCGAAATGGTGGTGGCAACAGCTCACGACCGACGAGTTTCACCGCTGGCCGAAAACCATGCCGCCGCCGCGGCGCCCGCAGCTGCCCGCGCGCGTGGCGCCGGGCGAGCTCGCGCTGACCTTCATTGGCCATTCGACGTTCCTGCTGCAGCTCGACGGGCTCACGATTCTCACCGACCCGATCTTCGCGACGCACGCCGGGCCGTTCGGTCGGCTCGGGCCGAAGCGCGTGCGTCCGGCGGCGCTGCGACTCGAGGAACTGCCCGCGATCGACGTCGTGCTCGTCTCGCACAACCACTACGACCACCTCGACCTCGACACGCTGCGCTGGCTCGCGCGCGAGCGCCGGCCGCAATTCGTGACTTCGCTCGGCAACCAGGCCTGGCTCGAGGCGCGCGGCGTCGCACCGGCGATCGAGTTCGATTGGTGGCAAGCCGCCGAGATCGCGCCGACGCTGCGGGTGACGGCCACGCCCGCGCAGCACTTCGCGGCGCGCGCGCCGTGGGATCGTTGCCGGACGCTCTGGAACGGCTTCATGCTGCACACGAGCGCGGGTGACGTGTTCTTCTGTGGCGATTCGGGCTGGGGACCGCACTTCGCGGCGATCCGCGAGAAAATCGGCGCACCCGATCTCGCGCTGATGCCGGTCGGCGCCTACGAGCCGCGTTGGTTCATGATTCCGGTGCACATGAACCCCGACGAGGCCGTGCGGGCCCACCTTGCGCTCGGCGCGCGCCGCAGCCTCGGCATGCACTTCGGCACGTTTCAGCTGACGAACGAGGCGATCGACGAACCGATCCGCGCCCTCGCGGCAGCGCGCACCGCGCACGGCGTCGCAGAGGCGGACTTCACGACGCTCGACTTCGGCGAAACGCAGGCGCTGCGCCTGCGTTGAATCGGTTCGCCTTCGCTCAGCCGAGCTGCGCGAGCGTCTCGGCGAGTGCGCGGCGGCGCGGTTCGAGGTCCGCCGCCACGGCGCGCTGGTTCAGGCGATAAACCCAAATCCAGACCACGCCCAGCACAACCACGCCGCCGACGAGACCGACCACCATCGCCGGCCACGGGACGCGAGCGTCGGGTTGAACGAAGGAGCTGCCGAGAAACAGCAGCGCTGCGATACCGAGCGGCGCCAGATACCACCACACGACGGCGCGCAGCAGCCGGATTTGCGTGTCGAGGGCCGCGAGTGCACCCGCGATGTGCTCGCGCAATGACGCGGCCGCAGCCGGTGCGCGCCGAAGGCGACGGAGCCGGCCGGCGATCAAGAAGGCCGCCGGCACCAAGGCGAAGAGGCCGGTGGCGATCGGCCAGCCCAGCGGCGCGCCGCTGCGCCAGCCGCTCGCCGCGAACACGCCGGCGACGAGCAACGACGCCGCGATCTCCGTGAGGTCGCGCCAGAGGATGCGGCGGTCGAAGGCGTGCGCGTCGCGCCGAATGCGCTCGGCGAGGGCAGCGGAGTCGTGAGACGACGGCGCGGGCTGGCCGCGCCAGAGGAATTCAGCTTCGGGGAGGGTCATGGGATTTGTTCGATCAATTGGGCCAGCCGCGCCCGCGCCCGCGTGAGGCGTGCGCCGACGGCGTTGGGCGTGAGACCGGTGATTTCGGCGATTTCGGCATACGGCAGCTGGTCGAGCAGCAGCAGCACGAGCGTGCGATCAGCGGGCGGGAGCTGGTGAATCGCGGCGTAGAGGCGCGCGATGCGTTCGGAGCCCGCATCGTCGGCCGCGGCGGTGGGCACGTCAGGCGCGGCTTCGGAAGCCAGCCAGCGTGTGCGCCGCGCTTCGTCGCGCCGCCACGTGAGCGCGGTGTTGAGACACACGCGATAAATCCACGTCGTGGCGGCGCACTGGCCGTTGAAACGCGGCAGCGAGCGCCAGAGCTGCACGAGCATGGCCTGATGGAGGTCGTCGTGATCGCCCGGCGCGTAGACGCGGCTGATCTTGCGCGGGATGGCGGCGTGGGCGGTCAGCCAATCGCGAAAGAGGGATTCCTGGGCGGACGCAATCATCGTTTGCCTGATTAGTAGCCAAGACGTGCGGTTTCTTACGGCCAGTGCATAAAAAATCGCGGGCCGCGCGCTGGACTTCCGCGACACGCGGCCGCTAGCGTAGCGGACTTGAGACGCGGTCTGGGCCGCCGCGTTTGCACCCCGATGAAATCGACTTCCGTTCTGACGGCCGCACTCGCCTTCTCGCTGCTGGTTAACTTCGTGCTGTGGGCCCGCATCGAGCGCGAGGCGCGGGCCTCAGCGCTGGCCGCCGCCGCCACGCATCCGGATCCGAACCGGGGGACGCGCCCCGGCACCGCGGGCTTCGTGAGCGCCAGCCCATCCGGCGCAACCGACTCGCCGGCGACCGGCCGGCGCGGTGTCGTGTGGCGCGAGCCGCGGAAGCCGGAGGAGCTGCGTGCGCTGGCGGATGAGTTGCGCGCGGCGGGTTTTTCGGAGGGCAATGTTCGCTACCTGATCGGCTCGCTGATCCAGCGGCAGGTGCGCGGTGCGAGCGAGTGGGCGAAAATGCCATTCTGGCACCAAACCGGCGGAGGCAAAACGGCGCGCGGCGCGATCGAAAAGATGAACGAGGAGGCGCAAGCCGCCCAGCAGGCCGTGCTGGGCCAGCGCGAGCCGGATCCGGCGGACCTCGATCCGATCGCCCGCTCCGCGCGGTATGGCGCGCTGTCGGATGAGAAAATTGCCCAGCTCGCGAAGATCGAGCGCGACTACGGCGAGGTCTACTGGCAGCAACGCCGCGGTGCCGGCAACGAGGATGCGATGGACACGTTCGAGGGGCGCAATCGCATCCGCGTGATCGAGGAGGAGAAGGAGCGCGACCTCGCGGCGGTGCTGACGCCGGAGGAATTCGAAGACTACTCGCGCCGCCGGTCGCGCGCGGCGCTCACCGTGATTCAGGGCGTGGCGGACATCGCCGTGTCGGAGGAGGAATACATGGCTCTATACCAGCTGCAGCGGCGCAGCTTCGAAACGCTGCCGCGCTCTCCCGGCCCGGAGGAATTCGTGGCCCATGCCCACCAAGCGGCGCTGTCCCCCGAGCAGGTCCGCACCGTGCTGAAGGACGATCGCTTCTACAGCTACATGGAGAAAACCGACCCGGTTTACGCGCAGGTGGCACGATTCGCGAAAAACACGCCGACCCTCACGCGCGACCAGACTTACCAACTCTACCAGCTGCAATCCGCCGCGCTGCTCGCCGTTGCGCGCACGGCCGGGCCGGGACAGCAATCCGATCTTGCCAACACGCCCGCCGGCCGTGCCGCGGTCGCGCCGTTCAGCGCGCAGCTGGACGCGCTGCTCGGACCCGCGGCGGCGGCGTATCGCCGCAGCACGACGGGGCGGATTTTCGCGGCACCGGCCGGTCCCTGAAGGTGCGCGCCGTGGGCTTTCTGCGTCGCCGTCAGAAAGTCCGGGACCAAGTCATGCGTTTGCGTGTCGAAGTGCACTCGACTCCGGTGCGGCGCGTCGCGTAGCTTCCGCCTCGTCGTTCTCCGCGGCGGGCCAACCGGAGCAGCGTCATCCCCATGAATCGTCCCCTGTTGTTCGCTGTGCTGGCCGTGTCATTGGCTGGCAACGCGTGGTATCTCCTCGCCGCGAAGCCGCGCACCGCGGCCGCGACGTCCGCTGCGGCCGCCGCTGCCTCAGCCGCGCCGAAAACCGTCCCGGGCGTCGCAGCCGCGCGGTCCGCGTCGCCCTCCGCTCCGGGCGTCGCCGACGACAACGCCGCGGCCGATGCCGCGGGCTCGCGCGGCCTGATCTGGCGCACGCCGACCACCGACGACGAGTTTCGCGCGCTCGCGGCCGATCTGCGGGCAGCCGGCTTTCCGCCGCGACTCGTGACGCGTCTGATCAGCGAACTCTACGAACAGCGCCGTCGCGCCGAAAGCCCGCAGGCCAAGCTGCCCTTTTGGCAGCGTCGCACGGCGCAAAAGGAGATGCAGGAATACGCCCGCGAAACGGCGAAAAACCTCGAGGCCATCCTTGGGCCCGAGGCGCGCGCCTCGGCCCGGCTCGATGCCGTCGCCCGCGCCCGGCAATACGGCAACCTGCCCGACGCGAAGATCGACGCCATCGCCGCGATCGAGCGCGACTATCAGGAGATGCAGAGCGACATGATGCGCTCCCAAGGGGCTGAGATATTCAACTTCGAGGAATGGGGCGCGCGCCAGCAGCAGCGCAATCTGTTGAAGACCGAGATGCGGACGGATCTGGAAAAAATCCTCACACCGACGGAGCTGGCCGAATACGAGCTGCGCAACTCGGACACCGCGCGCACCGTGGCCTACGGCTTGCGCGATCTGCCGGTCAACGCGGCGGAGTTCGCCGCCCTTTACGAGGTGCAACGCGCGTTCGAGACCGCGAATCCGCCCCTCTCCGGTCGTGTCACCCCGGAACAGATGACCGCGCGGCAGAAGGCCGAGCAGGCGCGGCTCGAACAGATGCGCGCCGTGCTCACGGACGACCGCTTCTTCACCTACCTGGAGGCGAGCAACACCGAATACCGCAGCATCACGGCCCTCGCGAAGCAGTTCCCGAGCGTGACGCCGGCCGCCGCTTTTCAGGCGCTTCAGCTCAGCACGCAGATGCAGCAGGAGCGGAACGCGCTCTTCACGTCGGGCGGTCTCCGCACGCCGGAGGCGATCCAGGCCGCTTTCGCGGCGTGGAATGCGCGACTCGACACGGTGCTCGGGCCGGATGCCGCCGCGGCCTATCGCAAGAGCAACTACGGCCGCGCGTTCAATCCGCCCAACATGACCCGCACGGCGCCGCCGCGCGGTTGAGGAGAAATCCGCCATGAAAAATGCCTTTTTGATCGCGCTGCTGCTTGCCTCCCTGGCGCTCAATTTCTGGTTCGCGCTCGGCCGCACCCGCACCCCGGGCGGAGTGGACAGCGCCGAAAAATCCTCCGCCCGCGCGCCGGCCAAGTCGGCCGCCGGAAAAAAGGCCGAGGAGCCGGCGCGTCCTTTCGTTTGGAAAACCTCCGCTTCGTCCGAGGCGGAGATGCGCTCGCTCGTCGCGGACCTGCGCGCCGCGGGTTTTCCGCCCGCCGTGATCGCACGGATCGTCGGCGTGGAGTTGCGCGACCGCGCCTACGCGAAGGTGGCGGCGATGCCGTTCTGGCAGCTCAACGCCAACACGCGCGAAGTGCGCAAGGCGCAGATGGAGGCCGGACGCGAACTCCAGCGACTCTATCAGGAGCTGCTCGGGCCGGCCGGCTCCCAGCTCGCGATGCTCGACCCGACTCAGCGCCGCGAACGCTTCGGTGACTTGGCGGATGAGAAGGTCGCCGCGCTCTTGCAGATTGAGCGGGATTATCAGGAGGTGGCTGCGGACCTCGTGCCGGGCGGCGTCATGACGCGCGAGGAAAGCCAGGCGCTCCAGGAACAGTTCAAAACCTTGGAGAAAGAGCGGCTGGCGGACACGAAAGCCGCGCTCGGCGCCGAGGCGTATGCCGACTACGAGCGGCAGAACTCCAACACTGCGATGGCCGTCATGCGCGGATTGCGGGAATTGCAGGTGACCGAGGAGGAATACAACGCGCTCTTCGCCGCGCAGAAGGCGCGCGCGCCGGACGACGGCCTGAATTTCATCTCCAGCAATGTCGACCCCGCCACGCTGCCGGCGACCTATGCCTTCAACGAGCAGGTGCGCGCCATTCTCGGCGAAGAGCGCGCGCACACCTACCTCAAATCGGCCGATTCGAACTATCGGCGCGTCGCGCAGTTCACGGAACAGCAGGCGTTGCCGCCGGCGACCACTTACCAGCTCTACCAACTGCAAAACGAAGCCCAGCTCGCGATGATGCCGCAGCTGCGGTCGTCCGCCGGCATTGGTGGCGGACCCACGCCCAGCGCCGCCGACGTCAACAAAGCGCGGCAAACGCTCGCCGAACTCAACACGCGCCTGGAAACCCTGCTTGGTGCCGAAAAAGCGAACGCTTACCGCGCCCAAGGCAACGGTTCGGTCTTCCGCACCTTTGCGCCACGACCGCTCCCTTCCGGGCCCACACCGTCCGGCACCGCCATGCCCGCCGTGCGCTTGCCCGGCACGGGTGGCGGCTGAAGAATCCGTCCGTGAGAGTGAGCTCCGCGGAGCGGGGCAGGTGATCTCGGCTCAGCCGGATTCATGCGATTGGCCATGGGCCAGCGCGCTGCCCACAATTCGACCGCTTGGTTGACCTGCATCGCATCTGTATTTCACGAGACCCAACGCTGCCCTAAATGGGTTGAGCAGGAATTTACCCAAACAAGACCAGCTCCTCTGCATGAGTCCGACTCAGCTCTGTTTTTCCGGTGCCGCGGGTGCGGCATCTTCGGCGCGGCGCGGCGGCTCGGCCTGCGGGCGCGGGCGGCGGCGGTATTCGTCGCTGTTGCGCAGGTCGCGGCGGATGTCGTCATCGCTCCAATTGTGCTCGATGATCTTGTTGCGGTAGTGCTCGAAGCCGCGCGGGTCGACGTCGCGGCCGAGCACTTCCTGGAAAACAGCGTTCAGCCGGCGCGTCATGTAGGTCACGCGATACTCGTCGCTCGCCCGCAGCGAGTCGCGCACCTGCTTTTCGGTCCAGCCGCGGTCGATCATCATGCTGCGGAAATGCCGGAGGCCGGACTCGTCGGGCTCGCGCGCGAGAATGTCCTGATAGGCGCGGCGGATGATTTTCTCGGGCTCGAAGCTCGGCGGACGGTTGCCGCCGTGATTGCCGCCCTGGCCGCCGGCGGGCGGCCGGTCGGGGCCGCGGCGGACTTCGACACGGAGGGAGGAGATCTGGTCGTTGAACCGCACGAAGCGATTGTCGCCGCGCGAGAGGTCGCGGATGTCGTCGGTCACACGCAGGGCCTCGCCGCGGAAATTGGCGTCGGTGTAAACCATGACCTCGGCGCCGCCTTCAACGAGGATGGAAGTGATGCGATCGTTCGAGCGGCGGCCGTTGTCGAAATCCCAGCGCGCGAGATTCTCGACGCTCTGGCCGGGATAGAGGGCGATTGCGCCACCCTGGAAGTTCGGATGTTCGAACAACACGACGCGCGGGCCGTAACGACCGTCGCGCGGTTGCGCGAATGCGAGTGCGGGCAGCAGGGCGAGGAGGGGCAGGGCACGGCAAAGCAGTGCGCGAAGGTTCATGCCGAATAGGACGCCCGAGAGTGGGCGGTTATTCAATCCCGCGAACGGAGCGGGGCCGGGATTCAACCAACCCTACCGCAGCTCAGTAGAGCAGGCGCGCGCGGATCGTGCCGGGGACCGTCGAGAGTTCGTCGATCGCGACCTCGCTGGCGCCGGCGTCGACGTCCATCACGAGATAGCCGATGTGCTGGTTGGTCTGCAGGTATTGCGCGGAGATGTTCACGCCGCGTTTGGAGAATTTCTCGTTCACGTGCGCGAGGACGCCCGGGATGTTCTTGTGGATGTGCAGCAGGCGCGATTTGCCGGTGCCGGCGTGCTCGGGGAGCGTGACTTCGGGGAAGTTCACCGCGGTGACGCTCGAGCCGTTGTCGGAGTAGCGCACGAGTTTCTCGGCGACTTCGGTGCCGATGTTGGCCTGCGCTTCGACGGTGCTGCCGCCGATGTGCGGCGTGAGGATGACGTTGTCGTATTTGCGCAGCGGCGAGACGAACTCCTCGTCGTTGCCCTTCGGCTCGACGGGGAAGACGTCGATGGCGGCGCCGCCGAGGTGCTTTTTCTCGAGGGCGTCGGCGAGGGCGTCGACGTCGACGACCGTGCCGCGGGCGGCATTGATGAGGTGCGCGCCTTTTTTCATCTGCGCGAGCTGGGCGCGGCCGATCATGTTTTTCGTCGAGGCGTTTTCCGGCACGTGCAGCGAGACGACGTCGGACTCGGCGAGCAGCTGGCTGAGTTTCGACACGGCCTTGGCGTTGCCGAGCGGGAGCTTGCCCTCGATGTCGTAGAAGATGACGCGCATGCCCATGTGCTCGGCGAGGATGCTGACCTGCGTGCCGATGTGGCCGTAACCGACGACGCCGAGTGTCTTGCCGCGGACTTCCACGCTGCCTTCGGCGCTCTTGGACCAGCCGCCGCGGTGAACGAGGGCGTTTTTGTCGGGAATGCCGCGCAGCAGCATGATCGCTTCGCCGACGACGAGTTCGGCGACGCTGCGGGTGTTGGAGTAGGGCGCGTTGAAAACGGGGATGCCACGCTTGGCGGCGGAGGCGAGGTCGACCTGGTTGGTGCCGATGCAGAAGCAGCCGATCGCGGCGAGCTTCGGCGCGGCCTCGAGCATCTCGTCGGTCATGTCGGTGCGCGAGCGGATGCCGAGGAAGTGCACGTCCTTGAGCGCGGCCTTGAGCGCGTCGCCAGTGAGGGATTTGGGCAGGAGCTTGACCGACGAGTAGCCGCTGGCGTTGAGGACATCGACGGCATTCTGGTGAATGCCTTCGAGGAGCAGGACCTTGATGCGGCGTTTGTCGAAGGAGTGCTTTTGCATGGGGAGGCCGGAGCGTCGGCGCGAAACAGGGTGCGGGCAAGGGCGGGGTGTGTCACGCGCTTGCCAGAGCGAGACACATGCGTTGGTAGTTTCCCCCATGCCCTCGAAACCCATCCCCGGCTCCAGCGGCGAAGTGCTCACGTGCCTGCCGTCGGCTTACGTGCCGCACGCCACCGGCCTGCTGCACCTGCCGCGGTTCATCGCGAAGGCGAAATACGTCAAGGAACACGGCGCGCTGCCGGCGAGCTACGCGAAGAACTACAAGCGCGGGATGGACCGCTTCCTCTGCCTGCACCTCGGCATCGACCCGGCCGCGGTCGAGAAAATAGTCTTCGAGTGCCTCGACGCCGGACTCGACGACGCGGAACGCGACCGGCGCCTGCTCGCTCTTTTCCCCGCCGATCTCCGCGTCGCGAAATGGAATCGCGACTACGTGCAAAAAGGCATGACCCCGAGCGGCCGCGAATTTCTCAAGGAAGCGCTAACGAACATGGGCTGCGCCGACCGCGTCGAGCAGATCGTCAGCGTGGTGGACTTGATCGAGTTCGACGAAGGCCGGATCGAGTAAGCGCGATTGCACACGTGATCCCCGGATTGTTCACACGAAGGTAGCGAAGAGAGCGAAGGTTCGCAGCCGGAGCCTTCGCTTCCTTCGCGCTCTTTGTGTGATGATTGGTTTTCAAAAGATCGCCGCCGTCGTCCCCGGCGGCGATGAGCGTGCGTTGAAACGCTCTCGCGTGTCCTTGGCGCCGGCAGGGACGCCGACGCCCACCTCGGAGCGTTGGCGCATGACATGCCGACGGCTTGTGCGGGACGGCGCGAGCGCGCACGGTCGCGACATGACTCTTCCCACGGAATTCAGCGGCGTCACGGTTCACACGAAGGCGAATGTCTATTTCGACGGCAAAGTCGTCAGCCACACGGTGCTCATGCCGGGTGGCGCGAAGAAGACGCTCGGGCTGATTTTTCCGGGCTGCTATCACTTCGGCACCGGCGCGCCGGAGCGCATGGAGATCGTCGCGGGGGCTTGCCGCGTGCAGCTTGACGGGAGTGCCGAGACGAAAGATTACGCCGCCGGCACGTTCTTCGACGTCCCGGGCAAATCCGGCTTCACCATCGAGGTGAAAAGCGGACTGTGCGAATACATCTGTTCGTTCCTGTGAGTTGTTTTCGGTGGAACGCGTTGACCTCAACGCGTTCGGGGCGGGCGCGATGCGGCCAAACGTTCGCTTGAGCGCATTGAGGTCAATGCGCGCCATCTCCGCTGACCCGTTTTCCGCTGGCCACGTCCGGCGGCGCTCGTAACCGTTGGCGAGTCATGTCCTCCGACGCTGCTGCCACGCCCGCTCCCGCTGCCATCCCGAACGTCCTCGCCGAGCGCTATGCCTCGCCGGCGATGAAGGAAATCTGGTCGGCGCACGGCCGCATCCTCATCGAGCGCGATTACTGGATCGCCGTGATGAAGGCCCAGCGCGACCTCGGCGTCGCCATCCCGACCGAGGCGATCCGCGATTACGAACGCGTGAAGGGCGAAGTGAATCTCGCCCGCATCGCCGAGCGCGAGCGCACGACGCTCCACGACGTGAAGGCGCGCATCGAAGAGTTTTCCGATCTCGCGAAACGTCAGTTCATCCACCTCGGCCTCACCAGCCGCGATCTTACGGAAAACGTCGAACAGCTCCAGGTGGCGCGCGCGCTCGAACTCGTCCGCCTTAAGGCCGTCGCTGCGCTCCACCTGCTCGCGACGCGCGCCGGCGAGATGCGCGACGTGATGATCACCGGTCGCACGCACAACGTGCCTGCGCAGCCCACCACGCTCGGCAAGCGTCTCGCGATGTTCGGCCAGGAACTGCTCGTGGCGCACGCGCGGCTCGAGGATCTCATCGCGCGCTACCCGGTGCGCGGCCTGAAGGGCGCCGTCGGCACGCAGCTCGACCAGCTCACATTGCTCGGCGGCGACGCCGCGAAAGTTGACCAACTCGAAGCGCGCATCGTGAAGCATCTCGGCTTCAAGGCCTCGCTCGGTGCGGTCGGGCAGGTTTACCCGCGCTCGCTTGATTTTGACGTCGTCAGCGCGCTGCACCAAGTCGGCGCGGCGGCCGCGAGCTGCTGCACGACGCTGCGCCTCATGGCGGGCGCAGGGTTGCTCACCGAAGGTTTCCAGGAAGGCCAGGTCGGCTCGTCGGCGATGCCGCACAAGGTCAACGCGCGGAACTGCGAGCGCGTCTGCGGTTTCTCGACGATCCTGAGCGGCTACGTGACGATGACGGCGAACCTCGCCGGCCACCAGTGGAACGAAGGCGACGTCTCGTGCTCGGTCGTGCGCCGCGTGGCGTTGCCGGATGCGTTCTTCGCGATCGACGGCCTGTTCGAGACCTACCTCACGATCCTGCGCCAGATGGAAATCTTCCCCGCAGCCATCGCGGCCGAGAACGAGCGCAACCTGCCGTTCCTCGCGACGACGACGATCCTGATGGAGGCTGTGAAGAACGGCGCTGGCCGCGAGACCGCGCACGAGGCGATCAAGCTCCACGCCCTCGCCGCGGCGAAGGCGCTACGCTCCGGCGGCAATGCCGACCTGCTCGCGCTGCTCGCCGCCGACAAGAAGGTCGGCCTCGGCAAGAAGAAGCTCCAGGAAATCCTCGCACAAAGCGAACGCTTCGTCGGCGCCGCGCCGCATCAGGTCGACGAGTTTGTCGCGACCGTGAAGCCGCTGGCGAAGCACACGAAGGGCGCGGCGGATTACCGGCCGGGGAAGTTGTTGTGAGTTTGCCGTAGGGCAGGCGTCCAGCCTGCCTCGAACGCCGCAGCAGACCGGAAGCATGCGCTGCCTTTGAGCTACTTGATGTCAGCGAAATCCTTCTTCGGATTCTGATCACTCTGCCAAGTTTTCTTGTCCACGCGGTAGAGTCCCTTGAAATCGCGACCGATGAACATCGATACGGCGATGACGCGGACGCTCAGAACCTTGTTGTATTGGCCATGGGGTGCCGCGATCCCCTCCACGACGGCGAAGATCTGAAAATCGTAGGTCGGATTGGAGCCGGCGGCGACCCGGCCGGACTGAGCCTTTTCCTCGGCGATCTTGAAATACCGTGCCTCGGACAGGTTGTTGATCACGTAGCCGTAGCCGCATTCGAAGCCGCTGGCTTGATGATAAGGCTCCGCCCAAGGATAGCCCCCGACCGAAAAGTCGTAGTCAACTTTGCGATAACTCCGTCCGAAAGTGATGATCTTGTGTGCAGCGGCTCGGTCCAGTTTCGCCTCCAGCACGTTTTGATTTTCTTTGATAAACCTGCGTTTCCGAAACTCGTCGTTTCCGGCCAGCTTGAACTCCTTTAGCGTCAATTCGCAGAGCGTGAAGTAGTCCGGATTTTCGACTCGGGCTTCGTAGAGGAACGCGAGCGCCGGGGCCGCCACCGGTTCGTCGACGCTATCGAATAGCCGGTCGAACACCTGTTCTCCGGCGAGCGGAAAATTATCGCGTGTCCCGGCGGGGGCACGTGGGCGTTTGGGCGCCGTGGTTTGGATGACAGCGCCGGTCGCGTTGGCGCCTGCATTCGCGGCAGAGCTGGCCACCCAAGTCAGCAGCGCGCGCGGGTCGTTCATGGCATTACGCAGGATCGAGAAAGTTCCCTTGGCTTGAGTGAGCTGGTTAACGAAGGTGCCTTGATTCGGGGCGGTGAAAGTCAGGACATCCATGTCAGGCCTGGGAGCCCCCGCCATGCGCGAGAAAAAATGCGCGGTGGTCGGAGAGACGACTTGGTAAGCGTAGCCGAAGGCGGCCGCGGGATTTTGTGAACCCTGCGCATCGAGAATGGCTCCTTGATTGGCCGTGAACAAAATCCCCCGGACCGGCCCCGGCAGTTGAGGCAAGCGTCCGGCTTCCGTGAAGACGAACTCGATGGCCGCACCGGTGAGCGGTTGCGCGGCGAATCCCTGGTTGCTGGCGGGTGTGTCGACCGGCACGGCCTGGGCAGGAGGCAGGGACAGTTGTCCGAGTCCCAGCGTTAAGACGAGCACTTGGAGCGAATGGAGGCGAAGACAGAATGTCCGCAGCTTCATAGATAACAGTTATCAGATCGTCAGTGTTCGATGAGGATTTATATTGGAGCTGTATGAGGATGCAGGAACCGTGCGCATGTGCATGGATTCTGCTTCTATCCTGGCTAAGGACACGGCGTCGGCTTGCCCTCTTGTCGTCTCAACGTGACCTCCATTTCTGTTTTCCCCTCTTCTCGCTCCATGCGCCTGCGCCCCTGTTTTCTACTCTTCGGCCAACTCGCTTGGCTCGTTTCTTCAGTGTTCGGCGCGGCGACGCTGACGCCGGCCACGAAGACCGTCGGCGCGGCGGCCGTGCGTTATGAGATCTTGGTTGATACCCGCGATCCCTGGTTGCCGACCGCGAACGTGCCATGGCTGACCATTACGCCGAATCCTGCGGGAGGACAATTGATCGCCACGGTCGGTGTAGAAGCAAATCGTTCAGGCGTTAGCAGGCAAGCGACGCTAACGATTGCGGGTGCGACGCACATGCTCACCCAAGCAGCGGCCGGAACGGATGGATACAGTCTTTGCATGATCGGGGACAACCAATACAGTGCGCTCGGCTTGGCGAATCTGCCGGAGAATCGCACTTGGCCAGGCTCGGCTACTACGGGGGTTGCCGCGTTTGCCCTAGGATTGTCGCACATGATGTTCGTCCGAACCGACGGAACGCTTTGGGGTGTGGGAGACAATCAGGCGGGTGCGCTTGGCGATGGGAGCACGACAACTCGCCTGAGGCCTGTGCCGGTGGCCAGCGGAGTTGGCTCTGTGGCCGCCGGGAGCAACTTCACCGTCTTTTTGAAAACAGACGGGACTCTTTGGGCTGTGGGGCTCAATAACTATGGCCAACTCGGCGACGGCAAAGAGGATAACCGAGCCGTGCCGGTTGAGATTTCTGCCGGAGTGGCATCTGTGGCTGTCGGAAGTAGCCACACTGTTTACGTAAAAACGGACGGCACTCTGTGGGCGACCGGCAGGAACAACGCTGGTCAATTGGGCGATGGAACCACGAACAATAGACGGACGCCTGTGCAAGTCGCCAGCGGCGTGGTGTCGGCCTCTGCTTATGACAACACGACGCTGTTTGTGAAGACGGATGGAAGCTTGTGGGGGATGGGCTTCAATGGAAGTGGACAACTCGGTGACGGAACGACGACCAACAGGCGGACTCCGGTGCTGGTGACTAACGGTGTAGCGTCAGCATTTGCGGGAGGCGGGTTCATTAAAACAGACGGAACGCTGTGGGTGATGGGAAGCAACTCTCAGGGGCAGCTAGGGGATGGCACAACTATCGCCAGGAAAACGCCGGTGCAGGTAGCTAGCGGGGTTGCTTTTGCGACAGTCGGCAGATTCGTCAAGACAGACGGAACGTTGTGGGCAATGGGCTATAATGGCACCGGCGCGCTTGGAGATGGGACGACCACAGATCGGATAACACCCGTGCAAGTGGCCGATGGGGTGGCCTCGGTTGCCACTAATTGGTCAACGACGCTGTTTCTGAAAACAGACGGCTCCCTTTGGGGGATGGGCAGCAACAACAAGGGATTGATTGGCGATGGAATGCTCTCGACGCGCGAGACTCCGGTTGAGCTCACCAATGGTGTTCTGGCGGTCTCGGCGGGCTACGAAAACACAATATTTGTGAAAGTAGACGGCACGCTTTGGGCGACCGGCGCGAACTACTATGGCCGTTTAGGGAACGGGACGACGATCAATCAACCAGTGCCAGTGCAGGTGGCTGAAGACGTTGCCGCCGTGTCGGCCGGTGCCGGGCATACCATGTTTACAAAATCGGATGGCACGCTTTGGGGCGTCGGATATAACACTGACGGAGAACTTGGTGATGGAACCGCGATAAACCGGATCGTGCCGATTCAGATATCCACGGACGTGGCATCAGTAGATGCGGGTTATCAGCACACTGTTTTTGTGAAGAAAGATCGATCGCTCTGGGCCATGGGGTGGAATGCGGCAGGGCAGCTAGGGGACGGAACCTTGATGGATCGTCTTTCTCCAGTCCAGGTAGCAACCGACGTCGCTGTAGCCGAGGCTGGATACTACCATACTTTGTTTGTGAAGACAGATGGATCGCTCTGGGCAGTAGGCGGAAATAATGTCGGCCAGTTGGGAGACGGAACCACCACCAATGCGAGTGTGCCTGTTAAAGTCGCCTCCGACGTGTCCACAGTGGGAGCGGGAGAGTATCACTCGATGTTCGTGAAAACAGACGGGACCCTTTGGGCTGTGGGGAGCAATAGCTATGGCCAACTTGGAGACGGCACTTATATTAATCGTAAGACACCTGTGCAGATCGCTACGGGTGTCGTTTCGGTTGCGGTCGGACGTTATCACACGATGTTTGTTAAGGCGGATGGCACCCTTTGGGCGACTGGAGATAACAGTGGAGACCAGCTTGGCAGCGGCCCCCTTGGGACAGAGACGCGCACAGCGTCTCCAGTATTGGTAGCCCATGGAGTAGTCAAAGTTTCTGCAGGGACTAGGCACACGGCGCTTCTAGCTGATTGGAGTCGGACGGCCCCATCATTAGTCTGGTTGCCGCCCGCCCCCATCACCTACGGCACGGCACTCTCGGCTACGCAGCTCTCCGCCACCAGCAACGTCGCGGGCACCTTCACCTATTCGCCCGCCAGCGGCACGGTGCTCGGCGCCGGTTCGCACACGCTCACGGCGACTTTCACGCCGACCGACACGGCGACCTACACCACGGCGACCGCGACGGTTACCCTCGTTGTCAACAAGGCCACGGCCGCGGTCACGCTGGGCAATCTCAATGCCGTCTACGGCGGCTCCGCCAAGGCCGTGAGCGTCACGACCTCGCCCGCGGGCCTCGCTACCACCGTCACCTACGACGGCAGCACCACCGCGCCGAGTGCCCCCGGCTCTTACGCGGTGATCGCGACGGTCACCGAGGCCAACTACACCGGCTTTGCCAACGGCACGCTCGTGATCGTGGGTGGTTACGCCAGCTGGTCGGCCAGCTATTTTACGCCAGACGACTTGCTCAACGCCGCGGTCAGTGGACCGGCGGCGGATCCCGACGGCGACGGTTTGACCAACCTGCTCGAATACGCGCTTGGTCTTCCGCCGCGAGCTGCCGATGCCAGTCCGTTGACTTGCGCGGTCAGCGCGACCGATTGGACGTGCACCTATGTGCGCCCAGCCGACCGGACCGATCTGAGCTACAGCGTCGAGGCTTCGACCGATCTGGCGATTTGGTCCGAGGCCGGCGTCACGCACGAACGTGTTTCGACCGGCAACGGCGTGGAGACCTGGCGTGCGAGCTATCCGCTGTCTGCGGCCAAAGTTTTCTTCCGACTCAAAGTGACGCGTTGATGAACCGGCCGGCGACTTCGCCACCGTGAAGCCGCTGGCGAAGCACACGAAGGGCGTCGCGGACTACCGCCGGGCAAGCTGCCGTGAATTGCAGGACGGGTGGCGCCGAACCCCGCCGTTTTGCGCGCGCGGCGTGGTGTTCGCGGCGGGGTTCGGAGACACCGCCCTACAGTGGGGCAAGCGCTCTTCGCCCGCCATGGCCGCGCGCCCCTCCGTGGGGCAGCACCGCTGCGTTTTCCGCCGCTGCGGCCCCGGTGTTTTTACTAATTCCCCGCGCGGCGGGAGAATTGGTTTGCCAGTGCCCGGGGGCCGACCTTTTTTGGACCCTCTTTCGGTTTCTTTAGCAGCTTTAACCAACCACACCCATGGCAGAACTCGCAGGCAACTGTCTCATTGGCCAATCCGGCGGCCCGACCGCGGTCGTGAACGCGACCATCGCTGGCATCGTGTCCGAGGCCCTCAACCACGGTAACATCGAGGAAGTCTACGGCGCGCTCAACGGCGTCGCGGGCATCCTCCAAGAGGACCTCGTCGACCTCGCGGCCGAATCCCAACAGGCGATCCGCGGCCTGCGTTACACGCCGGGTGCCGCGCTGGGCAGCTGCCGCACCAAGCTGAAGAAGGACTCCGAGGTCGCCCGCGCGCTCGAGGTCTTCAAGGCGCACAACATCCGTTACTATTTCCACATCGGCGACGGCGACTCCCAGGAATCCGCCGCCAAGATCGCCGAAGCCGCGCGCGCGGCGAACTACGACCTGCAGGTCATCGGCGTGCCGAAGACGATCGACAACGACGTCCCGACGACCGACCACTGCCCCGGCTACGGCAGCGCCGCAAAGTTCATCGCCACGACCGTGCGCGAACTCTCGATCGATGCCGACGCCACCGCGCAGAACGACATCGTCACCATCGTCGAAGTCATGGGCCGCAATACCGGCTGGCTCGCCGCCGCCGCCACGCTGGCCAAGCGCCGCGATCACCCGAACGATCCGCCGCACCTCGTTTACGTGCCGGAAGTCGCGTTCGACGCCGCCAAGTTTGCCGAAGACGTCCGCCGCGTCCTCAAGCGCGAGAAGCATTGCGTGATCGTCGTCGGTGAAGGCCTCGTCGACAAGGACGGCAACTACGTGGCCGTCGAGTCCGGCGATCCGACCGCCGCCGCCCAGTTCGGTGGCGTGGGCGATCACCTCAAGGAGATTGTTGAGTCCCAAGTTGGCGCGAAGGTCCGCCTCACCCGCCTCGGCGTCACCCAGCGCGCTGCGGCGCACATCGCCTCGAAGACGGACGCCGACGAGGCGTTCCTCGCCGGCCAGGCCGCCGTCAAGGCCGCCATCGACGGCGAGAGCGAGAAGATGATCACGCTCGTGCGCGGCGACACCGACACCTATTCGTGCGAGACTGGCCTCGTGGCGTTCGCCGACCTCGTCGGCAACACCAAGAAGCTCCCGCGCGAATGGATCAACGAAGACGGCGTCAGCCTGAACTTCCAGTTCTACCGCTACGCCACGCCGCTGATTCAGGGTGAAGTCACCGTTCCCTACGAGAACGGCATTCCGTCCTACATCCGCCTGCACGGCGATCGCGTCGACAAGCAGCTCGGCGGGTTCGAGGGCTGAGCGAGACACTCAGCGGAAAATTTCAGAGCCGGTCGCGAGACCGGCTCCTTTTGTTTGGGGAATCGCGCCGGCCTCCAGCTCACACGGACGTTCGACACCGGCCGTTACTTCGAGTGCTTGTCAGAGCGGTGCAGGTTGCGCGCTGGCGCGCAACTTTTCCGATGCTCGCACGACTGGCGCGATGAGCGCGCCACCTGTCCTGCTCCATGCCAGGTAGGGCGAACCGTCCTCGGTGAGCCGAGGCTCGGCGGGGACGCCTCGCCCTACCCAAGAGATGACGATGGTAGGGCGTTGAGGCGCCCCACAACGATTCAGGCCTTGGGCGCAGCCGCGGCCGCCTCTTTCTTCTCCTCATCCTTCTTGTCGAAGTCCGGCTTCTCGAGTGCCGGCTTTCCGCCGATGTGGCGGCTGAGCCAGCTCTGCATTTCCCAGTGCCAGTAGATCGCGTTCTGCGGTTTGAGCACCCAATGGTTTTCGTCGGGGAACACGACGAGGCGCGACGGCACGCCCATGCCTTGCAGCACGCCGTAAAGCTCGAGGCCGTTGCCGTAGGGCACGCGGTAGTCGAGCTCGCCGTGGAGGATGAGCGTCGGGGTCTTGAAGTTCTTCGCGTAGAACATCGGGTTCTGTCGCTGCATGCCTTCGAGATTGTCCCACGGCTTGCCGCCCATGACTTCGGGAAAACCGTGCGGCACGTCGCTCGCGTATTGCGCGTAGCTGCTGTTCACGCCCGCGTGGTTGATGATGGCCTTGAAGCGGTCCGTGTGGCCGAGCACCCACGCGGCCATGTAGCCGCCATAGCTCGCGCCGGCGGCGGCGAGGCGGTCCTGGTCGAGGTTCGGATACTTCGCCAGGAGGAAGTCGGTCGACTTCATGATGTCTTCGAACGGCAGGTCGCCCCACTGGTTGAGGATGCTGCGCGAATACGCTTCGCCGAAGCCGGTCGAGCCGTGGCGATTGACCCAGGTCACGACATAGCCGGGCGCGGCGAACACGTGCGTATTCCAACGGTAGCTCCAGCTGTCGCGGCACATCGTGTGCGGGCCGCCATGCATGAGCTGCACGAGCGGGTATTTCTTCGACGCGTCGTAGTTGGGCGGGAACACGAGCCAGCCGTGCACCTGCGCGCCGGCGGCGCCGGTGAAAGTGTAGCTCTCGACCTGGCCGAGATCGAACTGCGCCATGAGCGCTTCGTTCACGCGCGTGAGCTGGCGCGCCTGGCCGGTGGCGGCGTCGAGGGCAAAGAGCTCGTTCGGGCGCGAGGTGTTGTCGTTGAGGAAGACAATCGTGCCGCCCTCGACGCTGATGCTCGACGACGTGCCCTGGCGATACACCGCGGTGAAGCCCGAGCCGTCAGCGTTGGCCTTGAAGATCGGCACGACGCCCTTGTCCTCGGCGACGAGCCAGAGGGTTTTGCCGTCCGGGGAGACTTCGACCTCGTCGATCGAATAGTCGAGCGCGTCGGTGATCGGCACGCTCTTGCCGGCGGCGACGTCGTAGCGCCAGAGCTTGGAGAATTCGCCCGAGTAATAGGGCGTCTCGGTGCGGACGAAGTAAACGCTCTTGCCGTCGGGTGACCACGTCGGCGAGCTGTCGCCGCCCTTGTTCTCGGGCGTCACGTTCTTCATCTCGCCGGAGCCGTCGGTCGGCACGAGATAGACGTCCTGATTCGGGAAATCCCGGAACGGCGGCGGGGTGGTGTTGAAATCCAGCGCGATCCACCGGCCGTCGGGCGAGATGTCGAAGTTTACGTCGCCGCTGTTGTTGAAGAGGCGGTCGACCTTCGGCGTGAGATCCTTGATGGCCTTCGTCGCGACATCCACGAGCACGAGGCGTGTGGCGGCGCTGTCGACGATGTAGTGGTCGAAGAAGCGATACTGGCGATTCTCGGTAACCTTCGCCGTCATCTTGGATTCCTTGCGGCGCTTCAGCTCCTTCTTCATCGCGGCGATGTCGTCCTTACCGAGGCTGCCGGCAAGTTCGGGCACGACGATGGTCGAGACGACGATGCCCTTGCCATCGGGCATCCATTTCGGATTCGAGACCGAAGCGGAGAGCTCGAGAATCTTCTCGGCTTCACCACCGCCCAAAGGAATCACGTAGAGCGAAGACGCCTCGTCCTCGCCGCGCTTCGAGGTGAAGGCGATGCGGGTGCCGTCGGGGCTCCACACCGGGGAGCCGTCGCTCGCTTGCGGTGCCGCGGTCAGGCGGCGCACGGCGCCGGTCGCGACCTCCGCCACCCAGAGGCTGGCGGTGCTCTTGTTCTTCTCGATCGACCATTCCTGTTGCACGAACGCGACGGTCTTGCCGTCGGGCGAGAGCGCAGGACTGCTGAGGCGCTTGATGGCCCAGAGGTCCTGCGGCGTGAGGGGGCGCCGGTCAGCCGCGACCGCAGTCACGGCGAACACCAGCGCGAGGATGAACGCGACAACGCGAGGGGTTTTCATTCTCGCGCGAGCAAACCGAACCCCGCGCGCGAGTCAAAGCCCGGTCCACCGAAAGCGGCCAAAGCCGCGACGGCTGCGACGAAGGCGCGGCTACACGGGAAAGACCTCAGCGATACTCAATCCACTCGCTCGACGCATACTGTTCGATCAACCCGCCGACCTCGTCTTCATTCAGCTCGGGCCAGGGGGTCTCCACGGCTTCGCCGCCGAGCGCGCGTCCGAGCGCGGCGACGAAACGTGCGCCGAAATCCTCCCAATCGAGTGCGCCCACGCTGCTCCTCTCGATCGAGCCCTGGAAAAGCAGGCCGTGCTTGTTGCGCTTCTGCGCGGCGCCGGCGACTTTTGCCCCGGTGCGGGCGTTCACCACGTCGAACAGCTCCGCGCGCTGGAAGCACACGCCTGTGGGTGGAGCGGCTTGACCGCAAGACGTTCCAGCCCCGAACGCGTTGGGGTCAACGCGTTCCACCTCGGGCTCGCACACCGCCTTGACCTCGATCGGTTGACCGAGTGCGACGAGTGCGTCCGCCAGGCATTCGTGGACGATGCGATACGACTGCGTGGCGCGTGCCTCCTCCAGCGGATGGCCGCGCGGAATCACCAGGGCGTAGGTCCAGTCGTTGCGATGATCGACGATACCGCCGCCGGTCGGTCGCCGGCAGAGATCGACCGGCAGGTCGGCTGCCAGCTTTTCGCGCACGAACGCGATTTTTTGGCTGAAACCGAACGTGAACGCCGGCCCACGCCAGTCGTAGTGGCGGAACCGCGCCGCGGGCGCGTCCGGGTAGCGCTGCAGCAGCAGGAAATCGATCGCCATGTTCTCGGCGGCGCCGGCGGTGCGAGTGGGAAGGATATGCAAGTTCATGCCAAAGGTAGGGCGTGGACTCCGCTCCGCGCCGGGGCGATGGTGCGACAAACACCCGCAGCGGCGGCGAAGGGACGCGCCGCCCTACCTTGGGCGTCGGCGCGCGCGTGTCGAATCTGCGTTAGCGCGCCCCGAACCCGCGCCACCACGCGGGCCGCACGAGTTTCTCCACTGCCTCCGCGAAACGCTCGGGTCGCACGCTCAACGCCCCATCCAGCGGTGCCAGATCGAGCGTGAGATCGCGCGGTCGCGTCGCGGTGAACTCCGGTCTGGCGGCACGCGTGCCGGGCTCGATCCAGTCCGCCGAAAAACCAAAGTGCGCGCAGATCGCCCGGCCCATGTCCCAGCGCGACACCGGTTCGGCGCCGGTCCAATGCAGTGCGCCTGCGAATTCCCGCCGCGCCGCCAGTTCGAGCAAAGCGGCGGCGACGTTCTCGGCGCTGGCGACGGCGCGGATCTCGTCGGTGAACAGCCTCATCTTTTTCCCGGCCGCCCACGCTTCGAAAAATTTCTCATGCACGCTCCGCCGCCCGCCGAGGCTGTTGCCAAACAGCAAAGGCACGCGCACGACTGCGGCATTGGGATCGGAAGCGAGCACGCGCTGCTCCGCGGCGACCTTCTGGCGGCCGTAGCGGTGTAGCGGATTCACGGGCGAGCTGATCGCGAAAGGCGGGTTGGCGCCGTCGAAGACCTGCTCGGTCGAGACGTGGATCAGGCGCGCACCCAACTCGCGCGCGGCGGTCGCAAGCGCGGCGGGGAGCGCGACGTTGAGGCGCTCGGCCAGATCCGGTGCGGCGTCACAGGCGACCGGTTCGGCGATGGCCGCGCAATTCACGATGGCATCGGGCCGTGCCTCGCGCACGAGCGTCACCACTGCCGTGGGATCACCGAGATCGAGCGAGACTTGGTGCGTCAGTCCCGGGACTGCGGTCGGCCAGCGGCCGACGACCCCGATCACTTCGTCGCCCGCGGCGGCGGCGGCGCGGGCCGCGGCGGCGCCGAGCAGGCCGGACGCGCCGGTCAGCACGAGCTTCATCGCGCGTCGAGCAGACCGCGCACCGAGCGGAGCAGGGTCGAGAGCGCGAACGGTTTCGGCAGATGTGCGAAGGCGCGCGGCGGGAACTGGGGCAGGGCCGAGGCGGGGGAATCGGCGGAGACCGCGAGCAGCTTCAGCGCTGGCGCGCGCGCTTGGAGCGCGCGGACCAGTTTGGCCACTTCCGTCGCGTTGGCGTCGAGCAACAGGAGTTGCGGCGCCGGCGCGCGGCGCGCGGCCGTGATCGCCTCGGCGAGGTGAGAGAACTCGACGACGCGATAGCCGTCGACCGTGAGAATGCCGCTGACCATCTTGCGGAGAACTTCGTCTTCTTCGACGACCCAGAGCAGTTCGGAGCCCCGGGTGCCCGGCAGGGTGGGGATGACGGTGCTGTAGACTTGTTCGGGCTCGGCGGTCTCCGGCAACAGCACTTCGAAGGTCGTGCCGGCGTCCGGTTTGCTGCGCACGCTGATGCGGCCATCGCAGCTTTTCACGACCGCAAATGCCAGCGCGAGACCGAGGCCGGTGCCGTGAGGCTTGGTCGTGAAAAAAGGTTCCCAGACGCGCGCGAGGGTCGCCTCGTCCATCCCGCGGCCGGTGTCGCTGACCTGCAGCATCACGTAGCTGCCGGGACGCAAGCCGGGGAGCGCGGTCTTCTGCTCGTGATTGGCGGTGCGCACGGTGAGCTTGCCACCCTGCGGCATGGCGTCGCGCGCGTTGAAACAGAGGTTGAGCAGGACTTGCTGGAATTGCGTCGGATCGATGCGCGTGTTGCCGAGATCGGAGGCGAGACGCAGCTCGAGCTTCACGGCCTCGCCGACAGCGCGGCGCAGGATGTCGGCGACTTCGCGGATGAGCGTGTTCGGGTTCACGACGCGCGCCTCGGTTTCCTGGCGGCGACTGAATTCCAGGATCTGGCGCGCGAGTCGGGCGGCTTTCTGGCCGGCGCGGTGGATTTCCTCGAGGTCCTTCTGCGCGGCGGGCGTGTCCACGAGCTTGGTGCTCATGATTTCGCAATAGCCGTTGATGATCGAGAGCAGGTTGTTGAAGTCGTGGGCGACGCCGCCGGCGAGATGGCCGACGGTGTCGAGTCGCTGCGAGTGAAACATCGCTTCCTGCAGGCGCCGCATCTCGGAGAGGTCCCGGAACACGGCGACGAGCAAGCCCGGTTCGAGCGGCGAGAAATTCCAGCCGGCAAAAAACGGCGAGCCGTCCGCACGGTGCAGCCAGCCTTCACCGGTCAGAAGGCGTTCCGTGGCCACGCCGCCGGCGCGCGGCGTCATGATTTCGGTTTTGGGGCCGTGCAGCAGGCGCGTGTTTTGGCCCACGAGTGCCGGTGACGCGTAACCGGTGAGGGCGGCGAATTTGGCATTCGCGGCCAGGATTTCCACTCCCGCGCCCTCCCATTTGTCCCGCGTGATCAGCGCGGCTTCGGGAAGCGCCTCCAGCAAGGCCATGGCGGCCGGAGCAGGAACGCTCGGTGGCACAGGCGCGGAGTGGGCTTTGCGGGGCGGCATGGAGAAACGGGCCAAAGCTCGTGCGCGCATTTGGCGGAGTCGGGCGCGCGGTGTCAAAGCCTGCGTGACGAACTCCAAGGCGGGCACGGCAGCGCGCGGCTCGTGCACGACGACAGTCATAAGACCGTCGCTACCGCGCGGGGTTGTGTGTTCGGGCTTTTCTCAGGCCATTTCCGCCGGGATAAAGATCGCGATGCTGCCCGAATTCACCGCGCTGCACTATGTGCTGCTGTTCCTGGCCGGCCTGGTGGCCGCCACGGTCGACGCCATCGCGGGCGGCGGCGGATTGATCACGCTGCCGGCATTGTTGAGCACGGGGCTGCCGCCGACGCTGGCCCTGGGCACAAATAAGCTCGGTGCTGTATTCGGCACGGCCTCGGCGACGTGGAGTTTCACGCGGCAAGGCGCGGTCGATTTGCGCGAATGCGTGCGCGGCGTGATTTTCACCGCGATTGGGGCCGTGGCGGGGGCGTTTGCGGTGCGGTTGCTGGACCCGGCGGTGCTGGGCCAGGCGATCCCGTGGCTGCTGGGAACGATCGTGGTCTACATGGTTTTCCGGCCGAAACTCGGGGAAACCAACCGGCATCACCGCATGGAGCCGCCGGCGTTCTACGCGCTGTTCGGCCTCGGTCTCGGTTTCTACGACGGCTTCTTCGGTCCCG
Organism: Candidatus Didemnitutus sp.; assembly: GCA_041906465.1. Classification (GTDB taxonomy): domain Bacteria; phylum Verrucomicrobiota; class Verrucomicrobiia; order Opitutales; family Opitutaceae; genus Didemnitutus. The sequence goes on along the minus strand of JAYRJE010000006.1, from coordinate 70,393 downwards.
GGGTGGGCTCGTTCTGGACCATCGCGTTCGTGATGGTGCTGGGGCACAACTTCGTGAAAGCCGCGGCGCACACGAAAGTGATGAATCTCGCCAGCAACGCGGCCGCGCTCACGTTCTTCGCGGCGACCGGCGCCGTCGTGATCGGTCCCGGGCTGGCGATGGGGGCGGGGCAGTTGCTCGGCGCGCGGCTCGGTGCTCACCTGGCGATGACGCGTGGCGCGCGTTTCGTGCGCCCGATCTTCCTCGTGATGGCGACGCTGACGGTCGCGAAGCTGATTTATCAGCACTACACGAAGTGAGCGGCCGGGCGGAGCATTTGCTTCCATTCACCTGGCGCGTATCGTCCGCGCCATGAAAGCCGTCCAAGTCACCGCGATCAAACAGCCGGTTTCGCTCAACGAAGTGCCCGCACCGCTTGCGGCAGCCGGGCAGGCGATCGTGCAGCTCAAGGCCGCCGCGCTGAATCACCGCGACGTGTTCATCCAGCAAGGGCTGTATCCCGGCATCAAGCTGCCGGTGACGCCCGGCTCCGACGGCGCGGGTGTGGTGACGGCCGTCGGAAGCGACGCCGATGCCGCGTGGCTCGGTCGCGATGTCATCATCAACCCCGCGCTCGATTGGGGGCCGGACTCGCGGGCGCAGGGACCGAACTTTCGCATCCTCGGCATGCCGGACGCGGGAACCTTCGCCGAGCAAATCGTGATTCCGGTGGCGAATCTCGCGCCGAAGCCCGCGCATCTCACCTGGGAACAAGCCGCGGCGCTCCCCCTCGCCGGCCTCACGGCATGGCGTGCGGTCTTCACGCGGGCGCAGTTGCGCGCCGGCGAGCGCGTCCTCGTGACGGGCATCGGGGGCGGGGCCGCGTTGTTCGCGCTGCAATTCGCACGCGCGGCCGGCGCCGAGGTGTGGGTGACATCGAGTTCGCCGGAGAAGCTCGCGCGGGCGCAGGCGCTGGGTGCGACGGGCGGCGTGAACTATCGCGCGGCCGACTGGAGCGAGCAGTTGCTGAAGGCGGCCGGCGGCGCGTTCGACGTGATCGTCGATAGCGCGGGCGGCGATGGCTTCACGAAGCTGGTCGACTGCACGAAGCCGGGCGGACGCATCGTGTTCTTCGGCGCGACGGTCGGAAACCCCAAGTTGTTCGAGATGCGGAAGTGCTTTTTCCGACAAATCAATGTGCTGGGAACCACGATGGGTTCGCCGGTGGACTTCGCGGGCATGACCGCGTTGGTGAACGCCGCGAAGATCGTGCCGACGGTCGATACGGTTTTCCCGCTCACCGAGGCCGAGCGCGCGTTGCGCCACATGGAGGCGGCGGCGCAGTTCGGGAAAATCGTGCTGAAGATGTGAGTCCGCTCAGCGCGCCGACAAGCTGAGCAGCCAGAGGCCGACCAGCACCGCGCGGGCGGTCCACGCGGCGGTGCGAAACCAGTTGGTCAGCACCAGCTGCCGATGCGCCGTCGCGTCGTAGCCGCGCGCCAGGCGAACGTGCAGCGGCACCTGCACCGAAAACGTCATCAGCCAGATCGTCGCGAGCGCCGCCAGCGATCCGAGAAACAGCGGACCGCGCACGCCTTGGAGCACCAGGGCCAGCGCGCTCGCGACCTCGGCCAGCATGAGCGGCGCGACGACGCACGAGACCGCCCGATTGTAGCGTCGATGATACGCAATGAATCCCGCGGAGCCGACTGCATCGAAAAGCGGGTAGACCGCCAGCTGCACGACCCAGAGCACCCCCGCCATGGCTGCGGTGATGGCGAGGTGGGCCACCGCCAAATCAGCGACATTAGACATGCGTCCAGACTGTGCCGGCGCGCCGCGCGGTAAAGCCTGCAGCGGCGATCGCCCGCCGGTCCGTCCGGTCCCGCGTGACCGATGCGTCTCGCGGCGCGCGTGCGTTTGCTGCCGGTGCGGACTGGAAACAGCGCGCGACATTCCACGGCGCTCGCGCTTGCCCGCCGATGGGCGCTGCGTTCCGTCAGGCGCAGTTATCCAACCCATCATGAAGCCCTCGCTCTCCACTCCGCTCTCCCGCTACCTCACCCGCCGCCCCGACAGCACGCCCTCGCTTTTGACCAACTATCTGGCGGAGGGCGCGAGCCTGGTGGGCGTGGCCGACTTGGCTGCGCTCAGTGCGTTGCTTCCCGAGTTGGACGCCAAGATCGCACGCGTCACCGAATCCGAGCGCTTCCGCCGCCGGCTCGAGGTCCTCGCGTGTTACTTTCACGAAACCACCCACGACGGAGCGGAACGGCGCGAGGTGGCCTTTGTGCTCACCTATTTTCTCAAAGGCTACGATCTGGTGCCGGACAACGTGCCGCATGTGGGCTTGCTCGACGACGCGCTGCTCGTGGAGGCCGCGGTCAATCGCAACGTCCACGCGTTGCGGGCACACTGGGCGGACCATGGACGGGTGTGGCCAGCGGAGCTGTGAACTCCGCTCGAAACCCTGGCGGGCGATCGATGATTTAACCTTGGGTTGCCGGCGGTCAGCTGCGCCGGTGTCGTTTCGCGGCAACATCAGCTCAGCGTTTTTCGCGGCGGCCGGCCCGGGCGGCCATGCCAACATGGGGCTGGAAAGCGGGCCCGGATTTCCAGTCCAGTCCGGCTTGCTGCGCGCGGGGCGCTGCAGAATCTCCCCCGCTTCCCGCCATGACCGACTACATCCCGCTTTTCCCGTTCGCCAGCTACTGGTGGTTCTACGGCCTGTTCACGCTGTTCGTGCTCGCGATGCTCGCGCTCGACCTTGGCGTCTTTCACCGCGACGCGCACGTCGTGAGCTTCAAGGAGGCGCTCGGGTGGAGCGTGGTCTGGATCTCGCTCGCGCTGCTGTTCGGCTACGGTCTCTACCAGTATGCGCTCTATCAATTCCCGCTCGATCCGCGGCTGGCCGGGCTCGATCACGCGGCGCTGGCGAAGCAGACCGGCTTGGAATACCTCACGGGCTTCGTCGTCGAGAAGTCGCTCTCGGTGGACAACATTTTCGTCTTCGTTGTCGTGTTCAGCTACTTTGCGGTGCCGGCGAAATACCAGCACCGCGTCCTGTTCTACGGCATCCTCGGCGCGCTGTTTTTCCGCGTGATCTTCATCAGCCTCGGTGCGGTGCTGATGCAGTTCCACTGGGTCATCCTGGTCTTCGGTGCCTTCCTGATTCTCACCGGCCTGAAGATCCTTTTCGCGCCGGAAAAGCCCATCGATCCCGAAAAGAATCCGGTCATTCGCCTGCTGCGGCGGCTGATGCCGGTCACGCCGCAGCTGCACGGCCAGAGTTTCTTCACCAAGCTCAATGGCGTGTGGCACGCGACGCCGCTGCTCGTGTGCCTCGTCTTCGTGGAAGTGACGGACATCGTCTTCGCGGTGGACAGCGTGCCGGCGATCTTCGCGCTGACGAAGGAGCCGCTGATCGTTTTCACGTCGAATGTCTTCGCGATCCTCGGGCTCCGCGCGCTGTTTTTCCTGCTCGCGGGCATCATGCACAAGTTCCGTTTCCTGAAATACGGCCTCGGCCTCATTCTGGTGTTCGTCGGCCTCAAGATGGTGTGGTTGAACGAGGCGTTCGGTGGCAAGTTCCCCATCAGCTGGTCGCTCGGCATCATCGGCGCGCTGCTCGCGGGCGCGATCGCGGCGTCGTTGCTCATCCCGGTGCGGTCCGTCGCGCCGACGGCGCCGACGAAGTCGTGAGCACGCCGCCGCGCCTCAGCTCCGCAGCCACGCCCACGCGGCGTGCACGAGTTGCGCTGCGGCTTCGCCGAGGAAAACGAAATACAAGACGCCGGCCGCAAACACCACGTAGCCGAGCAGCACCGCGACGCCATCGCGTTCCAGCAGGCCGCCAGCGAGCAGCAACACCGCCCACGCCGGAAAACTGTTCGTGAACGGAATCGGCAGGGGCAACAGCAACGCCAGTGCCGCCAGCAACATGACGAGCGCGTGCAGCTGCCTCAGTCGGGCCGTTTCCGTCAGCGGCATCCAGCGCGGCCGCAGGAATTTTTCCAGGAAACGGATGAGGCGTTCGGCCACGCGGAACAGCTTGGCAAAAAAGTCGGCGGGGAGCTGCTGGCGTTGCAGCTTCTTGGGCAGCCACGGCCGCTGCCCGAGCATCAGGCGCAGCGCGATCAGCGCGATCGCGAGCCCGAAGGGCGTCGACAGTCCCGGAAGCGGCAGGGGCGTGATAAACGGCAGCGCGAGCAGCAGCACCAACAGGAGATACGCTCGCCCGCGCAGCACGTAGATGACTTCGCGCAAGGTCAGCGGGCGGTCCTCGGACCGGGACCGCAGCAGGGCGATTTCCTCGGAAAGCTTACGCGGAGCGTGCATGCGGCGGGGCGAGATTCCGATCGAGGCCGACGCGGCCAGCCGAGGGGGCGTCGCTTTCATTCGGCAAACGCAGGTAGATGGCTCGCGGGCGCTGATTCACTGAGCCGGAATGTTTCGTGAACGCGCGCAAACACAAGCCGCCGCTCTGCCTCTCGCTGGAATAAACGGCGCTTGAGCGCGCGGCGCGCCGGCACACCGTTTGGCCGGTGTCCTTCTCCGTCCACTCGTCGCCGACCGATCCACTGCGCCGCCTGTCCGACGACCTCCACGCCTTGGCGGCGGCATTCAACGACCACGCGGTGACGGTGGGGGAGGTGATGGGAAAGCTCGGGGCGCGCGCCTCCGCGCTCTTGGTCGTCTTGTGCGCACTGCCGTTTACCGCCCCCGTCTCGATTCCCGGGCTGTCGGTGCCGTTCGGGCTGATGATTCTGATTTTAGCCCTGCGCTTTTCGGCGGGTTTGCCGCCGTGGCTGCCATCGCGGTTGCGTGCCGTGCAACTGCCGCCGCGATTTTTCGCGCGTGTGCTCGAGGCCGGGAGCAAGGTCGTCGGCTGGATCGAGCGCCAACTGCGTCCGCGCTGGGATTGGTTGACCGACGCGCCTTGGAAAAACCGCCTCCATACGCTCGTCGTGGCCGCTGCGGCCGTGCTGCTGTTGCTGCCCGTGCCGCCGGTCGTGCCGTTCACCAACATGTTGCCGGCGCTCGTCATCGTGGTCCTGACCATGAGTGCGCTCGAGCGCGATGGCTTCGGCATCCTGGCCGGTCACGCGCTGTTCGTGGGCACGCTCGGCTACTTTGCGGTCTGGGCCACGGTGATCATCGAAGCGTCGCGCCGTCTGCTGGAGCGGTTCCTCGGCTGATCAGGTGCCGCGCTTGTTGCCGTAGAGCTCGACATGCAGCCGGTGCGCGTAGCGGTAGCCGCGCGCCTTGCAGAGTTCGCTCAGCCAGCCGGCGCGCGCGCGCAGCGTCTCGAGCGTCGTGCCCTCGGGCATCAGAAGCACCTTGTGCGGCGGCACCAGGCAAAGCGTGTCGCGCAACAGTTCCTCGATCTCGGCGACATCCGCCTCGGAGCTGACGACGAACTTCAACTGGTAATCGCCCGCCGCGATCCACGCTGCGATCACCTCGGGCTGGCGACGGAGCGCCTCGTGCTTGCGGCGCCACGTGTCGTCGAGTCGCGCGTCGGGCGCCGAGTGGGCGAGCTTGGGGCTGAGCGAGGCGAGATCGCAGGCGATGCCGCGCGGCGGCACCGTGGCGGCCGTTTCGATCGTGATATGGTAGCCGCGCTCCTTGAGTTGAAATGCCAGCTCGTGAATCTCCGGTGCGATCATGGGCTCGCCGCCGGTGAGCACCACGTGCTTGGCCGGATACTTCGCGATTTCCGCCACGATCTCGTCGACGCTCATCGGCGTCCCTTCCGGCGACCACGACGCGTAGGGCGTGTCGCACCAGTTGCAGCGCAGATTGCAGCCGCTCGTGCGCACGAACACCGACGGCACGCCGACGAGTTCGCCCTCGCCCTGGATCGAGTGGAAGATTTCGGAGATGAGCATCGTGCTGAGCGATCAGCTATCAGCAGTCAGCAATCAGCAAGTAGCTTTCGGTGCGATGGCTTTTTCCGGCTGATGGCTGATCGCTGAAAGCTGACTGCTAATCGCTCCGCGGAGCGCTCGGCAGTGGCGGCGTGGCCTCGTAAACGGTAGGGTCGACGAGCCCCGCCTGCTGGAAAGCCTCGCGACGCTCCACGCACGTGCCGCACTTGCCGCAATGCACCGCGCCGCCCTTGTAGCACGACCACGTTTGCGCGAAGTCCACGCCCAGTCGCGCACCCTCGGCGGCGATCTGACCCTTGTTCAGCGCGATGAACGGCCGCAACAACTGGATGCCCGCATACGTGCCGAGGCGCAACGCGTCGCCCATCGCGCGCATGAAATCCTCGCGGCAATCCGGGTAGATCGCGTGGTCGCCGCCGTGCGCGGCGATCACGAGTCCCTCCGCGCCGACGCTCTCGGCAAAGCCGCCCGCCACCGCCAGCATGATGCCGTTGCGGAACGGCACGACGGTGCGCTTCATGTTCTCGTCGGCGTAGTGGCCTTCGGGGATGTCGCCGCCGCTCTGCAGCAAGTCCGACGCGAAATGCTCGCCGATGAACGCCAGCGGCACCACCTCGTGTCGCACGCCGATCGTCCGCGCATGCGCCGCCGCGAAGGGCAGCTCGCGGGCGTTGTGCTTGGCGCCGTAATCGAAACTCAGCACCGCGCGCACGTCGTGTTCCCGCCGCGCCCAATGGAGCGCGGTCACGGAATCCATCCCCCCGGAGCAGAGCACGACGACTTTCATGCGAGCTGATTGGCCACAAAAAGCGCGAAAAGCACAAAGACAAACTGCGCGCCAGCGTGGGCGAGGCAGGGCGCGGACTCCGCTCCGCGCGGTGGTTTTTTGCGCGTGCGGAACCGCCAGCCCGCCGACACCGCGCGTTGCCTCGCCGGATTTTTGCGTTCTTTGTGCCTTTTGTGGCCACTCCTCGTCCCCTGATCATCGCGCACCGCGGCGCCTCCGCCGAACAGCCGGAAAACACGCTGGCCGCTTTCCGGCGTGCACTGACGCTGAAGGTCGATGGCATCGAACTCGACGTGCACGTCACGTGCGACGGTGTGGCGGTGGTCTTTCACGACGACGAGTTGCGCCGCCTGACCGGCGAACGCGGTCCGCTGGCCGCGCGCACGTGGCGCGAGCTGCAAAAATTGCGCGTGCGCGGCGTCGAGCCGATCCCGCGGCTGATCGATGTCCTGCGGCTGACGCGCGACCGCTGTGTGGTGCAGATCGAAATCAAGACCGGCGTGCCCGTCGCTCCCGTCGTGCGCGCCGTCCGTGCCGCCCGTGCGACTGACGCCGTGATCCTCGCTTCGTTTTCCACGGCGATCGTGCGCGCCGCCCGCGAGTTCGCACCGACGATCCCGCGCATGCTGATTTCGGAAGGTCGCGCCTCGCCCGCCGCTCTCGCTCGCCAGCTGGCATCCTGCGATGCGGGCGGCCTCAGTGTGGATCACCGCGCGATCCGCTCCGCCGCCTGGGTGCGCGGGATAACCGCCCGCGGTTTCGCCGTGTGGACTTGGACGGTGAATGATCTCCGCGCCGCCCGCCGTCTCGCCCGCTGGGGCGTGGCGGGCCTGCTGGGGGACAATCCGGCCTTGCTGCGCCGGGTCGTTTAGGTTTTTTGTTCGGCTCCCTTCCGTCCGTAGGCGGACACAGTTAATGATACTCTTTCACGACTCTTCCTGCGTTGGCTATGGCTCGCACATGCGGCCGGAACAGCCCGCGCGCATCACTCGCACCGTCCCGCACCTGCAAAGCGCTCACCCCGCTTGGGAATGGCGCGTGCCCGGAACTTTTGACGAAGCGGCGCTCCTGCGTGCGCACTCCGAGACGCTCCTCAAGCGCATCGAGCAGCCCGGCGACATCGACGAGGACACGCCGCACTTCCCCGACATCGCGCAACACGCGCGCCGCTCCGTCGCCGCCGCGCTCGACGCGTCCGCCGCCGCGCTCGCCGGCCAGAAGGCCTTCGCGCTGATGCGCCCGCCCGGCCACCACTGCACGCGCAACCAGGCGATGGGTTTCTGTTACCTGAACCAGATCGCCGTCGCCGCGCTCGAAGCCCAGGCCAATCGCGGCGTGCGTGTCGCCGTGTGGGATTTCGACGCGCACCACGGCAATGGCACCGAGGACATTCTCGAGGGCAAACCCGGCACCTTCTTCGCCTCCGTGCACCAAATCCCCGGCTATCCCGGCACGGGGACGCGCTCGACCGTGAACTGCCGCAACTTCCCCGTGAAGCCGCACACGCCGCGCGAATTCCACCTGGCGGAGCTCGCGCGCTCGTGGGAAGCGGTGCTGAGCTTCAAGCCCGACCTCGTCCTCGTCTCCGCGGGCTTCGACGCGTTCGAAGGCGACCCGATCACCGAGATGACGCTCGCACCGGAGGACTTTGCCGAACTCGGCCGCTGGGTGCGCCAGGCCGGCCTGCCGACCGCCGGCATCCTGGAGGGCGGCTACAGCGAACAGCTCCCGCAGCTCATCGACGCCTTTCTCTCCGCCTGGGACCAGTGATTTTTCCGCCGCGTGCAAACCGTTCCGCACTACCGCCTCCTCGATCAAGCCGGCCAACTCGCGCCGCTCTACGCGGCCCTCGACCGGGTCGACGAAATTGCCCTCGATACCGAGGCCGACAACCTCTTCCGCTACCGCACGCGAGTCTGCCTCCTGCAGATCCGCGCCGACGGGGAGATTTTTCTCGTCGACCTCCTCGCCGAGCTCCCGCTCGACCCGCTCTGGCAGCGCCTCGCGCAGAAACACCTCGTGATGCACGGCAGCGACTACGACCTGCGCCTGCTGCGCGGACTCTGCGATTTCCGGCCGCGCAGCCTGTTCGACACGATGTTCGCCGCGCAACTGCTCAACATCCCGCGCTTCGGCCTCGCCGCGCTCCTGGAGCAACACTTCGGCGTCAAGCTCGACAAGGATCACCAGAAGGCCAACTGGTCGCAGCGCCCGCTCGATCGTGACATGCTCGACTACGCCGCGATGGACGTGCACTTGCTGCCGTCGCTGCGCGACAAGCTTACCGAACAGCTCGCGGCCCTCGGCCGCGTCGAATGGCAGAAGCAGAAATGCCAGTGGCAGATCGACGTTGCCGGTGAAGGCTTCGCGGGCCCCGACGAGAATTCCTGGCGCATCGGCGGTTCCGAAAAACTCAGCGGCCGCGGCCTCGCTGTGCTTTACCAGCTCTGGCATTGGCGCGAGCGCTGGGCCGAGAAGCTCGACACACCGCCCTTCAAGGTCACCGGCAACGAAATGCTCATGCGCATCGTCCGCGCCGCCGACGATGGCGCGCCCGTCGCCAAGGCCCTCGAAGTTCACCTCGGCCGCCGCCACGACCGCCTGTTCCCGAGCCTCGCCGAGGCCGTGCGCCACGGCTACGCCACCGATCCGCGCTCGCTCCCGCGCCGCGAGCGCCGCCGCGAGTTCGCTCCGCTCACGCCCGAGGAGCTCGCGCGCCAGGACCGCATCAAGACCGATCGCGACCGCCTCGCCCGCACGCTGAATCTCGATCCGACGATGATCGCGACCCGTTCCCAGCTCGTGCAGATTGCGCGTGCGCCGACCACGATCGACGAGGTGTTGCTTCCCTGGCAGGCGCAGCTCCTGAAGTCCGAGCCGGCATGGCAGAGCTAAGCTGCAGGCATCGCGCTCTCGTGCGTTCGGTGAGCACATATTTGCCCCCGGCCGTGGCGAAGAGCCTGGCGACGAAGCGATCCAGCGCGCGCTGGATCGCCACGCCCGACGAGGTCGGGGTCGCGATGCCGAACAAAAACGCGACGCATGCGGGATGATTCCGGTGTGACCGACTCCGCCAACATCGCCCGCCACCTGCCGTTGATGGCCGCGCGCCAGCCGGACCATGCCGCGGTGAAAATCCCGCGCGGTCGCACCGGCGACGGTCGCATCGATTACCTCGCGCTCTCCTTCCGCGAACTCGATGCCGAAGTCGACGCGTGGGTCGCGCACCTCGCCGCGAAAGGCGTGCAGCGCGGCGATCGCGTGCTCGTGATGGTTCGCCAAGGCCTGCCGCTGATCGCCGCGGCCTTCGCGCTCTTCAAACTCGGCGCCGTGCCGGTGATCATCGACCCCGGCATGGGCCGCGAGAGTTTTCTCGCCTGCGTGGCCCGCTCGCGCCCCCGCGTGCTCCTCGGCATCCCGCTCGCGCAGGTCTTCAGCCACGTGTTCCGCGCGGCTTTCGCCTCGATCCAGGTGCGTGTGTGGGTCAGTGGCTCCGCCACCGCGCGTCGCGCCTCCGGTTCTCAAATTTCGAATCCCCAATTTCAAATCGCCGTCACCTCCGCGACAGACCTGGCCGCGATCCTCTTCACCTCCGGCTCCACCGGCGCGCCGAAAGGCGTTTGCTACGAACACGGCATGTTCGACGCACAGGTGCGGCTCTTGCGCGACACGTATGGCATCCAGCCGGGCGAGGTGGATTTGCCGATGTTGCCGATCTTCGCGCTCTTCAATCCCGCGCTCGGCATGACCACGGTCGTGCCCGAGATCGATCCGTCGCGTCCCGCGAGCGTCGATCCCGCCAAAATTCTCCAAGCCATCCAGCAGGAGAAAGTGACCAACTCCTTCGGCTCACCCACGCTCTGGCGCAAAATCGCCGCTCACGCCAAAGCCACCGGCGTCACGCTGCCGACGATGAAGCGCGTGCTCATGGCCGGCGCGCCCGTGCCGCCGGACCTCTTTGCCGCCGTGCAGTCATTGCTGCCCCACGGCACGGCACATAGCCCTTACGGTGCGACCGAATCGCTGCCCATCGCCTCCATCGCCGCTGCAGAAGTGCTCCGCGAGACGAGCATCGCGTCGCTCGCTGGCGAGGGCACCTGCATCGGCCGACCGGTGCACGAGATGGAGGTGAAGATCATCGCGCTCACCGATGAGCCGATCGCCACGCTCCACGACGCGCGCGAACTGCCCCCGGGCCTGATCGGCGAAATCGTCGTGCGCGGTCCGGTGGTGACGAAACGCTACGACGCCCTGCCGGAGGCCACCACCGCCGCCAAGATCGCTGACGGCGCGACCGTCTGGCACCGCATGGGCGATGCCGGCTACCTCGACACGCACGGCCGCCTGTGGTTCGTCGGCCGCAAGGCCGAGCGCGTCGAGATGCGCGACGGCACGCTCTTCCCCGATCAAGTCGAGCCGATCTTCAACCAACACCCCGACGTGCGCCGCACCGCCCTCATCGGCCTCGGCCCGCGGGGCGACCAACGCCCCGCGATCGTCGCGGAACCCATCTCGCGTGAAGTCGTCGCCACACCGTCGCTGCGCCGCAAGCTCGTGCGCGAACTCCGCGCGCTCGCCGTCGGCCGTCCGCACACCGATCGCATCCGCCTCGCGTTCCTGCATCCCGGTTTCCCTGTCGACGTCCGCCATAACGCCAAAATCCATCGCCTCACGCTCGCCAAGTGGGCCGGCAATCACACCGGCTACGAACTCGACAAACGCGACGTGCCCGCCGCGGCTCTGAAACGATGAACGATACTGTCTTCATCACCGGCGCCAGCGGCTTCATCGGCGGCAAACTCGCCGAGCGCCTGCTCGCGGCCGGTCGCAAAGTGCGCGTGCTCGCGCGGCGCCCGTTGCCTGAGCTCGAAAAGCGCGGCGCGCACATCGTGTCCGGCGATCTCCACGACACGGCCGCCCTCTCGCGCGGCATGGAAGGCTCCGGCACCGTGTTTCACGTCGCCGGTCGCGTCGGCGTGTGGGGACCGGACGAGGATTTCTTTCACGTGAACGTCGAAGGCACGCGTCACGTGATCGCCGCCTGCCGGGCCGCGCGCGTGCCGCGACTGGTCTACACGAGTTCGCCGAGCGTCGTCTTCAACGGCGGCGATCTCGCCGGCGTCGACGAATCCGCCGCGCTGTGCACGCAGGCGCCGTGCGCTTATCCGACCAGCAAGGCCGCTGCCGAGCGCCTCGTCGCCACGGCCAATGACGCCTCGCTGGCGACCGTCGCGTTGCGTCCGCACCTCGTGTGGGGCCCGGGCGACCGCAACATCATCCCGCGCGTCCTGAAGCTCGCGCGCGCCGGCCGCCTGAAGATCATCGGTCCCGGCCGCAATCTCGTCGATTGCACGCACATCACCAACGTCGTCGACGCCCACCTCCTCGCCGAGCACGCCCTCGCCCACGCCGGCCTCGCGCCTGATGCCCGCCCGATTTGTAACCTAATAGGTTACAGTTCCCCTGGCTCCACTCGGGACACTGACGGAAAGCGTAACCTATTAGGTTACACTTCTCCGGATGCGCGTGACCCGCGCGGGCGGGCTTACTTCATCACCAACGGCGAGCCGGTCGTGCTCTGGGACTGGATCAACGAGCTGTTGCGCGGACTGGGCGAGCCGCCGGCGACGAAGCACGTGTCGCTCGCGACGGCGTATCGTGCGGCGGGCGTGCTGGAGTTCCTGTGGCGCGTGCTGCCGTTGAAAGGCGAGCCGCCGACCACGCGTTTCGTGGTAAAGGAGCTGGCGACGGACCACTGGTTCAAAATCGACGCCGCGCGTCGCGACCTCGACTATCACCCGCGTGTGACGATGGCGGCCGGCACGGCGGAGCTGATCGCGCACTACCGCGCGGGGAACGCTTTTTAGCTCCGCGCTGCTGCGAGCGGTGCCGTGGAGGGCGCGGCTCCTGCCGCGCCGCGAATACCCCTCCGCATACGTTCCGTTTCGGCTCGGCTGGAGCCGAGCCCTCCATGCCAGCCCCTGCCGCATGCGCGCTGCCATTACCCGCTTCGCTGACGCACGGCCTCGAACAGCGTGATGATTGTCGCCATCGCGACGTTCAGCGAATCGGCCTGGCCGGCCATCGGGATGCGCACGAGCACGTCAGCGCCCTTCATCCAGAACTCGCTGAGGCCGTATTGCTCGCTGCCCATGACGACGGCGAGCGGCCCGCGCAGGTCGGTCTTCGTGTAGAGATTGTCGGTGTGCGGTGTGGTTGCGGCGGCGCGGATGCCTTTTGCTTTCAACCACGCCCGCACGGTGGCGGAATCGGCGACGACGACCGGCACGGAGAACAGCACGCCGGTGGACGCGCGCACGACGTTCGGATTGAAAACGTCCGTCACGGCGTCGCACACGATCACGGCGTCGCAGCCGGCGGCGTCGGCACTGCGGAGAATCGTGCCCAGGTTGCCCGGTTTTTCGATCGACTCGCAGACCAGTAGAAAAGGTGTGGCGCCGAGTTTCAGGTCCTCGAGCGTGCGCTTCCATTGCGGGGCGACCGCGAGCAAGCCATCGGGGCGCTCGCGGTAGGCGACCTTGGCAAACGCGTCTTTGGACAGCTCGAACAGCTGCGCTCCGGCCTGCCGCGCCTGCTCGATCAGCGCGGGCTCGTTCTCACCCAGGAACCAGTCGGCAGAGAAATAGAGCTCTTTCAGCTTCACGCCCTTTTCCAGGGCGCGGCGCACCTCGCGGTAGCCCTCGACGAGAAACAGGCCCGCCTCGTCGCGCTCGCGCCGCTCGCGCAGGCGCACGAGTTGTTTCACGCGCGGGTTTTGGAGGCTGGTGATTCTTTCGGTCACGACGGGAGAGAGCCCACGAAACACACGAAAGACACGAAAGTGCCAAAGCTTATTTATCCGACAGAACGACCCGCGAATTGACGCGCATGCTCGCGAGCCAGCGTGGGCGCCGGATGCGCGAAAATTCGCGAGTGTCGCGGGCGCTTCTTCAGGCTTCCGTTGGCGGGTTTCGTGTCTTTCGTGTGTGCCGTGGGCCGAAAGAAAAAATTCAACGACTACCCGTTCCCGTATCGCACCGAGATCGAGCTGGAGATTTCCACGCTCACCAATCTCGGTGTCGGCCTCGGCCGCGTGGCGTTGCCCAGCGGTCAGCCGTCAGCGATCAGCGATCAACCGGCGGATCCCGCACAGCCAGATGGTTCGGAAATCCCCCCGTCTGCAGGGCCTCAGCCAAATCCAAAATCCGAAAGCCCAAATCGCTCGGGCTGGGTCGTGATGGTGCCGTTCACGTTGCCCGGCGAGCGCGTGAGGGTCCGCGTCTATCGCAATCACAAGAATTTCTCCGAAGCCGACCTGCTCGAGGTGCTCACGCCGTCGCCGCACCGCATTGCGGCGCCGTGTCCGCTGTTCGGCCGTTGCGGTGGCTGCCAATACCAGCACCTCACCTACGCGGAGCAGTTGAACTGGAAACGTCGGCAGGTCGAAGAAGTGCTGCGCTACATGGCGGGCATCGAGTTTACCGTGTCGCCCGTGATCGGCTCGCCACGCGAATACGGCTACCGCTCGAAGATCACGCCGCACTTTCACGTCGGCCGGCCGGACGATCCGCGCACGCCGCCGCCGGACGAGACGCCGATCGGCTTTCTCAAGCAAGGCACGCGTTTCGATCTCGTCGACGTGCCGGCGTGCCCGATCGCGACGCCGGAGATCAACGCCAAGCTCCCTGAGGTCCGCGCGCGCACGCGGCAGCGGCTGGCCGCCGGCGAGTTCAAGCGCGACGCCACGCTGCTCCTGCGCCACGCGCAGGAAGGCGTGATCACCGACTACGATGCCGTCATCCACGAAGTAATCACCCCGGCGGGTTGTAACATATTACGTTACAAACCCAGCGACGTCTCGAGTGGGGCCGATCCGGTTTGTAACGTAATACGTTACAAACTGGCTGAGAAGGAGGGCGCGGACGCGATCGGGAGCGCGGATGCGGATGGGGGCGGGACGCCTGCGCGCTACGCGCCGTTGCGGTTGCACTTCCTCGCGCGCGATTTCTTTCAGAACAATCCGTTCATCCTGCCGGCGTTCACCGGCTATGTGCGCGAGCAGGCGAAGGCGAGCGGCGCGCGCCTGCTCGTCGATGCCTACTGCGGCAGCGGACTGTTCGCGCTGAGTTGCGCGCCGGCGTTCGAGCGCGTGGCGGGCGTCGAGGTGAGCGAGACGTCGGTCAAGTTCGCGCGGGAGAACGCCGCCGCGAACGGCATCACGAACGCCGTGTTTTCCGCCGGCGACGCGGCGACGATCTTTGCCGGACTCGACGCGTCGTTCGTGGCGGCCGACACGGCGGTCGTCATCGATCCGCCGCGCAAGGGATGCGACGAGTCGTTTCTCGCGCAGCTGTTCACGTTTGGCCCGCGCGCGGTGGTTTATGTCTCCTGCGATCCGGCGACGCAGATGCGCGATTTGAAGAGCTTCCTCGCTGCCGGCTATGAGCTGACGGCGGTGCAGCCGTTCGACTTGTTCCCGCAGACGCGTCACCTCGAGTGCGTGGTGACGCTGCGCAAGAAGTGAGCAGCGCCCGCGGGCGCAACGAATGCGGAGCGCGCCGGGCGCGTCTGTGGCATCCTTGTGTCGCGCCGCTCACCGCCTGCGGGTGACGCCGCGCGAAAACAACGCACCTATGCGCTAACGCTCCCGACCGCGGAGGTCGCCAGCCGTTAAAATGAAGGCGCCGGTCAACGCCGGCGCCTGATTTTTTGTCGTTGGCGTGTGGCGGACCACGAGATTTTGTCGGCTTCGCACGGGCCGCCAAACCACGCTGACCATGTTCAAGAACATCCTGTTCACGCTCATGCTCGCAGCCGCGGGCGTTGTTTCCGCGGCCGAGCGCGCCCCCGTTGTTGTCTATTTGTCGGCCGATCCGACGTCGATCGCGCCGCTCTTCGCGCACGAGAAAATGGCTTTCGAGTTTCGCCGGACGGGCGATGCGGCGTTCACCGCGCCCGTGCCGACGCAGGCGGGGGCCCTCGACGTTCCGACCTCGATCCGGTCCGATCGGAAGGAGCACCTCGTCGAGGTCGGCATCGTCATTTCCGATCGGGGCCAGGTGCTCAGCACCGCCATCGTTTCCTCGAACAGCAAAGGTTTCGAAGCCGCGGCCCGCAAAATGGCGCAGCAGTTTCGTTTCCGCCCGGCGACGCTCGAGGGCAAGCCGGTGGCGACCTACGCGGTGCTGCCGGCGACGTATCGCTACGTCGATCCGGCCGAGATGGCGAAGACGCTCGAGGCCGCTGCGGCCAAGAAATAGTGCGGCGCGGCTACTTCGCCTGCGCCACTTCGGCCAGCGGCACGTAGGGCTCCTCGCGCAAATCGGCGGTGCGACGGCCCCGGAGCAGTTGCACCCACACGCGCGCGCAGGCGAGCACGACGAGGACGACGAGCACGAGGAACGATGCCGTGACCGCCGTGTTGACGTAGTTGCTCGTCAGCAGCTGCTGCCACTGGGCGAGCTGCGTGGCGGTGCCGCCGGCGGCGATTTGCTGCTTCAGCGCATCCGCGGCGCTGAGGAACCCGAGGCGCGGATCGGCGGCGAAGATTTTCATCCAGCCGGCCGTGATCGTGACGCACAGCAACCACGCGAGCGGCGCGAGCGACACCCACGCGTAGCGCGCGCGACCCATCTTGATCAGCACGGTGGTGCCCAGCGCCAGCGCGATGACCGCGAGCAGTTGGTTCGCCACGCCGAAGATCGGCCAGAGCGAGTTGATGCCGCCGAGCGGGTCGACGACGCCCTGGTAGAGGAACCAGCCCCACGCCGCGACGAAGGCGAGCGTCGCGAGCCAGTTGCCCGCGGTGGAGTGCGTGTCGCCGAGCGGTTTCCAGGCGTAGCCGAGCAGGTCCTGCACGAGGAACCGGCCGACGCGCGTGCCGGCGTCGAGCGTCGTGAGGATGAACAGCGCCTCGAACATGATGGCGAAGTGATACCAAAGTGCGGCCGCGGTTTTGCTGCCGAGCACGCCCGCGAACATGTGCGCCATGCCGACGGCGAACGTCGGCGCGCCGCCGGTGCGGCCGACCATGTTGTGCTCGCCGACGGACGCGGCGAGGTCGGTCATCTGCTGCGCGGTGACGGGGAAGCCGAGCGCAGTGACCTTCTGCGTCACGGCGGCGACGTCGCCCTTCATGTTGATCGCGAAATATTCGCCCGGCTCCATCGCGCATGCGGCGATCAGCGCCATGATGCCGACGAGCATTTCCGTGATCATGCCGCCGTAGCCGACGATACGGATGTGGCTCTCGCGCTCGATCATCTTCGGGGTCGTGCCCGACGACACCAGGGCGTGAAAGCCCGAGATCGCGGCGCAGGCGATCGTGATGAAGCAAAACGGGAACACCGGCCCGGCGAACACCGGCCCCGTGCCATCGATGAACTTGGTCAGCGCCGGCATTTTCAGCTGCGGCGCCAGCACGACGATCGCCAGCCCGAGCAGCGCGACGCAGCCGATCTTCATGAAGGTGCTCAGGTAGTCGCGCGGTGCGAGCAGCAGCCAGATCGGCAATACGGATGCGACCAGCGAGTAGCCCATGATCCACCACGCGAGCGTCGTGCCGCGCAGCGTCATCCATTGCTCGAACGCGGTGCCTTGGATCCACTGCCCGCCGACGACGGCGAGCAGCAGCCCCGCGACGCCGAACGCACTCACGACGCCGATCTTCCCCGGCAGCCACGAGCGCAGCGCCACGCCCATGACCAGCGCGAGCGGAATGGTCGCCGCGATCGTGAACGTCCCCCACGGACTTTCCGCGAGGGCCTTCACGACGACGAGCGCGAGCACCGCCAGCAGGATCGTCATGATGGCCACGACGCTGATCAGCGTGAGGAAGCCGGCAAACGGGCCGACCTCGTCGCGCACCATTTGCCCGAGCGAACGCCCGCCGCGGCGCGTGGAGCAAAAGAGCACGATGCAATCATGCACCGCGCCGCCGAGCGTGGCTCCGACGAGGATCCACAACATGCCCGGCAGATAGCCGAATTGCGCCGCGAGCACGGGACCGACCAGCGGCCCGGGCCCGGCGATGGCGGCGAAATGGTGGCCGAAGACGACCCACTTGTTGGTGCGGACGAAATCCTTGCCGTCTTCCTTCACGATGGCCGGCGTCGCACGCGTCTCGTCCAGCGTGAGCACTTTGGCGGCGAGCCACGCGCTGTGGAAACGCCACGCGAGCGCGAAGACGCACACGGAAGCGACAACGAGCCAGAGCGCGTTGACCGGCTCGTCGCGCGTCCAGGCGAGGACGGCCACGGCGGTGACACCGAGCGCGACGACGAGAAACCAAACGACGATGCGCAACCAGGAGAGCGGGCGGGTTTGCTCCATGCGTGGAAGGGGTAGGGGTGCGGCGACCTTACACGCGCGGAGGTTGCGGGCTAGGAAAAAGCGGTGGCGTGAAGCGCCGCAGTTGGTGGCACATGTCACCTCCACGCGTGCAGGTGCCCGGGGCGCGAGAGCAAGTCGAGGCGCCGCGCGTCCTCGCCGCCGCCGCAGATCATCGGCGTGCCTTGCGGGAGGAGGAGCGTGCCACCGGAGGTGGCGCTTCTGATGCGCGCAGCCCGAGGGCCGCCGCGTCTTCGCTGGGACCCTCGGCGCCGCGATTCCAGCAGTGATTGGCGTCGGCGCCGTCGTGGTTGTCGTCCTGCTTCTTCGCGTTGTGTTCGCCGTTGCCGCTGAGGAGGTCGTGCCGGGTGGAGCCGTCGTGTGCGGTCACAAAGTTGATGCCGGCGGACGGCTGGTGCCGCGCGCGACTTCGCTCGCGGCCAAGAGAAGAACGACGGCTCGTTAACCGGCGTGAAGGAGCACGGGCCATCCGTGCGCTTCCGCACATAGCCCGCCCGGCCGGGATATGCACTTGCGGGTGAAATGGTGGAATGCTGCGCTGGACGGGAATGAATCGTTTACGGAGCGGCGCGTGGCTCGTCTTTGTCGTCACCAGTCTGATCGCGTTGTCGTGGGCCTGGTATTCGGACCAAGCGTGGGAGGACTATTACATCACGTTTCGTGCCTCGAAGAACCTGGCGGAGGGTCGTGGCCTGGTGTTCACCGCCGGCGAGCGCGTGCACTCGTTCACCTCGCCGCTCGGGGTGCTGTTGCCCGCGGTGAGCTGGCTGGCGACCGGCCGCTCGTCGGAGGAGGCGGCGCTGTGGCTTTTTCGCGTGGCGAGCATCGCGGCGCTGGCGGGGGCGGTCGTGCTGGCGTGGCGCACGGTGCGGCAGCTGGCGGCGATACGCGCTTCGGCGGTGTTGCTGGTGGTGATGCTGTGCGCGGACAACAAAACGGTCTCGTTCACGATCAACGGCATGGAAACAGGGTTTCTGCTCCTGTTTGGCGCCTGGGCGCTGTGGGCGCTCGTGCTGCGCCCGGAGCGGTGGTGGCTCCATGCGGGTCTGGCGTGGGCGGGGCTGATGTGGACGCGTCCCGACAGCTGCGTCTACATCGGCGCGATGGCCGCCGGGGCGGTGCTGTTCCCGTTGCCGACGCCGGTAGCGACGCCCTGGAGCGTGACGTTGCGGTCGGCGGCGAAGGGTTTGCTCGCGGCCGCGGTGCTGTGTGCGGTGCTTTATCTGCCGTGGTTCGTCTGGGCGAAGTGGTATTACGGCTCGCCGGTGCCGCACACGATCGTGGCGAAGGGGTTGTTTCGGGAGACGGGGCTGGCGCACCTGCTGGGTGAGGTGTTGCGCTTTCCGTCGCTGATCGCGGCGGATCGATCGAGCCTGAGTTCGGCTTATCTGCCGGCCTACGGGTTGCCGGCGTCGGGTGGTCCGGGCGACTGGCCGAATTTGATTCCGGCGATCGCGTGGGGTTTCGCGTTCGTGCCGCTGGTCGTGTGGTTGTTGCCGTTCGTGCGGCGCGAGGCGCGTTTCGTGTCGTTCGTCTATTTTGTCGGACATCTTTACCTGACGGTCGTCGTGGGCATTCCGGCGCCGTGGTATCTGCCGCTGGTGGATTGGCTCGGGATCGTGACGTGGGTGCTGGGTGTCGATCAGGCTCTCGGTTTCTCGCAACGGCTGATGCAGCTCACGCCGCCGGTGCTGGCGGCGCGAGGCTTCGTGCGGACGGTCTGGGCGTTGGCGGCGGTGATTGTGGCCGGCCAGGTGGTGTTGACGGTGTCCATGTGCCGGCAGGCGCGGATGGAGATGAAGATCAGCGAAGCGCAGGTCCGGCGTCCCATCGGCGAGTGGCTGCGGGCCCACGCCAGGACGCCGGCGGACAGCGTCTTTCTGGAGCCGCTCGGCTTCATCGGCTACTTCTCGAATCTGAAAATGCTGGATTACCCGGGCCTGGGTGCGCCGGAAGTCGTGGCGGCGCGCCAGCAGGTCCGCATGCGCAATTACCTGGAGTCCTGGCCGGAGCTCGTGCGCCGGCTCGAGCCGGACTGGCTGGTGCTCCGGCCGATCGAGGAGCGCTATTTCGCGGAACACGACCTGCCGATCCTGCGCGAAAAATATCGGCTGGTGAAACAATTCGACGCCACCGCCGCCGCAAACACGGCCGGCTGGATTCCGATTCCGCATTTCGTCGCCTACAACACGCGTTTCTCGATCTATCGCCGGTGGACGCCGGACATGAATTTCGCCACCGCCGGATTCGGTGAAGTCTGGCGGCTGTCGCTGGCGGACTTCACGCGCAAGGAGGCGTTCGCCGAGGTGAACATGGCGGAGGACGGGCGCATCGCCACGCACGCGCCGGCGCGGCTGACCCTGCCGGTGGCGAAAACCGCGCGGTATCTCTCGGGCAAGTTCGGCCTTCAGGAAGGAGCCTACGCGAAGGCGCCGAACGTCACCGACGGCGTGAATTTCCGCGTGGAAGCCATCGATGCGAACGGCGCGCGGGCGGTGGTGTTCGAACGGTGGCTCGATCCGGCGGCGAAGCGCAACGATCGCGGCACGCAGGAGTTTTCCGCCGAACTGCCCGTCGGAACCGTGACGCTCGAATTCGTCGCGGGTCCCGGTCCGCAGAACCAGCCGAGCTACGATTGGGCCTATTGGCAGGAGCTGATGCTCGCGGGCGAGCGGCGCTAGCTCCGCCACGGTGCGCGGCGCCGGGGCCGCGGCATCAGGGCGGTGCGATCTCGCGAAACGGCAGTTCCAGGCGCGCGGTGGCGCCGGCTGGTGTGCGGATCAGATCAAGGGCGGCGCGGCGGCCGTAAAGCGTGGCGAGGCGGGCGCGGATGTTTTTGAGTCCGACGCCGGTCGTGGGCTGGCGCGGTGTCGCCGGCGCGGCGCGGGCCGCGGTGGATTCGTCGGTGATCTCGACGATCAGGTGGTCTTCGCGCCGCCACGCGCCGATGCGCAGCGTGCCGGCGCGTCCGTGCAGGCCGTGAATGATGGCGTTCTCGACGAGCGGCTGGAGTGCGAGCGTCGGGACGGCCGCGAGGGACGCCTCGGTGTCGATGCGCGTTTCGATCTTCAAGGCGTCGCCGAAACGCACCTGCTGGATGCGCAGGTAGTGCTGCACCATCTGCATTTCCTCGGTCAGGCTGACTTCGGTGCGGCCGCTTTTGTCGAGCGAGGCGTGCAGCAGGGCGCCGAGCGAGCAGATCATTTCGTCGGCCGCCTCCGCATCCGAGCGGACCAGCGACGAGATCGCGTTGAGGGAATTGAAGAGGAAGTGCGGCTGGAGCTGCAGTTGGAGGGCGGCGAGGCGGGCCGCGGTCAGCTGGGCCTCGGCTTGGGCCGCACGCCGTGCGGCGCGTTGGAGGTAGAGCACGTGCGCGAAGGCCACGAGGCAGCAGTAGAGCGGGAACGATTGCCGGCCGCGGAGAAACCACGGCGGCGGAGCACGAAACACCCGCGGGGCGATCTGCTCTCCACCGTCGCGCGCGGTGAGAGCGGGTCCGTTGGCGGGGCCCAGTTCGAAGATCACGTCCTGCCGGGGCGCGCCTGCGGGCGTGCCCGGCACCCCCGGAAGGTTGGACGGCACGAAGGCACTGGTGGTCCCGGCGGTCGGCAGGCCGCCTCCCGGGCTGAAGCCGACGACGCGCACGGCGCCGCCCTTGCCGTCGTCGCGGAAGGCAAACCGCGCGCGGCCGCCGCGCGGTCCGTCCATGAAGCTCAGCGGCGATTCGAGGCAAACGAGGGCGACGATGCTGGCGGCGATGTGGATGAGCAGCGCGCGCGGCCAGCGCGGTCCCGCGATCGGCACGCGGAGGCACAACCACACGGCCGCGGGCGCCACGACCGCCCACGGCAGCAGTCGCAGCGTGGCGAAGCGGACGTTCTCGCCGAACGGCATGAAGCCGCTCAGCCACGGCTGAATGGAGAATAGAAAACCGAGCGCGATCCAGCCCGTGGGCAACCACCACCAGTGGCGGAACGTGATGACGGCGGCCCGGTCGCCGGCCTCGCGGAGCGGGTCGGCCGAAAACGGCGAAGCAGACGTCACGCCGCGGTTCCCTCGCGCGCGGCGGCATGCCCGCGCGTGCGCTTCTCCAGCCGCTCCTGCAATTCGCGGAAGCTGCGCTGCAGGCGGACCCGCGCGCCGCTGCGCAGCAGCAACACGTGCTCGCCGGGCTCGTCGAACAGCACCTCGTTCACGCGATCGAGATTCACCGCCGCCGAGCGGCCGGTGCGGAAAAACTGATCTTCGCCGACCTCGACCAGCGTGTCGGTCAGCGTGCCGCGCAACACGTGGTTGCCGCTGGAGGCGTGCAACACCACGTAGTTGGCGGCCGCCTCGATCCACTCGATGTCGTTCACATGCACGACGACGTAGCGATCGCGCGATTTCACCAGCAGGCGGTCGCTGCGACCGGCGCGCGCGGCGTCCGCGGACCGCGGCGCGAGGCGCGTGCGGGCGCGGCCGAGCGCGCGCGCGAAGCTCTCGCGGCTGTAGGGCTTGAGCAGATAGTCGACCGCGTTCGTCGCGAACGCATCCACGGCATGGGCGGGGAAGGCGGTCGTGAAGATGATCGCGCGCTGCTCGTGCTGGAGGGCGTGCGCCACCTCGATGCCGTCGAGCGGAGGCATCTGGATGTCGAGGATCAGCACGTCGGGCTGGAATTGCTCGGCGAGGCGGAGCGCTTCGGTGCCGTTCGTCGCGGCGGCCACGACTTCGAGGTCGGTTTCGGTCGCGAGCAAGCGGCGCAGCTTGTCGAGCGCCAGCGGTTCATCATCAGCGATCAGGACTTTCAATTTCATCTCGGGGATTTCGCGGAGGTCAGACCGCGGAATTCGCCGGAGGAGCCCGAAAATGACACGGAACTGCGGCGCGGCACGCCGCGAAATCGCGCCCTGCATCGTTTCGCGGCGGTTTCGTCCCTGTGCGGTGCGGCTTGGTCCCGAAGTGGTCGCCGGAAAATTTTCCGGCTGTCTAAACCGGGCAAATGGATCTCCGCCCAGTCCTGCTGGCCGGCGCCGCCCTGGCGTCGACGGCGCTCACGTTCGCCCAATCGCTGCCGCCCACGTCCGCCGAACCCACTGAGGAGGAGTTGCTCCAGGATCTCCGCGCCATCGACGAAATGGCCGTGCCGAAGAACCAGCTGGCGTTCTCGCTGCGCTTCGGCGGCAAGCTGAAGGCCAATTTCAAGAACGTCGGCAGCATCACCTCGTCGCTCGATCTCAAGGACACGGCCACCGAGGCGACGCGCACCTACGATGACGGCTACGTGGCGCTCGACACGCGCGTGGATGGCGACGGCAACGATGTGGCCAGCGACGGGCGCACCAACACCTGGAGCTACGCGGCCGCGTCGCAGGTGAGCGCGGACGGCACCGCGATCGATTTCCATCGTTACGAAACGCGCTCGGAGGGCGCGTCGATCCTGGCCACCAGCGATCCGTCGGTGGGCATCGATGTGGAGGGCTCGCGCGAGTTCTATCGTTTCGGCCGCGTGCTCGGCCCCGGCCGGCGCGTGTTCACGGTGGGCGCGCAGTTCGGCTTCGGTCTCAACACGCTCAATGCCAAGTCCTCCGCGTCGGTCACCGCCACGCTGCTCACCATCACCGACTCCTACTCGCTGCTGGGCGCGCCACCGCCGGGCGGTGATCCGTCGGACGAGGACAGCACCGGTTACAGCGCGCCGTCGACGACCACGGTCACCGTCACCAACGCCGACGGCACCACCACGACGCAGACGATCGAAAACACGACCTATCTCGCGAGCACGCCGCAGAGCCGCACTGAAACCGCCACCGTCGGCGGCGCGACGGTGAAAGGCATGTGGCAGGTCAAGGGGGCTTACTTCGCGCTGCGGGCCGGACCGTGGCTGCGCTGGCAGCCGACGGAGCGCTTTTCGCTGCGCCTGAGTGCCGGCGCCACCGTCAACGTCGTGGGCCTGCGCATGCGTTACGACGAGCAGCTCGAACTCGAGGACCTGACCAGCACGGTGCAGAACGCGGACGAGTCGGTCGCCGAGAACTCGGCCCAGGCCGGTCTCTACAGCGGCGTCGACGCCGAATACTGGTTCACCGAGCGCGCCGGATTCTTCGGCAGCGCCTCCTATGAACTCTCGACGCGCGACTCGGAGATGACGCTCGGGAGCCGCTCCGCCCTCATCAAGATGTCCGCCGGCCTCGGGCTGCGATCGGGCCTCAGCTTCAAATTTTAACGGATGAAATCCCTTCGCAGCTTTTTCGTGCTCCTCGCGAGCCTCGTGCCGGCGCTCGTCAGCGCGTTCGATCCGAACGCCAACGGCAATGTCTACGCCACGGCGGTGCAGGCCGACGGCCGCGTGCTGATCGGCGGCGGCTTCACCAGCGTGCAGCCGCCGAGTGAGGGCGCACCGGTGGCGCGGCAGCGCCTCGCGCGCTTCCACGCCGACGGCACGCTCGACACCACGTTCAGCCCGGCCTTCGACGGTGACGTGGTCGCGCTGCTCGTGCAGGCCGACGGCCGCATCCTCGTCGCCGGCAAGTTCACGCAGGTGCAGCCCAACGGCAGCAGCTCCACGTGGGCGCGGTCCGGTCTCGCGCGGCTGAATGCCGATGGCACGCTCGACACGAGCTTCGATCCGCGACCGACCGGCGGCAGCATCTCCGTCGCGCAGGTCTACGCCCTGGCGGTCGACGCCAGCGGCAACATTCTCCTCGGCGGCGCGTTCACGACGCTGCAACCCGGCGGCACGGGCGCGACGATCGCCCGCGGCCGCATCGCGCGCCTCACGGCGGGCGGCGCTGTCGACGAATCATTCGCGGCGCACTTCAACAACATCGTCTTCGCGCTCGCCGTGCAGAGCGACGGGAAGATTCTGGCCGGTGGCGGTTTCACGACGCATCAACTCGGCACCGCCGCGGCCCAGACCGCCACGCGGCTGGCGCGCCTGAACCCCGACGGATCGCTCGATGCGTCGTTCGCCGTCTCCGCCAACAACCGCGTGCTCACGCTCGCGCTCGAGGCCGATGGCTCGATCCTGGCCGGCGGTGATTTCACCACGGTGCGCGGCGCGACGGACAGCAGCGATCTCACGCGCACGTTCCTCGCGCGTTTCTCCGCGGCCGGCGGTCTGGATTCCGCCTTTCAGCCGCGCCCGAACGCCAGCGTTTCGGCGCTCGTCGTGCAACGCGACGGCAAGCTCGTGCTCGGGGGTGATTTCACCTCCGTGCAGTCAGCCAACAGCGGCGTGAGCACCTCCGCCAATTATCTGGCGCGGGTCGCGCCCGACGGCACGGTCGACGGCACGTTCCTGCCCACGCCGAACGCGGCGGTGCGCGCGCTCGCGCTGCAATCCGACGGGAAGATCGTGGTCGGCGGCACGTTCACGCGTTGCACGCCGCCCGGCGCCAGCAGCAGCATCCTGCGCAATCACGCGGCGCGCATCCAGGCCAACGGCGATCTCGACGGCTCCTTCACCAGCGGCGAGGACGGCGCGATCTCCGCGGTCGCGCTCGAAGCCTCCGGCAGCCTCATCGTCGGCGGCACCTTCAACACGTTGGGCGGACAAACCCGCGAGAACCTCGCCCGCCTCCTCGCCGACGGCACGATCGATCCGAATTTCCATCCATCGGTCAACGGCAGCGTCTTCGCCCTCGCCGTGCAATCCGACGGCAAGATTCTCGTCGGCGGCTCCTTCGGCAAGGTCAACTCCACCGAGCGCGCCTACCTCGCGCGCCTGAATGCCGACGGCTCGCTCGACGCCAGTTACTCGCCCGGTCCCAACGGCGGCGTTTACGCGCTGTTTCTGCGGAGCGACGGCAAGGTGCTCGCGGGCGGTGATTTTTCCGTCTGGAAAACCGACACCACCGACACGGCGGACGACGTCGCGCGCGCCTACCTCGCCGAACTCGATTCGTCCGGTGCGCTCACTTCGCTCAACTGGAATATCAACAGCACGATCTACGCGATCACCGCGCAATCCGACGGCCGGCTCCTCCTCGGCGGCGCGTTCACCAGCGTGAACGGTTCCGCCCGCGCCGGACTTGCGCGCGTCAGCGCCAGCGGTGCGCTCGACGACGGCGTCAACCCGGGCGTCGACGGCAACGTCCGCGCCATTGCGGTGCAGGCCGACGGCAAGATCGTTTTCGGCGGCGCCTTCACGACGCTTCAGACCGACGACGGCGAGAACGACGACGACGACGGCGACGACACCAAGACCGACGACGCCGACCGCAAACGCCTCGCGCGCCTGAACGCCGACGGCTCGCTGGACAAGACTTTCAATCCCGCGGCCGACAGCGTCGTCAGCTCCCTGGCCACGCTGCCGGACGGGCGCATCGTGGTCGGCGGATATTTCACCACGCTCGGCACGTCGACCGCGCGCAAGCATCTCGCGATCCTCACCGCGTCCGGCGCCCCCGACAGCACGGCGCCGATCCAGACCAACGATCGCGTCTTCACCATGGCCAAGACCGCGAGCGGCGCGATCTATGTCGCGGGCCGCTTCACCACGGCCAGCAACGCGAGCGGCGAGTCCGTGACGGCGGCCAATCACATTCTGCGTCTGTCGAGCGCCGGCGCATTGGAGACCGCGTGGACCGTCACGTCGACCAACCCGAGCGGCGCCCGCGTGCTCGCCATCGCGCCGCAGGCCGACAGCCGCGTCGTGGTGGGCGGCGTCTTCGACCGGCTCGGCGGACAAACGACGACGAACCTCGCGCGCTTCACCAGCGAGGGTCTGCGCGATTCGACGTTCACGGCGAGCGCGGACGGCGCCGTGAACGCGGTGCTGGTGCAGGGCACGACCACGTCGGCCGCGTCGCGGACGAATCTGCTCGCCTGGTTCGAGTCAAGCGGCGTCATCCGCACCAGTTTCGACCGCCGCGACTTCTCGAACCTCGCCGGCCGCGTCAACGCCACGCTCGTGCTCAGCGACGGTTCGCTGCTTGTGGGCGGCGCGTTCACCATCACCGGCAGCTCGATCGTGCATCTCGCGCGCTTCACGGCGAGCGGCGCGCTCGACACGAGTTTCAATCTCTCGCTCGACAGCAGCGTGGCCGGTCTGGCCCGGCAGGCGGACGGCAAGATCGTCGTCGTGGGCGCCTTCACCAGCCTCGGCGGTGCCACGCGTCCCTACCTGGCGCGGCTCAACGCCGATCTCTCCGTCGACACCGGCTTCGCGCCCCCGGCGCTCAACGCGTCCGTTTCCGCCGTCGCGATCCAGTCCGACGGTGCGATCGTGGTCGGCGGATCCTTCACCGCCGTCGAAGTCGACGACGGCCAGAACGACGACGACGACGGCGACACCACGACCACCGACGACACCGGCCGCGCCTACATCGCGCGGTTCAAGTCAGACGGCGCGCTGGACACGACTTACTCTCCGACGGCGAACAGTTTTGTTTCCTCGCTGCTGTTGCTGCCGGACGGCCGGCTGATCGTGGGCGGATCGTTCACGACGCTGACGCCGAATGGTGCGACGTCCTCCACCTCGCGTCCCTACCTCGCGCTGCTCAACGCCGATGGCACGCTCAACGACGCGCTCGCCCCGACGCCGAACGGCAACGTCGCCGCGCTCGCCCGCCAGAGCGACGGCAAGATCCTCTTCGGGGGCGGCTTCACCACGCTGCAGCTCGACGACGGCGAGAACGACGACGACGATGGCGACGAGACCAAGACCGATGACGCCGACCGCCGCTATCTCGCGCGGCTGAACGCGGATTTCTCGCTCGACCAGAGCTTCAATCCCGCGCCCAGCTCGCTCGTCCAGGCGATCGCCGTGCACCCCGACGGCCGCATCCTGATCGGCGGCGCGTTCACCGCGCTGCACTCCGCGAGCGACACGCCGGTCGGCCGCAGTTACGTGGCTGCGCTGACGAGCAGCGGAAGCATCGACACCACGTTCAATCCCTCGGCGGACAACTACGTTTACACCATCGCGATCGCGGCCGACCAATCGATTCTGATTGGCGGTGCGTTCACCGATCTGCGCTCGGAAGCGGTGCTCTACGTGGCCGGCGAGTTTCAGAATGTCGGGGGCGTGAGCGTGCCGCGTCTCGCGCGTCTGACGCTCGACGGCAGTCCCGACAGCAGCTTCGCGCCCGCGCCGAACGACACGGTCTACGCGCTCGGTGCGCAGGCGGACGGCGGCATCGTGGTCGGCGGCAATTTCACCACCATCGCCGGCACCGCGCGGGCCCGCCTCGCGCGCTTCACGGCGACCGGTGCGCTCGACAGCAGCTTCGCGCCGGCGGTGGACGGCGCGGTGCGCGCGCTCGCGGTCGGCAACTCCGGCGCGCTCGTGGTGGGCGGCGATTTTGGCAGCGTCGGCGGCGCCACGCGGACCCGGCTCGCGCGCGTGCTCGCGTCGGGCGCGGTGGACGGATCCTTTTCGCCGTCGATCAACGGATCAGTCAGGGCCCTCGCCGTTCTGCCGGACGGGAGGATCCTCGTCGGCGGCGAATTCACTTCGGTCAACGGCCAGGCGCGCACGAATCTCGCGCGGCTCAACAGCGACGGGTCGCTCGATCCCGCGTTCAATCCGGCGCCCGACGGCGTCGTCCACGCATTGTCAGCGCGGGTCGACGGTTCGGTGGTGGTCGGCGGCGCGTTCACCAACATCGCGGGTCAAAGCCACGCGCGCGTGGCGCTGCTGAAATCCGACGGCACGCTCGATGCGACGCTGGCGGCGACGGCCAACGGCGACGTTTACGTGCTTGCCGGTTTGCTCGATGGGCGCGCGCTCGCCGGCGGCGCGTTCACGTCGATGGGCGGCTCGGCGGACTATCTGCTGAGTCGCGTCACCGGCACGAGCAGCGGCGCCTACAGCTTTGCGGTCGGCTCCGGTCTCGGCTCGGCGAGCTGGACGCTGTCCGGCGCCGCCGTCGATTTCTCGGCGGTGACGCTGGCGTATTCGACGAACGGCAATCTCTGGACGACGCTCGGCGGCGCCTCACCGTCGAGCGACGGCAAGACGTGGAGCTGGTCCGGCGGCACGACGCTGCCGGCGAACACGAATTTCCTCCTCCGTGCCCGCGCGCTTTCCGCGGCGGCCGGCGGCGGATCGAGCGGCGTGACGGAAGTCTATTGGCAGTTCTACAACACGACCGCGTCGGGCACGATCACGGTGGGCACCTACACCGGCGGTTCCGGCAATGGCTCGAGTGGGAATGGCAGCGGCAACTCGGGTGGCTCGAGCAACACCGGCGGCGGCTCCGTGACGCTGACCGGCACGCGCTACGCGAGCAGCACGAACGCGGGCGCGTCGGGTTATTTCTCGGATCTCAGCACGCTGCTGCGCCTGAAGGGCGGCGAAGTGCAGTTCGTGAACTTTGTGATCGGCGGTTCGAGCTCGCGCCGCGTGTTCGTGCGCGCGGCGGGTCCCGGACTCGCGCGGATGGGCGTGAGTGATTTCGCCACGAAACCGAAGCTCGAGCTCTACACCGCGGCCGGCGGCCTCTGGGCCAGCGCCGCCTCGCCGGTGACCGACGCGAGCGTCATCGCGCTGGCGAATTCGCTCGGCGCGCTCGCGCTCGTGGCGACGGAGGCGGATGCCGCGCTCGTCACGACGCTGTCGCCCGGCTCCTATGTGATCGCGGTGTGGGATGGAGCCGGTGCGGGCGGCGCGGTGATGACGGAGTTGTTCGAGGCCGACGGCAACGCGCCGGCGCGGCTGGTGGCTTACTCGACGCGCGCCAGCGCCGCGGCCAACAGCGGCACGCAGACAGTGGAGTTCACGATCAAGGGCACGGCGACGCAAAGCGTGCTCGTGCGCGCGCTCGGGCCCGCGCTCGTGGCGCAGAGTCTGACCGGCACGAATGCCGATCCGACGCTGCAAATCCAGAACGACGCCGGCACGACGCTCGCGAGCAACGACAATTGGGAAACGCCGGTGACGACGAATGGCACCGCGGGCGCAACGGCCACGCAGCTCACGACCGTCGCCACGAACGTCGGCGCGGCGGCGCTTGCCACCGGCAGCAAGGACGCGGCGGTGTTGCTCTCGCTCAGTCCCGGCAGCTACACGGCGACGGTCTCGGGTGTGAACTCCGCCGCGGGCGTCACGGAGCTGGAGATCTTCGAGGTGCCGGCGGTGAGCGGCGGCAACTCGGGCGGGACCGGCGGCAACACGGAGACGCCGGGGAACAGCTCGAGCAATTCCAGCGGCGGCGGCGGTGGCGGCGCGCCGTCATGGTGGATGTTTGGCCTGCTGACGCTCGCGCTGCTCGCGCGCCGCGGGCGGCGCTGAGCGGTAGGGCGAACCGTCCTCGGTGAGCCGCGAATGATGCGCGGCTCGGCGGGACGCCTCGCCCTACCTCGGGCAGCGCGGTGTCGCGCCGCGGGCGAGTGGCGGCGGGCCCAGCGGTGCTATCCCACCGCACGAAGTGGGAGACCTCGCGCGCTCAGTCGGGCTCATGCGATTGGACGCGATTTGCGACTGACGAGGTGCCAACCATCAGGTGGTCGCCGCTGTCCCGGCGGCGACAGAGGCGTCGGTAGGGACACCGACGCCCACCTATTGCCATCCCGCTCAGAGCCGCAGGTTCTTCACCTCGATGAGGCCGTTGAGCATGAGCACGACGGATTGGACCATCGGGCACGGCGGGCAGGAGAAGCGCACGCGGTCGCGCACATAAGCGATGTCGTCGACGGAAAGTTTTTTCAGCTCGTCGTTGATGAGCTGCAGCAAGGCCTCGTCGCGCATGTCCTGCGGACCGGCGGCGAGTTGGCGCAGGGCTTCGCGGACTTTCGGCGTGAGGTCGCGGGGTTTCATGGACGGCCCACGACCGTGCACAGCTCCGCGCGTTTTGCCAACTGCGGCCGCAGCGACGGGCCCAAGGTGGGGCGGGGCGCCCGGCTCGCCGCACACGCCCGCCCGCGATCGGGCGCGATTACTCCTGATCCTCGATGAAATCCGAATAGCGCGACGCGTGATCGTGGTAGGCGCGGTTCCAGAATTGGCAGGCCGGGCCGTAGATCTCCTGATCGCGGGTGGAGCGAATGAAGTAGGCGAGGCGGTTGAGAAAGGCGCGCTCTTCGCGGGCATTCTGCGGGGAGTCGATGAACGCGCGATTGGCCCACGCGTCCTGCAACGCCCACAGCGACTCCCGGCGTTCGAGCGCGGTGCGCGTGCGCAGCGTCGGCACCTCGATGGAGCGCTCCGCCGGACGCAAGGCCACCGCGCCGCCGACGCACGTGAGCACCCCGAGGGCCGCCCAAAACACTTTCGATTTCCACGCGTGCATGGCTGCACCTTCCCAAGTCGGGCGGCGCCTGACGAGATCGGGAAGGGGTGCAGGCGGTAATTTACGCTCTGCTTACGGTGTTGGCGCGAGGAGCGGGATCATGGAAAGGTGGGCGTCGGTGTCCCTACCGACGCCTGTCGCCGCTGGGACAGCGGCGACCACCTCACAGGAGCGCGCTTTCAAAGCGCACTTCGTGTCGGTGCGCATGAACCCGGCGCTCCGCGGGCGGAGGCTTATGGCCGCGTGACGCGCAGGCGGAAGAAGGCGTTGGCGCCGAAAGAGGTCGGCACGGTCGCGGTCCACGTCTCGGTCGCGCCAGAGGTGCCGGTGCGGGTGAGCGTGACGCCGGTCGTGGTCCAGCCGGTGAGCGTCGTGGAGGCTTCCACGGCGTAGCTCAGGTCAGGGCGGTCGGCGGGGCGTGTGAAGGTGTAGACCCAGTCGGTGGACGTGCGCGTGAGGACGGGCAGGCCCTGGGTGCTGGCGGTCATCGGATCGAGGCCGAGCGCGTATTCGACGAGGTTCGGCAGCCCGTCGCGGTCGGGATCGGCGTTGACGCCGCTGATGGCGGCGTTGGCGAGTTCGGCGTCGGTGAAGTTCAAGGCGCGCCACGAATCGAGGCCGGTGGCGATGGTCAGCGTGCGGTCGACGTCGGTCGCGGCGAGGTAGTTGGAGTCGCCGCTCTGGATCGCGCGGACGATGACGGAGCCGTTGCCGGTGAGCGTCAGTTGATTGCCGGTGAGCGTGGCGGGACCGGAGACGAGCGTGAACGAGACGGCCAGGTTGGAGCTGGCCGTGGCGGAGAGCGTGACGACGTCGCCGATTTTGTAGGTGCCGGTGAACGGTGCGAACGTGATCGTCTGGGTGGCCGGTGCGACGGTGATCGTGCGGGTGAGGGTGACGGTTTGGTAGCTCACGGGGTCTTGCGGCGTGAAAGTCGCCGCGAGGGTGCGCGTGCCGGCGGAGAGAATCGTGCCGGCGGTGGGCGTGTAGGTGAAGGTGCCGGGGACGTCGGCGGTGGCGTTCAGCTGGGCCTCGCCGAGGGCGGTGCCGTAGGTGAGGCCGCCGGGCGACCAGGTGATCGTGGGCGCAACTTGGAGGGCCGAGAACGTCGCGGTGGGCGAGCCGATCACGTAGGTGCGGCCGGCGACCGAGGCGACCTTGACGCCGCCGGTGCCGATCTGGGTCGCCGCGTGCGTGGTGCTGTCGATGCGACCGAGCCCCGTCTCACCGCTGTTGTTGTTGCCGAAGGTCCAGACGGTCTGGTCCGACTTGATGAAGACGCCGGTGTTGTCGCCGGCGGCGAAGTCGGTGACTTGGGTGGCGATGCGGACGGGGTTGGTGCCGTTGAAACCGGGCACCCACGGGCCCATGCCCCAGAGTTCGCCGGTGGTGGTGAGGTAGAGCGAGAGGTTCAGTCCGGCGGAGGCGCGGGCGACGCCGGTGGCAATTTGGGTCGGCGTGCTGATGTTCGAGTGGTCGGCGAGGCCGAGCTGGCCGATGCCGTTCCAGCCGACGCCCCAGAGGGTGCCGTCGGTCTTGATGAACAGGGCTGTGAGCGAGCTCGTGGACATGGAGCTGACGCCCGTGGCGATGGCGACCGGCGTCGTAGCGATCGGTGGGTTGCCGGTGCCGAGGATGCTGGAGGCGTTTTCGCCCATGCCCCAGAGGGAGCCGTCGGTTTTGAGGAAGAGCGAAACGTTGCCGGCGGCGGCGACTTTACTGACGCCGGTCGTGATGGCGATGGGGGTATAACGCGGGGTGGTGGTGCCGTCGCCGAGTTTGCCGGCGTAATTCTCGCCGACGCCCCAGAGTTCGCCGGATTTGGTGACGTAGAGAACCGTGCCGCCGCTGCTGGCGGCGATCTCGGCGACGTGGGTGGCGATCTGTTTGGCGTTCGGGCGCTCGAGGTAGCTGCTGAGGCGCCCTTCACCCGGGGTGGCGAGACCGAGGGCCCAGAGGGAGCCGTCGGATTTCAGGTAGGCGGTGAAGTTCTCAGCGCCCGCCACGGCGGTGACATCGGCCGCGACGGCGACCGGTTTGAGCTGGAACGAGGAAACGCCGATCGCGCGTTGACCGAGGCTGTTGTCGCCGGTGCTCCAGAGGTCGCCGGTGTCGTCGAGGTAGTAGGCGGTGTCTTCGCCGATGGCGGCGCTGGCGACGTTGCTCCGCAGCAGGAGCGGGGTGGTGATGCTGCCATCGGAGGACTGGGAGGCCGAAAGGCGATGCGCCTTGTTGGAGCCGGCGCCGCGGAGGGATTTATCCGCGTGGAGGAAGAGGGCGGTGCCGGAACTCGGCCAGGCGGCGTCGATGTGGGTGGCGATTTGGACGAAGCTGGAACTGAAACCACCGGTCGTGCCGTTGCCGAACTGGCCGTAGTTGTTCAGGCCGGCGGCCCAGAGGGTGCCGTCGGTCTTGCGGAGGAACGTGGTGGCGCCACCGACCGAGACTTTGGCGGCGCCCGTGGCAACTTGCACGGGAGTCGTGACGCTGGTGGTGTTGCCGTTGCCGAGCTGGCCGTAGTCGTTGCGGCCGGTGGCCCAGACGGTGCCGTCACTCTTCACGTAGAGGCTGAATTCGTCGCCGGCGGCGACGCTGACCACGTCCGTGGCGATTTGCACCGGTTGGTTGCGGCTGGTGGTGGAGCCATCGCCGAGCTGGCCAAAGCCATTGGCGCCCATGGCCCAGAGGGATCCATCGGTCTTGAGGAAGAGCGTGTGATTCAGGCCGGCGGATGCCGAGGCGACGCCGGTGGCGATGGTGACGGGCGTGAAGAGGTTGCCCTGGCCGGAGGCATCGATCTGGCCGGAGGTGTTGTAGCCGGCGCCCCAGAGGGAGCCGTCGGTCTTGACGAACAAGGTGTGATTGCGACCGGCGGCCATGGTGGCGACGTTGTTGGCAATGGGCACAAGGGAGGGGCGGATGGCGGCCGAGATCAGGCCGAGCTGGCCCGAGCGGCCTTCGCCGGCGCCCCAGAGCCAGCCGTCGGTTTTCAGCACGAGGACGGTCTGGCCGTTCGCGGCGACTTGTGCGACCTGGTTGGTGACGCGGGTCGGGGTTTCCGGTGCGTAGGGCAGGCCGAGGGCGCCGCCGTCGTTGGCGCCGAAGGCCCAGAGCGTGTTCGCCTGGGCGGACTGCGTGATCGTGTGGGCGACGCCGCCGATCGTGATGGTGCCGGTGCGGGTGGCGCCGGTGGTATTGGCGGCGACGCGCACTTCGAGCACGGCGCCATCGGAGCCGGAGGTGCGGGAGAGCGTGATCCAGTCGGCGCTGGCGGCGGCGGTCCACGCGCCGGTGGCGTTGACCATGAGCGTGTAGAAGCCGTGGCCGCTGCCGAGCTCGCGGGTGGCGGGGGTAAGCGGCGCGGTCTGCACGGTGAGCGTGCGCGTGACCGTGACCGCGCGATGGGTGGTGGTGTTCGTCGGGGTGAACGTGGCGGTCAGCGTGACGCTCGCGCCTGTGAGGTAGGTCGAGCCGGCGGCGGGCGTGTAGGTGAAGGTGCCGGCGACGTCGGCGGTGGCGTTGAACTGTGCGGCGCCGAGCGGGAAGCCGGCGGCAAGCGGCGCGGGAGTCCACGTGATGACCGGAACCGCCTTGAGCGACTCGAAGGTGCCGGCGGCGGACGTGATGACGTAGGTGGTCTTGCTACCGGCGGCGACCTTGAAGCCGCCGGTGCCGATTTGCCGCGGCGTGGCTACGTAGCTGGCGGTTTGGTCGACGCATTGCCCAGAGTTGTTGTCGCCGACGACCCAGATGGAACCATCGGATTTTAGGAAGACGGTGTGGCTTGAGCCCGCGGCAAACTCGGTGACGTCGCTGGCGATCTGAACGGGGCGGGACGAAAAGCTGCTGCCGTTCGCGGCGTTGCCGAAGCCGTAGCTGCCCATGGCCCAGAGGGTGCCGTCGGGTTTCCGGAATACGGTGAAGTTATCGCCGGCGGCGATGGCGGTGACACCGGTGGTAATCGCCGTGAACGATGAACGGTCGCTCGTCGTGCCATCGCCGAGTTGGCCGGAGATGTTGTTGCCGACGCCGAGGAGGGTGCCGTCGTTCTTGAGCGCGAGGCTGAAGTTTCCGCCAGCGGCAATGGCGGCGATGTCGGTGGCAACTTGGATCGGCGAGGTCCGGCGCGTGGTGTCGCCAGTGCCCAACTGGCCGAAGTCGTTGTTGCCGGTGGCCCACAGTGTGCCGTCGGTTTTCAGGAAGAGGCTATGCGCATAGCCGGCGACTGCTTGAGCAACACCGGTGGCGATGGCGGTCGGGGTGAAGCGACTGGTCGTCGAACCATCACCCAGCTGGCCGTTGCCGTTGATGCCTGCGGCGAGGAGAGTGCCATCGGTTTTTACCCACAACGAATGGCTCGCGCCGACGGCCATGGCGGCGACGTTTGTCGCGATGGCCTGAGGCGAGGCGGGGGAGTTGGTAGAGCCGAGGCCGAATTGTCCGTAGCCGTTGCTGCCGACGGCCCAGAGATCGGCGTTGGAGCGGATGAAGAGAGCGTGGTTGGCACCCGCGGCGGAGCGGACTGCAGTCACGTCGCCAGCGATGGCGACAGGGGGGACGCCGCGGGGAATGATGCCGCGGCCGAGCTGGCCGTTGCTGTTGTTGCCCATGGTCCACAGCGCGCCGTCGGTGGTGACGTAGTAGCTATTCGAGTTCGCGGCGGCGATGGCGGTGACGCCGCTCGCGATCTGCATGGGGGTGCTGTAGGAGACGCTGGTCGGTAGGCCCATGGCGTAATCGCTGTTGGAGCCGGCGGTCCAGAGGGTGCCGTCGGCTTTCAGGAACAGCGTGTGATTGTTGCCGGGGGCGACGGCGGCGACCCCGGTGAAGGTGCCGACGGCGAGGGTGTTTGAACTCGCGGTGGTGCCGTTGCCGAATTGGCCGGTGGAGTTGTAGCCAGTGGTCCAGACGACGCCGGCCTTGATTACATAGGTGCTCCAGATGCTGGCGGCGATCGTGGAGGCGCCGGTGGTGATTTGGACGGGAGTGGCGCGCATCGTGGTGTCGCCGGTGCCGAGTTGACCGTTGGTGTTTTCGCCGGTGGTCCAGACGGTGCCGTCGGTCTTCAGGAACACCAAGTGGCGTTCGCCGCAGGCGACCTGCGCGACGTCGGTGGCGATTTGCACCGGAGTGGAACGGTTGTTCGTGGTGCCGTCGCCGAGCTGGCCGGACATATTGTAGCCGGTGGTCCAGAGGGATCCGTCGGTTTTGAGCCAAGCAGTGAAGTTGCTTCCGACCACGGCTTGAGCGACGCCGGCCGCGACGAACACAGGTTGGGAGCGGTTGTTCGTGGTGCCGTCGCCGAGTTCGCCAAAGTTGTTGTTGCCGATTGCCCAGAGCGCACCGTCGGATCTCAGCAGGAGACTGTGCGAGCCGTTGGAGGCAATCTCGACGTAGCCGCCGGAGAGCGCGACGAAGGTGTTGCGGCCGAAGATAGAACCGTCGCCGAGCTGAGCGGTGTAGGCGGCGCCGGCGGCCCAGAGGGAGCCGTCGGTCTTGAGGGCGAAGGCGGCGCTGTTGCCTGCGAAGACTTTCTGCACGCCGCTCAGCGCGATGCCGGGAGCGTAGGGGGCTCGTGGGTAGCCGAGTTGTTGCTCCTGGTTCGAGCCGAAGCCCCAGAGGGTGTTGCCGGTGCCGCGTTGGGTGACCGTGTGGGTGATGCCAGCGATGGTGATGGTGCCGGTGCGGTCGATGCCGGTGGAGTTGGCGGCGACAGTGACGCGGAACTGCGTGCCGCCGGTGCCGGAGGTGCGTTCGAGGGTGATCCAGGGGGCGTCGGTGGTGGCGGTCCAGGCGCCGGTGGCGTTGACGTTGATCACGTAGCTGCCGACGCCGGCGCCGAGGTCGCGGTCGAGCGGGGCGACGACCAGCGGTTGGACGGCGACGGTGCGGGTGACCGTCGTGCTGCGGTAGCGCGCGGTGTCGGTGGGGGCGAAGGTGGCGGTGAGCGTGACGGTGCCGGACTGGTAGATCGCACCGACGGCGGGCGAGTAGGTGAAGGTGCCGGTGGTGGAGGCGGTGGCGTTGAACTGGCGGGCTCCGAGCGGGATTCCGGCGTAAAGCGGCTCCGGATTCCACGTGATCGTGGGCGTTTCTTTCAGGGCTTCGAAGGTGGCGGTCGCGGAGGCGAGGACGTAGGTGGAGTTGTCGCCGGCGGAGACCTTGAGGCCGCCGGTGCCGATTTGCAGAGGCGAACCGATGTAACCCGCCGAACTGTCGATGCATTGGCGGCTGCCGTTCTCGCCGACGACCCAGATGGAGCCATCGGATTTGAGGAACACGGAGTGGTAGGACCCGGCGGCGAACTCCGTGACGTTGCTGGCGATCTGCAAGGGGACAGTGGAGGTGTTGCTGCCGCTCGGGGCGTTGCCAAAGCCGCTGTAGCCCATGGCCCAGAGGGTGCCGTCGGTCTTGCGGAAAAGGCTGAAGGCATTGCCGGCCGCGATGGCGGTGACGCCGGTCGTAACGGGCGTGAACGTATTCCGACTCGTGACGGTGCCGTCGCCGAGTTGGCCGCTGGAGTTGCGGCCGGTGGCGAGCAGCGTGCCGTCGGTGGTGAGGGCGAGGCTGAATTCGTAGCCGGCGGCGACGTCGGCGATGCCGGTGGCGACTTGCGTGGCGGTGTTGCGCGCGGTGGTGGTGCCGTCGCCGAGTTGACCGGAGGTGTTCAGGCCGGTGGCCCAGAGGGTGCCGTCGGTCTTGAGGTAGAGGCTGTGGCGGTAACCGGCGGCGGCTTTCGCGATGCCGGTGGTGACTTGGACCGGGGTGTAGCGGTTGATGTTGGTGCCGTCGCCGAGCTGGCCGCCTTCGTTGTTGCCGGTGGTGTAGAGGGTGCCGTCGGTGGTGATCCAGAGCGAGTGGTAGGAGCCGGGAGCGACCGAGGCGATGCCGGTCGCGCTCGGAGCGAGCGTGCCGTTGTTGCTGCGGCCGAGCTGGCCCCAGCCGCCATTGCCCCAGCTCCAGAGGGTGCCGTCGGGACGAATGAGGAACGCGTGGGAGCCGAGGTGCGCCGTGACGGTGGTGACGTCGCCGGCGATGACGACGGGGGGAGCCTTGTCGCCGATGATGCCGCGGCCGAGTTGCCCGGATTGGTTGTCGCCGGTGCTCCAGAGAGTGCCGTCGGTTTTGACGAAGTAGCTGGTGGATTGGGCGCAATCGATCGCGGCGACGCCGGTGGTGATCAGGACCGGCGTGCTCTGGGAGGTGTTGGTCGGCAAGCCGAGGGACGACCAGTCGCTGTTCGATCCGGCGCCCCAGAGGGAGCCGTCGGTTTTGAGGAAGAGCGTGTGATAGGCGCCGCCGGCGATGGCGCTCACGCCGGAGAGGCCGGCGGCGGGGGTGCTGATCGAAGAGTAGGTGCCGAGGCCGAGCTGGCCGTTGCCGTTGCTGCCCGTGGCCCAAACGGTGCCGCTCTTGAGGAAGAACGTGCTGTTGGCGCCCGCTTCGACGAAAGAGGCGCCGGTGGCTACCTGCACCGGCGTGGAGCGGTCGGTGGTGTCGCCGGTGCCGAGTTGGCCGTAGTTGTTTTGACCGACGGTCCAGACGGTGCCGTCCGACTTCAGATAAACGAGGTGGCGATCGCCGCAGGCGAACTGCGTGACGTCGCTGGCGATCTGGGCGGGGGTGATGCGCCCGGTGGTCGTGCCGTCGCCGAGCTGGCCGTTGGAATTGGCGCCGACGGTCCAGAGTGTGCCGTCGGACTTGAGCCAGACGCTGGAGTTGGCGTTGGTGAAGACGCCGATTTTCGCGACGCCGGTGGTGATGGGGACGGGTTGCGAGCGATACGAGGTGGTGCCGTCGCCGAGTTGACCGGAGTCGTTGTTGCCCACGGCCCAGAGGGAGCCGTCGGCTTTGCGCAGGAGGGCGTGATTGTAGTGGGCGGCAAGGTCGACGAAGTCGGTGGTGAGCGGCACAAAGGTGGGCCGGGGGGAGCCGTCGCCGAGCTGCAGAGTGGAGGCGGCACCGGCGGCCCAGAGGGTGCCGTCGGTTTTCCGGGCGAAGACGGCGTTGGTGACCGCGAAGACACGCTGCACATCGCGCAAGGCCACGCCTGGGGCCACCGGCGTGCGGGGAAATGCGAGCTGCTGGAAGGAGTTTGCGCCGAAACCCCAGAGGGTGTGGCCGGAACCGCGTTGCGTGATCGTGTGGGCGACGCCGTTGACGGTGATGGTGGCGGTGCGGTCGAGGCCGGTGGCGTTGGCGGCGATGGTGACGAGGATCTGCGCGCCGCCTTCGCCGGTGGTGCGATCGAGGGTGACCCAGGCGGCGCTGCTCGTGGCGGTCCACGTGCCGGTGGCGTTGACGGTGAGCACGTAGCGGCCGGGGCCGGCGCCGAGGTCGCGCTGGAGGGGCACGGCGGGGGCGCTGCCGACGGTGAGCGAGCGCGTGACGGTGGTGGCGCGGTAGAGCGCGGTGTCGGTCGGCGTGAAGGTCGCGGTGAGGGTGACGCTTTGGTCGGCGCTATAAAGGCTGTTGACGGCGGGCGTGTAGGTGAAGGTGCCGGCGACGGAGGCGGTGGCGTTGAACTGGGCGGCGCCGAGGAGCGCGCCGGCGTAGAGCGGGGCGGGTGTCCAGGCGATCGTGGGCGTCTGCTTCAGGGCTTCGAGAGTGGCGTTGGGTGCGGTGAGCAGGAGGCTGAGGTTGCTGCCGGCTGCGACCTGGAGGCCGCCGGTGCCGATCTTGGTCGGAGTGGAGAAGTTGCCGGAAGTGTCACCGGTGCCGAGCTGGCCGTTGCTGGCGCTGCCGAGGGCCCAGATCGTGCCGTCGGTCTTAACGAACAGGCTGTGGGAGCTGCCCGCGGCGAAAGAGACGACGCCGGTGGCGATGGTCACGGGTGAAGAGAAAGTGGCGGTGGAGGCATTGCTGAGCTGACCGTTCCAGTTGGCGCCCATGCCGCGGAGTGTGCCGTCGGTGGTAAGAAAAAGGCTGTGATTGGTGCCAGCGGCGATCGCAGCCACGCCGGTGGCGATTTGGACGGGGGAGTTGCGCTGCGTGGTCGAGCTATCGCCGAGCTGTCCGTTGGCGTTGTAGCCCATGCCCCACAGCGTGCCGTCGGTTTTGGCGAAGAGGCTGTAAGAACTGCCAGCGGCCACGGTGGCGACGTCGCTGGCAATTTGGACCGGCGAGGTGCGCTGGGTGGTGGAGCCGTCGCCGAGCTGGCCGTTACCGTTGTAGCCCATGGCCCAGAGGGTGCCGTCGGTTTTGACAAAGAGGCTGTGAGAATTGCCGGCGGCGGCGGTGCGGACGCCGGTGGCGATTTGCGTGGGCGTGCCGCGGCTGGTGGTGGAGCCGTCGCCGAGCTGACCGTTGGCGTTGCTGCCGGTGGCCCAGAGGGAGCCGTCGGTTTTCAGGAACAGGGTGTGATAGGCGCCGGCGGACATCGATGCGACGCCGGTGGCGACGACGACGGGGAGGCTGGGTGTGGTGTAGGTGCCGTTGCCGAGCTGGCCGGAGCCGCCCGCTCCCGCGCCCCAGAGAGTGCCATCGTGGTCGAGGAAGAGGGTGTGATTACCGGTCGGGGAAGCAGCGATGGCGGCGAGGTCGGCGGCGATGGCGACGGGGTGGGGCTGTTGCGAGGCGGTGCCGGTGCCGAGCTGACCGTAGAAATTATTGCCCATCGCCCAAAGGGTGCCGTCGGCGGCGAGGTAGAAGCTGCCGGAGCTGGGGCTGGTTTCGACGGCGATGGCGCCGGTGGTGATGACGGACCGAGACGGCTGCGTGGTGGTGGCTCCTCCGCCGAGCTGATGGTTGCCGTTGGAGCCGGCGCCGAGGACGGAGCCGTCGGCGGTGAGAAAGAGGGCGTGGGTGGAACTCGGTGAGAAGGCGACGACATCGGTGGCGATCTGGACCGGGGTGGTGATCTGGACCGGGGTGGTGACGCTGGTGGTGGTGCCGTTGCCGAACTGGCCGTTGCCGTTGTAGCCGGTGGCCCAGAGCGTGCCGTCGGTCTTGCGGAAGAAGGTCTGGTTGGAGCCAACGCGCACGGAGGAGACGCCGGTGGCGACTTGGATGGGCGTGGAGCGGTTGGTGGTGGTGCTGTCGCCGAGTTCGCCGTTGCCGTTGTAGCCCATCATCCAGAGCGAGCCGTCGGACTTGAGGTAGGCGCTGACATTGTTGCGGGCGGAGGCGCTGATGACGCCGGTGGCGATCTGGACGGGTGTGGGGCGGCTGGTCGTGGAGCCGTCGCCGAGCTGGCCGCTGCCGTTCGCGCCCATGGCCCAGAGAGAGCCATCGGATTTCACGAAGAGGCTGTGCGAGCCGCCCGTGGCGACGCCGATGACCGCGGAGGCGATTTGGACAGGAGAAGTGCGGTCGATGGTGGAGCCGTCGCCGAGCTGGCCGCTGCCGTTCGCGCCCATGGCCCAGAGGGTGCCGTCGGTTTTGAGGAACAGGGCGAAAGACGAACTGGTGCCGGCGGCGACGAGCGAGGCATCGGTGGCGATTTGCTTGAAGGAGAACTGGGAGGTCGTGGAGCCGTCGCCGAACTGGCCGGAGCTGTTGTTGCCCGCGGCCCAGAGGGAGCCGTCGTTCTTGATAATGTAAGTGGTGGAGCTGCCGGCGGAGACGAACCGGACATGGGTGGCGACGGCCGTTGGAACCCACGGCGTAGAGGTGAAGCCGAGCTCGTTGTTGGCGTTGTAGCCGACGCCCCAGAGGGTGTTGGCGTTGGCCTTTTGGGTGATCGTGTGCGCGACGCCGTTGACGGTGATCGTGGCGGTGCGGTCAGCGCCGGTGGTGTTGGCGGTGACGGCGATCTCGAGGACGCTGCCGCCGTTGCCGGAGGTGCGCGAAAGCGTGGCCCAGGCGGCGTTGCTCGTGGCGGTCCACGCGCCGACGGTGTGGAGCGTGAGGGAGTAGGAGCCGCTGCCGCTGCCGAGGGTGCGGTTCGGCGGAGTGACGGGCGCGAGGAGCACCGTGGTGCTGCGGGTCGCGGTCACGGGGGCATACGCGGCGGCATCGGCGGGGCGGAACGCCGCGGTGAGGGTGACGGTGGCGTTGGCCTCGTAAATGGTGCCGGCGGCGGGCGAGTAGGTGAAGGTGCCGGGGACATCGGCCGTGGCATTGAAGTGCTCGGCGCCCAGCGGATAGCCGGAGAGGATCGGCCCGGGCGACCACGTGAGGGTGGGATCGACTTTGTTGGACTCGGGGACGCCGGCCGCACCGAATACGAAGAAGGTCTGGCTGTTCGCCGCGAAGGCGTCGACGGCACCGCGGCCGACGCGGACCGGGAGGGACCGGCTGGTCAAGGTGCCGTCGCCGAGTTGGCCGCTGCCGTTGGAGCCCATGGTCCAGACGGTGCCGTCGGTTTTGACGAAGGTGCTGTGGGCGTTGCCGGCGGAAGCGGTGCGAACGTCCGTGGCGATCGGGATGGGCGTCGGGCGGTTGGCGAAGGAGCCGTCGCCGAGTTGGCCGGAGGAGTTGTTGCCCATGCCCCAGAGGGAGCCGTCGG
The DNA here is from genome assembly GCA_041906465.1 of Candidatus Didemnitutus sp. Classification (GTDB taxonomy): domain Bacteria; phylum Verrucomicrobiota; class Verrucomicrobiia; order Opitutales; family Opitutaceae; genus Didemnitutus. The sequence goes on along the minus strand of JAYRJE010000006.1, from coordinate 27,721 downwards.
TTTTGACGAAGAGGGCATGCGAATAGCCGGCGGAGACCTGGGCGACCCCGGTGGCGATCTGCACCGGGGAATTGCGTTGGGTGGTGGAGCCGTCGCCGAGCTGGCCGCTGCCGTTCCAGCCCATGGCCCAGAGCGAGCCATCGGTTTTGATGAACAAGGTGTAGGATTGCCCGCCGGCCGAAACTGCGGTGACGCCCGTGGCGACTTGGGCGAAGCTGAAGCGGCTCGTGGTCGTGCCGTCACCGAGTTGGCCGTTGCCGTTGTTGCCGCTGGTCCAGAGGGTGCCGTCGGTCTTGATGATGGCCGAGTGGTTGTTGCCGAGGCTGGCGGCGGCGACGTCCGTGGCGAGGAGCAGTGGGACCGAGCTGTTGTTGGTGGCGCCGGTGCCGAATTGGCCGCCGGAGGCGGAACCGAGGCCCCAGAGCGTGCCGTCGCTCTTCGTGAAGAGGCAGGCCAAGTTGTAGGCGGTGATCGACGTGACGTCGGTCGCGATCTGGGTGAGCGCGGAGTAGGTGCCGCTGATAGGCACGGCGCCAACCGCCCAGAGAGTCTGGTCGGCCTTCAGGATGAAGACGGAGCTCGAGGTGGCAGCGATTTTATCACCAGGGCCGACGAGAACTGACGCGGAGCGAACGAATGGGCTGGGGGGCCCGAATTGGGAGGTGCCATTATCGCCGATCCCCCAGAGGGAGCCGTCGGCGCTGGCGATGCAGCTCACGCCGGATCCTGCGGCGGCGAAAAGGACGTTGTCCTCGAGGCGCACGGCAACAGTGGCGGAGGCGGTGTCGCCGAGTTCACCGGAGGCGCCGGAGCCCATGCCCCAGAGGGAGCCATCGGTTTTGCGGTAGAGCGTATGGCTGCCGCCCGTCCAGGCGGCAGAGACGCCGGTGGCGACCTGAATGGGGGTGGAATAGGTGCTGCCAGTGCTGCCATTGCCGAGTTGGCCGCTGCCATTGTAGCCGGCGGCCCAGAGCGAGCCGTCGGTTTTCACGAAGACGGTGTGCGTCGACGAGGGGTGTGAGGAGACGGCGGAGACGCCGGTGGTGATCTGGACGGGGGAGTTGCGCTGGGTGGTGGAGCCGTCGCCGAGTTGCCCGTTGAAGTTGCTGCCCATGCCCCAGAGGGAGCCGTCGGTTTTGACGAAGAGGCTGTAGGAGCCGCCGGCGGTCGCGGCCGCCACCCCGATGGCAACCTGGACGGGGGAGTTGCGTTGGATGATGGAGCCGTCGCCGAGTTGGCCGCTGCCGTTGCTGCCCATGGCCCAGAGGGTGCCGTCGGTTTTGATGAAGAAGCTGTGCGAGCCGCCGGCGGCGATCTGCGCCACGCCCGTGGCGATGGGGACGGGCGAGTTGCGTGGGTTAGTTGAACCGTCGCCAAGTTCACCGGTGCTGTTCGAGCCCATGGCCCAGAGTGAACCGTCGGCTTTCAGGAACAGGGAGTGCGAGTAGCCGGCGGCGATTTGGGTTACCCCGGTGGCGATGGACACGGGGGAGATGCGAGCGGTGGTGGAGCCGTCGCCGAGCTGGCCGTAGCTGTTGCCGCCGACGCCCCACAGGGTGCCGTCGTGGTCGATGAAAAGGGTGTGACTGCCGCCGAGCGCGACGGCGCGGTAGCCGGCGGATCCCAGGTGGGTCCGCACCGGCGTGCGAGTGAAGCCGAGTTCGCCGTTGGAGGAGCTGCCGGCGCCGAACACGAAGTTTTCCGTGCTGCCGGTGCCGGTCTGCGTGAGCGTGTGAGCGACGCCAGCGACCGTCAGCGTGGCGGTGCGGGCGGTGGCGGCGGTGTTCGGGGCGACGCTGACGTCGATCAACGCGGCGCCGTCTCCAGCGGTGCGGCTGAGCGTGGCCCACGCGGCGCTGCTGCTGGCGCTCCAGGCTCCGGCGGCGGAGGTTTTCAGGACGTAAGTGCCGCCGGCGAAGCCGATCCGCTGGCTGAGGGGACTGACGGTCGTGATCGGGGCGGACACGAAGCGGTTGGTGCGGACGATGTGATAGTTCGCGGTGTCGGTCGGGGTGAACGTGGCGGTCAGGCTGATGCCGTTGCCGGGCACCGCTGTGCCGACCGCCGGGCTGTAGGAAAAGGTGCCCGGAACGCTCGCGGTGGCGTTGAACTGGCTGGCCGTCAGCGCGGTTTCCGCGGTTGCCGGCACCCACGTGATGGCCGGGGTGGCTTTGGGCGCAACGGCGCCGCCGGCGGGCGTCATCAGGGCGAGCGTGACGGTGCCGCCGGCCGCGACCTGCGAGACGCCGGTGGCCAGTTGCACGGGGGCGTAGAAATTGGCCGGGCCGTGGCCGAGCTGGAAAGCGCTGTTGGAGCCTTGTCCCCAGAGGGTGCCGTCGGGTTTGACGTAAACAAGCGTGCTGGATCCGAGTGCGAATTGGCTGACGGGCGCGGCGACGATCTGGATTGGTGTGACGGTGGCGGTCGTGACATCGCCGAACTGGCCGGAGATGCCCGAACCGAGGCCCCAGAGCGTGCCGTCGGATTTCTGGAACACGGTGGTGTTGGCCGCGGCTGCGACGGCGGTGACGCCGGTGACAATCTGCGCGGGCGTGGTGCGGAAGCTGGGAGCAGTCGCGATTTGGCCGCTGCTGGCGCTGCCCGTGCCCCACAGCGAGCCATCGGTTTTGATGAAGACGCTGTGGTTCGACCCGGCGGCGATGGCGGTCACGCCGGTGGTCACTTGTTGCCAGCTCGTCTGGCGCGTGGTGTGGCCGAGCCCGAGTTGGCCGCTGCTGTTGAGGCCGGTGGCCCAGAGCGAGCCGTCGGTTTTGAGCAACAGGCTGTGCGAGCCGCCGGTGACCACCGCGGAGACACCGCTGGCGACCTGGACGGGGGCGGCGCGATCGACGGTGGAGCCATCGCCGAGCTGACCGTTGGCGTTGGCGCCGAAGGCCCAGAGGGTGGCGTCGGTTTTCAGGAAAAGGACGGTGTTGTTCGCGGTCGCGACGGTGGCGACGCCGGTGGCGATCTGGACGGGCGTGGCGGTGGCGGTGACGGTGCCGAAAATGCCGTTGGTGGTGGGGTTGGCGCCGACGCCCCAGAGCGTGCCGTCGGCCGCGACCCAATAGGTGGTGTTGCCGGAGGTGGCCATGGCCGTCACGTCGGGAGCGAGGGCGCGCGGCAGGGCGTGGCGGGCGCGCAGGCCGTTGCCCAGGGCGCCTTGGACGTTGTTGCCCATGGTCCAGAGCGTGCCGTCCGTCTTGACGAAGGCGCTGTGGTCGGCGCCGGCCGAAACGGAGGCGACCGAGGTGGCGACCTGGGTCCAAACCAAGCGAGTGTCGAGGGAGCCGTCGCCGAGTTGGCCGGCGGAGTTGCGGCCCGCGGCCCAGAGGGAGCCGTCGGTCTTGATCAGGAACGAATGGCTGGCGCCGGCGGCGATGGCCTTGGCGCCGGTGGCGACTTGGACGAATGAGGGCCGATTAACGGTGGCACCGTCGCCGAGCTGACTGAAGGAGTTGGCGCCCGCGCCCCAGACGGTGCCGTCGGTCTTCAGCACCAGCGTGTGTGTGCCACCGGCGGCGATCGCGGTGACGTCGGTGGCGATTTGCTGGAGGGCGGAATTGGGGAGGGTGGTGCCATCGCCGAGTTGTCCGGAGGAGTTGGTGCCCGCGGTCCACACGGAGCCGTCGGTTTTCAGCAGGACGAGATGCGAACTGGCCGCGATGGCGGCGACATTGCTCGCGATCTGCACCGGTGCGGCGGGAGATTGGACGGTGCCGTTGCCGAATTGGCCGCCGTTGGAGCCGAGCGCCCACGCGGAGCCGTCGGTTTTCAGGAAGAATGCGGTGTTGCCGCCGATGGCGCAGGCGGCGACGCCGGTGGCGAGTTGGACAGGCGCGGTGCGATTGGCGAGGACGGCGCCGAGTGGGCCGCTGAGGTTTGCGCCCATGCCCCAGAGCGTGCCGTCGGTCTTGACGAACAGCGCCACGGAGGAACCGGCGGCCGCGGACGCCACGCCGGTGGCGACTTGGACGGGCGTGTCCCGATCCAGCATGGAGCCGTCGCCGACTTGACCGGAGCTGTTCCAGCCGACGGCCCAGAGCGTGCCGTCGGTTTTTACGATGAGCGTGGAAGAGGTGCCGGTGGACACCGACGCGACGCCGCTCATCACCTGTCCGGGCAGGCGCAGGGAGGGGGCGAGCCCGAGTTCGTAGGAGGCGGTGGAGCCCCAACCGACGAGGGCCGTGCCGCTGGCGTTTTGCGTCAGCGTGTGGGACACGCCGCCGATCGTGAGCGTCGCGGTGCGCTCCGCGCCGGTCGTGTTGGCGGCCACCGTGAGGGCGAGATGCGCGGCGCCCGCGCCGGAGCTGCGGCTGAGAGTGACCCACGGCTGATCGCTCGTGGCGGTCCAGGCGTCGGTCGTGCCGACTTCGAGCACGTAGGTGAGAGAGCCGGGGCCGATACGCTGGGCCGCGGGCGTGAGCGTAACCTGAGCGGACAACGCAGTCGCGAGCAGGGACAGGCATGTCCACAGAAGGGCACGAGGGATATTCATCGGGAGCGAAGGATCAGGGATGCCGACGCGGCACGCACCCCGGTCGTCGATCCGCTGGGGCAGACCGAAAAGGGGATGTTTTGACCGGGCGGTGGCGGGCCCTCGCTTCGCGCCGAAGTCTATCCACGTCGCGACCGAAAACCCCGTGGTCGATTTCCGGTCATTAAACGTGCGGCGAGAACAGCGCGATAGGCCCGAAACGGCAATAGTAATAACCCCTATATGGGTTCTCTGAGCGCGTATTGCAGTTGATATTAGACCGGTTCATTTCCCGAGGCCTGAGTTGACGCACGAATAGTGAGGAGCGGACCGGCACGGCCGGCGCGATCGGATCGGGCTCTCGCGAACCGGCCGGACCTACAGTGCACCCCGCACCCGCGCCGGCGAACCGCGCGGTTGCCTGCTCGTTCCCGCGTCACGGCGGCAGCCAGCCTCCGGAAAGGTGCGGCGTGGCGTGTGCGGCGCGACCGGTTTCGCTCGTGCGTCAGGGTTTCTTGGGCGCGGTTTTCTGGGCCTTGAAGGTCACGTTGTGCGTGGCTTCCTCGATATCTTTCAGGCCTTGTTCGAGCGCGGCACGGTCGGCGGGGGTGTCCTTCACGACGGGTTGCCCGCTGGAAAAATCGATCGTCTTGGCGTCGTGCTTTTCGAGATCGATCGGGGCGGCCGGAGCCGGGGCGGTGGGCGCGAGCGGGCCGACGAATTTTTCCGGGGCCGGTTGGGTGCGCAGTTCGGCGCGGCGGTCGCGCACATACCAGAGCACGAACGCCATCACGCCCACGAGCAGGACGAGGAGCACGACGATTTCCTTGGAGCGGCGCACGGCGAAAAATTAGGCGCGCTTCACCCGAGCGCCAGAGCAATCACGCCCGCGACCATCCCGCCCGCGGCGACGAGGCGGCGCGAGGCGTCGGCCTCGTTGAGCAGCCGCGCGCCGAAGAACGTGCCGATCAAAATGCTGATCTCGCGCGCCGGCGCGACGTAGCTCACGGGGGTGAACTGCATCGCGAAGAGCACGAGGATGTAGGCGGTCGGGGCGAGGAACGCGACGGTGAGGGCCTTGCCGCGGTGATCGCGCCAGCCCTCCGCCACCTCGGGCATGCGTCGGAGCGCGAACGGCGCGAGCACGAGGCACATCACGAGTTGCGTGCCGAAATCGTAGAGCGGCGGCGCGAGGTGGAGCTGCGACACGGCGCGCTGATCCCAGACCGTGTAGCCGGCGATGCAGCAGCCGCAGGCGAAGCCGTAGAGCAATCCCTGGCGCAAATGCGCACGGTCGGCGTGCAGCAATTTCGCGCCGCCGGTGAGATAGAAAACACTCGCCACGATCAGCGCGCCGCCGGCGAGCGCGAGGACGCTGGGTCGTTCGCTGAAGATCGCGATGGCGGCGCACGTCGAGAGCAACGGACCGGTGCCGCGCGCGAGCGGATACACGAGCGAGAAATCACCGTGGCGATAACCGCGCTGCAGCAGCAGCGCGTAGCCGGTTTTGATCAGCCCGCTGCCGACGATCACCCACAGCGAGCCTGGCGGCAGCGCGAGGGGCTTCCACGCGGCGTAGACCGCGATCGCGGGCGCATAGCAGCCGAACGACAGCAACCCGGTGAGCCACACAAACGGCAGGCCGCCACCCGAGCGCTTGGCCGCGAGGTTCCACGTCGCGTGGGCAAAGGCGGCGGCGAGAATCAAGGCGAGGGCGAGAGCGGACACAGCGGGCGATTCAGCGCGGGGCACTGTGCGGCGGCGAACTCAAATCGCCGTTGCGACCGTCACAGTCGCGCGCACGATTCACCCTCCCATGGCAACGCCGGCCGATATTCTGCGCGAACTGCGCGCCACGCTCTCCCTGGCGTTCCCGATCGTCGTCGGCCAGGTCAGCCAGATGTTGATCGGCGTGACGGACAACGCGTTCATCGGTCGCGTCGGGCGCGCGGAGCTGGCCGCGGCGGCGTTCACGCACGGCGTGTTCGGCCTGTGTTACGTCGTCGGCATCGGACTGGTGCTCGGGGCGGGCGTCTTCGCGGCGCGTGATCACGGCGCGGGCGACGAGGCGGGCTGCGCGGCGTGGCTGCGGCACGGACGCGCGCTGGCGGCGGCAATCGGAGTCGCGATGTTCGCGTTGATGGTGATCGCGTCGACGCAGCTGCATCGCTTCGGGCAACCGCCGGAGGTCGTCGCGATCGTGCGGCCGTATTTCCTGCTGATCGGGCTGTCGTTCGTGCCGGCGCTGCTGTTCCAGGTGCAGCGCCAGTTTTGCGAATCGCTCAACCAGCCGTGGGTGCCGATGGGCATCATGCTGGCAGATGTCGCGCTGAACGCGTGGCTGAACTGGGTGCTCGTGTTCGGGCACCTCGGTTTTCCGGCGCTCGGATTGATCGGTTCGGGGGTGGCGACACTCGCGGCGCGCGTGGTGGCGGCGACCGTGATTTTCTGGTGGCTGCAACGAGCGACCGTGTTCGCGGCGGTGCACGCGGCGCCATGGCGCGGCTGGGAACGCGGGCGCTTGGTCGAGTTGCTGAAACTCGGCGTGCCTGCGGGCGGCATGCTGTTGTTCGAGGGCGGCGCGTTCGCGATGGCGGCGCTGATGATGGGCTGGCTCGGCACCGTGCCGCTCGCGGCGCACCAGGTCGCGCTCGGGTGCGCGGCGCTGACGTTCATGGTGCCGCTCGGAATCTCGATGGCGACGAGCCTGCGGATCAGCCAGGCGCGCGGCGAGGGCCGGCACGAGGCGTTGCGCGCGATTGGCTTCGGTTCGCTGGCGACGGGGCTGGCGGTCATGGGGACGTTCGCGCTCGTCTTCGCGTTCGCCGGGCCGTGGATCACGGCGGCGTTCACGCCGGCGACCGACGTGGCTGGGCTCGCGGCGCGGCTTTTGATCGTGGCGGCGATTTTCCAGCTGTTCGACGGCGCACAAGTAATCAGCGCGGGCGCGCTGCGCGGGCTCACCGACGTGCGGGTGCCGACGGTGCTGACGTTCGTGGCGTATTGGGCGATCGCGCTGCCGCTGGGCTACGCGCTGGCGTTTCACACGACGCTCGGACCGGCGGGCGTGTGGACGGGCCTGGCCGTCGGGCTCGCGTGCGCGGCGGTGTTGCTCGCCGCGCGCTTCCAGCGGCTCACGGCGCGCTGACGGACGCCTCGAGTGCCTCGGCCAGCGCGGCGCACTCGGCGAGGAGTTGAAAATAGTGGCGGATCGCGGCGTTGAGCTGGGCGGTAAGCGTGGCGCTGCCGGACGTTTCATCGCCCGCGCCGCGCACGAGTTCGGCGACGTTGCGGTTCGTCGATGGATCGGCGAACGCGTCGGGCACTCCGCTGGCGGTGGAGAGCCACGCGTCGACGGCGCGGCGGACCTCGTCGCTCACGGCGGCGGAGACAAGGACGAATTGCGTGTTGCGGGCCAGGGCGGATTCGTTCGCCGCAAAAAGCTGCGCGACGGATTGGAGCTGCAGCAGGCGCGGCAAGTGACTGTAGAACGGCGAGAGGCTGGCGAACGTCTCCAACAGGGCGCGCAGGCGCGCCGCGGCGGGGGCGTCCGGTTGCGCCTGCGCGAGGCGAGCGAACGCGCGGAGGCGTTCGCGCACGCGGGTGGCCGTCTCGGTGAGGAGTGCGTCCTGATCGAGGCGCGCCTTCAGTGCTTCAGCTTGTGCTTCGTCAATCGCGGCCACCGACGAGGCTTTGAGCTGGAAGGAGGCGGGTTTGATGGCGAGGCCGCCTTCGAGGAAGCGGCGCGCGCCGGCCAGCTCTTGCAGGCGGTTGTAGGCTTGCGTGTCGGCTTCGAGCGCGAGGCGTAGGCGCTCGGCGTTTTGCTCGAACCACGCGGCGTGCTCGGCCCCGGTGGGGTGCGGGCCGGCGGCGCCGGGAGCGAGCTCAGCCAGCGTCAGCAGCACCGGGCGATCCAGCCCGATGGCGCCGCCCGTCAGACGGTGGAGCGCAGCGGCGCGGGCGTCGTCGCCCGCGATGCGCTGGGTGACTTCGTCCGCGGAGAGGAGCTTGGCGTCGCGGAGTCGTTCGCCGACCGAGCTCTGATAAAAAGCGACGGTGACGGCGCGGCTGCTCGCGGCGAAGTCGGAGAAGAGGTCGGACGCCGGCGCGTCGAGGTCCAGCACGCCGGCCGGTGCGGTGCGGCGCACGCGGGCGATGCGATCGCGCATGCAAGGGTGCGTGTGATGCCAGAGGGTCTTCTCCTCCTCGTGCGCCTTGGCCAGGGCGGTCTCGAGTTCGGCGGGTAGCGCGGTGCGGCGCTGGCGGACGAGTTGGGCGAAATCCGCCACGACGCGCTGGTCGCGCCACCAGGTGTTGATGTCCTCGATCGCCCGCGTCTCGGCGACGGACAGCGCAGAGATCGCGTGTGCGGTCGCGGCGAAGGATTCGGCGCCCTGCAATTGCGCGGCGTAGGTGTCGGCGTCGAATTCCATCTGGCGCGACAGCCAGCAGCTGAGCGCGTGGGCGACGTAGAGGAGGCCGTGGAGAATCCGCCGGCTCAGCCACACCCCGCCGCGGGCGCACCAGAGCGGGGCGGCGATGCGCCAGTCGTTGTTCTCGGAGTTTTCCACCAGCCAGGCGTCCCAGCGGTCGCGACCGAACACGACGTGCGCGAACCAATCGTTGACCGTGCGGATCACGTATTGGGACGACATGCCGGTCCGTTGGGCGAAGTGGCCGAATTCGTGCGCGATCACGCCACCGAGTTGTTGCCCGGTGAGGCCGGCGATCAGCGGCGTGCCCAGCGTGAGCGTGAGGTCGCGGCGACCGAGGCTCATCCAACCGCGGCGAAACGACGCGGAGGCGTTCACGGTGGCGTTCAGCTGGACGGAGGCGGGACGCGCGACGCCGACGCGCCGGCAAATTTCGTCCAGGAAATCGCGCAGCATTGGTTCGCGCTCGAGATCGACTTCGATGGGCTCGGCCGGCTTTTCGCGCGGGGCAAAGAAGGGTTTGAAGAGAAACACCACCGTGATGCCGCCCGCGACGGCCGGCGTGAGATAGAGCAGCAGCGACCAGATGCTGGTGTTGTGATGAAAGATCGCGAGGCCCGCGCCGAGCCACCACCACACGCCCCACGCGGCACCGGCGGCCAGCGCGAGATAGATCAGCGGCAGCAGCACCATCGTCGCCGCGGTGGCGACGAGTGCGACGCGATACGTGAGGGAGAGGCGCGCGGGCGCGAAATCGCCGTTGAAGCGCTGGGCGATGACGGAGGCAGAGGAGCGCGCCTCGCCGGGGGGAGGCAGGGTGACGGAAGGCATGCGGGCGCTGGCCCAAGCGCGTGGCGAGGCAACACCGCGCCGGCAAGAGACACAAGCGCGCGCGATATCACCGGCGATGAACGCGCGCCGCGGAAATGTCATAATTGCGGCGGGCGATTTGTTTTTTGGACGAAGTGGAATAGATAGTTCGCCATGCAACTACTTTCCCCGCTCCCGATTGGTAACATCACGGTGCCGAACCGCGTGTTCATGGCGCCGCTCACACGCGTGCGCGCTGACGAGAATCATGTGCCGACCGAGCTCATCGCCGAACACTACCGCCAGCGCGCCGGCGGCGGCTTGCTGATTGCGGAGGCCACGATGGTGGACCCGAACGCGCGCGCCTTCGGCCTCGAGCCCGGCATCTACAGCGACGCGCACGCGGCGGGTTGGCGGAAGGTGACAGACGCGGTGCACGCGGCTGGCGGTCGCATGGCGTTGCAACTCTGGCATCCGGGACGCGCGACGCATCACGATCTCAATCGCGGCCTCCAACCGATCTCGTCGTCGAACAAACCGATTCGCAACGACGACATCCACACGCCCAAGGGCAAGCAGGCGTATCCGGCGCCGCGCGCGCTGCGCACGGATGAGATTCCCGGCATCGTCGAACTTTTCCGACTGGCGGCGGTGCGGGCGGACGCGGCGGGCTTCGATTTCGTCGAAATCCACGGCGCGCATGGCTACTTGATCGATCAATTCCTCCGGGACGGCGTGAACGATCGCACGGATCGCTACGGCGGTTCGCTCGAGAATCGCACGCGCCTGCTCTTCGAGATCGTCGACGCGGCGATCGGCGTGCTCGGCGCGGCTCGCGTCGGCGTGCGCATTTCGCCGCTGACGCCGGGCAACGACATGCACGACAGCAATCCCGCGGCCTTGGTGGAGCACATCGCGCGTGGCCTGCAGCAGCGCGGCGTGGCGTTCCTGCATTTGCGCGCCGTGAAACACGAGGCGCCGGCCGAAGAGGAACTCGCGCGCGTGGCGCGGCGTAACTTTTCCGGCGTGATCATCCGCAATGGCGGCTACACGCGTGAAACCGCCGAGGCCGATCTGCAATCGGGCCTGGCCGACGCGATCGCGTTCGGCCTGAAGTTCATTGCCAACCCGGATTTGCCGGCGCGGTTCGCTCACAATGCGCCGTTGAACGAAGTCGACCTGAAGCGGCTCTACTCGCCCGGGCCGAAGGGGTATACGGATTACCCGGCGCTGGCGGGGTGAGTGTGGCGGGCGGCGCTCGTTGCGCATGGTCGGCGGCAATCTGCGCGGCGGTCCGTGACCACAGTCATCCTGCACGAACTCGTTCCCGGCCTCATCCGCCTGTCATCCTGAGCGCAGCGAAGGATCCACGGACCGAGCGCGCGGCAGAATTCGCACGTCTGGATGGCCGTGCTCGCCTTCGGCGGCGCTTCGCTTCGCTCAGAACGACAGGATTCGGAAATGGGGTCGGCTGTCGCTGCCCCGTGGGATGGCTGTAGTCGGTGGCCGCCGGCGCGCGAATGCTTTCGCTTTCGCTCGGCGGTCGTAAGTCGGCGCTACTGTTGCAGGAGGCGGCGCTTCGTTTCGGCGAGGTCGATGCCGTCGATGCGCACGACTTTTTGCCGCGACTTGTCGCCGCGGAGGAGCGTCACCGCGCGGCGCGGTAGCGCGAGCGTGTCGGCGAGGAATGCGCAGAGTTCCTCGTTGGCGCGGCCTTCGAGCGCCGGGGCGTGCACCTTCACCTTGAGTGCATCGCCGAGCCAGCCGGCCACGGCGTTGCGCGGCGCGTTGGGGACGGCCTTGATCTCGAGCGTGCAGCTCGGCAGCGGAGCGCGCGGCGCGGGGGCGGACACAGCGAGAGTCGTTACGCGGACGGACGGCGGGCGCAAGCTCACGCCCGCCGGTAGCGGGATCTGCGCGCACGGCTCGTTCGGAACATTCGCCTTCCCGGATGATGCGCGGTAATCTCAGGGCGCAGTGGCGGTTAGCGTCGTGACGAAATTTCGCCGTGCCACCGAGGTTTTCCCGAGGGAAATGAACACAGTTGTGACAGGCGGTTGGCACGGGGGCTGCATTTACGGCGATGTTCTTTGGCAGTCAGGCCGAGCGATCGGTTCATGGTGTTATCACTACCCCGCGTCCCCAAAACGCGGCTTTCGCGCACGAGCGGCCGGATGGGCTGGCGTGGCGCAAACATCCGGCGACGCCGGGTGCAGTTCGAGAGAAACCAACAAACGAAAGACACCCTACCATGAAAAACGTGATCAAACTGATCCTCGCTAGCAGCCTGCTCGCGTCCTTCGCTTTCGCGAAGTCGACCGAGGAGGCTTACGTCGAGTCCTACGCAGGACGCGCCGATGTGCCCGTGCCGATCTCGGTTGTGAAACCGGTGATCAACCCGGACTACGTCGGGGCCGAAGTGCGTTTGAGCTTCGTCATCGAAGCGGACGGCACGCCGAAGGAGATCTATGCTCCGGCGGATGCCGATCGCGACCTGGTGAAGCAGCTCTCGCGGGCCGTGGCGCAGTGGAAATTCAAGCCGCTGACGCGTGACGGTGCCGTGGTGCGCGCTCGCGTGGTGCTGCCGATCCGCGTCGAGGACGCGGACGCTGCGACGGTTGCGCAGCGCTGATACCCCTTCCCCTCAAGGCCGTCTCCTTTATCGGAGACGGCCTTTTTTTGGGGGCCAACGCTGCGGCGGCGCTGCGCGGCGGCGAGGCGTTTTTTCCGCGACGCGCCGTTTGCGGGAACGGCGGCGGAGGTGCGGTCTATTTGCGCGGGGCGTCCGGGTGCTGGACGTCGCTTTCGATGACGCGCAACTCGCCGGGGGTGACGTTGGCGCGGGCGTCGTTGAACATTTGGAGCCCGTCGGTGGTCTCGCCGAAATAGGGCGTGCCGACGCGGAGGAGGGTGTTGAGCACGTCGGAAAATTTTTCGCCGCGCTGGCGCGGAGCCGCGAGGAAGGTGGTCCAGAGACGCTTGGCGTTGGCGCCTTCCTTGCGCACCTCTTCGTAGCTGAAGGCGTCGACGACCAGCAGGTAGAAATCGCGGGTTGCCTCGTATTCTTCGGCCCCGCTGCGTTGATTGATGGCGGAGGCGGCGTTGAGCGGCGAGGCACCGGCCGGCGTGGCGGGTGAGCTGCCGTAGCCGAAGCCGGGGGCATTTTCGTTTTCGGCACCCGCGGTGAGCGCGCGGTCGTTGCCGCCGGCGCGGCTGTCCCACATGACGTCACCTCCGAGCGTGGTCAGCGTGCGGCCGCGGGGACGTTCCACGAGACCGTCGCGCCAAGTGAGCGAGTTGATCCGCGCGGTGGGCTGGCGCCAGGGGCGTTCGCCAGCGTTTACCCGGAGAATGAGGTCGACTTCATTCGGCGCGATCACGCGGCCGGCGGAGTCGGTGGCGTTGATAAAGCCCTTCTTGGCGAGCGCCTCGGCGAGGCGGCGGCAAATCTCGTCGTAAGGCAGGTCGTTCTCGTAGAGTTCGCCCGGTATGAAAACGTAGCGCTGCGGTCGGCCGAGCGGCTTCATGGTGCGGGACACCGGATTGACCTTCATTTTTTCCGCATCGAGGCGGAGCTGCTCATCGCGGGAGATCTCGCGATAGTTCAGCGATGAGACAGAGACCGGAGCGGGACGATATTTCTCAGGCGCGGGCTCGGCGGCGGCGGAGCGCAGCACGCTGGCAGCAAGGAGGGCGCAGAGCGCCAGGCGGGGGAGTTTCGTGGTCATGTCGAGGATGACGCGTGGCCCGGGCGTGCGAGAGGGACAATGCACATGTGGCAGACGGAAACGCAAGCGGGTTGAGCGGTGTGCACGATGGTGTGGCTTGGTGACCTGGTGCAGGAGGCGCGGCTGGGGGGAAGAACGAGACCCTCCCGGGAGCAGCCTATTTTTTCGGTGCAGGGACGTTTTCTTCCACGACGCGGAGTTCCCCCGGAGTGACTTTGCCTTCGCGGTCGGTGAAATGCGCCTTGCCGGGCAGCGTTTCGCCGAAGAACGGTGCGGCGCGCGCGATCATCGCGGCGGCGACGTCGGAAAATTTCGCGCGGTCGCGCTGGCGCACGGCGATGAAGGTCGTCCATGCGCGGGGCGTGTTGTTGCCTTTGATCTTGAGCGCGGCGACTTCGAAGGCGTCGACGACGATGAGAAAGTAATCCTCCGTCGGCTGGCCGTTGATGAGGCGATCGGCCAGGCCTTCGGCGGCGCTGCCGAGCGCTTCCTCGGTTTGGCGCAGCGCGGCCTCGTCGCCGCCGGCGCGCTCGTCCCACGCGGACGCGGCGGAGAGCGAGGTGCCACGCTTGCGCGGGACGAGGCCGTGTTTCCACTCGAGATTGTCTTCGCGCACGAAGGGATCGCGCCAGCGGCGGCTGCCGAAGCTGACCCGGAGGATGAGTTCGACTTTCGACTGGTCGAAGGTGTTGCGCAGGTTTTTCGCGGCGAGCGCGGGGACGAGCAGCTTGCAGACGTCCTCGTAATTCAAGTCGGCTTCGTAGGTCTCGCCTTTGAGAAACTGGTAATGCTGCACGGGCCGTTCGGTGGCGGCGGGTGGCGTCGCATTCGTGACGTCGGCAGGTTGGCGGAACATCTTTTCCAGCACGTCGGGTGGGGTGCGGGCGTAGTTCGCTGCGGAGACGACGATCTCGTTCGGCGACCGGGGCGAAGCAGCGCGGATGACGGCGGGCGTCAGCAGCACGGCGCTCAGCCAGACGAGCGTGGCGTGGATTTGCATCGTGGGTGGGATGGAGAACACCAGGAGCGGCGGCACAGTTACGCGAATTTTGGCGCGCCGGCAGGGAAAAAACCGCGGCCGTGGCGGGAAACGGTTTGCGCCGTGCGCCCCGCTCGCGAGCTTACGGGCATGAAACTGCTTTCCTGGAACGTGAACGGGGTGCGCTCCGCCATGAAAAAAGGCCTGCTCGACTGGATGGCGGCGTCGCAAGCGGACGTGATTTGCCTCCAGGAAACCAAGGCGCATCCGGGCGACGTGCAGCACGTCGAATGGCCGGCGGGCTACAAGGCGCACTGGAATTCCGCGCTGAAAAAAGGCTACTCGGGCACGGTCGTCTTCTCGCGCGAGGCGCCGATCAGGGTCAACGAGGGCATCGGCCTCGCTGAGCACGATCAGGAAGGGCGCGTGATCACGGCCGAGTATGCGGATTTTTATCTGGTGAACGTCTACCAGCCCAACTCGCAGCGCGGCCTCACGCGGCTCGATTACCGCACGAAGGAATGGGACCCGGCGTTCCTGAAATTTCTGAAGAAACTCGAGAAGAAGAAGCCCGTGCTCTTTTGCGGCGACTTGAACGTCGCGCATCAGGAGATCGATTTGAAAAATCCGAAGACGAACCGCCGCAACGCCGGTTTCACGGACGAGGAGCGCGCGAACTTCACCGCGCTGCTCGCGGCGGGCTACGTGGATACCTTCCGCGAGTTCGAGAAAGGACCGGACCACTACACGTGGTGGAGCCAGATGATGAACTGTCGGGCGCGGAACATCGGGTGGCGCGTCGATTATTTCGTCGCCTCGACCGCGCTGCAAAAGCGCCTGAAGCGCGCGTGGATCGAGCCGCACGTCATGGGCAGCGATCATTGTCCGGTGGGACTGGAGCTCGCGTGAACCAGCGCAAAAGGAAAACGACGCGGCGCGTGCAGCTGCCGCCGACGGTGCGTTTGCGGCGTTCGGCGCTGCATGGCGTCGGCGTGTTCGCGCAGGACTTCATTCCGGAGGGCGAGCGGATCGTCGAATACATCGGCGAGCGCATCTCCAAAGCGGAGGCGGAACGCCGCGAGGAACTCCGCCGGGCGCGGGCGGCCGCGGGCGGCGATGCGTGCGTCTACATTTTCGAGCTCAACCGCCACTTCGATCTCGATGGCGCGGTGCCGGGCAACCCGGCGCGCCGCATCAATCACTCGTGCGCGCCCAACTGCGAAGCGCAGTCCGATGGGCGCCGGGTGTGGATCGTGGCGTGCCGCGATATCGCGCCGGGCGAGGAGCTGACCTTCGACTACGGGTTTCGCGTGAGCGACGCGCACCGGCATCCGTGCCGCTGCGGCGCACCGGAGTGCGCGGGCTTCATCGTCGCGCGCAGCCAGCGCTGGCGGTTGCGCCGCGAGACGTCATGAGCCGGCGCTGCGGCGCCGCGACTACTTCGTGGCGAAGAGCGCGGGCAGCTCCGCCTTCGGATCGATGAAGCGGATTGCGGTGATCCTGCCGGCGTCGTCGAGGGCGAAGACGGTGAGGCGATCGGGCTGTTGCGGGTAGCGCGCGAGAAAGTTTTCCGCATCGGCGAGCAGGATGCGGTGCGGGTATTTGCGCATCTTTGGCATGACAAAGGTGCGGGCGATGCCGGGCATGCCGTGGATGTTGGCGAGGAACAGCGCGCGGTGCTGCGCGAGGAAATCGGCCGGCTGTTTTTCGAAGAAGGCGTTGGCCGCTTTGCCGGTGCCCATCACGAACGAGACGATGACGAGGCGCGTGTCGCCGGCGGCGTAGGTGAAGGGCCGGTCGTGCTGATCGCGGGTCGAGAAGCCAGCGAACGCATCGCCGACGACGTAGGGCCGCGGCGCGTCGGCAGCGCGGAGCGCGAGTGCGGAGGCGAGAACCAACACGGCGGGAAAAACGCGAAGCAGGCGCATGCGGCGCGACGATGCGCGGGAAGCGTCGCGCGACAACTGGAAAGCTTGCGACGCGGGGCGACGCCACGCAGCGTCGCGCGCATGAACCTCACGCTCGCAGAAGAACTCAAGAAACTGCTCGCGAAAAAGCCGCGGCTGACGGTGGCGACGGCGGAGAGCATGACCGCAGGACGTGTGCAGGCGTTGATCGCGTGCGTGAGCGGCTCGTCGGATTATTTTCTCGGTGGGATCACGGCTTACTCGCTCGACGAGAAGGTGAAGCTGCTGGGCGTGAGCCGGGCGCACGCGAAGAAGTGCAATTGCGTGTCGCAACAGGTGGCGGTCGAGATGGCAGTGGGCGCCTGTCAGTTGTTCGGGGCGGATCTCGCGTTGTCGACGACCGGTTACGCGGAGCCATCGCGCGCGAACAAGATCAAGGACCCGATGGCGTGGTGGACGCTGGCGCAGGTGAAGCGCGGCGGAAAGATCGCGGTGATTTCCGGCACGGTGGAAGTGCCGGGCGCGAGCCGCACCGAAGCGCAGCAGCGCGTGGCGGAGTCGGTCGTCGGGATTCTGGTCGCGCACCTGCGGGGGCTGCGGGAAGGGAAGTGACGAAGGTCGCCTTTGCGTGGCAGCCGACGTGAGGAGGCTGGAAACGCGGCGCGTGTGACGACAGTCTCCTCACGTCGGCTGCTACGAGATGACGATCGTTCATCGCGATGCGATTGCGGCGTGACAACGGGTGGAAACGGTCCGCATCAGGTCGGCGTTTGGGGATCCAGTGTGCCGTCCTTGGTAGGGCGAGGCGTCCTCGCCGAGCCGCGGCTCACCGGGACGGTTCGCCCCACCTGACAAGCGCGATCGTAGCGCGCCTACCCCGAAACGAAACCCGCCGGGAGTTCGGCGGGTTCGGGTCTCAAAGTCGATGTGGGTTGCGCTCAGCGGCTCGTGAGGCGCGTCACGTAGTCCATGATGAAGCGCGTCTCGGCGGGCGGCGTGGTCCAGTCGGAGTAAAGCAGCTCCGGCAGGCGGTTGTTGGTGTTGTAGAAAATGCGATTGGCGTCGTCGTTCGGCTGCATGAAGCCGGTCTTGACCGCCATGCCGAGGTAGTAGCCTTCCTGGAGAGAATAGACGAGGACGTTGGCGCCTTCGACGAGCTGCTTGGTGACGGCTTCGCGCTCACCGCCGCGGACACCGGCCATGGCTTTGGCCTCGGCGCCGAAGTTGAAGCGGCTCTTGAGGAGGAGGCGGGCGGTGGTGTCGTCCATCAGCACGAGGACGGTGTTGACGGCCTTCACACCGGCCTGGAGGCCGAAGGAAGCTTCGCCGGCGCGGAGGAAGACGGGGATGGACCACTTGCCGTTCGGGCGGCGGACCATGGCGACGGCGTAGCCGTCCTTGATGCCGAGGAAGAGGCCCGCTTGCACCTGATTGATGATGACGAAGCCCTGGGCGCGGCGAAGGACTTCAGGCGGGATGGCGGTCTTGGTGCTCGACTGGAGGTCTTGCAGGATGGCCTCGCACGTATCGAGGCGCTCGACGAGCGTCTCGCGCTTCACGGTCGCGGCAGTGGCGGTAAGGCCAGCGGCGAGGGTGGCGAGGAGGACAAAGGCTGAGAGGAGCTTCTTCATTGGGCTTGGTCGGGCCGGCCTAGGCGGCCGGATAAGGGACGGTTAAACAGAATCAGGGAAGGAATGAAAGCGAAGATTGGGAGTGGTTCCCAAGGAGATGCGCTATTCCAAGCCGCGCTCGGCGACTTCGTCTTCGTCCCAGCCGAGGTAGTGGCCGAGCTCGTGCAAATAAGTGAGCCGCACCTCGTCGCGGTAAATGGCGACGTCGCCCTCGGCGTAGTCCCAGAGGTTTTCGAGAAACAACAGGATCTGCGGCGGCAGGGGGGCGAAGTCGTCGCGCAACTCGCCGCCGTGCTCGTGGCCGACGAACAGGCCGAGGATGTCGGGCTCCCAGCCTTCGGCGAGGATGGCGTCGTTCGGCACGGTTTCGTAGCAGACGGGCACGGTCGTCGCGACCGCGCGCACCTCCGCCGGCAGCCGACGTTGGGCGGCGGCCACGACTTCCTGAGCGATGTGAACGAGCGCGGAGAACTGCACGCAGCGAACCAAGCGCCGAACGCGCGCGGGCGCAACGGCGGAGGGGCGCGACGGAGGGCAGAGGACGGAAAACGGAGGGACGGAGGCCGAACGAAATGTTGGCTGGGCCGGCGAGTCTGTCCTCGGTCCTCGGGTTCCCGTCCTCCGCTTTGCCGCGCGGCTACGCTGAAGGCCGGCCTGCGGTTACGTCAGCCGACCAACTTTTCCCCGCGAAAAAACGGCGAGCGCTGAAACGCGCCCGGCGTCGCCGCGTCTTTGCCCCCTGTAACCCGTATCTTT
Source organism: Candidatus Didemnitutus sp. (assembly GCA_041906465.1). Taxonomy (GTDB): domain Bacteria; phylum Verrucomicrobiota; class Verrucomicrobiia; order Opitutales; family Opitutaceae; genus Didemnitutus. The sequence goes on along the minus strand of JAYRJE010000006.1, from coordinate 9,000 downwards.
TCAACCCCCGCAAAATCCAAATGAAACGCTCCAGTGAAGTTCTGTTGTTCGCGGTCGCGCTCGCGGTCGCCGCGTTGGTGCCCGCGCTCAACGCCCAAGATAATCCGCCCGCCGGCAAAAAAGGCGCGCACGGTCCCCGCGGCGGCATGCCGCGCCCGATCGAGATGCTCATCGACCATCGCCAGGAGATCGGTCTCAGCGACGACCAGGTCGCCAAGCTCAAGGCCCTTCAGGAAGCCACGCGCCCGCAAGTCGAGGCCATCATGCAGGACCAATCCCTCTCGCGCGAAGACAAGCGCGAGAAGATGCAGGCGATCATGAAAGACTCACGCGCGAAGATCGACGCCATCCTCACGCCCGAGCAGCGCGAGAAGGCGAAGGAGTTCGGCGGCAAGATGCGCGAAGGCCGCGGCAAAGGTCCGCGCGGTCACGGCGCCGATAAGGACGGTCCGCCGCCGCCCCCGGCCAAGTAATTTCCTACCCACACGCATTTACCCGGTAGGTTAGCTAGTGTGTGCAGTTGGCGCCGCGGTCCAGGGGTGGGCCGCGGCGCTGTTGTTTTCGCCTTGGACAACTCCGCCGCGCACCGCACGCTGCCGGCTCCATGAACGAGCGGCAGGTCAGCGTGGTCGGCGGAGGCGCTGCGGGCTTCTTCGGCGCCATCGCGTGCGCCGAGACGAATCCCGCGTGCCGCGTCACGCTCTACGAGGCCACGGCGCACACGCTCGGCAAAGTGAAGATTTCCGGTGGCGGCCGCTGCAACGTCACGCACCATTGCTTCGAGCCGCGCGAACTGGCGAAACGTTACCCGCGCGGCGGCCGCGAGCTGACGGGCGCCTTCAGCCGCTTCCAACCACGCGATACCGTCGAGTGGTTCGCCGCGCGCGGCGTGACGCTGAAGGCCGAGGCGGACGGACGGATGTTTCCCGTCACCGACAACTCGCAGACGATCATCGATTGCCTGCTCGGCGCCGCGCGGAAAGCCGGCGTGCAGGTGCGCACGCAATGCGGCGTGAAAAGCGCGTTGCGCGTGCCGACGAGCGGCGGGTTCCGCCTCGAGTTGACGACCGGCGAAGAGGTGACGACGGACCGTTTGCTGCTCGCGACCGGCGGCAACAAATCGAACGCCGGCTTCGCGATCGCGCAGGCGTTCGGGCACCAGATCGAGACGCCGGTGCCGTCGCTGTTCACGTTCCACATCGACGATCCGCGCCTGAAGGATCTCGCCGGCGTGTCCGTCGAGGAGGCGGCGACGGCGGTCGCGGGCACGCCATTGAAGGAGCGCGGGCCGATGCTGGTGACGCACTGGGGCCTGAGCGGTCCGGCGGTGTTGAAAATTTCCGCGTGGGGGGCGCGCCTGCTCGCCGAGCGCGACTATCGGTTCGCGTTGCGCGTGAACTGGGCGCCGAAGTTCAACGCCGAGACTGCGCGCGCCGAACTCGAGCGCGCGCGCGGCGCCGAGCCGCGCAAGCAAGTCACGACGTGGAGCCCGCTCGGTGTGCCGCTGCGGTTGTGGGAGCGGCTCGTGGTGGCGGCGGGCATCGCCGCGAACGCGCCCTGGACGAGCGTGGGCAATCCGGCGCTGCGCGCGCTCGCGGCGCAAGTGACCGATGCGGAGTTCACGGTGAAAGGGAAGAGTCTGTTCAAGGACGAGTTCGTCACCTGCGGTGGCGTGCGATTGGGCGAGGTGGATTTCAAGCGGATGGAAAGCCGGCTTGTGCCCGGGCTGCATTTTGCCGGCGAGATGCTCGACGTGGACGGCGTGACGGGCGGCTTCAATTTCCAGGCGGCGTGGACGACCGGCTGGCTCGCCGGGCGAGCGATGGCGGAGTGAGCGGAGGCGACAGAGGACGGAAGGCAGAGGACTGAGGACGGAGCTGCGCTGCGGGAACGGTAGCCGCGCTTGAGCTGCGGGCGAAAGCGTGGCTGAGCCGCGCAGCGGCCACGTTGTCGCTGCGCTCCAACGCGGCTACGAGAGAAAGAGGCCCGTTGCACGCAGAGCGCGATTGAGTTGCAGCCGACGGTTCTCTGTCCTCCGTCTTCGGTATTCCGTCCTCCGCCACATGACCAGCTACGCCCAACTCTTCACCACCGTGCTGCCGGTGTTTCTCATCGTGCTGCTCGGCCTGTGGCTGCGGCGCGTGGAGTGGGTGAAGGCGGAGGCCGAGGAGAGCTTGTTGAATCTCGTGATCAAGATCGCGACGCCGTGCCTGATCTTCGACTCGGTGGTCGGCAACGCGGCGCTGCGCCAGCCAGGCAACATCCTCTTGGCGCCGCTGGCGGGTTTTGCGCTGACGCTGGCGAGTTTCGGCGTGGCTTACGCGTTGGCGCGCGCGATCGGGCTGCACATCGGCACGGGGCTGCGGACGTTCGCGATCACGGCGGGGCTGGCGAATTATGGCTATCTGCCGCTGCCGATCGTCGATGCGATGTGGGGCGTGGAGGCGCGTGGGTTGTTGCTGACGCACAACATGGGCGTGGAAGCGGCGGTGTGGACGGGCGGGGTGCTGATCATCAGCGGGCTCGGGCTGCGCGAGGGTTGGCGCCGGCTGTTGAACGTGCCGCTGTTCTCGTTGTTGGCGGCGTTGGCGGTGAATCTGGTCGGAATCGGTCCGCTGATTCCGTCGCCGGTGATGAGTGCGGTGCATTGGGTCGGACAAATCATGATCCCGCTCGGCCTCATCATGACGGGGGTCAGCATCCAGCCTCACGTCGTTGAGCTAAAGAAGCTCGTCGCGCCCCGCGTGCTGATCGGTGCGGCGGCGGTGCGATTGCTGGTGTTGCCGCTGTTGTTTTTCGTGGTGGCGAAGTTCGGGCCGTTTTCGCCGGAACTGAAGCGCATCATCGTCATCCAGGCGGCGATGCCGTCGGCGGTGATCCCGATCATCATCGCGCGCGTTTACGGCGGGCAGCCGCTCGTGGCGGTGCAGATCGTGCTCGGGACGACGGCGCTGGGGCTGTTCACGATCCCATTCTGGATCAAGACCGGTCTCGCGTGGGTCGGCGTGTGAGGCCGCGATCTCCGCAGAAAATACGCCGAGCGGGTTTGTAACGTATTATATTACAAACGGGCGGGTCGGGCGCGGGATCTTGCGGTGGCGCGGCATGACGTCGGACATGACTTTTGGCACTGGGCGAAAAACGTCGGGGTCGGTAAGCTACGGCATCATGAACGACTGTGCCGCCTCCCCGTCCGCCTCCAATCCGTCGCGTGACCGTCGCCGCGGCCGACTCGTCGCCGGGGGTGTGTTGCTGGCGGTTGCGCTGGCGGCACTCGCGGCGCCTTATTTGCCGCCGGGTCTGGCCGGGCGCGCGTTCCTGCCGTTTCTCGGGGTGGCGTTCGTCGTCTGGGCGGCGTTGTCGCGCTCGATCGGTTTGCTGGTGCCCGGAGGTGTGTTGCTCGGCGTGGGCATCGGCGCGTGGTTGCAGACGAGCTACGGGCCGGGCGCGTTTCTGTTCTCGTTGGCCGGTGGCTTCCTGTCGATTTCGGTGCTGTCGGTGCTGATCTTTGGGGCGAAGCACCGGACGTGGTGGACGGTCTTTCCGGCGGGCGGCCTGACTTTTGCAGGAATCGTCGTGAGCGGCGGTCCGGCGGTCCGTGAGACCTTGCGCAGCCTGCAGGCCTACTGGCCGTATGCGCTGATCGTGGTCGCGCTGGCGCTGATCGTGTCGGCCCTGCGGGCGCCGAAAGCCTGACGGCCCGACGCGTCGGGAGCGGGAAAGCTCCCGGGCGCCTGTTGCCGGGTTTTCCGACGCGCCGCGAGTTGACGCCGGCGGCGTGCTGCGGCTGACTGCGCGGCACCATGTTCGACTGGCTCAGCGACCCGCAGGCGTGGATCAGCCTGCTCACCCTCACCGGGCTCGAGATCGTGCTCGGCATCGACAACGTCATTTTCATTTCGATCCTGGCGGGCAAGTTGCCGGCGGACCAACAGCCGCGCGCGCGCAGCCTTGGTCTCAGCCTCGCGCTCATCACGCGCATCGCGCTGCTCGCGAGCATCGCGTGGATCGCGAAGCTCACGGCGCCGCTGTTTTCCGTGTTCGATCATGGGGTGTCGGGGCGTGATCTCATCCTGCTGCTGGGCGGCTTGTTTCTGCTCGTGAAGAGCACGATGGAGATTCACCACAAGCTCGAGGGCGAGGAGGGCGGCGCCAACCCGAAGGGCGCGGCGCGTTTCGGCGCCGTGCTCGTGCAGATCATGCTGCTCGACGTCGTGTTCTCGCTCGACTCGGTCATCACGGCTGTCGGCATGGCTCAACATTTGCCCGTGATGATCACGGCGGTCGTGCTCTCGATGGGGGTGATGCTGCTCGCGGCCGGCTCGATCAGCGATTTCGTCAACAAGCATCCGACGCTGAAGATCCTCGCGCTGTCATTTCTGCTGCTGATCGGCACGACGCTCATCGCGGAAGGCATGGGCTTCCACATCCCGAAGGGCTACGTCTACTTCGCCATGGCGTTCTCGTTCGGCGTGGAGATGCTGAACCTGCAGCTGCGCAAGAAGGCCCAGCCGGTCACGCTGCATCAGCCGTATCGGTGAGGGTCTGAACGGCCCACGCAGGAAGGCCTCGCTCGCCGGGTAGGTTGCGCGCTCGCGCGCAACTTGTCGGAATTCTGGCCAGATCGCACGAGTGGCGCGCAAGCGCGCCACCTGCCACGCGGCGGAAGGCAGCCGACTCACATCGGCTGCTACGGAAAACAAAAGCGCGGCCGTGGCCGCGCTTCGTTTTTAAGGGAGACTTTCGTGCGCTGGCGGCGCGCTGCGCTCAGGCTTTGCCGTGCAGCACGTCGGGCGCCTGGCGGCGCTCGTCGTTGCGGCCTTGCACGCGCTTGGCGTGACGCTCGCGGAGCAGTTTGTCGAGTTTGTCGACGAGCAGATCCACGGACTTGTAGCCATCCTCCGAAACGGCCGACGCCACCAGATCCGGACCGTCGATCTCGACTTGCGCCTTGGCGGTGAAGCGCTGTTCGGGCGCCTTGGTGTCGTGGAACTCGAGATCCATCCGGATGCGGATGATGTGGGTGTTGTGGCGGAGGAGACGCTCGGCCTTCTCGTGCATGGCTTGCGTGAGAGCGGGGGTGAGCGTGACGTGGATGCCGCGAACGTGGATTTTATCGTTCATGATGATGGGTTGGGGATGTGATGGGATTAGACACTAGCCACAGCGCAACGGGCACGAAATTACAACGTCGCCCGGTGATTCAAGGCTCGCTGATGCGGAAAATCGGTGGGCCTGTTACTGGGGGATCGCCGCGGATTTGGGATTCACTCGGCGCTGGAATAAATGGGACCGCCGCGCATCTTAACGCGCATGCTTCGCCCGCTCCTTGCCTGCACGCTGCTGTTCGTTGCCGCATTGCTCCGCGCCGACCCCGTGCCCGTGCCGCCGCTCGAGAAAGAAGTCGCCGAAATCGCGGCCGGTTCGCACGTGACCATCATCCATTTTTGGGCGCCGTGGTGCCCGAACTGCCGAGCGGAGATGACGCCGGACGGTTGGGCCAGGTTCATCGGCGCGAACCCCGACGTTAAATTCGTTTTCCTCAACATCTGGCACCGCGGCCAGGACCCCGCGCCCAAACTCGCCGCAGGCAATCTCGGCGGGCAACCGAACCTCACTCTGCTCACGCACCCGAGCGCGGTTTCAAAAGCGGGCGCCGATCGCATGAACGCTTTTCTCGGTCTGCCCGTCACGTGGCTGCCCACGACGTGGGTGTTTCGCGACGGTCGCATGCGCTATGCACTGAACTACGGCGAGGTCCGCTTCGACATGCTGCAAACGCTCGTGAACGATGCGCGGGACAAATGGAGCCATTGAGCGAACCTTTCAACGCACATGAGTGATCGACTTCAGTGGGGTATCCTCGGCACGGGCATGATCGCGCGGCGCTTCGCCACCGATCTCGCCAACTCCCGCACCGGCCGTCTCGTGGCGATCGGCAGTCGCATGCCGGAGACCGCGGATCGTTTCGCCGCCGAGTTCGGTGGCGTGCGAGCGCACGGCAGCTACACGGCGCTACTCGCCGACCCGGCCGTGCAGGCGGTCTACATCGCGCCGCCGCACCCGCAACACCTCGAGTGGACCCTCGCGGCGGCCGCGGCCGGCAAACACATCCTGTGCGAGAAGCCGCTCGCCGTCCGCGGTTCCGATGCACAGCGCATGGTGGACGTCGCGCGGCGCCATGACGTGTTGCTGATGGAGGCGTTCATGTATCGCTGCCACCCGCAGACGGCACGTCTGGGGGAGCTCGTGCGCTCGGGCGCGATCGGCGAGCTGCGCCTGATCGAGGCGACCTTCTCGGTCGATTTCCCCTTCGATCCGGCGCATCGCGCCTACAACCGTGAGCTCGGTGGCGGCGGCATTCTCGATCTCGGTTGCTATCCGGTTTCGTTTTCGCGGCTGCTCGCGGGTGCCGCGCAGGGACGAGCGTTTGCCGAGCCGGTGCAATTCAAGGGGCTCGGCCGGCTCAACGCCACGACGCAGGTCGACGAGTATGCGGCGGCGGTCGCCACCTTCGACGGCGGCATTGTGGCGCGCCTCGCCTGTGGCTTCGCCGGACCGCGCGAAATCCGCGCCAGCCTGCAAGGCACGGGCGGGACGATCGAGGTGCCGATGCCGTTTTTCCCCGGTAATGAGGCGCGGCTGACGTTGCGTCGCGCCGCGGCGAACGAGCCCGAAGAAATTGTCATCCCGGCGCCCGGCCCGCTCTACGCGCTCGAGGCTGACGCCGTCGCGGATGCGCTGGCGAAGGGTCAGCGCGAAGTCGCGGCGATGACGCCGGCCGACACGCTCGGCAACATGGCCGTGCTCGACGAGTGGCTGTGCCAGCTCGGCGTGCGCTACGACTGTTGAGGTGGGTAGGGCGGCGAGTCCCTTCGCCGCCGGTGCGGCGCGGAGCGGAGTCCGCGCCCTACCATGGCTTCGTCGCGCCGGGCTTGCTGCGCGCGTGGTCGTGTGTTCTTTCGGCGGGAACATGAATCCCCGCTCCCTGCTCGCCGGCTGCGCGTTTGCCCTGATGTCCGTTTCCCTCTTCGCTGCCGTGACTCCCGACCAAGTCGCCGCTGAGTCCGCGAAAGCGAACGCGTTTTTCGAACGCGTGTTCGACGAGGCCGTCGATCGCAGCCCGCTCCTGCAGACGCGGCTCGGCCTCAAGAAGGACTACGACAAATGGGACGATCTCTCGGAGCAGCGCGCGCTGGAAGATTTCGTCCTCGGCGTCCAGCAACTCGCGGAACTGAAGCGCGCGGTGAACTTCGAGGCGCTCGACGACCAGACGAAGGTCAGCTACCGGCTCTTCGTGCGCCAAGCGGAGGAGGCGATCGAGGGCTGGAAGTGGCGTCATCACTCCTATCCGCTCAACCAAATGTCCGGCCTGCACTCCGAGGCGCCGGCGTTTCTGATCAATTTTCACCGCGTCGACACCGTCGCCGACGCCCGCGCCTACGTCGCGCGCCTGCGCGGCATGGCGCCGATGTTCGATCAGCTGATCGAAAACGTGAAGGCCCGTGCGGCGAAGGGCATTCTGCCGCCGAAATTCGTCTTTGGCCTCGTGATCGAATCCTGCCGCGAAGTCGTGACCGGTGAGCCGTTTGATCAATCGGGCAAGCCGTCCGCGCTCTGGGAAGACGCGCAGGCGAAGATCGGCGCGCTCAAAGATGCCGATGCCACCACGCAAAAACAGCTCCTCGCTGATGCGCGCGGGGCGCTCGTCGACTCGGTGCAGCCCGCCTACGCGCGGCTCATTGCGTTGCTTGAAGCGCAGGAGAAAATCGCCACGACCGACGACGGCGTGTGGAAGCTGCCCGAAGGCGCCGAGTATTACGCGTTCTGCCTGCGCCAGTCGACGACCACCAAGATGTCCGCCGACGAGATCCACGCGCTCGGCCTCCGCGAAGTCGCGCGCATTCACCGCGGCATGGAGGAGATCATGCAGCGCGTCGGCTTCAAAGGCGACCTGCAGGCCTTCTTCAAGCACGTGAAGGAGAGCGACGAGTTTTATTACCCGACGACGCCCGACGGCAAAGCCGCCTACGTGAAGCGCGCGAACGAGATCATCGACACGATGCGCGCGCGCCTCGACGACTTCTTCGGCGTGAAGCCGAAGGCGCCGCTCGTCGTGAAGGTCGTCGAGCCGTTCCGCGAGAAAGGCGCCGCCGGCGCGTTCTACGAGGACCCCGCGCCCGACGGTTCGCGGCCGGGCGTCTACTACGTCAACACGATCGACATGCGCGGCGTGCCGATCTTCGAGATGGAGACGCTCGCGCACCACGAGGCGATCCCCGGCCACCACATGCAGATCGCCATCGCGCAGGAGCTGCAGGGCATCCCGCGCTTCCGCAAGTTCGGCGGCAACACGGCCTACATCGAAGGCTGGGCGCTCTACGCCGAGTATTTCCCGAAGGAGTTCGGTTTCTACCAGGACCCGATGATGGACTTCGGCCGCCTCTACGATGAGCTGCTGCGCGCCGTGCGCCTCGTGGTCGACACCGGCCTGCACTCGAAGCGATGGACGCGCGCGCAGGTGATGGATTATTTCCGCCAGAACACGCCGAATCCCGAGCGCGACATCTTCACGGAGACGAACCGCTACATCGTGTGGCCCGGCCAGGCGACTTCCTACAAGGTCGGCATGCTGAAGATTCTCGAGCTGCGCGAACTCGCGAAGAAGGAACTCGGCGAAAAGTTCGACCTGCGCGGCTACCACGACCTCGTGCTGAAAGACGGCGCATTGCCGATGGACCTGCTCGAGGAAAACGTCCGCGCGTGGATCGCGCGCCGGAAGTAGCGCGACGTTTTCGTTGCGGGTGGTAGGGGCCGTTGTCCCCAACGGCCCTTCGGGATTGCAGCCCGCAGCGGGAGAGGGCGCTTGGGGAGGCTCGGTGCCATAATTCGCTGACACTTTCTGCCATTAATTCGCTGACAGTTTTGGGTGAGGGTCGCCGATGCCATGGCGACAACGATCAGTGTTCGAGGAGCGCAAGCAGCTGGTGGAGGCGATGC
>JAYRJE010000025.1:0-61243 GCA_041906465.1 Candidatus Didemnitutus sp. | reverse complement strand
GCTGTCCCGACTCCGGTCGGCCTACGGCCTCCCTCCGTCGGGACAGCTTCAACGACAACCGATAGATCAACCCATAACAACATCCCGGACTAACACCCGGGGTGGCTCGAAAACTTGAGGCCGGTCAATGCGTATTTTTGCGTTCGCGGCCGATCGCCTTTGCGAAAACTTCTCGCCGTCACAGACGATGAGCACAGGGCCGAAAGCGGAGCCAGAAAATTTGTCCGGATAGAATCGGTCTAGCGTTAAGGGGACGCACACGCGTGCGAGGAGCCAAGGTGCTTCCCAACGATCCACCGAAGCGGAGAAAAGCGGGCGATTTCTCGGTCTTGATCGCATAATGTCCGTCTAACGATGCGCTGAAGACCATGGTGCCGTCCCAACCGGTGCCGTAGATTTGTTCGCGCAGCACGAAATCCGTGAAAATGCGGTGGTCGCCCGTCGAGTCGGTCGCGGCTTGAATGTGCACCGGTTGCGACCGCGCATCCGGAATGCTCGCCGGCGAGCGCGACGGCGATGACCGGCTATCCTTGGAAGCAAGATATGTCATAGATCGCACTCCCGTGATCAAACTCAAAGGCACGAGATGATCACGCGGCCAGGATGCGTGGCCGATCGCCCCACTGAAATCCCCCTCCATAGAGCGAAGCGAACCACCCCTTTGCGGCGCAACGCGGGCGCCAAGGCCGGAAGGCCGGAGCCTAAATTCACTGCTTTTCTCCTCCGGCGCGCTTTTCTCGCAAAGTATGGCTCCGGTCGCGGCGGTGTTTCTCTTGGGGCGCGTGGCGCAACGGTTCGGCCGAAAGCCTTGATTTCGCGCTCGGAGTGGATAGAGGTTGATTCAACCTTTCCTATGCCCAACCAACTTTCATCCTCGAAGCGGCGTCAGAGCCTGGCCGAACACGCGGGGGTCTTGGCGGCGTTGGCGCAGATCGCGAAGCGGGAGAGGACGACGGTGATGGATCTGCTGCGTGAGGCGGCACGCGAAGTCGTCCGAAAACGCGCGCAGGACCCTGACCATGCCGAACAACTACGGGCGGCAGTCTGGAACACGGCGCCGCGGCCACCCAAGCAGTTCAAAACCGCCGCACAGCTCGCGCGCTTCAAGCGGGCGCAACGCGAATTCGACCAAGTGGTGATCGAGATGCAGCTGGTGACACCAACGCAACTGCAGGCACGCAACTCCATCGCCGCCCACCGCCGCCCGGTGCTCCTGAATTTCGATCGCGCCCATGCCGCATCCCGCTGACGCCACGCCGCGGCCGCCGCAGGACTTCGCGGGTTTGCTCGCCGCACCGGATCCGCTGCTCATCGTCGGGGGGCAAGCGGTGAACCTGTGGGCGCTCTATTTCGAGGAGCTCACCCACGACCTCGCGCCGTTCGTCTCACGTGACGCGGATGTGCTGGGCGATCGCGAAACGCTCGCCTTGCTCGGCCGACTGGCCGGCAAGAAGCCGCAGTTTTTCCCCCTGCGCCCACCGTCCAATGAAATCGGGGTGGTGGTCGCCGCGGACCGCAACGGTGCACCGCTGCTGATCGAGGTGTTTCGCTACGTCAAGGGGGCGAGCAACGAGGAACTGGGCGAGCCGGCTTACGAGTTCGCGATTGGCGAAGATGCTGTCCGGGTGCGCGTGCCTGGACCGATCGCGCTCCTGCAGGCAAAGGTGGCGAACTTGGCCGAGATTCCCCAAGCGGGACGGCAGGACGCACGCCACATTCTGATCCTTGCGCGCATCATCCCGGCCTATCTCGCCAGCCTGTGCGAATCAGCGGGCGCCAAGCGCATGGAAGAACGCAAGGTGGTCGAGCTACTCGAGCGCCTGCTCGCCGTGGTCACCTCCCGCACCGGCCGCAAAGCCTGGAACCAGCTCCAGATTGCACCGAAGGAATTCTTCCTTGGTCTTGCGCATGCTGGCTTGCCGAAGGTGCAGGCGTTTCTCGAAAAGCGGCTCCCGCGCGTCAGCAACCCAAGGTAACTGCTCCGTCGCCCGGTCTGGGGAAGCGCCACACTGCGGCTTGCGCGACGCGCATCGAGCAACGGCCTGTGGCGGAGTCACTCGTTTCTAGGCGTCGATTGCCCCACCGAAATCCCCGCCCCTCCGAGTGCAACGAAGCACTCCTTTTCGGCGCAACGGGTCGGCAAGGTGCAGACGCGTTGCTCCGGCGAGGACGGCAGCGGGGTTTGACCGGCCGGCGCACACGCACTCTCCCGATTGTCCCGCCGATTCCTCCAGCTCCTCGGAAGCGCCCTCCCATTTTGCCGGGGAACGGGCGATGGGGCGATTGCCTTTCAGCCGCGCGGCGGCAGCGTGGCGCCGTCGATCCATTCGCCCTCGACCAAGTGCGTGTCCATCGCGTGATCGGCGCCGCGTTCGTTGCGCTGGAGTTTCGCGACGAGCAGCTCCGTTGCCATCTCGCCGACGCGGGCGTGATTTTGCCAGATGCCCGCGATTTTGCCGCGGCGATCCCGCAAGCCGAGGCTGACGAGCGCTGTTTTGGGCGCGATGGCCCGGATGGCTTTTAACCATGCCTCGGCCTGGTCGCTCGGCGTGGCGAGCACGGCATCGGGTTGGTGGCGCCGCAACCAAGCCGTGAAGCCTGGCGGCGTCGCCTGCACGGCAGTGTTGATCGGGCCGCTGAGCACCGGCACGTTCGCCTCCCCCGGTTCGCGCCAGTGCTCCATCAAAAACGCCGCCTCCCAACGATGCCCGATGCGCTCGCTCGCCGTGTCGCCCACGACGAGTCCCAGCCGCCGGTAGCCTCGCACGCGACACATCTGCACCGCGAGACGCGTGGCCTGATAGTGATCGGTGGACACGCGTTCGAGAATCGGTTCGCGAATGCGCAGACCGATACCGATCGCGGCGAAATCCGTGAGATCGAAATCCACGCGGTTGACCGCGCCGGGCGGGGGCGAGACGAGCACGCCGCCGATGCCGCGCGTGAGCAGAATCTGTCGGAGGCGCTTCGGGTTCATGCCGCCACGCGTAAGGGAAAATTCCTCGAGACGGAAACTCAGCTCGGCCGCGCGCGCCTTCGCGCCTTCGTAGATTTCCACGTAGGCGGGGTTCCGTCGCCAAACCTCGCCCGCCGAGTCAAAAGTGAGATATGCGAGGGTAGTGACGCCGTGCGGCGATTTGCGCCCGCGCTGCTGCTGCATGAGCGCGGCGACCAGCGGATTCGGCCGGTAGCCGAATCGCTCGGCCATCGCGCGCACCGCGGTTTGCGTCTCCGCGGGGATGCGCGGATCGCGCCGCAACGCGAGCGACACGGTCGTGCGATGCACGCCCAGGGCGCGGGCGACGTCCTCCATCCGGGGCGGGGTAGAGCGATTCATTCAACGGCGAGAATAAACCGCCGCTCGGGCGCGGCAAGCCTCGGTGCTAGCCACTCCGCATCGCCGGTGCCGCGTTCGCGGTGTCGGGCTGTCACCCCCTAACCCCATGAAGTCGATCTCTCGCGTCACCCTCGCCGGCGCCGTCTTTTCCGCTCCGGCCTTTCTCCTCGCCCAAGCCGCCCCGGCGTCCGTTCCGCCGACGGAGCCCGCTTACCAGATGCCCGCGTTCACCGTGACGACCACGCAGGACCGCGGCTACCGCGCCGGCAATTCCGTCTCCGCGACGCGCATCGATACGCCGATCAAGAACCTGCCGTTTTCGGTCAACGCCTTCACGGAACAATTCATCACCGACATCGGCGCGCGGGCGTTGGAGGACATTCTGAATTATGCGCCCGGAGTGACGAACGCCGGCCGTGAGTTCGGCACCGGCACAACGAAGGTCAACGTGCGCGGCTTCGAGAGCGATCCGCAGCGCAACGGTTTCCCGAGCTCCGGCTACATCGATGCGGCGACGGTGGCGCGCGTCGAAGTAGTAAAAGGTCCAGCGTCGCTCCTTTACGGGCAAATCGCGCCCGGCGGTGTGGTGAACTACATTTCCAAGCGACCGCTCGCGAAGCAGAGCTACGCGCTCAACCAGAGCGTCGGCAGCTACGGCTACCTGCGCTCGTCGGTCGATCTCAACCAGCCGCTCGTCGGCGACAAGGTTCTCGCCCGCTTCAACGGCGTGTGGGAAAACGGTTTTGAATGGGTCGACAAGACCGAGTCGGAGACGACCGTGATCGCACCGGTCGTGACTTGGAAAATCACCCCGAATTCCGCACTCACACTCGACTACCAGTGGCTCCGCCGCCGTGAAACGCCCGCATTCATGCGGCAAAACGTGCGCGTGCCGGTTTCGAACGCCTCGCTTTATCCGATGCCGGGCAACCCGACACGGCCACTGGCGGCGAGCGACTACTTCGGACATTTTGCACTCGCCGACAACCGCTACAACGCCGCCAGCGCGCACGACTACCGCGACAGCGATTTCGAGAATTTCTTCGCGGAATACGCGGCGAAGTTCGCCGGCTGGGACGTGCGTGCGGTGTTCACGTGGGACAAGGCGATCACACGCAGCTATCACCATGGTTTCGGCGACGTGACCTCGAATGTGCCTTACGCGATGCTCATCAGCGCGCTGAACGGCGACTATTCGTTCCTCAACGTCATGCAGACGCTCGATCAGCTCGTGAACGTCCCGCGCGACGGCGCGACCGCGCTGCGGCGCGCGCAGTTTACGGAGCGCCGCAACCAGAACCGCACCTGGCAGCTCGAGGCCGCTGGCAATTACACCTTCGGCGGCGTGAACTGGAAACCGCTCTTTGGCGCAACGCTGCAAACGGGCGTCAGCATCATCGAGCAACGCACGCTGCCCACCGCGCAATGGCCGGCCGCCTGGAACCTGCTCGATCGCAGCACGTGGACCGACACGTTTTTCCCGCTCTCGTCGATGCCCTACAACACTCGCTCCGTCGCGCCAGTCGAGAACACCGGCCTCTACACCGCGCACATGCTCTCGTTTCTCGACGAGCGACTGATCGCGGTCGGCGGCTTGCGCTGGTCGCAGGCAGATTCCACGACGTTCAATCAAATCAACGGCACGAAGACGCTCGATTTCAGCACCAGGAAAACCACGCCGCAGGTCGGTGTCGGTTTCAAGCTGCGGCCCGACTGGCTCGTCTACGGGAGTTACAGCGAGTCGTTCACCGCGGGCAATCGCCAGCTCCGCACCGCGGGCGTCTTCGATCGCAACGCCGAGCCGTTCATCGGCACCGGTTACGAACTCGGCACCAAGCTCGACTTCTTCTCCGGCCGACTTTCGGCGACAGCGGCCGGCTTCTGGCTCGAGCAGGACAATTACACGTTCACGCTCACTAGCATTCATCCGGTTACCGGACTCACCGGTCTGACCGACATCCAAGGCAACACGGTCGTCAGCAAAGGCGTGGACCTCGACCTCACGTGGTCGCCGGTCGATAATTGGCAGGTCTATTTCGGCGCGAGCTACGCTGACACTTACTACGACGTGATTCGCTCGCCCGACGTGGCGTATCTGGTCGGCACGCAACCCGAGTCCACGGCGCGCGACCGCTACAACCTTTGGACGCGCTACTCGTTCACCGCTGACACGCTCAAAGGTTGGTGGATCGGTGCCGGCTTCAACTACACTGGCAAGAAAGCAGAGATCTCGAACAACCCGTATCTGTTCCTGCCCAACCAACTCATCGCCGACGTGACCCTCGGCTACGATTTCAAAGTCAACGGCGCGAACTGGAACACCTCACTCGCGTGGAAAAACTTCACGAACGAAGATGAGATTCCGTCGGTCCGCAGTCGCGGCCTGCCGTCGCGCCTAATCTTCTCGCTAGGAGTGAAGTTCTAACGAATTGCGCCTTGGCGGACCGGAGCGCGTTGATCTCAGCGCGCTTCTTTCAGCAATCCTCGGCAGCGCACGCCTTTCTTCTCTGGTGACGACCGCCCACCCATCGCCCACGCCACCTGCGCACCGCGTCCCGCGGCGCGCGTGGGTGCTGCTCGGCTTGGTCGCGGTGGCGGCGGTGCTGTTCATGATGGATCGGCAGGTGTTGTCGCTGCTCAAAACGACGCTGCGCGACGAACTCGGTCTCACCGACGTGCAGTATGGGTGGCTGATCACCGCGTTCATGGTGCCCTACACCGTGATGTATTTGTTCACCGGCGGCTGGATCGACCGCTGGGGCACGCGCGCGATGTCGCTCGTGTTCATCGGTGCCATGTCGCTGGCGACAGTCTGCACGGGTTTGGCGCGAGGCTTCACGGACCTGCTGCTTTGTCGCGTGCTCCTGGGCGTGGCGGAGGCGGGCATCATCCCGGCGAGCATTCTGTTCGTGGTGCTCTGGTTCCCGAAAGAACGCCGCGCTACTGCGGTTGCGATCAAGTCGCCGCTCGCCGTCTTCGGCACAGTGTCCACGCCGCCGCTCGTCGCATGGATCACGATCGAGTTTGGATGGCGCATGGCGTTTTTTCTCCCCGGCGTGATTGGTCTGCTCGTCGCCGCCGGCTGGTGGACGCTCGATCGCAATCCACCTGACTATGGCGAGCCGAAACCAGCGGCTGCTACGCCCGGCGCAAAGCGTCTCAGTGCGTTTGGTCTGTTGCTGCGCAACCGCCGTCTCTGGCCGCTGCTGGCAGTGCGCGTGATCAGCGATCCGCTGTGGTTCTTCCTGCTCTACTGGCACGCACCGTTTTTGCAGGAGCAACTAGGCTTTTCGCTCACGCAGGTTGGGCAATGGGCGTGGATTCTTCCGCTCTGCGGAGCGTTCGGCAATCTGCTCACGGGCGTCGTCTCCGACCGACTCGTGGCCCGCGGGCTGTCATTGTGGCGCGCGCGGACGTTGCCGTTGCTGGGTGCGACGGTGCTCGCACCGCTCGCGGCTCTGCTGCCGCTCGTGCACACCGCCGGCCTCGCGATCGGGCTGATGGCGCTGCTCTACATTTTGTGCAACGCCTGGATTTTCCTGAGCAACGTCTTCGTCGCCGATCTGGTGCCGCGCGAGAATGTCGCGACCGCCGTCGGGTTGCTGAGCGCGATGGGTGGCGCGACTTCGGCGCTCTTCAATCTCGGTGCGGGCTGGATGGTGACGCATGCCGGCTACGCGCCGCTATTCTGGATCGGTGCGCTGCTGCATCCGCTCGCCGCATTCGTGTTGTGGCGGGCTTACGGGAATAAGAACGCGGAGGCGCCGCTCGCCGCATGACCGCGCGCTTGCACGCAGCGTTTGCGGCGCCCGATGCATGCGCCGTCTTCTACGGCACGAGTCTAACCCGCGCTGGCGGCTGGGTTGAAATCATCGGGACGGAACTGCGCGCGCATCACCCGGCGCTGCGAATCGTCAATGCGGCCGAGAGCGGTCAGCACTCCGCCTGGGGACGGGAAAATTTCGCGATGCGGGTCCTCGCGCTGCGACCGACGGTGGTGTTTCTCGAATTCGCAATCAACGATGCCGTCGCGCGGTTCGCGCTCAGCGTCGTGGAGGCGCGGGCCAATCTCGAGGCAATGCTCGATGCGCTCGCGGCACAGCGTCCGCAGGCCGTCGCCGTGTTGCAGATCATGAATCCCGTGATCGATCGGCCGCCGGGGCACGATGGCCATCGGCCGCATCTCGCAATTTACGAGCAAATGTGGCGCGACGTCGCGCGTGAACGCGGTTTGTTGCTCGTCGATCATGCGCCCGCGTGGGCGGAGCTGCTCGCGCGCGGCGAGAGCAGGTTTCGCCGCTACGTGCCGGACGGGCTGCATCCGAATTCCGCCGGCTACGCTGCGTTTATGTTGCCGGCATTGCGTGCAGCGCTGGGCCTGCCGCGCTCGGTCGCCGCGCCGGCGCACGCGTCTCTTTCATGAGTTCTCCTGGTTATTTTCTTCCGGCGAAGCCGGTCGCTCCCGATGCGCCGCCGCGCACCGCCGATCTCTGTATCTACGGCGCGAACGCGGCCGGCATCATGGCCGCCGTGCAGGCGCGCCGGCTCGGTTTGAGCGTTGTGCTGCTCGATCCAGCCGCGGAAATCGGCGGACTTACAACCGGTGGCCTGAGTTTCACGGACCTCGGCAACGCCGACGCGATCGGCGGGCTCGCGCGCGAATTTTATCGCCGCGTCGGTGCGCATTACGGAGCGGAGATCGAGTGGGCGTTCGAGCCGCACGTGGCGAAGAAAGTGCTCGGGGGATTTCTGCGCGAAGTCGATGTCGCGGTCGAAAGCGGTCACTATCTGGCGAGCGCGAAGAGCGAGACCGGTGACGACGGCGTGCCGCGAATGGTCGAGATTACCACCACGAGCGGCCTTCGCGCGCGGGCGGCGTATTTCCTCGATTGCAGCTACGAGGGCGACCTCATGGCGGCAGCGGGCGTGACGTTCACCTACGGGCGCGAAGCGCGTGCGACCTACAACGAGGTGTTCAACGGGCAGCAGATTCACGCGAGCCATCAGTTCGCGATGCCGATCGATCCCTACGTTAAGCCGGGCGATCCGCGCAGCGGGCTGTTGCCGGGTATCGATGACGACGACTCATTCGTGCCCGGCGCCGGGGACCGTCGCGTGCAGGCTTACAATTTTCGCGTCTGCATGACGAAGAACCCGTCGAACCGCGTGCCGTTTCCGCAGCCTGCGGGCTATCGGCGCGAGGATTACGAGCTGCTCGCGCGCGTGCTCGCGGCGGGTTGGAGCGAGGTATTTCAGAAATTCGACCGCATTCGCGGCGATAAAACCGACACGAACAATCACGGGCCCGTCTCGACCGATTTCATCGGCCAGAATTGGGCATGGCCTACGGCCGACTACGCGACACGCGAGAGGATTTTTCAGGCACATGTGGTTTACCAGCAGGGCTACCACTGGTTCATGGCGAACGATCCCGCCGTGCCGGCGCATTTTCGCGCAGCCTACGCGGAGTGGGGACTGGCGGCGGACGAGTTCACCGCGACGGGACACTGGCCGCATCAACTCTACGTCCGCGAGGCGCGCCGGCTCGTCGGTGAAATCGTGATGACCTCCGCGCATTGCCTTTCGCGCGAAACAGTCGCCGACGTAATCGGGCTCGGCGCCTACCAGATGGACTCGCATAATTGCCGCCGCCTCGTGCACGCCGGTAGCGTGCTGAACGAAGGCGACGTGCAGGTGAAACTGCCGAAGCCCTATGGCATCAGTTATCGCGCGATCGTGCCGCGGGCGGGCGAGTGCGCGAATCTCTTCGTGCCGGTCTGTGCGAGCGCATCGCACATCGCCTACGGCAGCATTCGCATGGAGCCGGTGTTCATGACGCTCGCGCAATCCGCCGCGATCGCCACATCCCTGGCGTTGCAGCGCAATCGCTGTGCGGTGCAGGCGGTGCCTTACGCGGAACTGAAGCCGCAACTCGAGCGCGCGGGGCAAATCGTATCGTGGGATCCCGCGCGCCTGAACGGACTCACGGGGAACCCGCCGAAGGAGTGATCTCATGCTGACGCGCCACCCCGCCAATCCTGTTTTGCAGCACACCGATTGTCCGTTTCCCGCGACGACGGTGTTCAACGCCGGCGTCGCGCGTTTGGCCGGACGCTACGTGATGCTCTTTCGCAACGACTACGGCCGTTGGGGCGACGAGAAATTCGACGGCACCAATCTCGGCTTCGCCACGAGCGTCGACGGCGTGAAATGGACCGTGCATCCGCGCCCCGTGCTCGACGAGGAGCGGGCGCGGGACGGTCTCGCGCATCTCTACCCGGCGCGCTTCGGCCGCGGCTTCATCAAGCGCATCTACGATCCGCGCATCACGGTGGTCGAGGGGCGCGCGTTGCTCTGCTTCGCGGCGGACACCGCGCATGGAATCTGCGGCGTGATTGCCGAAACAGAAGACTTTGAGCGCTTCGACTTCATCAGTCTGTCGGCGCCCGACAATCGCAACATGGTGCTGTTTCCCGAGCGGATCGGGGGCGAGTTCGTGCGGCTCGAGCGACCTTTTCCCGTCTACATGCGCGCGAACCCAGAGGCGTTTCCGCTTTGGTTGAGCCGCTCGGCGGATTTGCGCTACTGGGGCGCGCAGCGTCCCGTGCTCGGCGCGGACGATGTCCCGTATGCGAACAGCAAGATCGGTCCCGCCGCGCCGCCGGTGCGCACGCGCGCGGGTTGGCTGACTCCGATCCACGCCGTGCGGAAAGACGAAACGCGGAGACTGAAAGGCTGGGAGGCGCGCGGCTGGTTCAAAACTTACTACGCGGGCCTGGCGTTGCTCGACCTCGACGATCCGTCGCGCGTTGTCGGCCTCATGCGCGAGCCGCTGCTCGCGCCGGAGGCGCCGTATGAGCAAGACGGCTTTCGCGGCAGCGTGATTTTTCCCTGCGGCCTGATATTGGACGAATCGTCTGGCGAGGTGCGGCTCTATTACGGCGCCGCCGATACGAGTGTGGCGCTCGCCACTGGATACGTCGACGACCTCATCGCGGCGTGCGTGCCGCTTTAGGCGCTAGTCCAGCGTGCCTCGCCCCGGCGCGCGGGAAGTTGACGTTTTCGCGTGCGTGAGCATCCCGATGGGATGCCATTGCTCACTGTGGTTCCGCCCATGCCGGGTGCCGAGCGCCGCTTCCGGCCTTTCGTCGAGTTTGTGCACCGCTCCGGTTGGGAGACCGAATTCGTCCAGCTGGATTGGTCCGGCTCGCAGCCCAACTTCGGTTCGCGCGAGCTCTTTCCTCAAGTCGATGCGCAGACAGTGGGCAAGGTGGTGTTCGGGTTCTCGTTGGGCGCGCTCTACGCGCATCTCGGTGCGTTGCGCGCGCGGCACTTGATTCTCGGTTCGATCTCGCCGTTTTTCCTCGAGGACGATGATGAGCCGGAGCGCTGGATGATTTCCTATCGGGCCGGCAACGCGGACACGCCGGCCGACGTGCTCGTCGGAGCCAAGGAAGACGCGCAGATGCACCGGCGCGCGGTCGCCGTGCGGGACTTCTATCGTCAACCCACTTACACCGACGTGGCGGACGCCGACCACGAACTCTGGCACCCGAATTATTTGCAGGCGATCCGGGCTGCGCTCGACCGCCTCCGGCCCGGCGCGGAAAGTCCGGCGCGAGCGCGTTCCACCTCCACGCCGGCGCGCAGCTGATCAGCCCGGCGTCGGTCGAGGCACTGGTCGGGCGCGCTGCGAGCGCGGCGGCTTCGGCGACACTCGCGCGCGCCGACGAATCACGGCATGGGCAGTGCGGGCCGCACGGGCAACTCGCGCGGTGGCACGCCGAGTTCAGCCAGCAAATCCATCCGCCGCTGGACCGCGCCGCGCAATGCCGCGAGCACGCCGGCGCGCACGCCGCGTCGCTGCATCGCCTGGGCATCGGCCGGGAGTGTTGAGATGACTTCGTCCTTCGCGAAGTTCTTTTCTACCCGGGCGAGAGCCGTCGCGGCGCTGGTGTCGAATTCGCGGCAGACATCCACAGCGCCGCGGCAAACGGGAGGCCGCCGCCCGCGGTTGAACTCGGTTACGTCTCGTTGTCGCGCGGGGCGCGCCGCGCGTCGCTGCGATCACGTTCCTCGACCGACTCAGGGCATTGCGCTTGTCGGAACGATGGGAGCGCTTGGTCGCTTCGCTCCTGCAATGACGGGCGAATGCAGCCGTGCTTCGGGAGTCTCGCTGGGCGAGAAAGCGCGAGTCAGAGCCCGAGCATTTTCTGGCGGTAATGCTCGTCCGAGCGACCAGCGATGCGGCGCACCTCGGCCTCGGATAGATACCGCGGACCGCCGGCCGCGCAGGCGCCGAGCGTGATCGCGGCGGCCTTGGCCGCCATGAGGGTCGCGGCGATCACGGCTTGCGGCGTGGCGCCGAGCGCGATGAGGCCGTGGTTCTCGAGCAGAATCACGCGCGGGACGAGGCCGGTGGTTTCACGGTGGCGCTGCACGCCGTCGCGGATCGCGCGCGCGAGCGCCGCGCCGGGATCCGTATACGGCACGAGCACAGAGCTGGGGCCGCAACAGACGATCTCGTCGGGGAACAGGCGGCGCGTGGCGAACTCCTGCGCGCGGTCGGAGCACAGCAGCGCGTTCACGGTCACGGGATGCGTGTGGCCGACGAAATTTACGCCCGGCAAGCCGAGCAGCCAGGCGTGAAACATCGCTTCGACGGACGGCTTGCGCGCGTAGGGCTCGGCGCGCGACGAGAGCAGCGCGGTTTCGATGTCGGCGTCGGTGGCGGTTGGTTGATCGAGCAGGCGGAGCATCGGCTCGGCGTGGCATGCGGTCACACCGGTCGCGGCGAGGCTGGCGAGATTCGAGCCGCTCGCCTTGACGAGAAAGCTGCCTTCGCCGGTGCGGGTGGACGTGTTGCCCTCGCCGAGGATCGCGAGTTGGCGATCCTCGCGACCGAGTTCGTGCGAGAGGGCGAGCAGATCGGAAAGCGGCGTGGACGCGGTCACGATCAGAACGGTTGGCCGTTGGCCTTGGTGCCGCAGAGCGAGACTTCGAGCCCGAGCTGCGCGGCGAGCGCGGCCTTCGTGTAGAGCGCGAGATCGGCTTCGGCGGCGGAGTGCGCGTAGACGACCTGGATGTGGTTGGCCTTGTGGCGCGCCATCATCTGGTCGCGCGTCACGCCGTAGGTGACCGCGTGCATGATCGGCCACTGCGGCGTGGTTTCCTGCCAGCGACGTTCGGTCTCGGCCTGCGGGAGCGTGATGACTTTCGCGCGGCCGAGGTCCATCTTGAGTTTGCCGTCGGCCACAAAGACGCGGCTCCAGACGATCTCGCCGGGCTTCGCGACGCCGCGCACGGTGCCGCCGCCGAGACGGAAATACATCGGCGGCTGGCGGTGCGAGTCGGTGCCCTTGTAGCCGCCGATGTGGTGCGCCGGCGGAGCGCTGCCGGAAATGAGGAATACCCAGACGTATTCGTCCGTGGTCTTGCTCTGGTCGAAGTCGCCCCAGCGGAGATCGTGCAACGTGTTCTCGACCGGCTGGCCCAGCGCGCGGTGGACGCGGTGCGTGAGCAGGCCGTCGAGGCCGGCGCACTCGTCGACCTCGTTGAAATGCGGGAGTGCATCGCCGCGACGGATGATTTTGCCGGCGGCGTTGCGCACGGGCGGACGGTCGGCGTTGTTGAGCAGGCCTTCGACGAGATCCGAAGCGGGCAGGAGGTCCTTGAGGCCCTGCTGATATTGGATGCCGATCGTGTCGCAGCCGAACTCGTCGGCGATACGGAGTGCGGCGATGTAGGTGCGGCACTGCCAGAGCACCTGGCGTTCGGTGAGTTCGGTTTCCTCGTTCGTGCCGAGGTGGAACTTCATGCCCTTCGCCACGAGCCAATCGTAGGCGGCGCGCGCTTCCTCCTCGGTGACCTGCGTGGCGGCGTAGTAGAGGGCGGATTGCGAGAGGCGCTCCTTGTAGACGCCGGTCGAGAAGAGCAGTTCGTCGGGGATGATGGCGTTATACATGCCCATGCAGCCTTCGTCGAAGACGCCCATGATCGCCTTGCGCGTGCGCAGCTCGTTCGCGAGTTGCTCGGCGGTGCGCACGGCGCGCGACGGCACCTGGCAACGCGCGAGCGATTTCACGTGACGCTCCGCGTGGCGGACGCGGCCGGTCTTCAGCCATTCGGCGAGGCCATCTTTGAAGAACTCATCCGTGAAATCGATGCTCCAGAGCGTCGAATATTTCACGCCCGCCTTGGTCAGCGAGCCGTTGAGATTGAGCATGCCGACGAGTCCCGGCCACGTGCCCGACCAGTTGGCGACCGTGAGGATCGGTCCGCGATGCGAGATCAGACCGTGCAGGATGTGGTGCGAGTATTGCCAGACGCTCTCGGCGACGATCAGCGGCGCGGTGGGATCGATCTGCGCGAAGACCTCCATGCCCTCCTTCTGCGAGGCGATGAAGCCGTGACGGCGACGCGCGCTGTAGGGGTGGGCGCGGACGAGTTCGGCGCCGAGCGCCGAGACGGCGGCGGCGAGCTGGCGCTCCATGGCCGCTTGCGCGGGCCAGCATTTTTCATTGGCGCTCTGGCGCAGGTCGCCGTTGGCGACGAGCAGCACTTTGGGCAGGGAGGAACGACGAGATTTCTTCATGGCAGGCTGGAAATGTTTGACCAATGGGGTGGGGCGAAAACGCCGGAGAGCATACTCGTTTAGCTACGGAATCGGAATGGACATTGCTGACCGGATGCTGGAGATAATTGACCGTGAATAGCCGCACGCGCGCCGCCGTTGAGTTGCCCGGACCAGTCATCCGCGAGCGCCTCCTGTCCGCTCGCGTGGCGGGCTCGCGGTATATTTTCCCGAATCTCGCGCCGGCGCGGGAGGAGGCTTGGACACTGGCTCTGGCGGGGCGCGAGGAATGCGCTCCGGATTACGTGGTGGATCGCACGTCGTATCCGTTTCACGTCGTCGAATACGTCGCCGAGGGCCGCGGTGTGGCGCGTCTCGGCCGGCGGCCCGAGCAGCGGATTTCGGCGGGCTCCATCTTCGCGTATGCGCCGGACACCCAATGTCGGATTCAGACCGATGCGACGTTTCCGCTCGTGAAGTTTTTCTTTGCGGTGGCAGGGCGCGACGTGGAGCGGGTGCTCGCCGAGGCGGCGTTGCGGCCGGGGACGATTCGGCGGTTCGCGGCGCCCGCGGAGGGTCTGACGATCGCGGAAGATATCATTCACGAAGGCCAGCGCCATGCGGCGAAGGCGCCGGCAGTGTGTCTCAAGTTGCTGGAACTCTTGTTGCTGAAAGCCGCCGACGCGTCGGGCGACAACTCGCCCGGGGACGTGCGCGCGCGAGAGAATTTCCTGCGGTGCCGGGTGCTGATCGAAACGCATGCCGACCGTTGGCGCACCCTGGAGGAGGTGGCCGAGGTGGCGAAACTCGACGTCGCGAGTGTGTGCCGGCTGTTTCGGCGGTTCCAAGGCACGAGTCCTTACCAGTATCTTCTGCGCCGGAAAATGGCGCTCGCGGCGGAATACCTGATCGATTCCGGCGGCCTGGTGAAGGAGGCCGCGGCGCGCGTGGGGTTTTCGGACCCGTATCATTTCGCGCGCTGTTTCAAGGCCGTGCATGGCGTGGCGCCGAGCGAATTGCGCGGATTGCGCTGAGCGGACACGGGAAAACTGTTACTCGTCGCCGGATTTGAAGGAAGCGGAGCGGCCGCCGACTGTGGCGGCACCCCTCGTGGAGCAGGCGCTCCGCGCAGCCTTACCCCATGCGATCACGCGCGCTTTTTGGTCAACCGGTCTCTCGCGAGAGCTGCGCGCGAAAGATCCACGCCGAGCACATCGCGAGGCATGCGGGAACTTTTACTCGCTACCCTGACCATGAAAACGCCGTCTGTTGCTCAAACCGTCCGCGTCAACCTGACGCGTTGTCTCCTTCTTTCCGCGCTCTGTAGTCTCGCGGTGGTCGCCGCTCCGCCTCCTCCGCCGGCCCATATCGTGGCTGGTGAAACCGCTCCGGGCGGAAGCGGCACCGCGACGCTCACGTGGAGCGCGTCGGCAGGAGCGACCTCCTACAAGATCTATAAGCGGAATCACGCCACGGATGTCTTTACGCAGCAACCCTCGGGCAATGTCACCATCGCGGGCACGACGGCGCAGCTCACCGGACTGGACGATCTTGATTCCTACGAGCTGGCGGTCGTGGCCGTGAACGCGGCGGCGGAGGAGTCCGCTCCCACGGCCGCCGTCGTGCCCTACGCCTGTCGGCGCACGCCGATGAGTCTCCCGTGGGATGACCAGCGCTACAGTCCTGGCGCGAGCTTCGACCATCTCAACCGGACGGTCAGCGCCACCAGCAAGGCGATCCCGTATGATGACGAAGCCTACCGCGTCAGCGTCGATCCCTCCGGCCAACTCGTGGTGAACGCCGCCGGCACCCCGATCCCGATTCGGTTCACCGGCGTGAACATCGTTTGGAGCGGAGCCTTTCCGACTGCCGCGGACGCGCCGAAGATCGCGGCGCGGATGGCGCAGTTCGGCATCAACCTCGTGCGTTTTCACAACCTCGATGCCTACGCCGCCGGCGAGACAGCTTATCCGCAGCGCGTCGGCTGGTTCGAGAGCGACTTCGCGACTTTGAACGAGGCCCGGCTGGACCGGTTCGACAACTTCGTGAACGAGCTCGCACACCAGGGCATCTACAGCGACATCAACCTGTGCGTCGGCCGGAAGTTTCCGGACGAGAACAATCCGAGCGGTCCCTACCAGCGTTTCAAGGGTCTCGATCAGATGGACCCTGACATCATCCAGCGACAGAAGGATTTTGCGACCGCCCTGCTGAACCATGCGAACCCGTATCGTGGCAACACACTCTATAAAAATGATCCCGCAGTGGCGGTGCTCGAGATCGACAACGAGGCGGGCCTCATCACCACCTGGGCATCCGGTGGGTTCGACCCCGGCGCGACGCTGCCGCTGACCGGCGTCTATTCGGCCGAGCTGGCGACCCGTTGGTCGGACTGGCTTCGCGCCACGCGCGGCTACGGAAGCGTGGACAACGCCGCGCTCCAGACGCTCTGGGCCGCGGACACGCACGCCTACACCCAAGTGGGCACCGAGTTGCTCGCCGATCGCGATTTCGCGCTGTTTCCTGGCAGCAGCTCGCCGTGGAAGTTCCAAGTCTCAAGTCCGGCCGCTGCGACTTGCGCCGCGACAACCGACACCCTCGGAGGCGTGTCGAAGGCGGTGTTGGTGGCCGACATCACACAGGCGGATCCGTCAGCGCCCGGCAGGGTGAAGCTGCTCTACTCGTCGGTGTCGTCTTATATCGCGCCGTCGTTCGACTATCGTGTGCCGCACGCCTTGCGCTTCCACGCACGCATCGGCACGAGCGAGGCGGCGCGCACGATTACGGTCGGCTTTCGCAAGAACGGCAGTCCTTACACGCAATTTCACTCCGTGAAGCTCGCGCTCACCAGCCAATGGCAGCAATTCGACGTGCTGCTACCCGCCGTGCTCACCGGACCCACGACCATCGATCTGACGTTCACCGATCTCGCTGCGCAGACCGGTCATGTCTGGCTTTCGGACGTTTCGCTTGTGGAAGGAAATCCCTTCAACCCGAACCGCGTCGAGTATGCCGAGCCCACCGCCGTCGTGGACACCAGCGATCATGTGCCCGATGTGCTTCCCGCCAGCCCCTCGAACTCGAGCCTGATCTACCTGCCCTGGTATGACAGCGCGAACGGGTTGTCGTCGGCGGATGGCTGGACGTTTGTCGACAAGACCGCCGACGCCTCGGCTTATTTTTCCACCGGGGCCAACCTGACCGTTTATCGCAATGCCGGCTACGAGGCGTCGACCAGCGACGTCTACGTGCGGCGCACGGGCTTGAACTTTGTCGCCGGACGGGCCTACGAGCTGAGTTTCGACGCCCGCTTCACTCCGTTGAGCGGCAGCTCGCTGACCAAGACCCGCCTCGCGTTTTCCGTCGGATTGGATGCCAGTCCCTTCACCGTCTACCACTCGGGGACGGGCGATGTGTCCACGGCGGCGTGGTCGACGCACAAGGTCGTGTTTGTCGCGTCGAGCACGAGCACTTCGCGTGTGTTGCTGATGATGGGACGGCTGCGCGGCACGCTCGAGTTCCGCAACGTCCAGCTGGCGGAGACGACGCTGGTTGCCGCTCAGGCGACTGACACGCTCGTGGGCTCCGGCACCGTCGGCTGGCCGACCAAGGGGGATTTTCGTCGCCGCACCCGCGCGTTCCAACGCGACTGGATGAATTTTCTCTGGGAGACCGAGTCGGCTTACTTCAAGACCATGCGCGACCACCTCAAGACCACGCTGAGCGCCCGGCCGCTGGTGCTCGGCTCGCAAGGCGAATACAGCCCCAATTACCTCCAGGCGCAGGAAATGGACATCGTCGACGTCCACGGCTACTGGAACCACCCCTACGATCTCGACGGGCAAGGCTACATAAAAAACAACTCGATGGCGGGCGTCGCCAGCGGTGGGGCACTCGCGCCGCGGCAAGCCAAGCGCATCCTCGGGAAGCCGTTTTTCTGCACGGAATACAATCACCCGCATCCGGGCACCTTCGGTTCCGAGGCCTTTCCGCTGCTGGCGGCCTTCGCGGGGTTTCACGCCTGGAGCGGCGTCGTCGCGTTCCAATACGAGGACAACGCCTCCAGCTGGGACCGCGGATTCGAGGACTCCGCCTACATGGTGGGTCGCTCCACCGGAAAGATGGTCAACTATCCGTTCCTCGCGCAAGCGTTGCGCGCCGGGCGTTTCGACGCGGCGTCGACGCGCTCGATGCTCGTGGTGGACAAAGCCACCGTCATCGATGCGTTGTTGGGCAAACTCACCGGCGGGATCGGGGTGGGCGATTTCACCAGCGGCAGCAGCAGCGTGCTCTCACCGTCGCGTTCCCTCGCCGGCGATCTGGTCACCACGATGAGCGATCCGCTCAACGCGGGCGCCGCGACTCCGACCGCCTACGCGGTGCAGCCGTCGGCGCCGCTGCCGAGCGTCGCACTCTTCGATTCCGGCGACCAGTCCTGGGACACCACCGCGAATGCAGAGATAGTCCAGATCGTGGCGCCGCAGGCGAAGGCGCTGATCGGCAAATTGTCGGGCGGACAGACCTACGATTTGCAGGACGGCGTGGTCATCGTGCCCTCGGTGACGATGCAGGACAACGGCCAGACGCCCGCACGGTATTGGGCCGGATATTCGCTGACGTTGAAGGACGGCACGAGCTTCGGCGCGCCGGGCAGCCGCTGGCTTGTCGCCACGATGGGCTACACCGACAACCTCTTCCGCAAATGGGAAGCGGGGCACGGTCCCTACGATACCGACAACAAGATCGCTTATCAGCAGGGCGGCGCCGCGCCGAACTTCGTCGAGCGCATTCGGGGCACGCTGCAGTTCAACGTCGCCGGCTCCGACCGGTTGACGGCGTGGGATCTCGACGAGGACGGCAACCGCATTGCTCCGCTGGAAGTGACTTATTCCGGCGCGGGAGCGACGCGCATTGCCAG
This sequence comes from Candidatus Didemnitutus sp., assembly GCA_041906465.1. Classification (GTDB taxonomy): domain Bacteria; phylum Verrucomicrobiota; class Verrucomicrobiia; order Opitutales; family Opitutaceae; genus Didemnitutus. The sequence continues at coordinate 42,415 of JAYRJE010000025.1, read as the reverse complement.
CGTGAGCCTGCCGTCCAGCCCGGTCTCGGCGTGGTATGAGTTCAGCGTCGCGCTGGACAATACACCGCTGGCGATGAGCTGCACTTCGACCAACGGCTACGCGACCAACCAGACCGCGATCGGCGTGGTCGACACGGCGCTTGCAGCCAATGCGATCGCTGACACCGAGGCTCCCTTCCGCAATGCCGCGTGGGTCAGCACGACGACGGCCGCCGGCGTCTCCGACGCCGACACGCTGCGGGTGGTGTCAGGCAGCAGCACCTATGCGGGCGACACCGGCTACGCCCTTTCGCTCTACGACGCCGGCACCGGTCGCGGCGCCAAGCTCGACCTGCGCGGGCAGAACATCCCGCTCGACAAGAGTTGGTCGTTCGAGGTGGCGCTGCGTTTCGACTCCGGTTCCTACGATCAGGATGAACTGCACGCCGTCATCGGACAGGATCGCGATCTGCCGGTCGTCTCGCTCGCGCTCGTCCGCAATGGTGCGACCGCCAACTACAAACTGCGCCTGCTCACCCGCACGGGTTGGGTCGATCTGCCGGACGCGGTCGCGAACGCGACCTACGTGAAAGTCAAAGTCACGGTGAATCCCGCGCAGGCCGGCGGCAGCAATCCTAACGGCACGATGGCGATCTACGTCGATGGCGTGCAAAAGCTCGCCTCGACGACGTTGGAGCTGCCGTCGACCACCGCACTGCCCGACCAACTGCACCTGTTCACGGGCGACATCACGACCGGCATCGGCCGCATCGATGCGCTCAAGGTCACGATTCCGTAATAACAGCGACTGACGAAAATCGAGCCGGTGGCGATCGCATCGCCACCGGCTCCAATCGTTAGGAAAATGTGCGACTTATGCCATTGCGAGGGCGCTGTTCGCGAGGGTGACAGTCTCCCTCGAAAGACGGGGAACGGCTTTTCCGACACGGCGCGCTTGGTTCCAGTGTGAAGAAATGCGCGGCGCATCGCCCGCGCCTGCTCAAGGCCGCGTGGCGTTGCTGATCGCGACGCGGCCGAACTGACGAACGCTCAGCGGTCGCGCTCGTATTGGGTCAGGAGGAGGTAATCGATGCCGATGCGCGTGCCGGGCGAAGTGAATGCGGTGAGGTAGGAGACGTTGTAGGTGCCCGAATTCGACAGCACGAACGAGCCGAAGTCCGTGTTCGCGTCGTTGCCGTCGCGGATCAGTGGCGTCGTGCTGTAAACCGCCGTGCGGGTGCGGCCGACGGTGTATCCGTCAACGAGCGCGACGAACCGGCCTTGGTTCGTCGCCGCGAGGAAACCGGTTTCGAGATGATAAGCGCCGGCGGGAAGCGGATCGAACTGGAAGCTCACGTAGTCACCGAGGTCGATGTCGGCGTCCACATACGAACCGGAGGCCGGGGGCGGGTTCGTGGCGATCGACCACGTGCCGTTGCTCACGGAGGTCGGGAGCGATTCGGCTTCGCGGCGGATCACCGTCTGGACGCGCGTGCTGCGAATGGTGTCGAGACCGAGCGCGTATCCGGTGCTGCAATCCGCGGCGCCGGTCACGCGGAATGTCAGCGTGTGCGCACCGGCGGCCAGCGGATGGGTGCCGATACCGACTTCGGTGCATCCGATCGCATAGGCGTAGGTGTCGATCGGCGCGTAGACGTCCGTGCCATCGAGGTTCAGTTGGAAGCGCGCGCCGTCCGGCCCGCTCACGCAACGCACGGCGAGGAAATAGAGGCCGGCGTCGGGGACGTTGAAGGTGTAGGTCGCGGTGTCCGCCACGCCGAGCAGGGAAACCTTCGAGTAGTTGCCACCGCGGGCGTTGAAATAGGTCGGCGTCGTGAATGTGGCGCCACCGCTGGCGGTGACGGGGAGTTGGTCGGCCGGTGCGACAATCCCGAGCGCAGCCGGAATGAGCGCGAAGGAATCGAGGCCGATCGTATAGCCCGTGCTGGCGGCGTTCTTGCCGACGATCTCGAGGCGGATCACGTGCTGGCCTGCCGTGGTGAACGTGACGGAGCCGTGGCGCGAGGCGACGAACGCGGGCGAGACGGAGTAGCCGTCGACGACGGGGCCTTTCGGCACGCCGTCGACTTTCACCTGGAACAGGCCGCGGCTGCTGAATTTCTTGATCGTGCTGCTGAGCGAATAAAGGCCGGGTGCCGGCACGAAGACGCTGAAGTCCACGTAATCGCCGACGGCATTCAGATTGCACAACTCGAGCGCGCCGTTGCTGGCGCCGGCGTCGGTGAGGCGGCCCGCGCTGTCTCCCGCCGAGGGCGTGACGGTGAGATCTTCGCCTTCGATCGGGGTGAGGGCCGACAGACGATAGTAGTCGAGCGCGGCGCTGTAGCCCGTCGCGGTCGCGCTTTTGCCGAGCACGGTGAGACGCAGCACGTGCGTGCCGGCGGTCAGCGTGCACGCGCCGACGCTTGCGTCGGGGTAACCGGAGGCGTTGGTCGATTGGTCGATGGCGCCGCCGAGGTTCACGCCATCGATGCTCACCTGGACGATGGCGCGGCTCGGGTCGGCTTTGTAGCCGAGGTTCAGCCCATAAGTGCCGGCGGCCGGTGCGGTGAACGTGTATTGCACCCAATCGCCGGCGGCGGCGAGGGCGGCTTTGCTGAACTTGCCGCCGCTCGCCGCGGTGTCGGTGATCGCGGTGATCGCCTGGCCGGCGTTGACGCTGGCGGTGAGAGACTCGGCTTCGACGCGCCCGGACAGGCGCGCGGGCGCGGCGACGGCGGGCGGCGAGAGCGTGACCTTGACGGCTTCGCGTCCCGAAGTGACGTCGAAGGGCACTTCGAGCGTGCCGCTCGCGGACGGCTTCCAATCGCCTTCCGAGATGAGGCGCGGCACCGTGAGCTCCTCCTCCGTGAGCGGCAGGCGTTCGGCTTTGACATGCACGTAGCCGCTGGCGTCGAGGAGACCGGAGGCAGGCGTGACGTTGAGGAATTTCACTTTGCCCGTGCCGCCCGTGTAGCTCGATTTGTCCGTCGTGCCGACGAGCGCGATGGCGCGATGCGCGGTTGAATCGAACGAGGCGAGGCCGTCGAGGTTCGGCGCGGAAGTGCGGTCGGCCGCCAGAGAGCTGCCGCTCATTTCGCCATAGCTTTGATAACTCCACCACGCGCCGCGCGGGAGCATCGTGTCGGGCGTGAGCAAGCCCGTGAGGTGCGGCGCGAAGGCTTGCGGGATGCCGGCGACCGCGGTGGCGGTCCACGCGGCGTGCAGCGTGTTGATGCCGGCGCGTTCGGCGTTGGCGAAGAGCGTCACGGCCAGGCCGGGATCGAGATTGCGGTCCGTGCCGGCGGAGATCGCTTCGCCGATGCAGACATCGACGGTGTAGCCGTAGGAAGCGGCGTAAGCGCGGATCGTGTCGGCGTTGGCCTTGTAGTTGGCGATCGTGCCGAAGTGCCAGTTGATGTAATCGGGCATCGTGTTCGCGGCCGCGCAGTGATCGATGAACGCCTTGAGTTTGGCTTCGTCGTAGGTGCTGTAGCTCGGGCCGGTGATCTTCGCGGTGGGCGAGACGGTGCGGATGGCGTCGTAAGCCTCGTCCCACACGGCGAACCAGTCGGCGTAGCTGGCCATCGTCATGGTGGGATTCGTCGCCGGCGGGCCGCAGGGCGTGGGCGATGTCGGCGTGACGGCGATCTTCTTGTCGGGCTCGTTGTAGATATCCCAGATTAAGTTTTTGTTTTCGTTGAGCGCGCGCGTGGCGAGTGCGGTGACCTGGCTGTCCCAATGACTGCGCCAGTTGGCCGGATCGGAATACGTCGGGTCGGTGCACTTCACGGAGTCGCTCGCGATCAGGACGACATTCGGGATGCCCAGCGCAACGGCGCGATCATAGAGCGCGAAAGGATCGTCGAGCGGCAGCTGGGTCGATTGGCTGAGTCGCACGAATTGCAGCTTCAGCGGCTGGACGAACGCATATTCGGGAGCGCCGCGGTCGAAACCGCCGAGCAAGCCGCTGGCCTTGTGGTCGACGGGGCCTTGGGGATCGTTGAGGTCGAACGTCAGGCGGTCTTCAGCCGCGCAGAGCGACAAGGCCGCGAAGGGGAGAACGAGCAAACGGCGGAGCAAGCGCCGGACAGGGTCGGGGGTGGACATGGTTATCCCGGGGGGTGGGGTTGAGGCAGAAAGAAACCGCGGTCCCGATGGGAGTCGCGGTTTCGTCAGGTTCGAGCGTGCCCGGTGGGCGCGCTTAGAATTGGACGCTCGTCGAGAACGTGAACGTCGTCGGGTCGGTGTAGCGGTAGAGATAATTCGGTCCGCCCGCCGGGCTCGTGGACAGGGCGCCCGACTTGCGGCGCGCGCTGTTGCCATTCGCGAGATCGTAGGCGTTCCGGACGTTGAGGTTGAACGTGAGGCGGGCGCCTTTCACCTTGCGGGTGTAGATCGCGTAGAAGTCGACCTGGTGCGAACCGCCGGCGCGGTAGGGCACGCCGTTAAGGATGGTGACGTTGTAGTCGGGCACCCACACGCCGCTGGCGCCGAGGCGCAGTCCGACGCGGCGCGGCAGTTCGTAATCGAGAATCCAACTGCCGCTGTAGGGCGCGCTGCGCAGGCCGGTCACCTCGGTCGTGTTGGTGTTCGAGAGCAGGATGTTTTGCGCGTTGGCGATGAACGTGGCGCTTTCGGCCATGGCCGGATTGCCGCCCGCGGCATTCGCGGCAGCGGTGCGCGCGATGGCCGCATCGAGCAGTGCCTGGAACGCGGTGAAGTCGCGCGTCGCCCGGACCTTGGTGTAGGAGAACGTCGCGCGGGCCATGAGGCCGAAGGTGCGCTGGCCTTGCAGCGTGAGATCGAAGCCGCGGGATTTCTCCTCGGAGTTGATGGTGCGGCGCTCGTTGTTCAGGCCGGTCGTAACGGCGAAGTAGCCGGGATCGCTCGGGAGCAGGTTGTTCGGATTGAAGAGGTCCTCGAGCTGCGTGTTCGACAACAGGTCGGGCGTCCAGCTGTAGGCGGCGTTGCGACGGTGAATCTCGTAGAAGGCGAGGCTGTAGAAAAGTTTCTGCTTCGCGAGGTCGCCCTTGATGCCGATTTCCTTCGTGTCGCCGGTGATGGGGCCGAGGTTCTGGCCGTTGAAGGTTTGCGCGGCCTGCCAGTTGAACGACTCGGAGTAGACGCCGTAGAGGTTGAGGCCGAAGTTCGGCTGGCGCATAGCGATCCAGGTGAGGCCGGCGACGAGCGTGTTGGCGTCGACGTCGTATTTCGGGTCGTAGCGATACAGGCCGGGCGCGTCGTCGGGGTCCGCCACGGCGGAATAGAGGCCGCGGGCGTCGGCGGTGTAGATCGAGTCGATGGGAATCTTGCGCGAGAGCTTTTCGTAGCCCGCGCCGAGCAGCGAGACGAGGCGGCCGTCGAAGTATTCGCCGGAGAGCGTGGCGTTCGCGGCGCGGGAGTAGCGGATGTCCACGAGCGGGCTCGTGTTCAGGTAAACTTCGTTGAGCGAGGCGTGGAAGTTGGAGGTGCTCGCCAGGTTGCCGGGCAGCAAGCGATCCCAATACGCCTGCGTGCCGTAGGCGGGGTCATCGAGGTAGGCGCGGATGCGCACGATGTTGTTCGCCAGCGAGCCGGAGGCGGCGTCGTTGACGAGGTTGAAGCGGCGGTTGCGCGCGGCGTCCCGCGAGTGCGTGCTGGTGACCACGAGGTATTCCTTGGCCCAATGTCCGAGCTCGAACGGATAGGCCAGCGTCAGCCGGTGCGTCTGCACGACGTTGGAGAAGATCTTGTAGGTGTTGCTGCCGTCGAGATCCATGAACGGCCGGCCGGCGCCGTCCACTTGCACGACCGGCGGCGAGCTGGTCGTGCCGAAGGACACGTCGTTGCGCTCCTGCTGCTGGCGCTGCTGGTTGAAGGCGTATTCGATGGCGAGGTCGCCGATCTTCTGCTCCAGCGTCGCGGTGAAGACGTTGTAGGGACGGTCGAGATAGTCGCCGGCGCCGAGGACGTTCGTGGTCTTGGCCAGACCGCTGAAGTTCTTGCGGCTGCCGTTGGGCAGCAGCACGGACTGGGTCATTCCATCGAGGAGGGGCAGGATCGCGCCGCCCGCACCCGAGCGATCGATCGCGGCCGGCAACGAGCTGGTGCGCTGGATGACGGTGCCATCGGAGGTGTAATACCAGCGGTTGTTCGTCGCGAGGCCGAGTCCGGGGGCGGCGACGTCCTGAATCGCGAGCGCGTTGTCGGCGCGGCGGCGCGCGTAGCGACCGTGCTCACCTTCCACCCGGATCTGGGTGTTGGCGAACGGCGTGTAGGCGATCGCCATCGTCTGGGCGGCGAGGTGCTGGAAGTTGCGGTCGACGTAGGTCTGGTCCTTCCGCTCGACCAGGTTCACGCGCACGCTGAGCTGTTTGGTGATCGGCTGATTGAAGTCGGCTTGGAAGCGATACGAGTCGTTGCTGCCGACGCTGGCGGAGAATGAACCGAAGCGGTATTCGCGCGGCTGCTTGGTGAACGCCGTGCTCTGGCCGCCCGGGGCCGAGTTGCCGAACATGAGCGAGTTCGAGCCCTTGTTGAAATCGAGGCGCTCGACGTTGTAGGTGTCGACCGGCACATACCACAGAAAGAAGTTGCGCGAGCTGGTCGAAGTGGAGTTGAGGCCGCGGTAGGTGATGCGGTTGTCGTCGGTGCGTGATTCAAAGCGGGGCAGCACGGTCAGTCCCGACACGAAGCGCGCCGCATCCTCGGTGGAGGCGAGCTGCAGGTCCTTCATGAACTCGCTCGTGATCGCATCGACCGTCATCGGCAGTTTCGCGAGCTCCTGGTTTGTGCGGTTGCCGATCAAGGTGGTGGCGGCGCGCCACGAGGTGTCGCGTGCGGTGTTCACGACGAAGGGCGAGAGGGAAACCACCTCCGGGTCGACCGGTGCGGTCGTGGCGGGTTGGCTGTTGGTGCTTTGCGCGGATCCGTTCGCGGCGAGGGACATTCCCATCGCAGCCAGGACGAGTGAGGCGGGGATCTTCATTAGGGGCGGGGTTGAGGTTAAGGGGAGAAGCGGAGCGAGGGCAGAATTAACGGCGCGCGAGCCAGCGCTCGCGCAGGCTGAACGCGGCGGCCTTGGGCTGCCGTTGGCGCGTGAACACGCCCTTGCGGTTGCCGTCGATGCGGGTGATTCCGGGCTTGGTGGCGAAGTCAGCGAAGGCCCACACGTGCTCGCCGACGATGAAGGGACAGGAGTCGAGCACCTCGTGGAACGCGCGCAGGTAATCCACTTGGAACTCCTCCGAGAACATCGCGCTCGGCAGCTTGTGCAGGCCCGCGATGGTGTCGGCGCCGTATTCCGAGAGCAGAATCGGTTTGCGCCAGCGTGCGCGCCACTCGGCGAGTTCGGCGCGGAACTTCGGGCCGATCGAAGCGAGATCGCCCGAATCGAGATACCAGCCGTAGTAGCGGTTGATCGCGATCACGTCGACCAGCGCGCCGATGCGGTCGTGACGCGGGAGATTGCACTCGACGACGGTGATCGGCCGCGATGGATCCAGCTCGCGCGCGAGCCCGACGATGGCGCTGAAATGCTCGAAGCCGGCGGCCTCGTGGGTCGCGGTCTCGTTGGCGAGGCTCCACATGACGACGCAGGCGTGGTTGCGGTCGCGCTCGATCATCACGCGTGTCGTGTCGCGGTGGTGGTCGCGCAGTGCGGCGCCGGCCTTGTCCGCGGTGAAGATGGGCGTCGTGGGGTTCTCCTGCTCGTCGAAACGATAAAGGCCCACGGCCGGGCATTCGCCGATCACGGCGATGCCCTCGCGATCGGCGAGGCGCAGGAACTCTTCCGAGTAGGGGTAGTGCGAGCTGCGCACGGAGTTGGCGCCGATCCATTTCAGGAGCGACAGATCGCGCACGTTCACCGCATCGTCCGAGCCCTTGCCGCGGATATCGGAATCCTCGTGCCGGCCGAAGCCGCGGAAATAAAACGGCTGCTCGTTCAGCAGGAAGCGGTCGCCCTCGACGCGCACGGTGCGCAATCCAAGGGGCAGGCGATAGACGTCGCGCAACTCGCCGGCGGCGTCGAACACGCGGACTTCCAGCTCATAGAGCGTGGGTGACTCGGGCGACCACCAGAGAGGTTTTGTGACCGTGAGTTCCGCATCGACGCCTTCACCGGCGGCCACGGGCTTCCCGGCGTGCATGAGGCGCAGTTCGCAACGAGCCGCGCGCGTGGCGACCCGCACCCGCACCCGCGCGTCGTGACCGACGCGGCGGACGCTGGCGTGAATCCCCTCGATGCCATCCATCGGCTGCACGACGAGGCGCACTGGGCGGCAGAGCCCCGCGTAGTTGTAGAAATCGTGGAAATAGTCCTGGCGCTTGCCGCCCCAAGACAGCGACGCAACCTCGCCGGGCGGGAGCGTCGTCCAATCCAGGACGTTGTCCACGCGGACGACGATGGAGTTGGCGCCTTCGTGGCCGAAGCGCACGACGGCGCCGGCGTCGAGTTCGAACGGGAGGAATCCGCCGTGATGCCGCGCCATTTCCCGGCCGTTGATCCAGACCACGGCGCGGTGAGCCGCGGCGCCGAAACGCACGCGCACGCTCTTCCCGCGCCAACTTTCCGGGCAAAAGAATTCGCGCCGATACCAGACCGGGCCGACGTGGTCGTGGACTGCGCGATCGGCGGTGATGTCGTTATAGCTCGCCGGGACAGGCATGCTGCGACGCTCGGGCCAGGCCGCCGTTTGCCACTGCTCGGCCAACCCGCGGTCCTCCGGATCGAGACAGAAATCCCAGATGCCGCTCAGTTCGCGGACTTCACGCGTTTCGGTGTCGATCGGGTAGAGCATGCGTCGAGAAAGGGGTGGGGCTGAAGCGGCGTTCAGGGTTGACCGGGCTGGTGGCGCTGCCAAAGGTCGCGCGCGTAGCATCGTTCAATTTTGAGCGCGCCTTCCTGCAATTTGAGAGCCGTGGCCCGCGCGGCCGGAGTGTCACTCGCCACCGCGTCGCTGGCTCTGCGCGGAAGTCCGTTGATCGCGGAGGAAACGCGCGCGAGCGTCCGCGCCAGTGCGGAAAAACTCGGCTATCACGTGAATCCGCTCATCAGCGAACTGATGGGGTCGCTGCGGCATCGTCGGCGGCGACAGCAGGTCACGATGGCGGAAATCGCGGCGCGCGCGGGCGTGTCGCGCGCGAAGGTTTCGCTGGTGCTCCGGCATCCGGAGCGCGGCTCGCCGGCGTTGGCGGCGCGTGTCTCGGCGGCGATCACGCAGCTCGGCTACGCGCGCGACCCGCTGCACGCGGCGCTGCTGTCGTTCCGGCGTGCCAATGCCACGCGGCCGAAGCACACCACGATCGCGTTTCTCACCGTCACCGCGCCGAACGTGACGTGGCGCAATTTCCTCAGTCACCAGCAAATGTTCGAGGGCGCGGCGGCGCGCGCGGTGGAGATCGGGTATTCGCTCGAAGAATTCAGCATCACGCCGGGCATGAGTCCGCGGCGGCTGAAATCCATTCTGCTGGCCCGTGGCATTCACGCGATCATCGTGGCGCCGGTGCCCGATGGTTGCGGCCCGGCCGATTTTGACTTCACGGAGTTCTCGAGCGTCGGCCTGGGTTTCAGTTTCGGCTGGCCGCCGGTCGAGCGGGTTTCCAATGACCACTTTCAGTCGATGGTGCTGGCCATGCGGGAGTGCCGTGCCCTGGGTTACCGGCGGATCGGTCTGATCGTGAGCCGCGCGGTCAGCGAGCGGCTGGGCAATCGCTGGCTCGCGGGTTATCTGCTCGCTCAGGCGGGCTATCCCGCGCGTGAACGTCTGGAGCCGCTGATGCCCGACAGCGCAGCGGGCATCACGAAAGCTTTGCCCGGTTGGTTGAAGCGACAGAAGCCCGACGTGCTGATCTACGGCAACCACGAGATCGGCGAGTCATTGGCCCATCTCGTGGAATCGAAGACGGGCTTGGTCAACCTGCACGTCCGCAGCGCCGACGGAGCGGAGAGCGGCATTTATCAGGCCTCCGCCGAAGTGGGTGCGCGGGCGATCGACGCCGTCGTTTCCCAGCTCCATCACAACATCATCGGCCTGGTGCCCAATCCGAGCCAGCACCTGATTCCCGGTCGCTGGGTCGCGGGGCAGACCACGCCTGGTCCCGGCCGGTTGCGGCCCTGAATGACTCGATTTTGAACGATGACAAAACTCGCCGGCTCCCCACGGCCGCGGGAAGTGTGCACGCTCGGTCCAAGCCACCCCTCCCATGCGCTTTTCTCCCCAGCCCTCCCGACGGTCGCAGTTGTTGATCGCAGTCCGGTCACGCGGCACGCCGCGCGTTAGTCAGTGCCGGATCGACCGGGGAGCGCGGCAGCCATGACGGCCGCGCCGAAATCGTTGGATGCCCGGACGGCGTCGCACACCCCTGCGATGCGACCTCCCTCCGCTGAGCTGCGTGCCGGCAATCTCACTTACAACCGGCGTCAGCTGGTGGGGTTGTTCTGCTGGCTGCTGCTCGCCGATCTGGCGTTCATGATCGTGAGCCAGATCGAGCCAAGCGTTTTGCCGATCCTGTTGAAGAATGCGGGAGCGTCCGATCATCACGTCGCTTGGATTCTCGGGACGCTGGTGCAGGTGACGCAGTTGGTGCTGAACCCGATCTACAGCACGAGTTCCGATCGGACGCGGACGCGTTGGGGACGTCGCATTCCCTATCTGTTCGTCGTCACGCCGCTGGCGTCGCTCCTTCTCGCTGCCACGCCTTATGCACCGGACGTCGCGGCGTGGTTGCAACAGCAGAGCTGGGGGCCGGAGCTCCTGCACCATCTGCCGGTCCCGCCCACGGTCCTGATGTATGGGCTGTTTGTTTTCGGCTTCTACCTTTTCTACAGCGGCACGGCTTCGATCTTCTTCTACCTGTTTCGCGACGTCGTCCCCGAAAGCCACATGGGGCGCTTTATGGCGTTGTTCCGCATGGTGGGAGCGCTGGGCACCTTCGTGCTAAATTACTGGTTGCTCGGCGTCGGCGTTCGTCTCCCGCGCGAGATGTTTCTCGGCATGGCCGTGCTGAACCTCGTCGCGTTCATCGCGCTGTGCCGGTTCGTGAAAGAGCCGGACTATCCTCCGGTGGAGCGCAGCGCCGATGCCGGCCGTGGTCCACTGCTCGGCCGCGCGACTTCCACCGTCGTCGCGTATTTTCGCGAGTGCTTCTCCGATTCACTGCATTGGTGGACCTACGTGTGCCGCCTGATGGTGTATGCTTCGATCATGGTCGCGACCTTCCGCATCTTCTTCGCCCTGCATGAACTCAAGATGACGGTGGAGGATGCGGGCAAAGCGCTCTCGTGGTCGTCGCTCTTGTGGGTGGTCGTCGCCTATCCGGTCGGAATGCTCGTGGATCGGTGGAAGGTCTTCCGCGTGATGAGGTGGGCGCTGTGGATTCAGAGCGTCGCCTATCTGCTTTCGTTTTTTCTCATCCGCGACAGCGCCACGTTCCTCGTCTTCTCGCTCGTGACGGGCGTGCTCTACTGGGCGATCATGCTCTGCCAGTTCATGCTCGGCCAGGAGGTCTTCCCGGCGCTGAAACTGGGCCAGTTCTTCTCCGCCAACGTCGTCTTTCAAGCGCTCGTCATCGCCGTGGTGGTGAGCCCGTTCTGCGGATGGCTTTTCGACACGCTCAAGGGCACGAGCCACACGATGCTGATGCCGGTGTTCGGTGCACTGGAGATCGGACCCTATCGCTACGTCATGCTGCTGCTCAGCGCGGTGTTTTTCATTTCGCTGCTCGGGCTGTATCGGGTCGAAACGCTCCTGCGGGAGCGTCAATCGCAAGCGGACACGCGCTGAACCACGATGGCTGGAACCGGCAAATCCATCGGCGTGCCGCTGCCCACCCAGGCGTTGCGGACGCGCGACGTCGTGCGCTCCACGATCGTCCGGGCGGAGTTCGAATCGCGCACCGGCGACACCGTGCACCTTGCAGCGTTTCAGAAGACGAGTGCGTTTCGTCCGCTGTCGTCGGCGGACCAGGCGATGTTCGCCGCGCGCGGGATTGCGCTCGAAGGCGCGGCGCGCGCCGGCCGGATAACGGTCGATGTCGTTGACGACCGCGTTTTCCGGATTCGTTACCAAGACGAGCGCTCGACGCCGCCGGCCACGTCGGGCCTCACGGTGGGCGAATTCCGGGGGCCGTCACGGTGCGAGTGGGATGTCACGCCCACCGCGGTGACTGCGCGCACGCCGGCGGGCGTGCTGCACCTCAATCTTGAGCGCTGGCGCTGGGAGTGGCGCTCACCCGGCGGGAAGCTCGTCTGCGCCGGCGGCGGCGAGGAGAAAAACTACTTCAACCAGTGGGACGCCTATGGGCTCGGCATTTCCCATCGAGTTGGCGACAGTCGGCCGATCGCGACCGAGTGCTTCGACCTGCGTCCGCACGAGGCGATCTACGGTTTCGGTGAGCGCTTCATCCGCTTGAACAAGGTCGGTCAGACGATCGACGTCGACATGTCCGACACGAAGGGAGTGACGACCGACCGCGCCTACAAGAACGTCAGCTTCTTCACCTCGACGCTCGGCTATGGCGTGTTCCTCAATCACAGCGCGCGTCTGACGGCGTGGGTGGGCTCGCTCAGTGCGTGCGATCTCCAGCTCGGCGTGGACGACGATCATCTCGACTACTACGTCTTTGTCGGCGACCTGAAACAGGTTCTCCCGCTCTACACGCAGCTGACGGGGCGCGGTCCCGTGCCGCCGGCGTGGAGTTTCGGTTTTTGGCAGAGCAAGATCAGCTACAGCTCCGCGGAGGAAATCCTGACGATCGTGCGCGAGATGCGCTCGGCCGGTTTGCCCTGCGACGTCATCCACCTCGACACGCATTGGTTCAGCCGGAACTGGTTTTGCGATCTCGAGTTCGATCCGGAGCGGTTCCCCGATCCGGCGCGCTGGATCGCGGAGCTGCGGCAGCTCGGCGTGCGCGTCTCGCTCTGGCAGTTGCCCTACATCCCGGAGGGCTCGCAGCTTTTTGCCGATCTAGCGGCGGTGGATGGATTCGTCCGTGGCGCCGACGGAAAAATTTTCGACTGCGAGATCACCTTCGTCGACGGCTTCTGCGGGGTTGTGGGTGTGATCGATTTCACCAATCCGCGGGCGGTCCGAGTGTGGCAGGATTATCTGAGAAAGCTCTTCCGCCTCGGCGTCGCGGTGTTGAAAACGGATTTCGGCGAAAGCGCTCCGGTCGACGGCGTCTATGCGGACGGCACGCCCGGCCATCGCGCGCACAATCTCTATCCGCTGCTCTACAACGCCGCGGCTGCGACGGTGACGGGCGAGGAAACCGGCACGCCGCTCGTCTGGGCGCGCTCCGCCTGCGCCGGCGGGCAGCGTTTCCCCGTGCATTGGGGCGGCGACAGCAGTCCCAACCCGGCCAACATGATCCCGCAGCTCGAGGGCGGGCTGAGCCTCGGCTTGAGCGGCTTTCCGTTTTGGAGCCAGGACATCGGCGGCTTCATGGGCGAGACCAGCGACGAACTCCTGATCCGCTGGCTGCAATGGAGCGTGTTCCTCTCGCACTGTCGCATCCACGGCTTCGGCCGGCGCGAGCTGCATCGCTTCCGCCCCGAGACGCTGCAGATCTGCCGCGACTTTCTGCGCCTGCGCTACCGGCTGCTGCCGTATTTGCTCGGCACAGCCGAGGCCTGTCAGCGGGAGTCGCTGCCGTTTGCGCGTCCGCTCGTCGTCGAATACCCGCACGATCCCAACACGTGGAGCATCTCGGACGAGTTCCTCTGCGGCGACTCGCTGTTGGTCGTTCCGCTCACGACGGCCGACGAGACGCGCCGCGCCTATCTTCCGCCGGACGTCTGGTATTCATGGTGGACTGGTCACCGCATCGACGCGCAAGCGGCGGGATGCTGGATCGAGGTGAGCGAGCCGTTGCACCGTCTGCCGCTGTTCCTGCGCGCCGGCGCAATCGTGCCGTTGGGGCCGGCGATGAATTACGTCGGCGAGCGCGATTTTTCTCCGCTGGAAATCGTGGTCGCGCCGCTCGCGCGAGACGGCGAGCGGCGGTTTTCCTTTCCACAGGCGAATGGCGGGCGCGGCGAAATCATTTACCGCTGCGCGGGTGGAATGCACACTCTCGCGACGAGCGGCGTCGCCGTGGGCTCGATGCTCGTTCGCAGCGTCGATCCCGCGATCATCGTCACTCTGAAACTGTCATGATGCGACTCCGACAACTTCGGCGCGCGGCGCTTCTCGTGGCGTCAGCGGGATTCTCCCTCGGCGCGCCTGGCGCTCACATCACCGCCGCAGGCGCGGCCACCGCTCCGGCGTCGGAGCGCAAGATCTACGCCGACTACCACAGCCCGCGCTACACGCGCGAACACGATGGCGCGGTCGGCGTCTGGAAATTTTCCAGCGTGGCGCGGACGAGCAAAGTGCCCGACCGGGAGGTGAACCGAAATGCCGACCTGATCGACGCCGACGGGCGTCACGAGCTGGCGGCCGCGGCGTATCCGCTCGTCGGGATGCAGTCCGAGCTCGATCCCGACTACCTTGAATATCAGGTGCTCTCCGCGAAGACGGCCGGCATCGACGGCTTCTTTGTCGAGTGGGGTTTTCAGGAGCACTCGAGCGAAGGCATCCGGCAGGCGCTCACGACCGTGGCGGCGCGCTACGATTTCGAGATCGGCCTCACGATCTGCGACCGCTGGCTGTTCATGCAACTGCCCGGCCTGAGGCCGGAGCTGAAGGAGCGCGCGCAGCTCATGGCGGAATTCCAGCGCAACTACGATTTCCTGCGCCGCGCGGTCCTGACCGAGCCAACCAGTCCGCGCTACCGCGGACGCCCGGTGTTGCTTCTGTTCGGCGGCGGCCTCACGCCCGAAGAATTCCGCGTAATGCAAGCGAGCCCGCCGGGCGGTGGGGCGGACGAACCGCACGTGTTCATTCGCCCGTTGCTGTTGGGAGTCTCGAGCGTGCCGGCCGACGCGCCATCGCCCGGGTGGGAGAAGTCGCCGTGGTATTCTCCGGAACGTGGCTTTGCAGCGGGCGTGGCAGGCTTTTTCGGCTGGGTGCCGACTCGCGCGCGAACGGACGCGTTGGAGAAACTGCCCGGCGCCTTCGATCGCTACGGCACGCTGCCGGATGCGATCAACTACCTGCGGATCATCCACGCGGTGCCGAGCCAGCGGCCGCGCATCAGTTGCGCCACGCCGGGTTTCGACAACCGCACGTGTGCCGGGTGGGGGAGCGACTTTTCTTACCTGCCACGCGGCGCCGGCGAAATCTACCGCGCGATGTGGAAGTTCAACCTGGAGACGAAAGGCGTCGACTGGGTGTATCTGCCGACGTGGAACGACTGGACCGAGGGCAGCCAGATCGAACCGTCCGTCGAGGACGGCGGGCTGTTCCTGAAACTCACGGCCGTGGCGGCGGCGCGGTTCAAAGGAATCGCGATTGCGCCCGACCTGACCGAGCTACCGCGTGAGTTGTTCGGGCTGCGGCGACGCCTCCGGCGCCTCGAAAAGATCGGCACGCCGATCGACCCGGAAGTGCTGACGCGGCTCAATGCGGCGGCCGTGGCGCTGTCGCGTCGCGACGGCGAAGCGGCGCGCGCCGGATTGGCGGCGGCCAGCGCGTCCATCGCCGGGCGCGAGGCGCGACTGCCGGCGTCGGAGCGGCTCGTCTTGTCGGCGGAGAACAACGGACTCGTGCGCGCCGGAGCGCATTCCGCGGAAGGTGCCTCGGCGCTGCCGCAGCGCTGGCGCTTGGACGAATCCGCGGCGGCCCGCCTGAGAAGCTGCTACCACGAAGCCGTGCTGGAGTTCGATTATCGCCCGACGGCGCGCGGCAGACTGCAGATCCTCACCGACACCCGCCGCGCCCGATCAGCCGTGGGCGACTTCGGTGTCGTCGCCGACATCAACAATCTCGGCGCGGGTGACTGGCGCACTGCCCGCGTGCGCATCTTTGCGGAGAACGCCGCGTGGCGGCAGCGCCTGCCGGGCGACGCTGACCTCGAGTTCCGCGGCGCCGCCGAGGTGCGGAACGTCCGCCTGCACGTCGAGGTTCATCCGCGCGCTCCCTGATTCTCATGAAATCGCGTTCGCATTTCCCCACCATCGGCAAAATCGGCTACGAGGGCTACCAGCGCGAGCACCCGCTGGCCTTCCGCTACTACAACCCGTCCGAAGTCATCGACGGCCGGACGCTGAAGGAGCACCTGCGCTTCTCCATCGCCTACTGGCACGCGTTCCGCGGCGTGGGCTCCGATCCGTTCGGCCCCGGCACGATCGTGCGCCCGTGGGAAAGCGGCAAGGACCCGGTGTCCGTCGCCCAGGTCCGGATGGACGCCGCCTTCGAGTTCTTCACCAAGATCGAGTCGCCCTACTGGTGCTTCCACGACCGCGACATCGCGCCCGAAGGCCGCTCGCTGGCCGAGTCGAACAAGCATCTCGACAAGATCGTCGCGCACGCCAAGCAGCTCCAGAAGGCCACCGGCGTGAAACTCCTCTGGGGCACCGCCAACCTCTTCTCGAATCCGCGCTACATGTGCGGCGCCGCCACGAATCCCGACGCGCACGTCTTCGCCTACGCCGCCGCGCAGGTGAAGAAGGCCCTCGAAGTCACGAAAGAGCTCGGCGGCGAGAACTACGTGTTCTGGGGCGGCCGCGAAGGCTACGAGACCCTGCTCAACACGAACCTGAAGCGCGAACAGGATCACCTCGCCCGTTTCATGCACATGGCCGTCGACTACGCTAAGGCGATCGGCTTCAAGGGCCAGTTCCTCATCGAGCCGAAGCCGAAGGAGCCGACGAAGCACCAATACGACTTCGATGTCGCCAGCGGCATCGCGTTCCTCCGCACCTACGGTCTGGAAAAATACTTCAAGTTCAACATCGAGACCAACCACGCCACGCTCGCCGGCCACTCGTTCCAGCACGAGATCGAGGTCGCCGCCGCCGCCGGCATGCTCGGCTCCATCGACGCCAACACTGGCGACCAGCTCCTCGGTTGGGACACCGACCAGTTCAACACCGACGTCCGCGAACTTACGCTCGCCATGGTCTCGATCCTCAAGGCCGGCGGCCTCGGCACCGGCGGCTTCAACTTCGACGCCAAGCTCCGCCGCCCCTCCATCGATCCCGAAGATCTGTTCCTCGCGCACATCGGCGGCATGGACGCCTACGCGCTGGCCTTCAAGCTCGCGCGCCGCATCCTCGCTGAGGGCAAGTTCGAGCAGTTCGTCGCCGACCGCTACTCGTCCTTCGACAGCGACTACGGCCGCGACATCGAGAAGGGCAAGGCGACCTTCCAGTCGCTCGAGAAGCTCGTCCTCACGAAGCTCGGCGAACCGACGCCGCGCTCCGGCAAGCAGGAGTATCTCGAAAACCTCCTCATGCAGTATCTCCACGGCTGACGCGCGGATTTGCGCGCGAATGGAGCCGCTAGGGGGGCGCCCTTCGCGGGCGTGCGCTCACGCTCCGCGCGGTGCGCGCAGAGTCGCCCCCGAGTGCCACGTCCCGCAAATGAGCACCGTGCGCTGAAAATCGGGCACGCCGGGCTCGGCATGCAGCACGGCGTGGGACAACAGGTCGATCCCGGTCGCGGCGATTTCCTTCAGGCAGGGCAGCATGCCGGAAACCTCCGGATAGTCGGGCCGCGTGGTGATGGCGGCGAAGCCGACGTCGGTGGGGAAGCGCACGCCGGCGTCGCGCAGCCAGAAATACGGTTGCAGGTGCTGGCAGACGATCGCGTCGGGCCGGTGCTTCTCCCACCACTTCATGAAAGGCGCGGCGCCTTCTGCGTGACCGAGCAGTGCGCCGGTGTAGAGGGGCACGCGTTGCGCGCGCGGCACTTTTTGCTGGTGCAGCAGGTAGTGTGCTTGCGCGAGGCGCGCGAGACGCTCCTCGACCATGTCGTCGACGACGTAGCCGACGCGTTTGTAGCCCGCGTCGTCCATCTGCTGCAAAATACGCGCGAGGTGCAGCACATAGTCGGTCGTGACACGGTGCAGCGACGGCGTTTGCAGCATGTAGCCGATCTTGATCGACGCGAAGCGCTCGAACGGAAACCCGAGTGACTCCGTGCGATGAGGCAACGGCAGCACGAGCACGCCGCTGATGCCGCGCGCCTCGAGGATGCCGGCGAGCCGCTTCGGACTCACGCCCGGTTCACGCAGGCAGAACGTCGCGATGTCGTAGCCGAGCCGCGCGGCGCGGCGTTTGGCGCCGTCGAGAAATTCGCGGTAGTAGTAAAGTTCCTCGCGCGCCCACTCGGATTCCGGGTGATAGGCCAGCAGCGCGAGCGTGCCGCGCAGCAGCTTGCGGTGCGGCGCGCGGAACTGCCGCATGACGGACGAGGCGAGCGCGTTCGGCTTGTAGCCGAGCTGCTCGATCGCGCGCTCGACTCTTTTTTTCAGTGCGGCATCAACGGTGCCGAGCGAATTGATCACTCGTGAAACCGTGGCGACCGACACTCGCGCCGAGGCGGCGACCTGACGGATCGATGGCGGACGTTGCGGCATGAGTAACTGTTTCTCGTCATGACCGTTGTTAACGACCGCTGGCAAGCTTCGACTGTGCGCACATCGCCGCCGCTGCGGTTTTCGCACTGTGGTCCGGCGCGCGATGCGATCCTCGTCACCCCAACCCCGGTCCCTCCGCTCATGAAAATCTCTCTGCGTGCGCCCCGCTCCACCCCGCTGGTGGCGTTGTCGCTCGGCCTCGCGCTCGCCGCCGTCGCGCAAACCCCTCCGGCTGCTCCCGCTCCCGCGGACGAGAGCACCTACATGCTTTCGCCTTTCGAAGTGACCGTCGACCGCGACGTCGGCTACACGGCCGCCAACTCTCTCGCCGGCGGCCGCACCGACGCGCCGTTGAAGGACACGCCCGCGGCCGTCTCCGTGCTCACCCGCGAGTTTCTCGACGATCTCGCCATCCCGAACTTTGCCGCGGCGGCGGAGTGGTCCGTCAACAGCACGCCGACTTACCTCACGGGCGACTCATCGGTGAACGGCGGCTACACCGTCTCGTTCCGCGGCCTGTCCGCGAGCTTCCCGACGCGCAACTACTTCATCTGGTATCTCGACAGCGACAACTACAACACCGAGCGCCTCGAGTTCGCGCGCGGTCCGAACGGCGTGCTCTTCGGTGATTCCAACATGGGCGGCATTCCCACGGTGTGGACGAAGCGCGCCAACCTTTACCGCAACACGCAGAAGGTCGGCTTCGCGTTCGATTCCTTCGGCGGTCACCGCTTCACCGCGGACGTCAATCACGCGTTCAAGAACCGTTTCGCGCTCCGGCTGAACCTCCTCGACACCGAAGTGGCGAACTGGCGCGAGGGCGGCGACTGGACGCGGCAGGCGGCGCACCTCGCCGGCACGGCCCGGCTCACGGACAGCAACAACCTCCGTTTCGAAGGCGAATACGGCCGCTTCGACCGCCAGATCGTCTCCACCTATTACCAGGACCTCTCGTCATTCTGGGACGGCGCCACGACATTCAACGGCACCACCACACCGCCGACCGGCCGCGGTATCTCGCGTGTGTCCACGTCCGCCTATTTTCTCGATATTCCGTCGCAACCGGGACTCGGCTACCTCAACTGGACCAACTCCTATCAGACCGGCGGCACGTCGCTCGCGCTGGAGCCGACGCCGCGCTCGTTCGTCAACGCGCGCTTCCCGGTGATTCCCTCCCGGGAGTTCAACGCGCAGCAACCCGACACGGTGGTCGAGATTCCTTACTACGCCTACACCGTCGCGCTCGACCACAAGGTCGGCCAGGACTTCTTCGCCGAACTCGCCTACAACCAGGTGCTGATCCAGCGCGAGGCGCCGAACAGCATCACGCTGCTCCGCGAGTGGCGCGTCGACGTGAACGAGAAGCTGCCCAACGGCCAGCCGAACCCGAAGTTCCTCGTTCCCTACACCGACCGCACGCGTCAGCGCGCCAAGACCGACAACGCCGTCAGCGACCTTCGCGGCATGGTCGCGTGGCGCCACCAGTTCAAATATTTCTTCCAGAACCTCAACGCCATCGCCGGCTCGCGCATCGACACGTTCAAGGACAACGCCTGGGACGCCCGCCGCGTCAACGGCACGAATCTCAACGTCACTGCCGCCGAGAACATCTACCGCGTGCGCATCTACTACGACGAGCCCGCGGCCTACAACTGGGGGCCGTTGCCGAACCTCGGTGGCGCGCAGATCGACTGGGTGCCGACCGCTGCGACCGACCAGGTGCAGCGCATCGATTACGCGCAGGCCTCCTCGCGCACGACGTTCTGGGGCGACCGCGTGAACCTGCTCGCGGGCGTCCGCTACGACGAGTTCTACCGTCGCGCCGCCACGCTCAACGGCGCACAGGATCCGGTCACCGGCATCCGCGTGATGGGCGCGCCGGTTGAGAGCAAGATCACTGCGACGAGCTACAACGGCGGCTTCGTCGCCTTCCCGCTCCGCTGGCTCGGCGTCTTCGGCAACTATTCCGAGACGTTCCAGCCGCCCGGCGCCGGCGCCAACCTGATCGACGGCTCCGCGCCCGACATCTCGCGCAGCCGCGGCAGCGACCTCGGCCTCAAGGTCTCGCTGCCCGACAACAAACTCTACCTCACGGTCAGCCGCTACAGCACGAAGCAGGTGAACCAGCTCGCGTTCACGAACGTGCGCCAGACCGAAATCAACCGCATCTGGACGAACCTCGGCCGCGTCGACCTCGCGACTGTGAACTACCGCGACTCGCGCGACTTCGAAGCCACCGGTTACGAGTTCGAGGTTACCGCGAATCCGACGCGCTCGCTCCGGCTCACGGCGAATTACGCGCGCCCCGACAACGCGGCGATCAACCTCAACGCCGGCCTGCGCGGCTACTACGAAGCCAATCTCGCCACGTGGCAGGCCGGCGCCGCCGACCCGGCCAATCCGAACCGTGCGCAAATCCAGACCGACCTCACGAACATCAAGTCGACGCTCGATGCCGCCGTGCCCGGCGTGTTGCTGACCAACACGTTTTCCTACACGGCGAACGCCTACGCAACCTACACCTTCCGTGAGGGGACGCTGAAAAACCTCAGCGTGGGCGCCGGCGGCAACTTCCGCGGGCGCGGCAAGATCGGCGCCGAGGCGAGCGACCCGCTCGCCTACGTCTACTCGCCGACGTATTACCTCCTCACCGCGCACGCGACCTACGTGAAGAAATTCGGCAAGGTCAACGCGCGCTTCCAGCTCAACGTCTCGAATCTCCTGAACAACCGCGATCCGGTCTACCTGAGCACGTCGACGTATCGGCAGGACAACCTCGCGACGAATCCGCTCATGACCACCGGCGCCACGTTCCGCTGGCTCGAGCCGCGCAAGATCACCTTCTCCACGACGCTGGAGTTCTAAACTGCGATGTCTCCCGTCAGCGCCCCCGCGCCTGCTTCTCCCGTCAACGCCGTGGTCCCCGTCATGCGGGGCATGAGTTTCGGCTTCATGGCCAAACGCGGCTACTACGCTTCGCCGGCCGCGCACGCCGAAGTCGAAGCGATGGCCGCCGCCGGCGTGCGCTGGGTGGCGCTGATGGCGACCGTCGTCCAGGAAACCTTCCACAGCACGCGCCTGTTTCAGGACTTCGAGTTCACGCCGTCCGACAGCGAGCTCGAGCTGATCATCGCCCGGTTTCACCGCCACGGCATCAAGGTCATGCTGAAGCCGATGGTCGAGTGCCTCGACAGCTCCTGGCGCGGCAACATCTCGTTTCCCAACGGCGACGAGCAGATCCAGGGCCGCCGCCACGATTACTGGGGCCAGTGGTTCGCCAGTCTCACGCAATGCGTCGCGCATTACGCGGCGCTCGCCGAGCGCACGCGCTGCGCGTCGTATTGCATCGGCTGCGAGCTGTTCGCGGCCGAAGCCGCGGTGCACAACGACCGCTGGGCGCCCGTCGTCGCTGCGGCGCGGCGCAACTATGCGGGCCATCTCTGCTACGATGTGCAGCCGCCCACGCTGCTCGAACGCGCGGAGCCGCCCGCGTGGCTGCGCTCGCTCGATGCGGTCTGCATCAGCTACTACACGCCGTGTGCGACGAGCGCCGGCGCCTCCGCGGAAGTCATGATGGCCGGCATGCGACCGACCGTCGCGAAGCTCCGCGCCGTGTCGCAGGCCTTGTCGCTCCCGATCATTTTCGGCGAGACCGGCTGCCGCTCCATGGCCGGCGCGGCGATGAATCCCTCCGAATATCGCACCGCCGGCACCTACGCGGCGGAGGAGCAGGCCAACTACCTCGAGGCGATGTGCCGCCTCTTCTGGGCCGAGCCGTGGTGGGGCGGCTTCTTCTGGTGGAAATGGGACGAGCAGCAGCAGCGTCCCCAGTTCAAAATCGATCCGTCCGGCGACACCGGCTGGACCTTGCAAGGCAAGCCCGGTGCGCAGACGCTCCGACGCTGGTTTGATCGCGCCGATCGCGCCTGAGACCGCGTCACCTCCACTCATGAACCACTCTTCCTTCCGGTTGTTCGCCGGCGCCGTCCTGACGGCGCTGGCGTTCGGCCCGCTTGTCGCGCTTGCCGACGTTGCGCTGCCCCAGCTCATCAGCGACGGCGTCGTGTTCCAACGCGACCGCGCCATCCGGATTTGGGGCGAGGCGGAACCGGGCGAAAAAATCGCCGTGCATCTCGCCGGTCGCAACGGTCACGCCACCGCGGGCGCAGACCGGCGCTGGGCGCTGGAACTCGATCCGTTGCCGGCGGGCGGACCTTACGTGCTCGCCGTGCGCGGTCACAACCAGCTCGAAGTGAAGGATGTTTACCTCGGCGAACTCTGGATCGCTTCCGGCCAGTCGAACATGGAATGGCTGCTGCGCGAGACGACCGGCGCGGCCGAGGAGATCGCGACGTCGCAGAACGAGGGCATCCGCGTTTTCAAAGTGAAGCGCGCGCTCACGGATGAGCGGCAGACGGACGTCAGCGGCGGTTGGCGCGCCGCCTCGCCGGCGAATGCAGGCGGCTTCACCGCGGTCGGCTACTATTTCGCGAAGTTCATCCAGGCCCGGCTCGGCGTGCCCGTGGGCATCGTCGACAGCACGTGGGGCGGCACGCCCGCCGCGGCCTGGACGCCGCGCGAAGTGCTCGAGCGTGAGGCGGAGTTGAAGGGTTTCATCACCCGCTACGAGGAGGCCTGTCGCGTCTTTCCCGAGAGAAATCCGCTCTATCTCGAAAAGCTGCGGGCGTGGGAAGCCGCGTCCGGTCCGAAACCGACGCGCGAACAATGGCTGGTTCGCCCACCGCAGCCGGTCGGCCCGGGGCATCCGGCGACGCCGGCCGGGTTGTTCAACGGCATGATCGCACCGCTGACGCCGCTGCGGGTTCGCGGCGTGATCTGGTATCAAGGCGAGTCCGATGCGCCGCGCGCCGCGACCTACCGCAAACTTTTCCCGGCGATGATCGAAAGCTGGCGGCGCGAGTGGCAGCAGCCGGAGTTGCCGTTTCTCTACGTCCAGATCGCAAACTACCTCGCGAAGCGTGACACCGCGGCCGGCAGCCCGTGGGCGGAGTTGCGCGAGGCGCAGTGGCAGACCTTGAGCGTGGCGCACACCGGCATGGCCGTCACGATCGACGTCGGCGAGGCGGAGGACATCCATCCGCGCAACAAGCGCGAAGTGGGCCGGCGCCTCAGTCTGCTCGCACGCCGGCAAGTCTACGGCGAAACAACACTGGAGACCCGCGGCCCGGTGCTCGTGCGCGCCACGCGCGAAGGCGCGGCGTGGCGCCTGCGGTTCAGTCACACGGCCGGCGGCTTGAAATCAAACGACGGCGGAGCCATTCGCGGCTTCACGCTCGCGGGAGCGGATCGTCGATTCGTGCCCGCGGAGGCGCGCGTCGAGGGCGACGAGCTGATCGTCTCCGGCGCGGTGCCGGAGCCGGTCGCGGTGCGCTATGCGTGGGCGGAAAATCCGGCGGCGACGCTGGCCAACGGCGCGGGCCTGCCGGCTTCGCCGTTCCGCACCGACGACTGGCCGCTCGTGACCGCGGCGCAGCCATGAAGCCGCCGCCCGTCCACTCCCGCATTCCGCGCCAAAGCTGGGTGATCCTGGCGCTGGTGTTCGGCGTCAACCTGCTGAACTACTTCGACCGGCAGACGCTCTCGATCCTGAAGGCCACGCTGAAAATCGAGATCGGGCTCACGGACACGCATTATTCCTACATCGTGACCGCGTTCATGCTGCCTTACATCGCGATGTATATCGTGAGCGGGCGGCTGGTGGATCGCTTCGGCAGTCGCGGACCGATGGTGCTGTTCATCACCGTATGGTCGGCGGCGACGGCGCTCTGCGGCGCGGCGCAAAATCTCTGGCAGCTCGGCGCCGCGCGCATGCTGCTCGGCGCCGGTGAGCCCGGTGCGTTCCCCGCCGGCATGCGGGCGCAGGTGAAATGGTTTCCGCGCGTCCATCGCGCGTTTTTGATGAGCCTGAATTCCCCCGCCACCGCGATCGGTGCGATTCTGGCGCCGCCGATCGTGGCGGCGCTGACCGGCATGTGGGGCTGGCGCGCGGCCTTCGTCGTGCCCGGAATGGCCGGCTTGCTCGTGGCGGCCGCGTGGTGGTGGGCGGACAAGGACCGACCCGGCGTCATGGCCGAGGGGGAAACGGTTGCCGCGAACGAGCCCGCGCCGCCGCTGCGCGTGATTCTCGGCGAGCGACGTTTCATCGGCGTGCTCGTGGGCCGGCTGCTCAGCGAGCCGGTGTGGTATTTTTATCTGTTCTGGCTGCCAGGCTACCTCCAGGAGCGGATCGGCCTGACGTTGCCGCAACTCGGCGCAGTGGGCTGGATTCCCTCCGGCGTCGCCTCGCTGGTCGCCATCCTCACGGCGCACTGGTCCGACAAAGTGGCCGCCCAATCCGCCAACCCCGCGGCCGCACGCATCCGCGCGCTGGTGGCGCTCTCCCTGTTCGCCCCGCTCGGCGCGCTGCTCGCGGGCACCTCTTCGCTGCCGGTGATTCTCGTGCTGCTCTGCTTCGTCTACACGGTCGCGCAGTCGTGGTTCTTCTACTCGGCGGTGTTGCTCGCGGATATTTTCCCGAGCAACGCCGTCGCCGGCGCCATGGGGTTCATGGGGGCCGCCTCGGCGACCACGGCGATGCTCGTGAATTTCTGGATCGGGCCGATGGTGGAAAAAGTCGGCTACGGCCCGATCTTCGTCGTGGCGGCGGTGATGCACCCGCTCGGTGCGCTCGTCGTCCGCGCGTGTTTCAAACCCTCGGCCGCGGTTCGCGCATGACTATCCGATTCCTTCGTCTCTGGAGTGCTTGGGCGGCTCTGGCTCTCGCGGGGGCGACGGCGGCCGGCGAGGCGCCGCCGGCCTTGTTTCCCTTCGTGATTCCGTGGGACGACGCGGCGCCGGGCGTGGCCAACGTGAGCCCGTGGAACGACCGGCCCGCCGGTGCGCGCGGGCCCGTGTTCGCGGCCGACGGCCATCTGTGGCAACGGGATGAGGCTTCGCCGCAGGGACGTCGCCGCATGCGCTTCATGGGAGTGAACCTTGCGTTCGCGGCCAATTTTCCGTCGCACGAGGAGGCGGAAAAGATCGCGGCGCATCTCGCGAAGCTCGGCGTCAACTGTGTGCGCTTTCATCACATGGATCGCGATGCCGCGCCGAAGGGGCTCTGGCAGGCGGACCTGAAGACCTTCGATGCGGCGCAGATCGATCGGCTCGATTTCTTCATCAGCCGACTCAAGGCGCACGGCATTTACGCCAATCTCAACCTGCACGTCAGCCGCATCTATCCCGATTTCCCGACGTGGACCGGCATGCCGCTGTTTCACAAAGGCGTCGACCTCTTCACCCCGGGGATGATCGCACTGCAAAAGGAATTCGCGCGGGCGCTGCTGCATCACCGCAATCCCTATCTCGGCACGACCTACGCGCAGGAACCGGCGGTGGCGTTCGTCGAGATCAACAACGAGAACGGGCTCGTCAGCCGCTGGTGGGAAAAGTCGCTCGACGAGATGCCGGCGCTCTACGCCACGGAGCTCGCGCGCCAGTGGGCCGCGTGGCGGCGCGGGCAGGGTCTCGGCGCCGACGGCGACGCGATCATTCTCCGGCGCGACTACGGCGCGCAATCCGCGGGGCGTCAGCGCGAGTGGGTGCGGTTTCTCTGGGAGACGGAGCGCCGCTACTGGCGCGAGATGAAGCGCTATCTCCAGGAGGACCTCGAGGTGCGCGCGCTCATCATCGGCACGCAGCTGTATTCCTACAGCACGCTGCCGTTGCAGGCGGAAATGGACGTGGTCGACATCCACGCCTACTGGGAACATCCCGAGTATCCCGACAAGACGAACCGCTCGCTGTGGACGGTCGGCAACGAGTCCATGGTCAACCACGCCGAGGCGCGCACGATCTCCGATCTCGCGCTGCAGCGCGTGGCCGGCAAGCCGCTCGTCGTGACGGAATACAACCACTCTGCGCCGAACACCTTCGGCGCGGAGGCGTTTCCGCTCGTTGCCGCCTACTCCGCATTGCAGGACTGGGATGCGTTTTTCGCTTACTCCTACGCGCACGGCAACCAGCCGTGGGACGAGGCGAAGATCAACGGCAACTTCGACATCTACGCGCACAGTGCGAAACTCGTCACGCTGCCCATTGCCGCGGCGCTCTTCCGACGCGGTGACGTCGCGACACCCGCGGCGAGTCACGAGACGGTCGCCACGGAGGAGCAGTTCATCGAGCTGACTTCGCGCTACGGCGTGAACATCGGCGGGCAGCATTTCGGCGCGAGCCGCCTCGACGCGCTGCGTCGGCCGCAGGTCCTGCGTCTCGGGGAGACGGCGCCGGTGTTGACCACGCCGCCGCGGAATAATTACGCGGGGCCGATCCGCAGCGACAGCGGCGAGCTGACATGGGACGCCCGGGCACCGCGTGGCGTTTTCACGACCGACACGCCGCGCACCAAGGCAGTCATCGGCTTCACCGACCATCAATCGATCGCACTCGGCAACGTGACGATCGCCCCCGGTCGGACGCGCCAGGGATGGTCGACCATCGCGCTCACGCAGATGGACGCCGGTCCCGTCGGCGCCCCGGGACGCGCGCTGCTTGTGGCGTGTGGCGACCTCGAGAACACCGGGCAGGTTTGGAAATCGCCGGCGCGCGACAGCATCAGTGCGTGGGGTCGCGCGCCGGTGCTCGTCGAAGGCATTCCGGCGGAAATCGCCGTCGCGACGGATACCGTCGTGACCGTCTGGGCGCTCGATGCGCAAGGCCAGCGGCGCACGCCGGTGCCGGTGCGACAAGAGTCAGGGCGTGCGGTCTTTTCGATCGGTCCCGACCACCGGACGCTCTGGTATGAAGTCGTGTTCGAAGCGACCCGGTAGACGCAGCGGGCCGTGAGTCGTCACTTCGTTTACGTCGGGACCTACACGCGCGAGGGTGGGCGCGGGATCGTCGTGCTGGAGCTTTGCGCGGCGAGCGGGCGGATTTTGCGTGAGGTTCAACAGATCGACGTGGAAGACCCGGCTTATCTGGCGCTCCATCCGACGCGCGACGTGCTGTATTGCGTGAACGAAGTCCGTTCGCTCGCTGGTGCGCCGACGGGAGGCGTGTGCGAATTCGAGCGCGACCCGATCAGCGGCCGGCTTCACTTTCGTTGCCAGTGGCCGAGCGGGGGAATGACGCCGGCACACGTTGCGGTCGACCCGACCGGACGCTGGCTGGCGGTGGCGAATTACCGAGGCGCCAATGTGGCGCTCGGTCGACTCGACGAGGCCGGGCACCTGCGTGAGCTGACGCCGCGGTGGCAATTTTCGGGATGCAGCGTGCATCGGGAACGGCAGCTGCAGCCGCACCCGCATCAAACGGTGTTTCACGGTGAGGGCGTGATTGTTCCGGCGCTCGGGGCGGACGAAATCCTCTGGCGAGCCCTCGCTGGCGACGCCGTGGTCGCGACGAAGCTTCCGGCGGGCGCGGGCCCGCGGCACCTCGCCGTGGCGCGCGACGGAGCGGCGTGCTACGTCCTGTGCGAATTGAGTTCGCAGCTGGCGGTGTTCGCGATGCCGGCGCGGCGCGAGCCGATGCAGCTCCAGGCGATCCTCTCGCTCCGCGATCGTCGCGCCGGCGTGAGCCAGGCCGGCGCGATCAAGCTGCACCCGAGCGGCCGGTTTCTCTTCTGCTCGAATCGCGGCGACGACACCGTTGCCGTGTTCAGCGTTGCGACGAGCGGTGCGGTTGAGCGGGTCCAAGTGGCATCGAGCGGCGGCCGCTGGCCGCGCGACTTGACGCTGACGCCGGACGGACGCTGGTTGGTGGTGGCGAACCAGCATTCGGGTGATCTCAGCGTCTTCGCCTTCGATGCGGCGGGCGGCCGGCTCGGTGAGCGCGGCGACCGCTGGCCGGTGATCGCGCCCGCGTGCGTCGCGATTCGGTAGGGTGAAACGTGCCGAGTGCGCAGCGGCTCGGCGTGGACGCCTCGCCCGACCCTCGGATCGGTCGTTTAGAAATAGCCGCCCTTTTCGCTGATCTGCTTCACGGTTTCACCGGCCGCGACCCACGAGAAGATCTTTTTCTCGTTGGCTTTGATCTCCTCGGCGCGGAGGAGGACATCGTAGGCGATATCGCGTGGCACGCACATCACGCCGTCGATGTCGCCGAGGATCACGTCACCGGGCTTGATCACGGTGCCGCCGATCTGGATGGGCGTCTGATAATGCGTGATCAGGCAGCGACCGAGCGAGCCGTTCGGGATGCGGTGCTTGTAGAAGACCGGGAAGTCCTTCTCGAGGATCTGGTGCGTGTCGCGGATGCCGCCGTCAATGCAAGCGGCGCGCACGCCCAGGCCAAAGGCGGTGGCGGTCATGACACCGCCCCAGAGCGTCGCCTTTTCGTCGCCGCTGGTGTCCCACACGACGAAGCTGTCGGCGCTGAGGTGGCCGAGCATCTCTTCGCGGAACTTCATTTCGCCGGTGATCTTCACGTTGGGTGCGCTTTTCACCGTGAACGCCAGGCCCGCCACGGTGCGCTCGGGCCGCAGCGGCTTGAGGTGGCACGGCAGCGCCTGGTCGAGCAGCGCGAATTCGCGCAGCACGTCGCTGATGGCGCCGGTGTAGAGCTGCTCGTAGCGCGCGAGCAGCTCTTTCACGGGAACCGGGAACGGTTGGGTCGAGATCTCTTCGCGCGCGGCGATCAGCTTCTCGAGTTTCATCATTCCGACTTCTTTGCGGTAAGTATCGATGGACATGGATCGGGAGGAGTTAAAGGGAGGCGCCGCCGTCGACGTAGAGCGTCTGGCCGGTGATGTAGGCGCCGGCGTCGGAGCAGAGCAGGAGCGCGGCGCCGACGCAGTCCCGCGGCGCACCGATGCGGCCGGCGGGAATGCCGGCGAGGACCCGGGCCGCGAACGCGGAATCGGCGAGACGCGCGGCGTTGCGATCAGTGTGAATCGTGCCCGGGGCGAGCGTGTTGAGCGTGACGCCGTGCGGCGCGAGTTGCGGCGCGAGATTGATGACGAATGAGCCGAGTGCGCATTTCGTCGCGGCATAGACGATCATGTTTGGTCGCGGCACGACCTGCTGCACGCTGCCGATCACGAGCACGCGACCCCAGTTTTGCGCGGCCATCGCGGGCACGCTGGTTTGGAGCAACTCGAGCGCGCTGTGCAGGTTCACGGCAATCTGACGATCGAAGTCGGCACGCGTCACGCGTTGCCACTCGTCGAGAATCTGGATCGAGGCGTTGAGCACGAGAATGTCCACGCGGCCGAGCGCCGCGACAGCGGCACGGAACACCGAGCGTCCGGCCTCCGGCGCGCCGAGGTCGGCTTCGCACGTGGAGGCATTCACGCCGCAGGACCGGGCGGCCGCGGCGACGGCCTCGGCACGCGCCGCGTCTTGATAGTGATGCACCAGGACGTCGGCCCCGGCGCGCGCGAGGGTCAGGAGAATTTCCGCGCCGATGCCGGCGGAGGCGCCGGTGACGAGGGCGCGGCGACCGCGCACGGAGAAAGAGGCAGGCATGTTCACGGGGTGTGGAGCCATTCTTCCGGTGAGGTGCGCACGTCGAGTGCGTCCATCAACCCGAGCAGGTAACCATCGGCGAACAGGCGACCGAGCGTGCCGTAGCCCGGTTGGTCATTCGGCTCGCCCGCCATGGTCGGCACGTGGTCGCAACGAACCGGGCCGCGAAATCCCGCCGCGTGATAGAGTCGCAGGGCGGCCGCGAAATCGGTCGGGCCTTCGTCGTGAAATGTCTCGGTGAAACAGTGCGCGGTGCCGACCACGTCGCGCAGATGCACGAAGTGGACGCGGCCGGTCGCGGTGAAACGCCGGATGTGGGCGGCGAGGGCGCGCTGCGTCTCCGCGCCGTCGGGGCCGCTCATGAGTTTCCAGTTTGCCTGGCAGAACGTGAGACCGTGCTGGCGCGACGGCGACAGCTGCAGCACGCGTTCGAATTGCTCCGGAGAATGGAAAATCCGCCCCAGCCCCCGCAGCGATGGCACCGGCGGATCGTCGGGGTGCGCGCCGAGACGAACTCCCGCCGCCTCCGCGACAGGCAAGACTGCGCGCAGGAAATAAGTGTAGTTTTCCCAAATGCGCTCGGCGGGCACTTCGCCCAGTTCCGTCAACGATAGGGGCATCTCAGCGAGATCGAGCCGCGAGACGAGCGCGCCGCCGCGTCCGGGCACGCTGCCGTCCGAGCGATGCCAGCCGATGCCGGCCATGAAGTTGTAGCACAGCAGTCGCAAACCCAGCTGGCCCATCTGGCGCAGCATGCGCTGATAGCGTTCGATGTCTTCGTCGCGGCCCGGCAAACCCAGCTTGATGCGCGACATGTCGAACGGATCGCCCTCGAGTCCGATCAATGCGAGGCCGGCGGCGGAAAGTTCCTCCTGGATGGTGCGCAGCGTCTCGGGCTCGCTCGGTGGCGGCAGTCGCGTCCAGCGCGGATCGGTTTTCACCACACAGTGGCGGATGCCCATTTGTGCCGCGAGCGACCAAAGCGGGTGGGGGCGTGGCGGGAGAAATTCGATCAGAAACACAGCGCCGATGATTCGGGCGCGAGCGTCTCGCGGACACAACCGACCGCCCTGGTAACAGTTACCGAGCGACCGTGTCCGCCGCGGACCCGCGGATCGCGGCCGGGGCGCGGAGCAGCGTCACCAGTTGCGCGCGCGTTTCGGCGCGGAGTTTCAGGCGCAGCATGCGAATCTGCAGGCGCACGGTCACCGGCGACCGGCAGCGAGCACGGGCTATTTCCGCATCGGAGCGGCCTTGGCGCAGTTGCCGCGCGATGTCCCACTCCGTCGGCGTTAACGTGTGGATGTGAAAATCGGGAAAGCACGAGATGGCCACGCGGCCGGCATGGGCGAACGATTCGCGTCCAGCGAGCGAGCGGCGGAGAAACTGTTACTGTCCGGCCGGGTTGTTTGTGCGCCCCGATGGGGGAATGTGACCGCGTTCCCCGCACCCCGAAACGACCCCTCCCTGGCTGCATGTCGCCCTCGAAGGCGCCCCGTGCCGCATCTCCGAAACATGAAACAATCTGCGTTCGCGCTTCGCGCGCTCTCGTTGGCCTTGGGCCTTCCGTCGCCGTCGGCTTTGCCGGACGAACTCTTCCTCTTCACCGGCGCCGCCGCCACCGGCAATGCGTGGATCGACGAAATCAAGGTGACCATCCTCTGATCCACGTTCGCGGTCCAGCCACCGATCCATAAGGGCCCCCAAAAAAATAGTCCCCCAGCGAGGTTTAACTCGCTGGGGGACCATTCTTTAAGATTGGCGTCCCCACGGGGATTCGAACCCCGGTCTCGACCGATGCTGTTTTCTGGGAATGACTTACGTTAGTAGGAAATGACTTATGAAATCGGCGTCACTCACAAAACTCGGCGTCATTCTTACTGTCATTCTTACCTATGGCCTCCCTTTGGAAACACCCGAAAAGCCAGTTCTGGACCGCGTGCTTCACTGACGACAACGGGCGTCAGCTCAAACGCTCCACGAAACTCACCGACCGCAACAAGGCCACGCTCATGGCCCAGAAATTTGAGGCGGCCTATCGCATGAAACTCACCGAGGCCCAGGCGCGCAAGGTCGTCTCCGACATCTTCGAGCAGATCCACGGTGAGCAACTCTACCATGCCACGGTCCGGAAATTTCTCACGGATTGGATGACCAATAAGAAAAGCGAAACCAGTCCGGGCACGCACAAGCGCTACCAGAACGCCGTCGACAAGCTCCTCGATTTTCTCGGGGACCGCGCGGATCGGGACATCGCCTACGTCCACAAGCGTGACCTCGCGGCGCTGCGGGACAAGACCGCCGCCGAGCTGTCGGTTTCGACGGCCAACACGGACTTGAAGATTCTGCGGGTAGCGTTTCACCAAGCCGTGATCGACGGCCTGCGGCTCGATAATCCCGGTGCGTCGGTGCGCACGCTCGAGGAGCGCAAGTCCTCTGACGCCCCCGAGCGTCGCCCGTTTACCGAGAAGGAACTGAAGACGCTGTTCGCCGTGGCCGAGGGCGAATGGGAAGGCCTCCTCCTCGGCGGTCTCTACACCGGCCAGCGCTTGGGGGACCTGGCGTCGTTGACCGGACGCCGGATCGATCTCGGAGAAGAGTTGCTCACGTTCCGTTCGCAGAAGACGGGACGTGACATGGTCATTCCCATTGCGGCCCCGTTCTTGGCTTATCGGAATCGCCGGATTGGCGAATTTCTCAAGGAACTCGAACTCAGCGAGGGCCGGGGCACCGGGATTCCGAAAATCTTGGAATCGATGCGGGCCAATGGGTCTCCCGAACCCCAATTTGAAACAGATGAGCACAGGACATCTTTCTTGGTGCGACTTCCACTGCGCCTTGCCCCTAAAGTAGAGCCTACGGTAAGTAATTCAGCATCAACGAGCACAGGCGCTACTCTCGGGGCAGAGAAAGTAGCTCCTAAAGTAGAACCTAAGGTAGTCGGGCGTCTCACTGCTTCCACCGTGAGCACCATCCTAACCGCTTGCCTGGAGGCCAAACGCCCTAGCGAGCTACACCAAATCCTCGGCGTGAAGGACCGGATGGTTCTGCTCTACGGCTACCTGACTCCGTTGATTGAGCAAAAGTGGCTGACTCGCACGCAACCACTTTCGCCCAATAGCCCGACGCAGCGCTATGCTGTTACCGATGCCGGTAAGGTATGGCTGGCAGCGCACGCAAAATCAGCCAGGTAGCATGGACTGGCGGAAAAACGTCCCGTTGGCGGGCACCGCTTACACATGGGACACAAACCTGTCCGACGAAGCATTGATAGAGTTCTACGAGGTCGTGCGGGATGATCCGGAATTCGCGCAGAGTCATCTGTCTGTTCAGGGGCTTTCCATCTCACTCGCTCTATTTGATAAGATGGTCGCCTTTCACGAAGGCTATGCTTGGTGCGTTGGCTTCGGCACCCATTTCTTCGTCACATACCGAACTGCTCTCGGGTGGGAATTATGGGAAGCGAGAAAGCAAGAGCTGGCTGAGCTGAAGCAGGAGCAGGATGAGCAGCGTCGCATTGAACTGCTGTTATTTCGCACCGAGGATGAATTTCGTGCCGGCCAGTTTCACGAAGCAATCGCGGCCGGAGACTTCACTCGAGCGGAATCAATTCTCGCTGACCGTGGGCTCGCGCGGCAAACCTGTGAATTCAAAGAGGTGCGAGACTGGTTTTTCCAGTTCGTCACGGAATCGGCTATTCGTCTATTTCACTCGTTTCCGGATAACTGCACATCGAAGAACGCCACACGGTTGGCGTGATCGCGAGCCGTGAGCGGTTCACCCGTGAGTGGATGCCGGTTCTCGCGCAAGGCTTCGAACGGCGCATCCGCCACGGCCCCGGCGAGCCCGAGTGCTTTCGCCCCTTCGCCGATCCACTCGCCTTGGACGGCCTTCTCGCCTTCCGTCCAGTAGTCGTTTTTCCGCAGGTGATGCGAAAGGTAGGTGGCTCCGTTCCGAATGATTCCAACCGTGATCATGCCATCATCACGCCGTCTTACCTTCCGATCCTCAACGGAGCGGCCCTCCCGAGTCCGGGGTAGCAAGCCTACCGGTCGCACGGTAGTCCTCGGCTTCGTTGGCGAACGTCAGTCGCTACGATGAGCCGGGAGGGTGGGCGTAAATTTCCCGCGCTTTTCTGGCCACAGACGCAAGGCCCTAACGAGTTCGTTGGGTTCGGGGCACCGAGCCGCCGTGAGTCGGCCAGGAGCGCGCGGAGCCGACCGAACTACCCTTTTTTCGGTAGGGTCGCACCCTCGCGGATTCGCGAGATGCGCGCTTCGTTTTCCGCACGATCGATGATGAAAACGCTCCCGGCACCTCACGTTTTGCTGCGTCAATGGCTGCACGATCCGCAGGCCATCACGGTGGCAGCGTTCGCCATTTCAGGCCTGATTCTCGCCTTTGCCGGGTGGCTGATTCTGCGGAATCTTCGCCACAATGAGCCCGGGTTGCGCCTCCCCTTGGCGCTGCCTTTCGCCCTCGCGATCTCCGCCTCCGGCCTGTTCGGAGCGAGCCGGTTGCCCTCACCTTGGGGATACGCTGTTGGCGCCGTTTTGTGCGCGTTGGCAGGCGGACTGTTCTACTACGGCGACCATCGTCGCTACGTGCGCGACCCGGCCGGCAAAGTAGTCGCGGACCGGTGGCAGATCGTGCTCGCTTTCGCCGGATTCAGATGGACGCGGGACAAGGCCAACCGGCACTTCTTCTTCTCCGGCGACACCGGTTCCGGCAAGACCTCCGGTATGAACGCGCTCCTTGCCGATTTGGTTCGGCGCAATCCCACGCTCGGCGGCGTGGTCATGGCGAACAAGGGAGACGAGTGGTTTTACCTCGAATGGCTCGCGAAAAAGTATGGCCGAGAGCACGACATCATCCGCCTCCGTCCACGTCTGGTTGGAGAGCCAGGCAAGGTGTCGCATCGTCTGAACGTCACGGGCGATGCCCGGTTGCCGTTCACGACCCGGGCGCGAATTCTGGTCGATACGGCCGCCGCCTTGAATCCGCGGGACGAAAAAGGCTTCTTCAAGGTGAAGGGTGCCGCCCACATCGGCCGCACGTTCGAGTTGCTCGCCGACATCGGTCGGCCCGTAACCGCGACCAACGCTTACGACTTGCTGACTTCGGAACGGGAGTTGAAAGCCGCGCTGGAGAAACTCACGGAATTGGAGCCGACCGAGCGACGTATTCGTCTCGCCGAGACGTTGGAGCAGACCTACCTGAAGCATGAGGCGAAAGAACAGCGGGCCGGCGAGATCGGCACCTCCCAAAACTACCTCGAATACCTCGGGACGGCCGAAATCGCTGAAATTTTCAGCTCCAACGAGCCCGACACCTGCACCATGGCCGACGTGGATAAGGGCAAGATTTTCTGCATCGACGTGCCCCAGGACTACACCACGGAGCGGCAGTATGTATTCACCGTCATCAAGCTTCTGCTCTACCGCCACGCCCTTCGGCGCTACGCGCTTCCCCCATGGCAGAAGTATGCGTTGAACCAACTCGTCTACGTCGGCGACGAGTTCCAGAACGCCATCACCGCCAGCCACGACGGCACCAGTGATTTCAACGTCATCGATAGGCTCCGGGATTGCATGCTCATGCTCGTGGTGTCCGCCCAGGCGTTCGAGTCGTTGATTCCGCCTCAAACCAAGGAACAAGCCGAGGTTTTGGCCCTCAATCTTAAGAACCTCGTGATGTATCGGGCCGCGTCCGAGGCCGACGCTCTCCGATGTGCGAATGCGCTGGGTAAACACTGGATCGAGCGTGCCACCCGGACCGTGCATTTGGACCATACGGCCCACACGTATCAGCGGGTGGAGGAGTATCGGATCAAGCCGCACGAATTCCGGAGCCTGTCCGACCACACCGCCGTGGTGCGTCATTGCACTAACGGTTTCAAAAAAGTCTCCCTCCGTCCGCGTTAATCCCCTATAATTGAATTTCGTTCGATGAACCCCGAAAAGAGCCCAGAACTCACTGTCCAAACCCTGCTCGCCCTCCGCAAGGAGGATGACGCCGTCCGGTTAATCACCGAGCGACTTCGGGTGAAGGAAATGGGGCCGGCCGACCACATCCGCACCAAGCATGAGGTGAAGGCGTTCGTGGAGTCCGGCGACACAAACATGGGGCAGAAGCTTCTTTCGTCGGCCAGAGAACGGCTTTCGCCCAATATCGGCATGAAGACGAACATCTCCGTTACCTGACCTTCCGGGTTCAGCGACGGCTCAATTCAGCCGCGATCATTCACCTCTGCGTCCGAGACGAGAATCGCGGTGCGGGCGTGGCCGACGCCTTGGCTGATTGGCTCAAGTCGCACTCAAAAAGCCGTGGGCTGTCCGCTCTTCGTTTGAAATGCCGGCGCGACTATCATGCGGAAGGACTCTGGCAGCGCTTGGGGTTTGTCGCTCGCGGCGACGTTGCCGGTCGCGGTCGAGATGCAGACCAGCTCACCGTTTGGGTTCATTCGCTCGGTCCGACGGACGATCTTTTCAGTTACGCGGATCAAGCGGATGAAGACACGAAGCTGAACGTCGTCATCGATGCCAATGTCTTCTTCGACCTGCATGGAGAAGATGCGGCCTTGGACAAGGAATCCCGCGTTCTACTGGAGCCGTGGGTTGACGATGCGGTAAAGGTTCACCAGCGCCTCACCCAGGAAATCAACTATTGGGATGCGTATGCGGTGAAACTCCAAGCGCAGGAAGACGCCGGCAAGCGCCGCGGTGGCATCAGCGCTTCGCAGGCACGCCAGCGTGCCGATGTGCTTTCGGATCGTCTTAAACGCCGCGTCGCTGAACTCGAGGCCGAGAAGAAAATCGTAACCCGTCCGCCTACGGTGCTGGGTGGCGCGTTGATTGTTCCGGCCGGTCTTCTTGCGCAACTCGACACCCAGGGAATGGTCGGGGAGCCGCCCGCGCCCTTCGGCACGAGCGACCGCGAGGTTGAGCGCCTCGCAATGGAAGCGGTCATGGCCCACGAGCGTGCGATGGGACACGAGCCGCGCGATGTGTCCGCTGGCAACTTGGGTTACGACATCGAGAGTCGCGATCCTCAAACCGGGCATCTGCGCTTTATCGAAGTGAAAGGTCGTGTGTGGTCTGCCGAGACGATCACCGTCACGGCGAACGAAATTCGGACCGCGCTCAACCAACCCGACCGCTGGTTCCTCGCCATTGTTTACGTCAACGAGGGACAGGCCCAGCAGCCGGAATACATCCGCCATCCTCGAACACACGCACCAGCGTCATTTGCCGCCGCGCGGCATACTCCTTGATGCGGTCGAGCTGGTTCTCGGTTGAATACTGCTGATGTTCGGTGGACATGCGCACGTATGCCGCCGCCGGAATGGCAGCGGCATCGTGCGGGCCGAGCGGGAGTTGATGCTGCCCGCCCATCGTTTACTGAATCCGGGCGGAATTAGTCGGGTTGGTGATTCCGGCGCGAGGGGTCGGGGGAGGCGGAAGGGGAAAGCTCTTCGAGGATGGCATATCCTGTGAGCATGATTTCTCGCAGGTCTCCCGCGATGGTCTCTTGTAACGCAGAGCCTCGGAGCCACGCCAAAATACCTAGCAGAGCAACGAGTTGCGGGTTCCAGGAATCTTGTAACGCAACGCAGGAATCTTGTAACGCAACGCAGGTATCTTGTAACGCAAAGTCCCGGAGCATTTCCCGAAGTCCGATCTGCGCTTCTGCCGACGTTGGCGGGCCGCCCTCCGCGACTTCTTGTTTACGCCAGTAGCCCGGGTTCGCCTCTCGCCAGGCCTTGACGCGCGCGACGTGTTCGGGGCCGGAGTGATAGGCCCCGTTGCCGGTCTTCTTTATCCACCGTTGCTGGCTATCCTGACGGCTCATTTTCCGGCAGCCAGGGCGGCGGCAGAATTTCTGACGACCAGCAGCGCGAGGCTCAGGAATAAAAGGCGCGCCGCAGGCGGCGCACCGTGGTTTCGGAGTTTTTTTTGTAAGAAGTATTCACGCGAGGTAGGACACTAGAACATCGCACCCTAAGCTGAAAACCACGTCATGTTGACGTGAGCGTCTTCCTGCGAAACGCCCCGGTCCTGCGGTCTTTATGTTGTTCGGCGCGCCCTCGACGCGCCAAGGAATAGCACGCCTGAAGAACATCCCAAGGAATCTCACCGAGCTGATCGGCGAGGGCCTCATAGCTGACCCAATCGTAGGTCAAGGAGTCCCAGACACGCGTTTCAATTCCTGTGGTGTGATTCCAATAACTATCATCGTCCCAGTCACACCAATAGATCTCATTATTCCAGAGAATGAAGTGCGACCCACAATGAGAGTCGCGCCAATACGAAGGGTAGAGAGTCAACGTGCCCTGGCGCAAATAGTGGCGCCACGCTGGTCCAGCCCGACGGTCGAGATTAATATTCAGGTCGTCACCGCATCCACAGGGGCACCGCATCAAAAGCATGCGCGGCACGCCCCGAACGATCATAACCGTGTCGCCAGCCTTCTTGAGCTGTGCAAGGCCGTCATGATGAGTAGCAACCTGCGGCAGCAAAGTGATATGCTTGGTCTTCATCGTCGATCAGACCTGATTGCAAAGCTTCTCGGCCATCGCCATTGCGAAAGCCTTTCGAGTTTCGGAAACTCTCTGCGCCGTTGGGTCCTTTAATTCTTCCCGCGGGAACCGCGCATATCGCAACAGGGATGCCGCGAGCATGAGGATATTTTCCTCACGACTCACGCCACAATAATGCGCCACGTGTCGCAACTCGCGAACCGCACGCGCCATCCATGCAAATCGAAAGTGGTCTACAGCAGGAGCAAGAGGCTTCAACGGATCCTTGTAGATGCTTTTAACGAACTCCTCCCAATCACCGTGGACTTTCTCGTCACAGTCGATCGGTCCGAAAACGATACTCGCCTCTAGGGCGCAGGGGTCTGCCGTTATAGGACCGCGGTCACGCATGGATCCGAAATCGATTACAATCGCGTCGCGATGACGAACCATGACATTCTTAAAATGCAGGTCACCATGATAGATGCCTCGTGCAGCCTTCACCGGCTTGGCCTTTCGGATGAGCTCATCCCTCAGCGCCACTGGATCCATCGTCAGCCCAAGTTTATTCGCGACCGGAATACGTAACGCCATTACCGGATCAGTTTTGATACGAGCGGCATCAACTCGTTCTTCGATAAAATCAGCCACGGCGCCGGCTTCGGGTGGCGAGTTGAGTGTGTGCGCCCTTAAGCCTCGCAGCGTCGTCTCGAATAGAGCGAACAGTATCCCGTCCGCTTGACGGTTATGCAGCGATACTTCAAGCGGCGCTGCACCGTCGACGAAGTGACATGCCAATGCCGACCAGTAGGGGCCAGCGATTGACCGTTCGCGGATCAATCCCGGCCTAAGGTGAAAAGGAATATATGGTTCCGCCCAAAGGTCATAACTTACACGCTCTTTAGTTAGAGGATTATTCCAAAGCCCTCTGACTGAGTCGAAGTCTGTCTTTCCAACTTTGAAAAAGAACGGCATCGGACGTGGACCGTAGTTTTTTTGAATCACGAATACGCGGTAGGCCCCGTCTGAAATCAACCCGCCCACTAGCTTCTCCGCGATGATTCGTGACGCATCGTGGAATGCGCGCCGCATTAACTCTTGATGCTTCGGCGGGACTTTGTCCGCCCCTGCGGGAACGTCTACTGTGGCGGTGTCGAGATCGATGCTAGGGCCGGGATCGTGATTTCGAATCACTTCGAGAACCTGTTCGAAATCTTGATGAATATAAAACCATGTAGGAATCAGTGATTCATTCCTGTTTTTATCCGTATGGGATTCGCTGGTTTCTTTCAGGCGTTCAATCTTGTCTCGAGCACCTCGCGCGAGCGCAAAACCCACCGAATCGGACGGAACGAAGCCGATCATAATCCCGGAATTGAACAACGTCTCAACCCGGTCCTGTGGCAGCATACCGGTTTGAACGTATTTGCCCGGTGGTTCTGCGACCAATACGGCTTTCGCGGCAGGGAGAAGGCCGGCATCAAGCGCATCGAGTCCGATGAACTTGTAGCTCAATCCCCGCAGCTCAAACTGGCGTTTTTGCTGCGGATTCAGGTCAGTTGTGCCCGCAACAAGCACAACGTTTCTTTCGGCGGGTCTCAATCCAGCCTCCCTGGCATTGGCCACGAATTCCCGCGAGCAAGAGACCCACGCGGCGAACAAACAACGCACTTGGGGTGCTGCGAGATCGCTGCGGGACGCGACGTGCCTGTTAATCCATTGTAGTTGATATAGCGTGCGGTCGAAGGAATGCCTAGAACTGCTGCCATGAACATCGTGACGGCCATTGAGGCTACGGTCGAATTGAGTGAGATCACCGCCGGCGCCGGTTCCCGAGCGCCCATAACATAAGGATCGGCGTTACGCTCGAAATCTGTCAGCAGGTCTACGCGGACGGCCTCGGGGTTGAGCAAATTGCCGCAAACAAAGCAGCCGAGACCCGGTGCGAGCATGTTGGTTCGACCCGCCAAATGCGTGATCCCTTGTTGAGAGGCAACG
This sequence comes from Candidatus Didemnitutus sp., assembly GCA_041906465.1. GTDB lineage: Bacteria > Verrucomicrobiota > Verrucomicrobiia > Opitutales > Opitutaceae > Didemnitutus. Next base: position 2,011 of record JAYRJE010000025.1, on the reverse strand, counting down.
ATGCTGACCCCGAGATCGATGGCCGGAATAAGATATTGGTAAGCCAGTTGATTGAGAACCGATCGGCTGCCTTGTGAGTCAGTGCAGCAAAACAGAAAATCAACATCGAGAAGGTTGGCCCCCGTTTTCGCTACCAGCACACTGCCATCCAATGCGTCGATGCTCGCGCTTGGATGCGAGCGTCGGATCATATCCGCCGCAATTGACACCTTCGACCTGCCCACATCCCTATCGGTTGCCCCAACCAAGCGATTCAGGTTCGACTCGTCAGCAGTATCAGGATCGAGGAGGCAGTAGTTTCGAACTCCAAGGTGGATAAGTTGCTCAAGCACCACGGACCCTGTCCCGCCGAGGCCGACAATGCCGACCCGGAGGTTGGCGAGGCGCTGCTGACCTTTCCGTCCAAACATGCGGATCTGGCGATCATACTTAGCGTCGTCGCTGCTGGGCAAAGGTTCGTCGCCAAAGGACAATGTCTCTCCGACGCCGCATACACGCAGAAACCGGTCGGTTCCGATTTCCCGAGCAATGGTAACTTCTGGAGTCACCAGCAAGGCGGCGTGTTTGGTTTCCGGCATTCGATTCGCCAGGAAATCTGCCAAGGCTCTCTCGCCCGCATCATCAATCGCTGAGAATGAGTTCAGCGGAAAGGGGTGAGAGTGAGCAAAGACCAGCGTTTCTCCGCTTTTGCGTGCCCTTTGGGCCATCGCCGCGACGAACGCTGGTTTCAATCGCGCGGCGATTTCCGTCCGGACCTCGTAGTCATCCTCCTTGGGATACACCGCTTCCCGGACGACCAATCGAACAAGCTTGTCGCCTGCGATAGCCGTGGTTCCCAGCAACACGGCGCACGCTTCAACCGGAGACGCAAGAAGGGTCGCCCGAACTTCATTGAGCAATGCTACCGTGAGAACGAGACGGCTCATCGAGGATCGGCGAATCGGTTTCTGATTACGTTCAGGTAGGTCGTCAGCGTATCGTCGTTGGGGCTCCAATGAGTGACGTGCCAGGAAAACCACCTCAGCGGAACGTTCGTTCCGCCGGGGAGCGCATTCTCGCCGGTATTTTGCGGCACGCGCCCACCTTCGAGAAGAAGAGCCGCATCAGTCCAAAAGCAGTCAGGCCGTGCCGTCGGGTATTGCACAGGCACGTGAAATCTGACCGTGGTTGTAGGAACGGACCATTTCGGCCCGGTGACTACGTTCGGAATCGTCACCACGAAGGACCCGTCAGGCAGGCCCTGTAGAACGGCATCCTTATACCGTTCGTCATTCTTCAGTTCCTCGAACTGCTCTTGGACAGGTGTCATTGACGGCCGAAGTTAGCGGGCGGCACGCTGTAAAAACGAAGCGGCTTCTTTTCCAAGGAAAAGTTATCCGTGTCATTGATTTGTTTATCGGGCTCGTTGCCCTGCGATTCCAAGAAAATCGCATAGCCGGCTTTCTCGGGCGGCAGATGGCCCCGCACGGTCGAGCCACTCAGCGAAGAAGTCTCGGTTTCGAATTTTTTGTTATCCAGGAAGTATTGATACTTCACTTTGTCGTCGGGCTTCTTGGAAGCGTCTTCAGTTTTCATGATGGTATGTGGTTTGGTGAGGGTCACAGATTACACCCGGCGTGATTTTTTGACTAGCGCTCAGGCCGAGGTAAACATTACTATTTAATCATGTTTGAAAGCATTTTCTCGAAGCGCGGCCTTTCACTTGAGCGATTACACGCATTAGTTGCTATTAGCCAAGCAGGTAGCATTGTTGGCGCTGCGCCAGGCAACCCGGTGCGTAACAGCCAAAACAGCCGGCAACTTCGGGAGCTAGCTTGCCCGACAACCCTATCCATGAAGCCCGGTTCGGCTGGATTCCGTCCGACGTAGGAATTGCGTTGGGCACACGGCTGTCCAGTTATGAGTAGTTGATTTCCAGTTGGTTAGAAATATCAACATGTTCAGTCGTTGTATCAATTGTGACAAGCAGCTCCGGGAGAGCGACTTGTTCCATCGAGGCGATGCTCACGAT
>JAYRJE010000024.1:0-68390 GCA_041906465.1 Candidatus Didemnitutus sp. | reverse complement strand
TTGGAAGCACACGCCGATATCGACGCAGTCAGACAAAAACTCTCGAAACAGTTATGTTACAAATCTTGCTCGGCGCTCCTGCTGTAGCGCCGCCGCCACGCTCACATATTTAGTTCGCAACATAATGCACCCGACGGCCGGTTGGGACGAGCGTCACTGGCGGCAGTATCGTTGGGGTTACCATCGCCTCGTCGAAAAGGCCGACGCGCTCGTCGGCCAGATCCTCGATTCGCTCGCCGCCTCCGGACGCGAGCAGGACACACTGGTGATTTTTTCCAGCGACCACGGCGACGGCGGAGCGGCGCACGGCTGGAACCAGAAATCCGTCCTCTACGAGGAGTCTGTGCGCGTGCCGTTCATCGTGGCTGGCCCGGGCGTCGCGGGTCGCGGGCGGCTCGACAACGAGCATCTCGTGTCGCTCGGCCTCGATTTTCTCCCCACCGTATGCGCCTACGCCGACGCACCGCAGCCGGCCGTGTGCCCGGGCCTCAGCCTGCGCCCGCTCGCCGAAGGCGCGTCCGACATCGCCTGGCCCGATCACTTGATCGCCGAGACCGAATTCCATCTTGCGAAGAACACGGAGAGTTCCGGCATTCGCGGACGCATGGTGCGCACCGATCGCTATAAATACACGATTTACTCCGAAGGCGCGCACCGCGAACAGTTCTTCGACCTCGGCCTCGATGCCGGCGAGACCCGCAACCTGATCGGCGACGCCGCGCACGCAAGCGAGTTGGCGCGTCACCGCGCCCTGCTCGCCGCGTGGGCGCAGCGCACTCAGGACGATTTCCCTTTCGTCGCCGCCCCGTGAAAAACACACCCGACACCGCACCGTCCGCCACCGCGCCGCTCGCCGTCGCTGCGGCCGCGACGCCCACGTATCGCGTCGGCACGCTGACCTACACCAAATGGACCCTGGTCAGCCTGTTTTTCTGGCTCCTGCTCGGCGACGTGGTGTTCGTGCTCATGGACCAATTGGAGCCGCGCCTGCTGCCCATCGTGCTCAAAGGCCACGGCGCGACGGACAAGGAGATCGCGATAATTATCGGTTCGATCACGGCGCTCTTCAACTTAGTGGTCACGCCCGTCGTCAGCTACCGCTCCGATCGCAAGCGCAGCCGGTGGGGCCGCCGCGTGCCCTACCTGCTCTGGGCCTCGCCGTTCATCGCGCTGTTCCTCGGCCTGACGCCGTTCGCGCCGGAGATCACCGAGTGGCTGCTGAAAGTGCCCGCGGCCCGCGCCGCGCTCGAGGCGGTGCCCGCCTCATCGCCGGTGATCGTCACCTACGGTATCTTCGCGGTGCTGTTCCAGGGCTTCCACATGGTCGTGGCCTCGATCTATTTTTATCTCTTCCGCGACGTTGTGCCGGAGCAATTCCTCGGCCGGTTCCTCGCCCTGTTCCGCGTGGTCGGCTCGATCGCGACCTTCGGCCTCAATTACTGGCTGCTCGGCATGGCGCATACGCATACGAAAGAAATTTTTGTCGGCGTCGGTCTGGCGAGCGGCGTCGGGTTTCTGCTCATGTGCTACTTCGTCCGCGAGGGCGACTACCCGCCGTTGGAAACGCGTGCCGAGCGGGAGACTGTCGGCGGCAGCGGCTTGTGGCGCGCCGGCCGGGTCTTCGTGGCGGAGTCGTTCAGCGCGCCCATCTATTGGTGGACCTACCTCGCGCGCATGATGATCTACGCCGCGATCACGGTGCAGGCCTTTCTCGTCTTCTTCCCGCAGCGCGAGCTCGGACTGTCGCTCGATCAAATCGGCAAGCTCACTTCGTGGGCCTCGTTCGTGTGGCTGCCGTTCGCGTTTCCGCTCGGGTGGGCGCTCGATCGTTGGGGGCCGTTTCGCACGATCTCGGTTTGCCTGGTCGGCTACATGCTCGCGCTGGCGGCCTCGTTTCTGTGGGTGACGGGCGAGACGTCGTTTTTCGTCTCGTCGCTTTTTACCGGCTCGATCTTTCCCATGCTGATGCTCTGCCAGACGATGATGGCACAACGGGTTTTCCATCCGCAGCGCATGGGCCAGCTCAGCGCCGCCAATTCCATCGTGCAGTCGCTGGTCATCGCAGTCGTTGTCGGCCCTGCCACGGGCTGGCTCTTCGACGCGCTGAAGGGCTTCGAGCTGCGCCTGGCGGTTCCGCTGGCGGCGGACCCCGTTGTCGTGGGTCCGTATCGCTTCGTCTTCGTCCTGCTGCTCGTGCTGGCGGCGATCTCGCTCTTCGCCACGCACATGGCGCGCCGCCATTGGAACCAGCTCGGCGGCGACCAAAGCTACAAGCCTCCCCTGTAACCGGCAACAAGCCGCCACCCTCTCGTCCACCCATCCCTACCCCATGCCGCCTCTCCTCACCCGCCGCGAATGGCTGGCCCGCTCCACGCTGCTCGCCGGCGCGGGCCTGCTTTCCCTCCGCACTGGCGCAACGTCGCCGCTAGCCGACTCGCCCACGCGCAAGGCGCCGAACCTCGTCTTCTTTTTTCCCGATCAACTGCGCCGTCACGCGATGGGCTTCGTTGGCGAAGACCCGGTGTTGACCCCGCATATCGATCGTTTCGCCAGTCAGAGCCTCTACCTGCCGCACGCGACTGCGACCTTTCCCGTCTGCACGCCATGGCGCGGCATGATGCTGACCGGGCGTTTTCCCCACGCCACCGGGCTCGTCAACAACGCCAATTCGTCGCGGCCCGACGTATTCCTGCGGCGCGAGGAAAAATGCTTCACCGACGTGCTTCACGACGCCGGTTACCACATCGGCTACATCGGCAAATGGCACCTGAGCCACCCGCACGCGCCCTACCTCCCGCAGGACCAACGGGAGGACAACATCAAGTGGGACGAGTTCACGCCTCCGGAAGACCGCCACTCGATCGATTTCTGGCACGCCTACAACGCTTACGACGACCATCTGCGCCCCCGCTATTGGGACACCGAGTCCCGCCGCGACGACTTCCGCTACGTGGATCGATGGTCGCCCGAACACGAGACCGACGTCGCAATCCGCTATCTCGAAAACCGCGGCGGCACGATGCGCGATCCTGCCAAGCCGTTTGCCCTCTGGCTCTCGCTCAACCCGCCGCATCCGCCCTACGATCGCATCCCGCCGCACCTGCGCGAGCCCTACCGCGGCCAGACATGGCGTGAGTTGTTGCGGCGCGACAACGTGCGGTTCGAAGGCATGGGCGCGAAAGCGCGCGGAGCCGTGCTGGACTACTTCGCCGCCGTCACCGGCGTCGACGAACAATTCGGCCGCCTCCTCGCCACCCTCGACCGGCTGAACCTCGCGGACGACACCATCGTCGTCTTCACGAGCGACCACGGTGACATGATGGGGAGCCAGGGTCTGATGAGTAAACCCTACCCCTACGAGGAAGCCTTCAGCATCCCGATGATTGTGCGCTGGCCCGGCCGGATCGCCGCCGGCACCGACGATCTACTCCTCGGCACGCCCGATCTCATGCCCACGCTGCTTGGATTGATGGGTCACCCAGCGCGCATCCCCGCACAGGTCCAAGGCGTGGACTACTCGGGCCTTTTCCTGGGCCGCAGCGGCGTGGCGCGCCCCGAATCCGCGTTCTACCTCGACTCCACCGACGGCGGCCACCGCGGCGTCCGCACGCACCGGCACACCTTTACGCTCGGTCGGGGCCGCAACGGCGAGCCGTCGGTGCGCCTCTACGACAATCGCGCTGACCGCTATCAACTGCACAACCTCGCCCCGCGATCGCCCACGCTCGTCACCGAGTTTACCCGCATGACCCGCGGCTGGCTCGACCGCATCGGCGACCCTTGGCGAATCGAAAGCTGACACCGCCATCGCCGGTGCAAACGCCGCGCCCGCTACCTCGGGCGGGCGTGCGCCGCGGCTGGCTTTTTGCGCGCACCGCCTCACCCTGCCGTCCATGACTGTCGCCCGCGCGCCTTTTCACCTCATGACCAAACCCATGGGGTCGAAGTGCAATCTCGACTGCACCTATTGTTTCTATCTCGAGAAAGAGAAGCTCTATCCCGAATCCGGTCTCACGAAAATGACACCGGAAGTGCTCGAGGCCTACATCCGCGACTACATTGCCGCGCAACCGGGCGAGACCGTGAGCTTCGCCTGGCAGGGCGGCGAGCCCACGCTCGCCGGCGTGGAATTTTTCGAGCGCGCTATCGCCCTGCAACAGAAGCACGCGCACGGCCGCACGATCGAAAACGCGCTCCAGACCAACGGCACGTTGCTCGACGACCGCTGGGGCGAATTTCTCGCGCGCCACCGCTTTCTCGTCGGCATCAGCATCGATGGTCCCCCGCACCTCCACGACGCCTACCGCGCGGATCGCGGTCGCAAGCCCACCTTCGCGCGCGTGATGGCTGGACTCGCCGTGCTGCAAAAGCACCAAGTCGAATTCAACACGCTCACGACCGTCCATCGCCACAACTCTCGCGCGCCGCTCGAGATTTATCGCTTTCTGCGCAAGACCGGCTCCCGCTTCATGCAGTTCATCCCCATCGTGGAGCGCAACGCCTCCGTCGCCGCCGCCGAGGCCAACGGACTCTGGCTCGCGCCGCCTCCCGACCACGAGGACGCCGCCGGGCTCGACGCCCAGGTCACCGAGTGGAGCGTGCGCCCAGGCGATTACGGTGCGTTTCTCAGCGCGATCTTCGACGAGTGGGTGCAACACGACGTCGGCCGCGTTTTCGTGCAGCAATTCGACGCTGCGCTGTCGAACTTCGTCGGCCACCCGGCGGGCATCTGCGTCTTCTCCGAAAACTGCGGCCGCGCGCTGGCCGTCGAGCACAACGGCGACGTCTTCAGCTGCGACCACTACGTTTATCCGCGTTACCGGCTCGGCAATCTGATGAACCAATCGCTGGGCGCGATGGTCGATTCGCCGCAACAGAGCGCGTTCGGCCAAGCGAAGTCGGCCACGCTGCCCCGCTATTGCCGCGAATGCCCGGTGCGCTACGCCTGCCACGGCGAGTGCCCGAAGCATCGCTTCCTTCGCACGCCGCACGGGGAGCCCGGACTCAATTACCTGTGCGCCGGCTACCGGAAATTTTTCACGCACATCGACTCGCCGCTCCGCACGATGGGTGCCCTGCTCTCGATGGGACGTGCGCCGGCTGAAATCATGCAGCTCCCGCGCAGCCAATGGATGCCTTCTGCTGCTCGCCCGCGAATCGACGGCAAATAGCCTCAAACGTTATTGTTTTCTTCGACGGATGCACCGTGCGGAACGGTGCTGGCGCAGACAGCGAATGAGCGGATTCGTAGCCACCGACGCTCCCCGAATCTCCCAATAGCGTCCTTCGTGCCGCAGAGTTTCGACTCCGCCACTTCTTTCCGCCCAGAGGTCGAATCCACCCTTAGGGACGGCGCAACGCCCCGGCCCCGGCTGAGACCGGCTTGGTTAGCGCGGCCGGGATCGATCACCGCTCCGGTCTTTCGCTTCGACTGCGGCTCCGGCCGCTCGTTGCGGGCGGAGACGGCTTGGCTCCGCGATCCGGACAGGATCACGATCCACACGGTTCCAGCCAGTTCGTCCCAAACTCCAGTCGCATGACTGCCGATGCTGTCCGGTAACGGATTTATTACGGGTTCGGCCGGTTCGTTCGTCGTGGTGCCCTTCGCCATCAATCGCATGCCGCGACTGCGCGACCCGTGCGCGATCAACGCAGCTGGCGCAGGAGTTGGCGCGCGGCCTCGTGCCGCGGGTCGATGCTCAACGAGCGCTGTGCGGCCGCGCGGGCTCCTTCGATATCTCTCTGACGCAGCAAGACCGTGGCCAGGGCGTAGGGATAATCGGGCTCGGTCGACCGCAGTGTCTGCGCCGTTTTCAAAGCGCCCGCGGCGCCCTCGAGCTCTTCGCGCGCAGCCAAGAGCAGACCTAAGTTATACCAAGCACGATCCAGCGACGGCTCGCGGCGCACCGCTTCGCGGAGCCAGCGTTCGGCATCAGCGGGGCGCTGGGCCTCGGAAAACGCGAGCGCCGCCCGCAGCGCTTGTGCACCGCTTTGCGGGGCCAATTCGGCGGCGCGCTGCATCGCATCGGCCGCCGCCGCAGGGCGGTTCTGGCCCGCCTCGAGCACGGCGAGAGCATCGTAGAATCCTGCCGAGAACGGATCCCACTCGATCGCTTTCGCCAGTTCGCGTTCCGCCTCGGCCGTGCGTCCCCGGTTGGCGAGATCCAGCGCCAAGCGGTAACGGCCGGTCGGCTGGTCGAGATCGAGCGCGAGATGCCGATCGAGTTCCTGGCGGGCTCGTGAATCGGGCGCGAGTTCCCGGGAGAGAGCCCACGCGGCATCCAGGCGCACAAGGCGGACCGGGTCGTCGAGCAGGGGCCGGATGAGGCTTTCGTTTCCCGCGCGCGTCGCCAGCAGATGGATGCCTGCCGCTCGCTCCAACGGCTCCTGGGCCGAGAGCGCACGATTCGCCGCTTCATGCACGCGCGCCTCGTCGCGGTCGGTGCAATCGCCGAGCAGCGAAAGGAAAGTGGCGCGCCACGCCGGAATGTCCTCCGTGGCGAGCAGATCGAGGAGGCGAGCGGCGGCGCCCGATTGATCCGCCTGGGCCGCCGCCACCGCACGGGCGCGGGCCCGCTGGCGCGAATCGAGGCGCGATCCATACCACTCGTTGGCTTTCTCGATGTTCCACTCGATGGATTGGTCGGAGTGACATTTGCTGCACGCGTTCGGGATGCCGAGTTCCTTGGTCAGCAACGGATCGGGCTTGAGCCAGCCATGGTCGTGGCGCGGCGCACGCTGCATGTAATTTGTCGTCGGCATGTGACACGTGATGCACTGGTTGCCGGGACTGTCGGGCTTGTGGTGCGAATGCGCCACGGGGTCGATCGGGATCGCGCGGGTGCCGTTCGGCTGGACGCGTCCGGGCGCGGCGTGGCATTGCATGCACAGCTGGTTGTCTTGGGCGGGCAGCACGGTCTTCAGCGTGTGGGGATTGTGGCAATCGAAGCACGTCACGCCGGCGTGGGCCATGCGGCTGAGCTGCACCGAGGTCCAATTGAAATCCTCGTCCCGCTGCTGACCGTCCGGATAGTAGGTCGCGGCGCTGACCGGGAGCACCATGCGGTAGTGCTGCGCGTAGTCGTCGCCAGGCTGGAAATTATCCGTGAGCGGCTGATTGCGCGCATGGCAGGGGGCGCAGGTCTGCATCATTTTTTGCCGATCGCCGGAGAAGGGCGGCTGCGGCGGCAACGGTCCGACGACTTTGGGAGTGCGTCCGTGATCGAAGCGAGTCGGCCCATGGCACTGGATGCAACCGACGCCGTGCTCGACCCAACTGGTGCGGTAGCTGTCGGTCGCCGGGTCGTAGTTCTTCTTGTAGCCCGTCATGTGGCACGGCGCGCACATGGAATTCCAATTCATGCCGCGTCCGGTCCAATGCCCCCACTCTCCCGCGCGGCGTCCCTCCTGGCCGAACACGTTGAACCATTCCGCCTTGGCCGGATCGAAGGCCATCTCATGCGGTTGCCAGCGCCCGCCCACCGCCGGCACGAGCGGCTGCCAAAGCGGTTTGTGACCGAGAATGAACCTCGCTGTCGCTTGGGCGTCGTGCGCGGCCAGCCCGGCGAGCGCAGGCGCGTCCGACGGCGCGACCTGCCGATTAGCCAGCGCGTGGTCCGTGCTTTCCCACGCCTTGAACTGCTCCTCGTGACACTCCCGACAGGAGGGTGAGGTCTGCGCCAGCGCCGCCGCAACGCTCGCCGGGCGCGACGGCAACGGTCGGCTGCAGCCCCCCAGTCCGGCCGCCAGCGCACCCGCGAGCCAACCGATCGCGATGACGATGCCTGGACGGCAGTGCCGGGTCGGGAAAAACAAGCGCATCACCTGAATTGATGCGGATACCGCACGCGAACGTAAAGAGGTCACTGCGGATTTGTTTCATCGCGGCACATCTCGAGCGGGTTCGCGAGAGAGTGCCCGGGGAAGAGGCTGCCCCGCGCCACTGTGTCGGGCGCGCTCGCCAAATTGCGCGCTGCCACTGCACGCCCCGCGCCGCCTCCGCTTATCGGCGGCCGCACTACTCCGCCGCCGCGCGACTGGCCAGCCGCGCCGCCGCCGGCGCGAGGCCGTTCGCGGTCACCATGATTTCAATTTCTCCCGGCTCTCCGGTGGCTTGATACAACGCGAGACAAAGGCCCATGAACGCCGGACGGCTTGCCGCGGCGGCCGGTCGATGATCGACGGTGTCGCCGCTCTCGGTGCCGAGCAGCCGCGCCGGCCCTCGCACGGCGAACGTCACCTCATTCGCGGCGAACGGCACGAAATTGCCCTGCGCGTCGAGGATGCGCACGGTCGCGTGGACCACGTCCCGCTGGTTCGCACGCAAGTCCTCGCGATCGAGCTCGAGCTGCAGCCGCTGCGGCGCGCCGGCCGTGCGCTGGCGATCCTCCGCCACGGGCCGGCCGTCGCGGTAAGCCACGGCGCGGATCTCCCCGGCGCGATACGGCACCATCCATTTGATTTGCCCCGCGAGCGTCATCGGCTGGCGACCCAGGGAGCGTCCGTCTTGGAACAGCTCGACCTCGTCGGCGTTGGAATACGCGACGATGGGGATGGCCACGCCTTCCTTGCCCGGATGCGTCCAGTGCGGGAGCAAGTGCACCATCGGCGCGCGCGTCCACAGGCTCTGGTAGAGATAGAACGAGTCCTTGCGGAACCCGGCGAGATCGAGGAGCCCCGAGGGCGTGGCGCGATTCGGCCAGCCGCGGGACTCGCCGAGGTAGTCGAAGCCTGTCCAGCGAAACTCGCCCATCACGTGCGGCCGGCTCGCAGTGAGCCGCCACGAGTCGCGCTCGTTGATCCAGACATAATGGTTGTCGTAGGAGGAATAGTAATTCGAGTCCTCGCTCCACTCGGGGAAAACCTCCTCGGGCGCGAGGTTGGGCGCGGGCGGATGGCCGGGGACCTTCTCGCGCATGCGCGTCGTGGTGCGATAGACGCCGCGCGTGTGCATCGAGTGGGGATGCTCCGTGCCGATGAATTTCCGGCGGGGAAACTTCGCCCGGTCCTCGTCGTAGAGATACACGTTGGCGCCGCCGTCGTTGTAGCCGGTGACGTCGAAGGCGTCCGCAAAACCCGAGGCGTTGGCTTCCGCCATGTAATTGATGCCGCTTGTCACCGGTCGCGTGGCGTCGAGCCGGTGCACGAGCGCGACCAGACGTTTCGCGTCGTCGACCGCGCCGGGCGTGCCGCGCTCGACGACCTCGTTGCCGATGCTCCACATGAAAATCGAGGGATGGTTGCGGTCGCGGCGGAGAGCGCTGGCGATGTCCCGCTCGGCGTGTTCGGCGAAGTGCCGGTTGTAGCCGTGAGCGCCCATGCCCCGCTTCGCGACGCGCCACTCGTCGAGCGTTTCGCCCATCACCAAGAGCCCGAGCTCGTCGCAGAGCGTGTAGAATTCCGGCGCCATGGGCGCGTGCCCGGTGCGGATCGCGTTGCAGCCCATTTCGCGCAGGAGCCGCAGCCGGCGGCGCCACACGTCTTCCGGCACCGCAGCGCCCACCGGGCCGGCGTCGTGATGCAGGCACACGCCCTGCAATTTCACGGTGCGTCCGTTGAGCTTGAAGCCCTCCCCCGCGCTGAACTCGAGCTGCCGCACGCCGAACGCCGTCTCGACGCGATCCACTGTCCGCCCGTCGCGCTCCACTTCTGTGACCACCGAATAGAGCGCCGGCGACTCGACGGACCAAAGCGCGGGGGCAGGCAGTTCGCCGCTAGAGACCGCCACGCGCGTGGCTCCCGCGCCGAGCGTGACCTCCACCGCCGGCAGCGTGGCGACCACCTGCCCGCCGCGGCGGATGGATTGCGTGACGATCGCCACCGTCGGCGTTGCAGCGGTGTTGATCACTTCGGCCGCGACGCGAACGGTCGCGCGCGCGGCCGCGATGGCCGGCGTGGTCACGAAAACGCCGTCGGGCACGACATGCAGCGCGTCGGACAGCGTGAGTCGCACGCGCCGGTAGATGCCGCTGCCCGTATACCAGCGCGAACTCGGCTGCTGCGAATCGTCCACGCGCACCGCGAGCACGTTAGCGCGCCCGTCCGTGCGCAGATGCGGCGTGAGGTCGAGCGTGAAGCTGTCGTAGCCGTTCTCGTGCCGGCCGAGCGATTGGCCGTTGAGCCAGACCTCGGCGTTCTTGTGCACGCCGTCGAACGTCACGCGCGCGCGGCGGCCAGCCGCGATGGGCAAATCGAAATGCTTCCGATACCAACCCACTCCGCCCGGATAAAAGCCGGAGCGCTCACCGCCCGGATTGTCTTTCGCGATCGGACCGGCGATCGCCCAATCGTGCGGCAGGCGGACAACGGTCCAGTCGCGGTCGTCCCAATCGGGCCGCGCCGCTTCCGCGACGTCCCCGCGGTGAAAGCGCCAGTCGGCGTCCCAATCGACGACGACGCGCGAAGACGCCGGGGCCGACGTGCGCTGCGACGGCGAGGTGCAGGCGGCGCAGAGCAGCGCCCACGCCACCAGACTGGCGGGCGCGATCGCGAACGACATAAAAAACCGGAACGACATCATGAGGGAAAATAGAGTGATATTTCCGCGCGGACGCGCGGCGGGAGGCGAAGCGGGGGGGAAGCAGCACGCATGGCGGCGTCGGGCCCATGGGGATTCATGCAGAGAACTTCCCGCGGATGACCCGAGTTCGGTCGAAACAACTGTGTAGGACGGCCTGTGTGGTCGCGTCGCTCCGGATGCCTCACCGGCTGGCAACAAGCGCCGGCTCCACCGTCGCTGACGGTCTCGCCCGTTTCATTTTGCTCCAGGGGTTTCACGTTTTCAGCGAAGCGATCTCCGCGGCTCCGCAGCGGAATTTGTGAGAATTTCGCCCGCCGCACTGCGCGGCATCAGCCGGAAGGTCCGCATCTGTTGGCGCGCGAAGTCCGCCCGGATCGCACCGTCGGCGCCAACTTCCATTGGCGCGAGATCCGTCTCGAGGTGCGTCGTGCTCCAGGCTGTCGCGATTCCGCCGGCGAGCGCACGCGACGCCGCGACCGGTGTGTCGGCGACGTTCCACAACCGAACCACGATCCCGCGAGCTACGCCTTCGTCCGCCGGCTTGCAGGCCCAGAGCAGCACGCTCGGATCACTCACTGTCAGGGTGGAAAAGCGGACAGGGGATGACGCCGTATCGCTCGCGCCCACCGCCGCGGCGGCAATGAGGGGGTTTTGGTGTTCGAGCGCGAAACGCATCGCGGCAACCGGATCGTATCCGCGGTGCGGATGGAGCGCGAAACGTTGGCGGAAATGCGTCGCGCCGTTCTGATTCCGGATACCGAGGCGAGCGCCATCGACCTGACCGCCGGCGAGCACATTGAGCTGCGCGGTGGCGGTGTCGAGCTGCGCCGGCGTGCTTTCGCCCAGCCGCACGAACGCACAATCCCAATTCGAGAGCGTGACGCCGTGCGCGTTCCCTCCGTCTGAGATGTCCGCAAAATGATTGAGCGTGGCGTAGTCGCAGCGCGCGTTGCGCTCCGCGTAGTCGCCGCCGTCGGAGGCTCGCCGCACGCGCAGCACCGCACCGATCTCCTCGGTTCTCACGTGTGGCTGCGCGAGGTTGAAGCTGAACGCCCAGTGTCGCACGTCGCCGAAGTTTTCCTCGATGTCGTTGTCCAGATCGACTCGCGCGGAGTCGCGGTAGAGCGTGACCCGGGTGACGTGCTCTCGCTCGGCATCGCTGGCGACGCGCACCGTGACGGAGACCGGGCCGCTGCTTTCCAGCACCATCTCGCGCCCATCGGCGTAACCGGGCGCGAAGTCGTTGATCTTCGCGCCGCGAATCGTCGCGGCGAGTTCGATGGCGGGGTCGGATTTGTGGATCAGACTGCCGAGGGCGCCGTCGGCCTCGACGCGGAGTTTGACGCGGGAGTTCTCCAGCGTGCGCTCGTGGAAGGTCGCCGCGGCATCCGCGGGCGCGTCGCCGGGGCCGGGCCGGATTTCGAAGACCTTGTAGCCCACCGAAGGCACGTCGCGCGCCAGGATGCGCAAGTGCCGCACGCCGCCGGTCGTGACGAATTGGTGCGGCGTGTCGGCGTCCGCCGCGAGATCGCGCACGTGGATGTCGTCCGGTCCGGCATAGGGAAAATCCGCCGCGTCCGTCCGCGCCCAGCCGAGCGGGTTGAAGGCGAAGAACCGCACGGCATCCGGCGACCGCGGGATCTGCCTGGCCAGCGCCGCCGTCGCGTCGCGCTGCAACCCGTCCACGTAGCTTTCGATCTGCTCGGCGAGTTTTTCCTGCCACGCGGCGCGGACCGCGCGCGGCACCGGGCCGTCGGCCGTCCAATCGTGTTCCCAATAAGCGCCGAGCGCCATAAAGGCCTCGTCGCGCGCCGCCTCGCGTCCGGCGAGCGGGTCGGTCCCGCGCAGGCGCGCCACAGTCGCGATCGCCTCGGCGGCGCGCAGCCGCTCGACGGCCCGACGCACGCGGGCGGAGGTCTCCGCCATCGACGCGCTGTAGAGGTCCCACTCGTTGCCGTAGCTGACCGATTCCGCCGGCAAGTGGCGGCCGTAGCGCGCCGCGAAGTCGCGAAAGAAATCCTCCTCGTTCGACACGATCACCTGTCGCGTCGGCGTGGTCGCGGCGCGCGCGATCTCGTGGAAGTGCGCGACAAGCGGATATTGTTTCGGATCGCGCGCGTCGGGTTGACCAGTCTTGCGGTCGAGCGCGTCCCATCCGAAACCGAAGGCGGCGCGCACGTGGTAGGGCTCGCTGGCCCCGGGCGCGCGATAGCGGGCGAGAAAGGTCGGATCGTTTTCGAGAAAGGCCAGCGCCTGCACCGGATCGAACGCCTCCGCGTAGCCTCCGCAGCGCTTGCTGCCGCCGGGGAGCGCGAGCGAGTGCCATTTCATCAATACACGCTGCCGGTCCGGCCCGGTGCACCAGTAGATCTCGTGTTCGCGCCGGGCCAGCTCGGTATTCCGCAGGCGGCTCGCGCATCCGCAGACGCCGCGCCAACTGAACTCCGCGCCCGCCCCGGCCCAGAGCGACGCGAGCCCGAGCGGGAGCGATTGGTTTTCCATCGCCACCGCGAGCCGAAAGCGCACGCCAAAGCGCCGCTCGAGTCGACCCGCGTAATACATGCCGCGCAACGCCGCTTCGGTCGGCTGGCCCCCATAGCACGACACCAGCGCATTGAGCGGCACGCTGATGGTGCCATCGCGCACGCGCGCCATCAGCGCCGCGAATTCTTCCGGTGTTTTCCGGCGCTCGTAGGCCCAGAGCCAGAAATGGCCGTCGCAGTTGAACCGGTGCCGCAGCGCCGGCTCGTGGCCGGCCGTCTCGTCCGCGAGCCGCAGGTGATGGTCAAGCATCTCGACGAACACGCGATCGTAAGTTTCCGCGTCGGCCGTCCACAGGTAGTCGGTATGGTCGTCTTCCGCGAGGTAGAGCCGCAGCGGCTCGGCGGGCGTCGCGGCGCCGAGCGCCGCCGGCAACGTGAGCAGAGCGGCCAGGATCGAGACGGCTGGGTGGAGTGGCCTCATCACGCCGGCATCAGGCGACCGTAGTGATCTTGGCCGCGTGGCGAAACCGACCGGCCTCTGTTCCATCGCGGGCCGCAAATGCCAGCGTGAGCATCTGCACGGGCAGGATTTCCACGAGTGGCAGCAACCGGTCCGCGACTGCGGGCAATTCGAAAACCGCGGCCGTCGGCGCGCGCCGGCTCACCATAGCCGCGCGTCCCCCGGCTCGGACCACATCGGCCACGAGCCGGCGATCCCGTGGCTCGGCGCGTTCATCGCCGGCCAGGGTAAGCACGAGCACACGCGGCCCAGACACTTCGATCGGACCGTGGCGAAACGCCGCGGCGCTCATGCCTTCCGCGGGCCGCCCGGTCGCTTCTTTCAAGATCAGGCCGCTCGCGCCAGCCGTCGCGAGCGAGTCGCCGCGCCCGACCACGAACACGCTTTCGATCCCACACACCCACTCCTGTAGCGCGTCCACGTGCCACTCCACCCGAAAAAGGTAGTCCTGCATCGGCTTGGCGAGATCAGCCGCCTCGGTCACCGCCGCTCGGGCATCCCCGTTCATGAGCACGGCGGCCAGCCAGTCGAGCGCGGCGAGCGTCGCGATGTAGGTGCGGCACGACACGGAGGCCTCCGCTCCGGCGGCCAAAGGCACGACCGAATCTGCCCGCCGCGCGAGCGTGGAGCTGGCAGTATTGGTGACGCCGACGATGTGTCCGAAGCGGCGGCCCGACTCGAGCAACTGCAACACTTCGACGCTTTCGCCCGATTGGGAAACGACAACCAGCAACGATTCTCCGTCGGCGCCGCCGGCCAGCGTCAGCAACTCGGCAGTTTCTATCCAGAGGGAAACCACGCCCGCCGCGCACAGGCGGCGGTGCAACGGATAGAGCGCGTGCAGCGAACTGCCCATGCCCGTGAGCACGACACGACGGAAGCGCGCCGCACGAAGCGATGGAACCGCTAGCGCGCGCAGGCGCTCGGCCGTTGCCACCAGGGCGTCGGGTTGCGCGAGCAAGTCCGAGTCGTAGGCACCGCGCACGCGCGCGGGCGTCATTGGACCAGCGTCTCCGGCATGTTCCTGTTCATTTTGACGGGTAGGAAAAGCGCTCACCGGCAGTGTGTCCGGCGAGCGCGATCGAGACTCACTGCGCCACGAGGACCGCGGCGCCGCCGGGGGACAACGTGAGCGACGTCACCGTCGTGCCGTTGTTCGCATCTTTCCAAACCTTGTTCGCGCCGGGCGAGGGGAGCGTGACGGGCACATTGGTGCCGCCGGAGCCGCCCCACGGATACACCGCGACAAAGCCGGCCGCGAACTTGCGGACGTAAACGTGCGCAGCCGCACCGCTCGCGGCGAGCTTCAATCCGGCGGGATAGACATTCGTCAGGTTGGACGACGTGACGGGATTGCCGATCTGCGCGAAGCACATGGTGGGCAGACCATAGATTTCGTCTCCGGAAGTCACCCGGCGCGCGAGCAGCGGGAGTCCGAAGCTGAGCGTGATGTCCTTGGGCGCGAGACCCGTCGGCACGTTCACGGCCATCAGATACGACGCGTAGGCGAACTTCATCTTGGGGAAGTAGTCCGGCTCGGTTGGATTGAGCTTGCCGGCAAGTTCACCCGCCGGGCCGACCATGCAGATGAAGGGGCGCTGGCTATTCGCGGCCTCGATCATCCTGGTAAGGTTGTTTGTCCAAGCCTTGCCGTCGTCGTTGCCGACGGGGTCGGTGTCCACGACGCGCCGGAAACTTTCGTTCGCCGGGCCCGGGTAGGTCAGGAACGAGTCCTCGAAACAGGCGCCGTCGAGTCGTCCGTCGTCGTAGGTGGCGTTTGGCCGATCCACCAAAATCTCGGTTCCGGTGCCCGTCGGCAGGTTGTAGGTATGGAGGCCGGTGTTGGCATAGAGAACATACGGGGCCGGATGTCCTGCGGGCGGCGCGGCGATCGAATTGCGCACGAGAATCGTGAAGTCGCGCAGTTCCTGCACGAATTCGTCCTCGGTGTAAGGCGCGCCGGTGGCGAAGTTCCAGATTTCGGAAGGGCGGATCTGATTTCCGCGCGCATCGCAGAGGTTATAGAATTTCTGGTTGAACGTGTCCCACCAAGCGCCGTCGTAGGCGCCGCCGGCCGGCTTGGGCGCAGTGAAGCCGTCGATGATATCGGCACGGAAATCCGCCGCGTCCGTCGTGCCGGGGTCGACCGCATAGCGGATCGTATTCACGCCGTCCTTGGGCGTGCTGGGCGTGATATTATCGGGATATCCCTGGTCGAAGCGCGGCTCATTCTCGAAGTTGTCCCCGAGATACGTCGGCGAAAACACTTTGCTGGAATTCGCCGTGTGTGCGGTCTTTGTCGTGCCGGCGTATCCGCGCACGGCAGTGACCTGTGCCACGGCGGTCTTGTCGCCAATGTCGCCAGAGAGGTAAGTGACCGACGTGATCTGCATCAGTTCGCCATCAACTCGCAGCCACGAGTCGTATTGCCACGGCTTGTCATAAGCGATGTCGTAGGTGCCAGCCAAATTGGGATCATCTTTGCGAGGAATGAGCACTTGCGGATTGAACGTGAGGGCGTGATACGTCACGCGGCTGGAGAGATCGACGTTCACGTTGAAGCTGATCGTCTCTTGGTTGGGCGAGCTGCTCGAAGGGATCGCAGTCGCCAGCGTGCCGACCCGCGTCATCGCCACACCTTTGATGTAGGTCGTCTGGGCTTTATTGGCGTCAGGCGCGAGATTGGTGGTGTAACCGCCCATGTAGGGGATGACCGGCGTTTTGGCCGGATCGCGGCCGGCGACGTCGCGGGCCATCTGGACGGGCTTGTTCGTCACGCTGGCGACGTCGGACCCGTAAACCATCCTCAGCTTGTGCACCTGGGTGGAATCCAAGGGCACCCAGTTGCCGAAACTGTTGCTGGCATCGCCGCCCGTATAGTTTTTCGGCGGCACGGCTACGCCCGTGAGCGGATACGACGGCGCGGCGCCTGCCGACAAAACGAGGCAGCCCAACGTCAGCAACCCGACGACACGGGAGCGCAGGGAGGAGCGACGAGACAAACGCGCAGACGCAGGCGCGGCGAAAACACACCGAAGTGTGGGGGTATTTTGTGTTCGCATGGTAAGTGTCGCGCCGGAGATCGACTGGACGATGGTCGTCGAACCGAATCCCGGCGGCGACCGGTGCAGTCTAGCGAAATGCCCTGCCGCGCCCAATCCCCGTATTCGCGGGGAGGCCGCCCCTCTACGGCGCACCCGGGGACGAAATCCGCTGTCCGCGGCGCCGGACTCGCTCGCGAACGGTCCGCCGACCAGCGGCGACCCTACATTCCCTTGCGTCGTTACGGCTGAGGTGAACGTCCGCACCCCCGACGATGCCGGGACGGCGGCGACCACCTTTAGTATCTGGCAAAGTCGAAAAGTCAGTAACGTGGCAGGAGTGCCACTCAGCGCGCGTCGGGAGCGCTCGACAGCGGGAACGGTGTCGAGCGACCTTCGAGCACCGCGACGGTGTGGTTGAGGATGTATTGCGGCGGGAAAAGATCGCCCTGCATCGGCGGCGCCGCGGCGAGCGCGCGCTTCATCGTCGGCAAGGCTGGGCGCGCGAGCTCGCCCAGACGATCGAGCACGTTGCCTGCCTGCAATACGACGCCGGGCGCGTTGTCGTCCACGAGCGCGCGCTCGAGCACGCGCAACGCGACATCGGTGTCGCCGATCCGTGCGAGCGCCTCGGCGGCCGCAACCGCGACGGAGCCCGACGCGTCATCCGTCGCGCGGCGAAGCGCATCGCGGGCGGTTGCCGCCTGCGGTCCGAGCATCGCGCAGCCTTGCGCGGCCCACCAGCGGATCGGTTCGCTCTCGTCGTGCAGCGCGGCGACGAAGGCAGGCAGGTTGGCCGCGTCGCGCTCCGATGCGCGCACCGCCAAGTCGAACACTCGCCCGACCGGCCAGGCGCCCGGAGCGTGCGACGCCTCGTAGCCTTCCAGCTTCGAGCCTTCCGGCAGGAGGCCGTTGTCGCAAATCTCCACCATGCGCTGCCGGAGGCGCGCGCGCATCCGCTCCAACGTCGCGCGATGCTCGGGCGAGGCTGCGAGATTCGTCACGTTGTCGGGATCGCGCTCGAGGTCGTAGAGTTCCTCGGACGGCTTCTCGCCCCAGAACTGCGCTGTCGCCGGCGTGAGCTTTCCCGCCGCGGCGAGCCGGGCCCAGGATTGGTAGCCGCGCGCCTTGAACATGTAGTCGAGCGGCTGCACATACGGGACGTCCGGCCGAAAGTTGCGGATGTAGAGCCAGCGCGCGTCGACGATGGAGCGCATCATGTCGTAGCGCTCGTCCATCCGGTCGCGCGTGAGGAACACGAATTCGTTCGGCGCGGCCCTCGCCGGTCCGGCGAAAGCGCGGCCCGGCATGTAGGCGGGAATTTTCACGCCGGCCAGCGAGAGGATCGTCGGCGCGAAATCGACGACGCTGACCGGCTCCGCGATGCGCGAGCCGGGCGCGGCCGGCGCGAGGTGCCGCCACTTCGGCGGAAAATAAACGATGAGCGGGACGCGCGTGCCGCTCGCCTGGAGAAAGCGTTTGCTGCGCGGGAGCACGCCGCCGTTGTCCGCGTAGTAGAACACGATCGTGTCGTCTGCGAGGCCATCTTTTTCCAGGTCGCGCAGCTTCGCCGCGATCTGCCCGTCGAGCAGGCGCAGGTGATCGTAGTAGCGCGCCCAGTCGGCGCGCATCTCGGGAGTGTCGGGTTGGTAGGACGGAATCCGGACCCGCGCGGGATCGGTGGGCGTGAAATCGAGCGGCTTGTCCTGCGCGGGAAACAGGCAGCTCTCGTGCGTGACCTCGTGGTTGAAGACGCTGAAGAACGGCTGGGCCGACGCGAGCCGGCGGCGCCAGTGCGCGGTGCGGCTGGAGTCGTCCCACGTCGTCTTGGGATCGATCGGCGCGTTGTAGTCGGTCTTGACGTTGTTGGTCGCGTAGTAGCCCGCGTTGCGCAGGAAGACGGGGAAGCCCTTCAGCCCGTCCGGCGGACGCCCGATCGCGCGCATGTGCTGCGCCGGGCCGCTGCTCGCCGCGTAGGTGCCGGTGATGAGCGTGAATCGCGATGGCGCGCACACCGGCTGCGCGAAGCACCGTTCGTAGACGATGCCTTCGCGCGCGAGCCGGTCGAGCGTCGGCGTGTGCGCGAGGGGATCGCCGTAGCAGCCGAGATACGGCCCGTTATCCTCGCTGACGAGCCAGAGGATGTTGGGGCGACTTTCGGCCGCCGGCATCAGGCGAAACGGGGTCAAGAGGAGGCAGAGCAGTCCAGCAGTGCATTCGATCTTCATGGGGAAAGGCGCTCGTGGGATGGGGCGACGCGGCCGGCGGCGAGTTCACCTAGGATTTCGCGATGGATGCGCTCCATTCGCCGAACGAAATCCTGATACGGGGTGCCGTCCGGACGGACGAGGCCCTGTTTGAAGCGGCGGGTGTGGTCCTTGTAACTGGTGAGATACTGACACCGAAAGTAGCCCACCACATAGGCGCGAGAAAACGCGTCGCGGAGAAACCGCGCATACGAATCGGCCGCTTCTTCGACCGTGGCATACTGGTGCCATCCGCCCGTCTTCGGCGTCTGGTCATCGAAGAAGCCGCATTGGTGATCGGCGATCGCCATCGGTTTGCCGGTCAATCGGTGCAACCGATCGAATTCCTTTCCGTCGAACTTGGTTTCGTCCGGGCACGAAAGTGGGACCACGGACGCCTGATAGTGATCGCCGGGCTGGATGGCGATGAGGTCGAAAAAGCGCGACGCCTCCTTCAGCACTTCGTCCGGATGATCGCGCAGGTGAAACCGATCCCCCACCAGCAGGCCGTCGGGATGCTCGCGCCGAAACGGCACGCTGATCGTCTGAAAATAGTGGCGCGCGATCAAACGCAGGAATTCGCGATCGTCCGCCTGCACCGAGGGGCGTTCCCGTTCGAGCGTCGACCAATCGGCCCGCGCGACCTCCGCAAACGAAGCGAAGGCCGTGCCGTAAGCGGCGTTCAATTGCGCAATGCTCGGGTGGCGGGCGCGCAGGAAGGCGAGATAGCGGACGCGGCCCGCCGCAGCCGGCGACAATTCGCGGAAAAAGGAGACGAAGTCCGTGCCATGCGATTGGCGCGTGAGCCGCAAGTCCCAGCAGAGACAATCGCTCCACGTCCACGCGACACACATGGGATTCGCCTTCATCTCGGCCGCGGCGGCACGGGCCTTGGTTTCCGCGAGGGCCGCGAACTCCGGCGAGAACACGTCGACGTAATCCAGCTTTTCGAGCCAAAACGAGGCGTCGATAAACTTCGTGGACAGGATATACGGCATCGTCGCGCGGATTTCCGGCGGCGCCTGGAACCCGGCGCTGTTGAAGCCCCAAGCGCGGCACTGGTCCTCCACCTCGGCAAAAACGCGCGGCCAGTCCGGGCCGAAGCGCCGCGCCAGTTCTGTGCGCGCAAAGTCCGCGGGAATCTTCAATTCGTTGAGATGATTCAGCCCGAGCAGCACCATGCCCCGGCCGTCCGGCGCGATGAACCACCAGCGGCCCGCCGCTTCCCGCAGGCGAAACTGGCCGGCCGCCTCCGCGACCCACGGCGTCATCCCACCGAAGCGATCGACCGCGGTGGCCACGGCGACAGCGAGGCCGGCACTGAGCCATATCGCCATTGCGTTTCGGGCCAAGCGAGCGACGGGTGCGTTCATCGGAATAACGACTCCCGCTTCGCGCCTTCAGTCGAGCCGGCCAACGGACCTGCCCTCACGATGCGATGCCCGGTTGATCTAGCCCGCATCCATCACACTCCATGTGTCATCGCGAGCCCGACGAAGTCGGGCGTGGCGATCCAGCCCGCGCTGGATTGCTTCGTCGCTGCGCTCCTCGCAATGACAGTGCGTAGATGCGATGCGACAGAGTGTATGGAGTTCCCGAGTGCGTGTGGTGCATCCGAGCTAGAGCACTTGGATCGTTCGGCAAGCAGCGAGGGCGCGGGCATGCGAATCGGGCTGGGCCGGCTAATCGAGAAACGCCTTGGCCGGCAACTGCGCCGACAGGCCGCCGGCCGGGTCGCGCGCGATGTCGGGCTCGGCGACGAATTTCTTCACGAGCTCGAAATTCTCCTCGGGTGCCGTGGCCCAGAAAAGGTAGTTCAGCTTCAACACGTCCTGCGCCAGCCGCAGGAAATCCCGCATCGGGATCGGCTTCTCGTCTTCCGCGGTAATGACGATGGGCTGGCCGTTGAAGACTGTCTGGCCGCGCCCGAGGTAGCTGCGCTTCTTGCGCGCGACGGAATAATTCTCGGACTGCACGGCGGCGCCGAGCGGCACGTGCCCGGCCATTTTCGCGTAGAGGCGGTAGACGCCCCGCTCGGGGTGCGAGACGGCCTCCTCGCGCGGATAGACGTCGGGCCCGCCCATGCCGACGCCGATTTCCCGTTCGTAGTCCGTCAGCTGCTCCAGCAGTTTCGTGGGGTAATTGGTGTATTGGATCACGACCGTGTTCGGGAAGGCGCGACGCAGCGCCGTCATGCGGAGTTTCAGCGCCTCGAAATAGATCGCGTCGGTGTAGGTCTCGACGCCGGGTTGCGGCGTGCGGTCGAGATTCGCGTTCGGCGCACTCTCCGGCAGGTTGACCGCCTCCAGATTCGGATCGCGATCGAACTCGCGGCCCAGCGCCGCGATGAGCGCGTCGAAGCGCTCCCCTACCCGCTGGTTCCAGAGCACGGGATTGAAGCCGCCCTTGATCGTCACGTAGACGCCGCCGCCATAGTCGGGACCGTCGATGTAGTCCGGCACGTGGCGCTCGCCCTTCGTGAACGATTTATACGTGAGCTGCATCACGAGTTGCCGTCCGTGCTTCCGCGCCAGCGCGAGATCGGCGCGCAAGAGCGAGAAATCGTAGTGCCCCGGCCGCGTCTCGAATTGCCGCCACGTGTAAGCCTTCTGCACGCCCCGGAAATGCGGCAGCGACAACACTTCGTCGGTGAGCGTGCCACCGCCGACATAGGCGTAGTGGCCCGGGTGCCATTTCACATCCGCGGCGGCGGCGTAGCAGCCGCCGGCCAGCAGGAATGCACAAGCGATCAGGGTGGATTTCATCATGGAGAAGGGGCAAAGGACGGACGCGCGCGACTCTCACGCGCGGCCTGCGTCCGTGGCGGACAGATTAGCCGATGACCGCCCCGCCCGACAATCCCCGTAAATACGGGCGGCGCGGCCGGCACCGTGGGGTTGCCTTCCCGCGGGCACGCCACCACCGTCGCGGTGGAGCATGCGCCGATATCGCCGAGTCCTACCGTTCGCTCTGGCCACCGTTGCGACGCTGGCGAACCTGCGGGGCCAGTCCGCACCCGAAGAGGAATTTTCGTTCGCGGTGCCCAACGCCGTCGCGCGCGCGATCAACTCCGAATATCGCGCGCTGCTCGACCGGCGCCGGCAACTGGAGGCGACGCTCGCCCACCTGCCGGCCGCACCCAACAACGAGCGCGCGCTTCGCATCGGCTGGAAGGTCTTCGGCTACGACAATGCGTTCACCGCCGAGCAATGGGTCGAGATCGATCTCGGCTCCGTGCAACCGATCGACTCCGTGGGCCTCGTCCCGATCGACATGCCCTCGGGCAACTCGACCGCGCCCGGCCACGGCTTTCCACAACGATTCCGGCTGGAGCTGATGGACGCGAGCGGACACCGCACGGCGATCATCGACCGGACCGACCGCGATTTTCCGAATCCCGGCTCCTATCCCGTGCTGCTCCCCACGCCGGGCGCCGCCGCGCAGCGCGTGCGCGTGTTCATGAACAAACCGTGGATCAAGGGGCACTATCGCGGCTACGCTCTC
Organism: Candidatus Didemnitutus sp.; assembly: GCA_041906465.1. Classification (GTDB taxonomy): domain Bacteria; phylum Verrucomicrobiota; class Verrucomicrobiia; order Opitutales; family Opitutaceae; genus Didemnitutus. The sequence continues at coordinate 46,077 of JAYRJE010000024.1, read as the reverse complement.
AGCGAGGTGATGATCCTGCGCGGCAACCGCAATCTCGCCACCGGCCTCAGCGGCGTGAAGGTGCGCGCCAGCGGCTCGTTCGAACACGGCCCCGCCTGGAGCCGCGACAACCTCATCGACGGCGAGAGCATCGCCGGCGCACCGATCGAGAGGACGGAGCGCCCCCAGACGCATGGCTGGCAATCGGACGCCTTCGTCGACGCCACGACGCCCGTCTGGGCCCAGCTCGATCTCGGCCGCGTCCGGGCGCTCGACGAGATCCGGCTGCTGCCGGTCAAGTATCCCGAATTCTCCTCCACCCAGGGCTACGGCTTCCCCGCGCGCGTCCAGGTTGAAGTCGCGAACGACGCCACGTTCGCCGCGCCCCAGCTCGTGGCCGAGTGGTCGAGCCACGCGTTCGGCACGCCCGCCTTCAGCCCGATCACGATTCCCGCCCGCGGCGCCACGGGGCGCTTCGTCCGCGTCACCGCCCGCGAGCTCTGGGCGCGCGAGCCCGGGCAGTTCATCTGCGCCCTCGCCGAGATGCAGGTCTACGCCGGCGACGCCAACGTCGCGCTCGGCGCCCCGGTCACGGTGTCGAGCGCGGCGCAAAACCAGAAGCTCTTCGATCCGCGTTTCCTCACCGATGGCCAGCGCGGATTGATGGACCTCACGGAATGGCCCGCGTGGCTCGCCCAGCTTTCCCGGCGCCGCGAGGCGCAACTCGAACTCGAGGAAGTCGAACGCCGCCTCGCGAAATTCCAGCCCACGCTCGCGAGCGAAATCTCTCGCGCCGCCGCGGTGATCGCGGCGTTCTTCGCCCTCGCGATCCTCGGCACCTTCATCCAGCTGCGCCGCAAGCAGGCCCGCGCCGTCGCCGCCCTCCAGCGCCGCATCGCCGGCGACCTCCACGACGAGATCGGCAGCAACCTCGCCAGCATCGCCATGCTCGCCGAGCTCGGCCACCGCGAGCCCACCGGCCCGCGCGCCGCGAACGTCGAGGAAATCCGCCAGCTCGCGGCCGACTCCGCTGCCGCCATGCGCGACATCGTCTGGCTCACCCAGCCCGGCCCGCACGACGTCCCGCAACTGACCGAGCGCCTCCGCGACGCCGCGCAGCGCCTGCTGAAAGGCGTCGAATGGAGCTTCGAAATCGAAGGTCTCACCGAAGCGCCGACGCTCGACGTGCAGCGGCATCTCCTCCTCGCGTTGAAGGAAATGCTCAACAACGTGCTCCGTCACTCCGGCGCGGGCCGCGTCCGCATCCGCCTGGCCGTCGAGGACCGCCACTTCGTCCTGGAGGTCGAGGACGACGGCCGCGGCTTCGTCGTCGACCGCCGCAGCTCCGGCCATGGCCTCACCAGCCTCCGGCACCGCTCCACGCTCCTGCACGGCGCGCTCGAACTCGCGAGCCAGCCCGGCCATGGCACCCGGATTTCGCTGCGCGGCCTGCTGCGCCCCGCCGCCGCCACCGTATGAGCGCGGCCGCCACTCTCGTCTGGCTGATCGAGGACAACGCGATGCTGAGCCGCACCGTGGCGCGCGCCGTCGGCACGTTGCCGGACTTCGTGTGCGCCGGGACCTTTCCGCGCTGCGAGGAAGCCCTGGCCCGCCTCGACGCCGGCCAGCATCAGCCCCCCGGCATCATCCTGCTGGACGTCGGCCTGCCCGGCATGAGCGGCCTCGAGGGCATTTCGCTCCTGAAGGCCCGCGCGCCGGCCGCGCAGATCGTCATCTTCACGGTCTTCGACGACGACGAGAAAATCTACCAGGCGATCTGCGCCGGCGCCTCCGGTTATCTGCTGAAAGGCTCGCCCGTCGCGGAACTGACCGCGGCGCTCGAACAGGTCGCGCGCGGCGGATCGCCGATGACGCCGCGCATCGCGCGCCGCGTGCTGGAGATGTTTTCCCGTCTCGCGCCGCCCCCGCGCGGCGCGGAGACGCAAGCGCTCTCGCCGCGCGAACGGCAAATCGTCGAGGGCATGGCCGCCGGCCTGACCAACAAGGAAATCGCCGCCAACCTCGGCCTCAGCGCGCACACGACCGACGGCTACACGCGCTCCATCTACGAGAAGCTCCACGTGAACAGCCGCAGCGGCGCCGTGGCCAAGGCCCTCGGCGCCCGGCTGTTCGAGCCCCGGTAAAGCGTTTATTCTATAGGCGAGCGTCAAAGTAGCGCAGGCCTCCTGCTCCGAGGAAAACAGGCGGGACGCCTGCGCGACGCGACGACAAGGGCTACCCGCGGCGCATCAGCGCGACGCCGCCGGCACCGGCGATCCCGCCGGGCTTGCAAACACGAGGCTCTCGTCCTCGATCCAGCGCCCGGCGGTATCATCCCGTTTCACCGGCAGAAACGTGAAGCTCCAGTTCTGCCCTTCGTAGCCGCACGGCACGCGCAGCAACACCTGGTTCCAGCCGGCGCGCAGCGGCACCTCGGCGGGCTCGCGCGTCCAATAAAACTCCTCGTCCGTGAACGGCTCCTCGTTGGCGGGCGTTTTCCACGTCGGCTGCAAATAGCGATACGCGCCCGGGCGCGCCCAACGAGGCGCGGGCAGCGGCACTTCGTTGATCCAGACGTTCGCCCCGAACGCATCCCACTGCCCCGCCGGAGGAATGCCGCCCGCCATGCGCATGGAGCGCCGCGCGGTCTCGAAGCCGATCCACGCGCGGATCGTCCGCGGCGCGTCGGTGTGCACCCAGGTCAACGCGTAGGCGGTGGCACGCGGACGCTGGCGATAAACGCCTTCGTTGCCGCGAAACGAAGCCAGCACCACGGTGCCGCCCCACGCTTCCTGCCAAGCCCGCGTCGCCCCCCGATCGTCGTAGGCCGGCGCGATCTTCCGCTCGGGCTCGAACGAAACCTCTCCCGGCTCCTCCGGCCCGCGCGCGAACGGCCCCACGACGCGCCACGGGATGCGCGAGAATTTCACGAACGGAAACGCGACGCCCCCGAAAAACCGGTCGCGATGCGCCGCGAGGCGGTCCTCGAATTCCGCAAAACTTTCTGCCGCCGCACTGCCGGCGGCGGGCAGCACCGAACGCGAGGTCGCGAGCGCTCCGGGCCGGCCCAGCCACGCCGATTCCGCGAACGCCAGCACGCCGGGCCACACCGCGCTGTGACGGAAAACGTCCGCCTTGTCGGCCACGCGCACGTCCGGCCAATGACAAAGGATGCCGCCCAGCGCCTGCGCGTCGCCGGCCGGGCGGCCGCAGAGTTGGTGGATGAACTGCCGATATACGAGCAGGAGCGGATCGAACGAATTGATGTAGCCTCCGGTCGAATCCACGAACGCCGCCCCGGACCGCGCCGCCACAGCGAATTCCTCCACGTCGCCGTCGTCCTTCCAGAACTGGCTGACGGTGCGCGCGTCGCCCGGCAGGCCGGGATTCCAGACCATCGGCCGGCTGCCGTGGCGCTGCACGACGCCGAGCATGCGCGCCATGAATTGCTGCGGCTGGTCGATCTGCACTTCGTCGGAGCCGATGTGAAGCCAAGGCCGGTCGGCCGCCGGGATTTCGCGGCAGAACTCCTCGACGATTTTCTCCAGCACCTCCATGCCCGGCGGCGTGCCCATCTTGAAGCCGAACGCGCGGGTGAAGCAGTCGCTGTGTCCGGGCATGTCGAGTTCGACGATGACGGTGATGTGCCGCGCGCGGGCGTAGGCGACGAGTTCGCGCACCTGCGCATACGTGTAGAATTTGCCGTGGTCGCGCGTCTGGAACTGCGGGTCGTTCAACGCCGGAAACGCCTTCGACTCGAGGCGCCAGCCGGGGTTGTCCGTCAGGTGCCAGTGAAACACGTTGAGCTTGTAGGCGGCAAAGCGGTCGAGCTGCGCTTTCAACGACTCGAACTCCTGGAAATTCCGGCCGACGTCGTGCATGAACCCGCGCAGGCGAAACGCCGGCCAGTCGCGGATCTCGCCGGTCTGCACGCGTGCTCCGTCCGGCCCCGGCCGCAGCATCTGCCGCAGCGTCTGCGCGCCGTAAAACGCGCCGGCGGCATCCACGCCTTCCAGCGTCACGCCTGCGGCCGCGACGCTCAGGCGATACCCCTCGGCGCCCGGCGCCGCGTCGGACCGGAGCGCGAGGCGGACGTCACCGGATGCGGCCGGCGCCGGTCCGTCGTCCGCGTCGACCCGCGGATCGAGTCCCTGCGCATCGAACGCCTGGCGGAGCACCTCCGCCGCCGGAGCGAGCGCGGCGGCGTGCTCGCGCGGGTAACGAATCGTGACGCCCGCCGCGGGCCGCCAGTCGGCCTGCTGCCATGTTGCCTCGCGCGGAAACGGGATCAGCGCCGCGCGCGCAGCGCGCAGCGTTTCCAGCGGCACGGGCGGCTGCCAGTCGGCGCGCAGAATCGCCGCGCCCCCGAAGCACGCGAGCAGGAGGGCGAATCGAAAGGCAACGGCGGCAGGGAGACGGTTCATGGCAAAGTCACGGCGCGGTCGAGGCGGCCGTCTCGCGGGTCGGACAGAAAAAGGCCGCGTCAGCGATCGGCCGGCGCGCGAAGCCCGGACCGCTCCACTCCAGCCGCAACGCCGGTGCACCGGGCCTGGCGCAGAGCGTCGCAAGCCGGAACGGATGCCGGCCGGCTTGCAGCCGGATCATCGCGCTCTTCTCCGTGCCGGCGACGTAGCCGAAATCCGCGTCGATGACCGTGGCGGCGTGCAATCGCAGCAGCGACGGCGCGTCGCTGACCAAATGGAAGGTGTAGTCGCCATTGGCCGGCACCTTCAACCAGCCGGTGAATTGCACCGCGGTCGCTCCGGCCATCTCCGCGCCGCTCGCCTCGGGTCGCGGCGCGCGCCCCGACGCCACGGGCGTCAGCGCCGCGAAATTCGGGACCCACGGAAAATCGCCGGCATAAGCCCGCCACGCGAGTCCCGCCGTCGTCGCTCCGGTATCCTCAGCGAGCGCGGGAACGAGCGCGGCATCGTAAGGCCGCGGTGCCGTCGCGTCGGGCCGGCGGGAGCGGAGCGCGGCGGCGCGCAGCTCCGCCTGCATCGGCGCATAGGCCGGATCGCGCGCGAGATTCTTCGTCTGCTTCGGATCGCGCACGACGTCGTAGATCTCGAATGGCGTCGCGTCGCTCCGCACGTCGTAGCGGACGCCGACGAGATCGCCGAGGCGGACGGCCTGCATTTGATTGCGCGGACGATCGCGGCGCGCCGGCTCGAAGGCGGCGTAGTCGGGCATGCGGCCGGCGACGGCGTATTCGAACACGAGCGCATCGCGCCGCGGCGGTGTGCCGTGTCCAGTGAGCAGCGGCAGCAGCGAAACGCCGTCGGCGCGCGCGGGTGCGGGCACGCCCGCGGCGGCGGCGAAGGTGGGCAGCCAGTCCCATTGCGCGCTGGGTTGCTCGACGATCCGGCCGGCGGGAATCACGCCCGGCCAGCGCGCGATCGCCGGCACGCGCAGGCCGCCTTCCCACAAGTCGCGCTTGATGCCGTCGAACGGGCCGAAGCTCGCGAAGAACGTCGGCGCGAATTCGCCGCTGGGCAGATAGGATTCGTCGGACGGACCGTTGTCCGAGGTGAAGACGAGCAGCGTGCGGTCGTCGATCCGGAGATCCCGCAGGAGTTGCACGAGGTCGCCGATGGCGTCGTCGATGCGCCGGATGGCCGTCGCGTAGCGCCGCGCGGCGTCGGGCCAGGGCTCGCCCGCGGCGGTCGCGTCGGCGTAGTCGGGATGCGTCCACGAATCGACGTCGCCTGCGGCGGTGTTGATCATCCGGCCGGCAGCGCCCAGCCATTGCAGCCCGCCGCGCCGGCCGCCGCCGTCAGGATAGGCCTGGGTCGGCAATTCGAGCGCGGCGTGCGGCGTGTCGTAGGCCAGGTAGAGAAAAAACGGCCGCTCCGGCGTTGCGGCGGCGTGATCGGCGATGAATTTCTTGGCGCGCGCGGTGAACAGGTCGGTCGTGTAGCAGCGATCGAGCCCGGCGGTGACGTCGGTGCGGCCGTCCCACACTTGCGGCGCGCCGCGCAAGCGCGCCTTGGCGCCGAAATACGGCGCTTCCTTGGGGTAATGTTCGTGGCCGTCGATGTGGCGCAGGTAGCCGTAGAACGAGTCGAAGCCGCGGTTCAGCGGATGCGCCGGCGCGGCGGGATCGGCGCCGTTCGGGTCGCGATTGGACTGGCCGTGCAGCCCCCACTTTCCGATCGCGGCGGTGGCGTAGCCCGCCTGGCGCAGCACCGTGGCGAGGGTGTGATTGTTCTCCAACGCCTGGTCGAATTGATTGTCGCGCACGTTGGCGTGGCCCTGGTGAACGCCGAGCAACAGGGAGGCGCGCGACGGCGCGCAGACCGGCGCGGCGCAATAGTGGTGCGTCAGCCGCGCGCCTTCGGCCGCCAGCCGGTCGAGTTGCGGAGTGGCAAAGGAGGCGCGCTCGCCGCCCGCGCGGCGGGCGTTCTGAAAAAACGCGCCGACGTCGCCCCAGCCCTGGTCGTCGGTGAGGACGAGGATGATGTTCGGCCGGGACGGATTGGCCGCCGGCGCGGGCGAGGCCGCAGCACTCAACCCTGGCCACGAGCAGGCGAGCAGGAGGGAGGCAAGCGTGAGCGGGCGCGACATGAGGCGGAGAGGAGCGGCGTTCAGCGGACGGAGAACCGGTAAACGGTGGTCGTGCGGAAGGTTTGCCCGGGCCGCAGAATCGTGTCCGGAAAATGCGGGTGATGGACTGAGTCCGGAAAATGCTGCGTCTCCAGGCAGAGGCCGGCGTGGCGCGGGTAGGGCCGGCCGGATTTGCCGACGAGTTGTCCGTCGAAGCGGTTCGCGGTGAAAAACTGGACGCCCGGCTCGGTGGTCAGCACAGCCATGACCCGGCCGGAACCCGGATCGTGCACCTCGGCGGCGATGCGCAGGGAGCGGTCGAAGCCGTCGAGGACGAAATTGTGATCGTAGCCACCCGTGGCCGACAGTTCGGCGATGCGCTCGCCGATGCGGCGCGGCTGGGTAAAATCCAGCGGCGTGCCGGCGACCGGCGCGATCTCGCCCGTCGGGCATCGATTGGGCCCCGTCGGCGTGGAGCGCGCGGCGCGGAGCACAAGGATATGGTCGAGAATCGTGCCGCTCCCCTCGCCCGCCAGATTGAAGAAGGCGTGCTGCGTGAAGTTGACGGGCGTCGAGCGATCGGTGGTGGCGGCGTAGTCGATCCGGAGGCCGCGGTCCGCCGTCAGGCTGTAAACCACTTCGACGCGCACCGTGCCGGGATAGCCTTCGTCGCCATCGGGACTGACGCAGGTCAGCCGGAGCGCGGGCCGGCCGTCGCGCTCGGTCGGCTCGGCGTGCCAGAGCGTCTTGTTGAAACCGCGCCGCCCCCCGTGCAGGTGATTCGACTCGTCGCCCAAGCGCTCGTTGGCCGTCAGCCGCTGGACCTCGCCGTCGAGCGTGAAGCGCGCGCCAGCGATGCGATTCGTCACGCGTCCGATGAGGGCGCCGACATACGGGGCACGCTCGACGTAGACGGAGAGATCGTCGAACCCCAGCACCACGTCGCCGAGCCGGCCGGCGCGATCCGGCGCGAGCAACCGCACGACGATGCCGCCGTAGTCGCTGATGTCGGCTTGGAATCCGTCCGGCCCGCGCAACGTGTAGAGCCTCGCCTCCCGCCCGTCGGCCAGCCGGCCGAACGTCCGAACCGACACTGCGGGAGCCGGAGCCGTGGAAACCTCCGCGCGGGCGAGGACGGAAGCGAAAGCGAACAACCAAGGAATCGCGAAATGAAGCATCGAGGCGGGCGCCACAAAAAGATCTCCCTTTCTCAAGGCGCCGTCGTGAGCGCCGCGAGCCGCGCCCGAAGGGAAGCGACGATCTCCGGATGCGTGGCGGCGAGGTTGGTGCGTTCGGCGGGGTCGGCGGCGAGATCGTAGAGTTCGTCCTCGCGCACGATGGATTCGGCCCAGCGGGTATCGCCGGGGTTGGCGCCGGAGCCCATGCCCGAGACCTGGCCCTGCCGGCTGGCGGGGATGAATTTCCATTGGCCGGAGCGGAGCGCCAGTGTGTTCGAAATGCCTTGTTGCACCAATTCCGTGCGCACGGCGGGACCGGGCTGGCCGGTCAGCACCGCGAATTGGTCCACGCTGTCGTGCCGCGTGCCGGCGGGGAGGCTTTGGCCGGTGAGCCGCGCGCAGGTGGCGAGCAGGTCGTTCAACGCGATCATGCGGTCGTCGACGCCGGTCGGCACCTTGCCCGGCCAGCGGACGATGAAGGGCACGCGCATGCCGCCCTCGTAAGGGAGATACTTCCAGCCGCGCAGACCGCCGGCGGGCCGGTGGCCGCCGTTGAGTTCGGCGGACCAGTCGAAATAACCGTCGAACAACACCGGGCCGTTGTCGCTCGTGACGATCACCAGCGTGTTTTCGGCGATGCCGGCGCGGTCGAGCGCGGCGAGCACTTCGCCGACGGTCCAGTCGAGTTCCACGATGGCGTCGCCGCGCGCGCCGAGCCGCGTCGCGCCCGCGAAGCGGCGATGCGGGGTGCGCGGCACGTGCGGGTCGAAAGTGCCGAGCAGGAGGAAAAACGGCGCGCTCCGCGGCTGAGCGATGAACTCCGCGGAGCGGCGCGCGATCGTGTCGGCGAGATTCTCGTCGGTCCACCACGCGCTCCGGCCGCCGGACATTGAGCCGATGCGGCTGATGCCGTTGACGATGACGCCCGCGTGCTGCGCGTCGGCGCCCTGCTTGAGCAAGTCGGAGCGTTCCGCGCCGGTGGGCTCGGCGTTGATGCGTTGCCGGTAACTGACGCGGATCGGATCCGCGGGATCGAGTCCCGCGACGCGATGGTTTTCGAGGAAGACGGTCGGCACGCGGTCCACCGTGGCGGGGATGAAGAAGGCGGAGTCGAAGCCGACCTCGAGCGGGCCCGGTTTGACCTCGCCGTTGAAGTCGACGCGGTGCTCGCCATCGCCCAGCCCGAGATGCCACTTGCCGATCAGCGCGGTGGCGTAGCCCGCTTGTTTCAGCAGGGCCGGAAGCGTGAGCCGGCCCGGCTCGATGCACAACGGCGCGTCGCCATCGAGGATGGTAGTTTGCTTCGTCTGCTGACGCCATGCGTATTCCCCCGTTAGCAGCGCGTAGCGCGAGGGCGTGCAAGTCGAAGCCGGCGCGTAGGCGTGGGTGAAGCGCCGGCCCTGCGTCGCCAGTCGGTCGAGGTGTGGCGTGGGAATGTCGCGGGCGCCATAACAGCCGATGTCGCCCCAGCCGAGATCGTCGGCGACGATCAGCACGATGTTCGGCCGCGCGCCCGCCTCGGCGGCACGGACGCACGGCGCGAGCAAGCCGACGGCGAGCGCGGCCAGCGCGCCGCGCCGCCAGCGGTCGGAAAGAGAGCGAGCAGGGTGACGGGCGAGACGGCAACTCATGGCAAACGAAATTCAGTCGAATCACCTGGTGTCTGTGCCGGAGTCCGATTCATGGCGCGAGCGCCGGGCCTTGCGGCTCGATCAACAGAAACCAAGCGGAGCGTGGCGGCGTTTCGCGCGCGAGCGACGTTTCGAAAACGCCGAGGTCCGCGTGCGCCTGGACGTCGCGGGCCGTCCATTTTCCCGTCAGCCCCGCGTCGCGCGCGTCGAACGCGATGGTCCGCGCCGCGGCCGCATCGCGGTTGAGCAGCAGCACGGCCACGCGGCCGCCGCGCAGGCGCTTCATCCAGACTTCCGCGCCGTTGTCCTGCTTGATGCGCCGGCCCTGCTCGGTCGGGTCTTGGTTGATGGCGATGGCCTCGCGGTTGAGCAGGATTTCCTTTTCCGCGGGCGTCATGTCGCGGGGGTCGTTGCCCAGCATGAGCGGCGAGGACAGTAGGCACCACAGCGCGAAATGCGCCTTCTGTTCCTCTTGGGTGAGCCCGTGCCGGCCCACGACCAGCATGTCCGCATCGTTCCAGTAGCCCGGCCGCGCCGCGGCGGCGGAGCGGTTCGTCTCTTCGGCGATCGTCATCACGCTGAGGAACGGGTTGCGCGGCCCGTGCGGCTGGCCGTCGTCGAAGCGCGCACCGCCGGTGTTGTGGTCGCGGATGTCGTGCGTGGTGCGCGCCAGGTGGCAGACGTCCGGATACCAGTCGCGAAACACGTAGGCGCTGATGCTGAAAACGATGTCGCGTCCGCAATGCGCCAGCAGGTCCCCCCACTTCGCATAGACGGCCTTCACCTGTTCCTCGGTCCAGCCGGGCTCGAAGCGGCACCGGTCGACCTTCACGAAATCGAGGCCCCATTCCACGAATTGCCGGACGTGAACTTCCTCGTGTCCGAAGCCGCCCACCGGATCGCCGCCGCAATCGTGCGTGCCCGGCGTCGTGTGCACGCCGAGTTTCATTCCGCGCGCGTGCGCGTAGTCGGCGAGGCGCTTGATGCCGCCGGGGAACTTCACCGGATGCGCCAGCAGCTCTCCGTTCGGGCCGAGCTGCGTGTCGCGCCAGCCGCCGTCGATGACGACGTAAACGTAACCGGCGTCGCGCAGGCCCGACGCGACCATCGCGTCGATGGTTTCCTCCACGATCTTTTCGTCGATCGCGCGCTTGCCGTGCCAGTTCCAGCTGTTCCAGCCCAGCGGCGGCGTCGGCGCCAGCGCGGACGCCGTGCGTGCCTTGGCGGCGCCGGCCAGGCCGAGCGCGCCTGCGCAAACGAGAAGAATGATCGCGCGGAATTTCATCGCGTGCGCGATTCCTGCGGCTCGTCGGCGCGGGCTGGGCCGCGCGGTTCGCCGCGCTGATACCAGGCGATCTGGACTGGGCCGGGGATGCTGATTCCCGGCTTGCCGTCGCCGGGGCGCTCGATGACGCGATACCAGTTGTCCAGCGCGTGCGCGGTGCCCAGCGCGCCCCAGCGGCCGAGGCGCTTGTAGAAGGTGTCGATGTTGGTCAGCAGGAAGTCGCGGGAGTTCTCGAGCGTGAACAACGAGTAGCCGCGCGAGGGCATGATGTTGCCGGAGAGGCCGAAGACGCGGACGTTTTCGCAGCCGTTCATTTTCAGCACGCCGAAATCGCCCTCGGTGCGCATCGCGTAGACTTCGATGTTCCGCGCATCGACCCACTCCATCAGCACGGTGCCGCGGCCGTGCTCGGCCTCGAGCATGTAGAACGCAAGCGGCTCGCGCGTGCCCTCGATGCGCAGGTGGCGGTAGTCCGGGCCCTGCGACCACCAGTGCAGCAGCACCGTGGTGAACCAGCGGCCGCCGCCGGAGCCCTCGATGCGCACGAGCGGGTGGTTCATCGGCGGAGCGTGCGGGTGCCACGCCTCGCGGATCGGATAAACGCTGCGGACGATGGAATTCCTCCCCGCGCGCCAGCGCAGCGCGTAGACGCACGGATTGCGCACCGGCACGAGCAGCCGCACGAACGCGAGCACGGTCTCCGCCGCCGCCTCGTCGTCGGTCTCGACCAACGGCGCCGGGCGGTCGGGGTCGCCGTAGGCCGCGGCGCCGGGGAGCGCCGTGATCGTCGCCTGGATGTTGCCGGCGCCGATCAGCTTCGTGTGCGCGTGCAGGCGCAGCGGTTGCGAGATCGCGTAGGTGCCCGACGGGAGAAAAACGATTTCGTGCGCGTCGATCGCGGCCTGCAGCGCCGCCCCGTCGTCGTGCTTGCCGTCGCCCTTCGCGCCGTAGGGCGCGGCGGTCACATCCACGGCGCCGGGCGAGGTGCGCGACGGGAACGACTCCGGCCAGACATGCCGGCGCCACAGCGCCTCGCGATCGGGCGGGCCGTCGACCGCCTGCGCCTGCGTCGTCACGGCGCCCTTCGCACCGTCGATCCAGATTTCATCGGTGCGCACGCCGGTGCCGACCAGCGGATGCGCGCGGTGCGTGGCGGGAACGGCGAGGCGCTCGATGCGCAGCCAGCCGTCCTCGCGCCCGCGCAGCGCGATCTGGTCCTGCACCTGCACGGCGACCGCGGCGCGGGCGATCCAGACGTTCGACGCCACCACGGAATGATTCGAGCGCACCGCCGGCCCGGGACGCGACAGCTCGATCGCGACGTCGATCAGGTTGAGCGGACCGTTGAAGCTTTGGTCCACGGGTCCGTCGGAGCGGATGCCGGCGCCTTCGATCGCGGCTCCGACGACGGTCAGCGGGCCATTGCCGTCGTAGAGGATCGCCTGCTCGGTCTGGCCGCTCAGGCGCAAGCCGCTCATCACCGGGCTGGGCTGGCTGCCCCGGATGGTCCCATCCGGCTCCCGGGCATAGATCCCATACTGGCCTCCGCGAATGCTCACACCGTGAATGCCGCCGCCCGATCCCATCGCCGACCAGATGCCGGCAAAGGCGCCCTCCGCCTCGATCGCCACATTCTCGATCACCGAACCTTCCGCGCCCTGATGGCGGATGGCGACCGCGCCGGCATTCCCCCGGCCCAGCTCGAAATCCACATCGACGATCATCTGGTTGAAATTGATGCTCGGCTGGGATTTTCCCTGGAACTTTTCATCCCACCCCCGCGCCCACAGATGCACCACCGGCTTGGGCTTGGCCGGATCGCCGAAACCGGGCGCCCCGTCGGCCAGCACCAACACGGCGCGTCCGCCCGTCGCCGACCCGCGCAGCACGCACGGATACTCGAACGACGCCAGCGCCACCCACGCGTCCGCGAAACCCTCGTGGGGCCACTCGTCCCACGCCACCTCGCCTTGCACGCCTTCGATCGTGTCGGAGACAAGATAGCGGCCCGCGGGAAAGTGCAGGATGAGCCGCGCGTCGCGCGCATCCTTGACCGCCTGCTGGAGCGCCGCGGTGGCATCGCGCCGCCCGGTCGGGTCGGCGTGATAAGGCGCCGCCGTCACATCGAGCAACCCGGCCGCGAGCAACTCGCGATTGCCCGCCCGTTGCCGCACGTCGCGGCCGGTGGCATCGACCGCGGAAATCTTGCGCGTGACCGCGTCCTGCGAGGGCGGAGGCACGACGTCCGCGGCCCGCAGCGTGGGCACGGCGCCCCACGCGAGGCCGAGCGCCGCCGCGAGAACGCCGCCGGCGAATCCGAGCCAGCGCGGACGGACCGAACGAAAAACAGTGAACACGGATGCGAACAGGCAGTTCATTTTCGGGGGAGGAGTTTGAGTTTGGGGCAAGCGGCCAACGATCGCACCGGCCATCGCCGCGAAATCGTCGGTGCCCGGACGCCGCAAAGACGATTCTGCCGCATCCCCTTCGCACCGACAATCCACGGAAACGCGGGGGGAGCCGCGCGCTGCGCACTTTAGAGCCAGCCCTTGTGGCCAGGCCGCTTCGAGAATTTCACCTGACCCGCGCGACGGCCTGCGGACAAGCGGCGGCCCTGCCTTCCGCCTGAGCGGCGCTGCCCGTGTTTACGTGGATTGGCTGGGCGCAGCGCGTGCGCTAGACTGGCCGTCCAGACCTCTGCTCGAATGCCCCCCAAAAAAACGATAATCCTCCGCCCTAGGCTCTTCGCCACCGGCATCGCCCGCGCTGGGGCGCGACGGGAGGGCCGGACGTGATCCTGCTCGCCGGCGACTGGGGCGGCACCCAGCTCAAGCTCGGCGTCGTGCGCGACGGCCGCGTGCTCGCGCAAACGGTCGAGCCCTCGCATTCGGAGCTCGGGCTCGCGGTGCGGCTGCCGGTCATCGCCGCCGCGTGGCGCCGTCTGCTCACCGGACTGGAGCTGGCGCCCCGCGACTGCGCGGGCATCGCGGTCGCGTTCCCCAGCCTCGTGGACAATCGTAGCGGCCGCGTGCTCGTGGACTATGGCAAATTTTCCGACGCGCCGCGCCTCGACCTGCGCGCGTGGGCGGAGCGCGAATTCGGATTGCCGCTCGCGATCGAGAACGACGCACGCCTCGCCTTGATCGGCGAATGGCGGCAGGGCGCGGGCCGCGGCTGCGACAATCTCGTGATGATCACGCTCGGCACCGGCCTCGGCGTGTGCGCCGTCGTCGAGGGGCGCCTGTTGCGCGGCCCGCACGGCCAGGCCGGCGTGCTGGGCGGACACATCACCGTGCGACACGGCGGCCGCCTCTGCGGCTGCGGCAACCGCGGTTGCGCGGAGGCGGAGGCCTCGACCTCGCGCCTGCGCGAGATCGCGGCCGAGATGCCGTCGTTTCACCGCAGCGCGCTGCGGCTCGCGGAGCCGCTGGACTACGCCGCGGTGTTCCGGCAAGCCGCGGCCGGCGATCCGTGCGCGGTGGCGTTGCGCGCGCACAGCTTCGAGGTGTGGGGCGCGCTAACGGTCAGTCTCATTCACCTGTGCGATCCGGAGCGGGTGATCCTCGGCGGCGGCATCATGGCGGCGGCCGACGTCGTGCTGCCCGCCCTCGCGGAGCACGTGCGCAGCCACGCGCACACGCCCTGGGGACAGGTCCGCGTCGTCGCGTCCGCGCTGGGCGATGCCGCCGCGCTCGTCGGCGGCGAGTGGCTGTTGCAGCAACATCTCGCACCCGCCGCGCACACCTGAAGCGGTTCCTCGCGCCCTGCCCCTTTTGCGACTCCCCGTTTCCCATGACCATCGATCCTTCCAAAATCACCGGCGCCTATCTCGGCGACCTGCTGGCCCAACCGACGGCGCTCGCCGACACGGTCGCGAGTTTCCGCGCGCTGCCGCCGTTGCCGGCGCGGCTCGCGGCGTTTGAACGCATCGTGCTCACCGGCCACGGCGCCTCGTTGCACGCCGCGCATCCGCTGCGCCTCCGCCTCGTGCAGTCGGGCCGCACCGCTTTTGTCGTCGAGACCGCCGAATTGATCTACGCGCAATCCGCCCTGCTCGACGCGCGCACGCTCGTCATTGCCGTGTCCCAATCCGGGCGCAGCGCGGAGACGGTCGGGCTGCTCGAAATCGTGAGCCGCCGCGCGTCGCGTCCGTTCGTCATCGGCGTGACCAATGGCGCGGATTCGCCGCTAGCGCTGCGTCCCGACGCGGCGATCGTGCTGCGCGCCGGCTCGGAGCACTCGGTCTCCTGCAAAACCTATCTCTCCACGCTGGCCGCGCTCGAGTGGCTGGGCGGCGCGCTCTGCGGCGACGACGTCGCGCCGATCGTCGCGGAACTCGAGCAGGCCGCACCCGCTGTGCAGGGCTACCTCGCGCACTGGCAGGAGCACGTCGCGCGTCTCGCCGGCGAGTTCACGGATTTGCGTCATCTCTTCCTTACGGGCCGCGGCGCCTCGCTCGCCGCCGTGAGCACCGGCGCGATCATCCTGAAGGAATCCACGCGCCTTCAGGCCGAGGGCCTGAGCACGCCGGAATTCCGGCACGGCATCTTCGAGCTGATCAATCCCGGCCTCTACGCGCTCATCTTCTCCGGCGATCCCGCCACCGCGCCGCTCAACGCCGCGCTCGCGCGCGACGTGCAGCGCATGGGCGCGCACGCCGTGATCATCAGCGAGGACGCCGCGCCCGGGCCGTTCCGTCTGCCCGCGGCGCCCGCGCGACTGCGGCCGATGATGGAGATGCTGCCGATCCAGATGCTCTCGCTCGCGCTCGCCGCGCGCGCGGGCCACGTGCCCGGTGATTTCGAGCGCGCCTCCAAGGTCACCGTCGTCCTGTGAGCGCCGGCTAACTTGACGCACCCGATCCACGACACGCTTGGCGCCGATGGGAGGGTCGCCGCTCGGCGGCGGACGGCGGCCCGGCCACAAGGGCCGGCGCTGCCATCTCGATGCGCGACGTGATTCGCGTCCCTTCGCACCGCTCGCCCCGCCCCATCCTGCCCTATGACCACCGCTCCCGCTCCGTCCGCCCCCGGCCTCAAGCGTTCGCTGGGGCTTCCGTCGCTCGTGCTCTACGGGATCATCCTGATCCAGCCGACCGCGCCCATGCCGCTCTTCGGCGTCGCCTACGAAAAGGCGGGCGGCCACGTGGTCACGCTCATCCTCATCGGCATGGTCGCGATGCTGTTCACGGCGCTGAGCTACGGCCGCATGGCCAACGTCCATCCTAATGCGGGCTCGGCCTACGCCTACGTGAGCCGCGAATTCCACGCCGCACCGGGCTACCTCACCGGCTGGAGCATGATGTTCGACTACATGATCAATCCGGCCATCTGCGTGATCTGGTGCGGCAAGGCCACCTTCGACGTCACGGCGGGGCTCGGCACGCTGCACCTCGCGGGGGTGGCCCTCGATGTCAGTTTCATCCACCACATTCCCGTGCCGGTCTGGTTCGTGTTCTACGCGGCGCTGTTCACCTGGCTCAACCTCCGCGGCATCGAGGCCAGCGCGCGCACCAACACGCTGCTCGGCGCGGGTCTCGGCCTGGTGATCGTCCTGTTCCTCGCGGCGGCATGGCGGCACGTGTTCCTCGCGGGCAACCTCGACGCGGCGGCGCTCGCCCGGCCGTTCTACGATCCCGCGACTTTCTCCTGGAGCGCGCTCTCCCACGGTGCGGCGCTGGCGGTGCTGACCTACATCGGCTTCGACGGCATTTCGACGCTGTCCGAGGAGGTGCGCGATCCACGCCGCAACGTCCTGCGCGCGACCGTGCTCGTCTGCCTCATCATCGGCGTCCTCTCCGCGCTCGAGGTTTACTCGGCGCAACTCGCCTGGGCGCGGCCCGCGAGCGCGTTCCCCAATCTCGAAAACGCTTTCGCCCACGTCGCCGGCCAGGTCGGCGGCCGCGGCCTGTTCGTGCTGGTGACGGTCGCGCTGCTGATCGCCACGATCGGCTCCGGCTCTGGCGCGCACATGAGCGCGAGCCGGCTGCTCTACAGCATGGGACGCGACAACGCCATCCCGCGGAAGTTTTTCGGCTACATCCATCCGCGCACGCGCGTGCCGAGCCGCAACATCCTCCTCGTCGGCGCGCTCGCGCTCCTCGGCGCCTTCGCGCTCGACTACGACCAGCGCGGCTACGATCTCGGCGCGCAGCTCCTGAATTTCGGCGCGATGTTCGGCTTCATGGGTGTGAACCTCTGCGCGCTAAAACACTATTTTCTCAGCGGACGCGACCGCCGCCTGCGGCACCTGATCCCGCCCGTGCTGGGTTTCCTCATCTGCTTTTATCTCTGGGTGAACCTGGCGGGAATCAGCCTCGCGATCGGCGCAGGCTGGCTTGTCGTGGGCGCCGCTTACGGCGCGTGGCGCACGCGCGGCTTCACGCGTCCGCTGGATGTGGCGCCGCTCGAGCGTTGAACCGCCCGTATTTGCGTGGATTGAGCGACGGGCGCGTTCGTGGCATTCTCGCGTCCTCCGCTCCGCGAAGAGTCCACGACTCGACCGAGGCCGCTTTTCTATGAAATTCCTCCTGCTGCTCCTCACCTCCACGGCGATCTCGCTTGCTGCCGTCGCCGACGCTCCGGCGCCCAAATGGCATCCCGGCCACTACATCTACATCGCGAGCGCCCCGCTGACGCCCGAGGTGCTGACCGTGCCGCATTTCCGCGGCGTGCAGAAAATCTACAGCTGGCGACAATTCGAGCCGGAGAAAGGCCGCTACGATTTCTCCGAGCTCCGCGCCGACCTCGCGCTCGCCCGGAAGCACCACCGGCAACTCGTCGTGCAGTTCACGCACAAGTCGTTTGCCAAGGGCCAGCGCAGCGTGCCCGACTACCTCACTGGCCCCGAATACGGCGGCGGCGTTTACGTGACGGTGAAGGGCGCGTTCAATCCCGTCCTCTGGAACCGCAACGTCGCGGAGCGACTCGACGCGGTGATCCTGGCGCTCGGCCGCGAGTTCGACCGCGATCCGAATCTCGAAGCGGTGAACCTGCCGGAGACCGCCCCCAACGCCACCCTCGACAAGACACCGCAGGCCGGCGTCGAGACCTACACCGAGGCAGTTTATTTTGAGGCGCTCAAGCGCCAGATGACCACGCTGCGCCGCGCGTTTCCGAACACCGTCGTCATCCAATACACCAATTTCCCGCCCAAGCTCCTCGTCGCCCTGACGGACTACGAAAAGGAAATCGGCGTGGGCATGGGCGGGCCGGACGTCTATCCGCTCCCCGATGCGATCAACGATCCGGAGCGCGGCGTGGTCCGCCTCTACGCGAAACTCGCCGGCATCGTGCCGATGGGCGCGGCCGTCCAGCAGTCGAACTACGCCGCGGCCTACAAAAAGCGCTCCTCGCTCAGCCGCGGGCAAACCACCGAGCGCGGCCAGCCGATCGTGATCACGCCCGAGGACGAGATTCCCATCCCCGTCCGCAAACACCTGAAACTCGCGCAGGAGACGTTAAAACTGAATTATCTGTTCTGGGCCGACCACCCGAAGAAGGACTTCGAGAAAGTGAAGCAACTGCTCGCCGAGCCCGACCTCGCCAACGATCCCGCCGGCGGCCTTGTGTCCACGCTGCCGCCCAAAGCCTTCCTCCGCTGAGCCGCGACCGGCCATCGGCGGATGCCACTGTCCCCGGCATCGAAGAACTCAGGTTTCCCGCATCATCTCTCATAGTCAGTGTGCGCCGCGCGCTGCTTCGTCAGGCCGCGGCGCAAGCCAGGCCACCGCGCATCTGTCGCCATGTCCCTGAAACAAGCGATCTTCTTCCTCATCGACACCCAGGGCGCCAATTGCGTCGGCGCCTACCATCCGTCGCTCGCGCTCGGCACGCCGCACCTCGACCGTCTCGCCGCCGGCGGCGTGCGCTTCGAGCGCGCGTATTGCTGCTCGCCCGTCTGCGGCCCAGCCCGCTCCGCGCTGTTCACCGGGCTTTACCCGCACAGCAACGGCGTCCTCGGCAACGACATGGCGCCGCACCTCGACCTGCCCACGATCGGCCAGCGCCTCCATGCGGCCGGCGTGCACACCGGCTACATTGGCAAATGGCACCTCGATGGCGGCGACTATTTCGGCAACGGCCTCTGCCCGCCGGGCTGGGACCCCGCCTGC
Source organism: Candidatus Didemnitutus sp. (assembly GCA_041906465.1). Lineage (GTDB taxonomy): Bacteria > Verrucomicrobiota > Verrucomicrobiia > Opitutales > Opitutaceae > Didemnitutus. Next base: position 27,345 of record JAYRJE010000024.1, on the reverse strand, counting down.
TGGTTCGACGGCCGCAACTACCTCGACTCGCTCCCCGACGAACCGGCGCGCCAGCTCTCGCGCCGCGCCCTCGCTCCCGACGAGGTCGCCCGGCACGGCGTCACCTCGGAGTTCACCCACGCGCACCGGACGGCGGACCGCGCGATCGAATTCATCCAGCGCCATCGCGACGAGCACTTCTTCCTCGTGGTCTCGATCGACGAACCGCATCACCCGTGGATCTGTCCCGAGCCCTTCGCGAGCGCGTTCGAGCATTTTCTCTTCCCCGTCCCCAACGCCGCGGACCCGCTCACCGACAAACCCAACAGCCAGCGCGAGTGGGCCGCGCACAGCGCGCCGCACTGGGCGGGACGGCTGGAGGAGCGCGACGGGATGGTGCACCTCCGCCATCCGCGCCATTTCGCGTGCAACAGCTACTCCGATTCGCAAGTCGGGCGCGTGCTCGCCGCGCTCGACACTGCGACGCCCGACGCGCTCGTCGTCTACACCGCCGACCACGGCGACATGTTCGGCGGCCATCGTCTGCACGGCAAAGGCCCGTGCGTTTACGAAGAGATCGCGCGCGTCCCCCTCGTCGTGCGCTGGCCCGGCGTCGCGCCGGCGGGCGCCGTGGCGCGCACGCCCGCCTCACACATCGACCTCGTGCCGACCTTCCTCGATTTCTTCGGCGTGCCCCCGGCGCCGCTGCTCCAGGGCGGCTCCCTGCTGGACCAGTTCCGCGCGCCCGCGCCGGCCCGCGAGAACTTCGCCTTCATCGAATTCAACCGCTTCGAGATCGATCACGACGGCTTCGGCGCGTTCGCCCCGATCCGCGCCGTGTGCGACGGCCGTTACAAGCTCGCGATCAATCTCCTCGACACCGACGAACTCTACGACCTCGCGACCGATCCGGGCGAGCTGCGCAATCTCATCGCCTCGCCGGAGCACGCCGCCCTCCGCGATCGTCTCCACGCCGGTATTCTCCGCTGGATGAATCGCACGCGCGACCCGCTGCGCGGTCCGCACTGGTCCCGCCGCGCGTGGAGCGATCCCGCCGCCCGCGGTTCGACCTGGGGCGGCCCCACGCGCCCGCGACCCGCCGACCCCGGCTGGTTCCCGCCCTGCCTGCTCTACGACACCGCGGAGCCCGTCACCCGTGCCGAATATCCCAAGAATTGAAATCCCCGGCGCGCCCGCGTCTCCGCCGGCGCGTTCCGCGCCACCCGCGCCCCACTCCCTTCGCCGTCCATGAATCCCCGCCCTCTTCTGCTCACGGCCGCCCTCAGCGTCGCCGCTCCGTTCACTCTCGCTGCCGTCGAAAAAAACGCGGGCGCCCCGACGCCGCTCAACATCCTCTGGATTCTCGCCGAGGATTTCAGCCCGCATCTCGGCTGCTACGGCACCACGCAGGTTTCCACGCCGAACCTCGACCGGCTCGCCGCCGAGGGCATGCGCTTCGAACGCGCCTTCACCACCGCGCCCGTCTGCTCCGCCAGCCGCTCCGCCATGATGACCGGCATGTATCAGACGACCATCGGCGCGCACAACCACCGCTCGCACCGCACCAGCGAGTTCCCGCTGCCCGCCGGCGTGCGTCCGATCACCGCCTGGATGCGCGACGCCGGCTACTTCACGGCCAACGTCGTCGATTTCCCCGCGCCCCTCGCCTTCTCCGGCACCGGCAAGACCGACTGGAATTTCCACCAGCCGGACAAGCCTTTCGCCTCGCGCAGCTGGGCCGACCTTAAAACCCACCAGCCGTTCTACGCGCAGATCAACCTCTCGGAAACCCACCGGCAGTTGCAGGCGAATTTCGAGGCCGGCCGCGCCTTCCCCGCGCCGCGTCGCATCGATCCCGCGGTGGTGGACATTCCGCCCTACTACCCCGACTGCCCCGAAGTGCGCGCCGACTGGGCCAATTATCTCGACGACGTCGACGCACTCGACCGCAAGGTCGGCGATATCCTCGCGCTCCTCGAACGCGACGGCCTCGCCGACCACACGCTCGTCATTTTCCTCGGCGATCACGGCCAGGCGCACGTGCGCGGCAAGCAATGGTGCTACGACAGCGGCCTGCGCATTCCGCTCCTCATGTGGTGGCCGCGCGCGCTCCCGGCCCCCGCCGGCTTCAAGCCCGGCACGGTCAGCGGCCAGATCGTCGAAGCGATCGACCTCGCGCCCACCTCGCTCGTTCTCGCCGGCGCCGCGAAACCGCCCGCGATGCAGGGCCGCGTCCTCTTCGGCCCGCGCGCCGAGGCGCCGCGTGAGTTCGCCTTCGGCGCGCGCGACCGTTGCGACGAGACCGTCTTCCGTCTCCGCACGGCGCGCGATGCTCGCTATCGCTACATCCGGAACTTCACGCCGGAAAAACCCTTCTACGCGCTCAACCGTTACAAGGAGAATCAATACGTCGCCATCCCCGCCATGCGCCGCCTGCATGAACAGGGAAAGCTGAACGCCGTGCAGGAAGCGCTCTTCGCAGCGCACATGGCGCCGGAAGAACTCTACGACACCGAGGCCGATCCGCACGAGACGGTGAACCTGATCGACTCGAAAATCCCCGAGCACGTCGCCGCGCTCGAACGCTTACGCGCCGCGCTCGAAAAATGGATCGACGAGACCGACGACCAGGGCCGCTTCCTCGAGAGCCCCGCACAGATCGCCCGCTACGACGACGAGGCGGAGGCATGGTCGCGCCGGACGTTCAAGCGCCGCTACAACGACAAGCCCGACAGCGCGCTGCCCCCGCCCCGCCGCCCGGCCGGCGGCGAAAGCGGCGCAAACTGAACGGCCTGCCGCCTGGTAAACATGCAAATACACCTGAAATTCGACCGATCGCATGCCCTGCCGCGCGGCGCCGCCGCGCGCCCGACGAGGAACCGCCTGAGAAAAGCCGCGTGGTGGAGCCTGGGCTTCGCGCTCACGACGGCGGTGCTGGCCGCGCCGGGCGAGCCCGCGGCCCGCATCGACGCCTCCGCGGCGATGCCGAAGCGCGGCAACGCGCGGTTCTACGAACTGCACTCCACCCATCTGAAGCGCGCCAAAGCCGGACCGATCGGCCTGCTTTTCCTCGGCGATTCGATCACCGAGCGCTGGACGCAGGTCCCGGAAATCTGGGAGGCCAGCTACGGGAAATACCAGCCGGCCAACTTCGGCATCGGCGGCGACCAAACGCAGCACGTCCTCTGGCGTCTCGAGGACGGCGTGCTCGACGGCCTCCACCCGAAGGTCGTCGTGCTCCTGCTCGGCACGAACAACACGTCCGACCACACCGCGGAGCAGATCGCGGCGGCCGACGCGAAAATCGTCCGGCTCATCCGCGCGAAAATTCCGGAGACCAAAATTCTTCTGCTCGGCATCTTTCCCCGCGGGCCGCGCATCAACCGGCAGGGCGTCGTGCTCGATGACGCCGTGCACCGCATGAAAGTCATCACGGAGGCGAACCGGCTGCTCGCGCGCCTTGACGACGGGCGAACGGTGCGCTTCCTCGACTTCGGCGCCCGGTTCCAAGGTCCGGACGGCAAGATCCCGTCCGCGATCATGCCCGATCAGGTGCATCTCTCGCCGGAGGGCTATCGGATCTGGGTGGAAGCGATGCAGCCGTTGCTCGAGGAAATGCTGCGCTGCCCCGAAGGCATTTGAAGCCGGAATCCGCGATTGTCCGCGCGCATGGAAACCGAGCGCCAGTGAGGGCCGCGAACGAACGCGTGGATTCTTCGCTGCGCTCAGAATGACAGGAAAAGAAAATTATTGAGCCTTGCGAAAGTGAGTCATGCCTTGGGGTGGAGCGGATTGACCTCAATCCGCTCGGAGCGCGTTAGGGTCAACGCGCTCCACCTCGTGACCCACTGGCGCGAGACCCGGTAATTCTCACAACGTGTCATTCTGAGCGCAGCGAAGAGTCCAGAAATTTCCGCCTGCTCAAAACGGCTACGGAATTTCTGGAACTGCTCTGAATTCCGCAGAGGACTGGCCTCCACCGAGCGGAGCGAGATCAGCCAAAAACACGAAAAGCACGATCCGCTCCGGGGTCCGTCCGCCTTCAGGAGGGGGACGCGCCGTCGCGCGCGGCGGCGTCGGGCACGGGCTCGGCTTCGACCGTTTGCGGGAACGGCGCCAGCCAGGCGAGCACGAGGGGCGGGATCGAGGCCGCCAGCACGAACAGGAAGAACGGCTGGTAACGCTGCTCGCACGCGGCGAAGACCAGCCCGCTCAGCGAGCCGGTGAACCACCGCGTCGCGGCCATCACGCCGGTCGCGAACGCGTAGTGGGACATCTTGTAGCCCCCCGGCGCGATCTGCTGCATCATGTAGAGCATGTGCCCGACCGAGCCGACGCCGTAGCCGAACTTCTCGAGCGTCACGAGCGCGCCGACCAACACGGTGTTCGCCGGCAGCGCGACACTGAGGAGATAATACGTGAGATGCGGGACGTTGAGCGCGAGCGCCAGCACGAGGAAGCTGCGCCGCAGCGTGAACTTCGCGGCCAGCATGCCGCCAAGCAGGGCGCCGGCGATGAAGCCGAGCGTGCCGAGCGTGCCGTAGAGGTGGCCGATCGCCTCGTTGCTCAGCCCGAGGCCGCCCGCGCTGCGCGCGTCGATCAGGAAGAGCGGGCCGAATTTCTCGATGAAGCCCTCGCCGAACCGATAGAAGAACACCACCGCGAGCATGAGCCAGATCCGCGGCTTGCGAAAAAACGACGTCCACGTGCCGCGCAGCGAATCCGCCGCGGCGCCGAGCCCGCGACCGTGCAGCGGCGACGCCTCGCCCGCGGGCAGATGTCGGAGATGCCACAGCCAGCAGAGCAGCATGAGCCCCGCGATCGCGCCCATGACGATCATCCAGGATTTCTGCCAGTCGTAGCCGAGCCCGTCGTGCAACCGGCCGGTGAGGGCCACCAGCACGCCGGACGTGAGCACGGCGCCCGCATTCCAGCACATGCCCTGCACGCCGGCGTATTTCGCCTGCTCGGCGTGCGGGAGCGTGGTCATGTAAACGGCGTCGGCGGCGATGTCCTGCGTGGCCGACGCGAAACCCGTGATCCAGAAGAACGCGAGCGAGAGCTGGAAGAACGCCGGCAACGGCAGGCTGAACGCGATCAGCCCGATCGAGCCGACCATCGCGCACTCCATCGCGAGCACCCACCAGCGCTTCGAGCGGAACGGCTCGAGGAATGGCGCCCAGAGCGGCTTCAGGACCCACGGCAGGTAGATCTGGCTCGTGTAGAGCGCGATCGTCTCGTTCGAGTAGCCGAGGTTCTTGTAGAGGATCGCGGAGACGATCGAGACGGTCGCGTTCGGGATGCCCATCGCCAGATAGAGCGAAGGCACCCACCGCAGCGGGTGAGGCACGGCTTTCGAGGCGTGTTCCATAAAACGAGGGAAAGCGGTAATGGGGCCGAGCGCGATCCGGCGTCGACGCCGCGGCGAGTGTCCGGCGGGCACATCATCCCAAGTTCCGCTGAAAGATTGGTCACGAAGAGCACAAACGCGGTCGAGCAGCCTGTCGGCCGGAGCCTGGCGCGAAGGCCGATGGCGATCCAGCGTGCGCTGGATGTCATGCTGTCGCTTCGCTCGGTAGCTTCGTCGCTCCGCTCCGCGCAATGACAGGGCGTGGCTTGGAGGTAACAGAGCGTTTTGTTTCCACGAGAGAGTGTGAGGGATGCAGGTTACTGAGTCTCGCGCCAGTGGGTCACGAGGTGGAGCGCGTTGACCCCAACGCGCTCAGAGCGGATTGAGGTCAATCCGCTCCACCCCGAGGCATGACTCACTTTAGCAAGACTCAATAGGATCGTCCCCGCTCCGGAGGAAGCGGATCGCGCGGCCGGGCCACACGATCCGCGCATTTCCCCTGACGGTCCGCGCTGCTTCACCCCGTTTTCAACCCCTGTGCGGTGGGTCCTCGCCGTCAGCGAAGACCGGAGGCGCAGCGCGGATCGAGTTCAGAAGATAAAGCTGTTGGTGAGATACCAGCGCTGCTCGGGCGGGAGGCGCACCGTCGCGGGCTCGCCCCAGGGTTGCACGCCGATGGGGATGACGGAGTCGCTGGCGAAAAGATTGCGGGCGTTGAGCTGGACCTTCCATTTGAGGCGGTTCTTCCAGAGGTTGCGCTCGTAGCCGATCCAAGCGTCGATGTTGGTTTCGGCCGGGGCGTAGTAAGGATGCGCCAGGTCGATGTTGACGCTCATGTCGGGGTTGCGGGTGGAGGGGTAGCCGATGCCGAGCTTGTCCTGCCAGCGGACCGCGCCGCCAATGCTCCAGCCTTTCAGGCGATCGCCGAACAAACCGCCGCGACCGAAGGTGTAGTTGGTGATCAGGTTGGCGCGCCATTTGCGCTGTTCGGCGGAGGCGGAGCCCTCGGTGGCGATGGCGGTGGCGAAGGGCACGAGCACGAAAGTGTCGATGTATTCGCCGACGGTCTCGCCGACCGGTTGGCCGGGCACCCAGCCGGGCGGGTAATTGTTGCGCGGACGGTCGCGGAGCTGGTTCCAGACCGGCAGCATGCGGGCGACGAAGTTCTTGAGGAACGGCAGGGAGTTGCTCTGGACGGTTTCCTGCTTGGCGACGTTGGCGAGGATGCGCCAGTTGCGTGTGGGATTATAGACGATCTCCATCTCGAGGCCCTTGGCGGTGTAGTCGGTCGTGTCGCCGCTGCCGGCGAGGGTGATGCGGCCGTTGGCTGCGAGGCTCGGCGCGGTGCCCGAGATGCCCCAGCCGTAGAGGCTGCGGAAGTTGGCGGGCAGCGGGCTGAAGAGCAGCTCGATGTCGGTGTTACGCTGGGCGGCGAGGCCCGGATTGACGTTCGCTTCCACGCCCCAGAAGTCCGCGAGTTGGAGGACGCCGTTATTGATGGCGGTGTTGTAAATGGCCGGAGTCAGAGTCTGGCGCTGGACTTTGCTCTCGAACCAGTTCAGGCGCAGGCTGAGCCGGTCCTGGAGCAGGGAGAGGTTGAAGCCGTATTCCTTGGTGTCGCCTTGGGGCGAGGGCGTCGGCTCGTTGAAGGCGTTTACGCGGCCGCCGGAGGGCGTGAAGTTGCTCGATTGGTTATAGAAGACACTGAAGTCGGCGCCGGCGGGCAGGCGGAGGAGCTTTTGCGGCCAGCGGATGACGCCGCTGTAGGTCATGGTCTCGCCGGAGACGTTGGGCGGCGGAGTGCGGTCGAAGGAGAAATCGTCGAAACCGTAGTGCGCCTTGCCGGGATCGTTCGAGTCGGCGGGATTGCGCACGAAACCGATGGTTTTCTGGACGAAGTAATCCTCGTCCCGGCGCCAACCCACGAGCGTGATGACGTGCTCCTGGAGCCAGTAGCTTTGGAGGAGGAAGGCCTGCGACTTGATGACGTCGCGCAGGGCGTTGCCGCCGTCGTTGATCTCGACGAGCGAGGCGGGGGCGTCGACGAAGGCGCCTGGGTCGGTGGCGTTGGCGGCGCGGACGAAGTAAGTCCCCGGCACCGCCGCGGGGCCGGGCTGGATGAGGGGCACCCGGATCGCCTGGAGCTGGAGCGGGTTGCTGTTTCCAATGATGGAGGGCCCGAGATAGATCACCGCGCCCGGCCGGCGGGCGAAGGCGTTGACATCGGCGCTGATGTCGCGGGCGGCCGCGCCGTCGGTGGCCAGGCGATGGCGGTAGTTGACTTGGTCGAGGGCATTTTCCTCGTAGAGACCGGTCACGGTGTGGCGGCCGAGCCACTTGCCCCAGCCGGAGCTGAGGTCGCTGAAGTCGTATTTGAGGAAGCCGGTGGCACGCAGGGCCTCGCGCTCGGTGAAGTTGTTGGTCCAGGTCGACTGGCCGTAGGCGAAGGTAAAGGGGCGTCCGTAATTAGGGTTGATCTGGCCGGTCGGGAGCACCTGGTTGACGTCGACGCGGATATGGTTGCCGTTGTTGGAGGAGAACGCGGCGTTCTGAGAACGGCGATCGACCCGCTCGGTGTTGTAGGCCAGTTCGATGCCGACGCGGTCCTTCCAGCCGCGCTGTTCGATGGCGACGTTGAAGGAGTGGAAGCTGTCGCCCTGGCGCGAGCTCTCGTCGATCATGTGATTCTGGAAATCGAAAATGCTGTAGTCGGTGAAACCCTGCATCTTGATGCCGGCCGGGGCGATGCCGGGCTGCTGGCCGGGCAGGACCTTGTCGCCGACCCAGAAGGTGCCGAGCAGCTCGGCGACGTTGAGCGTCAGCAGGTAGCGGATCGCGTCGTTGGCGCTGTCACGATTGACCAAGGGGTTGAACGTGCCGGCACGCACGGCGTTGGCAGCGTTGCCGGTGGTGGTGCGCGTGATGGGACGGAACATCATATCGGGCACTCTGGCGGTGGGGCTCGAGAAAACGGAAAGAACCTGGTCGAAGACCTGGTTTTGCCCAATGAACGGTCCCTCGAAAGTGGGGCCGGCGACCTGGGCGGTGGCAGAAGGATTGCGCGCCGGATCGTCGTAGAAGGTCCAGTCGTAGCCGGGCCGGCCCGCGTTCATCCAGTAGCTCGAAATGCTGTTGAAGGGCAGCACGGTGATGGGGCGGTTCGCGGTGGTGCGGCCGCTCTCGAAGTTCATGCGCAGGGAGGTCTCCGCGTAGGGGGAGAACGTCAGGGCGCCGTAGACACGCTCCTTTTTCTCGAAGGCGGGGCGCTGGTTATAGCGTTCGTCGTCGCTGAGCGCCGCGAGGCGGAACGCGAGCTTCTTCTTGATCAGCACGCGATTGAAATCGACGGTGTTGCGCAGGCTGCTGTTGTCGCCCACCCGGACCTCGACCTTGTTTTTGTTCTGGTTGAGGTTGGGGCGCAGGAGCGAGCTCTCGACCACGCCGGCGGGGCTGCCGACGCCGAAGAGGATGGCGTTGGGGCCGCGGTTCACCGTGACGCTCTCGACGTTGTAGCTGTCGCTGGCGACGTCGCTCATGAAGAAACCGCGCGTGAAGTTGGGCGCCGAGAGGCCGCGGGTGCGGCTGCTGGTCTGCGGGTTGACGCGCGGGCCGTTGCCGTTGATCTGCGCCGCATTGATGTCGTCGGCCGCGCCCGAGAAATTGCCGCCCGCACCGGCCGCCTCGGTGCTGGTGGCGAAGATCAGCAGCTCGTTGGCGTTGGTGGCGCCGATGTCCTGCAGCAGGTCCTTCGTGTAGATCGAAATCGACGCGCCGATGTCCTTGACCGGCGTGTTCAAGCGCGTGCCGGCCAGGGTCGAAGCCGCTTGATAACCGGTGTCCTGCGCCGCGTTGACGACGAACGGCGACAGTTGCACCGGCTCCTCGTTGGCGGCGCTCGCCACGGTTTCCATCGGCTTCGCCGACTCGGGCGGCGCCTCCTTCCGTTCGTCGGCGACTTTTTGCGCGAACAACGGCAGGCAGCCAAAAGCAAACAGCAGCGCAACGCGGACAGCGCGGCGCGGCGCAAGGGGTGACGCGAGGGGTGAGGTCATGTTCTTAGGCGGGGTGTTGTCCTAGGGGAGGGGTGAAAGCGAAAAACAGCCAACGATCGCGCCGGCCACCGTCGCGAAGTCGTAGGCCTGGACGCCGCACGCACGATTCTGCCGCAGGCCCTGCGCGCCGACAATCCACGGAAACGCGGGGGGGCCGCCCGCCACCGGCGCGAGCCGCCACCGCCTCGTCGCCGCTCGCTTGGCGCGCACGCCGAGGCGAAGCGCAAGACGGACCGGACGCAGGGAATTCGATCGGCGGGGTGGCACGGGCAAATCCGAAAGGATGCGACACCGTAGCAAAAGCGCGCCCCGCGCTGCCATGAGACTTCACGGAATTTACCTGAGATTTCTCCCGCGCCTCACCGCGCCGCTGCGCGTGGCGGAAATTATTCCGGGTGAAGGCCGCGGCGCTCGCGCTCGCGATACTGGCGCGGCGACACGCCAACCTCGCGCTTGAACACGACGCTGAGATACTCGGGATGCTCGTAGCCGGTGGTGGCCGCGATCTGCTCGAGCGAGAGCTGCGACTCTACGAGCAACTGCTTCACGCGCGCGAGCCGCACGAACATGATCTCGTCGTGCAGCGTGTGGTTGAGCATCTGACGAAAACGCTTTTCGAGAATGCGGCGCGAGAGCGGCACGGCGCGGGCCACATCGGCGACGCCGATCGCCTCCGACGCGTGGTCGCGGATGAAGCGCAACGCCATCGCGATGTGCGGATCGGCGACCGCGAGCACGTCGGTCGATTGGCGCAGGCTGATGCCGAGCGGCTCGATCTGGATCGGCGCCGACGGGACGGTCTCGCCGTTCATCAGGCGGTCGAGAATCCGCGCGGCCTCGTAGCCGGTGCGGCGCGCGTTGGGGACGACGCTGGAGAGCGGCGGCGACGCCATCTCGCACAACAGCTCGTCGTTATCGACGCCGAGCACCGCGACCTGCTCGGGCACGGCGATGCCGTGCAGCCGGCACGCATCGAGGATGTGCTGGCCGCGCACGTCGTAGCAGGCGAAGACCGCCAGCGGCTTGGGCAGGTCGGCCAGCCATTCGCCGATCCCGGAGATGCGACGCGAGATCGACACGCTGTCGGGATAGTTGCGGTCGAAGCTGTAGGCGTTCAGCCCGGACGCCGCTAGGGCTTTGGCAAAGGCCAGGCCGCGCCGCTCCGAAATCAGGAAGGTGTTGTCGCCGCAATACGCGAAGTTCTTGAACCCTCGCTGCACGAAATGATCCACCGCCAGCCGCGCGATCGCGTCGTCGTCCGGCTCGACGCTCGGCACGTTGGGGATGAAGTGCTGGATGCTGATGTCCACCACGGGCAGGCCGGAGGCGACGATCTTGTTGGCGATGCGACGGTTCTTGATGCGGGCGATGATGCCATCGCCATCCCAGTCGTTCACCCAAACCGGTCCGTCGTCGCCATGTGCCTGATCCATGAGCGAGAACGACCATGGCTTGTGGTCGCGGGCATAGGAGATGACGCCCTGCATGATGAGCCGCGCGTGGGCGTTCGAGGCTTCGATCAGGAGAGCCACGCGCCGCTTGGGACGAGCGGCCCAGGGCTCCATTTTGAGATTGGCGGCAGACATGAAGGACGCAGGCAGAAGGCCGCCTAAATTTCCGCAGGCGGCCCCGCAAAAGCGAACCTAAAGACCGCCGCCGCCGACGGGGCGGGCCACGCTTGCTGCGCTCGCCAGGTGCCGGCGCGGACCTCCACCGAGAAGGGCGCCGAACCGAGAGCGGAAGCGAGCACGTCGGCCGGGAGGACGCGTTGGTTGCGAACGGTTCCGAACCAGTGGTTCTCGCCGTTCGGCCCGGCCAGCCACGGCAGGTGCGGAAGCTCCGCCGGCATCGCGGGCGATCCGTCGCGCTGCACCGTCCAGCCGCGAGAAAGAGAGAGCCATTCCGTCATGAGGAGACGAACGCGCGGTGCGGCGCCGGGGGAGCTAGGCCGATGCCGACGCCCGGCGCTTGGCCCGCGCCACGGCATCCCAGGTCGCGCAATTGAAACGCTCCTCCAGATCGGGCGACATCTCGTGCGCCGAGTAATAGAACATCATCTGGTCCATCGGCAGCGCACAGGCGGCATCGAGCACCTCGAGGTAGGCCGCGAGGTCCTCGTCGCGATGGCGTTGCGCCTCGAGGAGGAAGATCGTCTTTTTTTTCGCCGCGGCGAGCAGCGGATGGAAAACCCCGTGCGACTCGAAAATCGTCGTCTTCATCCGATGCATCCGGTGCGTCACCGCGCGCACGTGGCCGTCGCTGCCGAGGTAATCGATGTGCCAGGTCTGCGCATACTGCGGCGCGGTTTCCGGACGCGTGGAATCGGCGAACAGGCTCACGGTCAGCTCCGGCCGGATGCCCTTGGCGTAGGCCGCCATTTCGTCGAGGAAGGGCACCAGGTCGGGATTAGAGGAGCGCGGCTCGTCCCAGATGAGGCCGTCGAAAGGATAATCGCGCAGCAACGTCCGGAGCATGTCCGTGACATGGTCGCGGACCGCCGGGTGTCGCGGATCCGAAACGCCGACGCGCGAGGTCGTGCGGTCGGCCGTCTCCGGATGCTCCACCGTCCAGGCGGAAAACCCGTCGAGCCAACCCGCCACCAGTCCGCACCAGCGATTCGGCACCGCGTGCACCTGGAGCCCTGCCTCATGGGCGACCTCGACGACGGTCCGCAAGCGACGCCAATGCCAGTTGTGCAGTTGGTCCTCCTGCACGCAGAGCGAAACCACATCGACTCCGAGTTCCTTCATGTGGTGAAGGTCGGCGCGGAGATGCTTGGTCAGCAGCGTGTGGTTGTGGGGGGCGTAATAGTAGCAGTTGAGCAGCATGGGGCGGGCGGTGTCGAAACCGGGGCCAGGGAATTCCATCCTAGGCTATCGTCCGCCGCCGAACCATGAGGCTTTGCGAATAAAAATTAAGCTTTCACCGCGACCGCGCCCATCCCGGTCCGCACGCCGGCTTGGTAGTTGCCCGGACGAAAAATCTCAGGATTGATCCGTCAAGTCTCATGGCGGGGCTCCTCGCCCGCTGTTAACCTTCCGTCCCGTGTCATTCCGCCCCGCTGCCCCGAGCTCCGGACACCCCCATCCGCCCGCATGGTCTCCGGGCGCCCGCTCTCGTCCATGAGTTCTCCCGCGGAGGTGCGCACGCCGGATCACATCTCGTGGCGCGAACGCCTGGCTTACGGCGTCGGCGGCCTGCCGGTGCAGTTCGGCGAAGCCGGCGTGAAGACCCTCGCGGTGCCGGTCTATCAGATGACGCTCATGATCGACCCGGCGCTGCTCGGGCTGGTGATGGCGATTCCCCGGCTCATCGATGCGTTCACCGATCCGCTCATGGGACACCTCTCGGATCGCACGCAGTCCCGCTGGGGCCGGCGCCGGCCTTACATCATGGTCGGCGCGTGGCTCACCGCGGCCGCGTTCATGTCGATCTGGTTCGTGCCGGAGGGGTGGTCGCACAACTGGCAGCTCGGATGGTTCCTCGCGACCTCGACCGTTTTCTTCCTGTGCAACACCGTGTGGGGCGTCCCTTACCAGAGCCTCGGCTACGAGATCACACCCGACTACCACGAACGCACGCGGGTGATGTCGGTGCAGGCGGTATTCATCAAGATGGCCAGCTTCGGTTACCAGTGGATGTTCCCGCTGGCGCAGTTCGCCTTCTTCGCGTCCGTGATGCAAGGCGTGCGTTTCGTCGGCATCGTCGCTGGCGTGCTCGTGTTCGGGCTGGCCGGTTTCCTGCCGGCCCTCGTCGTCCGCGAACGTTTTGCGCGGCGCGACGAATCGCGCGCCGGGACCGCGAAGAACACCGGCTTCTGGTCCAGTTGCCACGCGGTCTGGCAAAACCGTGGCATGCGCATCCTCGCCACCCTGACGATCCTCCAGGTCATCGCGGGCATGTTGTCCGGCGCCCTGGATTTCTACCTGATCGTTTACTACATGTTCCAGGGCGACTTGGTGCAGGGCGCGGTGTGGAAGGGCATCCTCTCGTCGTGTTACGCGGTGGTCGGTTTCGCGGCGATCTGGCCGGCCGCCTGGCTCAGCCGGCGCCTCGACAAGCGCTCGGCGCTCGCGGTGATCTACGCGATGGCGGCGGTCGGAGGCCTGTTGAAATGGGTGTTCTTCAACCCCGCGCATCCGTGGCTGCTCGTGTTCGACCCGCTGCTCTGCGGCCCGGTCTACGTCGGCCTGTCCGTGCTGCTGCCGTCCATGATCGCCGACATCTGCGACGAGGATGAGCTGCGCGGCGGCCTGCGGCGCGAAGGCATGTTCGGCGCCGTGCTCTCGTGGCTCCGCAAAACCGGCTGGTCGCTCGGCCTGCTCGGCAGCGGGCTCGCGCTCAATCTCGTCGGTTTCGAGGCGGCGCTAAAAGGCCACCAGGCGCCCGAGACCATCACCGGCATCCGTCTTTTCATGACGCTGACGACCAGCCTCACCTCGGTCGCCGCGCTGCTGATCCTGCCTTTCTACCGTCTCGACAAGCGCCGCGCCGCGGACATCCGCGCGCAACTCGAGGCGCGCCGCGGAGCCGTCTGACCGCCATCCCGCTTCGCCTCCAATGCGTCCGAACGTCATTTTCTTTTTCACCGACCAGCAGCGCTGGGACACCTGCGGCCTTCACGGCAACCCGCTCGGCCTCACGCCCAACTTCGACCGCCTCGCCACCGCCGGCACGCACGCGCGCCATGCCTTCACCTGCCAGCCCGTGTGCGGCCCGGCGCGCTCCTGCCTGCAAACGGGCCGCTACGCCACCGCCACCGGCTGCTTCCGCAACCGCATCCCGCTGCCCGCCGATGCCAAAACCCTCGCGCATCACTTCACCGCCGGCGGCTACGACACCGCCTATATCGGCAAATGGCATCTGGCCGACGGCCCGCGCGGCCCGGTCGCACCGGCGGGCCGCGGCGGCTACGATTATTGGCTCGCCGCCAACGCCCCCGAACTCGTGTCGGACGCCTACGATTGCCGCGTCTACGATCGCGAGCAGCGCGAGATCCGTCTGCCGGGCCATCGCATCGACGCGCTGACCGACGCCGCGATCCGCTACTTCACCGGGCGCGCCGGCGCAGCGAATCCGTATTTTCTCTTCCTCTCGTTCCTCGAACCGCATCACCAGAATCATCGCGACGACTACCCTGCCCCGCTCGGCTACGCGGAGCGCTACACCGGCCGCTGGTCGCCGCCGGATCTCACGGCACTCACCGGCAACGCCCCGCAAAGCCTCGGCGGTTATTACGGCCTGGTGAAGCGGCTCGACGAAGCCCTCGGCCGGTTGGTCGATGTCCTCCACAGCACCGGCCAGCTCGACGACACGATCATCGTGTTCACCAGCGACCACGGCAGCCATTTCCGCACGCGCAACGGCCAGGACAAATGCTCGCCGCACGAGGCGTCGATCCGCGTCCCGCTCGCGTTTCACGGCGGGCCGTTCCGCGGCGGAGGCGACCTGCGCGAGCTAATCAGCCTCATCGACCTGCCGCCGACCCTGCTCGACGCCGCCGGCCTGCCCGTCCCGCCCGAGATGCAGGGCCGCTCCGTGCTGCCGCTGTTGCGCGGCGGTGCGGATGCCGCCGCCGCGTGGCCCGACGATGTCTTCATTCAAATCAGCGAGACCGAAGTCGGCCGCGCCATCCGCACCGCGCGCTGGAAATACGGCGTCGTCGCGCGCGGCGTCGATCCGGTGGCGCACGCCTGGGCGGAAAATTTCGAGGAAGCCTGCCTCTACGACCTTTTCGCCGATCCCTCCGAGCTCACGAACCTGATCGGCTACGAGTCGCACCGCCCGCTCGCCGACCGCCTGCGCCAGCGCCTGCTCGCGCGCATGGCCGCCGCCGGCGAGAAACTCCCGCACATCGCGCCCGCCCCGGCGCGCCCGTCCGGCCAGCGCCGCGTGAGTCCCGCCGAGATCGAGCAGTAGCCTCGCCCGGTTCCGACGGTGGCGGCCGCCCTTATCTGTCGTAGCGCAGGCGTCCCGCCTGCTCAGAGGGAAGCAGGCGAGACGCCTGCGCTACTTCGACGCTCGACCGCGCGGCCATCCGGCCCCTGCGGCAGCAGCGCGCTCCAATGGCGGCTCACGTCGTGCCGCGCGCGTAGATGTCTTCGTAGCGGGTGATGTCCTCCTGCTGCCAGTTCCCGAAGGCCACTTCGAGCACGCGGACCGGCTGCGCGCCGGCGCAGCTCAGGCGGTGCCGCTCGTTGGCGGGAATCCAGATCTCGTCGCCCGCGCGGTGCTCGCGCGTCTCGTCGCCGACCTGCACGACCGCGCCGTCGTCCAGCACGATCCAGAGCTCCGCGCGGCCGGTGTGCGACTGCAGGCTCAGTTTCTGGCCGGGCAGCACCGTCATCAGGCTGACGGTGCACTCGCGGTTGTGCGCGTATTGCTTGAACGATCCCCAGGGCCGCGTGACGAACGCGACGCCGGGTTTTTCCGTGGGGATGGGCTTGGTGACGTAGGGACTCATGGAAGGTTTATTTTTTCGGGAGCGATTCCGCGCTCCGCGGCCGGCAGGGCCACGGCGATCAGCGCGGACAGAAAAAGGAGGAGGCGTGGCATGGAGAAGGTGCGTCAGCTGCCGGCGCGCCGTTCGAGCGCCGGCCCTGTGGAGCGCGCCACGACGACATGGCGGAATTTTTTCCGCGCGGTCGCCCCGTAGTCGTGCCCCGCCCGAGCGGGATAAACGCCGAGGTAGGTGAGCGGCGCGGTGCCGGTGTTGACGGTGCGGTGCGCGGTGTGGCCGGGCACGTAAACCGCGTGATGCGGCCGCAGCGGCACGAGGCGGCTTTCGCCCGTCGACTCGTCCTCCAGCAGCATCGCGCCTTCGCCGGAGAGCCCGAAATAGAACTCCGCCGCCGGACGCCAGGCGTGGAGATGTCCTTTCGTCAGGTAATATTCGTCGCCCACGCGGCCGGGCATGAGGCAACCCACACCGTAGTGCAGGTCGCCTTCGCCGCCGGCCGGCTCGACGCTCGCCACGCGGGAGAGCAGCGGGTTGCCCGCCGCGAGCGCCGCCTCGTAGGCGGCCGCGTCGGCGAAACAGCCGCGCAGGTCGGCGAGGTGCCGCTCCACGGGTTTGACGCCGGCGAGTTCGCCGGTGCGAGGATCGTAACGGGAGAGCAACCGATCGAGATCGAGCATGCGGGGAAAACGGCTCAGGTGCGGACGAAGGCCTTCAACGTCGCGCACTCGGCGCCCTCGCCCGGGCCATGCGGGCGGATCGTGTAGGGGCCCACGGCGGCCGGCACGATGAAGGTCTCCGCGTAATGCACGGCCATCGGGGCAAAGGCGCCGGTCGGGCTCTCGACGACCGCCTCGCGCCCTTGCGCGAGGTTGAGCACGTTCACGCCGCCGCGCGTGTCGTGCGGCACGGTCCCGGTGAACCAGTGGCGGCGCGTCTCGATGAACTCGAGCTCGTGCAGGCCGGTGCGTTCCTCGCGCCAGCCGGGGCCCTCGCCGACCGGAGCCACGGCGTTGATGAGCTCGCGCTCCGTCCAGGCCGTGCCCCGCTCCCACTGGATGTTGGCGGCGCCGTGGGCGAGGTGGATGGGCCGGGGTTTGCCATCCAGCCCGAGCCGGCCCCAGTCCCAGAGCTTGAACGTGAAGATATAGGGCGTCGCGCTGATCTCGAGAACCATCGCGCCCGCACCCGAGCAGTGCACGGTGCCGGCCGGGATGAGGAAGTGATCGTGCTTCCGCGCGGGCCAGCGGTTCGCATAGCGGTCCGCATCGAACGCCGCCCCGCCGGCCTGGGCCGCCTGTAGTTCGCGCAACATCGCGGCGCGATCGACGCCCTCCTTCAACCCGAGGTAAACGCACGCCCCGGGCTCGGCATCGAGCAGGTAATAGCTTTCGTCCTGCGTGTAGTGCATGCCGAAGTGGCGCTGGATGTAGTCGGTGAGCGGATGGACCTGGAACGACAGGTGGCCGCCGCCGATGGTGTCGAGGAAGTCGAAGCGGATCGGAAACTCGTCGCCGAACCGCGCCCGCACGCGCTCGCCGAGCAGGGCCCGCGGCTGGTCGAACACGAGGTCGATCGAAGGCAGCTCGATCCGCAGGCCGCCGCAGTCCAGCAGGAGGCTGTTCTCCTCGGGCACGCAGTCGAAGCACCAGCCGTAATTCTTCGCGCCGCGGTCGAGATCGAAGGCCTCCTTCATCCACTGGCCGCCCCACGGCGCCGGATCGAAGAAGGGCACGACGCGGAACGGCCGCGTAACGGCATGCCGCAAGCCGCGGCGCACCGCCTCGCCCTCGGCGAGCCTGGGCTGCGCCGGATCGTGCGTATCGAGGACGAAGTCCCACGCCGCGATGAGCGGGCGTTTCCAGCGGTCGGCTACGCGCCAGTCGACGAAGAACGCGCGCTTGTATTGCCGGTTGGCCGCGACGGAGCGATCGGTGGCGCCGAGGTTCGCCGTCTCGTTGCGCCGGAAGCGCAACTGGGCCTCCCAGCGGGCGAGGTCGGCGTAGACCAGGACGTCGCCCTCCGCGATGAGACGCGCGCCGCAGCCGACGACGAGGGCCAGACCGGCACCGGCGGCCGCCACCCGCGCGCGCAGGTCGGCGAGTTTCGCGGGGTCGAAAAACTGCGGCAACGTGAGTCCGCCGAGAAAGCCGAACACCGGATCGTCGCCGAGAAACGGCGCGACGAGCGCGTCGATTTCCGCGGGCGGGCGCAGCGCCTCGCCGGCGGCCAAAGCCGCCGCTGGTTTCAACCGCGCGGCGAGCTCGGCCAGCACGGCGGCCTCGTCCACGCCGGGGTAGCACTCGACCACGAGGACGCGCGCGCCCGGCTTCGCCCGGAACGCTTCGCCCAGGCGCGTGGCGATCGCGGCCCAGCCGGCGACCGCAGTTCCCGCGCTATCGGGCACGGTCACACAGGGAAATTTGTCGTAGTTGGATCGGTTCATAAATTACCGGAGCGATTCGTGGGAGAAACACGAAGGCCGCGGGGTTACTGCTGACGAAGGCGCAGCGTCAGCGCGAAGTGCTCGCAACGGTAGTGCACGAGCGCGAATTCCATCGGCCGGCGCGCCGCGTCCAGCACCGTGCGCTTGCGACTCAGCAGGGCCGTGCCGGGCTTGATCGCGAGCAGTCGCGCCAGCCGCCGGTCGGCATTGATCGCTTGCAGCTCCTCGATCGACTCGTCCGCCACCGCACCGTCGCGCGCCGCGATCAGCGCATAGAGCGGCTGCGAAAGATCGAGCTTCTCGCCCAGGCGCAGCCGAGGATGCAGGAACGACAGAAAATGCACCTCCGGACGACCGTCCCAGCCCCGCACCCGCTCGATGCACCAGGCCGGCGTGCCCGCGGGGATTTGCAACGCGCGCGCCGCGGCGGCGGAGACCGGCCGCTTTTCCGCGCGGCTGCTGTGCTCCTCCGCCTTGATCCCCTTGGCGGCCATCTCGCGGGTGAAGCTCTGCCAGGCGCCGATCCCCGAGTGGACCTTGGGCTCGACCACGCGCGTGCCGACGCCGGCGCGGCGCTCGAGCCGGCCTTCCTGCACCAGCCGCGCCACGGCGGCGCGCAGGGTGTTGCGGCTGACGCCCAGCGCGTGCGACAGCGTCACTTCATCCGGCAGCAGCCGCCCGGAGACATACTCGGGATCTTCGATCAGCGTGCGCAGACGCTGCTCCGCCTGGAGGTGCAGCGGCATGTCGGCTTCCTGATCGAGCCGCAGCCCACGCAGGCGAGGCGGCACGGACGGGGCGGAAGCAGCGGGGGCGGCAGGGGCCATAGCTTATTTGTTTAAACAAACCAACATTTCACCCTCCCGCCCTGTCAACACGTATTTTCTCTCTCCTCCGGCCGGCGTTGCCTGGGTCCGTTCCTCGTAAATCGCAAACTTCGAGGGCAAAGACATGAGCCACCGAGGACACCGAGCCCAGATACGAGCGCACGGAGCAAGACACTTGGCCTGGCTCTGTAGCCTCCGTGTCCGCGCTCTGTGCGCTCTGTGACCCATAAAGTCTTCCCCGAATTTGCGAGGGATGCGGGCTAAACCGGCCGAGCTTCGCCTGGCGCGACCGCGCGGGGCGGCGGACTGCCCTGGCGGCGTTCGGCCAGGGCGAGCAGCATGTCGGTCTTCGCCAGGCTGCCGACCAGCACGCCCGCTTCATCGACCACCGGGAGCCGCTCGGCCGCCAAGCCGACGAACTGTTCAAGGGCCGCACCGAGCGGCTGGCCCGACTCCAACCGCCGAAAATCCTCCCGCACCAAGTCGCACGCGCGCACCACATTCGCGATCAGCGGATCGTTGAGGTGCGGCTTGATGTCGTGCAACGAGACTGCGCCCACGAACCGGCCCGCCTCGTCGGTCACGTAGAGATGGTTCACCCGCGACTCGACGAACTGCCGGGCGATATCCGTGAAGCTCGCGCCCGGAGCGAGGCGGGGCGGATCGCGACGCATCAGCGACTGCACCGTGTCGTCGCGCCAGCCCTGCCTCTCGGGCTCCGCCGCCGCCTTCCGTTTCAACGCCTCGCTGTAGAGCGAGACGCTGCGGATGCTGCGCGCCATGAAGTAGGCGACCACGCTGCACAGCATCAGCGGCAGCAGGATGTCGTAGCTCAGCGTCATCTCGAACAGCATGACGATCGCCATGACCGGCGCATGACTGACCGCCGCGAGGAACGCGCCCATGCCCACCAGCGCGAACGCCCGCGCGTCGACGGCGCCTTGCGGCCAGAGCGCGTGCAGCGCGGTTCCATAGAGAAACCCGCAACTCGCCCCCATGAACAACGAAGGCGTGAACACGCCCCCGGGCGCGCCCGAACCGAACGAGGCGGCGGTCGCCAGCCACTTGCTCACCACAATCACCAAGAGCGCGCCCCACACGAAGTGCCCGTTCAAAATGCCCACCACGACCGAATAGCCGTTGCCGCAGACCTCGGGCACCTGCGTCGCGATCGTCCCAACCACGAGCCCGCCGAGCGCCAGGCGCGCGATCAACGGCAACTGGGTGGCGACGAACATCCGTTCGGCCCGCCGCAACGATTGCAGGAACCACGGCGCGACCGCGCCGACGATCGCGCCCAAGGCGAGGAACGAGACGATCTCCCACGGCGAGTTGAGCGCGAATCCCGGCACATGGTAAAGGTGCGACGCCCCGAGGCCCAACCGGATCGTCAGCGCCGCCGCGACTGCGGAAACCACCAGCGGCCCGAGGCTCTCCATGGCGATGCTGCCGAGAATGATCTCGGCCACGAAAAACGAGCCCGCGATCGGCGCGTTGTAGGCCGAGGCGATGCCCGCCGAGGCTCCGCACGCCACGAGCAAACGCTGCTTCGGAATCGTGAAGCTCCGCCAGCGCCCGACGAGCGAAGCGGCGACCGCCGCGAGCTGCACCATCGGGCCCTCCCGCCCGATCGAGCCGCCGGAACCGATCGAAAAAAGCGCCGCGCCGCACTTCACCAGACTCGCGCGCAGCGGCACGCGCCCCGAGCCAATGAGGATCGCCTCCATGTAGTCCGTCGAGCTTTTGCCGGGAGCGAGCTTGGCCCCGAAATAGAGGAAGAGTCCCGCCAGCAGGCCGCCCGCGGCCGGCACGAGGATCACGCCCCACGTCGGCAGCAACCGCATCGACTCGACCACGCCGGCCCGCGAGCCCGTCAGCAATTCGTGCACGCCCTCCGACAGCGCGGTGAACAACACCGCCGCGCCCGCGCCCAGCACGCCGGCGACGCCCGCCCACCAGAGGGTGCGCTGCCATTCGGTCGGCCGGAGACGCTCCTCCAGCCAGACGCGCCGGCGCAGCAGCGCCATCAGTTGCCCCTGGCTCAGCGAATATATTTTCCCGATCATCCGGCGCGCGCGCCCAGACGGCGTGCCTTTATCCCGGCCACGCCGGCCCGCGCCACGGCGGCAGACAACGGACGGAGAGCGGCATTCATTGCCGCGCATTCTAGCCGGCCGGCCGCCGCGCCGCCATGAGACTTGCGGCACTAATTCTGAGGTTTTGCGCCAGCGCACCGCGCGCCTCACGAAAAACTTCATTTTTCTCCCGTGAAGTCGCATGGCTTCGCCGCGCCGGCTGGATTACTCTGCTCTCCTCCTCCGCAGCCCATGCTGTCCCAACAATCGCGGAGCTGCCGCCCAAGGCGTTCCTGCCCTGAGCGATTTCCTCCCGGCGGCGGAAATCACCGTCGGCGGCGCTACTTCCCGCGGGATTTTTCCGTCGCGGCGGACGCGGTCACACCAGCACCGTCGGCAGCGAAGCCTCGGCTGCGCCGAGCACACTGGCCGTGTCGACCCCGAGCCACTGCTCCACCACCGTCGCGATCACCCGGCGATGCGAAACGTTCGCCTCCACCGTGCCCGCGTCAATCCGGCCGTGCACGCCACCGCGGACGCCGGCGCCGATGAAATAGCATTGCCCCGCTGCGCCGTGGTGCGTGCCGCCGAATTCGTTCTCTTCCAGCGCGCGACCGAATTCCGAAAACGCCACCGTGAGCACCTGCTCCGCCGCGCCCGCGCGCGAGAGCTGGCGCTGAAACTGCGCGACTCCTCGCGCGAACGCCGCGATGACGCGATCGTGCGACGCGCGTTGATCGAAATGCGTGTCGAATCCCTCGAGCCGCACGTGATGAATCGCGCCCGGAGCGGCCCCTTCGACATGTCCGGCGATCGCGGCGAGCGCCGCTTCGAAATCGCCCGGGTGGTCGCGACACGGACGCTGGCAGCGCTGAGTCCAGCGCGACAACACCACCTCCTCCGGCACGCTGCCGCTCCACCACACCTGCGACGCACGATGGTGGCTCGGGCTCGACGGGCTGAGCCCGACTTGCGGGATAACCGCGAGTTCCCCGCGCTCGAACAGCGGCTCGAGCTCCGCCGCCGCTCGATTCAGCCAAACCGATTCGCCCAGCGTCAGCACGTCGCGGCGGCGAAGCGCGAGGGTCGGCCGCGCGCGGCCGTAGGCATCGTCGTCGCACGGCACGAACGTGCTGAGTCCGTCGTGGCCTCCCGCCAGGTGGATAAGCACGAGGGAGCGCCGTTGGGGCGGCGGCGCGCCGGCGCCGGCCGTGAGCCAGGGCGCCGCGGCGAGCGCAGCTCCCGCCACGCCCAGCGAGCGCACGAATTCCCGGCGGGAAAGTGTCGCGGCGTCAGACGAGGGCATTGGCTTTCATCACCTCGCGATACCACAGCGCGCTGGCCTTCGGCGTGCGCTGCTGCGTCTCAAAATCGTTATACACGAGGCCGAAGCGCCGCGCGTAACCGTCCGTCCACTCGTAATTGTCCATCAGCGACCACGCGAAATAGCCGCGCACCGGCACGCCGTCGCCGATGCCGCGATGAAGTTCGCCGAGGCAGGCGCGGATGTATTCGAGGCGGTGCAGGTCGTTGACCTGGCCATTGACCGGCGGCACCTCGTCGTAGCCGGCGCCGTTTTCCGTGATGACTATTCCCTTCGCGCCGAAAAGCTCGACCGCATGGCGCGGCCCCCAATAGAGAGCCCGCGCGTTCATCTTCAGCCACGGGCTGTCCGCCGTCGGATAGTGCGCGGGCACGGGCACGGTTTCCGCCCTGCCGTCGGCGCCGGCGCGCGCGAAGCCGCCGGTGTAGATGTTCAGGCCGAGAAAATCCGTCGGCGCGGACATCAGCTCCATGTCGCCCGGGGCAATCTGCGGGAGCCAGCCTTCCGTGTGCCGTCGGTAAACCTCTCCGTAAGCTCCGGTGCAAATCGGTTCGAGGATGCGGCAATTCGCCTCGCGGAACGCCGTCTGCGCCGCCGCAATGTCGGCCGCCGTCTCCGCGATCGGCACGAGCACGCGGGAATTGTCCGTCAGGCCCACGCGCGCGCCGGCACCGCCGTGCTCGCGCACGGCGCGCACGCCGTGCCCATGACAGAGCGCCGCGTGGTGAAAGCCCTGGTGCACGGTGGCGAAATCCTCGCTGCGCCCCGGCGCGAACCCGCCCTTCCCGTAACCGGCTTCGACGAACACCGTGATCTCGTTCAGCGTGATCCAGTTTTTCACCCGGTCGCCGTAGGCCTTCACGATCGTGTCGGCGTAGTCGGCGAACGCGTCCACGACCTGCCGCGTCGGCCAGCCGCCTTTCTCCTCCAGCGCCTGCGGCAGATCGAAATGAAACATCGTCACCCACGGCGTGATTCCCCGTTCGAGGAGGGTGTCGAGCAGCCGCGAGTAGAAATCGAGCCCGCGCCGATTGAGCGTGCCGACGCCGTCCGGCATGATGCGCGTCCATGCGATCGAGAGACGGTAATGCTTCACGCCCAGCCGCACCATCAAATCGGCATCCTCGCGATAGCGGTGGTAGTGATCGCAGGCGACCGCCGGCGAGTCGCCGTTTCGCGTCGCCCCCGGGTGGCGCGGAAACACATCCCACACCGACGGCCCCTTGCCATCCTCATCGGCGGCACCCTCCACCTGAGTCGCCGCGGAGGCGGCGCCCCAGCAGAATTCGCGCGGAAACAGACGGGATGCCGATGGATTTTTCAGGGTAAGCGAGGCCATGGGGGAGCTTCGGGGGTTGCGCAAGGGAAGCGGGTTTTCGTTCGGCCGCCCTCACTTGCCTACACGGGATCTTGTTTCCTTTCGCCCGATTCCTGGCCAGCAAAAAACCCTTTCTTGGCCGCGTGTTCGTCGAATTGACGCCAAATCTAAACTATTTTTCGCGATGTCTCATGTCGCGCCCGCGCGGTTCTTGTTAGCCTGCCCACGACGCATGCCCGCTGACCTCATCGCCTTCCTGCCTGGCTGCGCGTGCGACCGGCACGTTCTCGCGCGATGAATGCCGGCTACCTGCCCGACCGCGAACGCTACGCCACCATGCCCTACGCACGTTGCGGACGCAGCGGCCTGCTGCTCCCCCGCGTGTCCCTCGGGCTCTGGCACAATTTCGGCGGCATCGATGCGCTCGAAGCCCAGCGCGCTCTGCTCCGCCGCGCGTTCGATCTCGGCATCACGCACTTCGACCTCGCCAACAACTACGGCCCGCCGCCCGGCGCCGCCGAGGAGAATTTCGGCCGCCTGCTCCGCGAGGATTTTGCCGCATATCGCGACGAGTTGATCGTCTCCACCAAGGCCGGCTACCGCATGTGGCCGGGCCCTTACGGAGAATGGGGTTCGCGCAAGAGCCTGCTCGCGTCGCTCGACCAGAGTCTCCGGCGCCTCGGCGTCGATTACGTGGACATCTTTTATCACCACCGGCCCGACCCGGACACGCCGCTGGAGGAGAGCATGACGGCGCTCGCCGACGCTGTCCGCTCCGGCCGCGCGCTCTACGTCGGCCTGTCGAACTACACCGCCGAGCAAACGCGGATCGCCGCCGGCCTCCTGCGGCAACTCGGCACGCCGCTCCTCCTGCACCAGCCGAACTACAGCATGCTCAACCGCACCGTCGAAGGCGGATTGCTGGACGTGCTGGCCGCGGAAGGCGCCGGCTGCATTCCGTTCTCCGCGCTCGCGCAAGGTGTGCTGACGAACCGCTACCTCGACGGCGTGCCCGCCGACTCCCGCGCCCGTCACCCTTCGGGATTTTTCAAGGCCGACCGTCTCAATCCCGTCACGCTGGGCAAGGTCCGCGCGTTGAACGAACTCGCCCGCGCCCGCGGCGTCACGCTCGCGCAGTTCGCCGTCCACTGGGTCCTGCGCCGTCCGGAAATCACGACCGTCCTGGTGGGCGCCTCACGCCCGGCGCAAATCGAAGACATCGTGCGAGGTCTCAGCCAGCCGCTCCTAAGCGCTGCAGAGATTGCCGCCGCCGACGCTATCTTGGCTGGAACCGCGTCATTCGCTTAATCGCGGGACCTGCGCTCGCGTCATTGGGTCGACTTGGAAAATTAGGGGCTTGGACAGACTCGCGCGATAGGGCATCAAGAGGGCGCTCGTGATGCACACTCGATCGATTCTCCTGTGGCGCGGCCCGACGGTCTCGGATATGGGAGATTTACGAGCCTTTCTTCTCTCGATTCGAACGTCCGGCGATCCGAGTCCGCGAGCGTCGAATGGCTCATCTACACCCGTTTGCTAGGTTACGAGCTGGCGCGCGGTCGGGGAACGTCTTTCCCCGCGGTCGAGTCTGCGCCTCGCCCTCCCCATTCGAGCGGCGACACCCCGCAACGCCCCGACGCCGGTCAAGGCCGGCTTGGTGAGCGCGAGCGGGCGACCACCGCTTCGGTGTTCCGCTCCGACTACGGCTCCGGCCACTCGTTGCGGGCGGAGACGGCTTGGCTCCGCGCTCACGGCCGCCTCTGGCGATTCGTCGTCCGAGCACGACCATTCGCCAGGATCGCTCCCGGTCGCAGGCTCTCCGGTCGCGACACCGACGGCCTTGCCGCGCTCCCACCGTCGCCGACTCCTTCCTCCACTCGCAGCCGTCGCCTTCGCTCCGCTCCCACACCTGCGCGCTGCCCGATCCCACTCGACCCGTGGATGACGCTCAGTCGCCGCTGGGCTGTCGGGGCTCGCTCTCGTTGCGCCGCTCGCGCATCCGCGGTGTGCGAAGCCTATCCCCTGTGGGGTGCCTCATTATAGCACCTACGCCGGCTGGCGGTCCTGCGGCGCAAGCACCTCGACCCGTCCGCGCCTCAAGGTATTGCTCGCTGCGCTGCGCTCCACCTTGCGTTACGGTGCTGATCGTCGGCATCCCTCCGGGGCGGCCGATTTAACGGTTCGGCTCGGGTTGGGGTCCGCGTGGCGCGGCCCGCCACGATGCGCCCTCGTTGGGGCGCTTCAGAACAAGGAAAGTCATGAACTCGATTGAATCTGTCACCGTTGCTCCCGCTCGCGTCTTCAAGGCGCTTTCGTCTGATGATCTCCGCCGCTGTGCTCCGTCGGTTTTCGCAGAACATGCCCGGCCGGGAGTATCGGCCCGCTACACGTTCGTTTCTACCGCGCAGGTCGTTGCCCTGCTCGTGTCGGAAGGTTGGGAGCCGGTGCGCGCGTCCGAGCAGCGTGTGCGTCTCGAGGACCGCGTCGGCTACCAGATGCACGAGATTCGTTTCGCGCGGCGTGCCGATCTGGAAGCGGGGGCGATGCAGGTTGGCAACACTCGCCCCGAAATGATCCTTCAGAACGCGCACGACGGCACACGCGCCTATCGCATCGACGCCGGGCTTTACCGGCTGGTTTGCCGCAATGGGCTCACGGTTGCGGATACGGAATTCGCGCATGTCTCGATTCGGCACATGGACGTTTCCGCCGAGGCCTTCGCCCGCGCGGCGCAGTCCGTCGCCGAGAGCACCCCGCGCGCGCTGGAAGCCGTTGCGAAGTGGCAGGCAATGCAACTCTCGCAGGCGACTCGCCTCGAATTCGCGCGGCGGGCGGCAGCGCTACGCTGGACGGCAGACAACCCCGTGCTACAGGCGCTCACGCCGGAGAAGCTGCTTACTCCGGTGCGCTACGGCGACGCGGCGACCGATCTCTGGACCACGTTCAACGTCGTGCAGGAGCATCTCGCCCGGGGCGGCGACCGCTACCTGAGCCGTTCGGAAGGCGCCGGGCTCCGGCGCAATCGCACCCGGCCGGTCGCGGGCCTGGTGGAGGGGCGGACGCTCAACAACGGATTTAATCCCGATGTCGGAATTAAATCCGTTATCCCGACCTGCCGATAACTCCGACATGCTGAGCGGCGCGGCGCCGCGATCGTCTGAGATTGGCGCGTCCGTTGTCGGGATTATCGGTGCGCGTTTTGATGAGCGATCTTGAGGTGCTTTCGTTGAAGCATTATCGTCTGAAGTATGCGGAGCCATGCACCGCGGCCACTACGCGCCGAAGACGATCGCGCGTTATCGTTGCTGCCTCATTCAGACGGCGCAGTCCCTGAAGCATGGTCTCGGTGCGTTCCGCCGGGAGGATGTGTCGAGCGTCACTCGACGCCTATTCGGACGCACGACGTGCACGCGACGGATGGCGCGCGGCACGCTGCACACTTGGCTCAAATTTGTCGGACGTTTCGAGCGCGCCCGTTCCGCGCCGTGGCAAACCTGGCTCGACGCCTACGCCGGCT
>JAYRJE010000023.1:0-68947 GCA_041906465.1 Candidatus Didemnitutus sp. | reverse complement strand
TTGGAAGCACACGCCGATATCGACGCAGTCAGACAAAAACTCTCGAAACAGTTATGTTACAAATCTTGCTCGGCGCTCCTGCTGTAGCGCCGCCGCCACGCTCACATATTTAGTTCGCAACATAATGCGCCGTATGTCGCGCGCGACATACGGCGCACGCTCGCCGGCAGTTTATCGAAGCGGTGGCGGAGCGACCGCGCACCGTTGAGCGAGTGCTGCGTCTGATCGGTGAACTCTACGCGCTCGAAGCCCTCTGGGACGAGCAACAGGTCGGCGATCGCCGTGCGGCCCTCCGGCAAGAGCACTTTGCCCGCCCGCTCGCAAGGCTCCGGCGGCTCGTCATCGCGCTGCAAAAACGCGTGCTCCCGCGTTCCGGTCTTGGACAAGCTTGCACCTATCTCCTCGGGCAGTGGGACCCGCTCACCGTTCACCTCCGGCACAGCCAGACCAAGCTGGATACCAACGCAGTGGAAAACGCTATAAGGCCAAGCAAGTTGGGCGCGAAAAATTGGCTTTTTGTTGGGCACCCTGATGCCGGCGACCGCGCCGCGGTGATCTACTCGCTGATCGTCAGCTGCCAGCGCCACGGCCACGATCCGCACGCCTACCTGCGCGACGTGCTCACGCGACTGCCGTCGATGACCACCGCCGACGACCTGCGACCGCTTCTGCCTGCGCTCTGGCGCGCGGCCTCATAATCGCATTGGAAGTGTCGTAGCTACGACACTTCCACTCCGTGAGCCACAGATACCGTATTTGCCGCGTCAAGGAGGCACCCGGAGCGACGCTTACGAGCACGTCGCGGAGATATCGCCGTGGCTCGAACGAGATTAGCGTGACGATCCTCCAGTGGAATATCCCGTTTGGCCATCTTCTCAGGACACGCAAACTTCCGAACGCGTTCGTCGAGAGTTCGACTGTCGCTTATATCCCACCCACGTCGCCGGAATTCGCGGAGCCAAGCATCTAGAGTGGGATTGATTCGAATATTTCTTCCGCCGCGATCCTTGTCTGCCTTGGTCTTCACCACGTTTGCCGGAAGATGCATCCATCCGGTCTTCAGGTTGACGTATGTCCAGATTGATCTGCCCTTGCGCACCATCGCCTTCATTTCGTCGGCGCGCACCATTCCGAAAAGCCGCACGACGATGTTCGGCGCGTAGCAGTTAAGCACTGCTCCCTTGATCAGTTGTTCGCACTCTTTGACGGTGTAGATCTTCGGTCTCGAAGGGGCGTATTCAGGTTCGGCGACGGCTTTGACTGGATTCACTCCAATCCATGTGCCGGAGACGTTTTTCTTCCCGCGCGCGAACTCGAAAAGAGCGTGGAGCGAATCCCACCGGTGGAGCTTGGCGACATTGCCGAACGGACAAGTGCGAATATGCTCATCCACGATCGCCGGCGTGATCGCCGCGATCGATTGCGAGCCGTAATTCGCCGCAAACTCATCCAGGTAGGTTTTGTGGGATTTGTATGTGCGCGGTGATTTGCCCGCACGCGTGCCAAGAAATCGACTGACTGCTTCAGACACAGTCGGCGGAATCGCCTGGTCCGGATTGTAGTTGTCGGCGAACCACTGCACCGCCTTCAAAATCGAACTCGCGGATTCAATCTCCTCCGGCACGTAATAGCCTGCATCGCGCAGGCGCGTGAATGCGAGTTCGGCGAACTCGATTTGCGCTTTCGTTAGGTGAGTGACCTGCGTGCTCAGTCCCGCGTCGGTTTGCACGGTGCGCTTCTTGATCGCGGTGATCAACGCGTCAGCCGCTTCCGCGGTCGGGACATTCTTGCGTTGTCTCACGCCGTTTTCGAGCCACTCGACACGGCAGCTAAAGGAGCAAATCTTTCCGTCGGGGCCACGGTTGGGATGCCACCTCCAGCGAGGTTCGCCTCTTGGAAATTTCGGATTCTTGGGGCGCTTCATAGTCGAATTGTGGCCACAATTTGGCCACATTGTAAAAATTCGCGACCCGTTTCGGCCGATATTTATGAGTTATTAGTTCCATAATTCACTAATTACCAATTGGCGGAAGGGGAGGGATTCGAACCCCCGGAGGCTTGCGCCTCAGCGGTTTTCAAGACCGCCGCAATAGACCACTCTGCCACCCTTCCGGAGTGCGAGAAAAGCGCTGGCAGCGTTGGCGGTTTTTGCGCAGTGTCCAGCCCGCAACTCGCTCGCGGGGCCACGCGGCGGAACTTCACGCCATGGCCACTTCCGAACTCAACGTTGCCGAAATGCAAGGCCTCTACGGGCCGTTTACGATGCACGAGCGCGTCGTGCAAAAGATCTGGTTGCAGCAGGATTTCGCGACCGTGCGCGCCGCGCTCGTTGACGGAAGAGCGGTGGGGGTCGTCTCGCCCGGTCGCTGGAATTTGCTCGGTGGTCCCGATTTCAAGCACGCGCGACTGCGGATTGGCGGGCGCGATGTGACCGGCGATGTCGAAGTGCATTTTTATGCGCAGGATTGGACTTCGCACGGCCACGCGGAAAATCCGGCCTATGCGGACGTCGTGCTGCATGTGCTGCTTTTCCCACCGACGCCCGGAGCCAGAACGCAGCGGCGCGCCGATGGAACAGAAATCCCGGCGCTCGTGCTCCTGCCGCTGTTGCATCGCGATCTCGAGGAATACGCTGCGGATGATGCGCTCGAGATCCTCACCGCACGTGACGAGTGGCGGCGCCTCGAGGAACTCGCGAACCTGCCGCCGAGTGAGCTGCGCGCACGCGTTCAGGATCTCGCGGAAAAGCGTTGGCGTGCGAAAGTGGCCAGCGCGCGTCTGCGGATGGCGAAGCTCGGTTTCGCCGGTGCCGCGCATCACACCGCGCTCGAGATTCTCGGCTACCGCCACAATCGCGTGCCGATGTTGGCAGCGGCCGAACGCTGGCCGCTCGAAGCGTGGCGCAACGGTGCCGTGCCCGGGGAGGTGCTCGCGACGGTGCCAGGCTGGCAAAACCACGGCGTGCGGCCGGCGAATCACCCGCGCACGCGGCTCGCGCAATATGCGCAGTGGGTCGCCCGCGTGCCCGACTGGCCGCAGCGGTTGACGGCGTGGGGCGAGGGGTTGCCGACGCTCGCGTTGCTGCCGGACGTGCAGACCGCCCACGTGCGGCGCGCCGGGCAAATACGGCGGCTGCGCGAAGCACTCAGCCAAGAAGTGGTGGCGGACGTGGTCGGGGGGCCGCGTTTCAACACGCTCGTTTGCGATGGGTTTTTGCCGCTGCTGGCTGCGGCGTCGGATCGTCCCGGACTCGACGTCTTTTGGGGGCACTGGTTCGCCGGTGATCTTCCCGACGCTGTCCGGCGCGGTCTGAGGAAGTTGTCGTTGACCGGCTCGCGGGACCACCCGCTTTGTCACGGTGTTGCCCAAGGCCTGCTGGCCTGGCTGATCGCGCGCGAATTTCGGGCGTAAGTGCCTGTCAATCCGCTATAGGCGGCGTGCTTGACAACGCGCAGGGACGGCAGATACCTTGCGCGCTCACTTAAAGTTCACTTTCCACAAGTGGGCGGGCCTTCGGGTCCCGCCTTTTTTTTCCCACCACACCAACCATCATGAGCAGCGAAATCCTGTCCGTCCTCGAATACATGGAGAAGGAGAAAGGCATTCCTCGTGCCGATATGATCTCCGCCATTGTGAACGCCATCAAGACGGCGGCGCTGAAGGGCGTGAATTCGGGCCAGGACCTCAAGATCGAGATCAACCCGAAGAACGGGCAGCTCAAGGCTTGGGCGGTGATGAAAGTGGTGGATTCCGTCGCTGATCCGAAGACGCAGATTCACGTCGAGAAAGCGCAAGTGTTCAAAGCCGGCGCCGTGATCGGTGAGTCGATCGAAAAGGAAATCGATCCGTCCTATCTCGGTCGCATCGCTGCGCAGACCGCGCGCCAGGCGATCATGCAGCGACTCCGTCAGTTCGAGAAGGAGCGCATCTACGACGATTTCAAGGACTCCGTCGGCGACATCGTCAGCGGCACCGTGCGCCGCCGCGAGCGCAACGACCTGTTCATCGACCTCGGCAAGGCTGAGGCGGTCATGCCCGGCAAGGAGCAAGTCCCCGGCGAAGAATACGCCCCGGGCGAGCGCATCCGCTGCTTCCTGCTCGAAATCGAGAATTCCAGCCGCGGTCCCGAGGTGATCCTCAGCCGCGCGACGCCGAAGTTTGTCCGCCGTCTCTTCGAACTCGAAGTCACCGAAATCGCCGACGGCACCGTGAAGATCGAGGCGTTCGCCCGCGAGCCGGGTTACCGCACGAAGATCGCCGTCACGAGCACCGATCCGAAGGTCGACCCGGTCGGCGCCTGCGTCGGCGCCCGTGGCGCGCGCGTGAAGAGCATCGTGCGCGAACTCGGCGGCGAGAAGATCGATATCATTCCTTTCCACGCCGACCCGAAAGAAATGCTGGTCGAGGCCCTGAAGCCCGCCGTGCCGCGCGAGATCGTTCTCGACGAAAAGAACAAGCGCATGCTCGTGCGCGTCGCGAACGAGGACCTCGCCGTCGCCATCGGCCGCAAGGGCCAGAACGCGCGCCTCACCTCGCGCCTCGTCGGCTGGCGCCTCGACATCGAAGAGTGGAAGGCCACCGCTTCCGATCCTCGCGCGCAAGCCATCACGGCGCTCGTCGGCGCGTTCGGTTTCGAAGCCACGATCGCCGAACGCCTCGTTGCGAACGGCATCAACTCACCCGCCGCCTTCGAAGGTGTCGAAGCGAACGACTTGGTCGATATGGGCTTCTCCGCCGAAGAGGCGCAGGGCGTCATCGCCAAGGTTTCCGGCGCTTCTGCCTGATTTTCACTTACGCTACGCAACGTTACTCTCTTACTGACACACTGACTTAATGAGCGCCCGCATTCACGAGATCGCCAAACAATACAAGGTTGAGGCCAAGGAGATGCTCTCCTGGCTGAAGGAGCAGGGCTTCGTCTCAGCGGACACCAAGTCGGTCTCGAGCACCGTCAGCAAGATCTACTACGACGAGATCGAGAAGCATTGGGGCGCCAAAGCCGCCGCCGCTGAAGCTGCGCCGTCAGCGCCCGCCGCGGTCGAGACCGCCGTCGCGAGCGAGACCACGGTTCCGCACGTGAAGTTGCCCGCCGGGGTCTTCGTGAAGAGCGCGCAAGATGTCGCGCGCGAAAAAGAGGAAGCGGCGAAAGCTGCCGCTGCCGCGAAGGCTGCCGCCGCCGCCGCGGCTGCACCCGCGCCGGTTGCGCCGCCACCCGCACCTGCGGCGCCGGTCGCGCCTGCTCCGAAGGCTCCGCCTCCCGTGGTCGCCCCGCCCGTCTTCAAGGCCGCTCCGCTGCCGCCGCCCGTCGCTCCGCGCCCGGCGTCTCCTGCATCCGTGCCCGCTCCCGTGGCGACACCCGCTCCTGCTTTTGCACCGAAGCCTGCACCGATTGCGCCGGCTCCTGTGGCCCCCGCGCCGATCGCCAAAGCCGCGCCGACGCCTCCTCCTGCGCCCGTCGCGAAAGCCCCGAACATGCCGCCGCCTCCGCCGGCGCCTGCCGCGCGCCCGGGATCATCGCCCACGCTGCCGCCGCCGCCGCCCGCATTCAAGGCCCCTCCGGCTCCGCCAGCCGCGCCGACCGTCTCTTCCGTCACCGTGACGGAAGAAGGCGGCGTGAAGATCATTCACCTCAAGCCGCCGATCATCGTCCGCGACTTCGCCGTCGCGCTCGGCCTCAAGCCGTTCAAGCTGATCTCCGAGCTCATGGAAATGAGCATCTTCGCGTCGATGAACCAGTCGATCGACGAAGCGGTGGCCAACAAGCTCGCCGAGAAACACGGGTTCCTCCTCGACATCAAACACCGCGGCGAACAGCCGCAGGTCAGCCCGAAGGAAAAGAAGGAAGAGGAGAAAAAATCGCGCGAAGAAAAGGCGCGCGAAGAAGACATCAAGAATCTCGCGCCGCGTCCGCCGGTCGTGGTCATCATGGGCCACGTCGACCACGGCAAGACCTCGCTGCTCGACGCCATCCGCAAGGCCAACGTCGCCGCCGGCGAGTTCGGTGGCATCACGCAGCACATCGGCGCTTACCAGATCGAGCACAACGGCAAGAAAATCACCTTCCTCGACACGCCCGGCCACGCCGCCTTCTCGGCGATGCGTGCGCGCGGCGCGAACGTCACCGACATCGCGGTGCTCGTCGTCGCGGCCGACGACGGCTTCATGCCTCAGACCGACGAGGCGCTGAAGCACGCGCAGAACGCCAAGGTCAACCTCATGGTCGCCGTCAACAAGATGGACGTGAAGGGCGCGAACCTCGATCGCGTGAAGGGCCAGATGCAGGAGCGCAACATCGCCCCTGAAGACTGGGGCGGCGACGTCATCACCGTGCCGGTCGCGGCGATCAAGAACCAGGGCATCACCGAACTCCTCGACTACATTCTCCTCCAAGCCGAAGTCCTCGACCTCAAGGCCAACCCGAAGGCGGAAGCCAGCGGCGTGGTCATCGAGTCCGAGGTCGAAGTCGGTCGCGGCCCGCTCGCGACGGTCATCGTCCAGCGCGGCACGCTCCGCGTCGGCGACGCGCTCGTCTGCGGCCCGCACTGGTGCAAGGTCCGCGCGATGTTCGACGACGCCGGCGCCAACGTGAAGGAAGCCCCGCCGTCCGCGCCCGTGCGTGTCATCGGCTGGTCCGGCACGCCGGACAGCGGCATGAAATTCTCCGCGGTGAAGAATGCCCGTGAGGCCGAGAAGCTGGCGGAAGACGCCGAGCATCAGCTGAAGAAGGAAGCGGTCACCGCTGCTGCCGCGCCGAAGGACACTTCGCTCGACGCGCTCTTCGCCAACATCGCCGCGACGCAGGAGAAGGTGCTGAAGGTCGTCCTCAAGTCGGACGTCTACGGTTCCGTCGAAGCGGTTCGCAGCGTCCTCGAAGGCATCAAGAGCGCCAAAGTGAAGCTCGATGTTGTCTCGGCCGACGTCGGCATCGTCACCAAGAATGACGTGCTCATGGCCAGCGCCGCGAAGGCCGTCATCATCGGCTTCAACACGAAGCAGGAGAACGGCGTCACGCCGCTCGCGAAGCACCACGGCGTCACCATTGAGCACTTCAACATCATCTACGAACTCGGCGACCGCGTGAAAGAGATGATGGCCGATCTGCTTGAGCCCGATCTCAAGGAGAACAAGCTCGGCGTCGCCGAAGTCCGCCAGGTGTTCCCGATTTCGCACGGCTTCGTCGCCGGCTGCCTCGTCACCGAGGGCAAGATCAACCGCAACATCTCCGCCCGCGTCCGCCGCGGCAAGGAGTCGGTCTTCGAAGGCAAGGTCGGCACGCTCCGCCGTTTCAAGGACGACGCGAACGAAGTCCGTGCCGGCCTCGAGTGCGGCATCCGCCTCGACGGCTTCGACGGCTACCAGCCCGGCGACAAGATCGAGTGCTTCGAGATCCAGAAGGTGCGCGCGTCGCTCTAACCGGGCGCCGCACCTCCTTCGGCTCTCGGTTCCATCCCGCCAGCCCGCCATGAGCAACCGACTTCTCCGCGTCAACGAGCTGCTGCAGCGCGAAATCAGCGCCTATCTGCGCAAGCGCTACACAAGCGAGGCCACGCGCCTGACCATCGCCGGTGCCGACGTCACCGGCGATCTCCGCGAGGCGAAGATCTATTACTCGGTCGTGGGTTCGGACCCGGACGAGATCGCGAAGATGGGCCGCTGGCTGCGATCGAAACTCACCGAGATTCGCGGTGTCGTCGCGAAGAACGTCGTGATGCGCCACGTGCCCACGCTGACGTTTCATCACGACGCCTCCGGCGAGCGCGCCGTGCGCATCGAGAGCCTGATCGACGAACTCGACAAGCAAGGGAAGAAGCCGGAATGAGTTACTATCCGGAGTTCAAGGCGCAGTTCGCCGATTTCCTGCGGGATCTCTCCGGCCAGCGCGTGGCGGTCATCGGCCACCAGCGTCCCGACGGCGACTGCATCGGCTCGCAGGTCGCGCTGACCCGCGCCCTGCGCGCGCGCGGCATCGACGCGATCGCGATCAATCCCGATCCTGTCCCGCGTCGCATCAAGTTCCTGCTCGGCGACACGCCGTTCTTCCAGCGCGACCACATCGAGCATGACGGCCGTCTCGCGGTCTTCACCGACTGCGCCGACCACAATCGCGCCGGCGACCGCACGCGCGCTCTCTACGCGGATGCCTTCGGCTGCTTCGATCACCACCTGTCGAACGTCGGGTTCGCGCGCCACAACTTCGTCGACACAAAGAGCGCCGCCACCGCCGAAGTGCTCGCGGGCCTTTTCCTCGACGCTGGCATCCCGATCGACGCCGTGTCCGCGCAGGCACTCTACACCGGCATCATGACCGACACCGGTCAGTTCCGCTTCGCCTCGACGTCGCAGCGCGTCTTCACGCTCGCCGGCGAACTCCTCGCGCGCGGCGCGAATCCCGCGCAGGCCGGCCAGGAACTCTACGAGCGTGAGTCGCTCGGGAAACTGAAGCTGCTGCAACATTTCATCAGTTCGCTGAAGCTCGAGTGCGGCGGCCGCGTCTGCATCGGCATTCTCCCGCAAGGCATCTTCGAGCAGACCGGAGCGACCGTTGAAGACACCGAAGGTCTCGTCGATTATGCACGTGCGCTCGACGGCGTCGCCATCGGCGCACTGATCGAGGAGCGCCCCGGCGTGATGAAGGCCAGCCTCCGCGCTCAGGATGCGATCTACCGCATGGATTCGATCGCGGCGAAATTCAACGGCGGCGGCCACGCGAGTGCGGCCGGCTTGAATTTTCCCGACACGCTGTCCTCGTTCTATCCGAAACTCGTCGCGGCGTTCGCGCAGCGATTGCAGGAAGTCGACGCCCTCAAAGCCAAATGAGCCTCCGTCCACCCAAAGAAGTCGAGGGCGTCCTGCTCGTCGACAAGCCCACCGGCATGACGTCCCACGACGTCGTCTATCGCCTCCGCCGGAAATTCCAGATCCAGCGCATCGGCCATGCCGGCACGCTCGATCCGCTCGCGACCGGGTTGCTCGTCATGCTCGTTGGCAAAGCCACCAAGATTTCCCAATACCTCATCAGCGAAGACAAGGTTTACGAGGGCGAGATCACGCTCGGCGCGAAGACCAACACGCTCGACGCCGAGGGGGAGATCATGGAAACGCGTCCCGTGCCGCCGCTCACCGAAGCGCAAGTTCGCGAGGCGATGAAGGGCTTCATGGGCGACCAATACCAGACGCCCCCGATGTTTTCCGCGGTGAAGATCGGCGGCGTGCCGCTCTACAAGAAAGCACGCGAAGGCGAGGAAGTGGAGCGCGAGCCGCGTTTCATCCGCGTCGCCGCGTTCGACCTGCTCGGCTTTGCGTCGCCGAAGATCCAGTTCCGCCTCGCCTGCACCAAGGGCACTTACGTTCGTGTGATCGCGGGCGATCTCGGCGAAAAAATTGGCTGCGGCGCGCACCTCTCCGGGCTGCGTCGCACGGGCAGCGGCAAGTTCACCATCGCGCAATGCACGACGCTGGCCGACATCGAAGCGATGCCGCTGCCGGAGCTCGAAAAGCGCCTCATCCCGATCCTCGAGGCGGCGCCACGCATCGCCTATTCGTGAACGCGCCGCGGCAGTTCGACTCGCTCGAGCGGGTGACGCTGCCCGCCGGTCCGGTTCACGTCGCCATCGGCATGTTCGATGGTGTGCACCTTGGCCATCAATCGGTCATCGAAGCCGCGGTGCACTCGGCACGGCGCGCACGTGGTTGCGCTGGCGTGCTCACGTTTTGGCCGCACCCGAGCACCGTGTTGCGTCCGGAGACGCCGACGGCGTTGATCCTGTCGCGTGAAATGAAACGCGAGCAGCTCGGCCGGCTTGGCTTGGACTTCATCGTCGAACACCCGTTCTCGCTCGAGTTTGCCGCGACGACCGCGCGTGATTTCGTCGCCTTGCTCAAACGCGCCTTTCCGGGACTCGAAGCGGTCTACGTCGGCGAGAATTTCCGCTTCGGCCGCGGTCGCGAGGGCGACACGGCAACGCTGATCGCCGCCGCGCGCGAGGCGGGCTTCGCCGTCTACAGCGCGCCGCGCCTGAACCACAACGGCGCGCCGATCAGCAGCAGCCGCATCCGCGAGCTGATTGCGGCGGGCGAGATCGAAGCGGCGAACGCGTTGCTCGGTTACTCGTATTTCGCGGAAGGCACGGTGGAGCAGGGGAAGCGACTCGGTCGCACGCTTGGTTTCCCCACGCTTAACCTGACCTGGCAGCCCGGGCTCGCGCCGCGCTACGGCGTCTATCTCGTCACCGTGAGCGGGCCGGACGGCCGAATGCAGCCGGGCGTGGCGAATTACGGTCTGCGCCCGACGGTCGAGAGCGGGACGGTGGCGCCACGCTTGGAAGTCCACGTGCTGACACCCACGACGCTCACTTATGGGGACCGCGTGACGGTGCGCTGGCTGCGCTTCTTGCGACCGGAGAGGAAGTTTTCCGGGGTCGAGGAGCTACGCAAACAGATCGAAATGGATCGTTTAGCCGCCCTGGAGGCGCTCGGAAAAATTTCTGCCGAAGAAACGCCAAACGACGCTTGACTAGGGTGGGGCCGATTCTACTTTTCGGCCTCTTTCGTCCCTCACGGGGTGGTAGCTCAGCTGGTTAGAGCGTCTGCCTGTCACGCAGAAGGCCGCGGGTTCGAGTCCCGTCCATCCCGCCACTTCAGAAACTGCCCGTTCTCCACCCGAACGGGCATTTTCATTCTGAAAAGCCGCAATCCCTGGGTTTTGTGAAACTCCGGGATTTTGCGTGGTTTTGTGTGCCATTTGCTTCTTTTGAAGCCACCGGAAAGCCACTAGATTTTTCGCATGCAGATCACCGGTCCTTTCCTCGACCGAGCAAAGAAGCGGGCGAAGCAGCGTAGCTGCTGGTATCTGCGCTATACGACGCCCAAGACAAACAAGGACGGGACGATCGTGCTCCAAGAATCCGGGGCTCCCGTCCTCCAGCGGCATCGGCCGTTTTATGAGACCAAAGCAGCGGCCGAAGCGGACATCCCCCGCATTCTGGAGCAGCACGGCACTGCGGGTGCGGGTGAGTTTCTCTTCGATCGCGCTGCTGCTGCCGACTACGAAGCTGCGCTGAAGATTACCGGCGGGGTGCCGTTGGCGACTGTGGCAAAGTTCTGGCGCCTGCATCATCCCGAGACTGCAAAAAAGAAGCTCAACGTCCTGTTCAACGACTTCCTCGACGACGTTAAGCGCCGCTTGGGTGAAGAACGCCACTGGAGTGACCTCAAGTCACGCGGTGGAGCCTTCATCCGGACGTTCGGCGACAGATATCCTGAAACGGTAACGCGCGAGCAGATCATGAATTATTTGGGTGACCTGAAGGACGCGGCGCCCCGGACGGTCAGAAACCACAAGACGGCGATCTGCGAATTCTTCGGATGGCTGGTGGAGCGCAGCCACATCCAGCATAATCCTGCGGCCGGCATTCGGAAGCGGATGCTCCCACGCGAGGAAAAGAAGGAAATCGAATTTCTGAGGCTCGACGCTGCGAGAAACTATCTGCGCGCTGCGGAGCGGTATGCTCCGGACCTGATCGCTCATGAAATCATCCAATTGCTGGCCGGCGTCCGTGCCGACGATGAGATGGCTGATTTCCGGGCGGAGTTCGTGCATCCGGAGAATCGGGAGGTCATGATTCCAGCCGCGGTCGCGAAGACCGGAGCACGTGAAGTGATCACGGATCTCGAAGAAAACTTCTGGGAATGGTGGACTGCATACGGTCCCAAGGCCGGTTTGCTCCGGCCGAAGAACTTCGGCCCCAAGTGGGACCGACTTCGCGTTCTCGCCGCCATCCCCGAGCAAGCACGCGCGGACGAATTGGCCAGGATGCCGATCAAGCATCTCCTCCGGACGCCCGAATCGAAGGCGATCATCGCGAAATGGCCGTGGAACGCACGGCGGCGAACTTTCTGCACCTTTCATGTCGCGAAGCATCAAAGTGCCAGCAAAACGGCGTTGATCCTCCGACACCGCGGCAGCGCCTACACCCTGCACAATTCGTATCGCGGACTTGGGGTGACCCAGCAACAGGGGCGGGAATTTTTCGAACTGCGTCCACAGCTAAGTCCGGTGACAGTTCTGCCAATGCGTCCGGTCCGAGGCGCGGCTCGTGGTGACCGGGACAAAGTAGATAATTAGACTCCTATGGGCTTATCCTACCATTTCGCGTTTCGTGCGCCGGAGACTGCCACGCCCGAAGAGCTGAAGGCATTTCTGGACGACGTGGAAGGAGACGCGAAATTGATGGGCTTCGCTCCGACAGCCGTCGTCTGCGGACCGTTCGACACGCCGGAGCGTCGCGAATTTGCACGACGGGTTGCCCGCGGATTCTCCGTTGAAGACTTGCGGCTGAAGGGCGTGCGATTGCAGGCGGACCTGTGTTGGACCCAGCATCCATCTGTTGGGTCGTGCCGTCTGGCACCGGTATTCGGCTGCTTTCTTGTCGTGACGAACGAGCACCGTCAGCAGCAGCGAGCCGAGCAGAACGGTGATGAGCGGGCGGAGGAAGGGAAGCATGAGATCTCAACAGCGGACGCCATCGGCCGGAAGCCGCCGCCGCGATCGCCGGCACGCTAAACTCAGCCTTGGACGCAGCAAGAGTGGAGAACAGGACAGCGACGCGGCGTCGCAAAGAACGCCACCGGTGAGGAAATGTTCGCGGAGCTGGGCGGCTTGGGCGAGGAAGCTGGCGATGCGGGCGCACCCGAGGGGTGGAAGAAAAAGGTCTGCGGCCACATGCCATCTTATCCACAAGCGCCTATCGCCACATGTCCCTAATTCCTGTGACAGACAAGCAGGGCGAAGGAGGCGGGGCGCATGTCGGCTGCCGCGATCGCACGGCCAAACCCGAGGCGCCGCGTCGTGGTGATGTCGGAGCTCCGCGCTCGCAACGGAATCACACCCACGCGGGGGCGCGTCGGGACCGCAAAATCCCGCAAGCGGAGCACAAGGGCAGTCATTCCCGACAACGAAACGAATTGGTAGACTGGGCGCGTGCAGTCCAATCTCGGACTGCACGCCCTTGCTGTATGGACTACCTTCCCTTCGGTAAAACCGGCCTCTCGGTCTCTCGCCTGAGTTTCGGCGCGTCGTCGCTCGGCGCCGTGTTTCACGACGTGAATCTCGACGAGTGCATTGAAACCGTGCACGTCGCGCTCGACGGCGGCATCAACTTCATCGACGTCTCGCCGGCCTACGGCGAGACCCTCGCGGAAACGAACCTCGGCGTGGCGTTGCGCGGCGTCGACCGCCGCCGCTACCTGCTCGCGACCAAGATCGGCAGCTACAGCGAGGCGAAAAACGACTACGACTACTCCGCCGACCGCACGAAGCGCAGCATCGCAGCGAGCCTGCAGCGCCTCGGCACCGATTACCTCGACCTCATCCAGTGCCACGACGTCGAGTTTGCCGACCACGACGTGATCCTGCGCGAGACGCTGCCGACGCTGCTCGAGCTGAAACGCGCCGGCGTCGTCCGCCACATCGGCATCACCGGCTTGCCGCTGAAAATTTTCCCGGCGCTGCTCGACCGCGCGCCCGCCGGCACCATCGAGACGATCCTGTCGTTCTGTCACTACGCGCTGAACGACACCTCGCTCGAGTCGCTGCTACCGTATTTTGCCGCGAAGGGTGTGGGCGTAATCAACGCCTCGCCGACCGGCATGGGCCTGCTCACCGAGCGCGGCGCGCCGGCGTGGCATCCGGCCAGCCCGGCCATCATTGCCGGTTGCCGCCGCGCGGCCGACTATTGTCGCGCGCACGGCATCGACCTGACGCACCTCGCGGTGCATTTCTCGTGCAGCCATCCGCAGATCGCGACAACGCTCATCAGCACTGCGAAACCGGCCAACATGCGCCGCAATCTCGAGTATCTCCGCACGCCCATCGATCCGACACACCTCACGGCGGTGCGTGCGATTCTCGCGCCGATCCACAACGCCAACTTCACGCGCGGTCGGCCCGAGCACCGCGATCCGATCATCCAACCCGCGACTACGGCCTGATCCGATGAAAGCTCTCCAAATCACCGCGCCCGGCGACGTGCGCTTGATCGACCTGCCGAAGCCCGAACCGCAAGCCGGCGAAGTGCGCGTGCGCGTGCGCCGCGGCGGCTATTGCGGCTCCGACCTCAGCACGTTCCGCGGCGTGAACCCGCTCGTATCGTATCCGCGCGTGCCTGGCCACGAACTGGCCGGCGTCGTCGACGCGGTGGGCGCCGCTGCGGCGGGCGCGCCCGCCGTCGGCACGTCCGTGCTGATCGTGCCCTACACCGCGTGCGGCAAGTGCTCCGCCTGCCGGCAACAGCGGCCGAATTGCTGCCGCTACAACCAGACGCTCGGAGTCCAGCGCGAGGGCGGGCTCGCCGAGTTCATCTGCGTGCCGGCGGAGAAACTGCTCACCGCGCCGGGGCTCGATTTTGCGGAGCTGGCCATGGTCGAGCCGCTGACGATCGGTTTCCATGCCGTGGCGCGCGGTCGCGTGGCCGCCGGTGACGTCGTGGTCGTGCTCGGTTGCGGCGCGATCGGTCTCGGCGCGATTGCCGGCGCCGCGGTGCGCGGCGCGCGTGTGATCGCGGTCGATCTCGATGTCGCCAAGCTCGAACTCGCCCGCGAAGCCGGTGCGACCGAGACGATCAACACCGCCACTGAGAATCTCCACGAACGCCTGCAAGCGCTCACCGATGGACATGGTCCGGAAGTCGCGATCGAGGCGATCGGCTTGCCGCAGACGTTTCGCGCCGCAGTCGAGG
This sequence comes from Candidatus Didemnitutus sp., assembly GCA_041906465.1. GTDB lineage: Bacteria > Verrucomicrobiota > Verrucomicrobiia > Opitutales > Opitutaceae > Didemnitutus. The sequence continues at coordinate 54,212 of JAYRJE010000023.1, read as the reverse complement.
AAGTCGGCTTCGCCGGTCGCGTCGTCTACATCGGCTACGCGAAGGCGCCGGTCGAATACGAGACGAAGCTCTTCGTGCAAAAGGAACTCGATGTGCTCGGCTCGCGCAATGCGACGCGCGATGACTTCGCCGCGGTGATCGCGCACCTTCAGGCGCGGCGTTTTCCCGTGGCGAAGGCGATCACTCGCGTCGCCACGCTCGCCGACGCTCCTACGGCGATGCGCGATTGGGCGGCGAATCCCGCGGCGTTCACGAAGATCCAGGTCGAGTTTGCCTGAGGCGCCTTCTTCCACGTGGGAGCGCGCCTATCGTCAATCGCGACCGCGTGTTCCAACGCGGCTACGTCGCACTGCGAACAACAGGGTTGAGTTTCGCCCGCGATTGTATGGAGACGCTGCATGCCCGCGGCTTCTCCTGCGCAACCGGTTCCCGCTTTCGTCTCCCGACAGGTCACCGACGCGCAGCGCTTCTACCTCAACCTGAAGCCGCGTGCCGTGCGCGGCGTCGCCGTCGTGTGCGGCGGTTGGGAGAAATGCGCGCCGGAATACCGTGTGGAGCGCGCCACGTTTCCGTTCTTCGGACTCGAGTTCGTCGCCGCCGGCGAGGGGACGCTGACGTTGCGCGGGACCTCGCGGCCGCTGACCACGGGCACGGTTTTTTGTTACGGACCGCGCGTTCCGCATCGGATCGAGAACTCGGCGGCCCACCCGCTGACGAAGTATTTCGTCGACTTCACCGGCTCGACCGCCGCGGCGCTGCTCGCTTCCTGCGGGCTGGCGCCGGGTCGCGCGGTGGAAGTCTCGAATGCCGGTCAGGTGCGGGCCGCGTTCGAGGCGCTGATTCGCTTTGGCCAGCAGCGCGACGCACGCACTGAGCGCCTGTGCGCGCTTCAACTCGAGATTCTGCTCCACACCATCGCGCGCTCTCCGGCGGCGCGGACGAAATCCGAACAACAGGCGCGCGCCACGTTCGAGCGCGCGCGGCAGCACATCGATGCGCATTTCGGCGAACTGGAGTCGCTCGCCGGCCTCGCCGCGGCATGCGGCGTGGGCGCCTCGCATCTCTGCCACCTGTTTCGCCGGTTTCACGACGAGTCGCCTGCCGCCTACCTCCAACGTCGCAAGATGGAGTGGGCGGCGGACCGCCTGCGCAGCACCACGGCGCCGGCGCAGGACGTCGCGGAGGAGATGGGCCTGGATCCGTTCCAGTTTTCGCGCGTGTTCAAGCGCGTGCACGGCGTCTCGCCGAGCGTGTTCCGGGCGCTGCACGCCTGAGCGGAAGAGTGGTCGACTCGCCAGGTCGGCTCGGATTCTGCCGTTGCCTCCGCGCTGTTCGGTGCTCTGTTCGAGGCGGTCATTCATTAGCGATCTTCCACTCACGGGCCGAACCGAGACGTTTATTCACCATGTCCTTCGTATCCGTTTGGCGCGCTCCGCGCACAGAAGCGTTCGCTGTCCGCCTGCACTTTCGGCGGTGGTGGCTGATTGGCCTATTCGGCGCCGTAACCAGTGTGCAGGCCGAACCCAAGCTCATGGGATACTTCTACGAAGGGGCGAAACCCGTCCTTTCGCTCGCCGATGCCGACGGGGCAAACGCCCGTTGGGTGGACTTGGGTGGGAGTTTCGATGGCTATCGCATCGAGGCGTTCGACAAGGAAGCAGGAAAACTGACGCTGAGCCGAGACGGTCGGCGGATCGAAATCCGGCTCAACGTCGCGCGAGTGAGAGATGCGCGCACCGAGCAGCTTGCGCGGTTACGCTCGCTAACCGGCATTGCCCGCGCGCAGGAACTCGCCCGGACCGGTGACGCCAAGCTCGGCGACCTGCTCATACGGCGCCAGCAAGTGCTGGATTCGCCGGACCAAGGTCAGAAGAGCAAGTATGCGCTCGAGTTCCTCAACAAGCGCATCGAGGAGTTGGCAGCCGAAAGGATCGCCGAGTTGGAGAAACAAGTGACGGCCGCGAGCAGCGGAAAAGCAGCGAGTCCGTAACGCCGCGCTCACTCGCGGGGCGCTTAAGCGCGCCGGGCGGCGAGGTCGGCGGCGATCTGCGGTTCCAGGCGTTCGAAGCGGCTGTAGAAGAGCACCGGCACCAGCGCGAGGGCGAAGGCGAGCGCAGGCAGCCAGACCACGCCGAACGTGATCGCGTCGAGCGCGGCAGGTGTTTGTGCGGCTTTCGGGACATAGCCCGCGGCGTCGAGCAGCCACATCGGCAACGCGCCACCAAGCCCGGCGCCGGCTTTCAGGCAGAACGCTGCACCGACGGCAGTGAGCAGGCCCGCGGCGCGGATGCCGGTTTTCCATTCGCCGTAATCCACGCTGTCCGAGAGCACCGAGAACGGCATCGCCATCGCCGCGCCGCTGGCGACGAAGCCGATCGTCCAACCCGTCATCACGAGCGGGATCGAGGCGCCGTGGCGGAGTCCGAGGTAGACGATGAGTTGCCCGAGCACCATGCCGGCGAGGCCGAGCGCCCAGACGGTGGCTTTGGAAGCGCGCCGGCAGAACCACGGCAGCAGCAGCGCCGTGCCGAGCGACGCGAAGTCGAGGCCGTTGGCGAGCTTCAGCAAATCGGGGCGATGCAGAACGTATTCGAGAAAGTGCGGCGCCACGGAGACGCGGGAGATGAAGCCGATCCAGAACAGGAAGCTGCTGGCAAAAATGATGAACCACGGCCAGTTGCCCCGCAGCGCGCCAAACGTGCCGCGGATCGGCACGGGCGTGGAATCGACCGGCACGGTTTCGCGGAGATTCCGAAACGCGGTGAGAAACAGCGCCAGCGACACGGCGGCGAAGATTGGCACCGCGATCATGTAGCCGCGGCGGTCGTCGCCCTGGCCGAAGACTCGCACGAGTTCGAGTCCGGTGAGATTGACGATCAGCACGCCGAGCTTGGAGCCAACCATGCGGAACATCGTCAGCGTGACGCGCTCGTGCGGATCGGGCGTCAGCGCGGAGAGAATCGACGTCACCGGCGTGTTGATGCCGGTGTAGAGGACGTTGCTCACGATGTAGGTGATCGCGGCGTAGGCGACCTTGGCGCCGTAGCTCAGTTCGGGCGTGAGGAACGTCAGCACGCCGAACACCGCGAACGGTCCCGACAGCCACAGGAACCACGGGCGGCTTTTGCCCCAGCGGCTGTTCGTGCGATCGAAGATGATTCCCCAGATCGGCGCATCGATCGCGTCGACCCAGCGCGCGACGAGCAGGATCGTGCCGACGGTCGCCGCCGGAATGCCGTAGGTGTCCGTATAGAAATACGGCAGATACCACATGATCCAACAGAACAGCAGCTGTCCGGCGACGTCGCTGGCGGCGTAGCTGAACCGCGTGGAGGCGGAGGTCTTGCTCAAGGGTTAGTGTGGTGGGGTAGGAAAGCAGCCGCGGTCTGCTACGGCGTCAGCGCTTCGAGGCCGTGGCGCGCGAGCACGTCGCGCAGCTTCACCGGCCGGCCGCTCGCGCAGGATTCTTCCATGGCCTGCATCAGCGCGACGGTGACGATGCCTTCGTCGACGTCGGGTGTGGGCTTGCGACCATCGGCGAGGCAGCGGGCGAAATACTCGATGTAGTTCTGGTATTCGCCGGCGTGGTGCGAGTGGCCGCCGAAGCGGAAATAGTAGTCGTCCTTGTCCTCGAACGTCTCGACGACGGACTGCGTGTCGGTCTTCCACGCGTAGCGCAGCTCGTAGTAGTCGGCCTGGCCGGCGCCGAGCGCGCCGCGCAGCACGCAGCTCATGTTGCTGTCGCGCGAGTTTGGCGTGACCGGGCTCGTGTAGGTGCCGCTGACGCGCGCGATCGGACCCGAGCGGGCCTTGTAGATGAAGTGGAACGTGTCCGCGTGGACGAGCCCGAGCTTCGCGCCGTTTTCGCTGAGTCGCGAGTAGCCCATCACTTCTTCGATGTCCGGCAGATACCAGCGGATGAAGTCGACGGGATGACTCAGGCCGCCGTAGAGCCACTTGAACGCGTCGGTCTTGGCCCAGCCCTTGGCGAGGAACCAGCGGTGGTCGGCGTTGTAGTAGGCTTCGACGGAGTTGAGCGGGCCGAACTTTCCTTCCTCGAAGTGCTCGCGCTGGCGCGTGAACGGCGCGAAGAAGCGCGAACTCTGGCCGACCATGACACGCTTGCCGGAAGCGGCGGCCGCGGCGCGGACTTCGGCGGCGCGGCTCAGGTCGTGGAGAAACGGCTTCGTGCAGACCACGTGCTTGCCGGCGCGCAGCGCGGCGATGACGTGGTCGGCGTGCAGGTGATCCGGCGTGTAGATGCCGACGACGTCGATCGCCGGATTCGCCAACAACGCCGCGTAGTCGCGCGTGAATTTCTCGAACGGCAGCTGAAACTCGGCGCAACGCTCGCGGCCGAGCGCCTCGTTGAGATCGCACAGCGCGACGACGTCCCACAATTCGCTGTGCAGGCCCGCCGAAATGATGCTGCGGCCTTCACCAAGGCCGAGAACACCGAGTCCGAGTTTTTTCATGGAAGAGGAATCAGGCGGCGGCGACGCCGGCCATGAGCTGCATCAGCCGCGCCTCGCTGAACTCCGTGCGCGGCACTTCGCCGACGAGCTGGCCGCCGCGCATCACGAGAATGCGCCCGCAGAGACCGATGAGCTCGGGCAGCTCCGAAGAGATCATGAGGATCGCCTTGCCCTCGCTCGCGAGTTCGTCGAGCAGCTGGTAAATCTCCGCCTTGGCGCCGACGTCGATGCCGCGCGTGGGCTCGTCCACGATCAACACGGAGCAATCGCGCGTGAGCCACTTTGCGAGCGCGACCTTTTGCTGGTTGCCGCCGCTGAGCGTGCCGACGCCACTCTCGATCGACGGTGCCTTCAGATTGAGTCGTTTCGCGAAACGCTGGGCGACGCCGCGCTCCTCGCCCGCGCGCATCCAGCCGGCGCGGCTGAGGGCGGGCAGGGAGGCGAGCGAGTTGTTCTCGCGGCAATTCAAGCCGAGCACGAGGCCCTGGCGTTTGCGGTCTTCGGGCAAGAGTCCGAGTCCGGCGCGAAGCGAGGCGTCGATCGAGCCGACTTCGATTTCGTTTTCGCCGATGCGCATGCGGCCGGTGGCGTCGGGATCGAGTCCGAGGAGCGCTTGCGCGACTTCGCTGCGGCCGGCGCCGACGAGGCCGGCGAGGCCGACAATCTCGCCGGCGTGGAGCTCGAAACTGACGTCGCGGAAGCGCGACGGATGCGCGAGGCGCTCGACCGCGAGGCGGCGCGGGCCGCGCGCTTTGTGCAGATGCTTCGGTTCCTGCACGAGCAATTCGCGGCCGATCATCTGCGTGACGACTTGCTGCGGCGTCGTGTCGGCGATGCGGCCCGTGGCGACGTGGCGGCCGTCGCGGAGCACGGAGATGTTGTCGCACAGCGCGAACAGCTCCTCCATGCGGTGCGAGACGTAGATCAGCGTGAGGCCACGCGCCTTCAGCTTTCGCACGAGGGCGAAAAGCTCCTTCGTCTCGCCGGCGGAGAGCGAGCTCGTCGGCTCGTCCATGACGATGATCTGCGCGCCGGTGCCTACAGCCGCGGCGATTTGCACGAGCTGTTCCTGGCCGGTGGAAAGCGTGCCGATGAGCCGGCCGGGATCGAGGTCGGCGTGGATTGACTCGAGCATCGTGCGCGCGCGGGCGCGGAGGGCGGCGCGGTCGACCCAGCCGAGGCGGTTGCGCGGCAGGTCGCCGAGGCAGAGGTTTTCCGCGATGGAAAGGTTCGGACAAAACGCGAGTTCCTGGTGGACCATCGCGATGCCGAGCGCGCGCGCGGCGAGGGGCGAATCGGGCCGAATCACGCGGCCGTCGAGGCGGATCTCGCCCTCGTCGGCGACGTAAACGCCGGCGAGGATCTTCCCGAGCGTGCTCTTGCCGGCGCCGTTCTCGCCGATGAGCGCGTGGCACGTGCCGCGTTCGATCGCGAGGCTCACGCCATCCAGCGCGCGCACGCCGGGGAAGCGTTTCGTGATGCCTTGGAACTCGAGGTAGGGCACAGGGGTGAAGCGGCGAAAGGGTAGCGCGAATCAGTGCGGCGCGCTACCGGTCAGCCGCGAATCGTTGCCCGGAAAATCACTTCCGCAGCCACTTCGCCCAGTTCTTCGCGTAGTCGTCGAGGTTGTCCTTCGAGACCGGGACGAGCGCGCTGATCTCCTTCACGGCGGGCGGGTCCTTCTTGAGGACGATTTTGTCGATCAGCAGGCCGACCGAGCGGTAGCCCCACTGATAGCATTGCTGGCCGAGGAGGACCGGAACGTGGCCGGAGCGGATGTAGTTGAGTTGCGCGGGGAGCGCGTCGACCGAGACGCATTGCACGGTGCCAGGCTGCCACTTCAGGGCGTTCTCGGTGAACAGCGCCCAGCCGCCGATCATGGCCCAGCCGGTGATGTCGGGATTGGCCTGCATGACCTGCTCGACCTTGGCGGCGGCGTCCTGCGGGGTTTCCTTGTGGTAATAGACGTCGCGGATCGTGATGCCGGGATACTTCTTCGCGGCTTCGCGGACGCCGGCGACGCGGCGCTGGAGGTTCGGGGCGTTCTGGTTGCCGGCGAGGACGGCGACGATGCCCTTGCCGCCGAGAACGCGCGCGAGTTCCTCCATCGTTTGTTTACCGCACTCGAGGTCGTCGATGCCGTAGGTGGCGAAACGCTTCGAGTTCGGCGCGTCGGAGTCGAAGGTGACGATCGGCACGCCGTTGTTCACGGCGGAGTTGATGGCGTCGGTGAGCTTGTTGGCGTCGGAGCAGGAAACGGCGATGCCCTCGGCGCCGGCGAGGACGAGTTGCTCGATGGCTTCGGCCTGCTTCTGGGCGTCCTCTTCGTTGGGCGTGCGCCAGTCGATCTTGATGGTCAGGCCGTGCTTTTTGCCGAGCTCGACGGCGGCATCTTCGGCGCCGACGCGGGCGGCTTGGAAGACGGGGTTGCCCTGCGATTTGGCGACGAGGCCGAGGGTGATCGTGCGTGGGGCGGCGCTCGCCACGACGGCGAGCAGCGAGGCGAACAGGAACGTGGCGGGTAGTTTCATGGGGTTGAAGACGAAGTGGCGGAGAAAATCAGCCGGCGGCTCGCGCTTGCCGGCGGCGCGCGAGCCAGTTGTTGACGTTGTCGAGCACGACGGCCGCGACCACGACCACGCCGATGATGATCTGGCTGTAGTTCTGGTCGATGCCGAGAATGACGATGCCGGAGGAAATCATCTGGATGACGAGCGCGCCGAGCACGGCGCCGAGCGCGGTGCCCTTGCCGCCGGTGAGGCTGGCGCCGCCGACGACAGCGGCAGCGATGACGTTCAGCTCGTAACCCTGGCCGTCGCCCGACGTGGCGGCGCCGTAGTAGCCGATGGAGAGCAGCGCGGCGATGCCGGCGCTCAGACCCGAGAGCAGGTAGACGCCCATCTTCACGCGCTCGACGCGGATGCCGGAGAAACGCGCCGCGAGCTCGTTGCCGCCCACGGCGTAGACGCGGCGACCGGCGGCGAGGCGGCCGAGGAAAATCCAGCCGGCGACGAGCGCCAGCACCATGACACCCAGCGGGACGACGCTCAGGCCGTTACCGACTTCGAAGCGCACGATCTCGCGGAACGCCGGCGGAAATCCGCCGACGGATTGCCCCTGCGTCACGACGAACGCGATGCCGCGCAGGATCGCCATCGCGCCGAGCGTGATGATGAAGGGGTGGACGCGCAGTGCGACGATGAGTCCGCCGTTGGCGAGTCCGCAGAGCGAGGCCGTGCCGAGGCACGCGAGCGAGCCGAGCAGCACACCGACGAAGGGTGAGGCGGCGGCGTGCGCGCCGCCGGGACCGAATTGCTGAAACGCCAGCGCGCCGAGCACGGAGGCGAGCGCGTAGATCGAGCCGACGGACAGGTCGATGCCGCCGGCGATGATGACCATCGACATGCCGACCGCCATGATCGCGATGAAGCTGGTGTCCTTGGCGAGCTGCGCGAGGTTCTGCGCGTTGAGGAACTTGTTGCGCTCGACGAAGGCCGGCACGCGTTCGCCGGCCTCGTTGGTCGTGAAGACGCGTTGCCGCGAGCCGTCGGGACCGATCTCGAACACCGGCGTGCGCACGGTGCCGCTGAAAAACCACAGCGCCGCGCCGAGCACGAACACGACGAGCAGCAGACCACTTTCGGGGATGAACAAGGCTTGGCGCAGGCGGGCAAGCATGGGGTGAAAGCCCAACGGAATCAGTCCCGCGTCCGCTGACAATCGAAACCTACGCCCTAAGCGGGAAACCGTAGAAAAACCTCCTTGCGCAACGAAGAGAACAGCTGGTGGCTTGCGGCGATGGTGCGGCCGATGCCGGCTTTCCGTTTGCGCGAACGATGTTCGCGGAGGCGGGGCAGATTGGGCCTTGATGTGTCGTCGACGGCGGCTGTCGCAAATTCCGCCTGCTTAACTGCGGTTTCGTCCGGCGGAGATTTCGCCCGTGTCAGCGCGGCGGACGCAAGGAGGGCGAAGCGGCTCAGTCGCGAGGGGCAGCGGAGAGGCGATTCGCGTGCTACCAGTCGAGGCGGAGTCCGACGCGCCACGTTCGCGGTGCGGCGTAGCTCGTGAGGCCGTTGGCGGCGCGGGCGACGGGCACCGCGGCGTCGGTAACGTTGTCGAGCGCCAGGGTGAGCGTGGTGTGCTCCGCGAGGCGGCCGCTGACCTGAAGATCGAGCACGCCGGCCGCGCCGAGCGTGAGCGTGTTTTCGTCATCTTCGAACTGACGATCCGTCCAGCGGCCTTGCGCACGGAAGCTCCAGTCGCGAGTCAGTGCGAGCCGCGCGCCGGTGGTGGCGATGTGGCGCGGAGCTTGAGCGAGGCGTTTGCCGACGAGCGAGGGCTGGAGGACGGCCCGGGCGATTTCGGCGTGGCTCCAGAGCCAGGCGACGTCGAGCGTGAGGCGCGAGTGGGCTGTCCAGCTGAGGCGTGTCTCGGCGCCGCGCACGGCGATGCGATCGAGATTGCGGCGTTCGCGCGAGACGAGCGTCGGGCTGGAGGCGAGGGTTACGTTGCCGACGGCATCGTCGAGGCGGTTGACGAAGCCGGTGACGCCCGCGGCGAGCGGGCCGGTGCGGTAGTCGGCGCCGAGTTCCGCGCCGAGCAGCGTTTCGGGGCGCAGAGCGGGGCTGGCCTCCGTGTTGACGTTTCCCACGCGAAAAGGGCGGTGGAGTTCGTTGAGCGTGGGCACGCGGAAGGCGCGGTAGGCGGCGAAGCGCGCCTGCCACCGTTCGTGGGGCGACCAGACAAGGCCGGCGTTGGCGCTCCACGTTGCGCCGGAGCGATCGGCAAAGACGTCGGTGCGTGTCGGCGCTCCGGTGGCGCGGTTGACTTCGCGTCGTGCGCCGTCGGCGAGCTGCCAGCCATCGACGCGCCCGCCGAGCGTGCCGTGCCACGACGCGGAGAGAGGTTGCGCGTGAACGAGGAAGACGCCGCCGAGCGATTGCGTGCCGCCGGCGAAACGGCGGCGAGTGAAGGCGCCGTTGGAAAACAGGAAATCCTCGCGCGTCTCGCCGCGGACATGGCGCAGGTCGGCGCCGGCGGTCGTGCGGCGATCCGCCTCGTGCCACTCGGTCGTGAAGGCGGCGCCGGTCGCGGTCGCGGGCACGTCGAACTGGTCGTTGGCCGGAGTCTCGGTCGATCGGTCGAGGGCGACGGAGGTGAACGTGCTGCGGAAGGTCTGGTCTTGTCCGTAGAGGGTGAGTTGCCAGTCGCGCGCGGGCCTGGCTCCGCGCAGCGTGAGCGATGCGAAATCCTGCCGCGTGGCGTTGCGCTGGCCGGCGGTGCCGTTGCGGCGATCGTCGGAGAAGTGGCGCAGCGTGAGCGTCGCTTCGACGGCGCCGAGCGTGCGCTGCGCGCGGAGTTGCACGGTCGCGTGATCGCTCGCCAGCGGCGCGTCGACGACGCCGCGATCGGCGGGCGCGAGCGGATGATAGCCGCCGGTGCGAAACGCGCGCGCGTCCACGCGCAGCGCGGTGGCGCCGGCACTGACGCCGGCGCTGACTTCGCCGCGTCCGGTGTGGCGCGAGCCGATTTCAGCGTGGAGCGCGCCGCCGGAGCGCGCGATCGGCGCGGAGATCAGGGCGATCGTGCCGCCGAGCGCGGCGTTGCCCCAGGTGCCCGAGCCGCCGCCGTGCGCGATCTCGGCGGCGGCGAGCGAGAGCGCGGGGACTTGGGCCCATGCCACCCAGCCGCCGAAGGGATCGTTCAGCGGCACGCCGTCGAGAAGCACGAGCGAACGGCTGGCGCCGCTCGGGCCGAGACCGCGCAGCGAGACGCCTTGCGCGGTGGGATGGGCCGCGAGGCTGTCAGAGCGCCGAAACAAGCTGAACGCGGGATCGGCGCGCAATGCGGCATCGATGGCCGGCGTGCGTGAGAGCTCCGCCGAGTCGAAACGCGTGACGAGCGTGGCGCCGGCTTCGGGCGCGGCACTGCGGGTGGCGTTGACGGCGAACGGCGGCAGCGTCGTGACCGGTTGGGCGGACACGACGCCGATGAGCAGGAGCCCGAGCCCAGTGCGGCGCAGCATGGCGGGGGAGTGAATGAAGGTTGCGGCGGAAGCCAAACGGGATCGTCGCTCGCGCGCCATGACCCGGGTTTTCCGGGTGGACTCGGAACGAAAACCTCAGGTGGCTTTATGCGCGACGCACCGCGAACTTCTTTTTGAGCGGTGCGGCGCAGCGGGGCTGGTTCGCTTTCGACAAGTTACGCTCCTTCGGGAATTTTGCCGGACAGATGAACTTTCGCAGTCGACGGGGAGGATGGACCGGGGCGGTGCTGGTCGTGATCGCGATCATGGTTTTTCAGCAGGGTCGGCGACCAGTCGAGGTTGTGCCGTCTGTCAGTGAGGGAGCGGGGCGCGGTGCGGTTGCGGTGGCAACGCGGGAGCAGGTCGCGCCGATCGCTGCGGTGGAGCGGGGCGCATCGGGCGTGCGCGCGGAGGCGACGTGGGCGGCCGCGCCGACGGAATTTCTAGCGTGGGCGGAACGGTATCGCGCGGCAGCCGGAGCCGATGGGCGGCGTGCGCTGGTGGCCGAGGGCGTCGCGCTGGCTCGTGGCCGGCGCGAGGTGCTCAAGGCTTTGATCCGAACGAATCCGGCGGCGGCGTTGGCCGCGGGGGTGCCGGAGGAATGGCGTGGGGCGTTGCCGGCCGAGGTGACGGCGCTGCTGGAGCAGCGGGTTTCAGGCGTGGGACGGCTCGAGGTGCGGCATCTCGATTGGCGCGAGGGAGACGGCCTGCGCGGCGAAACGCGGCGGATGGCATCGATCGACGGCGTGCGCTACGAGGCTTATGCGGTGGGGCGTCGGGCGAGCGCGGTTTCCCTGTCGCAGGCATTTCTCGAGGGCATCGCGATCGATGATCAGCTGGCGGTGGCGGAGTCGCCTTTTCGGCCGATCGAGGCGGCGGATGGTGCGGGGGCGGTGGTGGCCGAGATCGCGGGCCGCCAGGTGAGGTTTGCCCAGCTGGCCGATTTGCGCGCGGCCGAGGCGCGAATCGCGCGCTTCGAATTGTCGGCGAGTGAAGCGACGGAAGTGCCGTGGGCCGCCCTGCTGGGCTCGGGGGATGGCGGCGAGTTCGCGGCGGCGGAGACGAGCCGTTCACTCGGGCCGAAACGGGTGTTGGTGCTGCGGGTGGATTTTCCCGACCTCCAGGGGGAGCCGACGAATTATGGCGGGGATGTTTGCACGCCGCAGTTCCTGCAGGCGGTCAACGTCGATCAAATCGCGCCGTTTTATGCGCAGTGTTCATCCGGGCGCACGTCGCTCGAGTTCACGATCGCGTCGAAGATCTACCGCACGGCGCGCCCGACGACCGCGTTCCTGGAGAACCCGACGTGGGCGGGCAGCGATGCCTTGCAGCACGATGTCTACGCGGCCGTGGGCAGCGATCACGACCTGGCCGCCTACGATCACGTGGTGATGGTTTTCACGGGGTTGCCCGGCTACCCGGCGGGCATGGCGGGGGGGCACGATATTTGGATCAGCGGTGCCTACCGATTCAGCGTCGTCGCGCACGAGATCGGCCACAACTACGGCTGGGGACACGCCAATCTGTGGGTCGGCACGACGTCGCCGATCGACTATGCCGGAGGCACCAGCTGGGAATACGGCGATCCCTTCGATGTGATGGGGGCAGGAAGTTTTCCGGACTCCTTCGGGTTCTCGGTCACGACGATGGCCGCGTGGGGCTGGCTCGCGAACGACCAGGTGGCCACGGCCACGAGCAACGCGACTTACCGTATCTACGCGTCGGATCAGAAGGGACTCTCGCCGACCGGCGCGCCCTTGCTCGGGGTGAAGCTGCGGCAGGATGACTCGAACGAATACTGGCTGAGTTTTCGCAGTCCGACGGAGGCGGTTTATGGCGGCTTTCCGGCGGGCCTGCATTTGATCCGGCGGCAGGTCGATTCCCGGACCTCGAATCTGATTCCCTTGAACGCGCTCTCGGGCGGTCCCTATCAGGAGTGGCGCCGGGCGGATCTGATCCTGCCGGTGGGGGCGGCGTTCACCGATCCGGCCGCCGATGTGAGCATCGAAGTGCTCGGGCATGGTGGCTCGGAGCGAGAGCAATATCTCGACGTGCGCGTCACGTTTTCCGGCGCGGCCGTGGCGCCGGATGTCGGGTTGCAGCCGGCCGACCGATTGGGCGTGCGGGCGGGTGCGGGCGCGCTGTTTTCGACCTGGGCGCGCGCCGGCAGTCCGGCGGCTTCGTATCGCTGGCAGCGCCAGGCGGGCGGCACGGGAGCATGGGTGGATCTGGCGGATGGGACGGATTTCGCCGGCACGGGCACGGTCCAACTGCTCGTGCGCGCGGCGAGCCTCGGCATGAACGAGGACCGGATCCGTTGCCGGCTGCAGAATTCCGCGGGAGTTGTCTACACGCGCGCGGCGCGCCTGACCGTGACGGAGGTCACCGCAGGCAGTTTCACGCTGGCCGGACGCATGGGACTCCCGGGGTTTGCCGACGGTGCCGGAGCGCAGGCGCAGTTCGAATATCCGATCGCAATCGTATTCGCCGCGGACGGTGCGCTGGTGGTCAGCGACGCGCGCAACAACCGGCTGCGTCGCGTCGCGCTCGACGGCACGGTGAGCACGCTGAATGCCGAGGTGTCCTCGCCGCGTGGGCTGTGCGTCGATGCGGCGGGCAATCTCTACGTGGCCGACGAATTTGCGGCGGTCATCCGTCGTTATACTCCAGCGGGTGTCACCTCGGTTTATGCCGGTCAGCTGTGGACACCGGGAGCGAGCGACGGCGATCGCGCGACCGCGCGCTTCACGAGGCCGAGTGGCGTGGCCATCGATAGTGCGGGCAATCTCTACGTGACCGATGCGAGTGATTGCACCGTGCGGCGTGTCGCCACCAACGGCGTGGTGAGCACGCTGGCTGGCCTCGCAGGTGCAGCGGGTTATCAAGACGGCACGGGCGCGGCGGCACGTTTCCGCTTTCAGTCGGGCAACGCCAATGGCGTGGCGGTCGGTCCCGATCAGGCGGTTTACGTGACGGACGTGGGCAATCACTGTGTGCGGCGGGTCGGGTTGGATGGCGTGGTGACGACGGTGGTGGGATCGCCGGACCGGTCGGGCGCGGCGGACGGCGGGGCGTCGGTTGCCAGCTTGAGTTCGCCCGTGGGAATCATCGTTGGTGCGGACGGCACGATCCTGGTGGCGGATCACGGGATGGGGCTGCTGCGCCTCTTCTCCACCGACGGCCGGTTGCACACGCTCGGGGGCGGCTGGGGCGACACGGAGGGCGTGGGAACGGCGTTTCGTTTGAAGTCGCCGCAGGCGGCGGTCATCGGACCGAATGGCCGGCTCTACGTCGCGGATGCGAACAACAGCGTCATTCGGGTCTATGTTCCCACGGTCCCGCCGATCGGGCGCGAGCCAGCGGACGCGGTCGCCATCGCGAATGGAGGGAAGGCGGCGTTCGCGGTCGATACGAACGGGGCGTGGCCGCTGCCGCAGTTCCGCTGGCAAAGCCGCGTGGCCGGCGCGGGCGAGGGCGCGTGGACGGATGTGACGAACACGGGCGCTTTTCGTGGGGCGTCCAGCAGTCAGCTCGAGATCTCCGGTGCGACGCGGGCGCTGCACAATCGCGAGTATCGCTGCGTGCTCACGAACACCGCGGGCACGGCGACGTCGCGCGCGGCGGTGTTAACGCTGGCGCGGACGGGTGTGTTCACCGTCGCCGGATCGGCGGCGAATTTCGTCGTGCGCGACGGAGTCGCGAACGATGCCGCGCTCGTCACGCCGCGCAGCTTCTCCTGGCAAACGAACGGCACGCTCCTGTTCCTCGACTCCTATTACTCGCTCCGCACGCTCGATTCGTCCGGAGCGGTGCGCAGTCCGTTCGCGCTCAACGCGTCGGGGGCGGCGAGCGATGCGGCGGGCAACATCTATTTCAGCGACACCTCGCAGAATGCGATCAAGCGGGTCCGCCTCGATGGCGTCGTCGAGTTGGTCGCCGGAGCGGACAACTATTATGGCACGGGCGCCGCGGACGGCGCGGGGGCGAATGCACGTTTCAATCGCCCCGATCATCTGGCGCGAGCGAGCGACGGGACGCTGTATGTGTCCGATGCGGGCAACGGCACGATCCGGGCGATTTCCGCGACCGGCGAGGTGCGCACGGTTGCGGGGACGGTGGGCGTTTTCGGAACGGTCGATGGCACAGGCGCGGCGGCGCAGTTCGGCACGATCACCGCAATGGTGATCGCCGCCGACGGGAACTTGCTCGTGCGGGACAATGCGGGAAGCCTGCTGCGGCGCGTGACTCCGGCGGGCGTGGTGACGACGGTGGCGGGCGCAGTGATGAATTGGAGCAGCGTCGATGGACAGGGCACGGCGGGAAGCATGCCGGGCGGATTGGGCGGTTTGGGGCTCGCGCCGGATGGAACCGTTTACCTCGCCGAGCCGGCCACGGGACGAATCCGGACTTACTCCAACGGCTATCTCGGCACGCTGCGCGATCCGGAGGGGCAGCCGGTCGTGTTCGACGATCCGCGTGGCATCGCGGTCGATGCGAATGGCATCCTCTATGTCGGTGAAGCCGGTGCGCACCGCATCTCGGCCTATCTGCGGCCGCCGCGCATCGTGCAAGGACCCGCAAGCGTGAGCGCCACCTCGGGAGCGGCGATCACGCTGTCCGTCAACGTCGCGGGCACGCCATTCGCGACCTACCAATGGTATCGCAATGGCACCGCGCTGGACGGCGCTACGTCGGCGTCGTTTGTCATCGGCAGTCTCTCGGCGCTGAATGCCGGCGATTACACGGTCGAAGTGCGCAACGCCGGCGGCTATGCCGTCAGCGCGCCGGCTCATGTGGCGGTGGGCCAGTCGCAAACGATCACTTTCGCCGGGCCGGGCGATCGGAGCTTCACGACCCAGCCGATCGCGTTGGTGGCGACCGCGAGTTCGGGGCTGCCGGTGACCTTCACGGTGGTTTCCGGCTCCGCGACGATCGAGGGCTCTGCGCTCACACTGACGGGCACGGGCACGGTGATCGTGCGGGCGAGCCAGGCCGGTGACGGGCAATACAATCCGGCTGCTCCGGTTGAGCGATCGTTCACGGTGCGCTACGCCATGGCGTCGTGGACCGAGGAGTTCTTCACGCCCAGCGAGCGGAACGACGCCAGCGTCGCGGGCCCGGACGCCGACCCGGATCGCGACGGCGCGAACAACCTGGTCGAGTATGCGCTCGGCACCGATCCGCGGCGCGCTGGTGCGGCGAGCATCGAAATCGCGCAAAATGCGAGCGACTGGATCTTCACCTACACGCGGCCTGCGGCGCGGGAGGACGTCGTCTACCTCGTCGAGGTTTCCGACGACCTTGCAGAATGGTCGTCGGCAGGTGTCGTGCAGGAACGCGTGGCGAGCGGCGAGCGCGAGGTGTGGCGCGCGCGGGTGATGGCAACAAGTCTGCCGCGAGTGTTTTTCCGCCTCAAAGTTCAGCGGGTGCCTTGAGCGCTCAACCCGCGATGTCGCGATGCGCCCGGCGCATCGTGGCGCTGGCGTGGGAGGCGTGCCGTGAACTTCCCTAAGGCGATGCGCGCCTCTTCGGGGGCCGCGCGGCGCTTGCCTCGAGCCTTCCTCTGGAGCCGGGCGTGGTGATCGGGCCGGAGCTCAACAGCGTGATGACCGCACCGAACGACCGCGGGCAGGTGAGGGTGTTTCACGCGTAGGACCGTGAACGTGTGGCGTGGCGCATGTTCGTCGCGCCAATCGAATGGACGGAACTCGGACCGCGAGTGCGCGTGTAGTCGACGGTGGAGCGTCGGCTTTCCCGCGCGGGTGGGGCGATCGGCGAAGGAGCGGGAGACGTCCAACTAGCGACGCGCGACGTGCGACGCATTACGCGGGGTGAGTGTGTTTCACGTATTATTTAAATAATTGATGGACAGGTAATTGTTTAGCCGAAAGGCGAATAGTCGTTCGTCGCAACCCAATGGCTAGTCATCGCGTGCGCGGCCTCACTGCGCGCGCTTATGATACGTCTGTTGCATTACCTACGCTCCTCTTGGGGCGCGATTCACACGCGGGGCTTCGAGCGCCGCTTTTTGTCGAGAGTCTTTTCCTTGCTGGCCGTGATCGCGTTCCACGCGGCACTGCCGGAGGCGCACGCCGAATACCGTCCGCCGCTGCCGACGATCGGCGAATTTAAAGCCGACACCGTCACGAACGCGACGATCCGGCTCGGCGAGTCATCCACGCTGACGTGGGCGATCGGCGACGCGACGAAGATCACGATCGATCAAGGCATCGGCGAGGTCACCAACCTCCCGAGCGTCCAAGTGACGCCGACGCAGACGACGGTCTACACGCTCACCGCGTCGAATTCCCGCGGCTCCCGCACCGCGCGGGCGCGGGTGACGGTGGTCGTGCCGCCGCCGGTTATCTCCTCGTTTACGGCGACGCCGGCGACGGTGTCGCTGGGCGCGGCGACGACGCTCGCTTGGGATGTCGCGGGCGCCGCTTCGGTGAGCATCAACAATGGCGTCGGTGTCGTCACGGGCAGCAGCAGCGTGTCCGTGAGTCCGACGAAGACCACCACCTACACGCTCACGGCCAGGAACGCCAGTGGCTCGGTCACGGCTTCGACCAAAGTCACGGTCGTGGTGCCGCCACCGGTCATCGCGTCTCTTGCCGCCGCGCCCGAGTCGATTGCGCTCGGTGGCTCGGCCACGTTGAGCTGGAGCGTTTCTGGCGCGACTTCCGTTTCGATCAACAACGGCGTCGGCGTCGTCACGGGTGCCAGCGTTTCCGTCAGCCCGACCAAAACCACCACTTACACGCTCACCGCGAAGAACGCCGGCGGCTCCGTCACGGCGACGGCGAAAGTCACGGTGGCGGTCCCGCCGCCGGTGATTTCCTCCTTCTCGGCGTCGCCGTCGAGCATCACCGCGGGCGAGTCGGCCACGTTGAGCTGGTCGGTTGCCGGCGCGACGTCGGTTTCCATCAACAATGGTGTCGGCACCGTCACCGGTTCGAGCGTCTCTGTCAGTCCCGGTAAAACCACGACCTACACACTGACGGCCAAGAACGCCGGCGGCTCGGTTACGGCCACCACGCGGGTCACCGTCGCGGTGGCGCCGCCGGTCATCTCGGCGTTCAGCGCGTCGCCCGCGTCGATCACGGCCGGGCAGGCGAGCACGCTGAGTTGGAGTGTCTCCGGCGCGACCTCGCTCTCCATCGACAACGGCGTGGGCACGGTCACCGGTTCGAGCGTCAGCGTGTCGCCGACGGCTTCCACGACTTACACGCTTACCGCGCGCAACAGCGCCGGCACGATTACCGCGTCGACTTCGGTCGCCGTCACTCCGTCCACCGGCGGCGTGAAATACCAGGTCGCGTATGATTCCGCGCTGCTCGGCTCGTGGATTCGCTCGTGCTGGGAATCCGAAACGGCGCCGATCTACAGCAATTTCGCTGCGGCGGCACCGGGGCGCTCGGGTAACGCGATCGAGGTCCGCTTCGGCCCCGACAACGGCAGCAACGCGTTCGGCCTCGCCGATCGCAAGCCGGGCTGGGACACGCAGGACAAATACCTGAACGAGTTCCGCACGATCGAATTCGACCTCTACGTCGACGCCGATTCCACCGGCATGGAGAACCTCGAAATCATGTTCGAGGACGCGTTCCTCTCCGACGATGCGAAGCTCGTGGACTTCATCCCGGGCTGGGCGCAGCTGTCGCCGGCTGAGCGCGTGAACCGCTGGTTCCACGTCACGATCGATATCGCCTCGCTCCACCCGAAGATCGTCCGCTTCCACCAGTTCCTGTTCTTCAACAACGGCGGTCCCGATTCGCAGCCGCATTTCCGGATGGCGAACGTTAAGGTCGGCTACGTCGACGATCTCGTCGCGCCCGTGGTGGCGTTCCAGTCCGCGACGCCGTCGGTCAGCTACGATGCGATGACGCTCGCGTTCACGACGAACGAGTTTGCGCGCTTCCGCGTCGAATACGGTCGCACCGGCTACACCGAGACCTTCGAAGGTCCCGGCGATTGGGACGGCTGGGTCACCACGCACAGCGCGACGCTCTCCGGCCTGTTGCCCGGCGTGACGTATCAGTATCGCATCGTCGCGTTCGATCACCGCACCGAGCCCGACGCGCTGCCGAACTACGGCTACTATACCGGCACGTTCGCGATGCCGGCCGCGCCCACCACGCCGCCGATCCTTTCCGGCCTCGCTGCGACCAGCGTGACCGGCAACAGCGCCACGCTCGTCTGGCAAACCAATCGCCCGACGAAGGCGCGCCTCGTTTACCACAAGGTCGGCGGCGCTGACCTCGTGCGCACGTTCGACGATTACGCGCTCAGCCGCAGTTCGCTCGCGGATCTGCTCGAGCCGAACACGACCTATCAGTGTGCGGTAACCGTCACCGACGCGTTCAACCTCAGCGCGTCGCAGGAGATCGCCTTCACGACCAACGCGGCAGGCCAGCCGACGGTGACGATCGCGGTAAATCCGGCGCAGACGCGTCCGATCTCGCCGTGGATTTACGGCATGAACTTCTACCAGGAAACGGCCGATCAGGTGCGCAACCTGACGCTGAACCGTCAGGGCGGCAATCGCTGGACGGCTTACAACTGGGAGAACAACGCCTCGAACAGCGGCGCCGATTGGGGACCTTACAGCAACGACAACTACCTCGGCGGCGACACCGTCGTCCCCGCGGAAGCGGTGCGCTCCCGCATCGCCGAGGACCGCGCGCGAAACAGCGCCAGCCTCATCTCGGTGCAGCTCCAGGGCTACGTGGCCGCCGACAAGAACGGCCTCGTCGACATCCACGCGCCCAACTACCTGAGCGAGCGCTTCAAGCCGGTCGTCTACCGCAAGGGCACGCCGTTTAGCTCGACGCCATCGACCACTGACAACGCCGTCTACATGGACGAGTTCGTCTGGGCGCTGCGCGGCAAGTTCTCCGGCAACATCTACGCGGACCCCGTCACGCCGACCTTCGTGTCGCTCGACAACGAACCCGACCTCTGGTCGCTCACGCATCCGGAGATCCAACCGCAGCATCCGACCGCGGCGTCGTTCATCGAGAAATCGATCGCGCTCGCGCGCGCGGTGAAGGACGTCGACTCGTCCGCGAAGATCTTCGGCCCGGTGAACTACGGCATCAGCGGCTTCGTCAACTGGCAGGGCAGCTCCGGCTACACCTACGATTATTGGTTCATGGACCAATACCTCCAGGCGATGAAGGCCGCCTCCGACAGCGCGGGTCAGCGCCTGCTCGATGTGTTCGACTTCCACTGGTATTCGGAAGCCTACGCGGGCAACGACCGCATCATCTTCCTCAGCTCGCCGAATCTGAACGCGCAGCAGATCCAGGAAATCGTGCAGAGCCCGCGCTCACTGTGGGATCCGACCTACGCGGAAAATTCGTGGATCGTGAGCTACTTCGGCGGCCCGGTGAACCTGCTCCCGCGCCTCGAGGCGAAAGTCGCCGCCGGCTTCCCCGGCACGAAGCTCGCCATCACCGAATACGACAACGGCGGCCACAACCACATCGCCGGCGCCATCGCGCAGGCCGACAATCTCGGCATCTTCGGTGCGCACGGCGTCTTCGCGGCCAACTACTGGCCGATGGCGCAGAGCTATCCGTTCGTGCAAGGCGCGTTCAAGATGTATCGCGATTACGACGGCAACCTCGGCAGCTTCGGCGACATCTCCGTCGCCGCCACGTCGAGCAACATCGCGAAAGTCGCCGCCTACGTCAGCCGCGATTCCAAGAACCCGAACCGGCTCGTGCTCGTGGTCATCAACCGCTCGTTCACGGCAGAGGACGTTTCGTTCAACGGCCTCGCGGCGAGCGGCAACGCGAAGGTCTACCGCATGGAGACGAACAAATCGTCTCCCGTGTTCGTCGGCCAAGTGCCGGTGAACCTGAGCAACTGGGTCATCTCGCTCCCGGCGCTCAGCGTCTCGACGATCGAGATCACGCCGTAAGCGTCCGCGTCATTAGTTCGAGATACCGGATGGTGCTCCGGCATCTCGCTTCACCGGCCGGCCCGCAAGGGCTGGCCGGTTTTCGTTTGGGTAGCCCAGTTCGGCGCCGCGCCCAACGAGAATTCGCTGTTTGAAAGCAGGCGCACCTCCGCCAAGGAAGTGGCTCGCCAATACTTTTCTGGTGTGGATAGCTTTGCGAAGTGAAAGCAGGCAGAAACCTTGAGAGACTCGTTGCGGCGCTTGAACGATCACTCGGAGGCAACGAAAACGTAGAGGTCGAATCGCCTGCTAAGTTGCCAGACAAACGGACCCGGCGGCTTCGCGAACACGACGTTCTGCTTACCTACACGTCCGCACATCACAAATTTCGAATCGCGCTCGAATGCCGAGACCGATCCCGACCGGTCGGTGTCGATCAAGTAGAGGCGTTTCATTGTAAGTGCATGGACACTGGAATCGATCAAGGCGTCATTGTCTCTTCCACTGGATTTCGACGAACAGCCCGACTTAAAGCAGAGGCATATGGTATCCGCTGTTTAGAAATCCAGATGGTGGACCGCTTTGACTGGCTAGCGAGTGGGGCGGTGAAAGGCGTTCACGTGAAGTCAAACCGCTGTGATTTCACGATCGTCACTCAGCAACAACCCTCTCCCAAGTTGCCGTCTTTCCAGCTGTTCGATGCGGATGCGAAAGCGACCGACATCAAGCAACTATTGCCTGCCGTGAATGAGCTGGTTGGAAGACAAAATTATGGCTTACGGCCCGCGGGTATCTATCGAGATCGATTCCGCCTTTTCGCCGCAGGGTGGTTTGTTCGCGATTTGATTAACAACATTGATTATCCCATCCAACACATCGAGTGCTTGGTGGAAGTTGCTGTGCTCATTCAGGAGGAAGCGATGCAGCTCGTTAACTACTCGGATGAGTCAAAACTGATTGCGCAAATGGCGATAGTGCCCGTTGCGAAAGACATCTTGCCTTGGGATTTGGTCTTCGTCGGAAGGCCGAACGAAGGCGCAGAGGTCAAGCTTGTGCGTCGAAAGACTTAGAAAACCGGACGTATCAGCTAAACAGCTGCAGAATCTTCGACGGGAAGAGGCCGAAGAGAACGATCAGGACGCTGGCGATCAGCAGAACGAGGCCGGCTTGGACCGGGACGTCGATCTTGGCGGTGGCGTTTTCCTTCGGCGCGGCGACGAGCGCCTGCTTCAGGATGATCAGGTAGTAGTAGAGGCCGACGGCGCTGAGGGCGATGGCGGCGAGCGTGAGCCAGCCGGTCGGACCGTTGAGGCCGGAGAGTTTCAGCGCCGACGCGAAGACGGCGAACTTGCCGAAGAAGCCGGCCAGCGGCGGCACGCCCGCGAGCGAGAGCACGAAGACGGCGAGGCAGCCCGCGAGCAACGGCGAGCGCCTATAGAGGCCGGCGAGATCGGTGAGGTCCTGGCAACGGCCGGCACGCTCGACGATCGCGATGACACCGAAGCAGCCGACGGTCGCGAGACCGTAGGTGGCGGCGTAATAGAACACCGGACCGGGACCCGCGCGGCCGGCGGCCACGACGCCGAGCAGCATGGCGCCCGCGTGGGCGATGGCCGAGTAGGCGAGCAGGCGGCGGACGTTCGACTGGGCGAGCGCGCCGAAGTTGCCGACGAACAGCGAAGCCAGCGCGAGCAGCGCGACCATGGGTGTCCAGCCGACGACGAGCGGCAGCTCGCTGATGCGTCCGGAGGTGAAGCCGAGTCCGGGCCAAAGCAGGCGCAGGAAGAGAGCGAAGCCGGCGAGTTTCGAGGCGGAGGCAATCAGCGCGGCGGAAGAGGCCGGCGCGCCCTGATAGGCGTCGGGCGCCCAGAGGTGGAACGGCGCGGCGGCGGCCTTGTAGCCGAAGCCGACGATGATCATCGCGAGCGCGACGACCACGAGCGGCGTCATGCCTTGGAGCGAGATCTGGATGGCGATGACGGGCAGGTCGATCGAGCCGGTGGCGCCGTAGAGCAGGCTGAAGCCGAAGAGGAGGAACGCAGCCGACATCGCGCCGAACAGGAAGTATTTCAGCGCAGCCTCGGCGGATTGCGGCGAGGTCTTGTCCCAGCCGGCGAGCACGTAGAGCGCGAGGCTGGCGAGCTCGAGCGCGAGGAAAGCGACGAGCAGCTGCTGCGCTCCCGCCATGAGGGTAAAGCCCGCGGAGGAGAGCAGAAGGATCGCGACGTATTCGGCGGGGTGGCGGAGCGTGACGACACCGTGGAGCAGTCCGAGCGTGAGGCCGGCGAGCACGAGGACGCCGAGGCGCGCGGCGAGCGTGAGCTGGTCGAGTGAGAAAACGCCGCCGAAGATCGGTCCGCCGATGCCCGCGTTGATCGAGGCGTAGAGCGCCGCGAGGATGGCGATCAGGCCGAAGAAGACGGCGGAGCTGAGGCGTTGCGCGGAGGTTTTCTTCCGGCCGGTGGCGAGGTCGAAGCCGAGCACGACCAGCGCACCGAGGGTGAGGTTGATTTCGGGCAGAAAGGCCCGTCCGAGTTCAGCGTAGCTCAAAGCGTTCACGAGGCGCCTCCTTCAATCGGGCGAAGAAATTTAACACAGAGGACGCGGAGGACACGGAGAGCAGAAACCAGAGAGGAATTTCTCTGTGTTCTCTGCGAACTCTGTGTTGAGAAAATCAGTCCGTTCATGACGCACCTCCCGTCAGCGCCGCGCGGAAGAGCGGCGATTCGAGCGCGGGCCGGATCCAGTCGAGCAGCGCGTCGGGATTCAGGCCCAGATACACCATCGCGACGATCAGGATGATCGCGCCGGCTTTCTCCGCCCAGGTGATGGGCGGAAATTCATGCGCGTGCGCGTCGTGACCGTGCGCGGCCGCGGGGACGGCGTCGGTCTTGCCGAAGAAGGAAACCTGGATGGCGCGCAGCGTGAAGGCCGCAGCGACGAGGACCCCGGTGGCGGCGATCAGCGCCCAGAGCGGTGAGGTTTTCCACGTGCCGACGAGGATCGTGAGCTCGGCCGGAAAGCCGCTGAAGCCCGGCATGCCCATGGAGGCGAGGCCGGCGATCACGAAGACGACGGCGGCGAACGGCAGGAGCTTGTGCAGCGGCATCGCGCGCAGGTCGGCGAGTTTGCGCGTGTGGGTGCGCTCGTAAACCATGCGGCCGACGACCGCGAAAAGCAGGCCGGCGATGATGCCGTGCGAGAACATCTGCAGCACCGCGCCGCTGACCGCGACGGAGTTGGCGGCAGCGAGGCCGAGGAGCACGAAGCCCATGTGGCTGACGCTCGAGTAGCCGATGACGAACTTGAAGTCCTCCTGCACCAGCGCGACAAGGCCGGCGTAGACGATGCCGATGATGGCGAGCCAGGCGATGACCGGCGCGAAATACGCGAGTCCGGTCGGGAACGTCGCCATCGCGACGCGCAGGCAGCCGTAGGCGCCGAGCTTCATGACGACGCCGGCGAGCAACATCGAGGCGGCGGTGGGCGCGGCGACGTGACCGGTGGGCGCCCAGGTGTGGAAGGGGAACATGCCCGCGAGCACCGCGAAACCGGTGAACACGAGGGCGAACATGCCGAGCTGTTCGAAGCGGGAGAATTGCGTGGCGGCGAGCGCGAGATCGGAGAGCGCGAAGCTCGCACCGCCCGAGGCGGCGTAGGCCCAAAGCAGGCCGGCCATGACGAGCGCGCTGCCCGCGAACGAGTAGAGCACGAGCTTCATCGCGCCGTATTCGCGGTTCGTGGAGCCCCAGTTCGCGATGAGGAAATATTTCGGAACGATCGCGATCTCGTAGAAAACGAAGAACAGGAACGCGTCCACGCTGAGGAACACGCCGAACACGCCGCCGATGAGCGTGAGGTAGAACGCGAAGAACTCGCCGGTGCGCTCCTCGATGTTCCAAGAGAACAGCACGCCGACGGTGGCGGCGAGACCGGTGAGGACCATGAGCGTCATGCTGATGCCGTCGGCCGCGAGGTGGTAGCGGACGCCGAGTTCGGCGATCCACGGGACGTCGACGAGCGTCTGGAGACCGTTGGTCGGCGTGAAGTGCGCGCCCGCCCAGAGCGCGAGGCCGAGGGACGTCAGCGCGGTGATGAGGGCCACGACGCGCGCCAGTTGCGCCGAGCGCGCGCCGGCCAGCAGCGCGAGCGCGGCGCCGGCGAACGACACGTAGATGGTGCAGGGAAGCGCGTTCATTACGGAAGAGAAGAAACCCACGAGGTGACGAGCGGGTTGACCAAGCCGGCGAGGAGTTGCGGGAGCAGGCCGAGCACGAACATCAGGGCGATGAGCGGCAGCAGCGTGACGATTTCACCGGCGTCGAGGTCGCGGAAATTCACGCCGGCGCCCTTCGCCGGGCCGTGGAAGACGCGCTGCCAGAAAGTGAGCAGGAAGAGCGCGGTGGCGAGCAGGCCGAGCGTCGAGACGGCGGCGGTCATCGGGGCGAGGCCGAAGACGCCGCGGAAGATCAGGAACTCACCGACGAAGCCGTTCAGGCCGGGCAGGCCGAGCGAGGAGAACAGCGAGATGCCGCACAGCGCCGCGAAGACCGGAGCCGCGGTGCGGATGCCGCCGAAGTCGTTCAGGCCGCGCAGGCCATTCGAGCGGTTTTCGAGGATGCCGACGCAGAAGAACAACGCCGCGGCGGAGAGGCCGTGGTTGAACATCTGGAGGATCGCGCCGCTCAGCGCCGAAGCGGAGGCTTCGCCGGGCTTGCCGGCGAGGGCAACGGCGAAGAGCGCGAGCAGGCAGTAGCTCAAGTGATTGACCGAAGAGTAGGCGACCATGCGCTTGAGGTCGGTCTGCTTGATCGCGGCGTAGGCACCGAGGACGACGCCGGCGACGGCGAGCCAGATGAGACACGGCGCGGCGGCGTGCAGGTCAGCCGGGAAGATCGGCCAGAGGATCCGGAGGAAGCCGTAGACGCCCATCTTCGACATCACGCCGGTGAGGAACATCGACGCACCGGTCGGCGCTTCGGCGTAGGCCGGCGGCAGCCAGGTGTGGAAGGGGAAGAGCGGCACCTTCACTGCGAGGCCGAGGAACACGCCGAGGAAGACGATGAATTGCCACGAGCTGCCGACGGCGCCGAGTTTCGCGGCCAGCGCGCCGGACTTGGCCAACGCGGCGAGGGCGACGAAGTCGAAAGTGCCCGTGGCGACGAACAGCGCGGCGAACGCCATCAGCATGAACGCGCTGCCGCCGATCGTATAGATCACGAACTGGTAGGCCGCGCGCGTCGCTCCGGGGCCGCCCCAGAGTTTGATCAGGAAGAAGGCGGGGACGAGGCTCAGTTCCCAGAAGATGAACCACGCGAAGAAATCCAGCGCGAGGAACACGCCGAGCGCGGCGCCCTGCAGGAAGAGGAAGAGCGCGGCGTAGAGCGCGGGCTGCTTCGCGGCGCGGACGGTGCCGAAGAGCGCGACCGGGGCAATGACGCCAGTGAGCAGGACGAGGACGAGGCTCAGGCCGTCGATGCCGAGGTGGTAATTGACGCCGAGCGCGGAGATCCACGCGTGCTTCTCGACAAACTGGAGGCCGGTTGCCGGATCGAAGCCGGAGAGGACGGTCGTGCCCAGTCCGAGCGTCGAGAGGCTGAAGATCAGCGCGAGCGCGCGGGCCGGACCGGCGGGGAGCTTGGGCAGCAGGGCGAGCAGGAGCGCGCCGGCCCACGGCACGAAGATGATGAGCGAGAGGAGCGGCAGCGAGTTCATGCGCTCAAGCCTCCGAACAGAAAGACAGGTTTAACACAGAGGTCGCAGAGGACACAGAGAGGTTGGGAGCCGGAGCGTTTTTCCGCGTGCTCTGTGCTCTCTGTGTTGAAAATCTGATTCTTCATCGCGCACCTCCGAAGATGACGACGAGAAGGACGATCACGAAACCGAGGACCAGCGTGCGGAGGTAGCCGTGGGCGCTGCCGGTTTGGGCCTTCGAGTAGGCCTGGCCGGTGGCGCGGAGGCTTTCCGCTGCGGAGTTGAAGCCGCCGTTGAGGCCCTGTTCATCGGTGTCGCGATTGACGACGCCGGTGAACTCGCCGAGTCCGGCGAGGAGGCGCACGGCGCCGTCCCAGACGTAGCGATCGGACCAGTCGGAGAACGCGGCGAGGGCGGCGTTGGCCTTGAAGGCGGTGGCGGCGTAGAGTTCGTCGAAGCCGAGGCGGGCGCCGAGCGCGGCGAAGACGCCGGGGAAGCGTTTCTCGATCGGATCAGCGGCGGCGGCGTCAGTGCGCGTGCGGCGGCCGTAAATCGCCCAGCCGGCGCCGATGCCGACGGCGACGAGGACGATTGAGGTGACCATCAGGCCCGCGCCTTCGAGGAGCGAGTGGCCGTGGACGGCGTGCTGGCCTTGCAACATCGCTTGGAGCCACGGGTAGGCGGGCGTGCCGAGGAAACCGAGCGTGATGGCGAACGTGGCGAGGATGATCAGCGGGACCGTCATCGCCGGGCCGTTCTCGTGCGCGTGCTCGGAAGCGTGCGTGCGAGGTTTGCCGAAGAACACCTCGGCCATCAGGCGGGTGTTGTAGAAGGCGGTGAGAACGACGGCGACGATCGCGGCGTAGAAGGGGATGTGGGAAGTTTCCCAGACGTGCGCGGCGTGGAGGATGGATTCCTTGGACCAGAAGCCGGAGAAGAGGAACGGCACGCCGGCGAGTGCCATCATGCCGACGGCGAAGGTGGCGAACGTCACCTTCATGTGGCTGCGGAGGCCGCCGAGCGCGCGGATGTCCTGCTCGTGATGCGCGGCGTGGATGACCGAGCCGGCGCCGAGGAAGAGCAGGGCTTTGAAGAAGGCGTGCGTGAGGAGGTGGAAGATCGCAGCGGTCCACGAGCCGACGCCGATCGCGAGCATCATGTAGCCGAGCTGCGAGACGGTGGAGAAGGCGAGGATGCGCTTGATGTCGTTTTGCGCGACGGCGATGACGGCGCCCATGAGCGCGGTGATGGCGCCGATGAAGGCGACGACCGTGAGCGCGTGCACCGGGACGTTCAGCAGCATCTGGTCGATCGCCATCAGCGGATAGACGCGAGCGATGAGGAACACGCCGGCCGCGACCATCGTGGCGGCGTGGATGAGCGCGGAGACGGGCGTCGGGCCCTCCATCGCGTCCGGGAGCCACACGTGCAGCGGAAATTGGCCGGATTTGCCGACCGCGCCGCAGAAGATGAGGAGGCCGATGGCGGTCGAGACTGCGAGGCCGCCGCAGACTTGTTGACCGAGGAGCGTTTGGAGGACGGAAGACTCGAGCGCGCCCTTGCCGGCGTCGTAGAAGAGCAGTGTGCCGCCGGCGTGTTGCAGCCAGAGCATGCCAAGGAGGAAGCCGAGATCGCCGATGCGCGTCGTGATGAAGGCCTTTTTCGCGGCGGCGGCGGCCGACGGCTTGTGGAACCAGAAGCCGATGAGCAGATACGAGGCGAGGCCGACGAGTTCCCAGCAGATGAAGAGGAGCAGGAGGCTGTTGGCGACGAGCAGGCCGAGCATGGCGGCGGCGAACAGGCTGAGGAAGCAGAAGAACTGTTTGAAGTTCGCGTCCTCCTTCATGTAGCCGGTGCTGAAGATGAAAATCAGCAGGCCGACGAAGGTGACCATCGTGCACATGAACGCAGTCAGCGGATCGAGCAGGAAGCCGAGGCGCAGCGCGCCATGGCCGAGGTCGAACCAGTCGAAGTTGTAGACTTGGTGCGCGGCCGGGTGGGCGAGGGCACCGTTCAACGCGAGGCACGAGACGACGAACGCGGCGGCCATCGACAGGATGGCGGCGCCGGCGGCGATCGTGCGGCCCTTGCGCGGCGTGAGGGCGCCGATGGCGGCGGCCGCGAGCGGGAGGGCCGGGATGAGCCAGAGAGAATGGGCGGAGAGGGTCATGGCTCAGCCTTTGAGTTGGGCGGCTTCCTGGAGCCGGATGCTCTTCCGGTGGCGATGAATCGCGATCACCAGGGCGAGGCCGACGGCGGCCTCGGCGGCGGCCACGGCGATGGAAAAGAGGACGAAGATGACGCCGGTGCCCAGCTCCGGATGCGGGCCGTAGCGCCAGAAGGCGATGAAGTTGAGGTTCGCGGCGTTCAGCATCAGCTCGATGCCGAGCAGCACGAGGATGCTGTTGCTGCGCGAGAGAGCGCCGATCAGGCCGACGCAGAACAGGAGCGTCGAGACGACGAGGCAGATTTGCAGCGGACTCACGACGCACCTCCTAAGGCTTTTTCAACACAGAGGTCGCGGAGGACACAGAGAGACGGCAGAAAGGCAGAGTTCGGGCTCTGTGCTCTCTGCGTCCTCTGTGTTTGATGGATTGGGACCAAGCTCACGACGCGTCCTCCTTGTCCTGGGCGGCGATCACGACGGCGCCGAGCAGCGCGACGGTAAGGATGAGGCCGGTGATGAGGAGGGAGACGGCGTGGCGGCCCATGAGCTGTTCGCCCAACTGGCGGACGGTGACGGTGGCCGGTTCGGCGGTGGCGGTCGCGAGCGGCGAGCCGAGGATGGCGCCGAGCATCACGCCGGCGACGCCGCCGGCGGCGATGATCGCGAGCATGGCGCGCGAGAGCGAGGCGGGCTCGACCGGGCCGAGGTCGCCGCCCTGCTTGGTGAGCAGCACGGCAAAGAGCACGACCATCGAGATGGCGCCGACGTAGACGAGGATCTGCGCGAACGCCAGGAACTGCGCGCCGGACCACAGGTAGAGCGCGGCGAGGCCGGCCCAGCTGGCGATCAGCAGCAGCGCGCTGTGGATCAGGTTGCGCAACGACATGGCCACGGCGGCGGAGCCGAGGGTGACGATCGCGAGGATGATGAGAGCGGCGGTCACGAGAGATTTTCGATTTTGGATTCTCGATTTTCGATTGGCCGGACATTCGAGATCGCGCACCCGGCGTTCGGCGCGGTGCGGGAAATCGAAAATCGAGAATCGAAAATCAAAAATTTCATTGCGCGTAGCGGTAAGAGCGGGGCGCGCGGCCCT
Organism: Candidatus Didemnitutus sp.; assembly: GCA_041906465.1. Classification (GTDB taxonomy): domain Bacteria; phylum Verrucomicrobiota; class Verrucomicrobiia; order Opitutales; family Opitutaceae; genus Didemnitutus. Next base: position 24,848 of record JAYRJE010000023.1, on the reverse strand, counting down.
TGTTGAGGCGACGGCTGATCACGAGGAAAGGCACGATGATGATCGCGGCGGAGATCGCCCAGCGGGCGGCTTGGAGCGGGCCGGTCCACGAGGTGGTCAGCGCCCAGAAGGCGGCGTTAGCGAGGTTGATCAGCGCCAGCGGCACGAGGAATTGCCAGGCGAGGCGCGTGAGCTGGTCGATGCGGAGGCGCAGCAGCGTGCCGCGGATCCAGATGAAGAAGACGACCATCACGATGAGTTTCCCCATGAACCAGAGATACGACGGGATGAACTCGAGGAAGGGGAACGGCGCCTGCCAGCCGCCGAGGAAGACCGTGATGCCGAGGCCGCTCAGGGCGAAGAGGCCGAAATATTCGGCCATGAAGAACAGCGCGTATTTGAAGCCGGAGTATTCGGTGAGGTGGCCGGCGATGAGCTCGGACTCGGCTTCGGGCAAGTCGAACGGCGAGCGATTGCTCTCGGCCAGCGCGGCGACGAGGAAGATCAGGAAGCCCGCGAAGCCCCACGGGGTGAAGACGTGCCATTGCGGGAGGAAGCCGAACAACCAGCCGCCCTGCGCCTCGACCAGCTGCTGCGTCGAGAGCGTGCCGACGATGAGGATGGCGGGGACGACGGAGAGGATCAGCGGCAGCTCGTAGCTGATGAGCTGCGCGAGTGCGCGCATGGCGGCGAGGATCGAGTATTTGTTACGACTCGACCAGCCGGCCATGAAGATGGCGAGTTCGGTGGCGGCGCCAGCGGCGAAGAAGTAGAGGATCGCGGCGTCGAGATCGACCGGCACCATGTGGCGGCCGAAGGGCAGCACGGCGTAACCGAGCAGGGAGAACGCGACGATGGTGACGGGCGCGAGGAAGTGCAGGAGCTTGTCGGCGGTGGCGGGCACGACGTCCTCCTTCGTGAGCGCCTTGACGGCGTCGGCGAAGGGCTGGGTGAGGCCCCAGAGGCGCGGGCCGTTTTTCCAGAAGGGCAGGCCGGCGCGGTTCGGACCGAGGCGGTTTTGCAGGCGCGAGAGGAGCTTGCGCTCGGCGATCGTCGTGAAGGCGAAGAACACGCCGAAGACGGTCAGGATGACGACGATCGTGATCAGCGAGCTGACTAGCCACTGCAGCGAATCGGGAAACCAGCCGACGATCTCGTCGCGCACGATGAGCGGCAGGACCTCGAGGAAGGCGCCGTCGGCGGAGGAGGGAGCTGCGGTCGTCGCCGCGGCAGTGGAGATTGAAGAGCTGAGAGCTGAGAGACCGGGAACGCTCATGAGGCGGCGGGCGGCTGAAGAGCCGACGCGCTGGGCGCGGGGGCGGGTGAAGGTTTAACAGCAGCGGCGGGGGCGGCAGGCGCGGGGGTGGAAGCGGGAGCGGTGGCGGCCGGAGTTGCCGGAGCAGCGGGCGCGGCTTTCGCAGCGGCAGCTTTGGCGGCAGCAGCGGCAGCGGCGGCCTTGGCCTTTTCCTCGGCGGCTTTGCGGTCGGCGGCGAGGCGGGCGTCGACTTCGGAAGCTTCAGCCGGGCGAATCTCGTTGTAGTAGGCGTTCGACTTGGCGAGCTGCTCGCGCTTGAGCAGGAGGCCTTCGAAGCGGTTCGAGGGCGCGACCTCGAAAACCTTGTCCATCTTGATCGAGTCGAACGGGCAGACCTCGGCGCAGATGCCGCAGCTCATGCACACGGACGTGTCGATGTCGAAAATCGCGGGATAGAACTGCTGCTTGCCGGTGGCGTCGGGCTTCTTGTCCTTCGATTTCTCGATGTAGATGCACTGCGGCGGGCATTCCTTCTCGCAGATCTGGCAGGCGACGCAGCGCAGCGTGCCCATCGGGTCGTCCTGCGTTTCGCAGACGAGGAAGGGGAAGCTGCGGTAATTTTCGCCGATGGGCGCTTTTTCTTCGGGATACGAGACAGTCACCATGCGCTCGGGCGTGGTGTAGCTGCCGACGAAGTTCTTCGCGGTGACGGCGAGGCCTTTGAGGAGTCCGGTGCCGAGCATGTTAGAATTTTCGATTTTGGATTTTCGATTTTGGATTTGCGGACTGCTCGAAGCTCCGCGCGCGGCCGATGCCGCTCGACGCGCGGTTCCGACGGGCGGCGGAGCCGCCAATCGAAAATCGAGAATCGAAAATCGAGAATGCGTTCATCGGTCCACTTCTCCGAGGACGATGTCGATGCTGCCGAGGATGACGACGGAGTCGGCGATGGTGTGGCCGAGGCACATCTCCTCGAGCAGCGTCAGGTTGATGAGGGTGGGAGGACGGACGCGGTAACGGTAAGGATTCGGCGTGCCGTCGCTGATGAGATAGAAACCGAGTTCGCCCTTCGGGCCCTCGATGCGGCCGTAGGCTTCGCCGGCTTTCGGGCGGAAGCCGCGGATCTTTGCCTTCGGGTCCATGACGGGGCCGGCGGGGAGATCGCGGAAGGCTTGCTCGAGGATTTTGACCGACTCGCGCATTTCGAGGATGCGGAGCATGTAGCGGTCGTAAGTGTCGCCGTGCGCGCCGAGCGGCACGCGGAAGTCGAAGCGCGGGTAGAAGCCGTAGCCGTCGACCTTGCGCAGATCGTAGTTGTAGCCGGAGGCGCGGAGGCACGGGCCGGTGATGCCGGCGTTGATGGCTTTCTTCGCGTCGAGCACGCCGATGCCCTGCGTGCGGGCGAGCATGATCTCGTTGCCGGTGAGCATCTGCTCCCACTCGTCGAGGAAGCGCGGGTAATCGGCCACGAGCTTCTGCGCGGCGGCGAGCCACTCGGGCGACGGATCGACGCGGCAGCCGCCGAAGCGCTGGAAGTTGCACATCATGCGCGAGCCGCTGAGCGCCTCGAAGAGGTCGAGGAACTTCTCGCGCTCGCGGAAGCCGTAGAGGAGCGGCGTGAACGAGGTGCCGAGGTCGTTGAAGAGGAAGCCGACGAGGCAGGTGTGGTTCACCAGGCGCGTCATTTCCGCGAGGATGACGCGGAGGTATTGCGCGCGGTCGGGCACGGCTTGGCCGGCGAGTTTCTCGACCGCCATCGCGTAGGCCCAGTTGGTCGACATCGAGCAGAGGTAGTCGAGTCGGTCCGTGTAGGGCATCGAGCCGAGGTAGCTCGTCGTTTCGGCGATTTTCTCGTGGTTGCGGTGCAGGTAGCCGAAGACGGGCTTCAGCTTCACGATCTGTTCGCCGTCGAGCGTGACGACCATGCGGAACACGCCGTGGGTCGACGGGTGCTGCGGTCCCATCGAGACCTCGAGGAGGTCGCCGTGGAACGGGTCCTTCACGGCGCGGACGGTCGGGCCCTGATGCGAGGTGAAGTTGGAGAATGGCGAGAGGCTCATGGCTTCACCTCCGAAGAAGGCGCGGGTGCGGCCGGTGCGGCGGGCGGCGGAGCCGGATAGTGGACCTTGGCGCGGGCGAGGACGGCGTCGTGCGGGGTCGGCTCGTATTCAAAGTCGTCCGGCGAGACGTAGTCCTTGCGCATCGGGTGATCCTTGAACTCGTCCCACATCAGCAGGCGGCGGAGGTCCGGGTGACCTTCGAAGACGATGCCGTAGAGATCGAAGATCTCGCGCTCCTGGAAGTCGCAGGATTTCCACACGGGCGTGAGCGAGGGGAGCTTCACGTTGTCGCTGCGGTTGCCGGTGCGCATGCGAATGACGACCGGGCCGTGCCGCAGCGCCATCGAGTAAAGGTGATAGACGGCCTCGAGATAGCCGGGCTCGGTGCGCTTGGTTTTCTCTTCCACGACCTTGGCCGGACCGCCGGCGGGATCGGGGACGGTGGTCTTTTTCACGTCGACGACTTCCTTGTCGAGCCAGTCGACGCCGGTGGCGTTGGAGCAGTAGTCGAGTTGCAGCGCTTCGTCGTCGCGCAGGAAGAGCGCGATGTCGCGGCCGAGCTTCGAGTCGATGAGCAGCGAGTGCTCGGCGGCGGCGCCGGGATTGAGCTGGATCGAGACCTGGGCGCCGGGGAAGCGCGCGGCGATGCGATCGCGGATTTGTTCGAGCGTTTCCATGGCTCAGGCCTTGCGCGGGAGCGACGGCGGCGACCACACGTCGGGATTTTTCGAGGGCACGATGTCGTGCTCGCCGTATTCGGGGACGGGGAACTCGCTTTGCACGTCGGAGCGCAGGTGTTTGGCGGCCTGCGGGCCGGCGACCTTCTCCGCCTGGATCTTCTTCTGCAGTTCGATCAGGCCGTTGAGCAGCGCCTCGGGGCGCGGCGGGCAGCCGGGGATGTAGATGTCGACCGGGATGAAGCGGTCGACGCCCTTGAGGACGTTGTAGCCCTGCTTGAAGGGGCCGCCGGAAATCGCGCACGCGCCCATCGCGATGCAGTATTTCGGCTCCGGCATCTGGTTCCAGAGGCGGACGACGTTCGGCGCCATCTTCTTGGTGACGGTGCCCGAGACGATCATGAGATCGGCCTGGCGCGGGGAAGGGCGGAAAATCTCGGCGCCGAAGCGGGCGATGTCGAAGCGAGCGGTTGCGGCGGCGATCATCTCGATCGCGCAGCAGGCGAGGCCGAACTGGAGCGGCCAGATGGAGTTGGCGCGGCCCCAGTTGTAGAGCTCCTCGAGCGAGGTGAGCAGGATGCCGTGGCGGCGGAGCTCTTCGCGCTCTGCGTCGGAGATGTTTCCGGCGGCCGGGAACGGCGTCGGAGTTGGCGTGGAGGGAGCGTCGCTCATTTCCAGTTGAGGTGACCGCGTGCCCAGGCCCAGACGAGGCCTTCGGCAAGAAGAAGGATGAACACCAGCATCGCGAACAGGGCGCCCGCGGGCAGGCCGGTGAAGGCGACGGCGAAGGGCAGGAGGAACAGCACCTCGACGTCGAAGATCAGGAAGAGAATCGCGTAGAGATAATAGTGCGCCTTGAACTGGATCCAGGATTCGCCCTGGGGAGGAAGACCGCACTCATAGACCGCATTCTTGAGCGCGTTGGGCTTGGCGGGTTGGAAGAACCGCACCCAGAGCTGAGCGACACCCAAAAGAATCAGCGGGAAGGCGACAGCGACGCCGAGAAAGAGGGCCAGGAATGCGTGGGAATGGCCGTTCATGTTTTTTTGGTAAAGCCAGCTTCGGAATCTGCCAACTTCTATTCAACGCCGGAACCGTTCCGTTAATTGTCAGAAGCTAATCATCGATTGGCCGGGGGAGCCGATTAGCCCGGTTGCAACTAATACCATCTCGCCAAGAAACGCGAAGTGCCCGGCAAAGCGTGGGGAGCGCACCGCGCCGTGATGCGCTACAGTGTCCGCGTCACTTTTCTCCACCATGGCCACTCTCACTGATCGTCTCTCCTACAACGTCGCGGGTCGCTTCTATGTCGACTCCAGCTGCATCGACTGCGACCAGTGCCGCGTGATCGCGCCGGAAAATTTCGCGCGCAACGAGGAGACGGGCACGTCGTTCGTCAGCAAGCAGCCGGTGACCGAGGAAGAGATCGCCAAGTGCAAGGAAGCGATCGACAGCTGCGCGACCGCCTCGATCGGCGACGACGGCGAGTAAACCAATTTGTGTGTTAGTTCGTGTGTTCAACCGGCCGCGGCGCTTAGCGCCGGGCCGGTTATCACTTTATAGGGGTCGAGATTCGAACCTGCGGGGCGATCGGTTGTGAGGAGGAGCGCGTTGGCCCGACGCGCTTTTCGCGAGCGAGAGTCCCGCAGCGCGCGGAGCAACGCGCTGCACCCTGGGAGGAACGTCAGCGTGAGGACGACGCGTTGAGCGCGCTTCGCCAGAGTTCGACTTCGCCGGCGATGCCGTGACGGGCGAGACGGGACGCGATCTCGTCTAGCGTGGGTTCGACGACGCGGTGCTTCGGGTCGGCCGGCCACTCGGGCCGTGTCGCCCGCGCGATGGCCCAGCACGCCCAGGCGCGCCAGCGGCGCTGGTCGCGGCGCGGCTCGTTCATGCGATCGGCGAGATGCTGGAAATGCACGCGCGGGTTGCCGATGAAGACGTCCGAGGGCGTGTGCGCGAGAAACCAGCGCATTGCCGCGTAAGGCAACGGCCAGTCGTGCAGGACGGATTCGTCGCCGCGCAAATCCGCGCCGAGCGCGCGATCGAGACACAGGGTGGCGCGCGCGGCGAGGCCGCGTTGCCAGAGATAGTGGCCGTAAGTCAGCGCGGTGAGGTAGAAGGCGGCGTCGCGCGCCTCGCCGTGGGCCGTGAGCGCGCCGGCGTCCATGGCGGGCGGAGGCGCGGGCAGAAAAGGGCAGGGCGGGAGGGCAGACATGCGTAGGACTTGCCCACGAAACACACGAATGAACACGAAAGGCGCAACGCCGTTCGCGATCGCTCTTCGTTCGATCAATTCTGTGCGATCGAGCGCCAATACAGGCGGCTAGGTCCCTCTGTCCGCGTAGACACACCTAGTCAGAAAAACGCGATCGATCTTGCTCCGTTTCGGCTGCGTGAAGGCACGGGGATGTGTCCGCCCATCTCGGGGATAGGATTTAGCTGCGACTTTCTCGTATGAATTCGTGGATTTCGTGGGCAGCGTCCGACACAACTTTATCTTGGCGGATTGGCACCGTTCCGCGCATAAACAGGATTCTGGAAACACCGACCTCAGACCTCATCAACGAAGTGCGCGGCTGGCGGCGCGCGGCGTTGTGGTGCGTGGCGGCGCTGTTGCGCGTGTGGGTGCGCACGCTGCGGCTCGAAGCCGACGCCGAGACGGTGAAACGGCTTTCGAAGTCCGACGTGCCGGCCGCGATCGTGCTCTGGCACAATCGGCTGTTTCTCTCGCCGGAGTTTTTCCGCCGTTTCCGCACGCAGCGGCGCGTCTACGGGCTCGTGAGCGCGAGCAAAGATGGCGCATGGCTCGCGGCGTTTTACCGGATGATCGGCATCCATCCGGTGCGCGGCTCGAGCAGCAATCTCGGCCGCGAGGCCGCGCGGCTGCTCATCGAGCGCATGCGCGAAGGGCACGACATCGGCATCACGCCGGACGGCCCGCGCGGACCGATGTATGTGGTCGAGCCGGGCGTGCTCGTCGTCACGCGGCGGCTGAACGCCCCGATGGTGTTGCTCGGCGCCGAGTTCACGCTCGCGAAGCGCCTGCGCAGCTGGGACAAGCTCTACATTCCGTGGCCGTTTTCGCGGGTGAAGCTCCGTTGCACGGTGCTCGAGCCGGTGAGGGCGGACGGAGAAAAAATCAGCGCGGACGATGTCCGCGCTGCGTTGTTGGCGATCAATCCGGATCCGGATTGAGGGTGGGGCGCGGATTTTCGTCCGCGCCGCGGCCGCGAAGAAATCGCCGCCTTACTGGGAATACTCGCTCAGAACGTCGGCGTGACCGTTACGCTTTGACCAGGCTCGACGACGTAGTCGTTGCCGGCGCACCAGGTGAGGTCGTTGATCAGCACCTTGAAGACGACCGGAGCGCTCGCACCCTTGAGCGTCGAGGTCCAGCCATCGGCGGCGATGCAATCCATTGCGATGCCGTGATCCCAGCTGAGGCCCGGCCCTTCACCGCGGAGGTAAAGATGATTGCCGAAACCGATGTCGACCCGCGCCGTGATCAGCGTGGCCGGCGCTTCGGGTTGCTCGGCCGACTTGCGGCGAGCGGCGGGTGCGACGGTCGTGGCTGTCTTCTTCGCCGGAGCTTTGGCGGGCGCTTTGGTGGCTTTGGGAGCGGCGACCGCGGGGGCGGCAGCCTTCTTGGTGGTCTTCTTCATAGCTTTGAAAATGGAATGATGTGAACCGGCGGAGGGTCTGTTTCCCGCCGGACGGTAGGTGGTGCAACAGCAAATTCAGGGCCAGTCCCCGAGGTGGGTCGGGAGTTTTTCGGCAACATCTGCGCGGTGACGGAAAAATTTTGGTTTACTCCGGCGAAATCGGCCTGCAAACAAACACCTCCCTTCGGGGCAGTAGCTCAGTTGATAGAGCGCGTCGTTCGCAACGACGAGGTCGTCGGTTTGATCCCGATCTGCTCCACCACTTTCGCGCCCTCCGTGCTTTCCGCCGGAGGGCGCGCTGTTTGGCGGTGGTTTCGCGTTCTCGACAAGAGCGCGGGCGCCACGCAAAGTGCGCCGGACGGTTGTCCCCGTAGCTCAGCTGGATAGAGCAGCGGTTTTCTAAACCGCTGGTCGCGTGTTCGAGTCACGCCGGGGACGCCATCGCGCTTCCTCCGAGGCAAAAATAATGACTTGCCTCGCCGGAATGCGTGGGGCTTCTTCGTCCTTCCGATGAATCATCGGGCTGTAGCGTAGCCTGGTAGCGCGCTTGCATGGGGTGCAAGAGGTCGTGAGTTCGAATCTCACCAGCCCGACCATTTTTGAAATGATCACGGTCTACGTCCTTCGAGGTGCGTTGAGACGCTATGTCGGGATCACCAACGCTCTCGCGCGACGGCTGGCCGAGCATCGTGGCGGATCGCATTCGGGTGAACTGATTGGCGGCTTCGTTGTCCTCCACACCGAAACGTTTCCTGGCTACGCCACCGCTCGCAGCCGCGAAAAGTTCCTGAAGTCGGGCCGAGGACGTGCGTGGCTCGACGAGCGGTTCGGGACGTCGTGAGCTGGTGCGCCCCTGGCGCATTCGAACGCGCCGCAGGCGCGCCAGTCTCACCCGCCCGACCATTTTCCGGCGGAAGTCGGGAATTCCCGCGGATTTGCTAGTCCGACCGCAAAGCGATCACCGGGCTCACGCGGGTCGCTCGTCGGGCCGGAACCAAGCAGGCGGCCAGCGCCACCGCAGCGAGAGCGGCGGCCACCGATGCCAGCGTCAGCGGATCCCGACTGCCGATGCCGAAAACGAGCGTTCCCAGGAGCTGGGTGAGACCCATTGCGCCCCCGACACCCGCCAACAGGCCGAGCAGCGTCAGGCCCATGCCGTGTCGCAGCACGAGGCCGACAACGTCGCGTTCGCTGGCGCCCAGCGCGGCGCGGATACCGATCTCGCGCGTGCGTTGCGTCACCGAATACGAAATCACGCCGTAGATGCCGACTGCCGAGAGCAGCAGCGAAACTCCGGCAAAACTCCCGAGCAGCAGCGCGCGAAAGCGGTTGTTGCCGAGCGACTCCTCCTTGATCTCGTCGAGCGTCTTCACGTCCGCCACCACCTGATCGCGGTCGATCTCGCGGATCGCCTTGCGCACCGCCTCGCGCAACAGCGCCGTGTCGCCAGAGCCGCGCAACAGCACTCCCGTGCCGTAGCTCGGGCTCTGCGAGTTGGAAACATACATGCCGGCCGAGCCTTCGATGTCGTCGAGGCCGCCGACCTTTTCGTCGGCCACGACGCCGACGATTTCCCACGGGATCTCATCGCCGAGCTGCGTTTTGCCGGGAATGATTTCCTGCACGAGCAGGCGCTGACCGATCGGCTCCACGCCCGCGAACTCACGCTTCGCCATCGTCTCGTTGATCACCATGACCGGCGGACCGCCGCGAACGTCGCGCTCGTCGAGCAGGCGCCCCTTGAGCAGACGTATTTGCAGCGCGCGGTGATAGCTCGGGCTGACCATCTTGAAAAAACCGGAGCGACGGTTTGCGCGATCGATGCCCGGTTTGTCGGCGAGGAGGTAGCCCATGCCGTAGCCCCAGCCTTGCATCGGCAACGCCGTGCTCAATGCCATGTCGGTGACGCCGGGCAGCGTCGCGAGTCGCGCCGATACCGTGCGCAAATAACTGCCCAGCGCTTCGGGCTCCGGGAAACGCGTGTTCGAAATCGGTAGCCGAAACGTGAGGACGTTCGTCGAGTTGAAGCCCGGATCGACTTCGCCGAGTTTGCCGAGGCTGCGAATCAACAAGCCCGCTCCCGCCAACAGCACGAAAGCTAACGCGACTTCTGCGACGACCAATGCGCCGCGCACGCGCGAGTGTCCGTGGCCCGTGCCCGAGCCGCCGCCTTGTTTGAGCGATTGCGTGAGGTTCGGCTTCGCCGCCTGCCAGGCCGGCAGCAAACCCACGAGCGCGCCCGTGAGCAGTGACAGCGCGAACGCGAACAGCGCCACGCGCCAGTCGAGCGTGACGAGCGCTTCGCTCGGAATCGAGTAGGGCGGCGCGGCGGCCTTCAGCGCCTGCATCGCGCCGTAGCCGAGGGCCACTCCCGCCACGCCGCCGGCGAGCGACAGCACGATGCTCTCGATGAGAAATTGGCGCGCGAGCGTCCAGCGTCCCGCGCCGAGTGCGGTGCGGACGGCAATCTCGCGCTCGCGACCGACGACGCGCATGAGCGACAGGTTCGCGAGGTTGGCGCACGCAATCAGCAGCACCATGCCGACCGCGGCGAGCAACACGTAGAGCGATCGGCGGAGATTGTCGTTCACGATCGTTTCCGCGAGCGGATCGACGCCGACGCTCCAACCTTTGTTCGAATCCGGAAAGTCCGCGGCGATGCGCTTGCCGATCGTGTCCAGGTCCGCGCGCGCCTGCTCGAGCGTGACGCCGGGCTTCAGTTTCGCGACGGCGTTGAACCAGTGAAAATTGCGCGTCATGTTCTCCGGCTTGAACACCATTGGCCGCCAGAAACGCGAGAAGCCGCGATCGAACGCCGTGCCGCGCGGCAACACACCGACGATTTCGTGGGGCTCGGCATCGAGGATAATTTTGCGTCCGAGGATTTGCGGATCGCTGCCGAATTGCGTGCGCCAGAGCGAATCGCTGATCACCACCACGCGCGGGCTGCCCGGCTGATCTTCGCCGGGTAAAAACGTCCGCCCGAGCGCCGCCTTCACGCCGAACACGTCGAAGAACTGCGCCGTCACTTGCGCGCCAGGCAGGCGCACCGGTTCATCGATGCCGGTGAGCGTGGCCGAGCCGCCGGTGCGCGCGGCGATGAATTCGAAGCTCTTGTTGTCCCGCGCCCAATCGAGGTAGTTGAGCGTCGAGATGCCGTTGCGCCCGCCGCCGGGAGGCGCTTCGAGCACACGCATGATGCGGTCGGCGTCCGGGTAGGGCAACGGCTTGAGCAACACGCCATCGACAAAGGAAAAAATCGCGGTGTTCGCGCCGAGCGCGAGGGCGAGCGTGAGCAAGGCGACCAGCGAGAAGCCCGGATTTTTGAGCAAGGTGCGGACGGCGAAGCGGACGTCCTGAATCAGCATGTGCATGGCGAGCGAGTGGCGCACCGACGAAAACCCCGTTGCGCGGCTCAGGTTACGAAGATTTTTCAGAGACGGAACCCCACCGGGCCGTGCCGGTCCACAGCCCGGGCCCAACGCGATGAGATTATCACCCCGATTCGTGCGCTGGCGGCATGCCGTGGCAATGGCCTGCGCGTGCGGTTTCCCGTCGCTCGGCGTCGCGAGTGAACGAGTCGCCGAAGCCGTGCGCAATTCGCTGCCGCGCTACGATCCGACACAACACGCTGCTGCGGAAAAGGCAAAGTCGGCTGCGACGGACGGCACGCCGCGCTCACCGATCCTCAATCCCGCGAGCGCGGCCACACTCGAGGAGCCGGCTGCGCCGTCGAAGGCCAATCTCGTTTCCGATCCGAACGTCGTGCAACTCGAGCCGTTCACCGTGCGCGGTCATCGCCCGCCCGCCGCCGTGAAGTTACCGCGCTTGCACGTGTCGGAGGCGATGCAGCCGTCGCAAGATACGAGCGATGCATTTCTCACGCCGGCGGAGCGCACGCGACGGCTGAAAAAGAAGCACACGAACACGCTGACGCAGGTGTTGAACGTTTTCTGGGTGGGCGGCATGGCCGCGGCGGAGGAAGAGCGCGCCGTCTATGGCACGGAGCTCAATGCGCTCGCCGACAAGATCGATCTCGCCGCCGCGGCCGGCGCCAGCGCGGAGGAGCTGAAGCAGCTCCGCGAGCTCTACCTGCAGCTCTACCTCGCGCGACCGAAGTAGTTTCGCGGTTCCCGAATCGTGGGGCGCCGCGGCATTGACGCGTTTCGGATTCGCGCTGGCGTCGAAATTGGCGAAGGTCGGACCATGCAACCTGCCGCTCTGCTCGACGACGTCGCCGCCATCGCGCGCGGGGCGGGGAAGATCATCCTGCGCCACTTCGCCGCTCCGATCCCGATCTCCGCGCGCAAGTCGACGCGCTCCGACGTCGTGACTGCCGCTGACACCGAGGCCGAGGCGTTCATCGTGCGCGAACTGCTGGCGCGTTTTCCCGAGCACCACATCGTGGGCGAGGAGGGCGGTGGGCAGGGCGCTCTCGCGGCCACGGCGCCGTTCCACTGGTTCGTCGACCCGGTCGACGGCACGGTGAACTTCGCGGCGAAGCTTCCGCACTTCTGCACCAGCATCGCGCTCGCGACGCCGGACCGGCAGCCGTTGCTCGGTGTCGTCTACGATCCGACGCGCGACGAACTTTTCACCGCCGTGCGGGGCGGCGGCGCGCACCTCAATGGCCGGCCGCTCGCCGTGACCGCGACCGAGGAACTCAACGATGCCGTCGTCTCGACCGGCTTTCCCTACGACAAGCACACGAATCCCGACAACAACGAGCGCGAGTGGTCGGCGTTTCTGAAACACATCCGCGGCGAGCGTCGCCTTGGCAGCGCGGCGCTCGATCTAGCCTACGTCGCGGCGGGGCGGCTCGACGGTTATTGGGAAAAGGATTTGAAACGCTGGGATATCATGGCCGGCGTGCTGCTCGTGCAGGAAGCCGGTGGCACGGTCACTGACTACGCCGGCGCACCCGGTCCGCAGAGCGCCGAGCGTGCGCGCTGCGTCGCGAGCAACGGCCGCATCCACGCGGCGATGCTGCGCGTGCTCGCGTCGGTGCGCTGAGGCCGCGCCGGTCAGTCGAGCGGGCTGCCAAAGGCGAGGTCGTGGCCGTCGAGGTCCTGCACGCCGAATTCGCGGATGCCATACGGCTTGTCGCCGATCTCGTAGTCGACCTTCGCCCCGCGCCGCTTGAACTCCGCGAAGAGCGCGTCGGCGTCGTTCACCCAAAAATACGCGTTCCACATCCCGTGCATGACGCGCCAGTGCGGCACGATCGCGTGTCCGGTGGGCGCCTGCTGTAGCATGAGGCGGCAGTTGTCGCGTGCCAAGATGACGAAGTTCGGCGGCTCGCCCCAGAGGCGATCGAAGGTGAAACCGAGGCAATCGCGATAATAGTGCGCCGAAGCGACGACATCGCGCACGAGCAGGATGGCGGCGTTGGCCGTCAGTTTGGATTCGGACATGGCGTGGAAAAGTGGGGCGCGTTTGGGCGCTCCGTTCGCGTCGAATTTATCCCTGCGGCTGCAACTCGATCAGCCACACGTCGTTCTCGCGGAGCGGGAACGTGCGGGTGAATTTCCCGTCGGCGCCGACCGTCACCTGTTCGTCGATCGCAGGCGCACCGCTGGAGGCCGTGCGCAGCGTCGCGACTTGGGCGCGAGTGAGCTGCGCGGGCGAACCGAGCTCGCGCCAGGCGGATTGGACGTCGTTGGCGCAGTAGCCGACGCGCGTGGCGGCGAGGCGATAGGTGCCGGGCTTGAGGCTGGTGAGACGGAGTTCCGCGGTGCCCTTGCCCTGCGCGGGTTGGTCCTTCGCGTAGAACTCCTGGTTGATGATCGACGGGCCGGGATGCGTGATCGTGAAGTCCCAGAACAGAGCCTGCACGGCGCCGGTGGCGTCGCGGCACACGAACGCGTCGGTGTCGCTGCTCGCGAGCTCCGTATCGCCGAGGCGCTGGAGAAATTGGTAGGCGAAGAACGACGGCTTTTTCAGGTCCTGGTAATTGAGCATGCCGAAGCCGCCGTGAAATGGCTTCGTGCGCGGGCCGGCTTCCTCGAAGATGTCCGTGAAGGTCCAATACGACATCGAGGTCGCGGCGGCACCGATGTGCCGCATCTTGTCGAGGATGAAGGCGGCGCTGTGGTAGCTGTCGTGGATCGGATCCGAGGGCGTGTAGGAACTGCTCCACTCGGTGTAGTGCAACTCGCGGCTGCGGAACGGCGAGGCGTCGATCTTCGCGCGGACGTTGCGCACGCCGGACGTGATGGCGTTGCGGTCGGGCGAGAACACCGTGCCGGCGTTGCCGGTCTCGTCGAGATAGCCGCTCATCGTGGCGTAGCTGTGCGTCGTGACGAAATCGAGGGGCACGTTCTGTTCGGCGCAGAACGCCAGCGTCTCGTCGATCCAGCCTTCGCCCGCGGTCGCGGGGCCGCCGACGCGATAGCTGGCGTCGACGGATTTCACGCCGCGCGCGCTGGCGGCGTAGAGTTTGAAATACTCGGCGCGGGCTGCGACGGCCCATTCCTCCGGGCTCTTCCGCTCGGGATTGCCCATCCAGAATCCGTCAAGGTTGGGCTCGTTCCAGACTTCGAAATACCACGAGCGCACTTCGTCGGCGCCGTAGCGCTCGGTGATGTGGCGCGTGAAAGCCGCGATGAACGCCTCCCATTTCGCGTAGTCCTTCGGCGGCGTCACGTTGCCGCGCCACCAGAAGATCGTCTGCTTCCCGCTCGCCAGCGCGTTGGGCATGAAACCGAGTTCGATGAACGGCTTCATCCCGATGCTCGTGATGAAGTCGAACAACTCGTCGACATACTGCCAGTTGTAGATCGCATTGCCCTGCTTGTCCTCGAAGTAGACGCCCATGTCGTCCGTGAACAGCCCGTGGAAACGGATGTAGCGGAAGCCGCATTGCTCGCGCACGAGGCGGAGCTGGCGCTGCCAATCGGCCCGCAAGCCCTCGTTGGCGCGCCCGGCGCCGACGCAGAAGTTATACATGCGGCTCATCGGCCCGCGCGCCTGCGCCACATCGGCGGAGATGACGCGCGGGGTCGCCGGAGCGGCGGACGAAAGCAGGCAGGGCATGGCGAGGGCGAAACCAGCGATGAGACGGGGAAACATGGGTAAGCAGCGGAGGTCCATGCACTACACGGAACGCGAGCCGACTAAATCCCGAAGTTGCGCGAACATTGTTCTTTCGCCGCCGAATTCAGCCACGCCTCCCGGGCAAGCGCGTGATTCGTGTCATGACACGGTTTGAGGCCGATGCGTCATAGCCAGAAATGCACCGGCGGAACGCAAGACCTGCACAGCCAGCGCGCCCCGCCTTTCGCTACCCTGTGGCTCCAATTTTTCCCCGAACATGACTACCAGCCCGCTCCCTCCCACCGGTTCGCCCGCCTCTGCCGCTGCTGCGGCCTCTCCGACGCCTTTCGCCCTGCCGAAGGAAGCGGCAGCGATCCTCGCGGCGTGCCCGGGCTATTCGATCGGGCGCAACGAGACGGAACTCGTCGAACTCTCCGTGCGCGACGCCATCGCCGGCTGGCACGACGTCGCCTACGAAGTCCCCGGCAAGGGCCGCGTCGTCGAAGCGCGCGTCTGCCGCGTCCGCAATGGCATCGCGGCGAACTATCTCGAACCTTACATGCGCCGCCGCGACCCGGACTGCATGGTCATCGGCGACACGCGCCCCACCGACAAGCCGACGTATCGCGAGCGCTTCGGCGCCGATTTCGAGCCGGTCCGCCAGGAAACCTTCGCGTGGCTGAAGACGCAGCGGTTGACCGTGTTCCCCTTCATCGCCGGTCTCCCGGGCAAGGGCACGCACGCGGTCGTCGTCGCGCCGGAAAACGCCGGCTTCTTCGCCCTCGGCCTCGCCTTGCTCCAGGGCATCCTCTCGCCCGAGCAGGTGCCGGCCGACTTCAAGCCGCGCGCGGTCATCTACGTCGCGCCGCCGTTCCGCCACACGCATTTCGCCGGCAAGCAGGTCGTCGTGCACAATCGTCGCAAGGGCCTGCACGAGCTGTTCAGCTACAATCTCTATCCCGGCCCGAGTGCGAAGAAGGGCGTTTACGGCATCCTCCTCAATCACGGTGAGGACGAGCACTGGAACACCATCCACTGCTCGACCGTGCAGGTCATCACGCCTTACCAGAACAAGCTCGTCATCGCGCACGAAGGCGCGAGCGGCGGCGGTAAGAGCGAGATGCTCGAGCAAATGCACCGCCAGGCCGACAACAGCCTGCTCCTCGGTCGCAACATCGTCACGAAGGACGAGCGCGTCATCACGCTCCCGCAGGGCTGCGAGCTGCGCCCGGTGACCGACGACATGGCGCTCTGCCACCCGTCGCTCCAGCGCGGCAACGGCAAGCTGCGCGTCGTCGACGCCGAGGCCGCGTGGTTCGTCCGCGTCAACCACATCGAGTCCTACGGCATCGACCCGCACCTCGAGAAGATGACCATCGCGCCGTCGCGGCCGTTGCTCTTCCTCAACATCGAGGCTCACCCCGGCGCCACGGCGCTGCTCTGGGAGCACATCGAAGACTCGCCCGGCAAACGCTGCCCGAATCCGCGCATCGTCGTCCCGCGCGACATCGTGCCGCAGGTGCACAAGGGCGCGATCGACGTCGACATCCGTTCCTTCGGCGTGCGCACGCCGCCGTGCACGCGTGACAACCCCAGCTACGGCATCATCGGCCTGTTCCACGTGCTGCCGCCCGCGCTCGCCTGGCTCTGGCGCCTCGTCGCTCCGCGCGGCCACGCCAACCCGAGCATCACGCAGACGGAAGGCATGTCCTCCGAAGGCGTCGGCTCCTACTGGCCGTTCGCCACGGGCCGCCGCGTCGACCAGGCCAACATTCTCCTCCACCAGATCCGCGAACACTATCGCGTGAGCTACGTGCTCGTGCCCAACCAGCACATCGGCTCGTGGGAAGCCGGCTTCATGCCGCAATGGATCATGCGCGAATACCTCGCGCGCCGCGGCAATCGCCGTTTCTCCGCCGACCAGGTGAAGCCCTCGCGCTGCCCGCTGCTCGGCTACACGCCCGGCAAGATCCTCGTCGAAGGCCGCTCGATCGGTTCGTGGTTCTTCGAGGTGAACACGCAGCCGGAGGTCGGCGAAGCCGCCTACGATGCCGGCGCCAAGATGCTCGCGGACTTTTTCCACCGCGAACTTCAGCTCTACCTCCACCCGGAACTCGATCCGCTCGGCAAACAGATCATCGACACGTGTCTGGCGGGCGGCTCGGTCGCCGACTACGAGGCGCTGATCCCGCACGAGACCTTCCTGCGCGACGCCGCGGGCGAGTGAGCGGACGCGGTTTTGGCCGAGGTGGAACGCGTTGACCTCAACGCGTTCCGAACGCGAAGGGGCGTTGGGACAACGCCCCCCGACCGCTCGCGCGCCTCGCCGGTAGGGGCGGTTGCCCTCAACCGCCCTGCGCGTTCGTTCGCGGCGAAGTCGGCGACTACGTCCAGTAGCGCGATCGGCGGTAGGGCGAGGCGTCCCCGCCGAGCCGCGGCTCACCGAGGACGGTTCGCCCTACCTCATACCGCCGCGTCCGGCTTCCAGCCGAAATGCGTCTGCAACGCCGCGCGCCCCGCGGGCGTGATGACCACGGCGCGCGACTCCGGCCGCCGCCGCAGCCAGCGCGCACTTTCGAAACGCTGCGCCAGCGCCGCGCCGAGTGCACCGCCGACGTGATCCTGTCGCTCGCTCCAATCCATGCACGCCGGGGCAAATTGCCGGCGCTGCGCCGCAACGGCGGCGACGTCGACGCCGAGTTGCGCGAACCAACGCGCGCCGTCGGGCGTGACGAAAAACGCGTCCTCGCGCCGCTCGATCGCGCCGCGTTCCTGCATCGTTCGCGCGACGGCCACGGCGAGCCGGCCCGCGAGATGATCGTAGCAATAACGCGCTTCGCAGAGCGGATCAGGCGTCCTGCACGGCACCGCGCGCACCGCCGGGGCGACGACGAGCAGCGATTCCACGCAGCGCGCGACGGCGGGCGAGGCGAGTTGGAAGTAGCGATGACGGCCCTGCGTGCGCACCGTGACGAGACCGTCGCCCACCAGTCGTTGCAGATGCGCGCTGCCGGTCGCGGGCTCGATGCCGGCGCCGTAGGCAAGCTCCTTCGCCGTGAGCGCGCGACCGTCCATCAGCAACGTGAGCATGCGCAGACGCGACGGATCGCCGATCGTGCGGGCAACGCGTGAGACATCGGGCGCGGCAACCATGCTTCGACCGTGGCCAAAGTGTCCGGTCGTGCAAGTCGCGCGATCGCACGCAGCCTCTGTGTCCGATGAAAGATGTGACCATTGAACTGGAGAACCGCCCCGGCGCGCTCGCGGACATGGGCGAGGCGCTCGGTCGCGCCGGCGTGAGCGTCGAGGGCGGCGGCGCGTGGGTCGTGAACGGCGTCGGCATCGCGCATTTCCTCGTGGCCGACGGCGAAGCCGCCCGCCGCGCGCTCGCCGCCGTCGGGATGCGCGTGACCGCCGTGCGCGACGTCGTCGTGCAGCGGCTCAAGCAGGACGAGCCGGGCCAGCTCGGCAAATTGTCGCGGCGC
Source organism: Candidatus Didemnitutus sp. (assembly GCA_041906465.1). Taxonomy (GTDB): domain Bacteria; phylum Verrucomicrobiota; class Verrucomicrobiia; order Opitutales; family Opitutaceae; genus Didemnitutus. Next base: position 6,692 of record JAYRJE010000023.1, on the reverse strand, counting down.
ATGGCGCAGGCCGGCGTGAATATCAAAGTGCTCTACAGCGACCACGACCATCAGCTCGTGCTCGTCGTCGATCGGGTGGAGCGTGCAAGAGAGGTCGCTGCCGCCTGGATGAACGAGCGCACTCCGCCGCCACAGCCGTGATCAGCCGCGTCGCCGGTGTCAGCTTCGTGGCGGTGCATCTGCACGTGCGCCTCGGCGGCGCCTCGGTCGTTGCACTTGAGGCGGTCGGCGAACTGGTCCGGAAAAGCGGCGGTTTGGCCGCATATGCCTAGCCGGACAACGGCGCGCCGTTGTGGGCGCTGTGCGTTGGTGACAGCGTCCGGCTACGCATTTCTTTTTTCCCGTATGAAAAATCACGTCTACGACATTCAACTGACCTGGACCGGCAACGATGGCGCCGGCACGCGCGACTACCGCAGCTACCGGCGCGACCACGAGATCCGCGCCGAGGGCCGACCGGTGCTCGCCGGATCGAGCGATCCCGCCTTTCGCGGCGATGCCTCGCGCTACAACCCCGAGCAGCTGCTCGTCGCCGCGATCTCGAGCTGCCACATGCTCTGGTATCTGCATCTGTGCGCCGTGAATGGCATCGTGATCCACGAATATCGCGACGACGCGCACGGCGAGATGGCCGAGGAGGCGAACGGGGCGGGGCAATTCACGCGCGTGGTGCTGCGTCCGCGCGTGCGCATCACGGGTGATGCCGTCAAAGCCCGCGCGCTGCACACGCAGGCCCACAGCTACTGCTTCATTGCGCGCTCGGTGAAATTTCCGGTGGAGCACGAACCGGTCGTCGAGCTGGTCTGAAAAAGCGACGGGTTGGCCGCACGCGCGTGGTCGAACGACGGCGCGACGTTGCGGTCCACGTCGCGGGGCCGCCAGTGTCGCGCATGGACATGTTGCTTCCGTTTCTCGGGGTGGGCACGGCGATCGCGTTGGGCGCGATCAGCCCCGGGCCCAGCTTTCTGCTGGTCGCGCGCACCGCGGTGGCGACGTCGCGTCGAGACGGGCTCGCGGCCGCGGCCGGGATGGGAGTGGGGGCGACGTTGCTCGCGCTCCTCGTTCTCACGGGCCTGCAATCGCTGTTCGCGGCCTTTCCGTGGGTGTTCGGGGCGCTCAAGCTTGCCGGCGGCCTTTACCTGGTGTGGCTCGCGGTCGGCGCGTGGCGCAGCGCGCGAGCGGGACTCGCCGAGTTCGACGGTGCGCGTTCGATGCAATCGGCGGTGGTGCGCTCGTTCTGGCGCGCGCTCTTCACGCAGGTGAGCAATCCCAAGGCGATCGTCGTCTACGGTGGCATTTTTAGCGCGTTGTTGCCGGCGCAGTTGTCCGTGAGCGCAGCGGTCGCACTGCTGGTGCTCGTGTGTGCGATCGAGACGGCGTGGTATGCGATCGTGGCGTTGGTATTGTCCGCTCCGGCACCGCGTCGCTGGTATCTTCGCGGCAAGCCCACGCTCGACCGCCTGGCGGGAGCGGTGCTCGGGCTGTTGGGGCTGAAACTGGTCGTTTCCACCTCCTAGGGCTTCGGTGGCGCGGCGGCGGCCAACGAAAAATCGTGCAACCACGTGCCCGGGTGCGGTGTGATGGGACCGCACACCATGCCGCACCGCACTGTTCGCGCCCGTTTTGGAATCACTCGTTTGCTCGTCGCTCTGACCGCCGCACTGCTCGCGCTCGGGTCGATGTCCGCCAAGGACCTGGCGCCGCCGTCGGGCGTGCCGGCGAAGAAGGATGAGTTTTCGCGGATGGTGAAGCTCTCGCCGTTTGTGGTGCGCGGGCAGCAGCTCGCCGTTTCGATTCACGCGCGTTCGAGCCGCGACCGGCGTTACGCCGAGGAGTTTGCGCAGGAGGTGCTCAAGATCATCTACGAGGGCGGCGTGACCCAATCGACCGGCAAGGGGCTCGTGATCATCGGCCAGAAAGGTGAGCCGCACCCCATTCGTTTTTTTCGAAAATTCCTCGCGCTCGCCGACGCCGGGGCGCTTGACCCCGCGGTCGCGGCCCGCGGACCCGAGCTGTTCAAGATGCTCGACCATTGGCAGCACAGTTCGGATAGCGGACGCGCGGAGGGCGAGAAACGGGGCGGCAAGGTCGACATGGAGTTCGAGCGCATCGTGACGGCACTGCCGCTCCCGCTCGAGGGCATCGGCGCGCAGCTTTACCAACTCGCGTGGTTCGAGCAGTTCGATGACGCCAAGGTTGAGGCGAAGCTGCGGGCGCTCCGTGCGGCCGATTTGGAGCGCGACTTGTTCGCGCACTACGACTGGGTCTTTTATCTCCCGCCGAAGAACGCGTTCGATCAGGTGCTGGACGAACTCATCGCCGAGGACTTGAAGGAGGACGATGTCGGCTTCATTGGGCGCATGGCGGTGAAGAGCGTGATGCTCGTCGTGAAGCCGAAGATCCGGCAGGCGATCGAGGGCATGCGCAAGGGCCTGCTGTTCCAGACCATCGCAGACGCCCGCACGACGCTCGATGATGCTGCGATCGCGCGACTCATGGATGCTTACGTGGAAGAATTGCTGCCCGATTTGCCGGACGAGCCCAAGCACAGCGGCCCGGTGCATGACCGGGCGGTGGCGGCGGTGCGTAAGGAACTTGAGAGCCTCCGCGCGAAGGCGGCCGCGACGCCGGCTGCGCCCGTGAACTGAGCGCGAAGAGGGGGCGGAAATGAGGAAGGGGCGTTGGAACAACGCCTCCTGCCGGATTTTCGGGGGCGCATGCGATGGGAGGGGCGGTGTCCGATGTCGCTCCGCTCGGTAGTCCCCAACCGCCCTCGCGCCTCGCTGCGACCGGTCGGCCAAAGCGGGGAAAACTTTAGGACTTTTTGAAAGAATTTTGTCGCGAGGGATGGCGCGATGGTGCGAAATGGCGGCCGTCGTGCGTAACTTACGTTCAAGCATCCTGTTGCTCGCCGCCGTGATCGGTGCGGCCGGGTTCTTCGGATGGGCCGGGTTGGGCCGCCGCACGGATGCGGGAGCGAGCCAGGCCCCGGCGCACGCCGCGACCGTGATCCCCGCCGATCGCACCGTGCAGTTCGAGAGCGCGGAGGAGGGAGAACGCGCGCCCGTCGCCAACGTCGACGAGCCGCGCGAGCGCCGCGTGGAGCAATTGTCGGCGACGGAAAGCGCTCTGTTCACGGCGTTGTGCGATTTGCATCTCCTCGCGGGCGAGACCGAACTCGACCTCACCACGAAGCAGTGGTCGCGTCTGGCAGAGATCGTCGTGCAGACGCAGGCCGTGCGGCACCATTACGAGGCGAGGATCGCCATCGCGAAGGAAACGGCGCCCGGTCGTTATCGGCTGGAGATCCCCGCTTACGCCGTCGCCGGCGACGAGTTGCGCCGTGAGTTTTTGGCCAATTTGGAGAGCGGTCTCGGCAAGGAAGGCGCGGCCGAGGTTGCGGAAAAGCTCGGTCGCCAGCTCGAGGCGCGCTTCGCCGGCTTCGGCGTGAGCACGCAGACGCTCGAGATCACCGGCAACCCCAGGGCCCAGCCGACAGAGGTGCAGGTCGCGCGCACGGCGCACTACTGGAACAGCGTCGACGACAATGAGCGCATGACGACGCGCCGCGACGTGATTTTCCCCGCGAGCGAGGATCCGACCGGGGAAAACTGGAGCGCGCTGCTCGCGCTGGTGAGCAAAGCAGGCTGAGTTTCGCCGCGCGCGCTGCGTGGCGCTCCTGCTTTCAGCGTTTCGTCGCGCCGCGATACTCGGTGAGGTAGGCGTCGAGATCAGCCTGTGCCTTGCGTCGCTCGTATTCGTAAGCCGTCGGCTCCTCTGCGGCGACGGGGGCGCGGGCGAACCACTCGCGTTGGGCGCGCGCGGCGGCGGCGTCCTCGTTCAGACCCTTTCTCGTGAGTTCCTTCGTGCGTGCGCCCACATAGGCGGAGCGCGCATCCCAATCGCCGAAACTCCCGGGCACGTCGCGAAAGCGCTGCTTCGCGCGACTGGATTTATGGGACGCGCAACCGGCCGCGAAGACCATCAGCACGGCGGCGAGCAGGGGCAGCACTCGGCGGGCTTGCATGACAGCACGCTGCGCGAGAGGCGCGCGGGCGTCAACGTCGCGCGCGGCGCGCATCGACAGGACGGGCACCGGTAGCGGCGCTGGCCGCAAGCGCCCTCGGCGTGCATTGCGGGCGACGGCTGCGAAGGGCAGTTGAGGGCAACCGCCCCTACCGTCGATGTGCGATGCGACCGAGCAGTTGGAGGGATGCGCGGCGGCGGCTCACTTCGCCGGCAGCGGGCCGACGCCTTCGGCGGTGCGCGCCACGGGCTGAATCGTGCCATCGTCGTTGAAGTGCAGGTATTCGGCACAGATGCGGCGCTGGCGCTTCTGCGGACACGGCGAGTTTTCGTCGAGCATCCAGCGGTGATAAAAGAGAATCCAGCGGCCCTTGAACTCGACGATCGAGTGGTGGTTGTTGCTCTCGTGTTCCTGCTCCATGATCACGCCGCGGTATTTCCACGGGCCGAGGGGCGAACTCGACGTGTAGTAGCTGAGCGTGCGGAGGTCCTCCGGCATCGTGTAGTAATAGACACCGTGCCGCTTGAACACCCACGGGCCTTCCATCCGCGGTTCGTAGCCGCCCATGTCCATTTTCTTAAAACCTTTGATGCTGCGCATGTCGTCGGCCATCTCGGCGACGAGCCACTCGCGCGACGGGAAGTAGAGGTAAGCCTTGCCGTCGTCGTCGACGAAGAGGCACGGGTCGTTCGCGTAGGGCTTCGTCCACAGCGGTGCGCCGATCACGTCCTTGAACGGTCCCGTCGGCGAATCGCTCTCGGCGATGCCGATGCCCATCCACTTCGTGCTGTTGCGCGGGTTGACGCGGTCCTTCACGCCGGTGCCGGCGGGGAAGACAAAATAGTATTTGCCGTTCTTGTAGGCGGCGTCGGGCGCCCAGGCATAGTTGTCCGCCCACTTGAGGTCCTTGACCGACAGGCAGGCGCCGTGGTCAGTCCAGTTGACCAGATCGGCGGAGGAGAAGACGTGCCAGTCCTTCATCCAGAAGTCCGGCTGGCACTCCTCATCGTGCGACGCGTAGACATAAATGCGCCCGTCCGCCCAGACGTGTCCGGACGGATCGGCGGTCTTGATGTTGCTGCCGAAGTCGAGCGGGTTGGCGGCGAAGGTGGAGGTGGCGAGCGCGAGCGAAAGGACGGGAACGAGGGTGTTCATGCGCGGATAGGCCGGAGCGTTTTGACCACGGATTACACGGATAACACGGATGACTTCAATCCGTGCGATCCGTGAAATTCGTGGTTCCTCGCTGGGCCGAGGCCGAAGGACACCACAACCTGTGCCGAGGCTTGCGCTCGCCGCGACTCATCCCGGATGCTGGCGGGACGTGACTCCGACCGAACAACTTTGCCTCGCCTGCGGGCTGTGCTGCGACGGCACGCTCTTTGACGGCGTGCAACTCGAGCCCGGCGACGATGCGGCGCAGTTGAAGGAGCTGGGTTTGCCGGTGGCGTTCTCGCGTGGGCGGAAGCCGGTGGGACGTTTTCCGCAGCCCTGCGCGGCGTTGTGCGCCGATTGCACGTGCCGGCTCTACGCCGATCGGCCTGCGCAATGCCGCGCCTTCGAGTGCAAGCTCTTCAAGCAGCTGCGAGGAGGGGAGACCGCGCTCGCGCCGGCGTTGCGCCTCGTCGCGAAAACCCGCCGCATCGCCGACCGGGCACGCCGCCTGTTGCGCCGACTCGGGGACCACGACGAGCAACGCTCGCTCGGTGAGCGTTTTCATCGCATGGATGATCAGCTGCGCGCCGACGCCTCCGACCCAGCCAAGCTCGCGCGCTTCGCCGACCTGAGCTTCGCCATCCACCAGCTCAAGCTGCTTGCGCACGAACGCTTCTACACGCGACCGGAGAAGACGAGTCTGGCGGAGTGACAATTGAAGCGGTCGCCCACGAAACACGCTAAATACACGAAATCGAGCGACGGGCTTCGACCCTTCCGTGTGCTTCGTGTGTTTTGTGGGCAATTTTCGTGTGTTCCGTGTCTCCCGTGGGCCGTCCTTTGAGCTGAAGCGGTCCTAACCTGAGCGCGGGTCATTCGAGCTCGGAACTTTCCTGCCGGTGTCCGGACCAATCATTCATCCCCAGCGCCTCGTGATTCGTCCCATCCTTTGTCTTTCGTTGGCCGGCAGTCTTGCCGCGTCGGCCTTCGGCACCGCCAACCCGTCCGACGCCACCCCGACGAAGGCGGATGCCGCGGCCGCCGACGATTTCGGCCGCAACGTGCGGCTCGCGCCCTTCGTCGTCAAAGGCGAGAAGATCGCGATTTCGATCCACGCCCGCACCAACTCCGACCGGCGCTATGCCACTGAGTTTGCCGAGGATGTCGTTCGCGTCGCCTACGAGACCATGGACAACAAGTCCACCGGCGCCGGACTCGTCATCGTCGGTCGCGAAGGCGAGCCGCATCCCATCGTGATGATGCGAAAATTCATGGCGATGGCCGACGCCGGCCAGCTCCAGCCCGGCGTGGCCGAGCTCGCGCGGTCCCTGGACGCCAAGCTCACGGCGTGGAAAGGGACGCTGAACATGGACGAAAAGAGCCTGACGTGACCTCGAATTTTTAAGCCGCTCTGGGAGTTAGTCTGGGCCAAGAAAGGACCCAGACATGAAAGGCAAGAAGTTCAAAACTGAGGAGAAGATCCGCATCCTGCGCGAAGCCGATGCCGGCG